>DASZZM010000092.1:0-79349 GCA_035544895.1 Thermoanaerobaculia bacterium
GGGGCGGCGGGCGTGGGGGTGATGTTCGTGGGGAGGGGGGTGGCGGGAGACGCGGTGGAGGTGATGGGGAGGATCGGCGCGGATGGAGCGGACAGGGGGGTAGCGTGGGCGAAGCAGGTGCACTCGCAGCGCGTGGTGGAAGTGCGGGAGGCGGGAGAGTGCGGGCAGGCTGATGGGCTGGTGACCGCCGAGCGCGGGCTGGCGCTGGCGATCGTGACCGCGGATTGCGTGCCGGTACTGCTCGCCGGGACGGGGGGCATCGCCGCGATCCATGCGGGATGGCGAGGGATCGCCGATGGCGTGGTGACCGCTGGAGTCGAGGCCCTGAGACAAGCGGGCGAGACGCAGGACGAGACCTTGCTGGCCTGGGTGGGGCCGGCGATCGGCGCCTGCTGCTATGAGGTCGGCGATGAGGTGGCAGCCCAGGTCGTGGCCGCGAGCGGGGCGCAGGTCGTCACCGCCGGCCCAGGCGGGCGGCCGCACCTCGACCTGCCTGCTGCCGTGCGCATCCAGCTCGCGGCCGCCGGAGTGCATGAAGCCTACGGTCCGCCACGCTGCACCCAATGCGACGCCGCCCACCTCTGGAGCTACCGCGGCCAAGGACGCGCCGCCGGGCGCAATTACGCCTATATCTGGAGGACCAACTCCGACCCCGCCGCTCAATCCAGCTAGAGCTGCATTTGTGACTTGTGAGCAAACGAAGCCAGCTAGCGCAGGTCGGCCGCCACAGTCGGCGCACTTGTTGCCCAGCACCGCGAGAAGCCATGGCCGCGGCCACCTGATCGCGTCCCGGTTCGCCACCAGGACCAAGAAGGCCTCCTGCAGAATGTCCTCGGCGTCGCGCACGGGAATTCCATGCAGCCGCACCAGCCGCCGCAGCCGCAGGCGCGCCCAGCCGAGCAAGCCTCCGAGCTCCGCCCCGAGGTCACCAAGGGCGAAAGGGGTCTGCGCAGCACACAACGAAGTCAGTCCTCCTGGAGACGAGCGCGCGGTTCGGCGAAGGGATCCCTGCCGCTGTCCCGCGGACCGTTCCCTCGCCGCGGTTGTCTTGGCGCGCCCGCCAGCTCGCGCGCCAGGCGCCGGGCCAGCTCCGCGGTCGCCGTCTCCCGCTGCGCCGCTTCACAGAAGACCCGCAGCGAAACGAGCGCTTCACGTTCGACGCCCTCGGCTTCGAAGATCGGGCCGATCTGCCGCGCTAGTCTCTTGACCTCCGCCGTCTCCCCGCTCTCGAGATAGAGCGCCGCCAGATCGAGAGCGGCCAGGGCGGAGTCGTAGGGAATGCCGCGCGCCGCGAACTCCTCCTTGACCCGCGCGAGGATCGTGATCGCCTCCTCCTGTCGCCCCAGCCCCGCCGCCACGCGCCCCTCCAGCCAGAGAGCACGCAGCAGGTCGAGACCGGAACCCTGCCCGCCGGCCAGCCTTCGCGCCTCGGCCAGTCTCGGCTCCGCATCGGCGTAGCGTTCGAGGTGGCAAAGGTTGACGGCTTGGTTGAAGCGCACGACGCACCAAAGCCTCGGCTCCCCGCCCACAGGGATGAGCGCGCCAGCCTCCGCAAGGGCATGGAGGGCCAGCTCGTAGGCGCCCATCTGCTCCAAGGTGAACGCCTTCTTGAGCAGGATTCGCGCGGCGGCCTCTCCGGCCGCTCGCGCGCGGGCGCGGTCGAGGAGCTCCAGCGCCTGGCGTGGCCGGCGCTGCTCGCGCCGCAGCGACGCCTCGAGGTCGAGCAGGCGCGCCTCGTCGAGGATCTCGTCGACGCCAGCGGTGCCCGCGTCCCACAGCACCCAGGCGCGGGCGAAGGCCCGCTCGGCTCGCCGGAGCTGGCCGCTGACCCGCAAGGCGTTGGCGATGAAGGCCCAGGCATAGCCCGCAAGACGCGAGCGCCGCGCCTCTCCTCCCGTCGCCAGCTCAGCCAGGCGGAGGGCGAGGCCAGCGAGCTCGCCGGCACGCTTGGCGCTCGCCGCCGCGGCGCGAACGCTCTCCTCGCACAACCACGCGAGGCACAGGGTCCAGCCGCCCTCCCCGGCCAGCCCTTCCTCCGCCACCTCACGCCCGCCCGCCTTTGCCGGCTGCGCCGCCGCGCCGCGCTCCCCAGGGCCGGGGCTCTCTTTCGGCTGCAACCCTCCCGCCTCCAAATCGGCCGCGAAGGGAGCGACCGCGAGCAGCACCTCGTCGCCGACCGCACGGGCCACCACCGCGGCGGCGCCCACCGCGTCTTGTCCCTCCGCGCAGTCCTCTCTCGTGCCCTGGCGGGTCCGGCGCAACAGGGGCAGGAGCGATTCGAGGCGTGCCAGAGACACGTCGGCGCCCGCGGCCAGCCGCTCCAGGGTCTTGGGGCTGGGGCGGTTCTTCCCCTGCTCGTAGTCGGAGATCGCGCTCTTGTCCACCCCTGCCGCCGCGGCCAGCTCCCCTTGGTTCCAGCCGCGCAAGGCGCGCAGCAGGCGCACGACCAGGCCGAGATCCCCGTCCGTGACCGCTCTGTCCATCGAAGCCTCTCTCCCCTCCGAACCATCGCCGATGGCATTTTCGGTGGAGTTTATGATCTACATTGGCACTCTACTCTCCCGCAGGCGCCCGCGCGGCCATGCCGGCCCGCGCCGGAGCGGCCTTGCCGGAAAGGAGTGCACCATGTCCCGCTCTCTCTCCCGCACTGTGACCGCCCTCCTTCTCGCCGCGACCGTCATGGCATCCCCCTTACTCGCCGCCGCGCCGCCGGCGCGGGGCGTCGCGACTCATTCCGCCACCCTCGCCGGCGCTGCCGACTTCTTCGCCTGGCTTGCCCGCTGGGCCGTGCGCCTCGTCGCCGGCGACATTGGCTGCGGGATCGACCCCAACGGCTTCTGCCGGACCGGCGCGGCTGGGGCGGCCGCGCGGCCTGCCACTCCCAGAAACGGCTGCGGGCTCGACCCCAACGGCCACTTCCGCTGTGACACCGGCGCGACCGCGCCCGTGCTCCCTGCTGGCGATAACGGTTGCGGTCTCGACCCCGACGGCTGCCACCACTAGAACTAGAAGAGCCTCGCTGCTGAGGAAGATGTGCGGCGCCCCTCGCGGGCGGGTCACGCCGCCACCTCCGTCAGCTCGTGCGCCGGCCGCGCCCGCGCCAGCTCCCGGGCGGCCTGCTGCGCGAGCTCGACCGTGGCCGTCTCGCCAAGGGCGGCCTCGTAGAAGGGCCGGAGCGCCGCAACCGCCTCGCGCCCGAGGCCCTCGCGCGCGAAGACAGGGGCCATCTGGCGCGCCAACTCCTGGACCTCGGCCGTCTCGCCGCGCTCGAGGTACAGGGTCGCGAGGTCGAGGCTCGCCAGGGCAAAGTCGTAAGCCATCGCGCGCACGGCAAACTGCGCCCGGACCTGCGAGAACAGGCGCAGCGCTTCCTCTTGTCGCCCGAGGCCGGCGGCGATGCGCCCCTCCAGCCACAGGACGCGCACCAGGTCGAGCTCGGCACGCAGCGCGATGGCCAGCTCGCGCGCCTCGGCCAGCGCCGGCCTTGCCGCGGCATAGCGCCCCAGGTGGCAGAGATTGACAGCAACGTTGAACCGCAAGACGCACCAGAGCCTCGGCTCGCGCTTCTGGTCAATCAGCGGTGCGGCCTCGGCGAGCGCCGCGAGCGCCGGCTCGTAGGCGTCCATCCGCTCCAGGGTGAACCCCTTCTTGAGGAGCAGGCGCGCCCGAGCGTCGCCCTCCACCTGCACGAGAGCCCGGTCGAGGAGCGCCAGCGCCTCGCCGTGGCGCCGTTGCTCGCGCCGCAGTGACGACTCGAGTTCCAGCAGCCTTATCTCCTGCACCAGCTCGACTCCGGCGCTCCCGGCTCCGGCCCTCCACAGCGCCCAGGCGCGGGCAAAGGCCCGATCGGCTCGGCGCAGATGGCCGGCGACTCGGAGCGCATTCCCGACGAAGGCCCAGGCGTAGCCCTGGACGCGCGATTGCCAGGCCCGGTCTCCCACGACCGTTCCGGCGATGCGTAGAGCGAGGCCGGCCAACGCCTGCGCGCGGTCGGCGCTCGCCACGGCGGCGCGCACGCTCTCGTCGCAGAGCTTCGCGCACAGCGCCCAGGTGCGCTGCTCGCGGTGGCGCTCGTCGCTCAGGAAGGTCCCCAGCCGGTCCGGATTGCCGGCACAGCGCCGCCATACCTCCTCGGCCGCCCGCCGCTGCTGCCGCGCCCGTGCCGCCGCGTGCAGCCGCGTCAGAGCGGCGCGCGTCGCCTCCGCCGCCGCCCGCGCCGCCGCCACCGCAGCCCGGTCGATGCCGCGCCGCTGCGCCTCCGTGGGCGTAACCGCCGAGGCCGCCGGCGGCGCGGCCGGCCGCAGCAGGTCCACGCACAGCAGTGCGAGATCGATCGCCTCGGGCTCGACCCCCATCAAGGCCGCGAGACTCTCGAGCTTCCAGCGCTTGAGGGGCCGCCGCCCGGATTCGAAGTCGGAGACGATGTTCTGCTTGCTCCCCGCGGCCTCTGCCAGCTCCTGCTGCTTCCAGCCCCGCACGGTGCGCAGGAAGGTCAAGACGGCGCCGGGTGGGGGAGGGATCCTTCGTGTCAAGTCGTGCCTCGGTGGTGGCAGATCCGCGGCCCGGCGGCCGGCTTCTGCCGCGGGGGTGCGCAGCGCAGTTGCGCAAGAATCATAAGCGACAGTCCTCCATTGCCGCTACGCCTCCGCGCTCGTCCCCCTCGCCTGGCCGTTCCCGCAGGCCGCGCCTGCTCCCGGAAGCCGGCCTGACCCCCGGCCGCTCGTCGCCCGTCTGGGGTTCTCTCCAAGCTCGCGGCCAAACGCACGCCGCCCACACCACCTCGCAGAGCGTCAAGTCCGCCCTACCCAGGTCCCCGGGGTTATTTCTCCAAGCAACATATTACCTTCGTGACCACAGAAGATGGAATCTTCCTGTACCGAGTATCCACTAAAGAGAAGCCCTCGCGTACGGTCTTCTTCAGCGCCGGTGCGCCCCGGCCAGGCAGGCGGCGGCGAGCCTTCGCAGGCAGCCCACAACCCGCACCGACGACCGAGCGCCGCATCGACCCCCCGGAGCTCAGGATGTTCGCCACGCTCTACCGGCAGCCTGTCGCTTACTTCCTTGATGCCTGAAGTCCTCCGCGTTCACCGTCCGGGCCGAGCAAGTCGGCCCCGTCGACTCCGCTTCGAGCCATGAGCCCGGACAGTAGGCCTGACGTCGAGCGCGTCCGCACGGTCCTGCGCCACCTGATCGACCTTTCGGGTCTGAGCCGCCACAAGCTCCAGAAGCGACTCCGCGACGACGGCAACGGCGCCTACCTCGCCGGCGTCTTGAACGGCAGGCTCCAACTCAAGCTCCGCCACGTCCTCGACCTCGTTCGCGTGCTCGATCTCCAGCCGCTGGAGTTGTTCCGCCTGGGTCTTCCGCGAACCTTCCGAGCCGAGCCCGCTCATCCAGAAGCTCAACACTCTGGCTTCTCTCCGAGGGTCCGCCTCGCCCACGGCCCGGCCCGCGGCTCCTTCTTCCAGGCCCGTCGATGAGCTCAGCGCACAGGTAGCCGCGCTCCGTCGCGACGTCGAGCAACTCCGAACCCGGCTCAATCGCGCACAGTCCGAGCGCCAAGAGCCGAGTTGACAGGTCATCTAAGCATGGGGCCGGCTCATTTATCGGGCTACGAGCTACGCGAGGAAGCGCCCTCACCCCGCCGAAGCGAGCCCGGTCCTTGGCCGTGGGCGGGTGCCGCGCAGGTCTCCTTTGGCGGCGGCGACCTCATCACCACCCGCCCGATACAGAGCCACCCCAGCCGCCAGACAAGAGACCTGCGCGGCACCCGCCCACGGCCCTGAGACTCACGCCCGCCGAAGAATTCCGCGGCCTGTCCGTCAGCTCTTCGTCTTCGTCTTCGTCTCTAACTTCACTCGACCGCGGAAGCCGCGGGGGGCGCGGCCGTGGGCGCGGAGCTGGCCGCAGGCGGCGCTGACGTCGTCGCCGCGGCGGCGGCGGATGGTTGCGGTCATGCCGCGCTGGAGGAGGCGCTGGCGAAAGGCGTCGATGCGCCGGGCGTCGGGGGGTTGCAGGCGGTCGCCGAGGACAGGGTCGGGATTGACCGGGATCAGATTGACCTTGGCGCGCAGGCCGGAGAGCAGCTTGACCAGCTGGTCGGCGTCCGCCGGCGCCTCGTTGAAGTCGCGGATCAGGATGTACTCGAAAGTGATCCGGCGCCCGTTCTCGAGCGGATAGCGGCGCAGGACCGCGATCAGATCGGCCAGGGGATGAGTGCGGTTGATCGGCATCACCTTGCCGCGGCGTTCGTCGTCCGGGGCGTGCAGCGACACGGCCAGGTTCGGCCGGCGCTCCCACCGCGCCAGCTCCTCGATGCCCGGGATCACCCCCGCGGTCGACACCGTGATGCGGCGAAGAGAAATCGACCCGGCAAGGATCTCGATGGCCGGCCGCAAGCTCGCCAGGTTGAGCAGCGGCTCGCCCATCCCCATGAAGACCAGGCGAAGGCCGCTCGCCGGCAGGGGGCGGCCGGCGGCCAGCGTCAGCACCTGCGCCACGATCTCTCCGGCGGTCAGGTTGCGGCCGGCGCCCCAGAAGCCGGTCACGCAGAAAGTGCAGCCGAGGGCGCAGCCCGCCTGGCTCGAAATGCAGAACGTGCGGCGACCGGGCTCCGGGATGTCGACCGCCTCGATAGTCGCTCCGTCCCGCAGCTCGAGCAGGTACTTGCAAGTGCCGTCGTCAGACGTCACTTGCGACGACACCGCGGGCAGGCCGATCATGAAGTGCTCGGCGAGCTGGGCTCGCAAGTCCTTCCCCAGATCGGTCATCTCGGCGAAGGCGCGCACGCCGCGGAGGTTCAGCGCCTGGTAGATCTGCTCGACGCGGTACGGACGATCCACCCAGGGCGCCAGCTCCTGGCGCAAACGGGCTCGCGGCAGTCCGAGCAGATCGACGCGCGGTTCCGCGGGTGCCACTTGGGATTGGGGTCAGACGCTGCGGCGCCGGCGCAGGCGTCGAGTCGGATCGATGCCGATCGATTTCAGGAACGAGAGGTCGCGGCCGTCGATTTGAAACACCGGATCGCCGGCGGGGAGCTTGCCGGCAGACAAGGGGAGCTGCTCCGGATCGTTCGCCTCTCGCTTGCAGTCCACGAGGAGGTAGAGCGAGTACCCCTCCTCGCGAATCTTGCGCAAGGTGCGACTCACCTCCGAGGACTCCGAGATGGCTTCGGAGAGCGCGCGACGCAGGTCGCGAAGCATGTGATGCAGCTTGTCGTCCAGCTCAAAAACCTCCCGGCAACCTTGCGGAGCCGACGCCGGATTATCCTCCGCTCCCAAGAGGGTGTCAAACCAGTCCCGCATGCTAGCCTTGCAGACTTCCCGGGCCGTGCGCGGGGGGCGCGCATCGCCGCGCTTTGCGCGTTTGGCGCGTGTGGAGGCAGGGTCGAGAGACGCGGCCCGCGGGGCTGGATGAGCCAAGGCATGAGAGACGAGCACGACCGCGCGCACGCGGAGGTCGGCGATTGGCTTGCCGGGTGCGGCTTTCACCTGCGAGAGCTCGTGCCGCTTCCCGGCGACGTTTCGCCGCGACGTTACGCTCGGCTGGTGGCCAGGGATCGGAGCACCGCCATCCTCGCCACCTACCCGCCCGAAATCCACGCCGTCTGTCGACGCTTCCTGCGCACGACCGAGATCCTTGCCACCGCCGGCATCGCGGTGCCGCGCGTCCTCGCCGCCGCCTGCGAGCGCGGCTGGATGCTGCTCGAAGATCTCGGGTCACAAACGCTGGCGGACCTGAAGGAGCTGCCCTGGAGCGAGACCTCCGCCTACTTCGACGACGCGTCCGCGCTGGCCGGCCGCATCGCGCGTCTCCCTGCCGAAGCGCTGCGCGAGCTGAACCCGCCGCTGGGACGCGAGTTGCTGGAGCGCGAGCTCGCCCAGACCTGGGAGTTTTTTCTCGAGCCGCAAGGACTGGTCGGCGAGCGCTCCCTGGCGGCTGACCTCTCCGTCATCCTCGATTCGCTCTGCGCCGGCCTGGCGGCCGGGCCCCAGGTTCCCTGCCATCGCGATTTCATGGCGAGGAACCTGATGCCCTGCCGCGCGGGGAAGGTGGCGGTGCTCGACCACCAGGACCTGCGGCTGGGCCCATCCGCCTACGATCTGGCGTCGTTGCTCAACGACACGCTGTTCCCTCCGGCCGAGCTCGAAGAGAGATTGCTGGCCGGCTCCGCGTTCGTGGCCGACAGGACCTGCTATCACCGCGCCGCGGCACAGCGCACCCTCAAGGCGGTGGGCACCTACGCGGCCTTCGCCCGCAAGGGATCGTGCCGCCATCTGCCGCTGATCGCTCCGACGCTGCGCCGCTTCGTGAGCCATCTCGCGCGCCTGCCCGAGAGCGCAGCCCTGGCCGCCGACCTGGACCGCGCCTGGGCGCCCGCGCTGTCTTCATTACCCGGGGACGGGCGACAGCAGGCGATCTGCTAGACTGGAAGGGGTCGGTCGAACGGACCTCGTGGAGAACTGGTCATGCTTCCTGGATTCCCAGTAGAACTGCTGCCGGCCGCCCTCATCATCAGCTTCAACGACCTGCTCATCATCGCCATCATCATCGTCGTCCTGTTCGGATCGACGCGCCTGCCGGCTCTGGGCAAGGGCCTCGGGGAAGGCATCCGCAACTTCAAGAAGGGCCTGCAGGGCGGCGGCCACGACGAGCCCCCGGAGCAACTCGACAAGAAGCGCGAATGAGGCAGCTCACCTGCCGCGCTCGCTTCGCCCTTCGCCGGCCGACCCACGTTGCACGGCAGGTCCTCGGGCGACGAGAGCGAGCGACCTGCTGGCCACCTTCCGCTTGTGCTCCGCGTAGCGGGTCAGCACTCTCTTGACGAAGTCCCGGGTCTCGCGGTAGGGCGGTACGCCGCCGAAGCGGAGGACCACCTCGGGGCCGGCATTGTACGCCGCGACGGCGAGCTCCGGCCGGTGGCCGAAGCGCTCGAGCAAACCGCCCAGGTAGCGGCAGCCCGCATCCAGGTTGATGGAAGGATCGAGAAGGTTGCTCGCCCCGTAATCCGCGCCGGTCGAGGGGAGGATCTGCATCAGTCCCTCGGCCCCGCTTGGCGAGACCGCGTTCGGAATGAACCCCGACTCGGCCTCCACCACCGCGGCCAGCAGCAGGCCGTCCACGCGATTGCGCTCCGCCGTCTTCGCCATCATCCGGCCGTATGGCAGTTTGCACAGCACGTCGCGCTGGGCCGCCAGGCTCGCCGGGCTCGGTTCGGCAAACAAGCTGAACCGTCGCGGCGTGGAGCCGAGCGCCGCGCTGAGATCACCGGGACTCACGACTCGCAGATCGGTGGTCGCGCCTTCCGCCAGCCAAGCCGCGAGATCCTCTCTGGCCAGGCTCTCCTCGGCCGGTGGAAAAGGCAGGCGGGAGTCGGGTTCGGCAATGTCGGACGGGACGGGTTGGGGAGAGATGACCAGCAGCAGGAAAAGCGCCAACGCGACTGCATGGCGTTCGATCTTCGTCATAGTTCTCCTCTTGCTCGCATCTCGGCAGCTCGACATGAGCACGACCCCCAAGCCAAACCGGCCCTGGCCACGTCGAATGCTCCAATGCGTACAAGCCATCCCCCGAGGAGCTGGGATGGCTCTTCACTAATTCTGCTCAAGAGTTATGCGATTCTTGTGCCAGACTGACCTTCTCGCTGGCGTGAACCGGGCGTGGTATTGGCGCCAGGGCGCGCCCGGTCTTCTCAGGAGCTCGGCATCGTCAAGTGCTTGCGGCGCGCCTGCCTGCGGCCAGGCAGATCGTAATCCTCCGAACCGATGCCCAGGTCCGAGACCTTGTTGCGGAGTGTGTTGCGGTGCACGCCGAGGGACTTCGCCGAACGGCAGAAATTGCCCCGGTTCGATTTCAGCGATGCGACGATGAACTGCCGCTCGAACTCCCGCCTGGCCTGCTCCAGCGTCAGGCCTCGGCGCACCAGCTCATCGACGATTTGGTAGAGACGTCCGTTGAGATTCTGTTCGGCCAAGGGAGCCCCCGCAGAAAAGCCACGAAAAAGACGAGCCCCTAGCCTACCACAGGACACGCGCAGGAGACCCTGGCGGCAGGCTGTTACTTCGGGTCCAGCCGGTCTCCCACGTAGATGGGATACCTGGACTCGGTGATCTTGGCGAGAGCGGACCTCTTCTGTACCGACAGCACGGCCAGCTCCCCGAGAACGATCGGCGGCAGGCCCGGGCGGTTCATCCGGTAGATGGTGAAGACATCCCCGGGCGTGAGCTCCTGATCAGCCCCGCGGTCGATGAACACCATGTGGTCCTGGCCGAGCGTCACGATGTCGTCACGGGCGAAGAGGATGACCGGCGCATCCTTCAGCTTCTCGACGGTCGCCGGCAGGTTCACCGGCCGCATGCCGGTAGGCCGGCCCAGGGGCACCGGCTCGGGCTCGAAAGGCAGCAGGCGCGCTCCCACCCGGATGGCGTCGCAGGAGTGCACGATCTCGGCGATCGCGCCGCTCTCCTGGACCGAGAGCACGCGAAGGCGGCCCAGATACTGGTAGTAGCGGCCGAACACGCCACGCTGGACCGGATGCACGACCTCGCGGCGGCTGGCCACGATGGTCAACAGCTTGCCCGCGGCGAGGCCTTGCGTCTGGCCGCCGCCGATATAGACGATGTCGCCGGTCGACAGGTCGAACTTGGCCGTCTCGGCCACTCCATAGATGCCGATCGGAGTCTTGCCGCTGTCGCCGATCAGCTTGGGGGTGAGCACCTCGTACTCGGAGCCCACGATGGCATAAGGGAACGCCTCGTCGCGGTCGCCGATGAAGCCGCTGCAGTAGATGTCGCTCTCGGCGCCCAGGGGCACCGGCGGCTTGGCGGCCATCCCCATGCCCGTCGCGCCCTTCTCGGCCGCGGGAGCTTCTGGCTCCGGGGCGGATTGCGGGGGCGCCAGGGCTGGAGAGCCGGCCGCGCCGACCGCGCTGACTGCAGCAAGGCTCTCGACCGGAGCCACCTTGATGCCGGTGACCAGCGGATCGCCCGGATAGATCCAGTGGGCATCCCTGATGTACTGGTTCTTCTCCCAGAGCTGCGGCCACAGGTACGGATTACCGTAGTAGCGCCTGGCCAGATCCCACAGTGTGTCGCCGCGGACGATGGTGTAGGTCTGAGTCCCTGCGTCCGGTGCGGGCGGGTTCCAGGCTGTCCAGTGATCGCCTTCGAGATGGAGGTTGTGCGGCGGCCGGTCCGCCCCGCGCAATGCGCCGAGCGGCAAAAGCAGAGTCGCGAGGATGAAACCTGAAAGCCGCACTCTCATAGGGTCCCCTCAAACGACCGAGGAATAGTGAAGTCTCTATGCTTTAAGCTACAGTGCCGGCTTTCTCCTGTCAAGTTTATCGCAGGACACCTCAAGTGTTGCTTGAAGTTTCTAAGTGTCCCCCACCGGGTAGGGAGCACTAGGGCAGCTTTGCCCGCCGCTCGTCGGCGACCGCGGCCACGGCAGTGCCGGGAAAACGGCGGATCACATCTTTGTAGCTTGCCCGCGCTCCCTCGAGGTCGCCCAGTCCCTCGAGCGACATTCCCGCCTTGAGCAGGGCATCCGGAGCCTTGCTGCCGTCCGGGTAACGCTCAACGGTTTCGCGAAACGCGGCCAGCGCACCCCGGAGGTCGCCGCGCGAATAGCGGCACTCGCCAATCCAGTACTGGGCGTTGTCGGCCAGCGCGCTCTTGGGGTTGGCCTGGAGGAAGCGCTGAAAGCTCGTCTCCGCATCGATAAAATGCTTCTGATGATAGAGGGTGTAGCCGCGGTCGTAGAGCGCCTGGATCGCCGGGGTAGGTGGCTCGGCCCCCGGCTGAGATTCCCCGCCCGCGGCTTTCGCGCCGCTCGCGCCGCTCGCGCCACCGGCGCCGCTGGCGACGCTGGCTCCAATCGTGCCGTGCGCCGGAGCCGCCGAGGGCGGCCGCCCTCCTCCAGGCGGCATCTCGATATCCGTCTCGCTGATTTCCGTCGCACCCGCCGTCGGCGGCGCCTCGGCGGCTCTCCGGGCCGGCGGGAGCTCCGCGGGCTTCGAGACCTCCGAGCTGGCGGCCCGCGGGCTCGGCGCGGCCGGCCGGGCGGGCTGGCCGGAAGGCGGCAGCGAGGCCGCCGGCGGGCTGGCGGGCGCCGCTGAGATCGCCATTCCTGCTTGAGGCGGCGCCGATTTGGCAGCGGACCGCTGGACGGGAGCCGAGCCCACGGGCTGGCGGCGGACCGGCGCCGACTTCGTCATCCGGTCCTGCGCGGCCCCCCGTGGCCCGGCATTCCCGGCGGACGGCGACGAGGTCCCGGCCAGGCGCGTCTCCAGATCGGCGACCTGTTGCCGCAACCGGGCCAGCTCGACCTCGCTGACCGCGGCTTTGCGCTGCAGCTCGAGGACCCGCGCCTGCAACTCGCGAATCTGGTCCTCCGGCGTGGGATCGGAACGGCTCCCCATGCTCGCGCAGCCGGCGCCGAGCAGCAGGACACCCGACAGGAGCAGCGGCGAAAGGCTGCGACGAATCATAGCCCGGCCTTTCCTTCCGGGATCTCCCGGAGCAGCGGGCTCTTCGGGTACTCGGTGCGCAGCCGCTCGAAGGCTTTGCGGGCCTCGTCGGACTTCCGCATCTGCGCGTACGCGATTCCCAGGTTGTAGATGACCTTGTCTTTATCCGGATACTTGGGATAGGTTTGGAGCAGATACTCGAAGCGCTGGACCGCCGCGCCAGGGACTCCGTAACGCAGGTAGAACCGTCCGATCAGGAACTCGTGCTCGGCCAGCTTGGCTGCCACGGCGCCGGCCTGCTCCTGGGCATGGGCCGCGTACTCGCTGGCCGGGTAGAGCCGGACCAGGTCCAGGAAGGCTTCGAGCGCCTTCCTGGTCACGGTCTGATCGCGGTCCGGCCGCTCCATGCGCTTGCTCAAGCTGTTGGCGATCTGGAACTGCACGTATGCCGCTTGCTCGCTGGTGGGAAAGCGGTTCAGGTAGTCGCGATACTTGGCCTCCGCCTGCACGTAGTTCGCGGAGCCCCCTTCCAGGTAGTAGGTGTCGGCGGCGAGCAGCAGGCTCTCCCGGCCGATCTTGGAATTCGGCTCGACCTCGAAGGCGTGCGAGAAATAGGGCCTGGCCCGAGAGTACTTCTCCTTGGCCAGCCACTGCTTGCCCTGAACGAGCGACTCCTCGGCCGAAAGCCGCAGGACCGGGTCCGCGGGCTTGCCTCCACCACCATGGCAGCCGCTGAGCGCCAGGGCGCCCAAACAAGCAAGACTGGCCAGGCGGACCAGCGCGGCGCACGGCGACAAAGGCCAGATCTTCTTCATAGGCTCTCCAGGGCTCGGCGGGCCGGGGCGACGGAGCAACGCGCGCGCCTGGGGACCCCGACCGGCCGCTCTACATGTTACCGCGAACCGCGATCGACGGGAGAACTGGTCATGGCTCGCCCTCTGCCGTGGCCACCACCAGCGAGACCGGGTCGCCGCGGGTCAACGGATGGCCGGGAAGCGGGAACTGCCGCAAGATCACTCCCGCCGCCACCCCTTCGTAGCGCTCGAATTTGACGCTGCCGAAACGAAAACCTCGGCGCTCGAAGAAGGGGCGCACCACGTCGTAATGGCGATACACCAGGTCCGGCATGAGATACCTCTCGCCCGTCGCCGTCATCGCCAGCAGCAGGTCCACCGTGGTGGCGGGAGCGACCGAGAAGCCGGGATCGGGATCCTGTTCCAGCACCGAGCCGGCCGGACGCCGCGCCTCGAACGCGCCGAGGATGCTGCCTACCCCGAGCCCGAGCGCCGAAAGGGTAACCTGCGCCGCGGGCAGCGCCTTGCCCGCGAGGTTGGGGACTTCGACCCGCCGCGGGCCCAGCGAGAGGACGAGCTCCACGCCGCTCCCCCGCTTGACGAACGTGCGGGCGTCCGGACTCTGACGGACCACGTGCCCGATCGGGATCTTGTCGTCGTAGCGTCCGGGATGGCTCACCTGGCGCAAGGCGAGCCCGCGGTCGGCGAGCAGGTTGGCGGCGTCGGTCCGCGACAGCCCCGTCACCTGGGGCACTGCAATGACGCCGCTGCGCACGAAGGAGCTGAAGGCGAAGTAGCCCGCCAGGATGAAAACGACCACGACGAGCAGCAGGTAAGCGACGAATCCGAGCGCGTGCAGGAGCTTCCGCAGCATGCCCGGCGAGTGTACCAAAGGGGGGCGCACGGCAGGCGGGCGACGCTAGAATCACCACCATGAAATTCAAGCCTGTCTTGGGCGCGCATGTCTCGGTGGCCGGCGGCGTCGCCTCGGCCTTCGGGCGCGCCGCGCGGCTCGGCTGCGATGCCATCCAGATCTTCGTCAAGAACGCCAACCAGTGGCGGGCCAAGCCGCTCGAGCACGCGGAAGCGGCCGCCTTCCGGCAGGCCCACGCCGCCAGCGCGGTCGGAGTCGTGGTGGCGCACGCCTCCTATCTGATCAATCTGGCCGCCGGCGACGGGCTCGTTCGCGAGAAATCGGCCGAAGCCCTGGCCGACGAGCTGGCGCGCTGCACGAAGCTTGGTCTCCGCGGTCTGGTCGTCCACCCTGGAGCGCATCTTGGAACCGGCGAAGAAACGGGCCTCGACCGCGCCGCCGCCGCGCTCGACCGCGTCCTGGCCGCGCTGCCCCGCGCCTCGTGCCGCCTCCTGCTCGAAAACACCGCCGGCCAGGGAAGCTGCCTCGGCTGCCGCCTCGAGCATCTCGCGGCGATCCGCGCCCGGCTGCCCGCGCCGCGCCGCCGGCGTGTGGGCTTCTGCATCGATACCTGCCACGCCTTCGCCGCCGGCTACCCCATCCACCATGCCGCCGGCTGGAAAGCCTTCATGGCCGAGGTCGAGGCGCTCCTCGGCCTCGACGCCCTTGCCTGCATCCACCTCAACGACTCGCTCCGCCCCTTCGCCTCGCGCCGCGACCGCCACGCCCACATCGGCGACGGCCAGATCGGCCTCGACGCCTTCGCCCGCTTCCTCGCCGAGCCGCGCCTCGCCGGCATCCCGATGATTCTCGAGACCGACCCCGGCAACGACCAGGAAGGCCACGCCCGCGACCTCGCCGTCCTCCGCGGCCTCACCCTCCCCGCCCGGCGCCGATCGTCGAAGAGATAAGTCAGTAGTGCGTGAGAGGGCGGGGGCGTCCCCTTCCCCCCCGGAGGGGAGGGAAGGGGATCGAGGGGTTGCGGGGGGCGATCCAATAGATGCTTCGAGTAGTCCACCAGCGCCACGTCGCAGCGCTGATTCGCCCTATGGGATCTACGACCCCGGCGGGCCAGGCAGGTGCTTCGCGAGATCAAAATAAATCACCACCGCCATCAGCATCAGGATGAGCACGAAACCCACCTGGCTGATCACCTCCTTGACGCGCACGGAGAGGTCGCGGCGGATCACCTCCTCGATCAGCAGGATGAAGATCTGCCCGCCGTCGAGAATGGGAATCGGCATCAGGTTGAGCAGAGCGATGCTTATGCTAAAGAAGCCCATCAACTGCAAAAGGAACTTGAACCCGATGCGCGCCGCCTCCCCGCTCGCCTGGGCCATCCCGATCGGGCCGGCCAGGGCTCCCTTGGCCGACATCTCGCGGCGGAAGATCTTGCCCAGGATCCGGAAAGTGTCGCTGACGATCTGCAGGCTGTACCTTACGCTCTCGACCAGGGCCTTACCGGGCGGATAGCGCTGGAAGAAGCCCACTCCGACTCCGATCTTGCCCACCTTGCCCTCGGTCCGGGGGACTACGGCAAGGGAGAGGATCCTGCCGTTGCGCGCCACCTGGATGGTCATCCGCTGGCCGGGCCGCTTCTCGATCGCCGCGATGAAGTCCCGGCGGTCGGCGATCGGACGCCCCTCGACAGACCGGATCTCGTCACCTGGGCGGAAGCCCGCCGCGGCGGCGGGGCTCCCTTTCTCGACCTGCATGATCTGCGGCCGGAAAGAGGGGATCAGGCCGGCGTAGTCCCCCATGCCGTACTTGGGCACCATCTGGGGGACAACCCTGGCGGTGAACCGATGCCCGTCCCGCCGGGCTTCCAGCGCGACCGGGCGGTTTGGTGAAGTCATCAGCACGAACTCGACGTCTTGCCAGCTCGACACGTTCTCGCCATTGGCTCGCACGACGAGGTCGCCGCGCTGCAAGCCGGCCGCGGCGGCTGACGAGCCGGGTTCTACCCCGCCGACGAGCGGCGGCATGCCCGGGAGGTTCGGCAGCTCGATGCCGACCATGAAAAGGCCGGCGAACAGAGCGACCGCCAGCACCACGTTCATCGTCGGGCCGGCCAGGTAGACGAGCACCCGCTGCCAGCGCGGCTTGCTCAGGAACTCGCGTGGATCGCCGGTCGATTCCTCGGGGTTCTCGCCGCCCAGCCGCACGTAGCCGCCCAGGGGAACGAGCGAGATCCGGTATTCCGTCTCGCCGCGCGTGAAACCCACGAGACGCCTGCCGAAGCCGATCGAGAAGGTCATCACGCGGACCCCGAAGGCCTTGGCGACCATGAGGTGCCCGGCTTCGTGGACGATGACGATGACGCCGAGGGCGAAACCGAAGGCAAGGATGGTGATGAGGGTGTCGTTCATGATCGGTGGAGATCCGCGGCCTTCCGTTGCGAACGGCGGCATGCCTCCGCGCCGCGGCCGTCAGTCGAAAGGTCGATTATAGCGGAGCGCACCGGAGCGCCTGACAGGCGGCTACCATGCGGGAAGAGCGGTGGAAGGACCCAGGCGAAGCAGCCAGGCCCCGACGAACAGGACCGGGGCCGCGAACAGCAAGGCATCGCAACGGTCGAGTATGCCGCCGTGGCCGGGCAGGGCGTCGCCCGAGTCCTTGACGCCTAGCCCGCGTTTGAGCATCGATTCGACCAGGTCGCCGACCTGCGCGGCCACGGCGGTCAGCCCGGCCAGGGCTACCAGCCCGGGATCGAGGCGGCCGAGCCTCCAGATGCCCCACACCGCCGCGGCGAAGACGCCGGTGAGGAAGCCGGCGGCCGCCCCTTCCCAGCTCTTGAGCGGGCTGACCACCGGCGCCATCTTGTGGCGTCCGAACCGCGAGCCCACGTAGAAGGCGGCCGTGTCTCCCAGCCAGACGATCGCCAGCAGCAGGAACACCAACCAGGGGTCGCGGTCCTGGAGCCGGTAAATGCTGGCGATCGGGACGGCGAAGTAGGGGATCCCGAAGCCGAAGATGCCGAAGCTCGCGATCGTCTCCTGGAGCGGCGTACGGCTGAGCAGCGCCAGGCTGCCGAGGCCCAGCGACACCACCATGCCGGCGATCAGGAGCTGCAACGGCCCGTCGGGAGCGGCCGGTTGACGCAGACTCATCGCCACCGCCGCCAGCGGCACCAGCGGCAGGAACAAGCCGAGCGGGGCATGGGGCGCGCGCGGCCGCATCATGGCCAGGTACTCGCGCGCCGCCCAGGTGATGAAGAAGGCGTCGAAAACGAAGAACCAGACGCCGCGCAGCAGGAACACTCCTGCCAGCATCACGGGGGTGCCGATGGCGGCGGTCAGCAGTCGCTTCATCGCGGCGGCGGGAGAGCGGTCAGACCGGAAGGCTTCCCGAAGCGAAGAGGTCGACGCCGTCTTGCTCCCCGCCGGATTTGACGCCGCCGAAGCGGCGGTCGCGGCCCTGGAAATCGACGATGGCGGCAAACAGGTCGCCGCGGCGGAAGTCAGGCCAGAGCGTATCCGTCACCCAGATCTCGGTGTAGGCGAGCTGCCAGAGCAGGAAGTTGGAGATGCGCAGCTCGCCCGAAGTGCGGACCAGCAGGTCGGGGTCGGGCTGTCCCGAGGTGTAGAGGTAGCGGCCGAGCGTCTCCTCGTCGATGTCGACGTGCTTGCCCGCCGCCCAGTCCGCGACGATATGCCGGCAGGCGTCGACGATCTCGCAGCGGCCCGAGTAGTTCAGGGCCACGTTGAAGCACAGTCCCCGGCATGCACGGGTGGCGTCGAGGGCCTGCTCGAGCTCGGCGACGACCGAAGGATCGAGCTCCCGCCAGCGCCCGACGACGTTGAAGCGGATGTCGTTCTCGACCAGGGTGTCGCGCTCTCGCCGGACGTAATCCTTGAGCAGGTTCATCAGCGTCCACACCTCGTAGCGCGGGCGCTTCCAGTTCTCGACCGAGAAGGCGTACAGGGTCAGCACCTCGAGTTTCAGCCTGGCGGCGGCCTCCACCGTGTCGCGGACCGCCTCCACTCCGGCCCGATGTCCCTCGACGCGGGGCAGCGAGCGGCGCTTCGCCCACCTGCCGTTGCCGTCCATGATGATTGCCACGTGGCGCGGCAGCCGGGTCATGTCGATCCGGCGGATGAGCAGCTCCTCGGGGGAGCCGGGCGCAGCAAGTGGAGGGAGCTCAGCCATGGATCGAGGCGCGCCGGAGGAGAGGCAGGACCCGTCGCCTCCGGTGAAATCGGCGGTGAACTTACCACAGGAGGGGAACTGTTCTAGTTGGAGCCGTGGGAGCTCGTTCTAGGCCGGGCCGAGGTCGAGGGGCTGCCATTCGGGAGGGAAGAGGACGCGCTCGAGGACCAGGCCGCGGGCGGGAGCGGTGGCGCCGGCTTCGCCGCGTGAGCGGCCCGCCAGCAGGGCGGCGAGCTCCTCGGGCGTGCGTCGCCCAAGGCCCACTTCCAGGAGGGTTCCCACCAGGGCGCGCACCATGCCGCGCAGGAAGCCTTCTCCGACGATGCGGAAACAGAGCTCCTCGCCGTGCTCCTCCCAGGCGGCGGACTGCATGGTGCGCAGGGGCTGGCGGTGAACGCCGCCGGCATTTGCGAAGGCGGAGAAGTCGTGTCTCCCGACGATCAGGCGGGCGGCGCGCGCCATGCGTTCGGGATCGATGCGCGCCGGCACGCGCACCGCGAAGGGGGCGTCGAGCGGCGACAGGACCGCGGCCCTGCTGACGCGATAGACGTACTCCTTGGCGACGGCACAGCCGCGGGCATGAAAGCCGAAGGGCATGTGCGCCGCCGCCAGGAGGCGTACGTCCTCGGGCAGACGATGATTGGTGCCGTGCAGCAGGCCGCCCAGCGGAAAGGGGTCCGCGAGCTCGAGGTGCGCCGCCTGGCCGCGGGCATGGACGCCGGCGTCGGTGCGGCTTGCCCCGACGACCCGCACCGGCCCGCCGAGAAGCCGCGCCAGGGCCTCCTCGACGACCTCCTGGACGGTGCGGGCGTTGTCCTGCCGCTGCCAGCCGGCATAGCCCGTGCCGCGGTAGCTGACGATCAGGCGGACGACCATCGCCGCCCGGCCAGCGACAGGACGCCGAAAGGCGCCCAGATGGCAAGGAACACCCAGGGCATCAGGTGAAGGCCTGTCGCCTGGGGCAGGTAAGAAAGGAGGATGAGACCGGACAGCGCCAGCCAGGCGGTGTGCCGGTACAACGCCGCCCAGGGCAAGACCCACAGCAGGTACCAGGGATAGACCGTGGCCGAGAGCAGCAGCAGCCAGGCGAACAACTTGCCGGTGCCGCGCGCCGGGCGGACCTGGCCGAGCGAGGCGGCGACCGCCGCGACCATACCGGCGCCGAGCAGGACCTTGGCCATGAGCTGCGGGTAGAGAAAGGGGTAGAGCGGATTGAACAGGGTATACTCGCCGCTCGCCCGCTTTGCCGCGTCGAGCAGCCTGGCGGCCGCGGGCGCGGCACCGGCGGCGTCGAGCAGGCGCCAGAGAGGCTCGAACAGCGGGCCGTTGAACTCCCACGAGACCGCATAGGTGACCAGGCCGCGCGGCAGCCCGCCGGTCGCTACCACGACCGGCAGGCCGGCGGCGGCCGCCATCACGAGCACGGCGATCAGCACCCGCGCCGGCCGGCGGCTCTGCCGGCTCCACATGAGTAGGGCGGCCAGCGGCAGGAGCTTGGCGAGCACGCCCGCCGCCATCCAGGTGGCGGCGGCCCAGATGCCCCGGGCGGCACACGCATCCCGGGGAGAGGCGGCTGGCACGCATTTCTCATCAGTGGCCAGCGGTTGCCGCCGGGCGAGGCCGGTCAAGCAGAAAACCGCCCCCAGCGCCGCCGCTACCCCCAAGGCATCGACGTGTCCCATCCCGGCAACCTCCAGTGCCACCAGGGGGTTCCAGGCATACCAGACGGTCCTCTGCGGGGGTATGGAGAGCCGCCGGGCCAGGCCGAGCAGGAGCCAGCAGCCCAGGAGATCGGCCGCGGTGACCAGCGCTTTCCAGGCGAGGATTGGATTGGGCAGCCGAGCCGCTATACTGAAGGCCGCGATCGAGAGCGGCGGATACACGGTCGGCACCTGAGGGTGGGGTACTCGCTGCCACGCCTCGTCGCGCAGGAGGGTGAGCGCCTCGGCTTGCGGCGTCAAGGCGTAAGGGTTATAGCCGGCCGCCGCCACCTTCCCATCCCAAAGGTAGCGCAGCGCGTCGTCCGACAGCGTCAAGGGCAGCGGCAGCATCGGCAGCCGTAAGAGCAGCGCTCCTGCCAGGACCGCTGCCGCGAAAGCGCGCCCGGAAGCGCGGGCCAGTTCCAGGCGGCGCGCTGACCAGGAGAGCCAGAGGAAAGCCGGCCCAAGAAGGGCCAGCACGAGGGGTAGATGATGAGCCAGGTCGAAGACGATCCACAGACCGACGTTCACCGCAAGCAGCGGGAGCGCCGGGGCCAGCAGCGCCCAGGGCACCCTGGACCAGCCGGCCCGGAGCGCCGGCGATGAGCTTGGCCGTGGGAGGGCCGGCTCTGCTGGCACTGTACTACCTCATTCTGGCGGTTCTCGCCTTCTATGGCGTGCATCGCCTGTGGATGGTGGTGCTCTACCTGCGCGCCCGCGGGCGCCAGCCGGCAAAGCCCGCCGACCCGCAGCAATGGCCCATCGTCACGGTGCAGTTGCCACTCTACAACGAGATGTACGTGGCCACGCGCCTGATCGACGCGGTCTGCAGGCTCGATTATCCGCGCGACCGGCTCGAGATCCAGATCCTCGACGACTCGACCGACGAGACCAGTGCCATCGTCGAGCGCCTGGTCGAGTTGCACCGCGGCCAGGGAATCGACATCAAGATGCTGCACCGCAACGACCGCACCGGCTTCAAGGCTGGCGCGCTCGCCGCCGGCCTGGACCATGCCAAGGGGTCGCTTCTCGCCGTCTTCGATGCCGACTTCGTGCCGCAGCCGGAGTTCCTCAGGGCGGCCGTTCCCTACTTCGCCGATCCCGCGATCGGCCTGGTGCAGGGACGGTGGATGCACATCAACCGCGCGTACTCGCTGCTCACGCGCGTGCAGTCCATCTTCCTCGACGGCCACTTCATGATCGAGCACATCGCGAGGAACCGCAGCAACTGTTTCTTCAACTTCAACGGCACGGCCGGGGTCTGGCGCCGCGCCGCCATCGTCGAGGGCGGAGGCTGGGAGCACGACACGCTGACCGAGGATCTCGACCTTTCCTACCGCGCCCAGCTCATCGGGTGGAAGTTCCTTTACCTGCCCGACCTGGCCGTGCCCTCCGAGTTGCCGGTCGACGTCAACGGCTTCAAGACGCAGCAATACCGCTGGGCCAAGGGCGCCATCCAGACCGGGCGCAAGCTGACCGGGCGCGTGCTGCGCTCGAAGCTGCCGCGGCGGGTGAAGTTCGAGGCCTTCGTCCATCTCACCAACAACATCAGCTACCCGCTGATGCTGGTGCTGTCGCTGCTCATCTTTCCCGCCATGCTCCTGCGCCGCGGCACCTCGACGCGCATGCTGCTGCTGGTGGACCTGCCGTTCTTTCTGACGGCGACGCTGTCGGTGCTGCTGTTCTACCTGATGAGCCAGGTGGCCGGCGGCACGGGTTGGCGCCGGCAGATCCGTTACCTTCCCGCCCTCATGGGCATGGGAATCGGCCTCTCGGTGGTCAACGCGCATGCCGTGGTCACCGGATTGTTCCAGCGCGGCGGCACGTTCCACCGCACGCCCAAGTACAGCATCGAGGAGACCGGACAGGACTGGCGCGACAAACGCTACCGCGCCGGCGTGAGCGCTTCGTTCGTGGTCGAGGCGGTGCTGGCGCTCTACTTCATCGCCTGCACCACCTACGCCGTGGTGGCGGGTATGTGGATGTCCCTGCCCTTCCTCCTCCTCTTCGTGCAGGGGTTCGGCTATATGGCGATTCTCTCGATCCTGCCGGCGCTGGACGCCATCCGGCTCGCGCGCACGAGCGTCCGCGGAGCGGGGGTTAATATGGGGTGATGTTTGCCGAGCGCAACTCTTCGCCGGCGGTGAGTCTGCGGCCGGCGGCGCCGCGCGACGCGGACCTGCTGCGGCAGTGGCGCGCCGAGACCAGCGTGCGGCGCTACCAGCCGCTCAACGATTTGCCGACTTCGCAGCTGCGCGCCGACGTCTCCAATCAGCGCATCTCGGAGCTGTATCGCGGCCAGGGCGAGAAGTTCCAGTGGATCGTGCAGATCGATGGGCAGCCGGCGGGCTGGATCACTCTGGTGGTGAGCAACTGGGAGCACGGCCTGGCGGAGGTCGGCTACGCGCTTTCTTCGACTTTCCAGACGCGCGGGCTGATGACCGAGGCGCTCGGGATGCTGGTGCACGACCTGTTCACCAATACTCCGCTCGAGCGTATCGAGGCGCGCTGCGCGGTGGACAACGTGGGCTCACGCCGGGTGCTGGAGAAGAATGGATTCCTGTGCGAGGGGCTGCTGCGCGGCTACTTCAAGCTGCGCGGCCGGCGGGTGGACAACTACCTCTACGCGTTGCTGCGCGAGGACTATAGGGCTCGGCGGTAGGGGAAGAGGGGGAGGGTGGTGGCAGTTGGCGGTCAGGGCAGGCGGGCGCTGACGGTGGCGGTGACGAGGGCGGCGGGCGCCAGGGCAGGGGCTGATGGGGCGGGGGCCGGAGCGGGGGATTTGCAGGCGGTCTGGGTGGCCGCGCGGAGCCAGGTGTGGTCGGCGGAGTAGGAGTAGACGAAGGTGCCGTCCTTGATGGTGTCGATCACGTGGTGGGCGATCTGCGGGGAAAGGGCGGGGCAGCCCCAGCTGCGGCCGAGGCGGCCGAGGCGCTGGGCTTGGGCGGTGCTGACGTACCAGGCGCCGTGGATGACGATCTTGCGCTGCTCGGCGCGCTCGTTGACGCCGGGGTCGAGGCCGCGCAGCTTGAGGGAGTAGCCGTTGCCGCCCTCGTAGGTGCCGGCGGTGAGGAAGAGGCCGAGGCTGGTCTGGCGGCTGTCGGCGGTGTCGGAGAAGCGGGTGGCGTAGTTGTCGCCGCTGCCGGAGCCGTGCGCCACGAGCTCGTGGAAGAGGACTTTGCCGTGCGCCAGGTCGAGCACCCAGAAGCGCGGAGTCGTCGAGGGCAGGGTGTAGTCGATGATGGTCAGCAGGTCGGCGTTGCCGGAGACGCCGCGGGCGCGCGCGCAGGAGACCGCCGCGAGCGCCATTCTGAGAGCGCGCGGCGAAATCCCGGTGACCGCTGGGAGCGCCGGAAGGGCCGTCGCCGGCTTGGCGGAGTACTGGACGGCGCTGACGACAGGAAAAGCGTTGGCCGCGCTGACCGCGCCGACCGCAGGGGTGACGGCCGCCGCGGGAACGGTGCTCGCCACGGACCGGGTTGGCACGGATGCTGCTTTAAACGGGGATGCGGTGCCCGCCGGATCGGCGGCGCTTTCGGAGCCAGGGCCGCCCGGGCCGGCGGCGATCAGGAACGGGAGCGCGACGAGAAGGGCAATATTCCGGCGGCGGGAGAAGGGGCTCCTCGTGGACGCGGCCTTGGCCGGGTGGCAGTTGTACTTCATGCGAAGCGGGCCTCCAAGCTGGCGATTCTAGATGCTTGCCCAGCCGTGCGCAATGCTCGAGCTGGTGGGTTCTACCTATTAGACAATCCGTCGGCCTCGGCTATTCCCCATCTTCCAGCGGCTGGTGCGCCAACCGGCGACGCCGATCCTGAGGCTAAAAGGCTGATCTTCCAAGACTTACGGTGAGCAAGCCCTCGCCGGGGCGTATTCTCGGCTCAGGAGCGGACCGTGACGAGAGGCCGGACCTGGCGAATGCGCTCGAAGTCCTCGTCCTCGTGCAGGAGCACGCAACCCGGTTGGACGAGTCGGGCGATGAAGCAATCAATGTAATTTAGGATTGTAAGTCCGCGTCGGCAGTCGAGGAAGATTCGCGCAGAAAGGGGGCTGAGCTAGAGCATCTCCAGGTTGGCGTAACGGGCGATCAGCTTGCGCTTGCCGGCGTTCTGGAAGAAGACGGTGATCTTGGCGTCCTCGCCCTGGCCGTCGAGCTCCAGGACGACGCCCTGGCCGAGGGTGGGGTGGCGCACGCGGCTGCCGCGCTTGAGCGGCCGCCGGTAGGAGGCCGCCTGGGCTTCGCCCCTGTCGGGCTGGTCTTCCTCCCATGCCTCTTCGGCGAACCGGGCAGAGGCGCCGGAGCCCTGCCCGGCGGGTCGACCGGAAGCGCCGGGTCCCTGCCCAACTCGATTGGAAGCGCCGCCGAAAAAGGAATAGACGCCTTGCGCGCGGGAATCGAAGCGCCGGGCGCTTTCGGCTCCCGCCGAATAGTAGAGGGCCGGGCTGTGCCGCACCTCGAGCAGCTCGGCGGGCAGCTCGGACAGGAAGGCGGACTCCTCCTGGTCCTGGTAGCGCCCGGCGATGCGCCGCCGCCGGCAGCGGGACAGATACAGCCGCTCGCGCGCCCGCGTCATCCCGACGTAGAGCAGCCGGCGCTCCTCTTCGATGTCTTCCGGCAAGCCTTGCGAGTTGAAATGCGGCAGCAACCCCTTCTCCAACCCGGCCACCACGACGACCCTGAACTCCAGCCCCTTGGCGCTGTGCAGGGTCATCAGCGACACACCGCGGTCGGCCGCGAGCAGGTCGAGGTCGGTCACCAGCGAGACGTGGTCGAGAAAGGCGGTCAGCAGATCCGCGTCGCCGGCGTTGTAGCTGTTCTTCTCGGTGAACTCCTGGGCCGCCGAAAGGAACTCCCGGATGTTCTCCAGGCGCGCCTGGTCTTCGGGATCGTCCTTCTTGTAGAGGTCGTCGTAGCCGGTGGCGGCGAGCAGGCGGTCGAGCAGGGCGGGCAGCGGCAGCTCGGCGGCGGCTTGCTGCAAGTCCACGATCAGGTCGCGGAAGCGCCGCAAGGCAGTGGCGCTGCGCGCCGGCAGCCCACCCAGCTCGTCCAGGTAGAGGACGTCCCACAGCGGCTGACCGAGCTGCACGGCCTGGTCGCGCAGAAGCTCGAGCGTTGCCTTGCCGATGCCGCGCGGCGGCTGGTTGAAGATGCGGGCGAGCGAGAAATTGTCGCGCGGGTTGCGCAACACCCGCAGGTAGGCCACCAGGTCCTTGATCTCGGCGCGATCGTAGAAGCGCACTCCGCCGACGAGCGAGTAGGAGACTTCCTGCTTGAGCAGCTCGTCTTCGAGGGCCCGGGTCTGCGCGTTGGTGCGCACCAGGATCGCCATGTCCGCCAGCTTGTAACGCCCGCGCAGCCCTTGCAGCGTCTCAACCGCCCACCGCGCCTCGTCCCCTTCGTCGAGGGCGCGATAGAGCTCCACTTTGGCGCCCGCGCCGCTATCGGTCCACAAGCGCTTGCCGCGGCGGTTCACGTTGTGGGCAATGAGCGCCCCCGACAGGTCCAGGATGCTCTGGGTAGAGCGATAGTTGCGCTCGAGTTTCCTGACCACTGCGCCGGGAAAGGACTTTTCGAAGTCCAGGATGTTGTCGAGGTCGGCGCCGCGCCAGCGGTAGATTCCCTGGTCCTCGTCACCGACCGCGGTCAGGTTGCCTGCCGCGCCGGTCAGCTCCCGGATGAGCCTGAGCTGCGCATGATTGGTGTCCTGGTACTCGTCGACGAGCAGGTAACGGGTGCGCGCGCACACCCGGGCCCGTACCTCCTCGTCGGAGGCCAGCAGCTTGACCGACAGCGCGATGAGATCGTCGAAATCGACTCCGGAAGCCTGGTGCAGCAGCCCCTGGTAGCGGCGGTAGACGGCGGCGTGCTTGCGGTCGGTGAAGCCTTGGGCCGACGCCTCGAAGGCGGCCGGCTCGATCAGCAGGTTCTTGGCGCTACTGATCCTGGCGAGCACCGAGCGGGGCGAGAACGCGGTCTCGGAAAGGCCCTCGCCGGCCAGCGCCTCCTTGACCAGCGCGAGCTGGTCGGCAGCGTCGTGGATGGCGAAGTCGCGCTTGAGGCCGACGCGCTCGCCGTAGCGGCGTAGCAACAGCAGCCCAAAGCGGTGGAACGTGCCGACCGAGGCGGCCAGCGGATGCGTGCCCAGGAGGTTCTCGACGCGCTCGCGCATCTCGGCCGCCGCCTTGTTGGTGAAGGTCATGGCCGCGATGTGCCCGGGGTCCACGCGGCGCTCCTCGGCCAGCCACCAGATGCGGTAGGTGATGACCCTGGTCTTGCCCGACCCGGCGCCGGCGAGCACGAGCTGCGGCCCTTCGCCGTGGGTCACGGCGGCGATCTGCTCGGGGTTGAGATGTCGCTCCAGGCGGGCGGTGACGCTCTCGCTCACCTCCGCAGTCTCGCCGAGCCCGCGGGGCTTGGCAAGCCCGCGCAAGGCGCCGGCGGCGCTGCAGGCCGGACGGCGGGAATCCGCCCCTGCCAATGGCGCGTTGCGTGTGTTGTAGTACTGTACGCGGCCGGGCGCCTGTCTAGGCGCCGATGTCCGCCCGATGTCCGCCCGATGTCCGCCGCCATTGTGAGCCAGCCAGCCATGAAACCGGTCGAGATCTACAACTTCCTGGAACAGCACGTCATCGGCCAGCAAGAGACGCTGCGCTACGTCTCGGTGGCCATCTTCAAGCACCTCCAGGGCGAGAAGTACGGCAACCTGCTGCTGATCGGCAACTCCGGCACCGGCAAGACCACGATCATGCGCGCCGTGGAGGCGCTCTACGGCGCCTACCCGGAGTTCAGCGAATACCGCGTGGTCCTCATCATGAACGCGAGCACCCTCGCCGCCGAGGACGGGTCGGTCGATACCAGCCGCCTGTTCAGCCGCCTCGAAGAGCGCGTCCGCCTGCTCCTCGGTGGCGCCGCCTCGGCCGAGGAGGTCGTGCGGGCGATGGAGCGCGCCACCATCTGCCTGGACGAGATCGACAAGATCTCCGGAGTGATCGGCGGCAAACCCTACGTGACCGGGATCAACATCCAGCAGGCCCTGCTGACGCTGATCGAAGGCGAGCGGGTGCCGCTTGCGCTGACCGCGGTCCGCGGCGGGATCCCCGAGTCGACGTCGCTGTGGATCGATACCAGCAGGATGCTCTTTCTGTGCGCCGGAGCGTTCGAGAACCTCTACGACCAGGTTTTCGCGCGCGTCACCTCGGCCAAGAGCGGTGTCAAGCTGCCGACCACCACTACTTATGTCAACGGCAAGATCCAGATTCGCGAGTACTTCACTCTGCGCAACCATTTCCGTCAGGAGGATCTTTTCGAATACGGGATGCAGCCCCAGTTCCTGTCCCGCTTCGACAACGCCGTCATTCTCGACGATCTCAACCCCGGCGTGCTCTGCCGTATCTTCAAGGAGCCGGCCAGCGGCGTCTTGCAGCTGTCGCGGAATTTTTTCCGCAAGTACGGGATCGATCTCGAGATCACCGACGACGCCGTGCAGAAGATCGCCGAGGAAGCTGCCAGGAGCAGCCGCATCGGCGCGCGCGCCTTGAAATCGGTCTATGGGCGGGTCATCAAGCCTTTCGAGTTCGATCCCTTCGCCCAGGGACAGATCGAGGCGGCCGGCGGACGTCACCGCCTGGTCATCGACGAGTCCCTGGTGAGCAGCGCTCTGAAGCCGCCGGTTTAGCAGCCGGCCTCCCAATCTTGGCCCTCCCCGATCCATCGCCGCGCGCGCGGAGCGCGATCACCGCCGAGGTGGCGCGGCAGACCGCCGACGCGTTGGCCGCCAAGCACGGCAGCGGTCATGCCGAGCGCATCCGGCTCGGCGTCGAACAGGCGGCGCGCCACTGGTGGGCCGAAGATGGCGGCGCCGGGGACTTCAGCGCTTTCTGCCTGGCCAACTTCCTGGCCGACGAAGCCGCCCTGGCGAAGTGCTTCGCCCGGGTCGAACAGGTTCTCGAGCAGGTGGACGGGCATCTCTTCGAGGCGAGGCGCGAGCTCACCACCCCGCTCGATCTCGATACCGGCCCCCTGTCGCAGGTGGACCGCCTGTTCGCCGACGTCGACCTCGCGCCGCACGTCGACGAAAACCTGTTCCGCGCCAGGGTGGCATTCGTGGCGCTCCTCAACTTTCCGGTGCATACGCTGGGCGAGCGCCTGGCGGGCGGCGCGGCATGGGACCGCGAGACCTGGGCGCGGTCGCGCATGATGGACCGCTTCGCCGCGCGCGTGCCGGCGGAGGTGCAGCAGCACGTTTCCCTGGCCTTCACCGCGGCCGAGGAGTACGTCGGCTCGTACAACATCCGCATGGACCGCCTGATCGACGCGCAGGGCCGACCGCTCTTTCCTCCCGGACTTCGCCTCCTCTCCCACTGGGGGCTGCGCGACGAGCTCGCGGCGCACTACGCCAACTCCGACCGCCGGGCGGCGCTCGCCCGGCAACGCCTGATCGCCCGTGTCATGGAACGGATCGTGCGCCAGGAGATTCCGGCGGCGGTCGTCGACAACCCCGAGCTGCTGTGGGAGCCCGAGAGCAATCGAGTGCGGCCGGCGGGCGGCGGCGAGGCGGCCGGCGGCGCTGGCGGCGCTGGCGGCGATGGTGGCGAGCGTGAAGCGGACCGCCGCTACGCGCACCTTCTGGCCATCTGCCGCGCCGTGCGCCAGGTCGATCCCTACAGCCCGGCGGCGCCCACCTACATCGCGCGCAAGTTCGAGCGCGAGCGGCAGATTCCTGAACGGGAGGTCGAGGCGCTGCTCGTCTCGGTGCTCGAAGCGCCGGAGGCCGAGCGGCTGGCGCGGCTGATCGAACGCCGCCTCGGCCGGCCACTCGAGCCGTTCGACATCTGGTACTCCGGCTTCAAGAGCCGCGCCGCCCATGGCGAGGAAGAGCTCGACGCACGGACGCGGGCGCTGTATCCGACGCTCGAGCGGTTCCAGGCCGCGGTGCCGGAGATCCTGGAGCGGCTAGGCTTCGCGCCCGACAAGGCGCGCTGGCTGGCCGAGCGCATCATGGTGGACCCGGCGCGCGGCGCAGGCCACGCGCTGCCCGCCATACGCCGGCAGGACCGCGCTCACCTGCGCACCCGCCTCGGCCGGGACGGCATGGACTACAAGGGATTCAACGTCGCGCTGCACGAGATGGGGCACAACGTCGAACAGGTGTTTTCGCTCAACGGCATCGACCACTGGTGGCTCGCCGGCGTGCCCAACACCGCCTTCACCGAAGCCTTCGCCTTCGTCTTCCAGAAGCGCGACACGGAGCTGCTCGGCCTCGCCCCGCCCGCCGAGGAGGCGCGTCGCGCCGATGCCCTCGGCACCCTGTGGAACACCTTCGAGATCGCCGGCGTCTCTCTGGTCGACATGCAGGTGTGGCACTGGCTGTACGACCATCCGGAGGCGGCGGCGGCGGAGCTGCGGCAGGCCGTGCTGGCCATCGCGCGCGACGTCTGGAACCGTTACTTCGTTCCTCTCTTCGGGGCGGCGACCCGCGACGCGGAAATCCTGGCCATCTACTCGCACATGATCGCCTATGGGCTCTACCTGCCCGACTACGCGCTCGGCCACATCATCGCTTCCCAGGTGGCGGGCCGTCTGCGCGAAGGCGACTTCGCCGGCGAGCTCGAGCGCCTGGCGCGGCAAGGCCGCCTCACCCCCGATGCCTGGATGCAAGGCGCCGTCGGCGGCCCGCTCTCCGCCCGCCCCCTGCTGGACGAAGCACGCCAGGCGCTGGACGCCCCCGGGCTGAGCAGTTCCGCCGCCGGCTGAGCAGGCCCGCGCCTGACACCCGGCGTTCGCCGCGCGGAGGCGCCGGAGCCGGCGTCGTCCGCGCCGTCCGCAGCGGTCCTACGCCAGCAAGCGGCTTTCGCCTATTGAAGCAAGCCAGGAAGGTCAATACCCTCAAGGAGTTAGAGAGGCGCGTGTGGTCCGGATGTGCTAGGATGGGCCGCTCGCTACAGTGAGATTCCCGCATAGTCGAGGCGATGCAGCGGTAGACCACGCGCGATCCCTGGCTATGAGAGGTGAAACGAGGAGATCGTCATGAGCGTTCGCTGCCATTGCCTTTTCGCCAAATTCCTGGCCTGCGGCCTTGCTGTCGTCTTTTCCCACTCCGCGCCGGCGGCGCCACTGTGCGCGACTCCCGGAAAGGATGGAGTCGGCACGGCGATCACGGGCATCGTCAACAGCTACTTCCCGGGGACCGGCACGCCGGCGGCAGGAAACACCAGCCTCACTGTTGGAGCGCGTGCGGGCGCGGCAGCCAACATCGCGTCGGGCGATCTGGTGATGGTCATCCAGATGCAAGACGCCACGATCAACGGTTCGAACGATACCGACTACGGCCGGACGGGCGGCAATGGAGCCGGCTCTACGATCAACAATTCGGGCCTCTACGAGTTCGTCAAGGCGACGAGCGCGGTGGGGGCGGGGGGCGGAACGCTCACTTTTGTCGGCGCGGGTGCCAACTCGGGTCTGGTCAACTCCTATGCCACCGCGGCCGCGAGCGCGACGCGAGGTCAGCGCACCTACCAGGTGATTCGAGTGCCGCAGTACACCGGCGTGTCGCTAGCCGGCGGGTTGACCGCGCTGGCCTGGAACGGGTCCGCCGGTGGAGTGCTGGCGATCGACGCGAGCGGCCCCTTGTCTTGGAATGGCGCTACCGTGGACGTCTCCGGCCTGGGCTTCCGGGGCGGTGGCGGCGTGCTCAAGACGGGTGGGGCAGGGGGCGCCAACACGGACTATCGCACCGTGTCCACGAATGCCTTCAATGGCGCCAAGGCGGAAGGGATCGCCGGCACCCCAATCGACATGTGGAGCGGTACCGCATTGGTCCATGGCCCGGCGGAAGGGTACCCCAACGGCGCCTACGCCCGGGGCGCTCCCGGGAATGCCGGAGGCGGCGGAACCGACGGCGACCCGCCTGCCAACGACGAGAATTCGGGCGGTGGCGGCGGGGGCAATGGAGGTGTGGGCGGGCAGGGCGGGAATAGCTGGAGATCGAATTTGGCTGTCGGCGGCCTCGGCGGCGATGCGTTTGCCAATGCCGGCGGCAGGCTGGCGATGGGCGGCGGTGGCGGCTCGGGAACGCTCAACAACGGTGACGACAACGCCGGCAACACGGGTCTGCTGAGCAACGGCGGGCTGGGTGGCGCGCTCGTTCACTTTCGCTTCAACACCACCGCTGGGACCGGCACGCTCCGCTCCGACGGCACGGCCGGTGCCAATATCGGGCGCGACGGCGCCGCCGGGGGAGGGGCCGGCGGGACCATCTTCGCGGCCGGTTGCGCCGGCCTCTCGGGGCTCACCGCCCAGGCGCGCGGAGGCGCCGGCGGCAACGTTCATTGGGCACTGTCTGACGGTAACGACCCTCCGGGCTATTCGCGGGACGATCACGGTCCTGGGGGTGGCGGCGCCGGCGGCGCGGTCCTGACGTCGGCGGCAGCTACGACCGCGGTGACGGGTGGGGCCCACGGCGGCTCTGGCAAGCCGGAGAGCGGCATCGCCAACGTGGCCTATGGTTCTACCTCCGGTGCCGCCGGGACGGTCTCGGCGACGATCACGGCGGCCTCGCCCTCCGGCGTCGCCGCCGGTTGCACCTGCAGCCCGACGGCGGCCGTCGTGGTGTCGCTGCGAGCGGTCGAGGAGCCGGGAGGCGTCGTCGTGCACTGGGAGACTAGAGGGGAGGACGGCACCGCGGGCTTCGACCTCTACCGCTTGAGCTCTGAGAGCGGGCAGTTCGAACGCGTCAACGACAGCCTGCTGGTGGCGCCTCCGGGCGAAGTCCAGGGCGGTGCCTACAGCCTCGTCGATCCTCAGGCGCAGCCGGGTGCGGCCCATACCTACCGGCTGATCGAGCGCGAGGCCGGCGGGGTTGAGCGGGTGTTCGGACCCTGGCAGGTCGAAATCGAAAGACCGGTCGCGGCCCCGGATGCCGCCCGCGCCGGCAGGGAATACGGCGCCTCGCCGCGCGAGCGCGATGCGGCTCTGCTGGAGCGCCTCGCGGCGGCGGAGCGCGACTTCGCGGCGGAGAGCGGCTTCGCGATGTTCGCGACGAGGGAGAGCGGCGAGCTCCGCGGCGCCGCGCTCGATTCTCCACAGGCGAAGGATCTTCCCCGGCTGAGGCTTGCCGTAGACGGCGACGGGATTTACTTCGTCTCGTCGCTCCACGCGGGTCAGCAGCTCGGATTGACCGAGTCCCAGGTGGCCTCGCTCATCAGCGCGGGTTCGTTGCGCCTCACCAGCCGTGGCCAGGAGGTGGCCTGGCTGCCCGTAGCCGGCGGCTTCTACTTCTACGCGCAGGCGATCGACAGCATCTACACTCGAACCAATGTCTACATGGCGCAGTTCGGACAGAAAGGCAAGCAGATCGTATCGAGCGCGCCTCCGCCGGCGCGACCGGCGACGGCGTCGCAGAGCTTCCTCGAGCGGCTTCACGCCGAGCAGGAGAACTTCGCCGCCACGGCCGTGGCTCGCGATCCGGCGTCGGACTACTGGTTCTGGGACTTTGTGATCGCCGGGGACCCGACCTACGGCACGCGCACCTTTACGATCGACGTGCCCGATCTCGCCGGCGCCTCTCCAGGGGCCTTGCAAGTCTCGCTTTTCGGCGCTACCGATACTCCGGCGGCCCAAGACCATCACGCCCACATGAGACTGAACGGTGCTGATGTAGGGGACGTCCGTTTCGACGGCATCGGCAGCTTCAGCAGCAGCTTCTCGCTGCCTCCTGGCCTCTTGCGGGCTGGAGCGAACTCGGTTGAGGTGAGCGGGATTCTCGACAGCGGCGCACCCTACAGCATCTTCTACGTCGATTCCTTCGACCTGACCTACCCGCGTCTCTACCGGGCGCGGTCGGACCGGCTCGAGCTGACCGCCAGCAGCGATGCGGTGGCAACGATTGCCGGCTTCAGCTCCGGCAAGATCACGGTCTTCGACGTCTCGAACGCGCGTTTTCCAACACGCGTGGAGTCCATTACCGACCAGGCGGACGGCTTCCGGGCCAGCTTCACTCAAAGGGCGGGCGGGCGTTACTTCGCCGCGGGCGCCAGTTCGATCGTCGAGCCGGGTCTGGGCATCACGCGAGCGACGAAGTTGCAGGTGCAGGACACCGACTATCTGATCGTAGCTCCTCGTTCACTCGTCAGCGCGGCCGGCGATCTTGCGAAATACCGGCGAAGCAGCGGTTTCTCGCCCCTCGTCGTCAGCCTCGAGGACGTTTATGACGAGCTCGGGGAAGGCATCGCAAGCCCGGAAGCCCTCAAGTCGTTTCTTGCGCAATTCAGCTACTCCGCGCAAGGGGAAGTGCGCTACGTGGTGCTGGTCGGCAAAGGCACCTTCGACTACAAGGACTATCTCAAAGTGGGTGGGAACTTGATGCCGCCGTTGCTCGGGTCGACGCCCTTCGGTCTTTACGCTGAGGACAGCCTTTTTGCACCGCTCGCAAATGGGGCGCCCACGCTCAGCATCGGCCGGTTGCCGGTCGTCGGCGCGGCAGAGCTGACGGGGTACGTGGCGAAGCTGCAGGCCTATGAGCATGGAGCGCATCAGCCGTGGATGTCCCGGATCGTCTTGTCGGCCGACAGCGCCGGCGCCAGTGGAAATTTCCCGAGTGACAGCGAGGCGTTGGTGCCGTTACTACCAGCCGGCTTGGCCGTCGATCGCGTGTATCTGACGGGCGATCCGGCACAGATCGGCGCAGAGCGCTCAGCCCTTCTCAACGACCTCGCCAAGGGAGCCTTGCTCTGGAACTACGTGGGGCACGGTGCGCTGGATCGCCTTTCGGCGGAGAGCCTTTTCACCAATGCCGATGCACCCGCCCTGAACAACGCCGGCAGGCTGCCCGCTTTGGTCGCGATGACGTGTTCGGTCGGTCGATTCGAGGTCCCGGGCTTCGTGTCCCTGGCCGAGACCCTGGTCGTCGGCCAGGACAAGGGCGCAATCGTTGCCTGGGTTCCCGCCGGCTTGTCGGTCGATGCGGAGGCGGCGACGCTCAATCGAGCTCTCTTCGAGCAGCTTTTCGGTGCCCGTAACTCTCCGGTGAGCTTCGGCCAGGCGGTGGTGGCGGTGCTCCGGAAGTATGGACAGTCCGCGGCCCCTGAGCCATTCATGCGGACGCTGTACAACGTGATCGGCGATCCCGCGGTGCATCTGCGAACCGGCGCCCGCAGCAACGTTGTACAGTGATTGCAAAGCCGCCGGAGGCCGCACCGCCTCCTATAATACGGCCCCATGGGTGCGGAGGCGGAGAAGATCGAGGAGAGACTGCGCAGCTTCCTCTCCGCCAGGGCTGAGGCGGAGGGGCTCGCCGCGGCATATCTCTTCGGCAGCGTCGCTCGCGGGACCGCCCGCCCGGAAAGCGACATCGACGTCGGGGTGCTGTACCGCGACGATCCACCCGCTTCTCTCGAAGGTCTTCCCGTTCGTCTCGAGGCCGATCTCGCAAAGCTCCTCCACCGTCCGGTGCAGGTGGTCGTCCTCAACCGTGCCCCGGTAGACCTTGTCCAGCGAGTGCTTCAGCACGGCAAGCTGCTGCTCGACCGCGACAGCTTCCGTCGCATCCGCTTCGAGGTCCGGACGCGCCAGGAGTTCTGGGATCTGGAGCCATACCTGCGCCAGTACCGCAGGATGGGTGGCGGAGACCGTGACCGGTCCTGATCTCGCACTCGTCGCCAAGAAGCTGGCGCTGATCGAGACGTGCGTCGAGGAGCTGCGCACGCTGGGTCATCCTGAGCGTATTCGCTCCGACCTTCGCGAGGAGCGTTTCTTCGAGCACACTCTCCAGATCGCCATTCAATCCATTCTCGACGTCGCGTCCCACATCGTTTCCGAGCGGCGCCTAGGCGAGCCGCGCAGCAACCACGAGCTCGTGGATCTGCTGGCTCGCCACGCTTGGATCGACATGGATCTGGCCTCCACCCTGCACCAGATGATCGGCTTTCGCAACATCCTGGTCCATGGCTACGATAGCGTCGATCTCTCGATCCTCGAGGAGGTCGTGCGCAACCGGCTGGACGATCTCCTTGCCTTTGCAAGCGCAATCAGGAGGCGGATCTCTCATTCACCCGGTAACGGGTGAGCTCGCCCAGGAGGAGCCCCAACAGGAGCCATGAAAGCGGTGCGCGGGGATAAGACGGAGGCGGGACCAGTCGTCGACGGCGCGGGCATCGCCGGCGCCTATGAGGTCATCAAGCCGTACGTGCGGGTGACCCCAACCGTCGCCGCCGGCGGCGCGGACTTCGGGCTGCCGCCCTTCCCGCTGACCCTAAAGCTCGAGCAGCTGCAATACGCCGGATCGTTCAAGACGCGCGGCGCCTTCGCGAACCTTCTCCTGCGCGAGGTTCCAGCGGCGGGGGTCGTCGCCGCTTCGGGCGGCAATCACGGCGTCGCCGTGGCTTATGCCGCGATGCGCCGAGGCGTGCGCGCCAAGATCTTCGTCCCCGGCGTCGCCTCGCCCGCCAAGACCGCGAGCATCCGGGCCTATGGCGCCGATCTGACCATCGTCGGCGAGCGCTATGCGGACGCGCTGGAGGCGGCGGACGCCTGGGCCGACCGGACGGGGGCGCTCTCCGTGCACGCTTTCGACCAGGTGGAGACGATGCTGGGCGCGGGGACGGTCGGCATGGAGCTCGCGAGGCAGGTCCCCGGCCTCGACACCGTCCTGGTCGCCGTCGGAGGCGGCGGGTTGATCGGCGGGATCGCCGCCTGGTACGCGGCGCAAACCACAGGCGGCAGCCGAGCCGTCCGGATCATCGGCGTCGAGCCCGAGGCCGCACCGACCTTGACCGCGGCGCTCGCGGCCGGCCGGCCGGTCGACGCCCCTGCGGGCGGCATCGCCGCGGACTCTCTCGCGCCCCGCCGCGTCGGCGAGCTGATGTTCCCGATCGCGCGGTCTCACGTCGATTCCGTGCTTCTGGTCGGCGACGACGCGATCCGCCGCGCCCAGCAGGCCCTCTGGGACGGCGTCAGGGTGGTCGTCGAGCCGGGGGGCGCGGCTGCTCTCGCCGCGCTGCTTTCCGGCGCCTACGAGCCGGCGGCGGCGGAACGGGTCGGCATCGTGGTCAGCGGCGGAAATACCACCGCGGTCGATTTCTCCACCCGGCGATGACCCCCATCAGCGGCAACAGTGGGCGAGGGCGGCACGGTCGAGGACGCGGATGCGGTGGTCGCCGTCCACCGCGATGTAACCGCGCTGCTTGAAGTCGCCGATGGCCTGGTTGACGCGCTCGCGCGAGGCGCCCACGATCTCGCCCAGGTCGCTCTGGGTGAGGCGCAGCGGGATGCGGGCTTCCCCGCCGGCGCCCGGCCTGCCGTAGCGGTCGGCCAGCGCCAGGATCTGGCGCGCCACACGGCCCGGCACGTCGAGGGTGCAGAGCGCCAGAATCTGCTCGTTGGCAAAACGCAGGCGATGCGACAGCAGGCGGACCAGGTTATTGGCCAGAGGAGCGAGGCTGCGGACGCAGGCGTGGAAAGTCGAGCGGTCCAGCCACAGCAGTTGCGACGGCTCCGTGGTCACCACGTTGGCGGAGCGCCCGGCGCTGTCCATCAGGCTCATCTCGCCGACCGTGTCACCCGGCCCGAGAAAGGCCAGGATCACCTCGCGGCCATCCGCCCGGCTGACGTAGATCTTCACCGTCCCGTCGAGCAGCACGTACACGACCTCGCCCGGCTGCTCGGCGGTGATGAAGTGGGCTCCCGCCGGCACCGCCGAGGCATGCAGCAGCCCGTTGAGATGGGCGAGCTCCTCCGTGCTGAGCCCCTGGAACAGCTCCAGCTCTCCCAGCCGATTCGCGTCTTTCACCGCGGGCATCGTTTGCCTCTATCGTAGAACAAAAAGGGCGCTGCTCTCGCTCTGCGGGCGGTCCCTGCCCCAGCACCGTCCCGGACCTGAGAAACCCCTTCGCTGACTCTTTACTGCTACCGCCCCAGCAGGCCGGCGAGCACTTCGACGCCGCGCTCGACGACGTCGGGGGGGGCGGCGGTGAAGCAGAGGCGGACGTGGTGGGGGTAGGGGCCGAAGCTGGGGCCGGGGGCGACGAAAAGGCCGCGCTCGACGCAGTCCTCGAGGAAGCCGCCCAGGCCGCGCTCGTCGAGACGGTCCGCGACGTCGAGGAACAGGAAGGTGCTGCCGCCCGGCGGCTCGAGCCCCAGGCGCGCCGCGACGCGCTCGCCGATGGCCTGGTATTGCGCACGGGCCTGGGCGATCCACGGCTCTCCGAGGCCGGAGAGCACCCGCAGGGCGGCGATCTGCGACGCGGTCGGCGTGCTGTAGAAGCTGTGCAGACCGACCTTGCGCAGCTCCACCATGGCGGTGGCAGGACCGATCACGAAGCCGCAGCGGTTGCCCGCCATGCCGTAGGCCTTGGAGAAGGAGTGGACCGCGAAGGTGCGCTCAGGGGCGAGCGGCCGGCTGTAGGTGTGCTCGCCGCCATAGACATAGTCCTCGTAGACCTCGTCGGCCATCACCCAGAGGTCTTGCCGCGATGCCCAGGCGATCAGGGCCTCGACCCAGGTGCGCGGCAGGACCTGCCCGGTGGGATTGCAAGGAGTGTTCAGGTAAAGCGCAATCGTGCGCTCGCCCAGGTAGGAGGCCGCCACTTCCACGGCGCTCTCCGGCGAGTCGGCGACGCCGAAAAACGGAACCTCGACCGGCACGCCGCGGAACGAGCGGACGATGCCGGAGATCAGCGGCCAGTGCGGCGAGAGCACCAGCACTTCGTCGCCGGGGCCGACAATCGCCCCGGCCACGGCGCCCAGGGCACCGGTGGCTCCAGTGGCGATCAAGACGTTGTCCCGCTCGGTGGGAACGCCGCTGCGCCCGCGGGTCTGTTCGACGATCGCGTCGAGCAGCGCCGGCATACCTTGGGGCGGAGCGTAACGATGCATTCCGGGCCACTCGGCCACTTTGAGGTCCTCCATGCGGCATCCTTCCGGAGGCTCCATCCAGGTATCTCCGACGTGCAGCGGATAGACCTCGCCCTGGTGGCAAGCCAGGCGGTGGGCGAGCGCCGAATAGACGTTGCCGGCGATATCGCCCACCGAAGGGGAGAATGCGGGGTGGCGCGGCATCGCCAGATGCTATCGCAAGAGCTCTTTGCGCGGTCGAAGCTCCGGGTTGCCCGGGAGCTCCGCGATCTCACCGGCGCGGGCAGAAAGATGCCGCGGTTTCAGGTAGGATTCCGAATAACTACCTTGTTCGCAATGAGATCGCAATTGCGCGCCAATCGAAACATCCGAACCACACTCGCCCTGATGCTGATCCCTGGCATCGCGCTCCTGCTGTACTTCCAGGGGGTGTACGCCGTTTCGAGCGCCGCGCGGCGGGTCGGTTTCCTGCCAGCCGAGTCCCCGGGAGGGCTGCGCGTCGGCGCGCTCCAGCCGGGGTTGCCGGCAGAACGCGCGGGCCTGCGCCGCAACGACCTGATCGTGGCCGTCGACGGCAGGGCAATCGAAGGCGACCTCTCCTACCAGCGGGTGGCGCGCCAGTACCAACCGGGCAAGCCGGTCCACATGCGCATCCTCCGGCAGGGACGGCCCCTGGACATCACGGTCCGCCCCGGAGTCCCTTTCCCGTACTTGACCTTCTCGCTCAACCTTTTGGCCGCGCTGGGGTTCCTCGCCGTCGGTCTGCTCGCCCTCGGCCAGGGCTTGCGCGACCTGCGCACCCGGCTCCTCTTCGGATTCACCGCGGCCGTGGCCGTCGAGCTGGTCTTGCCAATCAACGTCATCGGCAGCGCCTGGCTGCGCGCCGCCGCGCTGTGCGCCTGGTACCTGCTGACCGGACTGCAGATCGGCCTCGAGCTGCACATGGCTTCGCTGATCCCCGAGCGGCACGCCTGGCTGCGCGGCCGCCGCTGGGTGGTCCCGCTCTACTACCTGGTCGGGCTCGGCCTGGGCGGCGCAAGCTGCGCCTCCTATGTCGCCGACGAGATCCTGGGCGCCCGCGTCTTGCCCTGGACCTCGGATCAGATCGATTCGCTGCTCTCGAACTTCGGGCTGCCGCTCTGGGGCGCCGTGGTCTCGCTCCTGCTGGCGAGCCAGGCGCTGCGCTATCCCGAGCCCCGGGGGCGGCACCAGGCCGGCCTGGTCCTCTCCGCGGTGATTCCCTGGTTTCTCCTGGCAACCACCCAGTCGGCGCTCAACCTGCTCGGGCTGCCGAGCCCGAACTGGCTCAACGCGGCCCAGTCGCTGATCCTGCTCCTCTATCCGCTGGCGCTGTTTGCGGCCGTCTACCTTTACAACCTGTTCGACATCGAGCTGGTGGTCCGCCGTAGCCTGCTTTTCTCCACGCTTTCCGGCGCCCTCGTCGTGGTCTTCTATGCCGCCCTGGGCGGCGCGGGCCTGCTTTTCCCGCGCCTGGCACGCGGCACCCACTCGGTATCGGCGGTCGCCGTCGCCATGCTGCTGCTCGGGCTGCTCTTCGCTCCGCTGCGGCGCATTGCCCACCGGCTGATCGACCGCCAGTTCTTTCCCGAGCGCCACGAGATGCGCCAGCGCCTCATCGGCCTCGCCGGCGAGTTGCCGGCGCTCGGCAAGCTGCCGCGCATGGGGCAATACCTGGTGTCGCGGCTGGCCGAGATCTTCCACTCGCGTTCGGTGGTTCTCCTCATCGCCAGCCCCGAGACCGGCCTGCTCGACCTCCTGGCGACCACCGGCGACGAGTGGCACGAGGCGGCGCGCAAATCCCTCCTGGCGCCGCTCGACGATCCCGGTATCGAAGCGCTGATGAGGAGCCCGCGGCCTCTCTCGGCGGCACAGCTGGCGCGCCGCAGCCCGACCCTCGCCCACCGCCTGGCCGGGCTCGCTCCAAGCGGCCTGGCCGTGCCGCTGCTCAGAAACGATCGTTTGATCGGCGCCCTGGTGGTGGGCGACAAGGCCGGCGGCCAGGGCTATCCTTCCGAAGAGCAGGATCTGCTGACGCTGCTCGCCCACCACGTGGCCTCGGTGTTCGAGAACGCGCGTCTGTTCGAGTCGGCGACCTACGAGAGCCTGACCGGCCTGCTGCGCCGCGAGGCCATCCTCGAGCAGCTGGAGCGCGAACTGGAGCGCGCGCTGCGCTACGGCCGGCCGCTCACCCTGGCGATGGCCGACCTCGACTATTTCAAGGGCGTCAACGACCGCTACGGTCACCTCGCCGGCGACACGCTGCTCAAGGCCATCGCTCAGGCAGTCGCGGCCGGAGTGCGCAGCACCGACCTGATCGGGCGCTACGGCGGCGAGGAGTTCCTGCTGGTGCTGCCGGAAACCGATATCGCCGGGGGGGCAAGCGTGGCCGAGAAGATCCGCACCCTGGTCCAGAAGACCGCCGTGCCGATGGACGACGGCTCTCTCTTGCGGGTCACCATCTCGATCGGTCTGGCCGCGGTCAGCGATCACGAGAAACTCACGGCCCGCCACCTCATCGCGGCAGCCGACCGTTCCCTCTACGAGGCCAAGAACAGCGGCCGCAACCGCGTCTACCCCCTGGTCGCTTAATGGATCCGGCAAAGCTTCTCACCGAGGTGCGGCGCCTGCCGGACGAACGGCACCTGCAGCTGACCTGGAGCGACGGGCACAGCGCGGAGTACGCCTACGACTTCCTGCGCGGCTGGTGCCCGTGCGCCGCCTGCCAGGGGCACTCCGGCCTCGAGATCCTCTATCATCCGCCGCCGTCGCCGGTCACCGCGCGATCCATTCAACCCGTCGGCAACTACGCGATCTCCATCGGCTGGTCGGATGGGCATGGTACAGGCATCTACCGCTTCGAGTTCCTGCGCGAGATCTGTCCCTGCGGCCAGTGCTCAACTACTTCTTAATTGGCGCCGCCCAGTGGCCCCGAAGCATGAAACAGCGCTCGCTAGCTGGCGATGGCGGCCTCAGATCTATCGGATCGCCCCCCGCAACCCCTCGATCCCCTTCCCTCCCCTCCGGGGGGGAAGGGGACGCCCCCACCCCTGACGCACGAACGAGATTACTGATCGGAGTCGCGCTCGCCGGCGGGGACTCGCGGCGCATGGGAAGCGACAAGATGGCTCTCGATCTGGGCGGAGAGACGCTGCCCGCCCTGGCCGCCGGGCGGCTGGCGGCGGTCTGCTCCGAAGTGGCGATCGCCGACCGCGGCCGGCGCCTGGTGCCCGGCTACCGTTCCCTGGAGGACGCTGCCGTCGAGGGACCAGCCGCCGGTATCCTGGGGGCGGCGCGAGCTTATCCAGGGAGCCTCCTGCTCGTCCTCGCCTGCGACCTGCCGCGCATCCCCCTCGCTCTCCTCGCAGAGCTGGCCGCCTCCTCGGACTGCGACTGGGCCGTGCCCCGCTGGCGCCGCGGCCTCGAGCCCCTCTGCGCCCTCTACGGCCCCGCCGCCCTGGACGCCCTCGCCCGCCTCGCCGCGCGCGGCCTGCCCGCTCCCCATCGCCTCGGCGACGCCGGCGGCCTCGCCATCCGCTACGTCGACGAGCCCGAGCTTGCCCGCCACGGAGCGCTCGAGGACCTCTTCCTCAATGTCAACACCCCCGCCGATCTCGCCCGCTGGCGCCGGCTCGACCCTGCGGACGCCAGGTAGTGCTACGATGCCGACCCGATTTGCCGGCGCTCTGCGAGAGGACGGCGCCGGATCCGTCACGAGATCACAAGGAGAATACGCATGGACCTCAGCCTGACCTTTCTCGTCTGCCTCCTCGCTTTCGCCGGTGCCGCCCCGGGGGCCGCCCCCGCCAAGCCCGCCAAGACCAATCCCAAGGTCACGCTCGACACCTCGAAGGGCAAGATCGTCATCGAGCTCTATCCCGACAAGGCGCCCAAGTCCGTCGAGAACTTCCTCGCCTACGTCCGCTCCGGCACGTACAATGGCACCATCTTCCATCGCGTCATCCCCGGCTTCATGGTCCAGGGCGGCGGCTATGACGCCAACGGCGAGCAGAGGCCCACGCGCGCCCCCATCCAGAACGAATCGGACAACGGCCTCGCCAACGAGCGCGGCACCGTCGCCATGGCGCGGACCAACGATCCGAACAGCGCCACGGACCAGTTCTTCATCAACGTCAAGGACAACGCCTTCCTGAACCGGGGGGCGCAGGGCGCGGGCTACGCGGTGTTCGGCAAGGTGATCGAGGGCATGGACGTGGCCGACAAGATCGTCGCCGTTCCGCGTGGGCACGGCAGCATCGGCGACGATCAGCCCAACGAGCCGGTGGTCCTCAACAAGGCGGTGGTGTCGAGCAAGTAGGGTCGCTGGTCTTCCCGAAGCCTGCAAGAGTCCGGGGGCCGCAGGAGGTCTCCCGCAGGTTCCCCTTTCGCGGCGGCTCGCATCACAAGACAGGTTCGGGTACACACCGCAGAGCCGCCAGCGAAAGGGGAACCTGCGGGAGACCTCCTGCGGCCCACCACCGTTCACGCTCAGCGCGCGACCCACCGGCCTCAGACACCGCCAGTGAAGCTAGAATTTCTAGGAGGGATGGTGCCGAAGACCGGACTCGAACCGGCACGGGTTGCCCCACACGCCCCTCAAACGTGCGCGTCTACCAATTCCGCCACTTCGGCTCAAAGAATAGTCTAGCAAGCCCACCGGCCGGCGCCCCGATCTAGGGCCCGTCCCGAGTGGGGACCCGAGAGACTCTAACGCGGCGGCGGCCCTCCTGGACGGCCGGGAGCTGCCGGCGCGGGCCGCGAGCCGCCCACCGGCGCGCCGGTCTTGCCGGGAACGGAGACCGGAGCGGTGGCAGGGCTCTTGGCGGGCTTGCCGGCGTTGGTCCTCGCGCCCTTCATCACCGAGCCCCCGGTCAGCTGTGGGATGCCGATCGCCAGCGTGGTCAAGATGAAGATGATGAACGAGGTGACGGTCAGCTTGTGCAGCAGCGTCGTTGCGCCGCGCGCGCCAAAGGCGGTCTGCGTGCTGCCGCCGCCGAAGACCGACAGGTCCGCCCCTTTGCCCTGCTGCAGCAAGACCACCAGGATCAAGAACACGCAGACCAGGATATGCAGCACATACAGCAGATAGATCACGGGTCGGGCCTCCAGCGCGGGGTAGGGACCCGGCGCTTTCCAGGGAAAGAGACGATCGAGTGCCGGCACGGCTGCGACGACTGCGACGACCGCAGCAGGGAGCGGCGGGCCGTCAGCCGGAAACACGAATGATAGCAAGGAATCGATGCGGGTCCAAACTGGCGCCGCCGACGAGAAAGCCGTCGATGGCCTCCTGCTCAATCAGCCCGTCCGCGTTCTCCGGCGTGACCGAGCCTCCGTAGACGATGGGAATGGCGGGTGCCCCTTCGCCCATCAGCTCCTCCACCACTCCGCGCATGAAGGCATGGGCCTCCTGAGCCATCTCGGGAGTCGCCGTGTCGCCGGTACCGATGGCCCAGACCGGCTCGTAGGCAATTGCCACCGGCTCCGGCCTGCCGGCGAGCGCGCGGCGCAGCTGGCGCCCGAGCACCTCGAACGTGCGACCGGCCTTGCGCTGGGTCCGGGTCTCCCCCACGCAGAGCATGGGAGTGAGCCCAAGCCGGACGGCCGTGGCCACCTTGCGGGCGATCAGCTCGTCGCTCTCGCCATGATCCCGCCGCCGCTCGCTGTGGCCGCACAGCACCCAGGAGCAGCCCGCGTCGGCAAGCTGGCGCCCTGAGACGTCGCCGGTGTGCGCCCCCTTGTCCTCGGGGTGCAGGTCCTGCCCGCCCACGGCCACCTCGTTGTCCACCAGCTCACGCGCCACCACCGGGATGAGCGGGAACGAAGGAAAGATCACGATCCGCGCCGTCTGCTCGAGCAGGGCGTCGGAAGCCGCCAGGCCGCGGCGCAGCGCCCGGCAGAAGTCGATGGCCTCGGCCTTGAGCAGGTTCATCTTCCAGTTGGCCGCCACCACCGGCCGGCGTCTGCTCGGAGGGCGCTCGGCGCTCATTGCCCGCGCTCCAGGACCGCGACGCCGGGAAGCTCCTTGCCGGCCAGGAGTTCCAGGGCCGCTCCGCCGCCGGTCGACACATGACCGATGCGGCCCGCCACTCCCGCCTGGCGCGCAGCGGCCACGGTCTCGCCGCCGCCGATCACCGAGTACCCCGCGCAGCCGGCCAGAGCCTGTGCCATCTCACGCGTACCGGCATCGAAAGGCGGCTTCTCGAAGACACCGAGCGGGCCGTTCCAGAGCAGGGTGCGCGCCCCTGCCATCGCCCGCGCGAACGCCTGCCGAGTGGCCGGGCCGATATCCACCGCCCTGGTGCCCGGAGGCACCCGGTCAGCCGGCACCGTCTCGATCCGCCGCGGCTGGTCGAGGTCGTCGGTCACCACCAGGTCGAGCGGCAGCAGCACCTCGACGCCGCGGGCGGCGGCGCGCTCCAGGATCTCGCGCGCCAGCGGAACCCGGTCCTCCTCGAAGAGCGAGGCGCCAAGCTGGTACCCGCGAGCCCGCAGGAAAGTGTTGGCCATGCCGCCGCCCAGCAGCAGGACGTCGAGCCGGGGTAGAAGGTTGGCGAGGGTATCGATCTTGCCTTCGATCTTGGCGCCTCCGAGCAGAGCGACAAAGGGCCGCTCGGCGTCACCGAGAAGCCGGGCCAGGGATGCGACCTCTCTCGCCATCAGGCGGCCGGCGGCCCTGCGGGTCAGCTGGCGCGTGATCCCGACCACCGAAGCGTGGGCGCGGTGGGCGCTGCCGAAGGCGTCGTCCACGTAGACCTCGGCCAGGGCTGCGAGCTGCGCCGCGAAGGCCGGATCATTGCGCGTCTCGCCGGCATGGAAACGCAAGTTTTCCAGCAGCAGCACCTCGCCGCGGCCCAGCGCGGCCGCCGCGGCCGCGGCCTTCTCGCCGACGCAGTCTTCGGCGAAGCCGATTTCCTGGCCGAGCAGCTCCGCGAGCCTTTCGGCCACCGGGCGCAGGCTGAACCGCGCGTCGCGCTCGCCCTTCGGCCGTCCACAATGGGAAGCGAGCAGCAGGCAGCCGCCCGCCGCTGCGAGCTCGCGCAGGGTCGGCAGCGCTTCGATCAGCCGGGAATCGTCCAAGACCCTGCGGCCGGTGCCGGCCGCGGCCTCGCCGCCGGTCCCGGCGTCCTCCGCCTTCCCGGACGGCTGGGCGAGAGGAACGTTGAAATCCACGCGGACGAACACCCGCTTGCCCCCGAGAGCTCCGAGGTCGAGGTCCTCCAGGGTCAGCAGATCGCTCATGGATGCGCGTCCTTCTCAGTGGGCACCGGCTGTGCCGACCCGAAGGATGAGATGGTACTGCGAGTTCTTCTTAGAGACATAGCGTAGCCTGGCGGCTCAGCAGATCGGCAAGCCGATGGGCGTAGCCCCACTCGTTGTCGTACCAGGCCACGACCCGCGCCAGGTCGCCGACCGTCTGCACCAGGGCAAGGTCGACGACGGCCGACCGGGGATCGCCGACGAAGTCGGACGAGACGAGCTCTTCGTCGCTCACTCCCACGAGCCCCGCGAGAGGCCCCTCCGCGGCATCGCGGAACGCTTGCCGCACCTCTTCCAACGTCACTCGCCGGTCGAGCGACGCCACCAGGTCGAGCATGGCGACTGCCGGCGTCGGCACGCGCGCCGAGAATCCCTCGATCCGGCCGGCGAGCTCCGGACAGATGAGCCCGACGGCATGCGGCGCGGTCGTGGAAGTGGGAATGATGTTGAGCGCCGCCGCGCGCGCCCGCCGCGGCTCCGGGTGCGCGAGGTCGAGCAGCCGCTGGCTCTCGGTGTAGCTGTGCACGGTGCTGGCAAGCGCTCCACGCAACCCAAACCGCTCGTGCAGCACGCGAGCCACCAGCGCCAGGCAGTTGGTCGTGCACGAGGCGTTGCTGACCACGCTGTGAAGGCGCGGGTCGTAGTCGCGCTCATTGATTCCCTGGCAGACCGTGATATCGGCTGGATCGTCCGGATCGGCATTGGCCGAGATGACGACCGAGAGGGCGCCCGCCGCCAGATGGGCCGCCGCCCGGCCGCGCCCGGTGAAGCGGCCCGTGGCCTCGATCACCACCGTGACGCCGGCTTTCCGCCAATCGATCCTCGCCGGCTCCGGCTGGTGGCTGACCGGGACGTCGCGGCCGTCGATGCGCAGCGCCTCCGCCGCGGCCGCAACCGTGGCGCGGAAAGGCCCATGCACCGTGTCACGGGCCAGGAGGCGCGCCAGCACCGGTATCTCGACGATATCGTTGATCGCCGCGAGCTCGAGCTCGGGCCGGTCCCAGGCGATGCGCAGGAGAGCACGGCCGATGCGGCCGAAGCCGTTGATGGCGTAGCGGAGGGGCATGGTCTCGGTGGGCGAGTCGGCAAACCGCCAAGCCACTCTATCAGCGGTGTCACGGGCCGGCACTTCGGGGCACTGATAGAATGGGCTGTGGCTCGCCGAGCGCGGCCTTCTATTACAGGAGGACGACAATGGAAATGGGCAAGTATTGCAAGGCCTATCTCGCCAAGGACTTGCGGCAGTATCCCGGATGGAGCGAGAACAAGGCCAACGTGCGCAAGGAAAAGAAGGAGGTCGACGGCAAGGAAATCGAGGTCGACCGCGAGCTGGACGACGAGTCCATCCTCTACATCCAGGAGAACTATGTCGTCACCGACGACATCTTCAAGGACGAGCACATCATCTTCGACAACGTGACCGACGAATGGAAGCAGTTCTGCCACGAGACTCTCCACTTCGAGATCCCGGTCTATGAGCCGATCGAGATCCCGCGGGCCGAGGAGCCTGCTCCAGCGGCCGCCGCCGACACCGAGCCGGCACCCAGCAACGGATAGAGGGCGCGGGGGGGAAGGGGACGCCCCCACCCCTGGCGCACGCACCTTCGTTCTTGGCATAGAGACGTCGTGTGACGATACCGCCTGCTCCGTCCTCGATGGCGAGGGGCGGGTGCTCTCTTCGGTCGTCTCGAGCCAGCTCGCCGCCCATCGTCCCTACGGCGGTGTCGTTCCCGAAATCGCCTCGCGCGAGCATCTGGCCAACTGGCTGCCGGTGAGCGGGGAGGCGTTGGCGCTCGCCGGCGTCACACCCGCGCAGTTGGAGGTGGTGGCGGCGACGCGCGGCCCCGGGCTGGTCGGCGCGCTGCTGGTCGGCCTGGCCCTGGGCAAAGCCTTCGCCTTCGCGCTCGGCCGTCCCTTTCACGCCATTCACCATCTGGAGGGCCACCTCTACTCGCCTTTCCTCAGCGCGCCGGATCAGATCGCCGTGCCGGCCGAGCCGCCGCCGGCGCGCTTTGCCGGGCTGGTGCTCTCGGGCGGACATACCAGCCTGTTCGCGGTTTCGGAAGGGCGGATCGAGACGCTCGGCGAGACACGCGACGACGCCATTGGAGAAGTCTTCGACAAGCTGGGCAAGCGGCTCGGCCTGCCCTACCCGCAAGGGCCGCGGCTCGATGAGCTGGCCGAGCGCGGCGACCAGCAATCGCGCCGCTTGCCGGTCCCCGCCTGCGGCGGCACCCTCGACTTCTCCTTCTCCGGGTTGAAGAGCCACGCCCTGGTCGAGGTCGAAAAGTTGGAGCGCCGCCTCGGCCCGCTCTGGCTGGGCGGCCCGCGGCCGGACGCGCCGCAGGAGCTTCTCGACCTGCTCGCCGCCTTTCGCGCCGCCGCGATCGCCCAGGTGTTCGACCGCCTCGACCGCCTGCTGGATCGCCAGCCGGTCGAGCTCCTGGCAGTGTCGGGCGGCGCCGCCGCCAACCGTCTCCTGCGCCGCGAGCTCCCTTCCTGGGCCGCACGCCGCGGCCTCGCCCTCCGCCTCGTGCCCCTCGCCTACGCCGGCGACAACGCCGCCATGATCGCCCACGCCGCCCTCCTCCGCCATCACCGTGGCCTGGCGGACGATCCCTTCACCGCGGAAGCCGAGAGCCGGATTCGGATCTAGCTAGTCTTAGCTGCCACCGCCTGCTGCGACTCCGAGGCATGAACAGCGCTCGCTAACTGGCGATGGCGGCCTCCGATCTATCGGATCGCCCCCCGCAACCCCTCGATCCCCTTCCCTCCCCTCCGGGGGGGAAGGGGACGCCCCCGCCCCTGACGTACGGAGAGTTTCGTCTTAACCTGGGGCCCGGCCTGCCAGATTTCTCCTGGGCTGGGTTATGATCGGGAGGGGGAGGGAGAGAGCGCATGATCGACGGTATTGATGTGGAAATCCTGAAGATCCTTCAGCAGAATGCCCGGATCTCCAATGCGGAGATCGCTCGGAAGGTAGGAATGGCGCCGTCGGCGATACTCGAGCGCATTCGCAAGCTCGAGGGGAGAGGGGTCATCCAGGGATATGAGGCGAGGATCGACCCAGCGGCCCTGGGCCTGCATCTGCTGGCCTTCGTCTTCGTGCGTTCCGACGAGCTGGCCGGCGAGGCGCAGACGGCACAGGAGCTGGCGCGGATTCCGGAAGTGCAGGAGGTCCATCACATCGCCGGGGAGGATTGTTTCCTGCTCAAGGTGCGGGTCACCGATCCGAAGTCGCTCAGCCGCCTGCTGCGCGAGGGGCTGGGCAAGGGACAGGGGATCCGCTCGACCCGCACCACCATCGTCCTGGAGACGGCTCTCGAGAGCGCCCGGCTGCCGGTCACGGCGGTTGGCGCCACGGCGAAGCTGGAGGTGCTCCATGCCGACCAGCGCTGAAACCCCGGCCCTTCGCGTGGCGCAATGGCGCATTGCCCTCGCCCTGGCGGCGGTCTACGTTGTTTGGGGATCGACCTATCTGGCCATGCGCGTCAGCATCGAGACGCTGCCGCCCTTGACGGCTGCCGGCCTGCGTTACCTCGCCGCCGGGGGCCTGGTCTACGGGTGGGCGCGCTGGCGCGGCGCGCCTCCCGCGAGCGCGCGCCACTGGCGCTCGGCGGCGGTGATCGGCGCCCTTCTCCTGCTCGCCGGCAACGGCGGCGTGATGTGGGCGGAGCAGCAGGTGCCGTCGGGGCTGGCGGCGCTGGTCATCTCCACCGAGCCCCTGTGGATCGTTCTCCTGGTCTGGATGAGGCGGGGAGGAAGACGGCCGAGCTCTCGGGTCGCCATCGGCCTGGTGATCGGCTTCGCCGGCCTGGCGCTCCTGGTGCGCCCGAGCGCCGGCAATGGCCTGCCGCTCGCCGGCACCGTCGTGCTGGCGGTTGCCTCGGTCTGCTGGGCAGCCGGCTCGGTGTACTCGCAGCGCGCTCCGCTCCCCGCCTCCCCGCTGCTGGCCACCGGCATTCAGATGCTGTGCGGTGGCGCGCTCCTCTTCCTCGCGGGCGCCGTGGCGGGAGAGCCCGCACGCTTCGCCGTCGCCGCGGTCTCCTCACGCTCGGTCCTGGCCCTGCTCTACCTGATCGTCTTCGGCTCCATGGTCGCCTTCACCTGCTACAGCTGGCTCCTCCGCGTCGCCTCGCCGGTCCTCGTCTCCACCTACGCCTACGTCAATCCCGTCATCGCCGTCTTCCTCGGCTGGGCCCTCGCCCACGAGCCCATCACCTCCGGCACCCTCCTCGCCGCCGCCGTCATCCTCGCCGGCGTCGTCCTCATCACCACCGCCGAAGCCACCCGCGCCCGTCGCCCCGCGCCCCACCGGCCGCAACCCTCCACCATCCCCACCCATCCGGCGGAGGAGCTCGTCGAAGCCGAGACCTGCCCCAGATAACCCCCCCCATTTTCTGGGGCGACAACGGGGCCCTCTAGAATAAGCCTGTGTCTGACCTGACTCCGCCTCCGCACGAGCGCATCCGCAACTTCTCGATCATCGCCCATATCGACCACGGCAAGTCGACCCTGGCCGACCGCATCCTCGAGCTCACCGGCGCCGTCGCTCAGCGCGACATGATGGAACAGGTGCTCGACGACATGGACCTCGAGCGCGAGCGCGGCATCACCATCAAGGCGCGCGCCGTGCGCCTGGCCTACCGCGCGCGCGACGGCGAAACCTACCAGCTGAACCTCATCGATACCCCCGGGCACGTCGACTTCAGCTACGAAGTCTCGCGCAGCCTTGCGGCTTGCGAAGGCGCCCTGCTGGTCGTCGACGCCGCGCAGGGAGTCGAGGCGCAGACCCTCGCCAACGCCTACCTGGCCATCCAGAACGACCTCGCAATCATTCCGATCCTCAACAAGATCGATCTCCCCGCCGCCGACCCCGAGCGCGTCCGCGAGCAGATCGAAAACGTCATTGGCATCGACGCCCACGACGCCCTCCTGGTCTCTGCCAAGGCAGGCACCGGTGTGCAAGAAGTGCTCGAGCGCATCGTGCGCGACCTCCCGGCGCCGCGGGGCGATCCGCAAGCGCCGCTCGAGGCCCTGCTGTTCGACTCCTGGTACGACCCCTACCGCGGCGTCGTGTGCATGGTGCGCGTCTTCAACGGCACCCTGCGGCGGGGAGACAAAGTCCAGTTCATGGCCTCGAAGCGCGTCTACGAGGTGGCCGACCTCGGCATCTTCACTCCCAAGACGGGTGCCGTCGAGCAGCTCTCGGTCGGCGAAGTCGGATTCATCTTCGCCGGCATCAAAGACCTCATCCAGGCCAAGATCGGCGACACCATCACCCACGCCAACCGCCCCGCGGCCACTCCCTATCCCGGCTTCCAGGAGGTCAAGCCGATGGTCTTCGCCGGGCTCTATCCGCTGAGCGCCGACGACTACGAGGGGCTGCGCGACGCCGTCGAGAAGCTGCGCCTCAACGACGCCGCTTTCTCCTTCGAGCCGGAGAGCTCGTCAGCCCTCGGCTTCGGCTTCCGCTGCGGCTTCCTCGGCCTTCTTCACATGGAGATCGTGCAGGCGCGCCTGGAGAGGGAATTCAACCTCGATCTTCTCACCACCGCTCCCGGTGTGCGCTACCGGGTCCACACCACCGGCGGCAAGGTCGCCGAGATCGACAGTCCGGCAAAGCTTCCCGATGCTGCCAAGATCGACTTCCTGGAAGAGCCCTACATCCAGTCGACCATCATCACCCGCGCGGATTTCGTCGGCGGCATCCTCGGGCTGGCCGAGGAGCGCCGCGGCCAGCAGCGCAGCCTGCAGTACGTGTCGGCCGACCGGGTGGTCATCGAGTACGACTTCCCGCTGGCGGAGGTCATTCACGACTTCTACGACCGCCTCAAATCGGTCTCCCGCGGCTACGCGTCGCTCGACTACTTCTTCTCCGGCTACCGGCGCAGCGAACTGGTCAAGCTCGACATCCTGGTCAACGGCGAGCCGGTCGACGCTCTCTCGCTCATCATCCACCGCGACAAAGCGTACGGCCGCGGCAAGCTTCTCGCCGAGAAGATGAAGGAGCTCATCCCGCGCCAGCTCTTCGAGGTCGTCGTGCAGGCTGCCATTGGCTCTCGCGTGATCGCCCGCGAGACCATCCGGCCCATCAGCAAAAATGTCGTCGCCAAATGCTATGGCGGCGACATCACGCGCAAGCGCAAGCTCATCGAGAAGCAGAAAGAAGGCAAGAAGCGGATGAAGCGCGTCGGCCGCGTCGACATCCCGCAGGAGGCCTTCCTGGCCGTCCTGCGGGTGAATTGAATCAGCCCCACATGATGCGCGGGGTTCGCGGGAGGCAGGGCCTTACTTTCCGCCTGCGAGTTGCATCAGCTTCTTCGGGTGCTCGGCCATGGCTTCGGCGAACAGGCGGTCCAGGCGGCCGTTGATGCGGATCAAGGCGAGCTCGTCGCCGTCGAGCGCGACCAGGTAGAGGTCGCTGATGGCGGCGCCCTGGTCGCCGCGGTAGAAGAGCCAGGTGCGGTCGCCTTGCTCGGCCACACGCAACACGGCAGTCCAGCCCGCCTGCGCCAGCCGCCGCTCGAAGCCAGGGGACCAGCGCATCTCGTCCGCCGCCTGCAGGGATCGGACCTTGTAGGTGGCGATCTCCACGCGGTGGATGGCGCGCGCCATCGCCAGGTTCTTGTCGTTCGGCTCGCCGGCCATGCCGGCCAGCCAGTGCACCAGACCCATGCTGATGGGGCCGAGTCGGAGGTGGACGTCCGGCTCGAAGCTGGCGCCGGGAAACCGCTCCTCGATCTCCGCCCTCACCTCGTCGACCGAAGGTGTCGCCTTGCACGCCCCGAGCTGCAGGGCAAGGAGGAGCGAGAGAACGAGGACGATCAGACCACGGTGCAGCGCTGTATGGTGCATGGTGCCATCTCCCGTGTGACTGCCGGCGCGTGTCAATGCTTGTCTTCCCGTTGCGGGACGCGCTCGAGCTGGCGCATGTGGAGGCCGCGGCCGAGGCGGCCGATCTCGGCGGGGTCGAGGCGGCCGACGATGTTGATCAGCGCTGCCTCGTCCCCGGGCTCGAACGAGAGGACGGTGAGGCCCACGATCTGACCGCCGACCTCCTTGAGGTAGATGTAGCTCTCGTCTTTCTCGCGCACCCGTACGACCACCTGCCAGCCCCTGGCTTCGAGCCAGCGCACCGCGTCGTCGATACGGGCGCGAATCCTCTCATGGTCGGGACCCTTGAGCGGGGCGATCTGCACCCGGATCGCCTCGAGGCCGGAGATCAGCTTCGCGAACTCGGGATCATCCTGCCTGGCGGCCTCGGCGACCAGCTTGAGGATGGCGCCATCCAAGTGGATCTCGGTCGTCAGCTCCTGCCGCGAGAAGATGCCCAGCTCGCCGATCGGCACGTAGCCGGGAGAGTCCTCCAGGCGTGGCTGGGCCGGCGGCGGCGCGGCCCATGCCGCCGCGCCGGCAGACAGCCCTAGCGCGAGGGCGAGAGCGAACAGACGGAGCGAACCGGATGCCCCGACTCCGGGCGTTCGCGGGCTCCTCGGATTGCTCGGGCGCAGTGGACTTCTCGAGCTCATCGGACGCATCGTCACGGAGCATCTATCGGATCGCCCCCCGCAACCCCTCGAGAGGCCGCGGGCCGCCGGCAGAACGCCGGATCGAGCTCGCCGCTCGGCCTCGCCGCCGATTCGTCCGGGCCGATGGCGACGATCGCGACCATGCCGGCGCCGGCCGAGCGGCGCCGGCGCAGCAGGTCGAAGCAGGCGTTGCGGGTGACTCGTAGCAGCCATCCTGTCAGCATCTCGGGGTCGAGGCTTTCGCCGTGGCGCCACAAGCGCAGCAGCACCTCCTGGGTCACGTCCTCGGCCTCCTCGCGGCTGGCGAGGAGGTAGCGGGCAAAGGTGTAGACCCTGCGCTGGTGCCGCCTGACCGCCGCCTCGAAGTCCATCGGCACCTCCATCTGAGCAGAACGCAAGACCGCCCACGGAAGTTACAAGACGGCCAAGACGCCAACCGCGCCGAGGTCGAAGCTCCCGCGCGGGCTGCTCAGACGCGATGCGAGAACTGGCTGCGGGGCGCCGCGGCGGGGATGTCGCGCAGGCGAGCGAGTGAGAGTTGCGGGTTGGGCACGGCTCGGCCGAGCACCAGGTCCGCCACGTGCTCGCCCAGGGCCGGCCCGAGCTTGAAGCCGTGCCCCGAGCCGCCGCCCACCAGCCAGACGTTGCCGGCCCGCGGATGGCGATCGATCAGCAGATGGCCGTCCGGGCTGTTCTCGTACTGGCAGACACGGGCCTCGAGGAGTGGCGCGCCGGCAAGCTCGGGGAAGCGCCGGCCAAGGTGGCCGCGCACCCGCTCGAGGCCGAGCGGGCTCGCGATCCTCTCGCCGGAGGTGGGATCGAAGGGCTCTCCGCGCGTGTCGTCGGCCACCTTGAAGCCGCGGAGCTCGTTGCCAGGGATGCCATAGAACACTCCCCGCTCGCCGAGCTCCATCCAGACGGGAAAGGAGCCCTCGCCGAAGCGCGCGCCGCTGCCAGCCGGTGTCCCGAAGAAGAAAACCTCCTGGCGCGTCGGCAGGATGAGCTGGCCGAGGACGTCGGGGAAGAGCTCGGCCAGCCAGGGGCCGCAGGCGAAGACGAAGACGTCGGCGGCGAGGCCGCCGCCGTCCGCGAGGTCGAGCCGCCTCATCGCGCGGCCTGCGATCTCTCCCGGCCGCGCCGCAAGCTCGCGCACCTCTCCTCCCTCCGCAGCGACCGCACCGGCCACCGCCTGGCAGGCCCGCCTGGCCGCGAGATAGCCCGCCCGCTCCTCGTAAAAGACGCTCTCGATACCGTCGAAACAGACCTGGGGAAACCGCCGTCTGGCATCGGCCGGCGACAGTTCGGCGGCAGGCAGTCCGGCGGCGTGCAGCAGCGGCAGCGCGGCGCGGGCGTAGCCGTCCTCGCCGCCGAACATCCACAGCGCGCCGGTCGGGAAGCACAGCCTCTGCCCCCAGCGCACCTCGCTTTCCTGCCAGAGATCGAAAGCGCGCGCCACCCAATCGACGTAGATGCGGTCGGGGCCGTAGATGCCGCGGATGATCCGCGTCTCGCCGCCGGAGCTGGAGCGCGAGTTGCCAGGTCCCCAGGCATCGACCAGGGTGACCCGCGCGCCAGCGCGCCGCAGCCAGAGCGCCGTCCAGCCGCCGAAGGCGCCGGCGCCCACGACCACGACCTTCAACTCTCGGACCATGTCGCGGCGCGCCTGCTCGCGGCGGGTGTCAGGATTGGCGGCGCCCGCCGGTCATCGCGTCGCCGCTCTTGGCAAAGCCGGTGACGATGTAGGTGCCCGAGCGCTGGTCCTTCTTGAGCTTGATGATGTTCTTGCGCTCGGCATCCTCGAGCAGCTCCGAGAACGTGCTGTAGCCGTAATAGCCCTCGTTGAAAGAAGGCTTCTTGCGCTGCATGGTCTGCTTGATCATCGAGCCCCAGAGCACGTCCTTGTTCTCGCGCAGCAGGGCCTGGATCGATTCGACCATCAGACTGAAAGCCTCGGCGGTCTTCTTGTTGAGGCCGTCCAGCTTCGGGCCCTTCTGCGCGTCGCGCCAGACGTCCTCGTAGTAGATGAACTCGTCGCAGTTGTCGACCAGCAGGTTCGACGACGAGTTCTTGACTCCGATGCCGATGACGTATTTGTTGTTCTCCTTGAGCTTCGAGACCAGGGGAGAGAAGTCGCTGTCGCCCGAGAGAATCACGAAAGTATCGAGGTGCTCCTTGGAGTAGGAGAGGTCCATGGCGTCGACGACCATCTTGATATCAGCGCTGTTCTTGCCCGAGTAGTACTTCTGCGGAATGTCGATCAGCTCGATCGCCGCCTCATGGAAAGGACGCTTGTAGTCGCTATAGCGCTCCCAATCCGCGTATGCCTTCTTGACGATGATCTTCCCCTTCTCGAGCAGCCGCTCGAGGATGAGTCCGATGTCGAACTTGCTGATCTCGGAGTCGCGGACGCCCAGGGCGATGTTCTCGAAGTCGCAGAAGACGGCGATCTTGCGCTCTTCGTGGACCGCACGTTGCCGGTCGGGGACCGAGATGACGATCTCCCTCATGCTGTCCAGGTCGCTGGGCGAGATCACGTAGCTTTCGCTGCCGCGGCCGGCGCGGGAAGAAGCGAAGCCTTCGCCTGTCTCCCAGCGGCGCGCCACTGGCAGGGGCGGACCGCTTTCTCGGCCCGCCGCGGCGGGTCCTACCGCGGTGAAGCGCGGAGCCGGCTCGTCGTGAAGCGGCGCCTCGTCCTCCTCGTCTTCCGCGGCCGGCTCGGCTGGAGCCGCCGCGCGGCCATTCTTGCGCCGGCCGCCGCGGCCGCGCCGCGAGCGCTTTCTCTTGCCTTCGGACCGAGCCTCCTCTTCCTTGTCTTCCGCGTCTTCCGCCCGGGCCTCGCCGATCTCGCCCCTCTCCTCGCCGGCGCCGGGGCTGGCGAGGTCGGCGATGTCGTAGACCCGGGCCGTACCGGCCCCGGCCTCGAGCTCGTCCGCGGCGCCAGGGCCGGCGGCCATGGGCTCGCCGGGACGCCAATCCGCATCCGTCTCGCCGGCGGAGCCGGTCGGGGCAGAGTCGTCTTCGCGTCCCCAGCTCTCGCCGGAATGGAGCGCCGGGGGGACCGGGGCCTCGCCGCGCCAGACGTGCCAGGGTTCCTGCACGGACTGAGGAGCGGGGGAATCGGCTGCAGGCGCCGGAGCGGCCGAGACGATCTCGGCCGGCGGAGCGAACCCGCGCGAGGACGGCTCCGGCCGAGGCGCGTCGTGCTCATGGGCACTCTCGGGAAAGGCGTTCTCGGGGATGCTGCCGGCGGCTGTGCTCCCAGGGACTGTCTGATCTGGGGTGCTGCTCGAGGAGGAGCTTTCAGGGGTTTCCCGGCCGGATCTCTCCTGCTCGGATTTGTCTTCGTCTGCGCCCTCGGATGTGGGGCGTAGCCACCATGGAGTCAAGGTCTGTTCCCTTTCCTGGGCCCGTCGCGGGCCGGTCTAGCGAGATCTTCGGTTTTGAGCTGGGGCACAAGGACAACGGGGAGTGCACAAAGCACAAGAAATTGTACCACATCGACCACTTGGTACCGGAAATTACCCGATCGGACCGCCCGGCGGGTGCGGCTGCACCCGCGCTCTCGTGTTCTAGTCGAGGTCGAAGGGGCGGAGGGGAGGGCCCTCGTCGGGCTCTTCTTCGGCGCGGCGCATGGCCTCGCGGAATTTCTCTTCGAGAAGGCGGTCGCGGTCTTTCATGGCGGCGACCTCGCGCTGGAACACGTCCTCGGCCCTGGCCTTGTCCTGGTCGAGGCCCTTGAGCAGCGCCTCCAGATCCTTGCCTCCCGCCGGCGGCTGCTTGGCTCGGCGGTGAGAGAGCACCTCGCCCGTCGCGGCGTCGATCACCAGATCGGAGCCGCATTCAGGACAGCGCACAGTCAGCTTCCGCGTCTCGCTCACCCCCCTATTGTAGCGCCTACTGACCCCCGGCTGCCTTGACACTCGTTCGGGGCTGTAGGAAAGTCGCCGCGGATGTTCCGGGTCGCCCGCCAGCTTTTCCGCTTTCGCGGTCTCCTGGCGACCCTCACCGCCCGGGAGCTCAAGGCGCGGTACCGCGGATCGGTGCTCGGCTTCCTCTGGTCGTTGGCCAATCCCCTTCTGCTGCTCGCAACCTATACCTTCGTCTTCAGCGTCATCTTCGATCCGCGCATCAAAGGCATCGATCCCTACGCCCTGTTCGTCGTGAGCGGGCTCTTCCCCTGGATCTGGCTGGCTTCGTCGACCCTCGAAGGCTCGATATCGCTGACCGCCAACGCCGGGCTGATCCGCAAGGCGGTCTTCCCCGCCGAAGTCCTGCCCATGGTCGCCGTGCTCTCCAATGGCGTCCACCTGCTGCTCGCCATACCGATCCTCGCCGCCGGTCTCGCCACCGGGCGGCTGCTTGGCTACCCGGTCGGCGGGCTCGCGGGCCTGCTGCTGCCGGCGATCCTGCTCATCGAGCTGCCCCTGGTCGCGGGACTCGCGGTCGGCGCCGCGGCGCTCACCGTCTACTTCAAAGACACCCGTGACTTGCTCGCCAACCTGCTCAATCTGCTGTTCTTCGTCACGCCGATCATCTACTCGCTCGACACCCCTGCCCTGGTCGCGCGGCCGATCATCTGGTGGCTGGTGCGGCTCAACCCCTTCACGCCTTTCACTCTCGCCTACCAGAGGACACTGTTCTTCGGCCAGCCGCCGACCACGTCCCTTTGGGTGCAGATGGGCCTGGTCAGCCTGGCCGCCTGGATCTGCGGCGCCGGGCTGTTCGACCGCCTGCGCGAAACCCTGGTGGAGGCGGCATGACCGAGGCCGCCGCGGCCATCCAGGTCGAGCAGGCGAGCAAGCTCTACCGCCGCTCCCTGCCGGGCGACCGGCTGCGCACGTTGAAGAGTGCTCTGCTCGGCGGCGGCCTGGTCCGCGACCTGGCGCGCGAGAACGCCATCGTGGCGCTCGAACAGGTGAGCTTCACGGTCGGGCGCGGAGAGGCCTTCGGGATCATCGGCGGCAACGGCTCGGGCAAGTCGACCCTGCTCAAGCTGGTGGCCGGCATGCTGAAGCCGACCTCCGGGCGCATCCAGGTCGCCGGCCGGGTGGCGGCGTTGATCGAGCTGGGAGCCGGATTCCACCCGGAGATCTCGGGGCGGGAGAACGTCTACATCAACGGCGCCGTGCTCGGGCTGTCGCGCCGCCAGGTCGCCGAGCGCTACGACGCGATCGTCGAGTTCTCCGGCCTTGGCCGTTTCATGGAGGAGCCGGTCAAGAACTATTCCTCCGGCATGTACGTGCGCCTGGGTTTCGCGGTGGCGATCCATACCAGCCCCGACGTGCTGCTGGTCGACGAGGTTCTGGCGGTCGGCGACGAGGCGTTCGCCCACCGTTGCGTGCGGCGGATCGAGGAGTTCCTGGCGAGCGGCAAGACGCTGCTGCTGGTCAGCCACTCCCTCGATCTGGTCGCCGAGCTCACTGACCGGGCGCTCTGGCTCGACAACGGACAGCAGCGCCTGCTGGGGTCTCCGCGGCGGGTGGTCGACGCCTATCGCCAGGCGGTCGCCGAAGCCGAAGGCGAGGCGCATCTCACCGCCAAGCAGCACCGTGATCCCGCTCCTGGCGGCCCCGAAGCTGCCGCCGGCACCGCGGACGAGCCCTTGCGCTGGGGATCGGGCGAGGCCGAGATCGCGGCGATCCGCCTGGTCGGGGGCGACGGCGCCGAGCGCTACCACCTGCGCAGCGGCGAGCCGGCGATTTTCGAGATGCGGGCCCGGGCCGCGCGGCCGCTGTCCGATTTCGTGTTCGGCATCGCGATCGCGACGCCGCGCGGCTTCGAATGCTGGGGCACCAATACCGACCTCGAGGGCTTCGTTCCCGCGAGCTTCGAGGGAGAGGCAACCGTGCGCTTGACCTGCCCGGCGCTCCGCCTCGCTCCCGGCGAGTACGCGGTCGACGTCGCCGTGCACAGCCGGTCAGGCGCGCCCTATGACTACCGCCGCCGCGCCCTCACCTTCACGGTGACGGCCGCGACTGGCGGGGTCGGCGTCTACTTCCCCGAGCACCGATGGGACTTCGCCGGCGGCGTGCGCTGGCAAGACCCCGCAGCGGCCGCCGGGCAGGAGGGTTAGCTTTAGTGTCCCTAGCTCTCCCAGAGCCGGCCATGCGGGATCTCGTGGACCTTGCCCGGCGGATGGCCGCCACGGCGCTCGCCGCCGTCGATCCGGAGCGGCTTGTCCGCGAGCCGCTGGCGCGGCGCGGCGAGCGCTTTCCGGCGGTCCTGGCGGTGGGCAAGGCGGCCCCGGCGATGGCGCGCGGCGCCCTCCCCTTCCTCGAGCCCGCGGCGCGGCGCTTGCTGATCCGGCCGCACACCAGCCCCGGCCTGCTCGACCCCGCCTGGGAGCAGCTCTCCGGCGGCCATCCGCTGCCCGACCGTCAGAGCCTTGCGGCCGGGGCGCGCCTCCTCGGCTGGCTGGCCGAGCTGCCGCCGCCGCGGCCGCTTCTGGCGCTGATCTCCGGCGGCGCGTCGGCCTGCCTGGAAGCGCCCGCCGCCGGCCTCACTCTCCACGACCTGGCGGCGACCCAGGAAGCGCTCCTGGGCTCCGGGCTGGCAATCGATCGCGTCAACGCCGTGCGCAAGCACCTCTCGGCGCTCAAGGGGGGCGGCGCCCTGCGCGCCACGCGTACCCGAGTCGTCGCGCTCCTGCTCTCCGACGTGCCCGGCGACGATCCGGCCACGATTGCCTCCGGACCCTTCGCCGCGGATCCCACCACCTTCGCCGAGGCGCTGGCTTCAGTCAGCACGATCGGCGGCCTCCCCGGGGTGCCCGAGGCCGTGCGCCGGCACCTGGCCCGCGGCGCTCGCGGCGAGCTGCCGGAGACGCTCGAGCCGGGAGATCCGGCGCTCGAGCGTGTCGAGAGCCTGCTGATCGGCAGCGTTGCCACGGCCATGGCCGCCGCGGTGGCCGAGGCGCGGCGGCGCGGCATGACGGTCGGGGAAGGGGAGCTCACCGGCGAGGCGGCGGAGGCAGCGTGCCTGATGGTGGCCAAGGGACGGGCCATGCCGGGTCCTCGGGTGGCGCTGGTCTTGGGCGGCGAGACCACCGTGACGCTCGCCGGTGCCGCGGGCAGCGGCGGCCGCAATCAGGAGCTGGCCCTGGCCGCGGCACGAGAGCTGGCGGGCAGCGGCGACGAGGTCGCCGTGGCGCTTGCCTCGGACGGCGTGGACGGTCCGACCCGCTTTGCCGGCGGCCTGGTTCACGGCGGGACCTGGGAGGCCATCCGGCGGGCCGGGCTCGATCCGGCTAGTTCCCTCGCCCGGCACGACGCGCAGCGGGCACTTGCCGCCGTCCCCGGGGCCCTCCTCGAGACCGGCCCCACCGGGACCAACGTCAGCGATTTAGCCATTTATTTGAGGATGGCCCCCAGCACAGGCTAGCGCTGCGATGTGGCGGTAGATGACTACTCAATGCATCTATCGGATCGCCCCCCGCAACCCCCGCAGATCCCCTTCCCGGTTTTCCAGAGCCGCCGGGTCCCTGCCCGGCGGTAGCCGGAGGGGAAGGGGACGCCCTCTCCCCTGGCGCGCTAATCGTTTCGCTCTTGTTTTAGGCCCGGCTGGTTGGCTGGGGCTGGACTAGCCCGCCCTCGCCACAGATGCGGTAGCATCGGAGGGCCAGCCCGCCCACAGGACAAGGAGGCAGTGATGGCTGAGCCCGCCGAGGGACTCAACGTCAAGATCAGTGACGAGGAGCTGAAGGGCCGTTACTCCAATCTTCTCCGCATCACGCATACGCGCGAAGAATTCATCCTCGACTTCATCAACTTGCTGCCGCCGCAAGGCATCGTCACCGCGCGCATCGTTTGCAGCCCGGGTCACCTGAAACGGATCATCCGCGCCCTTTCCGCCAATCTCGAGCGCTACGAGCAGGCGTATGGCACGATCGACGAGGCCCCCGAGCCGGCCGGCGACAGCAGCATTCACTAGCCGCCCGGCGGCCGCTCTGGCCCTGCTTTTCTGCCCGCTGGCCGGCTGGCTCGCCGGCGCGCTGGCCGCGGGCTGCCGCTCGACGGACGAGCGCCCCCAGCCCGCGATGGCCGATGCCTTGACCGATGGGCCGATGCGCTGGCTGCTGCTGCCCGAGGAGCGCCGGCAAGCGCGGCGGTTGCACAACTCCGCCGAGGCCGTCGAGTTCATCGGGAATTTCTGGCGGCGCCGCAACCCTGACCCGCGGTCGCCGCAGAACGACTTCGCGCGCGTGTTCTACGAGCGGGTCGAAAGCGCGGACCGCCTGTACGGCGAAGACGGCAGCCGCGGCAGCCTGACCGACCGCGGGAGGGCGTTGATCGTGCTCGGTCCGCCGCCGGAGCTGCGCTATGGCCAGAGGCGCCTCCCTTCCTGGGAGCCCGGCCAGCCGAGCTCCCGGCCTGCCATCCACACCCGCAACGTCGGAGTCGAGACGTGGAAGTACGAGTGGTCCGATCTGCCGCCGAAACTGGTCGCCCTGCTCGCCGCCGAGGCGCCGGGCCAGGAGGTGGTCCTGGTCTTCCTCGTCGACACCCACCACACCCGTCTCATCGAAGGCGGCCATCTCCTCGACCTTGCCGCCCGCGCCGCCGTCCACGACCCGATCCGCTAGTGTCCCGTCTGTGAAGGGCAGATGGAGACGCTGATGATAACTCAATATCATAGAGTAAGTTGCGAGATTCAAGGTGAAGACGCAGTAGACCCTGGGGAAGCGCCGGGGAAGCACGCGGAAGGCAATGAAAGCGCAGTGTGGAGCATGCGAGCGTAGCTGAGCCCGATTGGCCGCCATCGCCGGGCAAGTGACACGCTATGTCGAGGACGGCATCCTCGACATCGACAACAACCGCGCCGAACGAGCACTGCGGCGCGTGGCGGTGGGTCGCAAGAACTGGATGTTCGCCGGCAGCGATGAGGGTGGGCGCCGAGCGGCGATCATCTACAGCCTCGTCGCCAGCTGCGCTCTGCTGAAGGTGAATCCGTTTGCCTACCTTCGCAACGTCCTGGAGCGCTTCCCCTCCTGCTGCCCTGCCGACCTCAGCCAGCTCACGCCGAAGGTCTGGCAAGAGAGCCACACCAACCCTGCCACGACCGTCTGAGCCGGCTGCTCGACCCGGCTCCTCCGTTCGCCGGTCCGCCAGCAGGTGGTCAGCGGACCACCCTGGTTACTTGTGGTTGGCCGGACGGTTACCGAAGTCTCACAAACGGGTAAGCTTCGGGTAAACACTCGGGATCTCATCGAAGGGTGGTGTAGGGTAGGCGTGCGGGTGAGCCCGGCCAGCACGCGAGGCGCCGGGGTTGCCAGTGCGCGCGTTACCTTTTACGCACCCCGAAGGCCGCTTTCTAGATCAAATCAGTTGTTTTATAGCTCCCGCTAATATTTGTATGCCGCGTGTTACGTAAGGCGCCACAAAGACGCTGTGTAGCGCCAAGACAGGAAAGGCAATTAGCACGAATGCAGCGAATGTCCGAAGCAGACTGATCCCCTGAACATCCGCCAACCATCTCGCGACAATGGGCGCGCCAAATATTACTATAATAGCAAATGTTGCGAAGCCGAAGATCATGGCCCATGCAGGGACAGCTGCCGTGGGGGCATGGCTTGTGTCTATGAAATCGGTTGGCGAAAGGTACCAAAGCATTGGAAAAGAGCAAATTAGCATCAACGGTCCAGAGAAACTTACCCAGATGCAATATGCCACGAATGTTCGACCGATGGGGGCGGTCCCGCGAAACGCTCTCAACGCCAGATGAACAACCAGGACGAGCAGGAGCTGGCCATACAAGAACTGAAGCAGGAAGGAGATTTTGTCCAATTCCAGTTTCTTGTGTAAAATTATTGGTATATAAATAACAAATGATATCGCAACGCTATAGAGAAAAATCTTCAGCGCTTTAGAGACACAGAAGAGTTCTAACCTCCGCTTTGCAAACTGGCCCCGAAGCCGTACGATTTCTACTACGGTCGCGTAATACATTCCAAATCCCTCGAGAATATTCGTAGGACTTATCGCATCCGCGAAAGGATCCATATCCGTTTCTTTCATTCTGACTCCCCGTCCCTCGCGGGATCTTGCGTTGCTTTCACGCCACCTAAGAAGCAAAGATGTCGTGCTCGCTTGTCGCGAGCTCGGGCCGGGTCTCCCAAGACTCGAGTAGAACATCACGGGCAATCTTGCGCTCCGTCGCTACGTCGGAAGGAGAAGCAATGAAGACTTTGAAAACCGTTGCGCCGTAGGGCACGCTCAACTCTCCTATCTTCGGAGTATGTCTCGCCGTCGAACGCACTCGAGACGATGGCGTGACTTCTGGGCCTGCCCGCAAAGTGCGCCCGGTCTTTCCTATTGTCAACCTCCAAGGTAGAGGATAGTGCCCGCTATGTGGTTAAGACAAATAGCAATTTGCGTATGGACGAAGAAGCAGCCGGGATCCGAGTTTGGAGGATCTCGGAATCTTGCCTGGCTGGCTGGTCGGCCTTCTCCTATTTTCCCAGAGATGGCTGTTCCTCGATCGGTACCGGGTCGGGGTTACGGGTACCGCCATAAACGTCAGTGCCCGCGAGCGAAGCGAGCGTGGCACAACAACCCGGCGGCGATCCGGCCTCGACCCTTACGAGAAGCGGGGTGCAGGGGGGAAGCCCCCCTGCTCCGATTGGCCCGGCCGGGGCGCTGACCGTTGCAGGAGCGAAGAAGGGTGCGGGGTGAGGGGGGGAGCGCCGGGCTGCCGGGACGGGCCTTGGAAATGGACGCCTACGGCCAGCTGGTGCGGCCGGTGCTCGGGATCGACGGCGAGTTCGCCGCACCAGCACCGGCGGCGACTTACACCGCTTTCGTGCCTCTGGCCAGCCTACCAACGCCGGGTGGCCGGGCGTCAAGGGTGAACCGCGCTGCGCGCGGCGGCTGCGCCGCCCTTGACCCCCGGCCACTCGGCGTGGTGCAAGTAGACTGTGGCGAGGGGGGGAGAAGCCGGCTCAGGAAGGAAGATCACCTTCCCCCGCCCACCCACCCTCTCTCCTAATCCCGACTGCGAGGGGGCCGGCGCGGTCCCCGCGGCGGCCCCCGCCACCGTCCGTAGGGAGTCCACACCGAGCGGCGGCCGAGCCGCTGCCGCGATCACCAGCCGGCACGCCGCCGCACTCTGCCGGCACCGCCATCTGTACCGAGCCGGCACACCTGCGCAGAGCGCTCGCAGTCTGCCGGCAGGCTGCCGCAGAAACCGGGATGCAAGCGGCAAGGCAATCCCGCCTGGTCGACGGCATAAAACCCGGTGCTCGCGTGCGGGCGGTCACCAGGCCGAACTGGACGTGGGCGCCCCGGCCTTCTGCTGGGGCGACCTTCGCCGCGTTCGTGCCTCCTGTTCGTTCGTACGGTGAGGTTTCGTGAAGCTCACGACCCCCATCACCCGTGAAACCGCACCAGGATGCGCGCTCGGACGCCGTCCCCTCCCCGATTCCGACCTCCGCCGCCTCTACGGCCGACAATCCCTCGCGCTCGGATCTTTCCCGATTCATGGCGAGCGAGAAAATGGGGTGCCCCGTGAAGGCGAGATTCCACGCCTCCACGTCAGGAGAATGAGAATGGCGCCGGCAGCTCGAGTCCGAGACGCTCTCTTGCAGGGTGAGTAGCAAGCCGGGTTCCTGTGCTACGCACAGGAACCGCTCGCTTCGCTCGCGATAGCTTGGCGGCTCACTTCGTTCGCCAACAACGGTTCCTCCGACGGGGCTGGCGCCCCGCCTCCGGTCGCTTCAAGTGACGCGTCCGCTGGCCTCCTCGTGCTCTCTCTAGTCGCGGCACAGCGCCGCCCGGGCGGTGTTAAGGTAGAGACTCGGCCGATACGGGAATCACGCACGTTCGAGCCTGCCAGATTTCCGCAAGCTGCGAATCGAGACCTGTCCGCAAGGACCGAGGACATGCCGCCGCTCCTCTTGCTCCACCTCTCCGACCTTCATTTCGGTCCTCACAGTCGCTTCGTTAGCGAGAGCCCCGAGCGGCTGGGCGAGAGCTTCCACCGCGCGTTGGTCGCCGCCCAGGACAAGATCGGGCTTGCCGATCACAGAATCGAGTTGGTGTTGGTCACGGGCGATGTCGCTGAGGCGGGGAAGCGCTCCGAATTTGAGAACGCCCGGCGCTTCCTCGCGGCCCTCGCCGGTGGACTCGGCCTCGTCGCCGGCCGATTCGTCTTCGTTCCCGGTAACCACGACATCAACTGGGCCTCCTGCAAGCGGGTCGAGGCCGAACTTGAGGAGCGGGAGGAACTCGCCCCCGAGCTTCTGCGGCGCCGCCTTGACGAGGTCAAGCTCGACATCTACTTCGAGTTCCTCAGATCCTTCTATGGCGTCGCGGACCTCGCGGAAGTAGCCGCGCCGCTGGGCCGGGGCGCGAATCTTTTCCGCTTCCCCCAACTTCGACTTGCCGTGGCCGCGCTCAACTCCTGCGAGAAGGAATCTCATCGCCCGGCGGACCACGCGGGCCTGGTGAGCCGGGAACAGGCCGAGGCTGCGCTTTCGGCCTTGAGGGGTGCCGAGGTCGCCGCGTGGCTCAAGCTCCTCGCGGTCCACCACAATCCGGTTGTCACGACGCCCGGCAACCTCGCAGCTTGGCGACGATTCCTCGAGGTGAAAGGCGGGTTCGACGCCGAACTTCTCGCTCGCTATGAGAGCGACGCCCTCGGTTTTGATGGGCGAGGGCTCCGAGCGGTAGCGGCGGATGCCAGAGTCCAGCTCGTCCTCCACGGTCACCATCACGCCCAGGACAAGCAGACCTGGGACTGGAGCGGACCTGGGCACACGCACGTGCTCTCAGCGGGTAGTCTGGGTCTCCAGCCCGAGGTGCTCCCCAAAGACGAACCTGCCTCCGCCCGCCTGATCGTGCTTGACATTGAGCGGCAGGAGATCCGCGCCCATTCGGTCGTCTACATCGCCTGGCACCGCCCGGCAGGCGCGGTCGAGTGGGGCGCCTTCGCTCCAGACCCGGCCGGCTGGATGGTCCAGCGCCTCGATCTGCCAGAGGGATATGCAACCGCCGCAACCGCGGCGGCCCACGCGCCGCCTCCTGCCCTCGATACCGACTTCCTTCGCACCTTCCGCCAGCGCCTCCGCGACACCTATAGCCGTTGGGACATCGGGTCGCTCGGCGCGCTCCGGCCAGGTGGCGTTCAGGCCGGCGACGCCCCGCTCGATGACATGTATCTCGAGCTTCGCTTCACCTCCTGGCTCGATCCGATAAACACCTTTGACAATCGACCTCTGCGCCCGGACGACCTTCTCGGCCGGAACCGACCGCTTGTGCTTCGGGGCGCCGGCGGCTCCGGCAAGACCACCTGGGCACGTTTCACCTTCAGCCAGCTGGCGCTCGACGACCGAGCCCTGCCGCTGATGCTCGTTCTGCGCGATGTCGCGCGGCGGTGGCAGCTCCCGGAGAGCGCGGGCGAGGAACGCTCGATTGACGCAGCGCTCGACGCCTGGATCGGCAGCCAGATGGGGATCGGCTGGCGCGGCCGCCTTGCGAGCCTTCTCAAGGCCGGGGACGGCCCGCGGCCCATCCTTCTGGTGGACGGTTGGGACGAACTCGGCCCGCTCGGCAGCGAACTGCGGGGCAAGCTTCTCGGTTTCATCCGTGAGCACCCGCGCGTTCTCGCTGTCGTCACCAGCCGGCCCTACGGGCAGGACCCGCCTTCGCATAGCGAGGGCTTCGAGGTCGTCGACCTCCAACCGCTCTCGGACAGCGACATCAAGCAGCTGACCCGCAAGTTCTTCCGCCGCTTCGCGAGCGGCGGCGAGGCCAGCGTAGGCGACGAGTGCTGGCGCTTCCTTGAGGCGCTCGAACACAACCGCGACGCTCAAGATCTTGCGCGGACGCCGCTGCTGCTCACCATGCTGCTCCTCGTCGGGCACTCTCAACCGCTTCCCGACAAGCGGCACCTGCTCTACGAGAAGTGCGTCGACGCGCTCCTCCACGCTAGGCCGGAGCAGAAGACTGCTGAGGGCGCCCTCGCAGGTAGCCACCTCTGGACTCCGCCGGACCTCGACCGCCGCCGGCGGTGGGTCGCCACCCTCGCATACAACGTTCAAAGCGCCGGGTACAGGGAGACTTCCCGTGGTCCCATCGTCCGTTCCTGGGAGGAGATGAGGACACTGCTACCCGAAGAGTGCGCGCGTGATCGCCGCGACGGCTTCCTCGCCTGGCTCGTCGAGACCGCGGGCCTCCTCTCCGACCGCGCCGATGGTACTCTTGCCTTCTCCCACTTAAGCTTTCAGGAGTACCTCGCCGCTTACCATCTGGAAACCACCGCCGCAGATGCCGGCGAGCGGCGCGCGGCCTTCGGTCAAAGGATCCCGGATTTCCAGTGGTGGGAAACGCTCCGCCTGCTCGGCGCGCAGATCGAGACGCGAAACCCAGCCTTTCTCGATGCCGTGCTTGACGGCCTTGTTCAGGCGCCGGCCTCCGAGTACGCGCTCGCCTTCGCAGGCACTGTCTTCGCCGACGGCCTCGGTCCTGTCCTCCTTTTCCAGGAATGGCTGTCGCTCTGGTTGAAGGCTCTCGCGCGCGCGTTCCCACCGGGGGTCGGCTACTGCTGGGGAGCCTGGCGCTCTTCACGACAGGAGAAGCGTAAGGGTCTTCTGCGGGAGGCGCTCTCCACACAAGCCTCAGGACAGACCTGGCTCGGTTGGGTGCGATTCGAGGAATTCGACCCGGCGTCGTACACTGTCCTCTCCAGGCCCACGGGCAGGCTCGCACGCCTCCTGATCGATGGGCTCAAGGATGGACCGCTGACTCAGGAGGGCATCGCCGCCGGGCGTGTGCTGGCCGGCTTCGAGCCTTTGTGGCCAACCTGGGAGGAGGTTGGGCACCTTCAAGCGTGGCCTTCGCGGCGGCGGCGGTTCGGCCTTCAGCTGCAGGCCTTTCTCGCCGCGGGAGTTCCAACCAGTTCCCTCGTTAAGCTTGCGCGTGCGATTGCACCGCAGGCCTTGGACGCCGCGAGTCGCGGCTTGGCTCGAGATTTGGCGCGCAACTTGGCTCACGAGTTGGCTCTGGACCTGGCGCCTCACTCCGGGGCTGACAAAGTTGGCGAGGCAATTGGCTACTTGGCGTGCGACTGGGCTTCGCACTTGGCTTCGCACTTTACTTCGGACCTGGAGACCCGCCAGTTGCCTTTCCACTGGCCTCCCCGATTCGGCCAGATCTGGGTTTTCAGCCAGCTTTTCCCGGGCTTTGCTTCCTTTATGGCTCGCAACTTGGTTCGGGAAGATCCTGACAAACCGTCTTTCCTCTGGGCCGGCGCCTGGGCTCGCGGCTTGGCCTCCAAGCTTGCTCTCGATCCGATTCCGGACTTCACCCTCAGCTGGGTCCTCTCCTCTGGATTTGCCGCTGGCCGTGCATTCCTCGCCGCCCAGCGAGATTTCAGTCATCCCGAAACGTTATCAGCGTTATCGCGCCTCCTTTCTGCGGCCTGCTGCCTCTCGTTCCGCCCGGAGAGTCAAAGCGAGCTCCCAGTCTCAGTCGGCCCTCACTTAGATTGTCTTTGGCCCGCGCTAGCGCGGCACCTCGCGCGGCGCAGCACTGCCCAAGATCGCGAGCTCCTTGTCGATCTCGCTCGCGATCCCGCAAAACGCGAGCCGCCGCTGCAATGGGGTCTCCGCTTCATCGTCCGCGGTGATCTGCTTCTAGACGACGGTTCGTTCCTGGCCCTCGACGAGCTAACTGACCAGGCCGGCATCGAGCGCCTTCCTCTGCTTGACGAGATGGAGCCCGAGCTGGACGTGGCCTGGGAAAACGGCTCTTGAGGAGAGGGAGCATTTTGAGGCCGTGGTGATGGCGCCGCGGGCGGTTGCCCTGTCCGCAGCTGTCTCTCGAAAGGAGCCCCGCATCGACCTCAGCTACGCTCGCATGCTCCACACAGCGCCTTCATTGTCTCCCGCGTGCTTCCCCGGCGCTTCCCCAGGGTCTAGTGCGTCTTCACCTTGAATCTCGCAACTTACTCTATGATATGGAGTTATGATCAAGGTCTCCTTCAGCCCTTCACAGACGGGACACCAGTACCTCGCTCTACCCCTCGCCCACGTCGCCAGCGAGGCTCGAGTGTCTATCCGGGCTGAGCGATCTTGAGCAGCTCGACTTCGAAGCGCAACGAGGCGCCGGGGGGAACGATGGCGCCGGCGCCTTGCCGGCCATAGCCGAGCTCGGGGGGAACGACCAGTCGCCGCTTGCCGCCCACGCGCATGCCGGCGATGCCCTCGTCCCAAGCCTTGATCACCTGGCCCTTGCCGAGCTGGAAACGGTACGGCTGCTTGGGATCGAGACTCTCGTCGAACTTGCGCCCATCGCTTTCGAGCCAACCGGTGAACAGGACCTCGACGATGCTTCCGGACTTCGCTTCCGCGCCTTCGCCGACCTTGAGATCGAAATACTTCAAGCCCGAAGGAGTGACGATCTCCTTGGCCTCTTCTTTCGCCGGTTCCACCGGCTTGAGCTCCTGCTGCGCCACGCCAGTGGCCGGCGGCGTGGATTGCACGGCCATCGCGGCCATCGCAGCCATCGCGGTCATCGCAGCCATCGCAGCCATGGCGGTCGCCAGGAGAGCAGGCGCCAAAAACCGGAAATGACTCATGACGGATCTCCCTTCCGCGAGCGATGGCGGGCTGGCAAGCCAGGATCATACCCCGCCGGGCGCGCGCGCGGCTTTGCGTCCGGGCCGCCCGTGTTCGCCACCGGGCCCCGGCGGTGCGCCACTCTCCCTCGCTTGACCACCGCGGCGACCGGGTTGATGCCGAAGTGATAAGCGAGGTGCAGAAGGTTGGGCGCGTCGAGCAGCACCAGATCGGCCTGCTTCCCCGCCTCGATCGATCCCAGCCGGTCGCCCAGCCCGAGGCAGCAGGCGGCGTTGAGAGTGGCGGCGGTGAGGCTCTCCTCGACCGACAGGCCGAGCTCGAAAACGGCGAGCACCAGAACCATTGGCATCGACTCGGTGTGCGACGACCCCGGGTTGCAATCCGTCCCCAGCGCCACCGGCACACCCGCCTCGATCAGCCGCCTTGCCGGAGCATAGCGGTGCTGGCGCAGGAAGAAACTCGTGCCGGGCAGCAGCACGGCGGTGACCTGCGAGCACGCCAGTGCCTCGATGCCGGCGGGCGACACCGCCATCAGATGGTCAGCCGAGAGGGCGCCGAGCTCGGCCGCCAGCCGCGCGCCACCGGAATCGACGAACTCGTCGGCATGGAGGCGCGGCGCGAGGCCGTGGCGCACCCCGGCGGCGAGCACCCGGCGCGACTCTTCGGCGCTGAAGACACCCTCCTCGCAGAAGGCGTCGCAGAAGCGTGCCAGGCCTTCTTCGGCGGCGGCCGGGACGATCTCTTCGCAAACCTCGGCCAGGTAGCGTTCCCGCTGCCGCCGCAACTCGGGCGGGACCTCGTGGGCGGCGAGCAGCGTCGGCACGAGCTCGATTGGATGGCGCTCGCCGGCGCGCCGGATCGCCCGCAACTGCTTGAGCTCGCCGGCGCGGGCCAGACCATAGCCGCTCTTGGCCTCCACCGTCGTAGTGCCCCAGGCGAGCATCTGGTCGAGGCGGCGCACGACGTTGTCGGTCAGCTCCTCCTCGCTCGCGCTCCGGGTCGCGGCGACGGTCGAGAGGATCCCGCCACCGGCGGCCGCGATCTCCTGGTAGGTGCGACCCGCCAGCCGCGCCGCGAATTCCTCCTCGCGGCTGCCGGCCCAGGGCAGGTGGGTGTGTGGATCGACAAAGCCCGGCACCAGCGTCCCTCCCCGGCCGTCGAGCCGCTCGGCCTCCGGCAGCTCGCCGAAAGCGCGGCGCCTCTCCTCGGCAGAGCCGACGAAAGCGATACGGCCGCCGCGGCACACCACCTCGCCGCCCGGCAAGCGCCGCAGCCGGCCCTGGTCGGCCCCGCGTCGCGGCTCGCTGCCTTGCGGCGTGGCGATCTCCGCCAGGTCATGGATGAGAAGGAGGTCGGACATCGAGTCCTACCCTCGCGAGCCGGCTGGTGCCCGCTGGAGTTTTGGGCGTCTTCAGGCTTCGCGCCGCTTGCGCGGCAGGGTGAGCACCGTGGCGGTGTTGCGCTCGTCTTCCATCTCGGCTTCGAGGATGCGCTGAAAGAGATCGAGGTTGTTCTTGAACTTGACCTGCAACTCGCGGCGCAGGGTGCGCAGCTCGTTGATCTTGGACTCAATGCGGCTCGACTGCTCGATGGCCTGCTGCACGATCTTGTCGGCCGCCAACTCGGCTTCCTTGAGCACCAGCTCGGCCTCGTGCCGGGCGTTGGCGATGATCTCGTCGGAGACCTTCTGGGCACGCAGCAGAGTCTGCTGGAGCTGGTGCTCGCGCTCTTCGGTCTCGCCGAGGCGCTGCTTGTAGTAATGATTTTCGCGCTCGGCCGTGTCAATCTGCGCGAGCCGGGCCGTCAGCTCTTCTGCCACCAGGGCAAGAAAGCTCTCCACCTCGGCCGGGTCGTATCCCCTCATCCTCTGGGGAAACCGCATCTTCTGGATCTCGAGCGGAGTGAGCGCCATGCTGGATCTCCTGGCAAGCGCAAGGGCCGGCGGTCGGAAAAGAACGGCTATCTTAGCATGGGTAAAGGCGGACGGGGGCCGAAGAGCGCGGTGCCCACGCGCACATGGGTGGCGCCTTCCTCGATGGCGATCTCGAAGTCGTCGCTCATGCCCATCGAAAGCCAGCCGGGGAAGCCAGCCCACTCCGCTCGGCCGCGCAGCTCGTCGCGCAGCTCGCGGAGACGGCGGAACCACGGGCGCGACTGCTCGGCGGCCGGAGCCACGGGAGCCGCGGGCGGAATGGCCATCAACCCCACTATGCGCAGGTGCTCGAGCGCGGCGAGCGGCCGTATCGCGGCGGCCAGGCCCTGCGGCGCAAAGCCGTGCTTGCTCTGCTCCAGTCCCAGGTTGACCTCCAGCAAGCCGGCAAGCGCGACACCCAGTCGCCCGGCCTCACGATCGAGGGCCTCGGCGATCTTGACTCGGTCGATCGAGTGGACGATGCGGAAGAGCTCGAGAGCGGCGCGCACCTTGTTGGATTGAAGCGGGCCGATGAGATGCCATTCGAGCCCGGCGGGGAGCTCGCGCCGCTTGGCGAGCCCTTCTTGGACACGGTTCTCGCCCAAGACGGTGAGGCCCGCCTGGACGAACGCCGCCAGGAGCGCCGCCGGTTGGCCCTTGCTGGCCCCCACCAGGACGACCTCGCCGCCGTCTCGCCCGGCGCGCCGGCAGGCGGCCGCGATGCGCGTCCTGATCGCGCCCAGCCGTGCCGCCGCCTCCTCGGCCTCCTCAGTCGGGGCCACGCTGGTTCGGCTCAGGAGGGCTCATCCTCGAGATAGAGGATGCGCTTGCAGCTGTCACACTGGACGAGGCTGTTGCTGTTGCGGATCTCGACCACGGTTTGCGGGCGCACGCGGTAGTTGCACGCCGCGCAATGCCACTCGCGCGGGCCGCGTCCCGGCCGTTCGATCAGGCGGACCGGCGCCAGGGCCCCTCCCGGGTTGCGCTCGCGGATGCGCTCGAACTGTGCGAGTACCGGGCGCGGCAGCCGCTCCTTGAGAGTGGCGACGAGCCCGCGCAGCGATTCGACCTGGCGCTCGACGTCTGGTTTCTCGCCCTCCCAGCGGGCCAGCTCCGCTTGGTACCGCTCGTCGAGCTCCCTGAAGCCTTCGCGTTTTGCGGCGAGGTCGCGCTGGGTCTGGTCGTGGCGCTCGAGCGACGAGAAGGCCTGCTCCTCGAAGGACACGATCTGCGACTTCACGGTGTCGATTTCTTGCAGCAGCGCCCCGTATTCGCGCTGTGTGCTCACCTTGTTGATCTGCTGCTGGTATTTCTTCAGCTTCTCCTGCGCGTCCGCGACGGCGCTCTCGGCGGCGCGCCGCTCCCGGGCCGCTTCCTCGGCGACCTCCAGCAAGGTATCGATCTCGGCCCTGCGCGCCACGTGCTCGTCGTGCAGCTCGCGCATCCAGTCAGGGATCCCGTGCAGCCTTTGCTCGGCATCCCGGAGATGGGTGAGCGAGCGTTGCAGCTCCACGATGGTCTCGAGGTTCTGGTTCATCGCGGTGGTCTGGCTCCTCTCATCGACCTACAGCTCCAGGGCCGCTCTACGGCCGGTGAGGCGCCGAGGCGGCCTTCATATCCCGCCGGAAGGCCCGGCGGACGGCATCGCGCGCGCTACTGCGGGAGGGCAGCTTCGACACACCTTCACGGGAGTGGGTCCACCTGGATTCGAACCAGGGACCTGCCGGTTATGAGCCGGATGCTCTAACCGCTGAGCTATGGACCCGGGAGAGCCCTGGCGCGGGCGGTTTGCGAGTATAACATCCCGCTCCGCGCGGCCCCCCGGCCCGGGGCGAGATCCGGCGCCAGCCTCAGGGCTGGGGCGCTGCCGGCGGGAGTGGAAAGGCCTCGAGCCACTCGCGGGCTTCCTCGGCAGGCGGCAGCTCCTCGGTGAGGAAGGTGGTCCAGGTGGCGGCGAGGCGGCGGGCCATCTCGGCTCTCCGCAGCGGATCGTGGACTGGCTTGCTGCCGCGCCGGCCCCAGCGCTGGAGCGACAGGCTTGGGCCGCGGTTGCCGGTAAGCGGCGGCGTGGCGGCGAAGGCGGCGCCGAGACGGCGGGCGATCGAGGCGACGGCGGCGGGGCTGATTGCCTCGCCCTTGCTGTCGCCGGCATCGCCGGCGTCGCCCGGCTCGGGGGGACCGGCCAGGAGCTCCGCACGCGCGCGGTAGTAGTCCCGCTCGGCAGGCGCGAAGCGCGACTCCCAGAGGAGCTGGTCGTCGCCCTCGAGCAGCGAGAACTTGTTGGTGCCATTGGTCAGGTAGAGCTCCGAGAGCACGGCGGGCGCGGCGCGGCGAAACAGGCTTGGGGCGGCCGCCGGCGGCACCTTGCCTCCCGCCACTTCGACCAGGGTGGCCCACAGGCGGCCGGCGCTGACGCGCTGCCCGGCAAGAACGGCAATCCGCCGCGCCGATCCGGCAGGCAGCTTGATGATCAGCGGCACTTCCAGGAGCTCCCGCCCGAGGTTCCCGCCATGCTCGATCTGCCCGCTCTCGCCGAACTCTTCGCCATGGTTGGACGTCACCGCCAGCACCGTGCGGTTCCACTGCCCGCTCGAGCGCAATGCCTCGAGCAGCCGGCCGAGCCTCTCGTCCGCCCAGGCGGCGTTCAAGCGGTAGAGCGCCCAGAAGCGCCGCCGCTCTTCGTCCGGCAAGGGAACGGCAGGGTCGAAATAGGCGGCAAGCTGGACCGGCTCGATGGTATGCGGCAGCCTGGGCAGGCTGCCGGCGGGCTCGGAGAGGCGCGGCAGCAGCCAATCCCGGCGCACGTACGGCGCCTGCGGTTCCGGGATGTGCACCCAGACGAACTGCCTGCCTTCGCCGAGGCCGGCCAGGCGCTCGGCCGCCTCGCCTCCCTTTCCCAGGTCTTCGAAGACGTCGAAGCCCAGATCGTAGCCGAACTCCCCCGTGTACCAATGCCCGGTGTGGTAGCCGGCCGTCCGGTAGCCCGCCGAGCGCAAGGCCTTGGGCAAGGTGAGCAGCTCCGGCGAGAGCCTCGCGGCACCATCGTGCAAGGCATGGTGCTGCCAGGGGCGCAAGCCGGTAAACAACGAAGCCATCGAGGGCACCGCCGCGCTCGACAGTGCCACCGCCCTCCCCGCCCAGTCCGCCTCGCGAATCAGGTCCGCCAGATGCGGTGTCAGCTCGGGCTCGCCCCCCATACCGGTCACCACGTCCGCCCGCAGCGAATCCAGGGTAATCAGAACGATTGGCCCCCCCCGCGGCGCCACCGGCGGCTCTGAGCAGCTCACCAGCAGCAAGCCGCCCAATACCACCAGATCCAATAGACGCTTTGAGCAGTCCTCCATGGCCACTTCGTAGCGCCGTCGCCTGTCCTGGGGCCGCCCAGTCTGCCGGCTAACCGGCGTGGGGATAGAGCTGGCGGTAGCTGTCGGAGAGGACGAGGATGCGCTTGACGTAGGTCTTGGACTCTTCGAGGGTGAGACCTTCGAGGAAGCGGTCGAGGTCGCTCGTCCGGGCTTCACGCCAGAGACGCTTGATGCGGAAGGGTCCGCCGTTGTAGCCGGCGAGGGCCAGCTCCAGGTTGCCCCCGAACATGCCGAGCACCTGCCGCAGGTAGGTGGTTCCGATCTGCACGTTGAAGGCGGGCTCGGACATGCGCTCCCACGACCAGCTCAAGCCGAGGTGGCGCGCCAGCTCGCGCGCCGTATCCGGCATGAGCTGCATGAGACCGCGCGCGCCTGCCCAGCTCCTGGCGTTGACGTCGAAAGCGCTCTCCTGGCGGATGATGCCGAAGACCAGGTAGACGGGAACGCCGTTCATCAGGGCCGAAGCACGGATCGCCTCCTGGTACTGCAACGGGTAATAGAGCTCGAGGGCCTCTTCGGGCACGTTCTTCTGATAGGGACCGCCCAGGGCGGGGAACGCATCGCGGATGGCGCTCGCGCTCTTGCGGTAGTCTCCCTTGCGGGCGAGGACGAGGGCCTGGAGCGCGGCCACCGCGCGCGGCTCGGCGCGGTCCTTGACCAGTTCGACCTCCGACAGCGCGAGGTCGTCGAGGCCGACGTCCGAGAGCAGCCTGGCCCTTCCCAGCAAGGGCTCGGTCGGCCAGGGCTCGACTAACCGGTCGGGGCGGTCGGGGCGGTCGGGTGGCTGGCCGGCGAGCGTCACGGTGGCCGGCACGCCGGGCAGAGACTCGCGCGCCGCCCGCGCGCCGGACCGCCGCCGCTCCAAGCGCTGCAAGGCATTGCGCCGGTAGAAATCGTTGGTGTCCGCGGCGGCCAGCTCGGCATAGATCCGTTCGGCGTGGCCGTTCTCGCGCATGGCCTCGAAGGCCCTGCCGGTCCAGTACCTGCCGCGGCGCGCGTTGCCGTCCTGCGGATAGAGGGTCGCGAGCTGGGTCCAGTAGCTCACCGCCTGGGAGTAACTCCTCCTGCCGTACTCCTGCCAGCCGCGGTTCCAGAGGTAGGCCGCGCCGGTGGTGTCCTTCGGGTCGACCAGGTGGAGGCGGCGCAGAACCGCGATCGAAGGCGCGACCAGGTTGTCTTGGGCCAGCTCGGAATAGAGCGTCCGCAGCGCCTTGGCCGAGAGCCCTGGATCGGTACCGATCTCTGCCACTCTGCGCAGATGCTCCTGGGCAACCAGGCGCAGCCGCCGCCGCTCGGCCGTCATCCGGCGCGAGCCGCCCCGCTGCGACATGGCGACGTCCACCGCCGCCTGCGCACGCGCCCACTCGAGGGCCGCCGTCTGCTGCGGGGCTGCCGCGGCCGCCGAGGACAGTATCGACAGCGCGTCCCGGCCGCGATGGATGCGGGTGAGGATCTCGGCCTCGAGCAACCTCCAGCCGAGGTCACGGTCGGCCGTGGTCACGGCCTCCAGCGTGGCGAGGGCGCTGGGTCCAAGGTCGAGGGCGAGGAGAGCCTGGGCGCGCCGCCTGAGCTGGTCCGCGCTGAGGATTCCCGACCACGGCAGGTCTCCGTTCTGCTGGCGAAAGACCTCCACCACTCCCAGCTGGCTGGCCGTCGCGGGCGAGTCGATGAGCAGCTCGCGGGCCGCCTCGCCGCGCACCGCGGCATCGCCGGTGCGGGTGCCGATCTCCCACGCAAGCTTTTCGAGCCCGATCCTCTCATCGCCATGGAGCCCTTCCCGGCGCGCCTGGCGGACGACTTCCAGAGCGCGCGCCGCATCACCCTGCTGCCAGGAGAGCGCCGCGGCCCTGGCCAGTGCGCGCGCACGCAGCGGCGACCCATGGTAGTCGCCGAGAAGCTTGGCGAGCACAGCCCTGGCGAGCAGACGATGGCCGCGGGCCAGCGCGTCGTCGCTGAGCAGGTAGAGCCGCCAGTCCTCCAGCAGGCCGGCATGCTCGGCAGCCGCGAAAAGCCGCTCCTCGGCCAGGGTTACCTGCCCGCAAGAGTGCGCATAGAGCCCGCTCAGCAGCTTGGCGAATACGGTCTCCGGGCCCTTGGTGGCGGTCAGCGGCGAGAGCGCCGCGATGGCTCCCGCGCAGTCGTGATGGCGCATGGCGGCAACGGCCTGGGCATAAGGTCCCTTGGCTGTCGCCGACAGCGAGTCGGGCGATTGGGACTGCTGCGCCGAGCCCAGCAGCAGGGGAACCAGCAGGAAGGCGGTAAAGGGAACGAGCTTGCCGCGGATACCGCTACTTATCACTTTCTGCATCACCTTGGGCCGCCGGGCGAGAAGACGACCATCGTCTACGTCTCCCTTTCGCAACCGCTTGCCGGCGACTAAATTCCCAGCGCCTTCGAATCCCCGGCGGCAAGAATTCGCACCAGCTCCTGATAGAAGTAATCCGTCGACTTGGCCAGCCGCGGCTCCACCCGCTCCTCATACATCTGCCGCGATCGGTCGATGTCCTCGCGCAGGCGCTCGTACAGGTCGCGGTTGCGCCGCCCCGCCTCGACCTGTTCCTCGTTGTAGAGCTTGATCTCGCTCACCAGCAGCCGGGCCAGCCGGCGCGCCTCTTCGTGCAGGGCGTCTTCGCTGGATCCGACCGCCACTCGCGTAGTTGCAAAGGCCCATCCAGGACCCTGCACTCCGCTCGGCGGCCGCACCTCCGGGGTCGCCGGCACGACCGGGGTGGGGCGCAGCGGCTCGAAAGCAGGCGACCCGCCCTGCTCCGGCGGGCCCGGCACCGCCGACGGCCGAGTGACGGGCGTCTTGGCGGTGTCGGCCGCGGACCACGGCACCGGGCTGGACGGCGGCGCGCCGGCGCCGGCGGTCGGCCCGTCCACTTCGCGAAAGGGCGTCCGAGGGACCAGGACCGTCTCGTTGCGCCCGCCCGCAATCGGATCCGAGCCAGCCGGGGCCGCCGCCGCGTCGCCCGCAGCGGGCGAGGCTGGCGAAACCGGTGTCGGGCCAAGGATGGGAACGGCTTGCAGGGTCGGGCGGGCCGTCTCGTCGTGGCGCTCGCCTTCTTCCGCCAGGGCCGGGAGCGGCATCTCCGCGGTCTGCTCGGATTCCAGGTGTCGAGCGGTAGGCCACTCGGGCGCCGTCTCCTCATGCCGCCACTCCCGGCGCGGCTGCCAGGGGTCGAGGGTCTCGTCTCCCCTGTCCGCGCCGGCCTCTTGGGGCGGAGTCTCCGCCTCGGCCTCGGTCTTTGGGATCTCGGGCGGGGGCTCGGGCTCGCTGCCCTTGGGGACGGGCGGGACGGCCGGAGCCATGCCGATGACAGGTGCCGCAATGGTCGCGGCGCCAGGACTGCCGGCGGCGGCTTCAGCGGATGCCGGATGGAGAGGCTCGGCAGACGGTTCGCCAGGCGAGGGGGAGACGGCAGCCGCCTGGGTCGAAGCTCCGCCGGCGTCGCGCTGGTCAGCGATGCTCAGGGTGGAGGTTGCGGAGCGTTCGCGGAAGGGGAGTGACTCAATGGCCTGGGCCGCGGCGTAGGTCAGGACCTGCAGCGCCTCGACGATCAGGACCCCGTCGCCCGCGGCGATCGCAGCGGTCGCAGCGGTCGCGGCGGTCGCAGCGGTCGCGGCGGTCGCAGCGGTGGGGCCGGCGGAACCTTCCTCGCCGGCACCATTCAGGCGATCGGCATAGAGCGCGGCGACGACGCGGTCACGCAGCACCAGCGGCACCACCACTCCTTCCCGCGGCACTGGGCTCTCGATCAAGCTGCACAGCAAGGCGCACTCGCCGGAAGAGAGCTGGGTGGTGGCGATCTGCTGATGCGTGGATACGCCCGGATCCGCGGAACCGGGTTGATTGGATGCGCCGGGAGCGGCGGAGGCGAGGCGGGCCCAGAAGGAATTGGGAGGCGGCGCGAGGACCAGGTCGCGGAGGGCCGCGTCGGCGAAGCCGTGGCCGCCCCAGCCGTGGATCTCGCCGGCGCGCAGCAGCAAGAGCGCCGCGCGCGAGGCGAAGCGCCCGGATTGCTCGAGCAGAGCGTTCAGGATCTGCGCCTGCGACCGGGCACGATCGATGGCCGCGAGTGCGTCGCGTATCTCGCCCAGGGCGGCGCCGCGGGCCTGGATGGCCGCGGAGCGCAGCTCTTCGGCGGCAGGAGCCAGATCCTCATGGTCGATGAAAGAGCTGGGCAGGCGAGGCGTGAACTCCTCGAGCTTCTTGGCGACCTCGTCGCCGCTGGCCCGAAAACGCTCCGTTATCTCGTGACGGATCTCGTGCCGCAACTCGGAGAAGGCCTTCTCCAGGGTCGCGCCGATCTCGTGATTGAGCTGTTGAAGTCTCTCCGCAAGGGACATCCTGTGCCTCTCCGCTGCTCCCTCCACCCGCCCGCGTCGCTCGCACCCGAGGGGGGAGTCGGTGTACCGAACCAAGGGTATTGATTATTCTGGAGCTGCCGATCGGTGTCAAGGTGACACGCGGTGAAAACCCTTCAAGATCAATGCTTACGGCTTGCCGCGGGCGGATGCTAATCTGAAGCAATGCCGACTGGAGAGCGTCGCCGCGGCACCTCGCCGGCCGCCGGCGGCGCCGTCGCCGCCATCCGGTTCGAGAACCGGGGCGGCCTCCTCACCGTCTACCTCGCAGACTGGACCGCCCTCCGCGGCAACCCCGCCGGCAGCTCGAAGTAGGCCAGCCGTTTCGGAACGTTAGCAGGACACACAACTCCTAAGTGCTTGTAGGGCCGCGAGGTGGGAGCGAGCAGGCGCTCGCGGGACGGGGAGTGCTATTTTCGCATTCCTCAGGTGGGGCTTGCCTTCGGCCCTGTCTGTG
>DASZZM010000093.1:0-10000 GCA_035544895.1 Thermoanaerobaculia bacterium
ACACAGACAGGGCCGAAGGCAAGCCCCACCTGAGGAATGCGAAAATAGCACTCCCCGTCCCGCGAGCGCCTGCTCGCTCCCACCTCGCGGCCCTACAAGCACTTAGGAGTTGTGTGTCCTGCTAACGTTCCGAAACGGCTGATCCCCCGTGCTGCCGGCCTCCCCGAACGGTCCGGCAGTCCAGGATGGCCGCGCGCCAGTCGTATTTGGCGCGGTGCCACCTTCCACACCTTCCTACGCTGTCCGACGAGCGCCAAACGAATGGCGCGTGGCCATCCTGGACGTGCGCCACACCAACCCTCGCAGGGTGCCGCCGTCGCACCCGGTGGGGAACAGCCCTGTCAGCTCTCGAGGATCTCGAGGATCGGACGGGCTACGTAGACCCGACGCCAGGTGCTGCCGGCGAGCTCGTCCAGCAGCTTTACTGCCATGAGGGACTTGATCGCGGCGCGGGCAGTGGGTGGGGAGACGGCGAGGACCTTGGCGGCACGGGAGACGGTGACGTAGGGGCTGGCGAAGAGCTCGTCGAGCAGGGTCAACGCCCTAGGTTTCCCTCGCACCAGGTCCCGGTACTGGGTGCGCAGGTCGAGCAGGCGGCGCGCCTGGAGGCAGGCGCTCTCGGCCGACTGCTCCACGGCGGTGAGGAAGAACCGCACCCAGCCGGCCCAATCGCCTTGTGTTCTCACGCGCTGAAGCGCTTCGTAATAGCCGGTGCGGTGCGGCTCGAGATAGCTCGAGATGTAGAGAAGCGGCTGAGCGAGACGGCCTCGCTCGATGAGGAAGAGAGTGATCAGCAGGCGACCGATGCGCCCGTTGCCGTCGAGAAAGGGATGGATCGCTTCGAACTGCTCGTGGATCAAGGCGCACTGAACCAGGTCCGGCAACTCACCTCTTTGGTGCAAGTAGCCCTCCCACAGGTGGAGAGCCTCCGTCATCTCGGGGTGCGGGGGCGGCACATAGGCTGCGGTCTCGAGGGTGCTGCCTGGCGGACCAATCCAGTTCTGGCTACGGCGGAACTCGCCAGGTGTCGCTTTTTCCCCCCGCACCCCGCTCAGCAGCTTGAGATGGAGCTCTCGCACCAGGCGCAGGGAGAGAGGCAAGATCTTCAAGCGCTCGATCCCGTGCTCCAGAGCAGCGACGTAATTCCTCACTTCGCGCACGTCCGCAGTCGGCCGCGGAAGTGCTCCCAGCTCGTCGAGGAGCAACTCGGAAAGGGTCGTCCGGGTGCCCTCGATCCGTGACGAGAGGACAGCCTCACGCCGCGTGTAGGGGGCGATCAAGAGGTGCGGGTTGGGGAGCTGCTGGCCCAGTCCCGAGAGCTCCCCGAGAAGCGCATCGGCGCGGGAGAGACGGTTGACCAGGTCGGTTTCGAAGCTCAGCTTTGGCGGCAGGGGGGAAGGGACGAAGGCCAGGACGCCGCCGGCTGCATGCACCAACCGGCCGGCTTCGGGAGCGCGGAAGTCGGTGGGGTTCATAAAGTGGTTGGGAAACCTGGGTTGGGGAGCCTGGCTTGCAGGTTCGGTCAACTCGGAAAGATTTCGACCTGATTCTTTCAGAGTTGAGGCGACTTGGAAAGAGGGCTTTCCAAGTCGGGTGCTCGGGGGCCACTCGGGCGCGGTTCAGGCCGCTGGCTACCGCAGTGGCACGCCGACCGGCGCGGGAAGGCCGCGCGGCAGGCTCTGGGCGGTGGCGATTGGACCGGCGGTGGCGAGGCGGCGGGCGACTTCGGTGCGCAGGGCGGGGACGCCGTCGCCGGTGGTGGCGGAGACCCAGAGGGCTTCGCCTTGCCGGGGAGGGCGCGGCTCGAAGGCGGGAACGCGATCGAGCTTGTTGAAGACGGTGATCACCCGGGCACGCTCGACGCCGAGGTCGTCGAGGACGGCTTCGGCAACCTCCATCTGCTCGCGCCAGCGCGGATGGCTGCGGTCGACCACGTGCAGGACGAGGTCGGCGGCGGTGATCTCGCCGAGAGTGCTGCGGAACGAGGAAACCAGATGATGCGGCAGCTTGCGGATGAAGCCGACGGTGTCGGCGAAGACCGCGACCTTGCCGCCGCCATTGGCGCCGGCGGCGCTGGCGGCACCGGCGGTGTCGGAGCCATCGCCGTTCGATTCGTCCACGGAGCTGCCGGCGCCGATGCCGCCGCGGCGGAGCTTGGCGTCGAGGGTGGCGAAGAGGCGATCCTCGACGAGGGTGCCGGCGGCGGTCAGGCGGTTAAACAGGGTGGACTTGCCGGCGTTCGTGTAGCCGGCCAGGGCCACGATCGGCAAGCCGCGGCGGCCGTGGCGCTGCACGCCGCGGGTGCGCTCGATCTTGCCGAGCTCGCCTTCCAGGCGGCGGATGCGCGCGCGCAGGACGCGGCGGTCCTGCTCGAGCTGCTTCTCGCCCTCGCCACCGCGCATGCCGATGCCGCCGGCCTGGCGCGACAGGTGGCTCCACCGGCGGGTGAGCCGCGGCAGGAGGTAGTTCAAGCGGGCGAGCTCGACCTGGGTGCGGGCTTCGCGGCTCTGCGCCCGCTGGTCGAAAATCTCCAGGATGAGGCCGCTGCGGTCGAGCGTACCCAGCCCGGTCAGGTCTTCCAGGTTCTTGACCTGGCCGGCCGTGAGATCGTCGTCGAACAGCAGGAGGTCGGCCCCCAGGCTGCCGGCGGCCTTGCCGATCTCCTCGGCTTTTCCTTTCCCGACAAAGGTCGCGGCATCGGGAGCCTTGCGGGCCTGGACGGCCCGTCCGACCACGCGGGCGCCGGCAGACCGGGCGAGCTGCTCGAGCTCGTCGAGATGCTCTTCCACCATGCCAGCCGGCTGGCCCGGGAGAATGAGGCCCACCAGGAAAGTGCGGCGGGCGTGCGAGAAGTGGTTCGCGTCAGAATGATTCAATAGCCTGGCAGCTCCTTGCGGAGTCGATGCGGTATCCTACGTGAAACTGAAGGCCGACCCCCTGATAGGACAACTAGAACAACAGTATAGCCTGGCGATGAATTCCACGACGCAACCGAAGGCTCCCGCCGCGCCGCCCTCCGCGCAACGCCTCGGCAACCAGGCCAGGGCGATGGTGGCCGTGCTCGCGGTCTTCTCGCTGGGGGTCGTCTTCTGGCCGCATGGGGAGACCTCGTTTCAAGAGCCCGGCGGCTTCCTGCTCGACGCCGGCGGCCGCCCCGCGACCCTGGGGACACGCCTTGGGCCGGTCACTCTCGTGCACTTCTGGGCCACCTGGTGCCCGCCCTGCATCCAGGAGAACCCGGCCCTCCAACGGCTCGCGCACGACCTCGCGGACCACCGCGACTTCTCGGTCGTGATGGTGGCCGTCGCCGACTCGCGAAGCAAGGTCAGCTCCTTCATGGGTCCGGCGGCCCAGGCGGTCCTCTTCGATCCGAAGTGGGAGGTGGCGCACCGCTACGGCACCGAGAAGCTGCCGGAGAGCTACCTGGTGGTGCGTGGCGAGGTGGTGGAGAAGTTCATCGGGCCGGTCGATTGGGACTCCGCCGAAGTGCGGCAGAAGCTGCTGGCGCGGGTTTCGCCCACGCCGGCAGTCCGCGGCATGGCCGGCTCATGAGCGGGCTCGAAGAGATCGCGGTCAAGCTGGGCCTCTCGGCCGCGCTGTCGGGGGTCATCGGGGCGGAGAGGGAGTGGACCGGCAAGGCGGCGGGGCTGCGCACCCACATGCTGATCACCATCGGCGCCACGCTGCTCACCCACATCTCGCACTTTACCGCGGGCGGCGCTCCCTGGGACGGCGGACGCATCGCGGCCCAGATCGTCTCGGGCATCGGCTTTATCGGCGCCGGCACCATCCTGCAGGCGCGCGGCGCGGTGCATGGCCTGACCACCGCCGCCGGCCTGTGGGCATCGGCAGCCATGGGCATCGCGGTGGGGGGTGGTTTCTTCAAGGAGGCAGCGCTGACCGGTGGGGTGCTTCTCGTCATCCTTGCCGCCCTGCCGCGGCTCGAGCACCGCCTGCTGCGCCGGCACGTCCAGACCGTCGAGCTGCGCCTTCACCCCGGGCAGAAGGTCGCCCAGGTCATGGACCTGCTCGAAGAGGCGGCCGTCCTCGCCGAGACGGTGAACGTGGCGCGCCACCCCGGCCAGCGGCCCACGGTTACGATCTGCTTTCGCGGCTCGCCCGAGAACGGCCAACGCCTGGTGCAGCTCGCCACCCTGCGCGGCTTCGACGCCTGCGTAGAACCGACCGCGCCGCCGCCGCAACCCCCAAGCAGCGCGCCGAAGCCCTGAGCGCGCTAGAGAATATCGTTCGTGCGTGAGAGGGGAGGGGGCGTCCCCTTCCCCCCCGGAGGGGAGGGAAGGGGACCGAGGGGTTGAGGGGGGAGATCCAATAGATGCTTCGAGTAGTCCTCCACCGCCACATCGCAGGGCCCGGTGGGGCTACTAGAAATGCACCACCAGGCCGCCGTGGGCCATGCCGTAGATGTGCGCCTCTTTGAGGTCGACGTAGTGTCCGGAGACCTCGACCAGGAGGCCCAGCCAGCGCCGGAGCTGGAACTCGCCGGTGAAGCCGACGCTGCCGCCGATAGCGGTCTTGCTCGGCTTGGCGCCGCTGGCGTCCGTACCGGTCAAGCGGTAGGCGCCGAGACCGAGGAAGACCCCCGACTGGTAGTAGGTCTCCTGAAACCGGTATTCACCGGCCACCGTTGCATAGGAAAGGCCGGCGTTGCTCAGCGATCCGAAGGCCTTGCGGTCGAGCGAGAGATGGCCCAGCCGGACGCCGACCTGGGTGGCGAGCTCGGTGTTGCGGCTGAGGTCGAGCTGGTAGCTCGCATTGCCGAAATTGCTGCCGGGCTTGACGTCGAAGGAGCCTCCCACTCCGCCGAGGACGGCGAGGTTCCAGGTGTAGAGATCCTGCGCGTGCGCGCCGGCGGCGACGAAAAGCAGCGCCGCGAACGAGACAAGCCTGCCGAGCAGGCGACGGTCACGTGTCAAGGTAGCCCTCCTTTGCCTGGAGGCCGGTGCGCCCTCTCGACCGGCCAGCGTCGGCCGAGAGTATATAGGCCGCACCTGCCGCACCCTATTGCTGCGCCGCGATCGTGAAACGCCGGCCGAAGAGGCCCGAGGCGCCGTCCCAGACCACCACGAACCCTCCGTCCTGCCCGGCGGCGGCAATCGCGGGCCGTAACTGCACCTGCTCGCCAGTGCTGGTGTAAACCGGGAATTCGTCGCTCAACGAATCGCCGTTGGTGGCATAGCGCCGGCCGAAGACGCCGATGGCGCCCTGGGCGGTGCTTTCCCAGACGATCACGAAGCTTCCCGCCGCGTCGTGGAAGATCGCCGGATTCTTCTGGTCCCCAGCCGTCTTCTGGTTGACGACGAAGGTCGGCCCGATCGCATGCGCCTTACGGGAGTAGCGCTGCGCCAGGACGTCGCTGCCGGAGACGGCCGGCTGCTGCTCGCTGTGCCAGGTGACCACGAAGCTGTTGCGCTTGCCGCAGGAGACGGAGGCGGCGGCGGAGTTGGCCGCCGTCGGCGGCGCGACCACCAGCTCCTCCTCGATCGGCGTGCCGCCCGCGTAGATGCGGCGTACGCCGACCCCTGACTTGCCCGCCTGGAACGGCTGGAAGGAGTCGGCGAAGGTCCAGGCGACGATCACCCGCCCCGTGTCGCTGACGCAGATCCCGGGGCGCTCGCCGGTCGGAAAGTCGTCGTTGAGCTGGATGGCGTCGGCGGTGGGCTGGTCGGAAGCGTCATAGCGACGCTCCATGACTCGCGTCGCGCCGCCTGCCGGATCGAGGCTCATCCAGGCGACCGCGAAGCCGCCGTCCGGAGTCCCGGCAACCGCTGGCTTGAAGTCGGCGGGAATCGTCGGGCTGCTGGCGGGATCGGAGGCGACCACGACCGCCTGGCCGGCCGGAGCTCCCGCGGGGGTGTAGCGCTGGGCCACGATGCTGCTGAGGTCGTTGGCGATGGTCGCCCATACCACCACGTAGTTGCCTTGCGCATCGACGCCCGCCGCGGCGTCGTACTGCGGAGGCGGCTGCTGCTGCGCGCCCTTCTCGACCTGAAAATCCGCGGCGAGGGGAAGGGCGGAGTGGTCGAAGGGGCGTCCGAAGACGCCCTGCCGGACAGTGGCATCTGCCCCTTCCCAGACCGCCAGAAAGCCGGCCTCCGAGCCGGCGACCGACGGAAAGTGTTGCTGGCAGGTCCTGCAGCCGCTGAGGGCGAACAGGCCGCCGGCGGGCCTGGGCTCGGCCGCGCCGGGAGCGGCCACCGCTGCGAGAGCGGCGAAAACAAGACATGAGAGAGCTGCTGATCTCGACATGGAAACCTCCAGTTTCTCGATTGCGCTCTCCTGCCGCAATCGGTTTCTGCGATCTGACTGAGGTTTACGTAACAACGGCCGGCACCGTTAGTGGTTTCGTTTCACCGCGCCCGCGTGTCCAAGCTAGCAGCGGCAGGCTGCGATCCGGCGCCACGTGCGCCGGCGGAGACGACAGATGAACCGAAAGCCGTTGCCACTCCACCTTCTCGTCCGCGATCCGCGCCACTTCCAGATCCTGGCCCTGGGCTCTCTCCTGCTCTATGGCGTCCTGGCGCTCGATCTCGAGGTGAGGGCTCTCCAGGCCCTGGCGATGCTGGCCACCGCCCTGCTCGCCCAGTACGCCGCGACTCTCCTGACCCGCCATGCCTCCACAGCTCTCCGCTGGGGGGCGCCGCCCCAGCCGTTCGATCCGCGCAGCGCGCTGATCTCGGGGCTGTCGCTCTGCCTGCTGCTGCGCACCAACCACCTGGCTCTCGCCATGCTTGCCGCGCTGCTCGCCATCGGCAGCAAGTTCGCGCTGCGCTGGCGTGGCAAGCACCTGTTCAACCCGACCTGCTTCGGGATCGTGGCGACGATGCTGGCGACCGGGCAGGCGTGGATCTCCCCCGGTCAGTGGGGCAGCGCGGCCTACCTGGCCTTCCTCCTGGTTTGCCTGGGCGGCCTGGTGGTCAACCGGGCGGCGAGGAGCGACGTCACCTTCGCCTTCCTCGCCTGCTATCTCGCCCTGCTCTTCGGCCGTGCCTGGTGGCTGGGACAGCCGGCGAGCATCCCGCTTCATCAGCTCGGCAGCGGCGCGTTGCTGATCTTCGCCTTCTTCATGATCTCGGATCCCAAGACCACGCCCGATTCGCGGGCCGGCCGCGTCGCCTTCGCCGCGCTGGTGGCGCTGGGCGCCGGCTTCATCCAGTTCGTGCTCTACCGGCGCAATGGCCTGGTCCTCTCGCTCGCCTGCTTGTCGCTCGCGGTGCCGGTGCTCGACCGGCTCCTGCCCGGCAAGCGCTACGCCTGGCGCGACAGCCCGGCTGCTTCCCCCGATCCGTCTCTCCTCGAAAGGAGGTTCGCATGAAACGCCTCGCCTTGCCGGCGGCGCTCGCCCTCGCACTGCTCGCCGGCGGCCGCCCCGCCCGCGCCTTCTGCGGCTTCTACGTGGCCAAGGCCGATACCAAGCTCTACAACCAGGCGTCGCAAGTGGTCCTGGTGCGCTCCGACGACAAGACGGTGATGACTATGGCCAACGACTTCAAGGGAGACCCCAAGGAGTTCGCGGTGGTCATCCCGGTGCCCACCTTCATCGAGAAGGGGCAGATCCATATCGCTGACAGGGCGCTTCTCGATCACCTGGACGCCTACTCGGCGCCGCGCCTGGTCGAGTACTTCGATCCCAATCCCTGCGAGCGGAGAGTCTTCGACAAGATGATGATGGCCGCCCCGGGGTACTCCGCCGCATCCGCCGCGGGGAGGACGGAGCGCGCCAAGAGCCTCGGAGTGACCATCGAGGCGGCCTACACGGTCGGCGAGTACGACATCGTGATCCTGTCGGCGCGCCAGAGCGGCGGTCTCGAGACCTGGCTGCGCGAGAACGGCTATCGCGTCCCGCCGGGCGCCGCGCGTTCGCTCGGCGCCTACATCAAGCAAGGGATGCGGTTCTTCGTCGCCAAGGTCAACCTCGAGGAGCAGTCCAAGCACGGCTTCTCGTACCTCCGCCCCATCCAGGTTGCCTACCAGTCGCCCAAGTTCATGCTGCCGATCCGCCTCGGCATGGCCAATGCCGCCGGCCCGCAGGAGCTCTTCGTCTACGCGCTGACGCGCAAGGGGCGGGTCGAGACCACCAACTACCGCACCGTCCGCCTCCCCTCGGGAGAGGACGTGCCGCTCTTCGTCAAGAACGAGTTCGCCGGCTTCTACCGCGCCATGTTCGGCCGCCAGGTGCGCAAGGAGGACATGCGCACGGTATTCCTCGAGTACGCCTGGGACATGAGCTGGTGCGATCCCTGCGCCGCCGAGCCGCTGTCCCAGGACGAGCTGCGCAGCCTCGGCGTCTTCTGGCTCGGCGACGAGGCGCCGGGCGGAGCGGCGCGGCCGGCGTTTCGTCCGCGCCAGCAAGCGTCCGACGTCTTCCTGACCCGCCTGCACGTGCGCTATGACGCGGCGCACTTCCCGGAGGACCTGGTTTTCCAGGAGACCGCCGACCGCGAGAACTTCCAGGGTCGCTTCGTCCTGCGCCACCCCTGGACCGGCCGAGACCGCTGCGCCGCGGCCGGCGAGTACCGCCGCGAGCTGAGGCGGCGCTTGAGCCAGGAGGCCCGCACCCTGGCGTCCCTGACCGGCTGGGACCTCAACGCCATCCGCGGCAAGATGAATCTCCCCGCGGCCACCTCCGGCACCGACGCCGGCGAGCCCTGGTGGAAGCGAATCTGGGAGGACGGGAACTAAAAGGTGGACAAGAGTTAATGGTGGCCGCCGCCCAAGAAGTGTTTATGCCGCTCCTTGGCGTAGCGTTCGAACTCGGCGCGCTGCTCCGGAGTCAGGATCTCGGCGATGCGGTAATGCGCACGACGGAGCACGGCCAGCAGTTGCGGGCGGAAGGCCATCATCTCGCGGTGAGCGTCGCCCACGATCGCGTCCACCTTGGCCTGCTGGTCGGCGGTGAGGTTGAGGCGGCGCTTCAAATCGGCGGAGATCGCGTGGCTGCCGAAGCCCAACATGCCGTGGCGCTCGTGGATCACCCGCTGGTAATAGATGCGGGTCGCGAAGGCGCCGGCAAGGGCGCCCAGCAGGAACAGGGCGACGACGGTGAGGACGGCGGCAGAGCGTTTCATGCCGGCCGAGCGCGGCGGCGCAACGGTCAGGGAAGCGCTCCGCCGGGAAGAGAGAGCAAGGAGAAAAGCTGGTCCGAGCTGGGCTCGACCAGCAGCGGCGAGGCCGGCGGGGGTTGCTGGGAGATGCCCACCGCGGCCAGCGCCAGCGCGAGAGCCACCGCCGCGGGAAGAGCTCGGAACGCGGCCCAGCCGAGCATGTCGCCGGAACGAGGGAGCCGGGCCTGGACGCGGGCAGCGAAGCCAGGATCGGGGCGCGGGTCGGAGGCGCGCCGGCCAAGCGCCTGGCGCGCCAGGACGAGGCGGTGGGCGAAGTCCGAGCACCCGGCGCAGCCGGCCAGGTGCGGAGCGAGGAGGCGGGAGGCCGCTTCTCCCTCCCGCAGGAGCTGGTTGCGAACACGCCGGCAATCGTTCATCGCGACACCTCCTTGCCCCGTTTCAGACATCTCAGGCGTTTCAGACGTTCCCGCCGCCCACGCACCCCATTCACCCCTCCTCCAGGATTCTCCGCAAGCGCCTGCGGGCGCGATGGGCGCGGACCTTGACGTTGACCGGGGTCCAGCCGAGATGATCGGCGATCTCGGCCACCGACCACCCCTCGCCCTCGAGCAGGACGAGCAGGAAGCGGTCCGCGGCGCCGAGCCGGGCCAGCAGGCGCTCGACCTCGAGGCGGGCGTCGGGGTCGCCGGCCGGGGCCTCGATGTCGTGCCCCGATCCGTCCGCCCGCAAGGGCGGCTCCGTGGCCGCGCGGCGCAACCGGTCGTAGGCGCAGCGCAGGCAGAGGCGGGTAAGCCAGTGCTCGAACGGCGCCCGCGCACTGTAGGTCGAGAGCTTCGACCAGGCGCGCAGGAAGGTCTCTTGCGCCACCTCTTCGACGTCCTCCGGGCGGCGGAAGAACCGGCCGATCAGCCGGAAGA
>DASZZM010000093.1:17500-112190 GCA_035544895.1 Thermoanaerobaculia bacterium
CAGCACGCCGTGCTCCTTCTCGCCGTGGTCGCCGAGCCCCTCGCCGTGGTCGGAGAGGAAGACGACGATCGCACGGTCGTAGACGCCGAGCGCCCGCAGCCGGTCGAGGAATTCCCCCAGCACCGTGTCGACATAGGCAATCTCGCCGTCGTACGGCCGCTCCCGGTAGCGCGCCGCAAACGGTTCCGGCGGCTGGTAGGGCGCGTGCGGCTCGTAGAGGTGCAGGAGGAACACGAAGGGTTGACCCCGGTGACCTTCGATCCATTGCAGCGCGCGGGCCGCGGTCTGCCGCCCCGGGCGCCGGATCTGGGCGAGGGGCTGGTCGGCCAGGATCTCCACGCCGTCGTCGTAGCTCTCGAACGAGGCCGCCAGACCGGTCGAGCCGCGCAACACATAGGCCGAGACCGCGGCCCCGGTCGCGTAGCCGTGCCGCCGCAGCAGCCCGGGCAGCGTCTCGATCTTGCCGTCGAGCCGGTAGCCGAGGTTGTCGCGCACGCCGTGGCGGTCGGGCGGGAGGCCGGTCAGCAGCGAGGTGTGGGCCGGGAGGGTCAGCGGCACGGAGGTGTAGGCGTTCTCGAACAAGATCGCATCGCGCCGCAAGGCATCGATCGCGGGGGTCGCCACGGCACGATAGCCATAGACCGGAAGGTGATCGGCGCGCAGGGTGTCGACCGAGATCAGCACCACCGGCGCGCCGGCAAAGTCGCCGGAACGGCTGCCCGCGCAGGCCGCGAGCGCAGCCAGGCATAGGCACACCAGGAAAGAGGGCATCCGGCCGCGCACGGCCGAGATTCTAAGGGATCGAACAAAAGGGGCGGCCAGAGGCCGCCCCTCGAGAAGTCAGGAAGGAAGGTCCGCGCCTAGAAGCGTACGGCGAGCGAGAACTGGAACTCGCGCGGGGCCACGTAGTCGGCGTTGTTTCGACCCTGGCCGAACCGCGGACCTTTGATGAAGCCGGTCGCCAACCCGAGCGCGTCGCGCGGGCTGGCCGGGTCCGGGTGGATGGTGGTGTTGCCGCCGATCTGAGCCTTGCTGTTGAAGACGTTGAAGCACGACACCTTGAGCCACGGCGACACCGTGCTGAAGATCGGGATCTCGTAGCCCACGGCGGCGTCGAGCAGGTTGTAGCTCTGCCACTGCTGGCTGCCGCGCTTGCCGAAGTAGACGTTCTGGTTTTGCGGCTGCTGGGCGTAGCCGGGGTCCCTGGCGAGCTGTTGCGGGGTCAACGGCACCGAGAGAGCGACGAGCGAGTAGGTCAGCGGCGAGCCGTGCGTCCCGAGCAGCGAGAAGTTGAGGGCGCCGGCCCGGCCGATGTTCAAGTTGTAGACGGTCCACAGATGCACGAGGTCCTTCTGGTACTCGGGCAGGCGGCCCAGGGGGTAGTTGCGGTTGAGGCTGAAGAACTCAGGATACTTGAAGATGCCCTCGGGGCCCAGCGACTGGCCGACCTGTCCCTGGTAGTTGCCGTCGTTCTTGAGCTCGTGGGTCCAGTTGCCCTCGAGCGACCAGTTCGACTTCAGGCGGTAGCGTCCCTGGAGGAGGAGCGCCTCGTACTTCCTCTGCGGGAAGCTGGTGTTCTTGTAGATCAGGTTGTCGGCGATGCCGCCGTCGATCCCCTGGACGACGATGTGGGTGGTGCCGAAGGAGGGGTTGGTGAACACTTCCAGGAGGTCGTAGGCCTTGCGGTTCTGATAGACCAGCCGGAGGAAGCCCTCGCGGCCGAACACGTAGTCCACGCCGCCCGTGTACTCCTTGGTGACCGGGGACTTGGCGCCGCGGCCGAACTTGACGTTCTGGATGGGGTTGGCGGCCAGGAAACCCGCGTAGTTGGCGGGATCGAAACCTGGCGTGAAGCCACGGCCCTGGCCCGCCGGCCCGGTGTAGACGCCGTAGATGTAGGCCGGGTTGCCCGTGCTGGTCCCGTTGGTGAAGACGCCCAGGTTGTAGGAGCCGGCATACTCGGCGTAGCCGACGTTGATGCGGAAGCGGCCCTTCCCCTCGGGATCGTAGGTCGCCGACAGCCGCGGCACGACGCGGGTGCCGCTGACCGTCTTGATGTTATCGGTGCCGGAATTGGTCGCTTTCTCGGCGCGCGCGCCGAGGTTGAACGCGAAGTGGTCGCCGTAGTGCCACGAGTCGTTGAGGTACACGGCGTCCGTCTTCGACTGGAACACCGAGCCGATAGAGGCGAGGAAGAGGATGTTGAGCGACTGGCCGGGCACGAAGACGGGGATGGCGTGGCCGCCCGAGTCGAAAATGATGTTGCCGCCGGCGTCACGCAACGGATCGGAGACCAGAACCTGGTTGGTCGGCGACTGGCTGTTGCCGCCGGTCCGGATGTTCTTGAACTCTTCGCCGCCGAACTTGACGTCGTGGCTGCCCGCGCTCTTGGTGGTCAGGAAGTAGGAAAGGCTGCCGCCATACTGCTTGTTGTTGCGGCTCTCCGGATCGTTGGCGTCGAAGTAGGGCGCGTTGTACTGGATCGCGAAGCCCAGGTCGAAGATCGGCGATCCCTGGACGAGGTCCCTGCTCCTGCCTCCTTCGCCGTCGAACTTGAACTTCTTTTCCGAGTACTGCACCTCGGCAAACATCGAGGGCGTGAGGATGCCGTCGTAGCGGAAGGCGAGCAGGCTGGTCGGGTGCCTGCCCGTGGTGATCGTATCCAGGGTCGCGTCGTTGCCGCCGAGCAGCGGGCGGGTAGTGGCTTCGTCGACCTTGAGGTAGCTTCCGGTCAGCGTGTGGCTGTTGCTGAGGTTGGCGGTCAGCTTGCCTTCGTACCGCTTGTTGTTCGTGAGGCGGTTGTAGGGGATCAGAGTGTCGACCAGGTTCAACTGGTTGGTCGTCTTGGCGCTGCGCGCGGCGCCGAAGAACCACAGGTGGTCCTTCATGATGAAGCCGCCGAGCGTGCCCGAGTAGGCGTCGTTGTTCTTGTTGACCAGCTTGGTGCCGCGCTGCTGTTCGACCGGCGTGCGCTGACGGTAGCTGGGATTGGTGCGGTCGTCGCGCAGCGATCCCGTGAACTTGTTGCCGCCGCTCTTGGTGACGGCGTTGACGATGCCGCCGCCGAAGCGGCCGTACTCCGCCGAGACGGCGGAGGTCTGGACCTGCGTCTCCAGGATGGCATCCTCGATGTAGAGCTGGCCCGGATTGCCGAAGACGCTGTCGTTGATGTCCACGCCATTGACCAGGAAGAGGTTGTCGTAGCCGAAGGCGCCGCCGATCTCGATCTGGCCGCCTAGGATTCCCTTGGTGGTGTTCGGCGCCAGCAGGGCGATCTGGTCGGGCGAGCGCTGCATGGGCAGCGCGTCGACCGTCGCCTTGCTCACGTTCTCGACGACAGTCGGCGTCTCGGCCTCTGCCGCCTCGGACGCCGCGACGACCACGATCGACTCGCTCAAGGCGGTGGGCACCATCTGCGCATCCTGGTGCACCAGGCCGGCGTAGGGCACGTTGACCTTGGCCTGCTGCGAGGTCATGCCCTCGAGGGTGAAGACGACGAGGTAGTCGCCGGGCGGCAGTCCCTTGACGATGTAGTCGCCCTGGCCGCCGGTCACCGTCGTGCGGCTGCCCTGGAGGGCCGGCGAGGTGACGGTGACGGTGACGCCGGGAGCGCCGCTGCCATCCTGCAGCTTGGCGGTGCCTTCGAGGGTGCTCGTCGAGGTGCCCTGCGCCCCTGCCAGTCCCGGCAGGGCAAGCGCCAGCAGGACCGCCAGCGACGCCGAGCACAGGACCGCGGCTCGGCTTCGCGTGGGCGCGTTTCTAGGATTAGCCACTGTCATGCTTTTGTCCCCTTTCTCCGCGTTATGAGAGTTTGCTTCCCCCCGTCACCCTGACCGGGAGGGAAACGGGCTTGAGAAGCGCTGTAGGCGCAAACAGTGCAAAACCGCTGCATCGTCCATGCCATTGCGGTAACAGATTTACCTTCAATCGCTTAGCTACTCGGAATACCTCATAATCCAAAATCTTGAATGAGAACCGCTCCATTTTTTTGGAACATGGCCTTACCGAAGTCCCCGCTAGGGCGCGCCAAGAGCTTCACCGCGGCCGTGGCGCCAGAAACACCAGGCGGCGGCCGCGCAGCTCCCAGGGCTCGGTGAGCAGCCGGCGGAGCGCCTCGGGGTAGGCCGCGTGCTCTTGCTCGAGGATCCGCGCCGCCAGCGCGACGGGGGTGTCGCCGTCGAGCACCGGCACCACGCGCTGCACCACGATCGGCCCGCTGTCGAGGCCCTCGTCGACCAGGTGGACGGTGCAGCCGCTCACCTTGACGCCGTGCGCGAGCGCCTGCGCCTGCGCCTCGACGCCCGGAAAGGCCGGAAGCAGGCTGGGATGGATGTTGAGGACGCGCCGTGGGAAGGCGGCCAGGAAACCGGGAGACAGCAGGCGCATGTAGCCGGCCAGGCAGACCCATTCGACCTCGGCGCCACACAGAGCCGCCAGCACCTTCTCCTCGTGCGCCTCGCGGTCAGGCTCGCCGCGGTGCGGCAGGGCGGCGGCCGGCAACCCGAGCTCGCGCGCCCGGGCGAGCCCCGGCGCCTCGGCCACGTTGCTGACCACCAGGACGATCTCGGCCGGCAGCTCGCCGCTCTCGATCGCGTCATGAAGGGCCAGGAAGTTGCTCCCGCGGCCGGAGAGCAGGATGCCCAGACGGGTCACGGCGATTCGGCGGCGAAGGGCGATGCGACGTCGTAGACGACCCCCGACCCGCCCGGCTGAACCGTACCGATCGCGAAGGCACTCTGCCTCGCCGCGCGCAGCCGCGCGAAGACCTCGCGCAGGCCCGATGAAGCGACCACCAGGACCATGCCAATCCCCATGTTGAAGACGCGCAGCATCTCCTCGCTCTCGACGCCGCCCTGTTCCTGCAGGAAGGGGAAGATGCCGGGAACCTCCCAGCTCCCCAGCCGGATCTCGGCATGGGTGCCGGCAGGGAGGACGCGCGGCAGGTTGTCGGTGAGCCCGCCGCCGGTGACGTGCGCCATGGCCAGTAGGGAAGAATGGCCGAGCAGCGGCTCAAGCGGCCGGAGGTAGGAGAGATGGGGAGCCAGCAGGAGCTCGCCGACGCTCTTCCTGGCGGCCCACGGCGCGCGGTCCGAGACGCCGAGCCCCAGGCGGTCGAAGAGGATGCGGCGGGCTAGGGAGTAACCGTTGGTGTGCAGGCCGGCCGAAGGCAGACCCACGAGCACGCTGCCCGGCACCACGCGCGAGCCGTCGAGCAGCGCGGGCCGGTCCACGATCCCGACGATGAAGCCGACCAGCTCGTAGTCGCCGGGCTGGTAGAAACCCGGCATCTCGGCCGTCTCGCCGCCGAGCAGCGCGCAGCCGTTGTCCTTGCATCCGGCGGCTACGCCGCCGACCAGCTCCGCCATCCGCGCCGGCTCGAGCACCCCGGCGCCGACGTAATCCATGAAGAAGAGGGGCACCGCCCCGTGCACCAGGATGTCGTTGACGCAGTGGTTGACGAGGTCGCGGCCGACGGTCGAGTAGTCGCCCGCCAGGCGCGCCACCGCCAGCTTCGTGCCCACCCCGTCGGCCGAGGAGACCAGCACGGGCTCGGCCATCCCCGAGAGATCGGGCCGGTACAGGCCGCCGAAGCCGCCGATGTCGGCCAGTACCCCCTGCGTGAAGGTCGCGCGCGCCAGCTTCTTGATGCGGGCGAGTCCCTTCTCATGGGCATCGATGTCGACCCCCGCCTCCTTGTAGGCGCCGGGTCTTGGACTCTTCGACATGCGCGGCCATCTTAATGCTTATAGTTGGCGCCGGTGGACGGCCCTGAGATATGAAACTGCGCGCTCGCTAACTGGCGATGGCGGCCTCCAATCTATCGGATCGCCCCCCGCAACCCCTCAATCCCCTTCCCTCCCCTCCGGGGGGGAAGGGGACGCCCCCTCCCTCTCGTGCACCAATGAGTTTCTTCTTTGGCGGGCACCGGCGCTGCATGTAGTCTGTCGAGGGCATTCGATTGCAGAGGGAGCCGCCATGCCGCCGCCTTCACCACCACCTCCACCCCCGGCAGCGTTCAAGCTCTTCGGCGCATCGCACTTCGCGGTGCTGGGCCTGACCGTGGCGATTCCGGCCGCGCTGGTCTGGTTGGTGCGGCGCCGAGGCGGCGAGCGGCGGGTCCGGCCGCTGGCGCGCGGGCTTGCCGCGGTGCTGCTGGTCAACGACCTGGGCGAGCTGGCGTATTCGGCGAGCCTCGATCCGGCCCATTGGCGCGAGAAGCTGCCGCTCCAGCTCTGCGACTGGGTGACTTTCGCATGCGTGGCGGCGCTCATCTGGAGGCGCCGGACGGCCTTCGACCTGGCCTATTTCTGGGGCCTCGGGGGGTCGCTGCAAGCCGTCCTCACGCCCGACCTCGCCGAGGACTTCCCGCGCTTCCACTTCTTCACCTTCCACATCGCCCACTCCGGGATCATCGTCGCCGTCCTCTTCCTTACGCTCGGCCTCGGTATGCGTCCCTATCCGCGCTCCATCCTGCGCGCCTTCCTCTGGATCCAGCTCTACCTGGTGATCATGGCCGGCGTCAATCGCCTTCTCGGCACCAACTACGGCTATCTCTGCTACAAGCCCGCGCACGCCAGCCTGCTCGACTTCCTCGGCCCCTGGCCGCTCTACCTGGCGAGCCTCCAGGGCCTGGCGGTGGGACTCTTCTTCCTCCTCTACGCCCCCTACGCCCTCGCCGACCGCCTGCGTGCCCGCCAAGAATCTCCGGCGCAGGCCGAATCGCAGGATTCCGGAGGGTGAAGGGACCCCCCCGAGCATCTCGCGGCAGGAATTTCGTTCTAGTCTCCACCGCCGGTGGGCGGCCCCGAAGTATGAAACAGCGCTCGCTAACTGGCGATGGTGGCCTCCAATCTATCGGATCTCCCCCCGCAACCCCTCGATCCCCTTCCCTCCCCTCCGGGGGGGAAGGGGACGCCCCCGCCCCCTCTCGTAGCAAGAGTTTGGTCTTAACCGGCGGCGGGGTCGAAGCGGGCTTCGGGGTCGAGCTCGGCGCGGCGCATGAAGGCGGCGAGCTTGGCCAGGAAGGCGGCGGCGCTTCCCATGTCGAAGGCCCGGCGGACGAGGACCAGCGCGCCGAGGGCTTCGCGGCCGACTCCGAGGCTGGAGAAGAGCCGCGCGGCTTCCTCGGCAACTTCCCAGGCCACGGCTGCCTTGCCCCGGCGCAGCAGCACTCCGGCCAGGTCGAGAGCGGCCAGGGCCGAGCGGTAGTCGAGGCCGAGCAGGTCGAAGCCGCGCTTGGCCGCCGCGAGCTCGCGCTCGGCGCGCTCGAGATTTCCCAAGCCGGCATCGATGATCCCGCCGAGCCCGAGCAGCTTCAGCCGGTCGAGGCGGCCGCCCGCCTCGCGGTAGCGCCGCCGGTTCTCCCGCAAAAGCGCCCGCGCCTCCTCGAACCGGCCACATTCGGCCAGGAAGGCCGCCGTGTTGTGGAGGGCCGAGAGTGCGAGCTGCGGGTCGCGCGCGGCGTCGATCATCGAGCTGCCCTCGCGCAGCAGGCGAATCGCTCCCTCGGCGTCGTTGGCGTGGCCGGTCAGCGTGCCCTTGCTGATCAGCGCCCGGCCGGCGCCATGGCGGTCGCCATGGCGCAAGCAGATGGCATGCACCGCGTCGAGCAGCGACTGGGCCTCGACGAATCGCCGCTCGTCCCCGAACAGCGAGGCCTGAAGGTCGAAGAGGCGGGCAGCGAGGAGGTCGTCTCCGCTTCCGGCCCCGCAGAACTCGAAGGCAAGGGCCAGGGCGGCATCCGCCTCGCGCAGGTCGTTGGCGACGCGATAGGCATTGGCCAGCTCGCCCCAGGCGCGCGCCCGCAGGTCCGCCACCCGCCTGGGACCGTGGAGCCTGGGCGCCAGCGCCCCGGCGGCGGCGGCGGCGAGCCGCGCGCGGCGGACCATCTCGCCGGGATCGTCGTGGCGCATCGCCCGGCCGCGCTCGATCAGCTCCTCGCAGGCAATGATCTCGGCGCTCTCGGCGCTCTCGGCGGTCTCGCCGGCCTCGCCGGTTCCGCCGGATTCAGGGCGAGCGCTCTCCATCGCGGGCTCGGCCCGCATCCGGCGCACCGCGGCGAGGGCGCGGTCGAACGCCGCGTCGTAGCCGGCGTCGACCTCTGGCGGAGGCGCTTGCAGGCCGGCTTCCCACATGAAAAGGGTCTCGGCCTGGGGAGCCAGGACCTCTCGGCAGCGGCCGCAGCCGCCCAGGAGATGGAGGACCACGGCGCGCGCCTGGCGCGCGGGGAGATCGCCGCGCATGAACGCTTCCAGCTCCTCCGGCGTAGGATGGTCGTCCAAGCGACTCCCCTCTGGCTTGTGAGATACCTCCTCATTGTCTCACAAGGACGCCGCCCTGAGCGGTCCCGCCGGGGCTCAGTGTCCGCCGTTGGGGTCGATGGTCCAGGCGCTGCTTCCGGACGCCGATCCCGAGCCGCTTCCTCCGCCTGCCGAGCCGCCTGGGCCCGAGCTCTTCATCGCAGCCGAGGCTGGGGCGGCGAGCAGACGAACGCCGGAAGTGTTGGCGGACGGGCTGCCCTCCCAATGCCGCAGGCTGGGGATGCCGCTCAGTCGTCCCGGCGCGGGCCATCCCGACACGCTCCACCACAGCCACTCTCCGGCGAAAGCCAGGAGCGAGGCGGCCGGGCGGAAGTGCGGCGGCTCGGCAGCCACCGGCCCGGGAGCCGCCAGCGTCGGCGCGACGACCATGACGCTTACGACGACCGCAATGACTGCTGCGGGGACTCGGCTCGATCTGGCGCGCAACATGGCTGACTTCTTGACACGCTGCTTTTTCATGCCGGCCTCCTTCACGGGTCGGGAGCGGCTCGCGGCGGCAAGGCTCCGTTTACCTCAAACGTGTGTCCCCCATGGTCCCGCGGGAGACAGAGTGCCGGAGATCTCTAAGACGAAACTCCCTCGGCCGAGAGGGAGGGGGCGTCCCCTTCCCCCCCGGAGGGGAGGGAAGGGGATCGAGGGGTTGCGGGGGGAGATCCGATAGATTGGAGTCCGCCGTCGCCAGTTAGCGAGCGCTGTTTCATACTTCGGGGCCGCCCACCGGCGGCGCCAACTAGAACGAAATTCCCAGCGAGGGAGGGGGCGTCCCCTTCCCCTCCCGGCCACCGCCGGGCAGGGACCCGGCGGTTCGGAAAGCCGGGAAGGGGATCCGCGAGGGGTTGCGGGGGGCGATCCGATGGACGCTTTGAGTAGTCCACCACCGCCGCGTCGCAGAGCCGTTTCATCCTTCGGCCTTGGCGGCGGGCAGGGTCTCGTCGGCCCAGTCGCGTGGGCGCAGGAAGTCCTGGTAGAGACGGGCCTCGGGGGTGCCGGGCTCGGGCCGCCAGCCGGGGCGCCAGCGCACCAGGGGCGGCAGCGACATGAGGATCGATTCGGTGCGCCCGCCGGAGTGCAGGCCGAACAGCGTGCCGCGGTCGTAGATCAGGTTGAATTCGACGTAGCGGCCGCGGCGGTAAAGCTGGAACTGGCGCTCCCGATCGCCGAAGGCCATCTGTTTGCGCCGCGCGACGATCGGCAGGTAAGCGGGGAGGAACTGGTCTCCCACCCGGCGCTGGAGCTCGAAGCAGCGCGCGAGCTCCCACTCCCTGAGGTCGTCGAAGAACAGGCCGCCGATGCCGCGCGGCTCGCCGCGGTGGCGCAGGAAGAAGTACTCGTCGCACCAGCGCTTGAACCGCGGGTAGACCGCCGGGCCGAACGGCACGCAGGCCTCGCGGGCCATCCGGTGCCAGTGGATCGCGTCCGCCTCGAAACCGTAAAAGGGGGTCAGGTCGAAGCCGCCGCCGAACCACCACACCGGCTCTTCCCCGGGCTTTTCCGCCAGCAAGAAACGGACATTCAGGTGACAGGTGGGGACGTATGGATTGCGCGGATGGAGGACGAGCGAAACGCCGAGCGCCGCAAACGCCCGTCCCGCCAGCTCGGGCCGGTGCGCGGTCGCCGAGGCCGGGAGGGCCGCGCCATGGACGTGCGAGAAGTTGACGCCCCCCTGCTCGAAGACCGCTCCGTCGAGGAGGAGCCGCGATCGGCCGCCGCCGCCACCGGCGCGCTCCCAGCCCTCTTCGCGAAAGGTCTCGGCCCCATCCTCCGCCGCGAGCGCCGCGCACAGGCGGTCCTGCAAGTCGAGCAGGTAGGCGCGAACCGAGTCGATCTCCGCCGACGTGACCACGGCCTGGCGGCCCGGTCCGGGCTAGCGCTCCTCTTCCGCGCGGATGGGGAAGAGCTCGGCCTGGCGCTTGTCCACCGGCGAGATGGGGACGCGGTAGTCGCCCGTCCAGCAGGCGGTGCAATAGCTGTCGGGGGGGCCGCTCACCGACGCGAGCATCCCCGCGAGAGAGAGGTAGGCCAGGCTGTCGGCTTCGATGAAGCGCCGGATCTCCTCGATGTCCTGGTGGGCGGCGATCAGCTCGCCGCGGGTCGGCGTATCGATGCCGTAGTGGCACGGCCAGCGGGTGGGCGGCGCCGAGATGCGCACATGAATCTCGGCCGCGCCGGCGTCGCGCACCATGTGAACGATCTTGCGTGAGGTGGTGCCGCGCACGATCGAGTCGTCGACCAGCACCACGCGCTTGCCGGCGATCAGCTCGCGGATCGGGTTGAGCTTGACCTTGACGCCGAAGTGGCGGATCGATTGCCTGGGCTCGATAAAGGTGCGCCCGACATAGTGGTTGCGGATGAGCCCGAACTCGAGCGGCAGGCCCGATTCGCGGCTGTAGCCCAGCGCCGCGAACAGGCCGCTGTCCGGCACCGGCACGACGATGTCGGCAGCCGCCGGCGCCTCGCGGGCCAGCCGCGCGCCCATGTTCAGGCGCGACTGCGAGACGGAATCGCCGAAGATCTTGCTGTCCGGGCGGGCGAAATAGACGTGCTCGAAGATGCAGCGCGCCGGCTCCGGGGTCTGTTCCAGGTGGAAGCTCTCGACCTTGCCGTCGCGCGCCACCACGACCTCTCCGGGCTCGAGCTCGCGCACCGGCCTGGCCTCGAGCAGGTCGAAAGCGCAGCTCTCCGAGGCGAAGCAGGCGCCGCCGTTGAGGTCGCCCAGCACCAGCGGCCGGAAACCGCTGGGATCGCGCGCCGCGAGCAAGCCGCCCGCCGAGACGAGCAGCAGGGAGTAGGCGCCGCGCACCCGCTCGAGCGCCAGCATGAACGACTCGACCACGTCGAGCCGCGGCTCCCTGGCCATCAGATGGAGGATCACCTCGGTGTCGCTGGTGGTCTGGAAGATCGACCCTTCGCTCTCGAGCTGGCTCCGGATCTCGACCGCGTTGGTGAGGTTGCCGTTGTGGATGATCCCGAGCGGCCCGAGAGAGGTCTTGACCACGATCGGCTGGGCATTGGCGATGACGCTGCTGCCGGAGGTCGAGTAGCGGGTATGGCCGATCGCGCGGCGGCCGGGCAGGGCCTTCAACACCCTCTCCTTGAAGATGTCCGCAACGTGGCCCATGCCGCGCTCGACATGGAGCTGCGCGCCGTTCCAGGAGACGATGCCGGCGCTCTCCTGGCCGCGGTGCTGCAGCGCGTAAAGACCCAGATAGGTCAAGTACGCCGCGTCGTCGCAGCCTTCGATGCCGAAGATTCCACACATAAAGGGACACTAGAGCCCGAGCGCGCGGGGCAGCGCCGTCGACCAGGTCTCGTACAGGGCGGAGACCGGCGCCCGCAGGACCGTTTCGCGGCCGCCCGCACGCACCACCAGGTCCTCGCCTCCCACCTCGCCGGCGTCGGTGGCCGGGACCCCGGCCTCGGCCGCGGCGCGCAGCACCCGGGCGAGCCCGGCGGGCTGGCAGGCGATGATCGCCCGGGCCTGGGTCTCGGAGAAGAGATCGGCCTCGCTCCCGAGCGCCACCTCGACCGTGGCGCCCAGCCGGCGCCCGAAGCATGCTTCCGCCAGGGCGACGGCGAGCCCTCCTTCGGCCAGGTCGTGCGCGGTGTGCAGCCAGCCGCGGCCGGCGAGATCGCGCAGCAGGCGGGCAAGGCGCAGCTCGGCCGCGAGATCCACCACCGGCGGACGTCCCTGCTCGATGCCGTAGAGCAGCCGCAGGTAGGCCGAGCCGCCGTGCTCCGAGCAGTCGGCGCCGAGGAGCACGATGCGGTCGCCCGGGGCGGCGAAGTGAGCGGCCGGGAGATCGCCGAGGCTCGGGACCAGGCCGACCGCGGCCACCGTCGGCGTCGGGTAGATGGAGCTTCCCTCGGTCTCGTTGTAGAACGAGACATTGCCCGAGACGATCGGCACGCCCAGGGCCCGGCACGCCTCGGACATGCCGAGGATGGCCTCGCGGAACTGCCAGGTGATCTCCGGACGCTCCGGATTGCCGAAGTTGAGGCAATCGGTGGCGCCGACCGGCTCCGCCCCGGCGCAGGCCAGGTTGCGCACCGCCTCGGCCACCGCCTGGGCGCCGCCCCGGCGCGGATCGAGCCAGGTGTAGACCGGGTTGACGTCGGTCGTCATGGCCAGGCCGGAGGGCGTCCCCTTGAGGCGCAGCACGGCCGCGTCGCCGCCCGGCCCCGCAACCGTCCCGGTGCGCACGCTGTGGTCGTACTGGCGCCACACCCACTCTTTGCTCGCCAGCTCCGGCGCCATGAGGAGCCGCTCGAGCGCCTGCCGCACACCGGCGGGCTGCGGCACCTCGGGCACGAGCTGGCGGCGCGCCAGGTCGGCGGGCGGCGCCAGCGGACGGCGATAGACTGGCGCCTCCTCGGTGAGGGGACGGATCGGCATGTCGGCGGCCACCGCGCCGTGCCAGGTGACCAGGGCGCGTCCGGTCGCGGTCACCTCGCCGATCGTCGCCACCTCGAGCCCCCAGCGCCGGAAGACCCTGGCCAGCTCCTCTTCGCGGCCGCGCCGGGCGACCAGCACCATCCGCTCCTGCGACTCCGAGAGCATGATCTCGTAGGGAGTGAGGCCAGGCTGGCGCAGCGGCACGGCGTCGAGGTCCAGGCGCATGCCGGTGCCGCCGCGACCCGCCATCTCGAAGGTCGAGCTGGTGAGCCCGGCGGCGCCCATGTCCTGGATGGCGAGCACCGCACCGGTGCGCATGGCCTCCAGGCAGGCCTCGAGCAAGACCTTCTCGGTGAAAGGGTCGCCGACCTGGACCGTCGGCCGCCTGGCTTCGCTGTCGGCGGCAAACGACTCCGAGGCCATGGTCGCGCCGTGGATGCCGTCGCGTCCGGTGCGGCTGCCCGCGTAGAGGATCGGATTGCCCGGGCCGCTCGCCCGCGCGTGGAACAGGCGGTCGCGCCGGGCAATACCGAGGGCGAAGGCATTGACCAGGATGTTGCGGTCATAGCAGTGATGAAAGCCGGTCTCGCCGCCCACGGTCGGGATGCCCACGCAGTTGCCGTAGTCGCCGACGCCGCGCACCACTCCGTCGACCAGGAAGCGCATGCGCGGAGCGTCGAGGCGGCCGAAGCGCAGCGAGTCCATGCAGGCGATGGGGCGGGCCCCCATGGTGAAGACGTCGCGGAGGATGCCGCCGACCCCGGTCGCCGCCCCTTGGTAGGGCTCGATGAAGCTGGGATGGTTGTGGCTTTCCATCTTGAAGACCGCCACCCAGCCGTGGCCGATGTCGACGACACCCGCGTTCTCGCCCGGGCCTTGCAGGACCCGCGGGCCGCCGGTCGGAAACTCCCTCAGGTAGACCTTGGAGGATTTGTAGGAGCAGTGCTCCGACCACAGGGCCGCGGCGATGCCCAGCTCGGTGTAGTTCGGATCGCGGCCGAGCAGCCTCGCCAGGCGCTCGAGCTCTTCGCCGGTGAGCCCGAGCGCGCGCGCCACCTCGGGGTTGACGACGCCGCCGGCCGCGCCCGGGGCAGTAGCGGACATGGTCTCCTCGACGGGCATCAGCGGAGGGCCTCCGCCCGGCTCGCGACCTGCGCCGCTCCGGCGAGGAGGCCGAGCCCGTCGCTGTTGCCGAGGATCTCTTCGGCGCAGCGCTCGGGGTGGGGCATCATGCCGAGAACGTTGCCGGCGGCGTTGCAGATGCCGGCGATCGAGCGGGCCGAACCGTTGGGGTTCGATTCCGCAGTCCCTGGACATGTGCCATCGGGCGCGGCGTAGCGGAAGACCACCTGCCGCGCGGCTTCGAGCGCGTCGAGCGCGGCGGAAGAGTCCTCGTAGTTGCCCTCGGCGTGGGCGATGGGCATGCGGAGCACCTGGCCGGCGTGGAGCTGCCGGGTAAACGGCAGGTCGTCGCGCTCGACCCGCAACCAGACGTCGCGGCAGCAGAAGCGCAGCGAGGCATTGCGCCGCATGGCGCCGGGCAGCAGTCCCGCTTCGAGCAGCACCTGGAATCCGTTGCAGATGCCGAGCACCAGGCCGCCGGCCGCGGCGTGGCGCTTGACCGCGGCCATCACCGGCGAGAGCGCCGCCAGGGCGCCGGCCCGCAGATAGTCGCCGTAGGCGAAGCCTCCCGGCAGCACGACCAGCTCGCAGCCCTTGACCGTCTCGTCCCGGTGCCAGAGGAAAGTGGTCTCCTGTCCGAGCACGTGCTTGAGCACGTGGTAGACGTCATGGTCGCAGTTGCTCCCCGGAAAGACGACGACACCGCTCTTCACGGACGCCCCCCGTGCGGCCGATCGGCCGTCGAGCGATCGGATACGGCGGGATTGCCGCTCGCGGGATCCGCGGGGGCGGGAATCTCCACCGTGTAGTCCTCGACCACGGTGTTGGCGAGCAGCTTCCGGCACATCTCGCCGAGCTCGCGCTCGGCCCGCTCCCGGTCTTCGTGCCCGAGGCGGATCTCGAAGCTCTTGCCGGCCCGTACCTCCTCGACCCCCGCGAAGCCGACCCGGCCGAGCGCGTCTCGGATCGCCTTGCCCTGCGGGTCGAGGATGTCGCGGCGCGGATACACGGTCACGCGAGCTTTCACGTTCAGATCACCTCCAGCCAGGGGGTGGGATAGTCCTGATCGCTGACCGCCAGGCGCGCCCGGCACCCTTCTCTGTCCAGCGCCTCGCCGACCGCCGCGGCGGCCAGGGCGGGCAGGTTGTTGATGCGCGACAGGTGGTAGAGAACCACCCAGCGCAGCCGGTCCCCGACCAGCTCCGGAAGCCCTTCGGCCGCCTCGCGATTGGACAGGTGGCCGTGCCGTCCGGCGACCCGCTGCTTGAGCGGCCACGGGTACGGGCCGTTGCGCAGCATGTCGAGGTCGTGGTTGGTCTCGAGCACCAGGATGTCCAGGTCGTGCAAGCGCGCCCAGGCCAGGTGGCTGCGGCTGCCGCAATCCGCCACCAGGCCGAGCCGGCATCCCGAGGCGTCCTCGATCACCAGCCCGACCGGCTCCCGCGCGTCATGGGGCAGCAGGAACGGCTCGACCAGAAACCCCGCCACCTCGCAAGGCTCCCCCGACCGCAGGACCGTGGCTCCCCGCGCCTCCTCCTCTCCCAGTCCCACGCCCCCCAGCGTCCCCGCCGTGGCAAACACCGGCAGCCGGAGCCGCCGCGCGAACCGCCCGGCCCCCCGGCAATGATCCACATGCTCATGGGTGATCACTAGCGCCCCGATGCTCCCCAGCTCCACCCCCAGCCGCCCCAACCTCTTCCCCATCTCCCGGCTCGAGAACCCCGCATCGATCACGATCCGCCTGCTCCCCGACTCCACCACGATCCCATTCCCCCCGCTCCCCGACCCCAGCACCCCCACCCGCATCGCCGGCTTCGCCACCCGCGCCGGAGCCGCCAACCGCGCCCCCTCCCCGGCCGCCACCGCCCCCCCGCCCCAGAAGTCCAACGCAATCTGCTCCCCACCCAGCAGCCCTGGAGGAGAACCCGCCTGCACCAAGTCAGAAAGAGGAGGCGCCACCGCCTCCAAAGGTATCACCTCCGCCCTCCCACCGCCAGATCCCCAACCGCCCGCCAACCACCATCCATTGTGGACCCCCGGACCCGAAGCACGAACTCTGGTAGTGCCTCGGACTCACCTCCCCCTCCGAAGCCACCAGCGGTAAGGCGGCCGCCGGAGGTCCCCCGCAGGGTCCCCTTTCGCTGGCGGCTCGGTAGTGTTTAGCCGAACCTATTGGGTGCTGCGAGCCGCCGCGAAAGGGGACCCTGCGGGGGACCTCCGGCGGCCCACTACCGTTCACGCCGCCCGAAGAGAAGGAATCCCCTCGCGCGCCAACGCGCCCGCTACCTGCCTAGAACCGGTACCCCTTCCCCTGCTCGAGGAAGTGCACGTCGGCATTGTGCAGCTTGCGGACCTCCTGGTGGATGCGGTCGATGCACGGGGGCTTGAGGTGGTGGAGCAGGATCGGCACCTTGCGGTGCAGCTTCGCCAGCTCCCTCTCGAGGGTCTGCGGGGTGAGGTGCAGCGAGATGTCCGCGATCTCCTGGAGGGCGTTGTCGAAGCTCGTCTCGATACACAGGGCCTTGAGGCTCGGCGTCGTGTTGGCGATCTCCCACAGGCGCGTGGTCGGCCCCGTGTCGCTCGACCACAGCACCGCGGCCCCGTCCTGCTCGATCAGGAACCCGACCGTCGGGATCAGGTGATCCACCGCGATCGGCGTAAAGCTCACCCCGTCGAGGACCAGGGGCCGCTCGGCCTCCAGCTCGTGGAAGCGGATGGCCGGCAGCAGGTGATTGGGCAGCCGAGTGAAATCGGGCCACGTATCGTTATTGAACAGATACTTGCGGACCGCGTAAATCGTGGCCGCCGAGGCATACAGGTCGATCGCCTTGTCGCCCTTTCCATAGACGTTCTCGATGAAGAAGGGCAGGCAGTTGGTGTGGTCGATGTGCGAGTGGCTGAGCAGGATCGAGCGCACGCCGACCTGCCGCTCGATCGAAAGGGCGTGCGACAGCGATCCGGCGTCCAGCGCGATCGTGCCATTGATCAACAGGCACGTCGTCCGGCATTCGGGGCTGTCGCCCCCGTAACCTCCGAGGACCTCGATGAGCATAAATCGACGAGATCCTATCCCTCCTGCCGCGCGAGCGACAAGGAATCAATTGAAACGGCGCTGCGATTTAACGATCGAGGCCTACTTAAGGCATCTATCGGATCGCCCCCCGCAACCCCTCGATCCCCTTCCCTCCCCTCCGGGGGGGAAGGGGACGCCCCCACCCTCTCGCGCATCAACGAGTTTCGTTCTAGAACCTATACCCGACCCAGAAGTCCGTGCGGATCTTCTGGGACTGCTTGAAGTCCCAGGGGCGCGCGAAGTCCCAGTTGAGCTCGAGGCCGAAGAAGTTGAAGGTGAAACCCCAGCCGTAGGCGGCGACGGCGTCCTTCAGCCGGCCGTTCTTGGAGTCGTAGAAGGTGAACTTCTGGAACTTGTGGAACCAGGCGCCCCCGACGTCGAAGAAGATGTTGCCGCGGATGCCGCGGAACCCGAGCACCGGCGTCGCCAGCACGTCGATCAGCGGGAAGCGGTATTCGACGTTGGCAAAGAAGGCGCGATCGCCCACGAGCGAGCGGAAATCCACGCCGCGGATGGTGTCGATGCCGCCGAAGTAGAAGGGAGTCGGCCGCTTGCCGTCGCTCACACCGCCGAAGACGCGCACGGCCAGGTTGCTGCGCAGGGTCACCGGGATGTACTGCCGCGCATCGACCGAAGCGCTGGTGTAGAGCGTCCCGCCGCCGCTGACGCTCGGGCCGTAGAGGCCGTTGATGCGCCAGCGCCGGCCCGCGATGGGGCCGTAGATCGCGTATTGTCCCGAGTCGCCGACCAGGGCCGCCTGGACGATCGGGAAGTTGTCCTTGCTGGGAACGATCGTGGGGATGGGCTGGCCGGTGGCGGGGTCGACCACGAAGTCCTGGAAGTCGATCTTGCGCAGCATGTAGCCGACGCCGATCTCGGCGCGGTGGTAGAAGGAGAGCGGATAGATGATCGAGCCCACGGCGCCGGTCTCCTGGAAGACCGAGCGGCCGCGGATGAGCCTGCCGGTGATGGCATCCTGGCCGATGAAGAAAGTGCGGTCGTCGAAGACCTGGACCTGCCAGTTCAGGCGGTGGCTCAGGTCGGCGTAGATGAAGTTGAAGTTGGCGAAGCTCGAGACCGCGGAGAGGTCGGCAATGATTCGCTTGTCGCCCAGGTAGTCGGAAAAAGACAGCAGGACGCGCCCCACGTAGGTCTGGTTGGTGTCGACGCCGACGTAGCTGTCGGCGCCCTCGACGAAGAACTTGAAGCGGCCGTACTTGCCGCGGTTGCTCGGATCGAGGTTGACCTGGATGTCGGGCTCGAAGTGGGGCTGCTTCTCGGCGACCGGCGCCGACGCCAGGACGACCGTCTCCTTGGCCACCGGCTCTCCGGTCCCCGCCACGTACAGGTCCATCACCCCTTTCCAGTAGCCGGTGTAGACGATCTTCTCCTCGCCGGCGGCATCCTTCAGCACCGTCGGCATGAAGGCTCCGGTGACCACGTTGGTGTACTGGCGCATCTCGCCGGTGGCGAGGTCGATCGAGTAGACGTTGTCCCGGTTGCCCTTGTCCGAGGTGAAGTAGAGCCGCTTGCCGTCGGGCGAGTAGATGGGGTCGTTCTCGTTGGTGTCGCCGGTCGTCACCGGGATGCGCTGGCCCGGCTTGTCGAGGTCCATGCGGAAGATCTTGGCGCGGCCGGCGGCGCCGACCACCGAGACGAAGGCGATCGATTTGCCGTCGGGCGAGAAGGCGGGGGCGCCGTCGAAGATCTCGTCGTTGGTGAGGTTGGTGATGGTCTGCGAGTCGAGGTCGAGCAGGAAGATGTCGAACTTGCCGTCCTTGTCCCCGGAGAAAGCGATCTTCTTGCCGTCCGGGCTCCAGGCCGGGGCGAGCTGCTGCTCGATCTGGTCCATGTCGACGATGCGCTTGATGCCGCCGCGCAGCGCGTCGAGCAGGAGCAGGCTGCGCCCCTTCTCGCGCTTGGCGAAGACGGCGATGGTGTTGCCGTCCGGCGAGAAGGCGAGGTCGCGCCCGAGGTCGCGCCCGAGCTCGAGCTCCTGGGCGACCAGGTACTGGTACTTGCTCGAATAGCCGCGCGTCAGGTTGCGGATGAAGGTGCGCTTCTTGGCGTCGAAGAGCACCACGTCGATCTTGCCGCGGTAGGCGCTGAAGGCGGCGACCAGGTCGCCCGAAGGGGAGGCGGAGGGCGAGATCTCGAACGTCCTGGTCTGGTCCTTGATGCGGAAGACGCGCCCGAAATCGCCGGGCTCGCCGGTGGCGACCAGCTGCGGCAGGTACTTCTTGCGCAGCCAGCGCCGGAATTCGGCGTCGAAGTCCTGCGGATCCATCTTGAAGGTGCGCTTGACCGCACGGTCGACGCGCGAGCCGATGGTGTTGCGAGTCTCGTAGATGAAATCGAGGAAGCCTTCGTGCCCCCACCTCTCCTCGATAAAGTCGAAGACGGCGTGGCCGAAGCGGTAGGCGAGGAATCCCTCGACCCCCGACTTGGTCACCGAGGGAATGTTGTCGTTGACCACCGCGTCGCGCAGGTACATCTGGTCGCGGGGCACCTCGTCCTTGCCGACGAAGCTCGCCATGCCTTCCATGAACCATTGGGGCGGCGAGGTCGCCAGCGCCTTGGCGAGGCTCGCCTGGAACAGAATGTGGTACTGGAAGATGTGCGTCAGCTCGTGGCGGATGAGCGCCATGAGCTTGGGGTCGGGCTCGTCGATCGGCAAGATCATGCGGAAGCGCGCCGGCACCGCGAAGGCGCCGAGTCCTTCCGGGATGAAATCGAGGATGACGTTGTTCTGCTCGAACGCGGAATGGGTGGCGTAGTAGATGAGCGGCACCGGGTCCTTGATCTGGAAGTTCAAGAACCGCGAGACGTCGTCATAGGCGCTCTCGGCGAACGACACGATCTTCTGCAGCTGCGCCTCTTCCTCAGGATAGAAATAGACGTTGAAGTGCGGCGAGTGATAGATGCTCCACTTGAACTCCCGGTAGGCGATCTTGTTCTGGCCGAAGCCGTAGCCCTGCACCGCGGGCCCGAACTGCTCCTGCCCGTGAAGCGGAGCGAGCGCCCCTTGGAACAGGAAAGGGGCCGCGAGGACGAGCAGGCAGCGCGCGAGCCGGGACTGGCCGCCGGCGCGAGGCCGGCCTGGAACACAACTCCTGCCCCGAGAGGGCGGGGGCGTCCCCTTCCCCCCCGGAGGGGTGGGAAGGGGATCGAGGGGTTGCGGGGGGAGATCCGATAGATGCTTCGAGGAGTTCTCCACCGCCACATCGCAGTACTGTTTCATGCCCCGGGGCAGTCCACCGGCGGCAACTAAGATGCTTGCCGGCTGTGGGGAGGAGCTTGGCGAGAGGAAGTGGCCGCCGCGGCGGAGGCGCCTGCCTGGGCAATGGGGGCGATCGGATGAACGGGTCAACGAGACCTCCTTTGCTCCCTACTGGGTGAACAGGATGCGGCTCGCCTCGACCTCTTTCTGGGTGAAGACGTTGATGATGCGGTCCTGGAGGGACGCCAGGTTCTCGAACATGCCAGCCAGGGGATCGGCGTTCTGGCCCTGGAAATTCTGGAAATCCTTGAAGTTGTCCTGATAGAGCAGCGCCCCGGTCTTGCCGTCATAGACCTGCAGCAGGATGTCGTACTGAAATCCGGTCTGCTCGACCAGCACCTGCCGGTAATAGGGCTGGCCGTTGAACGGCGAGATGTACTCCTCGGTGCGGTAGCCGGTGCGGTCCTGGACGTCGAAGTCGATGGCGCCGCTCAAGATCAGATCGGCTTGCGTCCGCTCCCCCAGGGCGCGCCAGAAATCGGTCCGCAGGCTGAGCTGCTCGAGATCGTAGGTGGGAAAATCGACCGGGCCGATTTCGCTCACCTTGAGCTCGGTTTCGCGGCGCAGGACCTTGAGCAGATAGCGGCCGAACTCTTTCTGTACGTCGACCGTCTTGCCCTGGACCTTGCCCTCGCCCTCCTTGCTGACGACCATGAAAGAAGTGACCGCGAGCGACTTGCGCCCCTGCAGGTTGAGCCGTGCGCGCTGCGGCAGCTTGAGCTTCACCTCGACCGAAGAGGCCAGGGCGGGCGCCGCCGCCACGCTCGCGAGCAGGAGGGCGAAAAGACAGGAACGCTTGTGCCTCACGTGCGCGTCTCCGTTCAAAGCGGCCCGGCACCGCGCCGGATGCCGTCCATGCCGCCGATCGCCGCCGCCGGCGGCGGCACCGCCGGCGGCGGGTTGGCGGCGGGGGGCGGGCTGCCGGGCGGCGGGTTGGCGGCGGGGGGCGGGCTGCTGGGCGGCGGGGGGAAGTCGGTCGGGCCGCCCGGAGGCCTGGCGGCGCCGCCTGGCTCTTCCGGAGGGTTGCCGCGGCGGCCCGTGGGCTGGCCGGAGGCGGGCGGCGGCGTGCCGGCGGGGGCGGACTTGAGCTTGCCGAAGGCGGTCGGCTTGGCGCCTTTCTCCGGGCTCTTGAAGCTCTGGTAGAACTCGACGAAACGGGCGTAGTTGGAGCGTACCTCGCGGTTGTTCGGGGAGAGCTGGAGCGCGCGCTTGTAATGCTCGAGCGCGCGGTCGAAGTTGCCCGACGCCTCGTACGCGACCCCGAGGTTGTTCTGCACGTGCGGGTTCTGCGGATCGGAAAGCTCGGCCTCGTGGAAGCGGAACAGCGCCTCGCTCCACAGGCCGCGGCGCGCCATGTCGACGCCGAACTTGAGCTCGGCGGCGGACTGGCCGTTGCGGCTGTTGCCGCTGTTGGCGCTGCAAGCTCCCGCCAGAGTGGCGCAGCAAGAGAGGACGATGAAGGCGGCGCGCTTGGTGTGGCGCATCAGCGTGGACTCCACAGCGGGGAACGAATTCCCGAGAGGGGACAGTATACACAACCCCGGGGCCGGGACCGGGGCCGGGCGCGGCCGGGCGTCAGAGACTCGTCAGAACCGCGCCGGGGAGCGGTGGCACGGTGGCACGGACACCTCTCCACTGCCGTGATCCGCGCATTCGTTGGCGTCTATAGAGATCAGGGAGGAGGGCGACACTCGGTCAGGCCATGGGGGAAAGGGAGGGGACATGGCCGGTCAGCCGTCCGAGCGGGAGCTGTTGATCGCGCTCAATGCCCAGGCAGAGATTCCGCGGGCGGCGGTATATCGGCTGGCGGCGGAGCGCGCGAGCTGGGCCGGGTTGCAAGGAGACGAGGGCATCGAGCTGATGGCGGCGGCGATCGGAGTGCCCAGCGCTCCCCTGCGCAGGGCCGTGGCGATCGTCGAGCGGGCGCGGGAGATCGCGGAGCGCGAGAGCGCGGCGGCGGCACGGCACGGAGCAAGGATCGTGACCTTCCGCGAGCGGGGTTACCCGGCGCCCCTGGCGCTGCTGCGCCAGGCGCCGCCGGTGCTGGTGGCGAGGGGCGAGATGCCGGCGGGGCCCGCGGTCGCCGTCGTGGGGTCGCGTCGCGTGGACGCGCGCAGCCGCGCCGTGTGCGAGCGGTTCGCGCGCGCCATTGCCGAAGCCGGCGTGACGGTCGTCTCCGGGCTCGCGAGCGGCATGGACGCCGCGGCCCACCGCGGCGCCCTGGCTCTACCCGAGGGGCGGACGGTGGCAGTCCTCGGCTGCGGCCTGGACGTCGATTACCCGCGCGGCCACGCCGCCCTGGCGCAAGAGATCGCGCGCCAGGGCATGCTGCTGAGCGAGTTCCCATGCGGCGCCGGCCCGCGCCGCTGGCACTTCCCCACCCGCAACCGCGTCATCGCCGCCCTCGCCAGCGCCACCCTCGTCGTCCCCACCGCCGCCGGCCCCGGCACCCTGCTTACCGTGCGCCAGACCCTCCGACTCGGCCGCCCCGTCTTCGCCGCCTCTCTGGTCCCCGGCGACGGCCCATCGCCCCCTGGCGATCCCATCTGGCAGCACACCATCGCCATCCACCACCCGCGAGAGATCCTCGACTGGCTCGGTGTCGCATCGGCGTCCGCTTCCGCCTCCCCGCCCGCCATTGCTCAGGACGTTCAGGACGCTCAGGACGCTCAGGACGCTTTCGATTCCCATCCTCCGCCCAACCCGCAACCCAACGTCCCCTCGCCTCCCTTCAGCGCTCCCCCGCCGCCCGGCCTCGCCGGCCGCACCCTTCTCGCCATCCCACCCGGCGCCTTCCGCAATCCCGAGACCATCGCCGCCGAAGCCGGCGCCCCCATCGACGCCATCCTCGGCGCCCTCCTCGAGCTCGAGCTCGAGGGCTTGATCAGACGCCTTCCCGGCGCCGTCTACGTGAGGACCTGAGATGTCGCCTGCTTGCGACGACCGAGGGCCGATGGTAGTGTCCGCCCTCCGACTCGCAGCCGGCGCGCCCGGCACGCATTGCTCACTCGCGCCCGCAGCCCGCAAGAAATAAAGGACGCGCCATCCGGCGTTGGTAAGCACCGTGGCCAAAAAACTGCTCATCGTCGAAAGCCCCGCCAAGACCAGGACCTTGAAGAAGTTCCTCGGCAGCCAGTACGCCGTCGAGGCTTCGGTCGGGCACATCCGCGACCTGGTCAAGAAGGACATGGGCATCGGCCCGGGCTACGAGCCCCTTTACGGAATCCTCGCGGCCAAGAAAGACATCGTCAAGAAACTCCGCCAGGCCGCCGCCAAAGCCGAGACCGTCTACCTGGCGCCCGACCCCGACCGCGAAGGCGAAGCCATCGCCTGGCACATCTCCGAAGTCCTCGGCAAGGAGCCCGGCGACGTCCGGCGCGTCACCTTCAACGAAATCACGCGGCGCGCCGTCCTCCATGCACTCGAGCACCCGAGCACCATCGACTACAAGAAAGTCGATGCGCAGCAGGCGCGGCGCCTCCTCGACCGCTTGATGGGTTTCCGGCTCTCTCCCCTCCTCTGGGAGAAAGTCAAGCAGGGGCTTTCGGCCGGGCGCGTGCAGTCGGTCGCGCTCAAGATGGTCTGCGACCGGCAGGCCGAGATCGAGGCCTTCCAGACCCAGGAGTACTGGAACCTCGGTGCCAGGCTGGCGGCCGCCCAGCCGCCGCCGTTCGGCGTCCGCCTGCACCGCATCGCCGGCAAGAAGGCCGTGGTCGGCGACGGCGAGACCGCGGCCAGGATCGTCCGCGACCTCCAGGGCGGGAGCTTCGTCGTCGCCGCCGTCGAGCGCAAAGAGTCGCAGCAGAAGCCCGGCGCGCCCTTCATCACCAGCCGCCTGCAACAGGAGGCAGCCCGCCTCGGCTTCTCGGTCAAGCGCACGATGGCCGTCGCGCAGGGCCTCTATGAAGGGCGCGAGATCGGCGACCGCGGCGCGCTCGGCCTGATCACCTACATGCGCACGGACTCGACCCGCGTGGCCGAGGAGGCGCTCGCCGCGGCGCGCGAGCACATCGCCGCCGCCTACGGAGCCGAAGCGCTGCCCGGCGAGCCCAACCGCTACCGCTCCAAGAAGGACGCGCAAGATGCCCACGAGGCGATCCGGCCCACCAACCTGGACCTGCCGCCGGAAGCCGTGAAGGACTACCTCAAGCCCGACGAATGGAAGCTCTACAAGCTGATCTGGGACCGCTTCATCGCCTCGCAGATGCTGCCCGCGGTCTTCGACGTCACCCAGGTCGACGTCGAGTGCGGCCCCTACACGCTGCGCGCCGCCGGGCGGGTGCTCAAGAGGCCAGGCTTCCTGGCGGTGTATCAGGAGCCGCCCGCCGCACCCGGCGAGTCTGGCGGCGAGGAAGACGAAGCCTCCGTGGCCGACGAGAACGGCGCGACCCTGCCGCCCCTGGGCGAGGGGGACGTGCTGCGGCTGCTCGAGGCGACCAGCGAGCAGAAGTTCACTCAGCCGCCCGCCCAGTACAGCGAGGCGACCCTGGTCAAGGCGCTCGAGGAGAACGGGATCGGCCGGCCGTCCACCTACGCCTCGATCCTCGCCACCCTCACCGACCGCGACTACAGCGAGAAGAAGGATGGGCGCTTCAACCCCACACCGCTCGGGCGCCTGGTCAACGACATGTTGCAGAAAGGCTTCCACGACATCCTCAACGAGGGCTACACGGCCGCGCTCGAATTGCAGCTCGACCAGATCGAGGAAGGGGAGCTCGACTGGAAGAAAGCGGTGGCCGACTTCGACCGCAAGTTCAGCCGCGATCTGAAAACCGCCGATCGGCAGATGCCCAACGTCAAGCGCGACGGCGTGCCGCTCGACGAGACCTGTCCCGAGTGCGGCGGGCAGCTCCTGATGCGTTTCGGCCGCTACGGCACCTTCGTCGGGTGCAGCAACTATCCGACCTGCAAGTACACCCGCGACCTCCAGCCGGCCCCCGCCGCGGCGTCCACGCCGGGAGCGCACGGCGACGGCGGCCCGGGGCGCGACGGCTCAGCCGGCGCGGCGGGCCCTGGCTCAGCTGGCTCAGACAACGCCGGGGGCGCGGTCGCGAGCGAGGCGGAAATCCCAGCCTGCGAGGAGTGCGGGCGGCCGATGATGCTGCGCCGCAGCCGCTTCGGCACCTTCTACGGCTGCACCGGCTATCCCGAGTGCAAGGGCATCCGCAAGATTGGCCCCCAGCCGGAGCCGGCCAAGCCGACCGGCGTCGCCTGCCCCGAGTGCGGCGAGGGCCAGATCGAGGAGAAGCGCTCGCGCCGCGGCAAGACCTTCTTCTCCTGCAACCGCTACCCCGACTGCAAGTTCGCCCTGTGGAACCGCCCTGTCGCCAAGCCCTGCCCCGACTGCGGCGCCGCCTTCCTCGTCGAGAAATCCTCCAAGAAGACCGGCCCCCGCCTGGTCTGCAATACCAAAGACTGCGGGTACGAAGACGCGGTCGCTAGTACCTAATAAAGCCCCTACCTTACCTTGACGGTGGCCTCGACGGACATGCCGGGGCGCAGGGGGTGGTCCGGATCCTGCGGGCTGTCGATGCGGATGCGCACGGGCAGGCGCTGGACGACCTTGACGAAGTTGCCGGTCGCGTTTTCGGGCGGCAGGAGGCTGAAGCGGGCGCCGGTCGCCGGCGCGATGCTCTCGACGTGCCCCTCGAGGTCGCGCCCGTAGGCGTCGACGTGGATGGTCGCCGGCTGGCCGGGATGCATCAGGCGCAGCTGCGTCTCCTTGAAATTGGCCGTCACCCAGATGTCGTCGAGCTGGACGATGGTGAGCAGCTCCTGTCCCGGCTGGACGCGCTGTCCCACCTCCACGCTCTTGCGTCCGACGATGCCGGAGACCGGGGCCACGATGCGCGTGTAAGAGAGGTTCAACCGCGCCGTCTCGAGCTGCGCCTGCGCCCGTGCCATCTCCGCGCCGGCCGAGGTGGACTTCTGCTGCGCCTCGCTGATCTGCTGCGGCGCGGTGCGCGCCTTCACCAGGTTGGCCTCCTGCTCGGCCACCCGGCTCTCTGCCTGGGCGACCCGGTTCTCGGCCGCGACCGCGTCGGCCTGGGCCGCCTCCAGAGCCGCCTGGGCGTTGCGCGCGTCGGTCGCGCGCTGCTCGTACTCGGAGCGCGAGATCTCCTGCTTGTCGAGCAGGGCGGCGTAGCGTTTCCGGTCGTCTTCGGCGCGGTGGAACTGGGCCTGCGCCTGCTGCACCTTGGCCAGGGCGGCCCGCAGGTTGGCGCGCTCGGTGTCGACAGCGTGCCGGGCCCCGGCCAGCCCCGCCTGGGCCGCCGCGAGCTGGCCGGTCGCGTTGGCCGAGATGACCGGGATGTCGGCCTGCGAGGCGGCGGCGGCCGCGCGCACGCGGTCCAGATCGGCCTGGGCGCGGGCGAGCTCGGCCTGGTAGTCGGCCGGATCGATCTGCACCAGCACCGTGCCGGCGGCCACGAAATGGTTCTCCCTCACCTCCGGGTTGACCGCGATCACCGTGCCGTTGATCCGCGCGCTGATCGGGTGGATGTGGCCGTCGAGCTGGGCGTCGTCGGTGTCCTCGTACTGGCGCGCGTGCAGCCAGTAGAGGAGCGCCCCGGCCACTACCGCCACGGCCGCGACCAGGAGGATCAGGCGGACCCGCCGCGGCATCCCTCGCCGCGGAGTCGCAGCCGCTGGCGCCGCCTGGCCCGCGCGCGTGCTCGCCTGCCCGCCACCGGCCGTGCTTGCCGGAGGTTGCCCCGCACCCTGCGTTCCGCTGTCCTGTGCCATGGCTGCTCCTCGCCTCCCCCGGTGTCCAGCTCGCTTAACCGAGCTGGACACTAGTCGCTCAAATCGTGTCCCGCCGAGTCAACCGGGCGGCGGAACACCGGCCGGTCCGCTCAGGAACTGCTTGACACCTTGCTCGGCCAGGCCCATGGCGCGCAGCAGCGTCAGCTTGGAAAAGTTGTGGGAGAAGAGGCTGGCGATGAAGTTCTCGTGCGCCGCGGCCACGTCGGACTCCGCCAGCACCACCTCCAGGTTGCTGGTCACCCCATTGGCGAAGCGGTCGCGCGCCTGCGCCAGCGTCTGCTCGGCGAGATCGATGTTCTTCCTCGCCACCTCGACCGAGGTCTCGGCGGCCCGCATATCGAGGAAGGCGGTGCGCACCTCGTAATCGACGCGGCCCTTGAAGTCGGCGACCTCCGACCGCCGGCGCTCGAGCGTGGCATCGGCCTGCGCCACCGCCGCGGCGATCCGCTCGCCGGTGAAGAGCGGCACCGAGACGCCGGCGGCGACCGTGAAGGTGCCGTCGGTGTTGGCGAAGTTCTTGCCCACGCGGCCGTAGTCGGCGTCAACTGCCAGGACCGGGAAGCGCTGGGCGACGGCGGCGGCCCTTGCAAGCTCGGCCGCGCGCAGGGCGGCATCTGCGCTCTTGAGGTCGTTGCGTGATTGGTAGGCGAGCCGCAACGCCGCTCCTTCGTCCGGTCCGCTCCAGGCCGCGAAGGGCACCTGGGTGGTCAGCGCGAAGCGCTGCCCGAGTGGCAGCCCGGTGACGCGCGCCAGCGTCAGCTTGTCTTTCTCCAGCGCCGCTTGCGCCACCGCCAGGCGCTGCTCGTCGGTATGGCGCTGCACCGTGGCGCGGAGAGAGTCGATGGCGGGCGACAGGCCCGACTTGAGGCGGTCGGCGGCCTGCTGGTCGAGCGCGCGGGAGGCGTCGAGCTGGGCGCGCGCGGTGTCGACCCGTGCCGTGCTCGCCGCCACCTGGTAGTAGACGCTGCCCACCACGACCACCACCGTGTCGCGAGCGTCGCGCAGCGTCAGCTCGGCGGCGCGCTGCGATTCGCGCGCCGACTGGTAGTTGCGCAGTGCCTCGAGGTCGAGGACGTTCTGGGTGAGGCTGACCCGCGCGTCCTGGTAGCTGAACGGGCCGATGACCTCGGGAGCGCCGGGGAACTTGAACCCGAAGGTCACCAGGCTGAGCGAGCCGTTCCACTGCCGCACCCGCGCCGCGATCTGCGGCAGCAGGCTGGAGAGAGCGCGCAGGCGCTGCGCCTGCGCCACGCGGCTGTCGAGATCGCGCCCGATCAGGCCCAGGTTGAAGCGCAGCCCGCGCGCGAGCGCATCGTCGAGAGAGAGCCGCAGCTCCTCGGCGGTGGCCTCGCCTTGCGGCACGCTGCCCTGGAAGGAGCTCTGGTTCTGGCCGACGATCGTTCCCGGCGCTGGCGGGGCCGGCCGCGGCGTAGCCACCGAGCCCAGCGTGATGCCGGGATAGGGGCCGGGAGCGGCCTGCGCGGCGAGCGGGGCGGCGGCCAGCAGGGCGGCGGCCAGCAGGGCGACGGCGGTGACACAACCGGTCTTGATCATCGCAGAGCTACTCCATGTGGATCGGCCCCGGGCGGAGCCGTACCTGCTTGATGAAGAAACAGAGCGGGATCATGACGAGGCAGCAGACCGCGACGAAGCGGAAGGCGTCCAGGTAGGCCATCGCGCCGGCCTGCTGCGCCACCATGCGGGCGACCATGGCCTGGGCCTGGCGGCCCGCCTGGTAGGTGCTCGAGCCGGCCTGCGCCAGGCGTTGCGCGAGGCCGGCGATCAGGTTCTGGTACTGCGAGCTTCCGGCCGTGACGTTCTTGACCAGCTGGGCCTGGTGCACCTGCGCCTGCCGCGATACCAGGGTGGTGACCGCCGCGATGCCGAAGCTCGCCCCCAGGTTGCGCTGCAAGTTGAAGAGCGCCGAGGCGGCATTGCTCTTCTCCGGCGGCAGGCGTGAAAAGGCGGTCGTGCTGATGGGGATGAAGAGGAAGGCCAGGCCCACCCCCTGGATCATGCGGAAGACGGTGATGGTGGAGTAATCGACGCCCAGGCTGATGCTGGCGGTCAGCCACAGCGACACCGCCGCGACCAGCAGCCCGAAGAGGATCATGTAGCGCGCCTGGACCCTGTTGACCAGCATGCCGGTGAGCGGCAGCATCAAGAAGACCATGATGCCGGAGGGTGACAGCACCTCGCCGCTTTGCGTGGCGGTCCAGCCCAGGAGGGTCTGCAAGAACTGCGGCACCAGGACCGTGCTGCCGAACAGGGCAAAGCCCAGGCCGAACATGAGGACGTTGGAGATGGCGAAGTTCGGCTCGCGGAACAGCCGCAGGTCGACGATCGGGTTGACGATGCGCAGCTCCCACCAGATCACCGCGGCGAGCGAGGCGACCGCCACCGCGATGCTCCAGGCGATCAGCCGGGAGCCCAGCCAGTCCTCCTCCTGCCCCTTGTCGAGGACGAGTTGCAGGGTGCCCAGGCCGAGGGTGAGCAGGCCGATCCCGACGTAGTCGATGCGCAGCTTGCCGCGCAGCTCCTGCACGCGCTTGACCAGGTAGGGCGGGTCCTCGATGAGGCGGGAGGTGAGCAGGAACGAGACCACTCCCACCGGGACGTTGATGTAGAAGATCCAGCGCCAGTTCAGGTTGTCGGTGATCCAGCCGCCGAGCGTCGGCCCGATGGCCGGAGCGAAGACCACCGCCATGCCGTAGACCGAGAAACCCATGCCTCGCTTCTCCGGCGGGAAGGTGTCGGCGAGGATCGCCTGCGAGCTCGGCTGCAGCCCTCCCCCGCCCAGCCCCTGGAGGATGCGAAAGAAGATCAGCAAAGGGAGGCTCGGCGCCAGGCCGCAGAGAAAGGAGCTGATGGTGAAGAGGACCACGCAAGTCATGTAGAAGCGCTTGCGCCCGAACATGTTGGAGAACCACCCGGAGAGCGGCAGCACCACCGCGTTGGCGACCAGGTACGATGTCAGCACCCAGGTGCTCTCCTCGGGGGTCGCCGCCAGGCTGCCGGCGATGTGCGGCAGCGACACGTTGGCGATGCTGGTGTCGAGCACCTCCATGAAGGTGGAGAGCACGACGACCATGGCGATCAGCCAGGGATTGGGCGTGCTCTCCGCGGGACGCGTCGCCGCGGCCGCCGAGACGGCCTCGGAGGTCATCGGCGGGCCCTCGTGCAAGCGCGGAGTCGGCGGGCGGCCGGCGGGGCCTGGCTCTCGCCGGCACGGGCCCGCGAAAAGCCTGGTGCCGGTTCGCGCACAGGGGCGGATCTTAACCGAACCTCCTGCTGTACGATTGGCCCGTGCCCGGCTATGACGTGGTGATACCGGCCCGTAACGAGGAATCGACGGTCGGGGCGGTCGTGCGCGCGGCCCTTGCCGCTCCCGGGGTCAGACAAGTGGTCGTGGTCGACGACGGATCGGCCGACGGCACGGCGGCGGCGGCCGCGGCGGCGGGCGCGCGGGTGATCGCGTCCGCTGCGGCGGCCGCGGCGAGCGGAGACAAGGGGCGCGCCCTCGCCCGCGGGGTCGCCGCGACCGCGAGCCCGGTGCTTGTGTTCTTCGATGCCGACATCCTGGGCTCGCGGCCGGCCCACTTCGCGGCCCTGGCCGGTCCGGTGCTGGAGGGCGCCGCCGCGCTCTCGCTCGGCATCGTCGACTACGGTCCGCTGCGCAATCCGGTCTTCCTGCGCCTGCCGCCGATCACCGGGCTGCGGGCGCTGCGGCGGGAGGTGTTCGAGGCCATTCCGCCCGGCAGGCGCAACGGATTCCGCATCGAGATCATGATCAACGAGGTGGTCGCCCGCGGCCGCCTGCCGAGCGCGATTCGTGTCCTTGCCGGACTGCGCCACCGCTCCAAAATCGACAAGACAGGGTGGAAAGTAGGCGCGCCCGCCCACCTGGCGATGATGCGCGAGCTCCTCGGCTGCCTGCGCACCGTGCCGCTGTGGACCTATGGCGCTTACCTGCGGCACTCGACGGTCCTGCCGCCGCAGGGCGGCCCGCCGCACCGGGACCATCCCGAGGCCAGGTCATCCGCTCCCCACGGAGATGCGTAGGCCAGACATGAAAATGATCCTTGTGCTGCTCGCCGCCGTCCTTCCGCTGCTGCTCGCCGGCGCGCCGCCGCTCGCCGCGGGCGATGCGGCCCCGCCACCCTCAGGACCCGCGCCGCCCTCGAGCGGCGTTCCCGACTACGCGGCCTGGAACGCGCTCCTGGCGCGCTATTACGACCCCGCGCGCGGCATGGACTACAGGGGCCTGAAGACCAGGGATGCGGGCGCGCTCGCCGATCTGCGCCGCCGCATGGCCGCGGTGGACGTCAAGCCGCTGGCGGCCAAGGACCAGCTTGCCTACTGGATCAACCTCTACAACATCTCGGTGGTCGGCATCGTCGTCGATCACTACCCCGTCAAGTCGATCCGCGACATCTCGACCGATCCGATCATCCGGCTGAACGTCTTCAAGAAACCTTCGGTTCAGGTGAAGGGGGGCGCGACGTCGCTCAACGACATCGAAAACGTCAAGATCCGCGAGGGATTCAAAGATCTACGCATCCATTTCGCGATCAACTGCGCCGCCGCGAGCTGTCCGCCGATCCGCCCCGAAGCCTATGTAGGGGCGCGCATCGACGAGCAGCTCGACGACCAGGCGCGCAAGTTTCTGAACGACCCCAGGTTGGGAGTCAAGGTCGACAAGGACGGCGAGACCGTCGTCCTGCACGTGACCAAGATCCTGGACTGGTTCGCCGGCGACTTCGAGAAGTGGCCCCTCGCCGGGCAGGGACCCGGCGGATCCGGAGAGACCGGACGTGTCGCTTTCGTCCGCAAGTACCTGCCTCCCGACAAGCAGCAACTCATCGCCGGCGCCAAGGGCAAGGTCAAGCTCGACTTCTATCCCTACGACTGGAAGCTGAACGACGCCTCCCGATGATCGGCCGGCGCACCTCGGCCCGTAAGCTGCTCGGCATCCTGCGCGACCCGGTGCCGGCGGCGAAGCGCGCGATCCTGGCGCGGCGCTGGCAGGAGCTCGACCACGCGATCCGCCTTCCCGGCCAGGGCCTGGGGCGCAAGGCGACCGGCTGCGGGGCCACGATCGGCGTTCAGCCGCGCTGCGATTTCGCCTGCACCGGCTGCTACCTGGGCCGCGAGGCGAACCAGGTCCCGGCGCTGCCCACCGCGGCCGTCCTCGCCCAGCTCGACGAGCTGCGGCGGCACCTCGGCCCGAAAAGCAACGTCCAGATCACCGATGGCGAGGTGACTCTGCGACCGCTGCCGGAGCTCGTCGAGATCCTGCGCCATGCCCGCTCGATCGGCGTCATCCCCATGATCATGACGCACGGCGACGTGCTGCGCCGCCAGCCTGGCTTGCTCGAGCGCTTGATGGTCGAAGGCGCGCTCACCGAGATCTCGGTCCACATCGATATCACCCAGCGCGGCCGCCTCGGCTACCGGGCGCCCGTCTCGGAGCTGGAGCTGATGCCGCTGCGCGAAGAGATCGCCGCCCTGTTGCGCGCCGCGCGGCGGCGGACCGGCCGGCCGCTGCGCGCCGCGATGACCCTCACCGTCACCGAGCAGAACCTGCCACAGGTCGCCGACGTGGTGCGCTGGACGGTGCGCAACCGCGATGCCTTCAGCCTGATCAGCTTCCAGCCGCTCGCCCGGGTGGGCAGGACGCGAGCGGGCCTGCGCGGCGCCGGCGCGGCGGCGCTCTGGCGCGAGATCGGCAAGGCCGTTGCCGGCTACGGGCTCGACCTGCGCGATGCCCAGCCGCTGCATTTCGGCCATCCGGAGTGCACGCGCTTCGTGCCGCTGCTTGCCGTCGAAAGGCCCGGCCAGCCGCCCCGGCTCCTGCAGCTCATCCGCGATCGGCCGGACGACCTCGCCATCATGGACGAGTTCTTCGCGCACGGCCTGGGAGGAGTGGCCTTCCGCGACGACCTGGCCCTCGAGGCGGCGGCGCGCGGCGCCGGCCTGCTCGCGGCCGCGCCGCGGTGGTTTTTCGGACGCCTCCGGCGATGGGTTGACGAGCGGCTGCGTGCCGAGCTCGGCACCACCTTCTTGCCCCTGCTGCTCGCCGCCCTGTGCGGGCGGGTACGAATCGACAGCTTCACCCTGACCAGCCATCATTTCATGGACGCCGGCGAGCTGAGCACCGAAGCCGGACAGGCGCGGCTCGCGGCCTGCGTCTTCCGCCTCCCCTACAAGGGCGAGATGGTGCCCATGTGCCGCATGAACGCCGCCGGCATCCGCGAGAGCTTCTACTCCGAGGCGACGGGTAAAGTCCCGGCGCCGGGTAGGGACCCGGCGCAATCCAATCAACCCGCCGGCTAGACCCCCCCACCGCAACACCCGCGAAAAAGAGCAATTCAGGAGAAGTCTGCCGGCTGCTCGCCGGCTAGCATGGCCATGGGCTACTGCGCGACGGCGACGGCCCAGTGACCAGGAAACCGGCAGACCAATTCGTCCGCGCCGGGACAGGAGGCATGAGATGAACATTCACAAAGCAGGACGCATGGCGGCCCTGGCGGCGCTGGCGGCGACGTCAGCGCTGCTGGCCGCGGCCGCCGTGGGACCGCTGGCCGCCCAGCCGGTGACCATCCCGGCAGGCGACGACGGCTGGGTGACGGTGGGAAGCGGGCAGACCAAGGTCGACCTCGGGCAGTATCCGCTGAGCACGGTCTTCACCGGCTGCGGCACTTACACTCCGCCCGTGGTCAGCCTGAAGAGCTTGCCGCTCAACAGCAGCCAGCTAGGGTCGATCGACACCATCGTCAGCCGCGCCGGCAGCATCACCCTGCCCACTCTCGGCAGCAGGGTCACCGGGACGGTGCAGGTCGAGGCCATCAGCATGGTCTCGGAGAGCTCCTTCATGCTCGGCACCTGCGGGCCCTACAACCTCAACGTCTACGACTCGTCGTTCGGCAGCAGCCAGGGCACGATCACGGTGACTCTCTCCACCGCCGACGGCGGCACCTTCGACTCCAGCTTCAACGTGGTGCCGAAGCTGATCTTCACCCCGGTCCGCGGCGGCGCGAAGCAGACCATCGACTGCGGGTCGGTGCCCACCGGCGGCAAGTGCAGCGGCGGGTTCACGCTCAGCACCACCGGCGCCGAGTGGGCACGCTCGTCGGGCAACTCGGGCGGCTTCAGCGCCTCGAGCGCCGGGGTCACGATCATCAATGCCAATATCGGCGTCAGCGGCGACGGCAGCGGCACGACCACCTACACCACCAAGGGGAACGTCGGCAACAACTTCTATACCGGCTTCAGCCACACCTCACCGTTCCCGCCCAAGCCCAGCCAGCACAACCACGAGGTGGCGGTCAATTTCTTCCACCAGTCCCAGGCGGCCCAGGACTGCAAGTCGGGCGGCACGCTGCCATCCTTTGCGCCGGCCCCCGGGCGCGGCATGGTGGAGATCGAGGCGCTCGCCAGGTATTGCGCCACGGCGCTGTAGCTACGGTGGTGAAGGGCCTGCCTGGCAGCCGGTAGCCGTGCTCGGAGACGAGGACGAGCAGGGCGGGTCTCGGTGGCCGCGGGGCTCGGGCGGCCCCCTTTAGCGTTGGCGGCGACCGGAGAAGCCCTACGCCGGCCAGGCGCCGAGAAGGCGGCGGAGCTGGACGATCTGCCCAAGGTGGTAGGAGTTGTGCTGGCCGGCCAGCAGGGCTTCGCGCAGGACCGTCTGGCCGTCGCCGTGGGCGAGCGGAGCGAGCAGGTCGGTGGCAGGATCGGCGACAATCCGGCGCATCGCCTCGAGGTCGGCGCGGAAGGCCGCCACCGCGTCATCCCAGGAGCGGTCATCCGCCGGGGCGGGACTGGCGGGCCAGTAGCCCGCCGGCCACTTCGGCGAGACATGGGCGGGATCGCGGCTGAACTCGAGGATGTCCCATAGCGCGATGCGCAGGTGCTCGAGCAGCTGCCAGAGGGAGTGCTCCACGCCGGGCGGCCTCGCGCCGCGCAGCTCCGCCGGCACGCCTTCGATCGCCGCCGAGAAGTCCGCGTGGGCGTTGCGGCCGTCGAGGACGGCAAGAACGTGCTTGCGCAGGCCGGCATCCGCTTGCTCGTCCATGCCGCGAGTGTAGCTCACCCGCCAGATCCCCTGCGATAATAGGCGGGAGGGGCCGGATGAGCGAACCGATCCACGTCATCGGCGGCGGACTGGCCGGCTCGGAGTGCGCCTACCAGCTCGCCGAGCGCGGCCTGCCCGTGGTGCTGCACGAGATGCGGCCGGTGCGGATGACGCCGGCCCACAAGACGGGCGACCTGGCCGAGCTGGTGTGCAGCAACTCGCTGCGCAGCGACGACCCGGTGCACGCGGCCGGCCTGCTCAAGCGCGAGATGGAGTCGTTCGGCTCGCTGATCATCGCCGCGGCGCGGGCGGCGGCGGTGCCGGCGGGGAGCGCCCTGGCGGTCGACCGCGACCGTTTCTCCGCGCGGGTCGGCGCTGCCCTCGCCGCGCATCCCCTCGTCGAGCTGCGGCGCGAGGAGGTCACCGGGCTCGCGGACGGCGCCGACGTGGTGGTGGCAACCGGCCCGCTGAGCTCGCCGGCGATCGCGCGCGCCCTGCAGGAGCTGCTGGGCAGCGAGTACCTCTACTTCTACGACGCCATCGCGCCGATCGTCGAGGCCGAGAGCCTGGACCGATCGCGGCTGTTCTGGCAGTCGCGCTACGGCAAGGGGGAAGGCGACGACTACCTCAACGCGCCGCTCGACCGCGAGCGCTACCTGGCTTTCCATCGCGCGCTCGTCGAGGCGGAGGTGCTGGCCCCGCACGAGTTCGAAAAGGCCATCTTCTTCGAAGGCTGCCTGCCGATCGAGGAGCTCGCCAGGCGCGGCGTCGACACCCTGCGCTACGGGCCGATGAAGCCGGTCGGCCTGACCGCGCCCGACGGGCGGCGGCCTTGGGCCGTGGTCCAGATGCGCCAGGAGAACCTGGCGCGCAGCCATCTCAACCTGGTCGGCTTTCAGTCGCGCATGAAGTGGGGCGAGCAGCAACGCGTGCTGCGCATGATCCCCGGCCTCGAGAACGCGGCCTTCGTCCGCTTCGGCCAGATCCACCGCAACACATTCGTCAACGCCCCCAGCCACCTCGACAGCTTCTACCGGGTGAAAGGATCTCCCCGCATCCGCCTGGCGGGCCAGATCACCGGGGTCGAGGGCTACCTGGAGTCCGCCGCAACCGGCCTGGCGATCGGGCTGTACCTGTTTCTCGACAGGCGGAGGGGCGAGCCGCGGGGACCGGAGCCCGAGCCGTTCCCCGCCACCACCGCCCTGGGCGCCCTGGCGCGCCACCTCACCGAGTCCGATCCCAGGCACTTCCAGCCGGCCAACATCAACTACGGCCTCTTTGCCGAGCTCGACGAACGCCTGCGCAAGGGAGACCGGCGCGCCGCCTACGCCGAGCGCTCCAGGGCCGAGCTGGCCGCCTGGGCGGCACGCAACGGCGTCGCCCTGCGCCGGAGCGGAGGCCAGTGCGCCGCCTGATCCACCGCTTCCTCGAGCACATCCAGGCCGAGCGCAACCTGTCACCGCACACGGTGCGCGCCTACGAGGTGGATCTGCTGCGCTTCCACGACTTCCTCGCCCGCGATTTCCTCGCCCGCCCGCCGGAGCAGGTGCGCCCGGAGGACGCCGACGCCCTTGCGGTGCGCTCCTACCTGGCGGCGCTGACCGCCCGCGGACTGGGCAAGCGCAGCCAGGGGCGCGCGCTCTCGGCGCTGCGCAGCCTGTTTCGCTTCGCCTGCCGCGAGGGCTCGCTGGCGGTCAATCCGGCGCAGGGGGTGAGGACCCCGAAAGCCGCCAAGACCCTGCCCCGCCACCTGCGGCCGGGAGAGGTCGAGGACCTGATCGAGGCGCCCGGCGAGGGCATGGGGCCGCTCGGGCTGCGCGACCGCTCGATCCTCGAGCTGCTCTACGCCACCGGCTTGCGGGTGGGCGAGCTGGTCGGCCTGGACTGGCGCGCGGTTGACCTCGGCGGCAGGGTGCTGCGGGTCACCGGAAAAGGGGGCAAGGAGCGCATGGTTCCTTTCGGCCGCCCGGCGGCCGAGGCGTTGCGCCGCTGGCTCGCCGCCTGGGAGGACCTGCGTCCCGCCGCCGCGGCGCCCGCGCCAGCCGGCCCGCACGCAGTCGTCGGCGTCGGCGTCGGTGTCGGAGTCGGAGTCGGCGACGAGCCGGTGTTCCTCAACGCGCGCGGCGGGCGGCTGACCGACCGCTCGGTGCGCCGGGTGATCGATCGCTGGATGGAGCGGACGGCGCTGGCCCGCGGGGTCCATCCGCACACTTTGCGACACACCTTCGCCACCCACCTGCTCGAGAACGGCGCGGACCTGCGCACCATCCAGGAGCTCCTCGGCCACAGCTCGCTGTCGACCACCCAGAAGTACACCCACCTCGAGGTGGAGAGGCTGCTTGCCGTCTACCGCGAAGCCCACCCCCGCGCCCGCGGTTAAGCCCTGCTGCGACTGGCTGTGCCGACCCTAGACATAATCGTTGGTGCCCGAGCGCGTCCCCTTCCCCCCCGGCGCCGCAGGGAAGGGACCCGGCGGCTTCGAAGAACCGGGAAGGGGATCCGCGAGGGGTTGCGGGGGGCGATCCGATAGATTGGAGACCGCCATCGCCAGTCAGCGAGCGCCGTTTCATACCTCGGGGCCGCCGACTGGCGGCCGCGGAGACTTCGGGCGGCCCTGCTACAATCCTGCGCCCATGGATACCTTTGCCGCGACGACCGTGCTGCTGGTGCGGCGGGAGGGGAGCGTGTGCATGGCGAGCGACGGACAGGTCACCATGAACAACAGCACCGTGGTCAAGAGCAGCGCGCGCAAGGTGCGCCGGGCCGGCAAGGGGCAGGTGCTGGTGGGCTTCGCCGGCGGCGGCGCCGATTCGCTGGCGCTCTTCACCCGGCTCGAGGCCAAGCTCGAGGAGTTCGGCGGCAATGTCGAGCGCTCGGTGGTCGAGCTCGCCAAGGAGTGGCGGACCGACCGTGCGCTGCGCCAGTTGCAGGCCGTGATGCTGGTCACCGACAAGCAGCGCAGCTTCTTCGTCTCGGGTGCCGGCGAGCTGCTGCAGCCCGATGACGAGGACGGCGTCCTGGCGATCGGCTCGGGCGCCAACTTCGCGCTGGCGGCGGCGCGCGCGCTGCTGCGCCACACCTCGCTCTCCGCCCCCGACATTGCGCGCGCGGCGATGAAGATCGCGGCAGAGATCTGCGTCTTCACCAACGATCGGCTGACCCTCGAGGAGCTCTAGGCTAGGCATGGCCATCCATCTCTCCAGCGAGGCGCAGGTCGGCCTCACGCTCGAAAACATGACGCCGCGCCAGATCGTCGGCGAGCTCGACAAGTTCGTGGTCGGCCAGAAGCTGGCCAAGCGCGCGGTGGCGATCGCTCTGCGCAACCGCTGGCGCAGGCAGCAGCTGCCGCCCGAGATGGCCGAGGAGATCGCGCCCAAGAACATCCTGATGATCGGCCCCACCGGCGTCGGCAAGACCGAGATCGCCCGCCGCCTGGCGCGCCTCGCCAAGGCGCCGTTCCTCAAGGTCGAGGCGAGCAAGTTCACCGAGGTCGGCTACGTGGGCCGAGACGTCGAGTCGATGGTGCGCGACCTCGTCGAGATCGCGGTGACCATGGTCAAGGAAGAGAAGCGCGAGGCGGTCCGCGAGGCGGCCGCGGCGCGGGCCGAAGACCGCCTGCTGCAGCTCCTGGTGCCGCCGCGGCCGATCAGCAGCTACCTCAAGCGCGATCCGGAGGAGGAGGAGGAGGACGAGCTGGCGGCAACCCGCGAGAAGTTCCGCGACAAGCTGCGCTCGGGAGCGCTCGACCACCGGCGGGTGGAGGTCGAGGTCGACGAGTCCGCCTATCCGAGCCTGGAGATGTTCACGCCGCAGGGCGTCGAAGAGGTCGGAATCAACATCAAGGACATGCTGCCCGGCCTGTTCGGCCGCAAGAAGAAGCAGTCCGTCGAGGTGGTCGAGGCGCGCGAGATCCTGCAGCAGCAGGAGGCCGAGAAGCTGATCGACCGCACCCAGGTGGCGCGCGAGGCGCGGCAGAGGGTCGAGCAGGGAGGCATGATCTTCCTCGACGAGATCGACAAGATCGCCGGGCGCGAGGGCGGGCGCGGCCCCGACGTGTCGCGCGAGGGCGTGCAGCGCGACCTGCTGCCCATCGTCGAGGGCACCAACGTCACGACCAAGTACGGGACGGTCAAGACCGACCACATCCTGTTCATCGCCGCCGGGGCGTTCCACGTCAGCAAGCCGTCCGATCTCATCCCCGAGCTGCAAGGACGCTTTCCCATCCGGGTGGAGCTCGACCCGCTCACCGAGCAGGATTTCGTGCGCATCCTCACCGAGCCGGAAACGGCGCTGACCAAGCAGTACTCGGCCCTGCTGTCGACCGAGAGCGTGCAGCTCTCCTTCACCGAGGACGCGGTGGCCGAGCTCGCGCGGCTTGCCGTGGAGGTCAACTCGACGACCGAGAACATCGGGGCGCGGCGGCTCTCCACCCTGATGGAACGCTTGCTCGACGAGGTCTCCTTCGACGCGCCGGAGATGGCCGGGGTCGCCGTGCGGGTGGACGGCGAGTACGTGCGCCGGGCCCTCTCCGATATCGTCAAGGACCAGGACCTCTCCCGCTATGTGCTCTGACGACCCGTACCGGCGCACCCGGCGGCGATATCTCCACGCCGGCCTGCTGATGCTGGCGGGGAGCCTGGCCGCGGCGGCCGCCGGATGCGGTAAGCAAGGTCCCCCGACGCCGCCGCTGCGCCTCGTTCCGGCCCGCACCGAGGACCTGGCGGTGCGCCAGCGCGGCATGGACGCCGTGCTCAGCTTCGAGTATCCGCAGACCACGCCGGGGGGCGGCGAGCTCAACGGGCTGTCCCAAGCCGAGATCCTGGAAGCCGTGCAGCCGGCCCCGTCGGGGGCCGCTCCGGAAGCGCTCGACCCCAAGCAGTTCGCCACCTTGGCCAAGGTCCGTCTCAAGCTCCCGGCCAAGGAGATCGGCGCCAACACCCTGGGCAACAAGGTCCAGATCAGCCTGCCGCTGCCCTCGCCCCTGCCGGCGGTGCCGGAAGCGCACTTCTACGCCGTGCGCACCTTCGGCACCAAGGGTGACCGTTCCGAGCTGTCCAACCAGGCCATCCTGGTGGCCAAGAGACCGCCGCCCGCGCCGGAAGCGGTGAAAGTGACCCCGCGGCCGAACGGGATCCTGGTGGAGTGGACGCCACCGGTCGGAACGGCGCAGGTCGCGGCGCCTGGGGTCATCGCCGCCGCCCCGGCGGCTCCTGGAACGGCTCCTTCTGCCCCGGCGGCTGCGGGAGCGGCGCCGGCGGCGGGGGCGGCCAAGCCGGCTGCTCCGGCGGCGGGGGCACCGGCCGGCACCCCCACTCCCCCTTCCACGAAGGCACCGCCGGGGGCCGCCGCCGCACCGCCCCCGGTACCGGCGGCGCCGACCATCGGCGCCTACAACGTCTACCGGCGCTTTGCGCGGGAGCGCGTCAGCAGCCAGCCGATCGCGGTGGTCAGGCCGCCCGCCAAGAGCTTCCTCGACGCGAGCGCGAGCTTCGGCCAGAGCTACATCTACAGCGTGACGTCGGTCGACGGCAAGGACCCGCTGGTCGAGAGCGCCGTCCGCAGCGAGAGCGAGATCCACTACCTGAACCGCTTCCCGCCCCCGGCGCCGGCCGACCTGGTGGCGGTCGGCGAAGCGGGCAGGGTGCGCCTGGTGTGGCAGGGCGTCGAAGCGGCCAACCTCGCAGGCTACCTGGTCTATCGCAAGGGGACGGGCGGCGATTTCGCGCGCGTCAGCGACCAGCCGGTACAGACACCGGGGTACGTCGACACCACGGCCGCCGCGGGCCAGACCTACGTGTACCGGGTGACGGCCATCGACAAGGACGGCAACGAGAGCCTGCCCAGCGCCGAGGCCCGCGTCACCGCGCAATGACCGAGTTCTTCAAGGTTTCGGGCAGCGGCAACGACTTCGTGGCCCTGGTCGAGCCGCCGGAGACCCCCAGCTCCGAGCACATCAAGGCATGGTGCCGGCGAGGCGTCTCGCTGGGCGCCGACGGCCTGTTCGTGCTGCGCCGCGCCGGCGCCGGCGCGGCGGAGATGGAGTACTTCAACGCCGACGGGGACTCCGCCGACCTCTGCCTCAACGGCACGCGCTGCGCCGCGCAGCTCGCCTTCCACCTCGGCTGGGCAGGGAAGTCGCTGCGCGTGCACACTCCGGCCGGGAGCTTTGCGGCCCGCCGGCTCGACGACTCGCGCGTGGCGGTCGAGCTGCCGGCGCCGCCGGAGGGGCCACGCGAGGTCACCCTCGACGTCGGCGGCAGGCCGTATGCCGGCTGGCGCGTGGTCGTCGGCGTGCCTCATCTCGTGCTGGTCTGGGACGAGGGTCTCGACGGGGCGCCGGTGGTCGAGCTGGGGCGGCGGCTGCGCCATCACCCGAACTTGCAGCCGGCCGGAAGCAACGTGAATTTCGTCCGCTTCTCCGGCCGCCAGAGCCTGGAGATCCGCACCTACGAGCGCGGAGTCGAGGACGAGACCCTGTCGTGCGGCACCGGGGTGCTGGCCGCCGCCGCGGTCGGGCTTGCCAGCGGACGCTCGACGCTGCCGCTCGCGGCCACCACGCGGGGCGGCTTCGAGCTGGTGGTCGAGGGCGACCGCGCCAGCGGCCGGTGGTCGCTCGCCGGCGACGCCCGGCTGGTCGCCCGCGGCCTTCTCCTCCCCGGTGCCGCGGCCGGTTGACGTCGGCCAGGACCGAGGCCACAAACGCCCCCTGGCCAGGGCTTTGCACATCGGCGTGCGCGTGCGGGTGGAGCGCAGGTGAGCCCGGACTTCTCACGGGCACTCGTCGCGAGGAGGCGCAAATGGGCTTGGATCCAAGGCGCGCGAAAGTCGGAGGACCGAGGCGTACTAACGAGTACGTCGAGGGAGCCCGGTCTGACCTGAAGCGCCGGGTCCCTGCCCGGCGCTGGGCGCAACGCCGGAGACAGGCCCATTTCCGACCTGCCGGGAGTGCCGCCAATGGCGGGAGCGGCGGCCGCCTCCGCAGCAGAGGGTCCGGGAGAAGTCCGGGCTAAGGGTGGAAGGATGCCCAGCCGAGAGGTACCCAGCAGAAGCGTCGCGGCCATCGTGCCCGCTTTCAACGAGGAGCAGACCCTGGCTGGCGTCCTGGCCGTGCTCAAGGACACCCCCGCCATGCAGGAGATCTTGGTGGTCTCCGACGGTTCCACCGACGAGACCGTGGAGATCGCGCTCTCCCTGGGCCTGCGCACCATTCACCTGCGCGAGAACCGCGGCAAGGGAACGGCCCTGGCGCTCGGCGTGGCGCACAGCGCGGCCGAGATCCTGCTCTTCGTCGACGGCGATATCGTCAACCTCTCGCGGGAGATGATCGAGGAGCTGATCGCGCCGGTCCTCGACGGCCGCTCCGATATGAACGTCGGAGTGCGCAACCGGGGTGCCTGGCTCAACGAGATGCAGCGCCGCAACGGGCCGCTCCTGTCCGGCATCCGCTGCCTGCGGCGGGACATCTTCGCCGCGGTCCCCTCGGAGCATCGCCGCGGCTTTGCCATCGAGACCGCGCTCAACTGGGCCTGCCGCGAGCTGGGCTGCCGGCTCACCACCACGGTGCTCTACAACCTCAAGCACCTGGTCAAGGAGAAGAAGCGCGGCCTGGCGCGCGGCGCCTGGGCCCGCCTGATCATGTTCTGGTCCGTCTTCACCACCTACCAGAGCCTCCGCTGGCGGCGGGTGGGCCTCGCCCCGGTCGCGTCGCCGGCGGTGAGCCCAGGCGGCCCCGCCCTCCCGGGCGGCTCTTCCCCCCTCGCCTCGCCCGCGGCCTCTGCGCCCATGTCCCAGCTCGCCCTCGCCTCCCTGCTCCGCCCCGGCCTCGACTACGTCGATCTGTAGCTCCCGTCAGGTCCCTCCGTTCCGGCGGTTGGCTGCTAAGCTTGCCCGCCATGCCGGCATTCCCTGAGGTGGACGAGCAGATGGAGCTGCTGACGCGCGGCGCGGTGGATCTCGTCGACGCGGGGCAGCTGCGCGGCAAGCTCGAGCGCTCGCGCGCGGCCGGCAAGCCGCTGACCGTCAAGGTCGGGTTCGATCCCTCGACCCCCGACCTCCATCTCGGCCATACGGTCCTGCTGCGCAAGATGCGGCACTTCCAGGAGCTCGGGCACCGGGTCATCTTCGTCGTCGGCGACTTCACGGCGCGCATCGGCGACCCCACCGGCAAGAAGGCCACCCGGCCGCAGCTCGGCGATGAGGAGGTCGCGGCCAATGCCCGCACCTATCAGCGCCAGGTCTTCCGCGTGCTCGACCGCGACGCCACGGTGGTCGACTTCAACAGCCGCTGGCTGCTGGCCCTGGGGTCGATGGGCCTGGTGCGCCTGGCCGGACGCTACACGCTGGCGCGGATGATGGAACGCGAGGACTTCCGCACCCGCTTTGCCGAAAACCGTCCCATCCACCTGCACGAGCTGCTCTATCCGCTGGCGCAAGCCTACGATTCGATCTACCTCGAAGCCGACGTCGAGCTCGGCGGGCACGACCAGATCTTCAACCTGCTGGTCGGACGCGACCTGATGAGAGAGGAGGGCCTGGAGCCGCAGGTCGTGCTCACCGTGCCGCTGCTGGTGGGCATCGACGGCAGCGAGAAGATGTCGAAGAGCCTGGGCAACGCCATCGCGGTCGAAGACCCGCCGCAAGAGATCTACGGCAGGACCATGTCGATCCCGGACCCATTGATGTGGGACTGGTACCTGCTGTTGACCGACCTCCCTCGTCCCGAGATCGCGCGGCGCCGCGCCGCGGTCGAAGCCGGCGAGCTCCACCCCAAGCAGGTGAAGGCCGAGCTGGCGCGGCGCCTGACCGCCGCCTACCATGGCGAGGAGGCCGCTCTGCGCGCCGCCGCCGAGTTCGAGAAAGTCTTCGCCGCCGGGGGCCTGCCCGACGAGATCACCGAGCACACTCTGACCGGCTCACGGTCCCTCCCCAAGCTCCTTGCCGAAGCCGGTCTCGCCGCCAGCAACGCCGAAGCCCGCCGCCTCATCGAGCAGGGTGCCGTCTCCATCGACGGTGGCCGCGCCGCCGATCCCTTCCTGGAGCTTGCCCCGCGCCCTGACCCCTACCTCCTCAGAGTCGGCAAGCGACGCTTCGCCCGCATCCGCCTGGCATGACCGTCCTGCGCCTGGCCTGGCGCACGATCGCGCGGACCCCTGGATTCAGCGCCCTCTGCGTGTTCACGCTGGCGGTGGCGATCGGCGCCAATGCCGCGATCTTCAGCATCGTCGACGGTGTGCTGCTCTCGCCCCTGCCCTACGGCGAGCCCGATCGGCTGGTGGGCCTGTGGCACGTGGCGCCCGGCCTGGGTCTCGATGCCGTCGATCAATCCGAGGCCACTTATCGGTTCTACCGCGACCACGGCGGCGCCTTCCGGGACACTGCCGCCTACCGCGAGGGTGAATCCAGCGCGAGCTGGGGCGGTGAGCCGTGGCGCCTGCACTCGGCCGAAGTCACCGCGTCGCTGTTCCGCGTCCTGCGCGCCTCTCCCGGCCGCGGCCGCGCTTTCTCTCCCCGCGAGGAGCAGCCGGCGGCGGAGCCTGTCGTCATCCTCAGCGAGCGGCTCTGGCAGAGGGCCTTCGCCGCCGATCCCGGGATCCTCGGGCGGAAGATACGGGTCGAAAACATCACCCATCAGGTGATTGGAGTCATGCCGGCGGGCTTCTCCTTCCCCAGCCTCGAGACCGACCTCTGGCTGCCCTTGCGGCTGCCGACGGCACGGACGCCGGTGGGTCACTTCGGACTCTCCGGCATCGCGCGCCTGCGCGCCGGGACCTCCGTCGCGGGCGCCCAGGCCGACCTCAACCGCCTGATCTCCGATCTCGGGCATGCCTTTCCGGGCGACCCAGCGGTCCCCATCCCCCCCCCGGGCGGGTTTCGCCGCGCGCGTCCATCGCATGCGCGACGACGTGGTCGGCGAGGTGGGCAAGACCCTCTGGGTCCTGTTCGGGGCGGTCGGGTTCATCCTTCTGATCGCCTGCGCCAACGTCGCCAACCTCCTGCTGGCGCGCGGCGAGCGACGCCGGCACGAGACCGCGATCCGCGCCGCCCTGGGGGCGCGCCGCGGCAGCTTCGCCGCCACCGCACTGGCCGAGACGCTGCTCGTCGGCGTGGCCGCCGGCGCGCTCGGGCTGGCCCTCGCCCACGCCGCCATCCTGGTCCTGCGCAGGTGGGAACCGGTCAACCTTCCCCGCCTTCACGAGATCGGCGTCGACGTCCGCGTGGTCTGCTTCACCGCAGTCGTCACCCTCGCCGTCAGCATCCTTTTTGCGCTGGTTCCGGCTGGCGCCGGCGAGGCGGCGCGCGCAGCAACTCCTGGTCGTCGTGCAGGTCGCCTTCGCGCTGGTCGTGGTCACCGGCTCGTGCCTGATGGCCCGCAGCTTCCTGCGCCTGTCGCGCGTCGACCCCGGCTTCGCGGCCCCGGACGTCCTGACCATGAGGCTCGCGCTGCCCGCGGTGGACTATCCGACCGATGCCGCTGCGGCCCGCTTCTTCGCGGCGGCTCTTGCCCGCGTGCGCGCGGTCCCCGGAGTGTTGGCGGCGGGTGTGACCTCGGCGCTGCCGCTGGCGGCCGAGTCGACCGGCCGGACCACGACCATCGAAGGCCTGCCGGGCTCCGAGAAGGCAGCGCTGCCGGTGATCGAGTTCGCCTGCGTGAGCGACGGCTACTTCAGCGCGCTCGGCATTCCCCTGCTGCGGGGCCGCGCAATCGATCGGCTCGACGCCGAGCACCGCACCGGCGCCGTCGTGGTCGATGAGACTCTGGCGCGCCGCTCTGGCCCAAGGGCGCCCTCGGCCGGCACCTGCGGCCGGGTGGCCTCGGCAAGGGTCCCGACCCCTGGTACACCGTGGTCGGAGTGGCCGGCGCGGTGCGCAACCGCCATTTCGCCGAGAAGCCGGCGGGCCTCGCTTACTATGCACTGCTCGCCAAGGACCCCGGGGAGTGGACACAGCGCGAGGTGAGCCTTGTAGTGCGCACCCGCGTGCCCCCGGCCTCCGTGGTTCCCGCGCTGCGCCGCGCCATCGCGGCGCTCGATCCGAGCCTGCCGCTCGCCCGCGTGCGCACCATGCATCAGGTCGTGCGCCGGTCGCAGGCCGGCATGATCTTCTCCTCCCTGATGCTGCTGATCGCCGCCGCGGTGACGCTGACCCTGGGCGCGGTCGGCATCTACGGGTTCATCGCCTATGTCGCGCAACAGCGCGTCCCGGAGATCGGAGTGCGCATCGCGGTCGGCACCCGCATGGGCGACATCCTGCGCCTCGTCCTGCGCGAGGGCCTGGCAACCGGCCTGCCCGGCGTGGCGGCAGGACTCCTGGGTTCGGCTGCCTTGACGCGCTGGATCGGCTCGCTTCTCTATGAGGTGAGCGCCTTCGACCCGGCAACCTTCGCCATCGCTCCGCTCATCCTCATAGCCGTCGTCCTGCTGGCGGCCCTCGTCCCCGCCTGGCGCGCCGCCCGCACCGATCCGACCCTGGCGCTCGGCGCCCCCGGCGGCGGAGCTAGGGGAAAAGGATAGAGACTGGCCAGACACTACGTATTCATAGAGGGAGGAGCTAAGTGTTGACTGCAGGCGACTTGGTTTTGCCCCGGTGTGAATTCTCGTTCTAATTCACAACTGGCGGCTCCCTTTCGTGCCACCGCAAGATCAGTTAACTCCGGAAGGTCACTCCTCTTCGATCACCGCGTCGGCTTCGATCTCCACCAACCAGGAAGGATCGATGAGGCGAGACACCTGTACCATCGTGCTGGCCGGGCGAATGTCGCGGAAGAACTCGCCGTGGACCCGGCCGACGGCTTCCCAGTCTTCGATGCGAACGAGATAGATCCGCGTGCGGACGACATCCGCGAGGCTCGCGCCCGCCTGGTCGAGTGCTGCGCCGATGATCTCGATACAGCGCCGCGCCTGAGCCGCGACTTCGGGCTCGCCCTCGGGAAGTGCCGGCGCGCCGGCCGCACGGACCCCGATCGGAGCCGTGCCGGAGACTGCGATCAGCCGCCCTGACCGGACGGCGCGCGAGAATCCGATCCTGGGCTCGAACGGGGAACCTGTCGAAACAAGCTGCCGAGGTCGAGGGGACATGAAGATCCTCCAACTCTAACTACCGACGGTTCTTGCCGGGAAGAACACGGTCGAGCTTACGGCTTCAGGTCGCCGAAGATCGCTACGTAGGGGTCGTACTGGAAGACACAGGTGCGGGCGACGCCGGTGATCTCGCGGAGGAGGCCCAGGTTGGGGTTCGGGAGGAACTCGGGGGCCGCGTCGAGACGAGCGAGCTCCTAGTGCCATATTAATGCAGATCCGGTCCTGGATTGAATAAGCGCGCCCCAGGGTCTCCCGTATGAAGATCCGCCTCAATATGGAGCCGGATGAGCAACTCATTTTTTTCAGGTACATAAGCCGCTGTCTCCACTATAGCCGTGTCAGGAGCCCGTAGCCGGGTTGGCAACGGCGTCGACGCGGGCCTGTTCGAGGAGCACCTCCGCTTCCGCGGCCAGCGTCAGGTGGTCACGGAGACGGTCGCTCGCGCTTCCTTCCGCCGAATTCCTACCGCCCCGCCAGCCATTTTCACGCTGCGTGGTGGCCGCTTGGGGCCAGGGGGGCTTCTGGCTCACTGCGCGAAGGCGTAGACGCGTCCATCGAGGCTGGCGAAGTAGACGAGGCCTTCACCGAGAGCGGGAGAGGCCGCGAATCCATACGCGGTGACCTCTGCCGAGGCGGCCGGCGGCGCCGCCACGGGATAGCGCCAGCCGGGTCGTCCTGTGACACGGTCCACGGCCAGGATCGTGGCGCGGTGGGGGACGAGGTAGTTCTGCGTGCCCACGGTTCCGATGAACACCCGGCTGCCGGTGACGGCGGGCTGGCCCCAGGCAGAGCCGCCCGCGTCGATCTCCCAGAGACGCCGTCCGGTGCGGGCGTCGAAGGCAAAAAGCTTGGCGGCGTCCGAGGAGCCGATGTACGCCGCGCCGCCGAAGATGGTGGCGGAGGACTCGACCCAGGAGAACCAGTAGTAGACGGTCCATACCGGCTTGCCGCTGGCGCCGTCGAGCGCCAGCAGGTCGTAGCTGCGGCTGCCGACGATCACCCGGCCTTCATGGAGCGCCGGAGTCGAAGTCACCGCCGCCCCCATGGCATGCTGCCAGATGAGTGAGCCGGACGCCGCGTCGAGAGCGTAGACGCGGCCATCGAAGCTGCCGAAGTAGAGCCGGCCAGAGTCGACGACCGGCGTCGAGACAATGCTGTCGCCCGCGGCGAAGGCCCACAGGCGGGAGCCGTTGGCCGGATCGAGAGCCAGGACGTGGCCGTCATCGGTTCCCAGGTACAGCCGGCCGCTCGCCAGAGTCGCGGCGGATGCCCAATCGTCGTACTTCGAGCCCGCCCTTCCCGGTGGCAGCCGTTGCACCGCCGGCTCGACGCGGACCCGCCACCGTTGCTCCCCCGTGGCCGCGTTCAGCCGGTAGAGGAAACCGTCATCCGCGTGGACGAAGACGTCGCCGCCGGCCAGGGTGGGGCGCGCTCGAATGGCGCCTGTCGCGCGAAACGACCACAAGGGTCTCCCGGTCCGAGCCGCGAGGGCATGGAGCCGGCCGTCGTCGCCGGCCACGTAGAGAACTCCGCCGGCAGAGGCGAGGTCCGCCCAGACCGGCGCTCCCGCGTCGAAGGTCCAGACGGGAGAGGCGACGGGCGCCGCCGGCTCCGGGCGCGGCGGCCTCTCCAGCAGGGCGCGGCGGAACGTCACCGGCATCTCGTAGACCGGGACCACGGCGGCCGGAAGGGTTCCCGTCAGCGTGCCCGCGGCACCGTCGTAAACGAGGGCGAGCGGCCCGACCTCGACCTGGTTGCCATGCACCACCACCTTGCCCACTGGGAGCTCCCAGAGATGGATGGCGGGGACGGACCACCTTGCCAGGACCTCGCCTCCTACCGCTTCCAGGCGCAGGGCCACGGGCGAGGTCTCGCCGCCGTGAGACGCAACCGCAACCCAGGATCCCACAAGGTCGGCCGCCGACAGCGTAGCCGCGCTGCCGGCCGCCGCGCGCTGGCCCGGAACGAACGCGAACCACGCCAGGCAGGTCAGCGCGAGCGCGGCAACCGATCGCGCGGCTCCGCCTGCAGACTTGACCACTAAGCTCATGCTCTCCTCGATATTCCGGCACTCGTCGATACGTTCGGGAGGAGGCGAGGTTTCATCCTTAGCGGGCAGTCACGATCGTACGCCCGCGGGGAACCGGTCGTTCCATATCGTCTAAGATCCGAGGGATGACATTCGCCGCAATGGGCCGCCTGCTACGCGATGCCCGAGTCGCGTCGTTCAACCCCTTTTCTCTTCCGACCGGCGGCATGAACGAGGTCGGTGCTGGTTGGCTCCGGCCTGGGCACGCCCTCGCGCTCATTCTGGCGGCACAGCTTTCTTTCGCCGTCGTAGCTCCGGCCACTCCTGGCCCGGCCGCCGCTCCTCTGCCGCCGGATCATTCCGGGATCTCCGCGCCTGGAAAGCCTGGCGGAGAACCGAAAGGAGTTTCGCCCCCGCTGCAGGCCACCCCGCCGGCGCCGGCGGCCGGCGTGGCGCACCCCCTGCGGGTGGCCAACACCGCCTTCGGCGCGGCGGTCGAGGTCGAGGTCAGGGACCTCCCGGAGGAGGCGGCGCGGGAGGCGATCCAGGCGGCGTTCGGGGAGATCCAGGAGATGGAACGGCTGACCGATCCGCAGGGCGCGGGGAGCGGGATCGCGGCGCTCAATGCCGCGGCGGGGAAGGGTCCCCTGCCGGCCGACGCGCGGCTGCTCGAGACGCTTGCCAAGGCGTTCGACATCTGTGTCTGGTCGGAGGGCAAGCACGGGCCGCTGGGGCGCGATCTCTACAAGCTCTGGGGGGTCCGCGGGCCCGCCGCACAGGTGCCGGCGGTGCCGCCGGCGGAGCTGGTGCACGAGGCCGCGAACTGGACCGATTGCGTCCGGCTGACGGTCGACCTGCGCAAGGGCACGGCGGCGCTGGCGCCCGGGAGCGGACTCGACCTGTGGGGATTCGCCGAAGGGGCCGCGGTGGACCGCGCCGTCGAGATCCTGCGCCAGCGCGGCGCGCGCAATGCCCAGGTGCGGATCGGCGGCGTCCACCGCTGCATGGGCGGCGGCCCGGCCGGCCGGGGCTGGTCGGTCGAGCTGCCCGCCGTGGCCGGGCTCGACGCGCCCGCGGGCCGTGTCCTCCTGCGCGACCAGGCGCTCGCCGTGGCGACGCGGGAGGACCGGCCCTTGCAGTTAGCCGGAGAGACCCTGGCGCCCTACGTCGATCAGCGCACGGGGATGCCGGCCGGCGGCGTGCTCGCCACCATCGCTGTCACCGAGCTGGCCCTTGACGCCCAGGCCCTCGCCGTGACCCTCACCATCACCGGGGCGCGCGAAGGCGAGCTGCGTATGGGCTCGATCCGCCCGCGACCCTCCATCCTCTGGTTCCTCGGCACCGGCTCCGGCACCCCCGTCATGGTCGACTACCGCTGGTCCCAGGTGGCCAGGCGCTAGCTCGAGAAGCCTGCTCCTGGTTCACCGCCACGCCTCGACCTCACTGACCGTGCGCAGCGCGCATCAGGGCCGGGCCGGCCTGGGACATGTCCGCCGACCCCTCATGTTGCCGACACCTCTTGACAGGCTTTTTCGAACCCCCGCACGAAGACTCTCGAGTCCGCACTGGATGGGCATCGGTTGGGCCGCGGGAGGGGTGCACGGACCTGTTCTCGCGGCGAGCCTCCTGGACCCATTCGACGACCGCCGATCGGCCTTGCTGGAGCCGCCAACGAGCTGAAGAATCATGGGTTTACAATGGCCGATTAGGGGGTGGGAGATGACGACGATGACCATTGGCGAACCGGTGCACGAGGCAGGTCATGAGATTCCGGCGAGGCGTGGAGACGCAGACCTCGAGGAGCTGGGCGAGCGCATCACAGAGCTGGCGGCGCAGATCTCGGCTGCCACCTACGAGCTGCTGGCAATGCTGCGCGACTTCGACGAGCGCGGCGGCTGGAACGGCGGGTTCCGCTCCTGCGCGCACTGGCTGTGCTGGCGCGTGGGTCTCGACCCTGGAGCGGCGCGCGAGAAGGTGCGCGTGGCGCGCGCGCTCAGCGCGTTGCCGTTGCTCTCCGCGGCCCTGCGCCGCGGCGAGATCTCCTACTCGAAGGTTCGCGCCCTCACTCGCATTGCCACGCCAGCCAACGAGGGCGACCTGCTGAGCTTCGCGCGGGCGGGAACGGCCGCTCACGTCGAGCGGCTGGTCCGCGGCTTGCGGCGCGTCGACCGTATTGTGGCAGGGGATGGCGAGGAGCGCCGCCACGACGCGCGGTACCTGCGCGCCTACACCGACGAGGACGGCATGGTGGTGCTGACGGGACGGCTCGCGCCGGAGGCCGGCGCGGCCCTGCTGCGCGCCCTCGACGCCGGCGTCGAGGCGCTCTACGGGCCACGCCGCGGCCAGCCGTCCGGCGCCGCGCAGGAGGCGGCAGAGGAGACTTCCGCGGAGCAACGCCGCGCCGATGCCCTGGGCCTGGTGGCCGAGAGCGCCCTCGCCTCGGGCCTCGATCCCGGGAGTCGTGGCGACCGCTATCAAGTGGTGGTGCACGTGGACGCCGAGGTGCTGGCGGCCGGCGGCGAGGACGGTTCCTCTTGGCTCGCGGACGGTAGCCACGTTTCCGCGGAAACGTCTCGCCGGCTGGCCTGCGACTCGGCACGAGTGGTGATGCGGCACGCCGCGGATGGCCGTGTGCTCGACGTCGGCCGCCGCACCCGCGCCATCTCGCCCGGCCTGCGCCGCGCCCTCGAGCATCGCGACACCGGCTGCCGCTTCCCGGGCTGCGGCAGGAGGTTGTGCGATGCCCACCACGTCGAGCCCTGGGCCGATGGCGGCGCCACCAGCCTCGCCAACACACTGCTGCTGTGCCGAAGGCACCATCGCGCCGTGCACGAGGAGGGATTCTCGGTGGAGCTGGCGCCCAACGGCGAAGCGCGCTTCTATCGACCCGACGGGCGGGCGCTTCCGGAGGCGCCGGCGCTGCCGGTGCTGGCACGAGAGCCCGTCACGGCCCTGGTGGCGCGACTCGCGAGCCACGGTGTAGCCGTGGATGCCGGCGCGACGTTGCCCGGTTGGTGGGGTGGGCCGGTCGACTACCGCTGGGAGATCGATTGGCTGCGGTCACTCGGGCATTGGAACTCCCCTGCAGTGAACCGTGCCGAGTTACCAGGGCCCTCGTGGCCTTCAAGCGGTGAGGCGGCGGGCACAGTCGGCTGACGCCCGCCCTTCCGGCTGCACCCGATGCGGTGGTTGAGGCTCTGAATTCGGCGGGCCGCCCAGGCTCCAGCTTCTCGAGTTGCGCCTACGGCCCGGGCCACTGCGGCACGAAGGTCGGATGCTGGGCGAGGGTTGCCTGGGTCCACATGTCCGGCAGGCCGCTGAACGCAATCGGATCGACTCCGATCGGCGGAGTGTCGCGATCGACCAGGTAATGCTCCATGATCGCCGCCCCGAGCTGACCTTCGGTCCGCGGCAGAGCATGAAGGTGGCGAACCAGCGGCCCTGCTCGACCGCGGCGATGGCCGAGGCGCCGGCCCCGGCGCCGATGAGGCGAACTTTCAGGCCGAGCGCGGTTGCGGCCTGCTCCGCGCCGAAGGTCGGCCGAGCCCACGGCCGCAGTCGGTAGCGGCCAAGACCAACACTACGGTTCCGAGATGGCGCGAGTGGGGTCGATCCGGGTGGCCCGCAAGGCTGGCGGCAGAAAGGCGAAGGCACCGGTGACGAGCAGCACCGCGATCACGCACGCGAAGGTCAGCGGATCGCTCGGCGTCACCCCGTAGAGCGAGCTTTGCAGCAGGCGCGCCGCGCCGAGCGCCGCGGCGGTGCCGAGCAGCAGGCCGCCGGCGAGCGGGAGGACCCCCTGCCAGGCGAGCATGGCGAGGATGCGCTCGCGCGTCGCTCCCAGGGCGACGCGGATCCCGATCTCGCGGCGGCGCAGACTCACGAAGTAAGCGATCACGCTGTAGATGCCGACCGCCGCGAGGAGCAGGCCGAGAAGGCCCAGGCAGAGGAGCAGCAGAGTGTGGAAGCGCTCCTCGACCAGCGAGCCGCGAAGGACCTCGTCCATCGACGTGACGGCGGAGACCGGCAGGGCGGGATCGACTCCGCGGACCGAGGCCCGCAGCGCTCCCGCCAGCATGCGCGGGTCGGACCCGCGGGCGACGAGCGTCATCGTGCGCTGCGTCCACGTCCAGGCCTCCGGCGGCGGCTGGCCGATCGGCAGGTAGAACTCGGCCGCGACGGCCGCCGCCGGACCGCGGTAGCGCACGTCTCCCACCACGCCGATCACGGTCTTCCATCGTGGGTCGAGCGGGCTCCCTTCGCAGCAGCCGATCCGTTTGCCGATCGGATCGGCGTTCCCCCAGGCTCGCCGCGCCAGCTCGCGGCTGACGATCATCACGCGCTCGCTCCCGGCGGCATCGCCCGCGGAGAAGAGCCTTCCACGGAGAAGCGGAATCCGCAGGGTCTCGAAGTAGCCGGGCGTGACGATGTGCAGGCGCGCCTCGATCAGGTTCTCCGGCGTGGGCGGCTTGCCTTCGGGAATCAGCCCGTTCGTCCCCCCGCCCGGGCTCAGCGGGCCCGCCGAGGTCGCGGCGGCGGCGTGCACTCCCGGCGCGTGGGCCAGCCGTTCCACTACCTGGCCGAACGCCTGCTCGACCAACGCGGGCCGCGAGTAGACGGCCTCCGGCAGGCTCAGGCGCGCGGTCATCAGTGCGGCGGTGTCGAACCCCGCGGGCACGCGCTGGAGCTCCAGGGCGCTGCGGATCAGCAAACCCGCTCCCACGAGCAGGGTCAGCGCGAGCGCGATCTCGGCCAGCACGAGCCCGCTGCGCAAACGGTCGTGCGCCGCCGCGGGCCCGGCCGTCCCGCCGCGCAGCAGCGCCTGCGGGTGCTGGCGCGCCGCGCGCAGGGCCGGCGCCGTGCCGAACAGCAAGCTGCAGGCCATCGAGACCACCAGAGCGAAGAGCAGCACCGCACCGTCGATGCGCGTCTCGCCCGAGCGCGGGATGCCCGGCGGGGCGAGCTTGACGAACAGCCGCACCGCAAAACCGGCCAGCCCGACGCCGAGGGCGCCGGCGACGAGAGCCAGGACCGCGCTTTCGGTCAGCAGCTGGCGCACGATGCGCCGGGCGCCGGCTCCGATCGCGGCGCGGATGGCCAGCTCCCGGCCGCGCGCCGAGCCGCGGGCGAGCAACAGGCTGGCCACGTTGGCGCAGGCGATCAGCAGGACGAGCCCCACCGCTCCCAGGAGCACGAACAGGCGCTGCCGGTACGGTCCGATCAGACGGCCAGCCAAGGGCTCGACCTTGACCTCGCGCCCGGAGTTGCCCGCGGGGTAGAGCTCGGCGAGCCGCCGCATGACGGTCGAAAGCTCGGCCCGCGCCGCGGCCGGACCCACGCCGGGGCGCAGCAGGCCGACCACCGTCAGGTAGTGCTCGTCATGCTGGGCCCGCTGCGCCGGGGTGAAGGCGATCGGCACCCACAGCGCCTCCTCCGAGAGAGTGGGGTCGAAGCCGGGAGGCATGACTCCGATGACCTTGTAGGCGCGTCCCGAGAGATGAAGCGAGCGCCCGAGGATCGCGGGGTCGGCGCCGAAGCGGCCGCTCCACAGGCCGTGGGATATCACGACGACCTGGTCGTGCCCGGGATGGTCCTCCTCGGCTCTGAAGGCACGGCCGAGCAGCGGCCGGCTCCGGGGCACGCTCGACGCCCTCATCCTCAAGGCTCTCTCCGCCGGTCCGTTGCACGGCTATGGCATCACGCGCTGGCTGCAGAGCCGCAGCTCCCGGGCGCTTCGCGTCGAGGAAGGTACTCTCTATCCTGCCCTCTACCGGCTGGAGCGGATGGGGAGGATCGAGGCCGAGTGGGGCCGTTCGGAGCTGGGCAGGCGTGCCCGCTTCTACCGCCTGACGCCCGAGGGAGAGCGGCAGCTCGAGGTCGAAACCAGGAGCTTCGCCGACTTCCTCGCCGCCGTCTCGCCCATCCTGCTCCCTGCCTCTGCCGTCTTCTCGCACGAAGGGCCGGTGGGAAATGCGGGTTGAGCGCGCCGCGGCCGCGCCCTGGTGAAAGATGCGCTCTCGACGCCGCGAGCACTTGCTGCGCTCCCGCATCCTCGGCCCAGCCATCGTGGACCAGGTCGACGAGGAGATCGACCTGCACGTCGAGCTCCTGGTCCGCGAGCTGATGGAGGAGGGGATGAGCGAGAGGCAGGCGCGCGCCGCGGCAGCCGAGCGCTTCCGCGACCGCGGCGAGATGGTCGTGGCGTGCCGCAAGCTCGCGCGCGGCACGGAGCGGCGCCTGCGCTGGGGCGTCTCGCTCGACGAGCTTCGCCAGGATCTCGGCTACGCGCTGCGCCAGCTCGTCAGGGCCCCCGCCTTCACAGCCATGACGATCCTCACGCTGGCGGCCGGGCTCGGCGCCACGACCGCCATCTTCAGCGTCGTCGAGAGCGTCGTCTTGCGGGCGCCCGGCCAGCACGCGCTCCGGCCGGTCGCCGTCGGCCAGGTTGAGGGCCGAGAAATCTTCTGCGGCGAGATCCGTGAAGCTGCGGCTGGGTCGCTGGTGGTCTTGATCATGGGTCCTTCCAGTCTGGTTTCGTCCCCATACTCAGCGGACTGGGTATAACCTATCGCATGAATACCCAGATGTCAAGGTATTGGGCTGCGGCAGAGGTGAGGTCCGCCCAGACCACGACACCGTCCAGGCGGTATGTCCGCCTTTTGCCTGAGGCTGCGGTTGATGTAGGCCCGGTGGCGTCGGTCGGCGCATCTACGGGCGGGCACCGTTCGAGCGTGCCCTCATCCCGGCTGTACTAAAATCCTTGTGTGTCTTCCACAGTCGTTCTGCCGCTGGCGCTCCGGCAGCGGAGGTCTGGGTGAAAGACTTCTTCATCAGCTATAACGGCGCGGATCGCGCCTGGGCCGAGTGGATCGGCTCGGTGCTCGAAGAAGCCGGCTACTCCGTCGTTCTTCAGGCCTGGGACTTCCGCCCGGGCGGCAATTTCATTCTCGAGATGCACAAGGCCATACGCGGCACGCGGAAAACCGTCGTCGTCCTCTCCGAGGCTTATCTCCAGGCCGAGTTCACTCAGCCGGAGTGGGCGGCGGCCTTTGCCCAAGATCCCCGCGGCGAGCGGCGCAAGCTGATCCCCTTGCGCATCGGGCCTTGCTCTCCGGACGGACTGCTCGAGTCCGTCATCTATGCCGATCTGGTGGGCCTCGGTGCCGGCGAGGCGAAGGACGCGGTATTGACCGCGGTGTCCGATCTGGAGCGCGCCAAGCCGGGGCGTGCACCTGTCTTCCCCGGCGCTGGAGCGGCAGCCACGACGCCCGCTCGCGCCGCGTACCCGGGCAAGGAGCTGTCGGGGGGCGGTGCGTTGAGGCTGTGGCGAGAGAAGCTGGAGTACCTCGAAGAGCACGAGGCGATCGCCGCCGATCCCGCGCAGAAGTTCGCCCTCTGCAAGCAGATCGAGGAGGCGCGGCGGAGGATCCGCGAGCTGGAGAGATGAGCTCGCCGGCCGGACCCCCCGAAGGCGACGCGCTTTCCGTTTGGCAGGAAAAGCTAGGCTTCCTGCGGGTGCAGGAGGCGATCACCGCCGATGCTGAGCAGAAGTTTGCTCTCCACAAGCAGATCGAGGAGGCGCAAAACAAGATCCGCGAGCTGGAGTCGGCCTCGGGCCCGACATCACCGAAACTGCCGGCGCTGGAGGCAGCATCCCTCCCCCGCTTGTACCAGCTCCCCTCCCCACCGGCCGACTTCACCGGCCGCGAAAAGGATCTGGCGGCACTGCGAGGCGCCCTGGCGACCGGCGGCGCCACGGCGATCTTCGGCTTGCGCGGCATGGGCGGTGTGGGCAAGACGGCTCTCGCGTTGAAGCTCGCCCATGAGATCTCTGCGCAGTACCCCGACGCCCAGATCTACCTCGACCTCTTGGGGGTGACGACGCCGCTCTCGGCGCCCCAGGCCATGGCGCATGTGGTCCGCTCTCTCCACCCCGAGGCACGGCTGCCCGAGGAGGGAGATGCGCTGCTGGCGGTCTACCGGTCAGTGCTTCATGGCAAGCGCGTCCTTCTACTGATGGACAACGCCTCCGGCCGCGAGCAGGTGGAGCCCCTCCTCCCTCCGCCGGGGTGTGTCCTCCTCGTCACCTCACGCTTTCGCTTCGCCCTTCCCGGCCTCACCGCCAGGGATCTCGACGAGCTGCCTGCTGAGGAAGCCCGGGCGCTTCTGCTGCGCATCAGCCCGCGGATCGGCAATGCGGCTTCCGAGCTCGCCCGCATTTGCGGCGGCCTGCCACTCGCCCTGCGCCTGGCCGGCAGCACACTGGCTGATCGCGTAGATCTATCCCCAGCCGTCTATGCTCAACGGCTGGCCGCGGGCCGGGAGCGGCTCGAGCCGGTCGAAGCCTCGCTAAGCCTGAGCTACGAGCTCCTGCCCATCGAGCTCCGCAAGCTCTGGCGCCTGCTCGCGATCTTTCCCGTGACCTTCGACGCTGCGGCCGTGGCGGCGGTCTGGGAGCTGGACGACTCCACCGCGGATGGTGCGCTCGGCAAGCTGGTGACGAGCAGTCTGCTCGAATGGGAGGAGGTCGCTTCCCGCTACCGCCTCCACGATCTGGCCCGCCTCTTTGCGGACCGGCACCTGGACGAGGCTGAAAGCGCCATTGCCCGCCGCCGTCATGCCACTTATTACCTGGAGGTTCTTCAGCGTGCCGACTCCCTCTACAAGCAGGGGGGTGAGGGGGTTCTCCACGGGCTCCGCCTGTTCGATGCCGAGTGGGGCAACCTTCAGGCCGGACAGGCGTGGGCGGCGGCTCAGCCGCCTGAGGACGCCGCGGCCACCGCACTATGCGACGACTATCCCGACGCGGGCGCCTATTGCCTGAGACTGCGCCTCTCGGAGCGGGAGCAGATCCATTGGAGAGAGTTAGCGCTCGCAGCGGCCCGGCGCAAGGGCGATCGCAAGGCACAAGCAGTGCACCTCGGCAACCTGGGGGTCGCCTACAGAATCTTAGGCGAGCACGACCGCGCCATCGAGCTGTTCGAGCAGCACCTCGCCATCGCTCGCGAGATCGGCGACCGCCGCGGGGAGGGCACGGCCATCGGCAACTTGGGGACTGCCTACGCGGCCCTCGGCGAGCCCCGCCGCGCCATCGAGTTCCTCGAGCAGGACCTCGCAATCGCTCGCGAGATCGGCAATCGCCGCGGGGAGGGCAATGCCCTCGGCAACCTGGGAAACGCCTACAGCATCCTCGGCGAGCCCCGCCGCGCCATCGAGCTCCACGAGCAGAACCGCGCAGTCGCCCGTGAGATTGGCGACCGCCACGGGGAGGGCAATGCCCTCGGCAACTTGGGGATCGCCTACAGAAGCCTCGGCGAGCCACGCCGAGCCATTGAGCTCTACGAACAGCAACTCGCCATCACCCGTGAGATCGGAGACCGCTGGGGTCAAGGAAGGGCGAGCTGGAACCTCGGTCTGGTCTTCGAGCAGCAAGGCGATCTCGCCCTCGCCGCGGAGCTCATGCAGGTCTTGGTGGACCTGGAGCGCGGGGCCGGTCAGGCCGATGCCGAACAGGACGCAGCCCGCGTCAGCGCGATTCGAGCAAAGCTCGCCGAGGGCGGTTCTTCGGCGAGAGGTGGCCGACGAAGCTGGGCTTTCTGGCGCAAGAAACAGTGAAGTCTCTCCCTCCGGACATCGCGAGCGCCAAGTCCCATTCCCGGTCTCACCGGTAAGCCTTGGCCTGGATGCGGTAGAGCTCGGCGTACTGGCCGTTCTTGGCCATCAGGTCTTCGTGGCTGCCAGACTCGGCGAGGCGGGCGTGGTCGAGGACGACGATGAAGTCGGCCATGCGGACGGTCGAGAAGCGGTGGGAGACGAGGAGGGTGATGCGGCCGTCGGGCGCGTCCTGGCGCGGAGCGCCCGCGCGGCCGCCGCGCGCCGCCGCGGCGTAGCGCTCGAAGAGGGCATGCTCGGTCTCGGCGTCGAGCGCCGCGGTGGGCTCGTCGAGCACGAGGAGCAGGGGGCGCTCGCGCATGAAGCCGCGGGCGAGGGCGAGCTTCTGCCACTGGCCGAAGCTGAGCTCCACGCCCTCGGGCCAGGTCTGGCCGAGCTGGGTCTCGAGGCCGGCGGGGAGCTGCTCGACGACGTCGCCGGCGCCGGCGCGGTCGACCGCCGCCGCCACCGCCGGCGTGTCGTCGAGGCGCGGCAGGTCGCCGATGCCCACGGTGTGGCGCGCCCTGAGCTCGAAACGGAAGAAGTCCTGGAAGGCGCCGGACAGGCGCGCGCGCCACGCGTCGGGCGGCATGCGCGCCAGCTCGCCGCCGTCGACCAGGATGCGGCCGCTGGTCGGCTGGTACAGGCGGCACAAGAGCTTCACCAGCGTCGTTTTCCCGGCGCCGTTCTCACCCACGATGGCGACCACCGAGCCGGGCGCGAGTAGCAGGCTCACGTCGTCGAGCACCAGGCGGTCGGTCCCGGGATAGGCAAAGGAGACGTGCTCGAAGCGGATGCCTTCAGCGAGCCGCTCGGGCACGGGAGCGTCGGCGTCTTCGACCAGCGAGGCCGCATAGTCTTCGAGCCAGGCAAGGCGCTTGGACCCTTCGAGCCAGATGCCGCGCAGGAACCCGATCTCCCCCACCGTCGCTCCGATGTAGGCCGAGAGGCGCGAGCCCGCCGCCAGCACCAGCAGGACGTCCCCGGGGCTTGCCGCGCGCGCCGAGACTACGAAGACGACCGCCCCCACGTAGGCGGCGCCGAACACCGCCCATCCCAGCGCGTACCAGGCGGCGCTGCCGCGCCGGGCGGCGGCCACCGGTCCGTACCAGCGCTCCCACGCCGCGCGGCGCCGCGCCACGAGACCGGCGCCGATGCGCATCGCGCGGACTTCTTTGCCGGGCGGCGCGGTGGTGGCGAGGTCGAAGAGATGCCGCGCCAACCGCTGGGCCGGAGCGCCCCGCTCTTCGACGGCGCGCTCCACCCCGGGCCGCCACGCCGAAGCCAGCACCGTCGGCAGGGCAAAGACCGCGAGCAGCGCGAGCGCCGGATGGATCGACACGAGCAGCGCCAGGGTCACGCCGAGGCGGAGAATCCAGCCGCAGGTGGTGAACAGCGACATGTACATGTGGTCGAGCACGAAGACCTGGTTGCGCAGAATGGCGAGCCGGTCCAGGTATTCCGGCCGTTCGTGGTGCTCGACGGTGGCAACCGACGCCTGGAGCCCCGCCACGTGCGACTCGAGAGCGATGGTCACCCGGTCGCGGAACCGCCGCTGGACGCGGTCGCTGAACACGCGCAGAAACCAGGTGGCAGCCGCCGACACTCCCAGCCCCACGGCGGCGGTCATCACCTGTCCGCGCCTGCCGGCGAGCGCGCCGTCAGCCATGAGCTTGAGCCAAAGCGCCAGGAGGGCATCCGGCAGCGCGGCGAGCAGCGACAACCCGAACGCGGCGCTCAGCAGCGCCGGCTCGGCCCGGTAGCCGCGCTCGAGCGCGCGCCACATGGCGGGCAGTGCAGGCGGCAGCTCGCCAATAGGCCTGCGCGCGCTCACCCGGCTCTGTTCGGCGGGGTCGGCGGCGGGGGCGGGGCTACTCGAGGACATCGAGCTCCTCTCCCGGCTCGCCGTCCCCGCCGAAGCGCGAGGCTTGCAGCTCGAACATCGTCCGGTAGCGGCCGCCGGCCGCCATCAGCTCGTCGTGAGTGCCGAGCTCGATCACCTGGCCGTGCTCGAGCACGCAGATGCGGTCGGCGTGGCGCACCGTCGAGAAGCGGTGCGAGATCAGGATCGTGGTGGTGTGCCGGGTGGCGGCCAGGATGCGGTCGAAGATCTCGGCCTCGCCGCGCACGTCGAGCTGGGCGGTCGGCTCGTCGAGCAGCACCACCCCGGCGCCGAGCCGCACGGCACAGAGCGCCCGCGCCAGCGCGATGCGCTGCCACTGGCCGCCGGACAGATCGGTGCCGCCGGGGTAGCCGCGCGCCAGGACGGTCGAGAGATCGGCCAGGCCCGCTGCGCCGGCCTCGGCGAGCGCGGCAAGGATCACCTCGTCCGCGGCGCCGGCCGGCGCCACGTTGTCGCGCAGGGACAGCTCGAAGCGGATGAAGTCCTGGAAGACGGCGGTCACCCGCGAGCGCCAGCTCTCGGGGTCGAGGGCGCGGAGGTCGACGCCGTCCACCTCGATGGCCCCGTCCTGGGGGTCATAGAGCCGGCAGAGGAGCTTGGCGAGCGTGGTCTTGCCGGCGCCGTTCTGGCCGACGATGGCGAGCGACGAGCCGGCGGGAATTGTCAGATCGAAGCCCGCGAGCACCGGCGCGTCCGCGGCGGGGTAGGCGAATCTGACCTGGCGAAATCGGATCTCGCGCGCCGGCATCCCGGCGGCGGACCGGTGGCCCTCGACCAAGGCGCCCGCGGGATCCATGGCCTGCCGCAGGCGCAGCACCGCGGCCGCCGGCGATGCGGCGCTGTCGAGCGCCCACGACAGCCCGCCGAAGGCGATCGCCCCCGTGCTCATTGCGGCGGCGGCAAACGTCACCAGCCGATCGAGCGCGAGTCTGCCCTCGGCCGCGGCGGCGGCCAGCGACCAGAACACGATGACGTTCGCGGCAACGACGAGCAGCAGGCTCCAGACGACCGAGCGCTCGCGCAGGCGTGTCGCCCGCCAGAGGAGGTCGGCGAGGAAGCGGCGGCGCGAGCGGAAACGCTCCACGATCCAGGGGCCGAGCCCGAACAGGCGCAGCTCCTTGGCGGCCGGGGGATCGACCGCGAGCCGGTAGGCGTAGTCGGCATGGCGCTGCGCCTGGCGCACCTCGTCGGTGTTGCGGTCGCGCCACACTCCGCTCTCGCGCAGCAGCCAATGGGTGGCGAGCCACGCCCCCGCGAGCAGGAGCGGCGCCCACCAGGCGTAGGCGGCGAGCAGGGCCGCCGCGGCCAGCCCGCTCACCATCTCCACCAGCCCCGAGGCGATGAACTCCATCGAGATGTAGATGGGCGGGCCGCTGATGCCGAGATCGAAATCGCGGGCCATCGCGAGGTCTGTGGTGAGCTGGGGATTCTCGAGGTGTCCCATGCCCGGCGGGCGGACGCAGGTGGCCGTGAGCTGATCGTAGAGCCAGGCGGCGGTCCGGCTCCCGAGGTTGGCGCCGACCACGTGGTGGATGGGCGCGAGCACCTGGAGCAGCACGAACACCACGCCGACCAGGAACAGGGGCGGCGCCAGGCCGCCCAGGTCCACGGTTCCCCCGGCAATCGAGTTGAGCGCGCCGGCGGGTCCCTGCCCGGCGATCAATTGGTGCGCGCCGGGTCCCGACCCGGCAGTCAATTGGAGCGCGCCGGGTCCCTGCCCGGCGCGGGCCTGGACCGCTCCGACGAGCCAGCCCATGGCAACGGCGAAGAGCGCCGGCAGAAGGCCACGCAGAAGGAGGAGGGTCCACCAGGCGGCGGCCAGGGCGCGGTCGGCACGGGGCAGCACCCCGGCGAAGATCCACTCATTACGGGCGCGCAGACGCTCGATCATGCGGATAGCTTATCGGCGCCCAACCGCGGGGGGAATTCCTTCGCGCCGTCGGTCTACTCCTCGAGGCCGCTCAGCGGGACTGCAGTGGCAGCCGTTCCGGGTGCGGCGGCGCGCCGGGCGCTTGTCTTCTCGGCGAGGCTTCAATAGGCTGCTGCGATATTCCAGCTCCGAAACAGGGAGGTACCATGGCGACGTCCGCTCTCGTCTATCGCCTGCGGTGGCTCGGCCCGCTGCTGCTCCTGCTCCTCGTCGGGGCGACGACCTCCGCGCCGGCGCAACCCGCCGGCACCCAGGGTCAGGCCACCCAGGGTCAGCCCGCCACGACCGCGGCGGCTACCACCGCACCGCCCTCCGCGACCAGCGACCAGCCGCCACCGGCCAGTGCTCCTCCACCGGCGAAGAAAGGCACCGCCGCGGCGGGAGACGCCGAGATCCAGGCCGCGGCGTGCAGCAACAAGACGGACGGGCCTTTGCCATCGAGCCCCAACCTCGCCCGAATTCAGGGCGTGATCATCTCGCCGCTGCGCGAGCTTCCCGACGTCACGCTGATCCTGGTGGAGAAGAAAACATCCAACCACTACGTGCTGGAACGCGTCCCGACACGCTGCACGTCAGGCCAAGAAGCCGCCCGAAGCTTCGCCTACTGGATCGAGGTGCCCCCGGGGACGTACGACCTGAGCCTCTCGGCACCGCACTACGAGTCCCATTCTGTGTCGGGCATCACCGTCGCCGGCAACGAGATCAAGCAACAGGATCTAAAGCTGGTCCGGCAAGAGGAAGGCAAGAGCGTGAGGCTCCTCTGGCTGCCGCTGGCGTTCCTGCTCAGCATCTGGCTGGTCCGCTGGAACAACATCGCAAAGCCGAGCCGGCTCGGCGTGCTCGCACAGTTGGACGACCTGAAGCGCCTCCTCTCCTCCGGCAGCCCACCCTCCTCCGGCAGCCCCCTATCCTCCGGCAGCTCCCTTATCCAGGAGCTCGACAGGGCGGGCAGGAAGCTGAATGACAGGTGGGCGGTGCTGGACTGGCTGTTCTGGTCGCGGGGGCAGGAGCTCGCGAGCTGGAGCTTGATCCACAAGGCGGACCTCGAGCTTCTCGCCGCCGCGGACCTGGAGAAGATCAACGCCCGCCTGGCTTCGGTGCAGCAGCGGCTGGTGGAGATCGACAAATCGACAGCCAAGAGCCTGGTGGAGCGCATCGCCGCCGAGCTCAAGTGCGAGCCTGCAAAGATCAACAAGGAGGCGAGAAGGCAGGTCCTGATCGAGGCCACCAGCTATCTCTTCGACTTCACCGACACCGAGTTCGCCTCCCTGACGAGCTGGCAGAACAAGGCTGTCTGGCTGACCCTCGTCGGCGTCCTCCTGATCCTTGGCGTGGGCGCGAGCGAGGGGCACGCGGCGCTCTTCCTCGCCGGAGCGGTGGGCGGTTTCTTGAGCCGCCTCACCAGAGAGCTCAAGCGGGCGGACGTGCCGACCGACTACGGCGCCTCGTGGTCGACCCTTTTCCTGAGTCCGGTCGCCGGCGCCATCGCGGGATGGTTCGGCGTCGCGCTGATCATGCTGCTCAACGATCCGACCGTCGGCGTGCTGGCGGGCCCGCTCAAGATAATCAACTGGGATGCGCACAACACCGCTGCGACCCTGGCGGCGGCTTTCGTGCTGGGCTTCTCGGAGCGCCTGTTCGATCGCATCGTTTCCCAGCTCGAAGAGGCAATCGACAAGAAGAAAGAAGGCGCGCAGAAGGCCAGCTCCAAGCCTCCGGACGCCCCGCAGGCGCCGGCGCCGCCCAAGCCTGGAATGACGTCCATGTCTCCCAGCACCGTCGCGCCGGGAGGCGAGGTCACGGCCCAGCTCGAGAACCTGGACGCGGCCAAGGTGAAAGGAGTGGTCCTGACGCAAGCCGGGAGCGCCGACAGGCAGGTGGTCAACCCGCGCGCGGAAGCCGGCAAGTTGAAGTTCACCATTGCCGCCGACACGCCGGCCGGGACCTATCGGATCGTCCTCCTGGCTCCGGATCGGATCGAGACGGGTAAGGACCTGAGGGTCTCGGAGGCGTAGCGCGCGCCGGCCGGCCGGCGGCGAGCCTCACACCCGTGCCGGCTCGCCGCCGTCGCCGCAGCAGGGCTCGCCGATGGCGGCGATGGGGCGGCCGTGGGGACAAAGGGCAGGATGGTCGAGGAAGGCACAGACCTGGTCCTCGAAGCCGGCGGCGACCGGGATGGCGCGGCCGCACTCCTCCAGGACCGAGCCGGGGGCGAGGGTGCGGGCGAGCAGGGCTTCGGCCAGGCGCACCCGCCGCACCGACGCCGCGGCCTGCGCGCGCCCGCGCTCGGTGAAGGCGATCTTGCCGCCGGCAAAGACCAGCACGCCCTCGGCGAGCAGGTCGGCGACGCCGCGGCGCGCCACCGAGACCGTCCGCCCGTCCTCCTCGAGCAGCCGCCACAGGTCGGCCAGCACCGATTGCCGTTCCGGGCTGCCGGGCTCTCCCAGAGCCGCCAGGCGGCCGTGCTCGAGGCGGATCTCGCGCCCCGCGCGGGAGGCGATGGCGGGGTCGTGGGTGACCAGCACCAGCGTGTGGCCGCGCTGGTGCAGGTCGGCCAGCAGCGACATCACCACGGCTTCGTTGACCGCGTCGAGGTTCCCGGTGGGTTCGTCGGCGAGGATGAGAGGGGGCTGGTTGATGAGCGCGCGGGCGATGCAGACCCGCTGCTGCTCGCCGCCCGAGAGCTGGCTGGGCAGGTGCTGCAGCCGCTCGCCGAGGCCAACCCGGCGGAGCGCCTCCTCGGCCTCGCCGCGGTCGGTCATGCTGTGGACGTACTGCGCCAGCATCACGTTCTCGAGCGCCGTCAGGTAGGAGATGAGGTGGAACTGCTGGAAGACCAGGCCGACGGTCTGCTGGCGGTAGCGAGCGAGCTCGCGCGCGCCCAGACCGGCCAGGTCGACCCCGCCGACCCGCACGCGGCCCGCGGACGGCCGGTCGAGCCCTGAAAGGACGTTGAGCAGCGTGGTCTTGCCGGACCCCGAGGGCCCGGTCACCGCCACCCATTCGCCTTCGGCGATGTCCAGGGACACGTCGTCGAGCGCGCTCAGCGATCCGAAACGGCGGCTCAACCCTGCGACCTCGACCAGCGGCATGCTCGCCTCAATCGCCGCGCAGCACGCGGGCGGCGTCGAGCCGCTCCACGCGCCGCAACGCCACCGCCATCGAGGCGCCGACGACCACGACGGCCACCGCGGCCGCGGCGCCCAGGCCGCTCCAGGTGATCGCCAGGGCCGGGGCGGCGCCCAGCATCCGCCCGGCCAGGCCGTTGGCTGCCATCTCGCCCAGCAGATCGCCGGTGAGCCCGGCCAGGAGCGCCGCGGCGAGCAGCTCGGCGGCGAAGAGGGCGCCGACCCGGCGGGCCGTCAGTCCCAGGGCGAGGAACAGGGCGATTTCTCCCCGCCGCTCGCCTATCAGGGCGGCGGTCGCGGCGCTCACCGAGAGCAGGGCCAGCAGCAGCGACACGGTGCTGACCGCGACCAGCAGCAGGGTCAGGCGGTGGGTCACCCGCGCGTCGGCGGCGCTGGTCTTGAGCAGCGGCGCCGCGTCGACCCCTTCCACCGCGGTCTCGATGGCACGGGCCGCCTGGTCGAGCCGCGCGGGCTCGGCCCGCACGTCGATGCGCACGATCCTGCCGGCCTCGCGCGGTGGTGCGGATGAGGGGATGCCCACCGCCGAGCGCACGCCGGGAAGGGCCCGCACGCGCTCCAGGGCGGAGGGCGGCAGGAAGGGCGGGCCGCCCACCTGCGGCCGCACCGTGAGATTGGGGCCGAAGGCGGCAAGGTCCGCCCCCAGCCGTTGCTCGCTGCGCACCGAAAAGCCGGCCAGCGTCGCGACTGTCGCCGCCGCTACGGCCACCGCGACGAAAATCAGCGCCAGCTGGCGGAAGCGCCGGCGCAGGCTGGCGAACACCAGGCGGAAGGTCACGCGGTGGCTCTCTTGAGCAGGTCGGCGGGATAACGGCCAAGCGCCCGCGAGACCGGCACCAGGCTGGCGAGGACCGCGAGCGCCAGGCCGAGCAGTGTGGCACAGGGGAGGAGCACCGGCATCCATGGCACGGCGACCCCGAGAGCGCCGCTGCCCAGCAGCCGTCCGGCCACCAGCCCGAGGCCTCCACCAGCCAAGCCGCCCAGTCCGCCCAGCAGGGCCGATTCGGAGAGGAAAAACGCCGCCACCCGGCGCCGCGCCGCCCCGATCGCCACCAGCAGGCCGGCCTCCAGGCGCCGCTCGAGGACCGTGGCGGTCATCGCCGCGGTGACCCCGACCGCCGCGCCGGCCAGGGCCACCGCGGCCAGGGCCAGCAGCACCCCGCGCAGCCTGCCCAGAACGTCGGCCGTGGCATTGGTGACGCCATAGACGACGCGCGCCCGCACCTCCGGCAGGGACTGGCCGATCTGGAAGGCGATCGACGACGGGAAGGCCGTGCAGTACCAGGTGTCGTACTCTGCCGCGCTCATCAACCGCGGGTCGCGGACGTTGCGGGTCTCCGGCGTGGTCATGGCAAAGACTTCGGCGCGCGTGCAGCGGCCAGGCTGCCCGGCGAGCCGTCCGACCGCGGCAAGGGGTACGAAGGCCTGCTCGTCCTCTTCGCCTCCGCTGCTGATCAGGCCGACGACCGTGAAGCGCGCGCCGCTCGGTCCCAGCTCGGCTTGCATCTGGCCGCCGGCGGCGATGCCCAGGCGCGCCGCCAGGCGCCGGCCGAGGACCGCTTCGGCCGCGCCGTCGCGCGGCCACCGTCCCGCCACCCGCAGCGTCGGCCGCGTCGCCGGCAACCCCGTCCTCCAGCCCGGCTCGAGCGCGTAGTCGAACCACGTCCCGACCATCTCGGCCACTAGAACGAAACTCTTGCTACGAGAGGGGGTGGGGGCGTCCCCTTCCCCCCCGGAGGGGAGGGAAGGGGATCGAGGGGTTGCGGGGGGCGATCCGATGGATCTGAGGCCGCCATCGCCAGTTAGCGAGCGCCGTTTCATGTCCCGGGGCCGCCCACCGGCGGCGCCAACTAAGCGGTTGGAGGCGCGGGAAAGGGGGACCGATGTCAGCCGGGCGCGCAGCGTGTAGAGCGGGGCGACGGCCACAATATTGTTGCGCCAGAAGATCTTGCGCAGCTCGGCGAGGCGCTGGGCGGCGAGCGTGTCGCGGCCGGGAGCGGGCACCAGCTCGAGATTGGCGCCGTAGGAGCTCATCTCCGCCGCCAGCCGGTCGCCGGAGGCGAGTAGCACCTCGGCCAGCGCCGTCGCACCCAGGGTGCCCAGGGCGACGGCGGTGACGGCAAGCAGCTTCCGGCGAGTTCCCCGGCGCAGCGATTCGAGCAGCAGGCGCGTGTACATGGCGGCGTGCGGCCTCCGGCTACATCCGGTGGCCGGAATGGCCACCGTTCCCCGCGGGCCGGCCGGCCGGCGCAAAGGCGGCGGCCCCCGCGGCCAGATCGGCCGCCCTGACCAGCAACTGGCCGTTCTCGATCCGTGACGGCAGGGGCGTCGGGTTGCAGCCGCCCCGCTGGCCGATACTGGGCGGGTAGATGGTCGAGCCGCAATGCAGGCAGGCGATGTTGGCGCCGTCCTGGTAGTAGCCCTTGCTGCCGCAGATCTCGCAGGCGTCGAAGGCGGTGGCCACCGCACCGAGCCTGGCGTCGAGCGGTACGGCGATGAAGCGCACCGCGGCGCCCGACACGGTGGCCACGAAGCGGCGCAGCGCCGTGCCGTGAAAGCCGGCGAGCGGGATGCGTACCGTCCCGTCCGGCCCTGGCGCAACCCGCTCGGCCGCCGAAAGCACTGCCGGCGGCCGGGTGTAGACGAAGCCGAGCCCGAGGGCGGCAAGGATGACGACGCCGAGCGTACCGCCGACCACGCGGGCATTCGCCTGGCGCCGCAGCTGCGCCCTCTCCAGGCGGCGCTGGGCCGCGGCGACGCTCTCCGTGTCGACGGCCGTCCCTGGGGTCTCAGAAGTCGCCGGCCTGCCGGGAACCAGCAGCATCAGCAGGGGCAAGACCAGCACGGCGGCGACGAAGAAGAACTCGTTCTTGACCAGGGGACCGATCGTCGCCATCGAGGTCTGGTTGGCCGGCAGCCAGCCGGCCTCGGCGAGCTCATGGTAGCCGTTGACCAGCAGCTGCAAGACGAAGACGAGCAGGGCGATGCCGGTGATCTTGAAAAACCGTGCGAGGTCGATGCGCAGGCTGCCGCGCACGAACAGGACCGCGAAGACGATTGCCGCCGCGAGCCCCACGAGCACGCCCAGGAAGGTCAGCAGGCCGCTCGAGGTGAGCGACAGGGCGGAGACGAAGACGACCGTCTCGATCCCCTCGCGAAAGACCATCAGGAAGGTGAACAGGAACAGGCCAGCCGCCACCGAAACCGCTCCCTCGCGGCCCAGGATGCGCGCCAGTGAGCCTTTCATCTCGCCGGAGAGCGAGCGGCTGTGCCGCCACATCCAGGTCATCAGGGTCGCGACCACTACCGCCGAGCCCAGGTAGAGCAGCCCCTCGAGCACTTCCTGGTTGACCGCCAGGCGGTAGAGAAGGAAGGCGCCGAGCAGGCTCGCGGCGACCGCAACGGCGATTCCCGCCCACACTGCCGCGAGGAAACGCGCGTAGCCTCCCCGCCGCAGGAAGGCGACGATGATCCCCACCACCAGGGCCGCCTCGATCCCTTCGCGCAGGGTCACGATCAGCGCCTCAAACACGGCCGGCTCCCCCCTCTCCCGCTGCCCTCGTCCCCGCCTCTCCGGCGCCCGCACCCGCCGCGGCGCAGCGGTTGCACAGGCCGTTGATCTGCAAGTTGTAGGTGGCTGGCTGGAACCCGTGGGCGCGGCAGATCTCGGCCTGCAAGGCGGCGATTCCCGGGCTCACGAATTCCACCACCCGCCCGCAGCCGGTGCACACCAGGTGCTCGTGCCGTTGACCCCCGTGCACGTGCTCGTAGAGAAAGCGGCTGCGTCCCAGGCGCTGCTTGCGCGCCAGCCCGCTCTCGACCAGCAGGTCGAGGTTGCGGTAGACGGTGGCGCGCGAGATCTTGAGCCCGCGCCCGCGCATCGCGCCGAGCAGCTCCTCCGCGTCGATGTGCCCGTGTTGCGAGAAGATCTCGTCGAACAGCGCCACCCGCTCGGCGGTCACGCGCTGCCGCCGCGCCCGCAAGAACCCAAGGAACCGCTCCTTCTCCCGGAAGTCCGCCATCGTGGTGCTCTCGGCGCTCCTCGTTCCCCAGCGGGTGGGCAGAAAGAGCTTTCCGCTCAACCTCTTCGGAGTTATTGAGACTCGTTCTCAACAACTCTCGTCATTTTGGACCGCCACGGTCCTCTTTGTCAACAGGCGCTTTGGGTGCAACCTCGCGCGCCCGCGAGCCGCCTACCACACCCGGCAGGTCTTCTCGGGCATCATGGGCTGGCCGGGCTTGCAGGAGAAGGCGGCGCCGAAGGCGGGGAGGTTGGAAACCACGCCATTGACGCGGTAGCGGTCGGGCGAGTGGGGATCGGTGGTGGCGAGCATGCGCGCTCGCTCGTCGCGCACGCTGCCGCAGAAGCTCTGCGCGTAGCCGACGAAGAAGCGCTGCTCCGGCCGCAGGTCGTCGAGCGGCGCGAGCTGCTGGCCACGCGTGGCGTCCTGCCAGGCCATGTAGGCGAGAAGCAGGCCGCCGAGGTCCGCGACATTTTCTCCCAGGGTCAGGCGGCCGTTGAGCTTGACGTCGCCGATGATGGTGTAGCGCGAGTACTGGTCGGCCATGCAGCTCGCCCGGCGCTCGAACTCCCGCGCGTCCGCCGGGCTCCACCAGTCGCGCAGGTTGCCCGCGCCGTCGAACTTCCTGCCCGCGTCGTCGAAGCCATGCGTCAGCTCGTGACCGATGGTGGCGCCGGTGTCGCCGTAGTTGGGAGCGTCGTCCATGCGCGGGTCGAAGAGCGGAGGCTGGAGGATGCCGGCGGGGAAATTGATGGCGTTCTTGGACTGGTCGTAATAGGCGTTGACGGTCGGCGGCGTCATCGCCCATTCGCCGCGGTCGAGTGGCCTGCCGATCTTGTCGAGACGGCGCCGGCGCTCGAAGCGGGCCGCCCTTTCGACGTTGCCGGCGTGGTCGGTGCGGGAGATCTGGATCGAGCCGTAGTCGCGCCAGCGGTCCGGGTAGCCGATCTTGTTGGACACCTCGCGCAGCTTGCGCAGCGCCTGCTCCCTGGTGGCCGGCGACATCCAGTCGAGCTCGCGGAGGTCGCGCTCCATCGCCTGCTCGATCCGCCCGACCATCGCGACAGTGCGCTGCTTCGCGCCGGCGCTGAAGGCGCGCGCGACGAAGGCCTGGCCGAGCGCTTCGCCGAGGTTGCGGTCCACCGCCTGGACGCAGCGCTTGAAGCGCGGCTGGAGCCGCGCGCTGCCCTGCAGGTAGCGCCCGTAGAAATCGAAATGCTCCGCGACGAAGGGCGAGGAGAGCAGGTCGGCGCGGTGCCGCACCAGGTGCCAGCGCAGGTAGGCGCGCCAGGTGGCCAGGTCTTCCTTCTCGAGCACCGTCTCCAGGCCCTGCATGAAGCCAGGCTCCGCAACGTTGAGGTCGCGCAGATCGCGCTGCGCCGGCAGGGTCACAGCCGCGAAATAGGCATCCCATGCGAAGCTCGGGGTGAGTGAGACGAGCTGTGCGCGCCTCAGCCGATGATAGACGTTGGCCGGATCGCGCCGCTCGACCCGGGTGAGGGAAGCCTTGGCGAGCGCGGTTTCGAGCCGCAGGATGGCCGCGGCGTCCGCCGCTGCCGCCGCCGGCGCCTCGCCCAGCAGCGCGAGCATGCGCGCGGCGTGGGCCGTGTAGCGCTGCCGCGTCTCGGCCGACTTCGCGTCTTCCCTGGTGTAGTAATCGCGGTCCGGCAGCCCCAGGCCGCTCTGCGAGATCTCGGCGATGACCTGGGACGAGTCCTTGAAGTCCTGGGTCGAGTCGAGCCTGAAGGGCGCGCTCGCGCCAGGCACGGCCTCGCTTGCCATCTGCAGATGGGCAACCGCGCGCGCCAGGTCGTCGCGCGAGGCGATGGCGGCGATCTCGGCCAGGGCGGCGGCGAGCGGAGCGGAGCCGGAGCGCTCGATCCTCTCCTCGTCCATGCACGCGGCGTAGAAGTCGCCGATCTCGCGAGTCACCTGGTCGGTCGCCGCTCCCGCCATTGGCGACACTCCCGGCAGGTCGCGTTGCGGCAGCGGCCGCGCGGCGGCCTCGAGGATCTGGCGCAAGAAGGCGACGTTCTCGTCGGCCAGCTTGGAGTAGACGCTCCAGCTGCTCTCGTCGGCGGGGATCGGGTTGGCCTGCAACCAGCCGCCGCAGGCGAAGGCGAAGAAGTCCACGCACGGATCGACGCGCCGGTCGATGGCGGCAGGGTCGAGCCCCAGCGTGTAGGAGAGCGCCGGCTCCCTGGCCGCCGACGCCGCCGGCGCGGGCGCGGCGCCGCCGCCGGTCGGAGGGGCGGCTGGCGCAGGCGCCTGGGCGCTCGAGAGCGAGCCTGGCGGCGCGAGCAGGATCGCCAGGGCGACGCCGCGTGCGAGCCGGCGGGCGGCCGCGGAGCGGGGCGAGGGCGCGCGGTTCGATGTCGCAGCGGCGAGCCGGCGGGTTGGCGCGGCCTCGACCAAGGCTCTAGTCCGCCTAGTCGCGCTCGGCGAGGGGGACGAAGGGACGGCGGGTGGGGCCGGTGTAGATCTGGCGCGGCCGGTTGATGCGGGTCTTGGGATCGTCGCGCATCTCTTTCCAGTGTGCGAGCCACCCCGGGAGGCGGCCGAGAGCGAACATCACGGTGAACATGTTGGTGGGAATGCCCATGGCGCGATAGATGATGCCGCTGTAGAAATCGACGTTGGGGTAGAGCTTGCGCTCGATGAAGAACGGGTCGTGCAGCGCCACCTCTTCGAGCGACCTGGCGATGTCGAGCAGCGGATCGGCGACGCCCAGCTCGCCGAGCACGTCGCCGGCGGTCTCCTTGAGGATGCGCGCCCGCGGGTCGAAGTTCTTGTACACCCGGTGCCCGAAGCCCATCAGGCGAAAACCCGAGCTCTTGTCCTTGGCCATGTCGACGTATTTCTTGTAGTTGCCGCCGTCGTCCTGGATGCGCTGCAACATCTCGATGACCTTCTGGTTGGCGCCGCCGTGCAGCGGGCCCCAGAGCGCGCAGATGCCGGCCGAGATCGAGGCCCAGACGTTGGCCTGGCTGCTGCCCACCATGCGCACGGTCGAGGTGCTGCAGTTCTGCTCGTGGTCGGCGTGCAGGATGAGCAGGAGGTTCAGCGCGCGCTCCTGCACCGGCCTGACGGCGTACGGCTCCGACGGCACCGCGAACATCATGTGCAGGAAGTTGCCGCAGTAGGAGAGGTCGTTGCGCGGATAGATGAAGGGCTGGCCTATGCTCTTCTTGTAGGAGAAGGCGGCGATGGTCTTGGCCTTCGACAGCAGCCGGATGATGTTGAGATCGACGTCCTGGCTCTTGACCTCGGGATAGTAGGTCGAGAGGCTGGCGATCATCGCCGAGAGGATGGCCATCGGATGCGCGCTGGCCGGGAAGTGCTCGAAGAACTTCTTCATGTCCTCGTGAAGCAGGCTGTGGTAGGTGAGCCGCTCGCGGAAGCGCGCCATCTCCTGCTTGTCCGGCAGGTGGCCGTAGATGAGCAAGTGACAGACGTCGGTGAACTGGGTCTTGCCGGCAACCTCTTCGATCGGATAGCCGCGGTAGCGCAGGATGCCCTTCTCGCCGTCGATGAAGGTGATGTCGCTCTCGCAGGCGCCGGTGTTGCCGTAGCCCGGATCGAGGGTGATCGCTCCCGTCCGCGAGCGCAGCTCGGAGATGTCGACGGCCTTCTCGCCCTCGGAGCCCACCACCACCGGCAGCTCGTACTCCTTGCCGTCGAGGGTCAGCCTGGCCGGCGGATGAGCCGCCTTGGCCCGCGCCGTCTCCTCGCCGACCTCTCCAGGCTGCGTCGATATCTGCGACATCGGGGATCTCCTCGCGCCACACCGCGCCCCATGCTCTCTCAGCATGCGATTCTAGTCCCTGCCCGCACACCCGCGCAAGGAAACCAGGCACCACGGCACCACGAAACAGGGCTTTCTTTCCACTCAGCCCGGGCGGGTGGGCGGACTCGCGCCACGCAGACGGTGCGGCAGCCCAGGTTGGCCGCGCGCCAGTCTCGACCTGCCGGGAGTGCCGGCATGGCGAAAGCGCCGGCGCATTTGGCGCGGCCTCCATCTACACCCGCCGCTGCCTATTCCTTGTAGCGCCAGTATGACTGGCGCGCGGCCAACCTGGGCGTGCCCTCACCCTCCCTCGCAGGCGTGGTCCGGGGAAGGGCTATACCTCCCTGAGCGCGCTGGCGACGGGCAGGCGGGCGGCGCGGCCGGCGGGGAAGATGCCGCCGACGAATCCCATGACCAGGGTGGCGAAGATGGCCCAGACCAGCAGGCGCGGGGTCACCTGGAAGTTGAAGGCCACCTGGCTGAAGGTCTGCCAGTTGAGGGTGGCGGCCTGGTAGCCGTTGAAGACGAAGTAGGCAAGGGCGGCGCCCACCACGCCGCCGGCCAGAGACAGGAACAGCGACTCGACGAGCACCGAGACGACCACCGGGCCGGCGCCGAAACCCAGGGCGCGCAGGGTGGCGATCTCGCGCGTGCGGGTGGCGACCGCCGAGTACATGGTCAACAGGGCGCCGAAGACCGCCCCGACCGCCATCAGGCCGGCGATGAGAATCCCGAGCTGGGTAATGATCCCCGACAGGGCGCGCGACTGCTCGGCATAGTAGTGGGACTCCCGGTCCACGCTGACGTCGAGGCGGGGATCGGTCGTCAGGGCGTCTTTGAAGCGGTCGAAGCCATCGCCGGATACGAGCTGGGCGTGGACCGACTGGAACATGGTACGCCGGAAGGCCGGCATCAGCACCTCGACGTCGCACCAGATCTCCGAGTCCGAGATCTGGCCGCCGGTCGTAAAGATCCCCACCACCTTCCACGAGTTCTGCCCCGAGCGCAGAGTCGCCCCGAGATCGAGGCCGGCGAACTCGGCCGCCGCGCCGCGCCCCACGATCACCTCGCCGCTCCCGGGCCGGAACTGGCGCCCGGAGATCATGCGCAGGCTCTTGCGCACCTGGAACGCCGCCGGCTGCACGCCGCGCAGCGGCACGTTGGCGGGAGTTCCGGTCGAACGCTTGGCCAGGTCGATGATGACGTAGAGCTCGGCGGAGGCCGCCGGCCCCGCCGCCGTGCGCAGCACCCCGGGCGCATCGGCGATGATGCGCGCGCCGTCACGGGCGATCCCGCTGACCATCTCGGAGTCGCTGCCGCCGCGCATCACCATCGCGGTGTCGGGGGAGCCGGACGAGGAAAGGGTGGCGCGGAAGCCCTCGGCGATCGACAGGACGGCGACGAAGACCGCCACCACGCCGGCCACGCCAAACACCGTCGCCAGGGCCGAGCCTCGGCGCTGACCCAGGGTCCGCAGGTTGAGCATGGTCACCGTCGAAACCTGGGAGATCCAGTTGAGCAGTCGCATCGGTCATACCCTCCGCAAGGCGTCGACGATGCGCAGCCGCATCGCCCGCACCCCGGGCAGCAGGCCGGTGATGAGGCCGAGCAGGACGGCGAGCAGGGCGCCGGCGACGAAGTCGTGGGGCGCGATGAAGAAGACCGGCAGGAGGCCGTGGGTCGGATCGCCCCCCAGGGTGAAGACCCAGGCGAGGGCCAGGCCAATGGCGGCCGCCACCAGGGCGAGGAAGCACGATTCGGCCAGCACCAGGGCGAGGACCTGGCCGTCGCGGAAACCCAAGGTCTTGAGCACCGCCAGCTCGCCGGTGCGCTCGCGCACCGATTGCGCCATGGTGTTGCCGGCAACCAGCAGGATGGTGAAGAACACCGCGGTGACGATGCTGGTGATGATCGTCCCGATGTCGCCGACCTGCTTGGCGAACCCCTCGGCGAAGGCCTTCTCGGTCGTGGTCTTGGTCTCGAACGGCGAGTTGGCGAAGAGGGCGTCGACGCGGTTGGCGATCGCGCCGGCCCGCTGCGGATCGGCGATGGTGAAGATGTACCAGCCGACAATCCCCTGGGCGAAGCGCGCCTCCTTGACGTAGTCGTAGTGGATGAGCATGGCGCTGGTGTCGAAACCCTTCTTGTTGGTCGTATAGATGCCGTCGAGGTTGAAGTCCCAGGTGCGCGAGCCGTCGCGGCGCCGGAAGATGGTGCCCTGGATGGGGATGTGGTCGCCGACCTTCCAGCCCAGGCGCTTGGCGACCTCGGGACCGACGATGGCGCCGGTGCGGTCTTCGAGCCAGGCCCGCTTCTGGTCTTCCGGCAGGACGATCTCGGGGTAGATGTCGAGATAGGACTTCGGGTCGACCGCGAACTCGATGACGTTGTTCTTGGGGTCCTGGTAGATGCCGCCGAACCAGTTCGCGTGCGTGACCTGCTTGACCCCGGGCACGGCGGCGATGCGGTCGCCGTAGGAGATGGGCAGGGGCAGGATGAGCGAGACCTTGTGGATCACCGCCAGCCGGTCGGCGCCGGTGACGTCGACCCCCATGCCGAAGGCGACGCGGATCGCCGACAGGATGCCGAAGAGAAGGAAGGCGATGAGGACCGACAGCGCCGTGAAGATGGTGCGCACCTTGCGGCGCATCAGGCTCTTCCAGAGCAGGGGCAGGAACTTCATTCCACCGCCTCCCTGGACAGCCCGGCCACCGGCACGCCCCCGATCGAGGCCTTCGGCAGCGGCCCTTCGTCAGCCGGCCCCTCCTCGGGGACGGCGAGAGTTCCCTTGTCGAGGTAGAGGACCCGGCGGGCGCGCGCCGCGGCGTGCGGGTCGTGGGTGACCATGATGATGGTCTTGCCGTGCTCGGTATTGAGCGCCTGCAGCAGCTCGAGGATCTCGTCGCCGGATTTGCGGTCGAGGTCGCCGGTCGGCTCGTCGCAGAGCAGCAGCGTCGGGTCGGTGACGATGGCGCGGGCGATGCCGACCCGCTGCTCCTGTCCGCCGGAGAGCTGGCGCGGATAGTGCCGGGCGCGGTTGGAGAGGCCAACCACGTCGAGCGCGGTGCCGACGTGCCGCCTGCGCTCCCGCTTCGACAGCGAGGTCAAGAGCAGCGGCAGCTCGACGTTGCGCTCGGCGGTGAGCACCGGCAGCAGGTTGTAGAACTGGAAGACGAAGCCGACGTGGCGCGCCCGCCAGCGCGCCAGCTTGCCGCCCGACAGACGGTGGATCGGCTCGCCGCCGACCTCGATCGAGCCCGAGCTCGGCCGGTCGAGGCCGCCGACGAGGTTGAGCAGCGTCGTCTTGCCCGAACCCGACGGCCCCATGAGGGCCAGGAAATCGCCGGCCGGGACGTCGAGATTGAGTCCGTTGAGGACGTCGATGCGCTCGGCTCCGCGCTTGAAGACCTTGTGCACGTCTCTGACTTTCACCAGCTCGTTGTCGTCAGCCATGCGTTCCCTCATGGCGGCGGCGCGCCCCCGGGAGGGGAAGTCGCGCCTGTCCGCGTTCAATGATTCCTGCGTCAGCGGACGATCACCTGGCGTCCGTCGGTAAGGTCCGGGGGTCCATCTACGACGACCTGCTCGCCCGCGGCAAGGCCGGCGATCACCGCCACCTCGTCCCCAGGCGCCTCTCCGACCCGCACCGCCCGCCGCTCGGCCCGGCCGGCGTGCACGACGAAGACCACCTGCCGGCCGTGATCCTGGCGCAGGGCGGCGCGCGGCACGCGCGCCTGGGGGCGGATATCGGCGCCGCGGGCCGGGGCGTCGCCCAGGAAGGCCACCTTGATCCCCATGTCGGGCAGGATGCGGGGATCGAGCCGATCGAAGGCGAGGCGGACCTTGACCGTGGCCTTCTGCTTGTCGGCGGCCGGCACTATGGCGATCACCGTCGAAGGGATCTGCCAGTCCGGATAGGCGTCGAGCACCGCCTCGGCGTGCTGTCCCGGCCGCACTCGGTTGATGTAGCTCTCGTTGACGTCCACGTCGATCTCGAGCGAGGTCATGTCGACCAGGGTGCCGATGCCGGTGCGGGTGAAGCCGCCGCCGGCCGAGACCGGAGAGATCATCTCCCCGGGCTGCGCATCCTTGGTGGTGACCACGCCGGAAAAGGGGGCGCGGATGACCGTGTCGTCGATGTCGCGGCGGCGCACATCGACCTGGCGCCGCGCGACCTCGATCTCCTGCCTGCCGAGGGCGAGCCGCGCCCGTTGCGCGTCGGCCTCCGCATCCGCGGCATCCACATCGGCCTGGGTGTTGACGCCCAGGGCGATGAGCTTGCGCTGGCGCTGGCGGGTGATCTCGGCCTGTCTAAGGCGCACCTCGGTTTCGAGCAGCGAGCGCCGGGAGGCGGCGAGCTGCGATTCGGCGAGATCGAGCCCCGCGCGCGCGGTGAGCGTATCGAGGCGGGCCAGCACCTGCCCCTCCTTGACCGCCATTCCTTCTTCGATCAGCACCTCGGCGACTTTGCCGGTCACCTTCGAAGAGACCGTGGCCTGCCGGCGCGCGGTGACGTAGCCGGAGGCGTTGAGCACGGCGCCCGCCACGGCGCCTCCGGCGTCATGCACGACCGCCGTACGCACTACCGCGGCCGCCGGGCGCGCGAGCCACCAGGCGAGGCCGAGCGCAAGGGCCAGCACGGCCACACCGAGACCGATCCAGAGCCTGGCGCGGGAACCCCGCGGCTCCTCGGCTTTGCGGTCGATGCGCAGCGCTTCCAGCGCTCCTCTGTTGGTTGCCATGGCTCTGCTTTCTGCGAGACCGCGCCCACGAGCGCGTTCCCCAGGTACGAAACACGGTGTCGAAGGTTCTGACCCGGACCGTTCACAAGCACCGCCCGGACGGCGGCCCGTCGGGCTCGAAGACCGCACAGGAGGTTTCATTCTCCCACACTTCGACGCGGGACACCGCCAGCCGGCGTTCGCCGGGCAGCCGCCTGGCCACCTCGGCGTACACGTACTCGGACAGCAGCTCGGCGGTGGTGTTGCGCCGGTCGAACGGCGGCACCTCGTTGATCACCCGGTGGTCGAAGGGTCCCAGGACCGCCTGCATGACCTCCTTGAGGTCGGCGAAGTCGAGCACCATGCCGAGGCCGTCGAGCTCCGCCGCCCGCACGTAGACGCGCACCCGGTAGTTGTGGCCGTGCAGGTTCTGGCAGCCGCGGGTGTGACCGCGGATGGCGTGCGCCGCGGCGAAGGTGAAGTCCTTGAACACGGTGTGCATGCGCGCGGCCATCGTGGCTTCGCCGCCGCGGAGAGTCAAGAGGTCTGACGAAGGGCGTCCCGATGACCGGATAGAAAAAAGCCCCGCACCGTGGAGGGAGACGGCGCGGGGGGAGGAGAGGGAGCTGAAGAAGATTGTCGGAGGGAAAACTGCCTCCGGGACGGGCTCAACTCCCAACGCCCGTCCTGCCCCTTAACAACAGGGTATGTCCCTATCGGATTCCCTGCGGTTCAAATTACTGAATGGCGAAGCAGCGCTCGCTAACTGGCGATGGCGAACTCAGATCTATCGGATCGCCCCCCGCAACCCCTCAATCCCCTTCCCTCCCCTCCGGGGGGGAAGGGGACGCCCCCGCCCACCCCCTCGCGATACGGAGTTCTCTAACCGGCCTTGCGGAGCTGGCGCAGGACGTAGTGGAGGATGCCGCCGTGCTGGTAGTAGAGCGCTTCTTGCGGCGTGTCGAGACGCAGCCTGGCCTGGAATTCGATCGCGGTGCCGTCTTCCCCGTCCTGGCCGTCCTGGCCGTTCTGAGCCAGGGCGCGGACGGCCACCAGGCTGCCCGGCTCGAAACCGCCCCGGAGGGCTCGCGCCAGACCGATAACGTCGACGACCTCGCGGCCGGTCAGGCCGAGGCTCCCGACGGTGGCGCCGGCGATGAATTCGAGAGGGGCAATCCCCATGCCCACCAGGTTGCTGCGGTGGATACGCTCGAAGCTCTCGGCGATCACGGCGCGGACGCCGAGCAGGCGCGGGCCCTTGGCGGCCCAGTCGCGCGACGACCCGGTCCCGTACTCTTTGCCGGCAAGGACCACCGTCGGCACCCCTTCGGCCTGGTACCTCATGGCGGCGTCGTAGATCGGCAGCGGCTCGCCCGACGGCAGGTGCAGGGTGAATCCGCCTTCGATCTCGGGCACCATGCGGTTCCTGATCCGCAGGTTGGCGAAGGTGCCGCGCATCATCACCTCGTGATTGCCGCGCCGCGATCCGTAGGAGTTGAAGTCCTTGGGCGACACGCCGTGCTCGATCAGGTACTTGCCCGCCGGGCTCGCCGCCTTGATCGAGCCGGCCGGGGAGATGTGGTCGGTGGTGATGCTGTCGCCGAAGATCCCGAGCACGCGCGCGCCGCGGACGTCCTCGACGGGCGGCGGCTCGGCCGGCATGTCCACGAAGTAGGGCGGCAGACGGACGTAGGTGGAGCTTCCGTCCCAAGCGTAGGTGTCGCCGGCCGGCACTTGCAAGCCGTTCCAGCGCTCGTCGCCGGCGAAGACGTCGGAGTATTCGCGCTGGAACATCTCGGCGTGCAGCGCCCGGAGCACGGTGTCGTCGATCTCCTTGCGGCTCGGCCAGACGTCCCGCAAGAAGACCGGCTGGCCGTCCTTGCCGGTGCCGAGAGGCTCGGAGAAGAGGTCGACGTCGATGCGTCCGGCCAAGGCGTAGGCGACGACCAGAGGCGGCGAGGCCAGGTAGTTGGCGCGCACGTCGGAGTTGATCCGCCCTTCGAAGTTGCGGTTGCCCGAGAGGACGGCGACGGCGACGAGGTCGCCCTCGTCGATGGCGCGCGAGACCGGCTCGGGCAGCGGCCCGCTGTTGCCGATGCAGGTCGTGCAGCCGTAGCCCACGAGGTGGAACTTGAGCGCCTCGAGGTAGGGCGTGAGCCCCGCCTCGCGCAGGTATTCGGTGACCACCTTGGAGCCGGGAGCGAGGCTGGTCTTGACCCAGGGGCGCGAGGCCAGTCCGCGCTCGACCGCCTTCTTGGCGAGCAGGCCGGCGGCGACCATGACCGACGGGTTCGAGGTGTTGGTGCAGCTGGTGATGGCGGCGATCACCACCGATCCATGCCGCAGCGTGAAGCTGTGCCCGTCGAGCGTGGCGGCCGCGGCGGCCACCGTGGCTTCCGGCGTCCCGACCTCCGGACCCGTGGGCTGGCCGCCCTCGCCCTCCCAGCGGCCAAGCTGCGCCCGCGGCTTGTCGGTCTGGCGTGAGGCCACCATCGTCTCCAGCTCGCGCAAGAAGGCGGGCTTGACGTCGCGCAGCCGCACCCTGTCCTGCGGCCGCTTGGGGCCGGCGAGGCTGGGCTCGACGCTGCCCAGGTCGAGCTCGAGGGTGTCCGAGTACTCGGGCTCCGGGCTCGCCGGCGTGTGGAACAGGCCCTGCTCCTTCATGTAGGCCTCGACCAGGGCCACCTGGGCCGCCGGGCGGCCGGTGAAGCTCAGGTAGCGCAGCGCGACGTCGTCGACCGGGAAGATGCCACAGGTGGCGCCGTACTCGGGCGCCATGTTGGCGATCGTGGCGCGGTCGGCGAGCGGCAGGGCGGCCAGGCCGGGGCCGAAAAATTCGACGAACTTGCCGACCACCCCTTTCTTGCGCAGCATCTCGGTGACCACCAGGACGAGGTCGGTCGCCGTCGCCCCTTCCCGCAGCTCGCCGGCAAGCCGGAAGCCCACGACCTGCGGAATCAGCATCGAGACCGGCTGGCCGAGCATGGCCGCCTCTGCCTCGATGCCGCCCACGCCCCAGCCGAGCACCCCCAGGCCATTGATCATTGTGGTATGGGAGTCGGTCCCCACCAGGGTGTCGGGGTAGGCATAAGGGACGCCCTCGTGGTCCCCCTCCATCACCACGCGCGCCAGGTACTCCAAGTTCACCTGGTGCACGATGCCGGTGTCCGGCGGCACCACCTTGAAGTTGTCGAAGGCTGTCTGGCCCCAACGCAGAAAAGCGTAGCGCTCGCGGTTGCGCTCGAACTCCTTGCCGGCATTGACCAGGAACGCGGCGGCGGTGCCGTATTCGTCGACCTGGACGGAGTGATCGATGACCAGCTCGACCGGCTGGATGGGATTGATGCGCCGCGGATCGCTGCCCATCGCCTGCATGGCGTCGCGCATGGCGGCCAGGTCGACCACGGCGGGAACGCCGGTGAAGTCCTGCAGCAGCACTCTGGCCGGCATGAAGGCAATTTCTTGCAACGGCTCCGCTCGCGCGTCCCAGCGCGCCAGCGCCTCGATCTCGGCCGAGGTCACCACCACGCCATCCTCGCGGCGCAGCAGGTTCTCGAGCAGGATGCGCAGCGCATAGGGCAGCCGCGACACCGGAAGACCCCGCTCCTCCAGGGCCGCCAGCCGCGCCATGTGCACCTCGCGGCCTCCCGCGGCAAGCGTCGCGCGGCTTGCGAAGCTGTCTTTCATCGCGCGGTCTCCTCGAGCCGGGCACGGCGTGGCCGGCTGCCAGTACGGCTCGATGCGAGAATACCAGGACGGTACCGCGGGGGCCAGCCGAGGTAAGATGCGGTCATGTCCGAGATGGCCGAGAACCTGGCAACCCCCGTGTTGCTGATGGCCATGCCGCAGGTCCTCGACCCTTTCTTCCACCGCAGCGTGGTGCTGCTCATCCAGCACGAGGAGGAGGGCAGCCTCGGCTTCATCGTCAACCGCCCTACTGGGATCAAGGTGAGCGAGATCCTCAAGGGGATGGAGGTGGGGTGGCAAGGGCGCGAGGACGCGGTGGCCTACTTCGGCGGGCCGGTGCAGCCGCAGCTTGGCACGGTGCTATTCGGCGCCGCGGCGGCCGGGGCTCCCGGCGCGTTTGACGGCGAGGCGACCACCCAGGTCCTCTCCGGGGTATCGCTCACCCAGCATGTCGGCGATCTGTCGCGTCTCGCCGAGGCCCCGCCGGACCGCTTTCGGCTCTTCCTCGGCTATGCCGGCTGGGGAGCCGGGCAGCTCATCGAAGAGATCCTGCGCAATGACTGGATGACCGCGCCGGCGCGGCCCGACCTCATCTTCGCGCCCGACCCCGAGCAGGTCTGGGCCGCGGCCCTGGAGTCAGTCGGCGTCGACCCGGCGGCCTTGCCCTCGTGGACGCCAGGCGGCAATGGCGAGGAAACGGCGAACTGACCGGCCAGGGCCGGCCGGCGCGGTCCGACCTGCCGGGAGTGCCGCCGACCTACCGGGAGTGTCGCCAATGGCGGGAGCGGCGACCAATCGCGGGAGCGGCGGCCCGCCTGCGGCCGATCCGGCCGGAACCACCGGTGCGGGCGGACGGATGGCCACCGAGCACCACCGCTCGGCGGGCGGCCTGGTGGTGCGCGGCTCGCGCATCCTGCTCATCTCTACCCAGGACGGCCGCCGCTGGCAGCTGCCCAAGGGGCATATCGAGCCTGGCGAAGGCCCTGAGGAAACGGCTGTGCGCGAGGTGCGCGAGGAGACCGGGGTGACCGGGAGAGTCGTGGCACCGCTCCCCGGAGTCGAATACTGGTATGTCGAGAAGAGCCGGCGGCGCATCCACAAGCGGGTCGACTACTTCCTGCTGGAGTATGTCGGCGGCGACGCGGCGGACTTCGACGCCGGCGAGGTCTCCGGGGCTGCCTGGTTCTCGTGGGAGAAAGGCATCGCCAAGCTGAGCTTCGAAAACGAGCGCCGGGTCGCCGAAGAGGCCCACGCGGCGGCCAGATCGCTGCTGGCTTCGCGACTCGGGGATAAGATCCTGGCCGCGACCTGACCAAGTGGTCCGGGTCAGAAATACGGTAACGTAGGCGCCGAGCACTTCCTGAGGGAGGGACCCTGATGCGCGCACTCTTGCACATCGTGCTGAATGCCGTCGCCCTATGGATCGCCGCCCATCTCGTGCCGGGTATCCACTACCGGGGCGGGGTGGTCTACCTGCTGCTCGCCGGCCTCGTGCTCGGGCTGCTCAACCTGCTGGTCAAGCCCATCGTCACCTTTTTCTCGCTGCCTTTCATCGTGCTGAGCCTGGGCCTCTTCTACCTGGTCATCAACGGGCTCATCCTCTACCTCACCGCCCTGGTCGTGCCCCGCGTGCTGAGCGTGGACGGCTGCGGCGCCGCGATCATCGGCGGCGTGGTCATCGCGCTGTTCAACTGGCTGGTGCACGCGATCGTCAGCGAGTAGCGCGGCGGGCGCCGGGAGCGACGAAGTGCGGCAGAAGCGGCCAGCGGCAAGCCGCGAAGTGTCCGCAGCCCGTCCCAGAAGGCGGCGCTCGGGTCCGGGCCTCACCATGGCCCAGGCGCGCCGTGAGTCGGCCCGGGCGCGCCGCGCGCGCACCGTCGAGATCCTCGAGCGCCTGCGCCGTGAGTACCCGGGAAGCCGGACGGCGCTGCACTACCGCAATCCTTTCGAGCTGCTGGTTTCCACCGTGCTGTCCGCCCAGACCACCGACGTGACCGTCAACGCGGTGACCCCGGGCCTGTTTCGCCGCTTCCCCACCCCTGAGGCCATGGCTGCCGCCGATCTGGCCGAGCTCGAGACGCTGGTGCATACCACCGGCTTCTTTCGCACCAAGGCGCGGGCGATCAAGGGTCTGGCACAGGCGCTGATCGGCGAGCACGCGGGCGAGGTGCCGGCCAGCATGGAAGCCCTGCGCACCCTGCCCGGCGTGGGCCGCAAGACCGCCAACGTGGTGCTCGGCAACGCCTTTGGCATCAACGAGGGGGTGGTGGCCGACACTCACGTCCAGCGCCTCTCGCGCCGGCTCGGGCTGACCTGGCAATCCGACCCCGAGAAGATCGAGCGTGATCTCATGGAGCTCGTGCCGCGGCAGGACTGGACGATCTGGTCGCACCTGCTCATCGACCACGGCCGCAAAGTCTGCAAGGCCCGCAAGCCCGCCTGCGCCGCCTGCGTGGTGGCCGATCTCTGCCCCTCGGCGGAGGTGTAGGACAGGACCGGTGTCCAGGTGGCCCAAGATCAAGAGGTGACAGAACGCATGATCACGAAAGACAAAATCGCGATCATCACCGGGGCAAGTGCCGGCATCGGCGCGGCCGTGGCGCGCGCGCTGGCTGGCGCCGGCTTTCGCGTGGTCCTGGGCGCTCGCCGCGCCGATCGGCTGCAGGAGCTGGTTGCCGAGATCGGCGCCGCGCGGGCTGCCGCGCTGCCGCTCGACGTCACCGACGCGGCCAGCGTGTCCGAGTTCGTCGCCCAGATCCCGGAGGCACACCTGCTGGTCAACAACGCGGGGGCGGCCCTCGGCGGGATGGCCCGCGTCGAAGAGGCCGGGGACGAGGACTGGCAGAAGATGTGGGAGACCAACGTGCTCGGCGTCTTGCGCATGACTCGCGCGTTGATCCCGGTGCTCGCCGCTTCGGGCGACGGACACATCGTCAACCTGGGCTCGATCGCCGGCTTCGAGACCTATGTCGGAGGCGCCGGCTACACCAGCAGCAAGCACGCTCTGCGCGCCCTGACGAAGACCCTGCGTCTCGAGCTGCTCGGCCGACCCGTCCGGGTAACCGAGATCGATCCGGGCATGGTCGAGACCGAGTTCTCGCTGGTGCGGTTCGCCGGCGACGAGGAGCGCGCCCGGGCGGTCTATCGCGGCATGGAGCCGCTACGCGCCGAAGACATCGCCGACTGCATCCTGTGGGCGGCAATGCGCCCGTCGCACGTCAACATCGACGAGATCGTGGTGCGCCCGCGCGACCAGGCCAACGCGGTCACGGTGCACCGGCGGTGAAGGCTAAGAAGAAGCTCCCGTGCAACGAGAGGGAGGGGGCGTCCCCTTCCCCCCCGGAGGGGAGGGAAGGGGATCGAGGGGTTGCGGGGGGCGATCCGATAGATTGGAGGCCGCCATCGCCAGTTAGCGAGCGCTGTTTCATACCTCGGGGCCGCCCACCGGCTGCGCCACCTAGAGTGTTCGCTGCCGTTGCGGTCGTCGCTTTCGTGGCCTTCTGGGCTGCTTGCGACACGCTGTTCCCTCACCACCCGGAAGGGGAGAGCCTCTATCGCGAGCACTGCGCCGACTGTCATGGCGTCGACGGGGCCGGCAACACTGTCAAAGGGATGGGCAGTCCCTTCGCCGACCTCCTCGACAACAACTGGAAGTACGGGGGCGACGACGGATCGATGGGCAACATCATCCGTGAGGGGGTCTTCGGATCGATGCCGGCCTACAAGGAAAAGCTGACCGATCAGCAGATCCGCGCCATCATCGGACACATCCGAGTGCTGCGCGGCGAGAAGACCAGAGAGGTCTCGCCTTGAAGCGAGGCCGGACGCCGCGCCGCGCGGCCCGGATCCTGCTCATCGCGCTGCTTGTCGCGAGCGCCGCCGGCAGCGCAGGATGCGGCGGACACGACAGGCAGAGCGCCGCGGCCCTCTACAAGGAGTACTGCGCCCGGTGTCACGCCCCGGACGGCACGGGCGATCCTCGGTCGCTGAACTTGTATCCGAATCTCGACCTGACGACGTCGGCGATGGTACGGCAGCGCAATCGCGGCGCCATCTACTCGCGCATCGCGAGTGGCTACGGTCCGATGCCGGGGTTTTCCCACCGCCTCGATCACGAGCAGATCGAGAGCCTGGTCGATTACACCTTGCGGTTCCAGTCGAAAGCGGGCAAGTGACATGGATACACAGAAGCTGCACGACGCTTACCAGAGGCTGCAAAGCCTCGACGACCGCCTCACTCACAAGATCCGCCCGCGCGCCGGAGGGTCGATGGTCCGCCCCTCGGCCGACCAGCTGGAGATCGCGGTGCGCGAGGTCGCGGCCTACACGATCGAGCTCAAGGAGATCCTCCAGGGGCTGTTCGAATCCTTGGGAGCAAGCCCCTCCCGGGACCAGGGCTCTTGATGAGGCGGCGCGTGCACGCCCCGGGTGGCCGCGCGCCTCGCCAGCGGCGCGCCGACGGAATAGGCGCACCGCTGCTATGGCGCTACGGAGGATAGGTGGCGGGGGGTGTAAAGGAACTTCGCGCCAAATGTGACTGGCGCGCGGCCACCCGGGGCTGCTGCACCGTCGGGGAGAGGCATGGTCCCCCCACCCACCCGGGCTGAAGCGGGAAAGCTGCGTTCACATGCCGCTGTACCGCTGTTGGGGGAACTTCTTCTGACCGAGCCGCGGGCTAGACTACGCCGATGTCAGTTGCGTTGACTCTCCTGCTGGTCGAGCTTTGCCTTGCCACCATCGCTGGGCCGCCTCAGAGCCTGAAGTTCGCGGCCGCCGCGGCTGCGGAGCGCGCGGGCGCGGCGGCGCGAGGAGAGGAGGGGGCGGCGTTGCTTGGTGTGCTGGCGCGGGCGGGGGCGGGCCCGGGAGTTGGCTTGGAAGCGATGGTGGCGGCGCGGCGGCTGCGGGAGCGGGTGCCGCCGGAGGAGCTGGAGGGTGAGCTGGAGCGGCATCCGGTGCCGGTGGCGGAGGCGCTGGTGGCGCTTGGGCGACTCCTCGACGATGCCAACCAAGAGGTCGGCAGCGAGATCGGGGCCTACCTTGCGGCGTGGGCGCGTGAGAGGGGGCGGAGGATGGGGCGGCGGGGAAGGTGGAGCGGGGAGGAGATCAAGGGGTTGGTGGGGCTGCAGCTGGTCGATGCGCGGCGGTTCGCGGCGGAGGCGGGGTTCCGCGGAAGGGTGCTGGGGATGCTGCCGAGTGAGCTGGATCGTGGGGCTCCGGCGAGGCTGCGCGACGAGGTGTTGTTGGAGCTCAACGCGGCGGAGGGATTCGATTTCGCGGCGTCGGAGGCGGTGGAGGGCGCTTGGGGGGCGGTGCCGCGCCGGGCGGCCGAGCGGCGGGAGGATTATGGCGGGGAGGGCCTGCGCTTCGAGGCGGATGGCGACGGCAGGCTGGTGGCCTCGGTGTATTCCTTTCCTTCGTCGTTCTTCGGAGACAAGGAGGTGGCGGCGCTGCTCGCCGAGGTGCGCCGGCTGTCGCCGGAGCGGACCCTGGTTGCCTTGACCGATCTGCCGCTGTCGCGCCGCCTTTCCGAGGCGGCGCGCGCGCTGCGCGTTTACCTGCTCGAGACCTATGGCCGTGCCTACTCGCCGTGGCCGCGCGACCCGTTCAGCCTGGTGCGCTCGGCGCGTGGCGGGGTCGTCGTGCTGTCGCGGCCCAACGCCCAGCGCGGACGCGAGGAGGATCTGCACCTCGGCGCCGAGCTGGTGCGCGGTCTGCCCGCCGACCTCGATCGCGCCTGGGGCGGCGCGCGCTGGACCGAGGCGCCGGTGCCGTTCCACAACGGCCAGGTCCTGCTGGGCCGCGAGGCGGCCTGGGTGAGCCTGCACTCCCTGGAGCCGCGCATCCTGGCGCTCCTTGGCCTCGCAAGAGTGCCGGTCGAGAGCTTCGACGGCAGCGCCGGGATCGGCCGCTATGTCGAGGCGGCGCAACGCGCCGCCGCGGAGCTCGCCCGGCTCTACGGCCGGCCGGTGCGTTTCGTTCACCCATTGCCGCCCTTGGCTCCATTACCGCCCTTGGCGCCACTACCGCCGCTGCCCCGGCCGACCGCCGCGGGGCAGGCGGCCGCGGCGCCCCCCGCGACGCTCGAGAACGAGCGCGGCGAAGACGCCGAGCTCATGCGGCGCATCGGCGGCGGCGCCGGCTACGACCTCGATTCGATCCTGACGCTGCTCCCCGGCGGCAGGGACGGAGCGCCGGCCGCCCTGGTGGCCAGCATCGAGGAGGGCCGAGCGCTGCTCTCGGCGCTGCCGGCGGGCGAGCTCGACGGGCTGCGTCGCGGCTACGATCTCGAGCCTGCCGGCGAGACGCTCGCCGCGGCGCTCGCCGCCGCGCAACGGCGTCCGCGGATCGACGCTCTCGCCGGTTTCCTCGACCTCGTGGCCGCGCACCTCGCCCACCAGGGTTTCCGGGTGAGCCGGCTGCCGCTCCTCGCCGTGCCGCTCGCACTGGTGCGCGGCCATGGCGAGGGAGTGCCCGTCGCGCCGGAACGCGTGTTCCTGCTGACTTGGAACAACGTCGTCCTCGACCGCGTGCCGGCCGGCCTGCGCGCCGAAGGCTTTTCCGCGCAGCTTCCCAGCGGAGACGCCGCGGCGCGCCGCGCCTTCGCCGCGGCCGGCTGCCGGCTCGATCTGCTGCCTCCCCTGGTACGCAGCATCGTCGCCAACGGCGGCTACCGCTGCGCCTCCAACCACGTCCGCTCGTGGCGCTAGAACGAAACTCCTGTGCTCTGAGAGGGTGGGTGGGGGCGTCCCCTTCCCCCCCGGAGGGGAGGGAAGGGGATCGAGGGGTTGCGGGGGGCGATCCGATAGATCTGAGTCCACCATCGCCAGTTAGCGATCGCCGTTTCATCCCTTGGGGTCGGCACAGCCGGTGGCAGCTAAGAAGAAACTCGTTGGTGAGCGAGAGGGCGAGGGCCGCGGGGTGTGCCCTCGCGGTGAGCGCGGTCCTGGCTCTTGCCTGTGCGCACGATCGGGGCGGGGCGCGGCCAGAGGCTTGGCGGGAGCCGGTGACCGGGATGGAGTTCGTCTTCATCCGTCCCGGAAGTTTCCGCATGGGGAGCGCGCCGGTCGAGGCGGGCCGGCAGGCCGACGAGACGCCGCACGACGTCGAGTTGACCCGCGGTTTCTACCTGGGAAAGTACGAGGTCACGCAGGCGCAGTGGGTCGCGGTGATGGTGCGCAACCCCAGCCATTTCGCCGCCTGCGGTCCACGCTGCCCGGTCGAGACCGTGAGCTATGAGGAGGTGCAGCGCTTCATCGGCCGGCTCGGCGAGCTGGCCGCGGGCAGCCGCTTCCGGCTGCCGAGCGAGGCGGAGTGGGAGTACGCCTGCCGGGCCGGAACGGCAACGCCATTTGCCACCGGCGGCAACCTGACCACCGCACAGGCCAACTACGACGGACGGTATCCGTTCGACGGAGCAGCCAAGGGCTCCTACCGCGGCCAGCCGGTACCGGTGGGCAGCTATCCCCCCAATCCCTGGGGACTCCACGACATGCACGGCAACGTCTGGGAGTGGTGCGAAGACTATTACGGCGACTACCCATCGGCAGCGGTCAAGGACCCTGTCGTCCACCGCCGGTTGGCGCGGCAGGTCTGGGACGCGCGCGGCCCCTCCTGGGGGCTCAAACGCGTGATCCGCGGCGGCAGCTGGTACTTCGACGCCGCGAGCTGCCGCTGCGCCCTGCGCCACACCCACGAGCAACGCGACCGCGGCTTCAGCCTCGGCTTCCGCCTGGTGCGCGAGCCGCGCGAGTGAGGCGGCACCCCTCACCAGGGTCGAGAGATGACACAGGCGTTGATGCCGCCGATACCCATCGACAGCTTGCCGGCCGGGCCGGCGGGGGCGGCGCAGGCGGTATCGAAGACATAGAGGCCGTGCCGTTCGGCGATCGCGGGGTTGAGCTCGCCGCGGGCGAGCGGGGTGGGGAAGAGCACGCCGCGCTCATAGCCCAGGTACTGCGCGGTCAGCTCCCAGCCGCCGCCGGCCGCCATGCCGTGGCCGAAAGTCCCCTTGCGCGCCGTCACCATGACCGAGGCCGGGACCTGCGCGCGCAGGGTGGCAATCTCCCGGTCGTCGCCCGGCGTGGCCGTGGCGTGGAGGTCCCACGACACGATGTCCTCTGGGCGCACGCCAGAGCTGCCGAGGGCCTGGCCGATGGCCGCGGCAGGGCCCTCTGTCGAAGGGGTGATGATGTGATCGGCGTCCGAGCTGACCCCGACGGCCAGCGGCTCCATTCCCAGCGGGCGGAAGCCACGGGCGGTCATCCGCTCGAGGTCGCCGACGATCCAGAGCACCGAGCCGCCCGCGACATGGGTGCCGCGCAGCCCGGCGAGCGGCTTGGAGACGCCGCCGCCGGCGGCGATCACCCGCGCGCTGTAGAAGGCCCCGACGGTCAGGGGGTGAGGGGGCGGGTCGGTGGCGCCGACTACCACCGCGCCCGCCTCGCCGCGCTGGATGGCATCGATTGCCAGCTTCAGGGCGACGCCGAAGGTGGAGCAAGCCGCCACCGGAGCGAAGGTCAGGCCGGTGATGCGGCCCAGCATCGAGATCTGCGACGCCGGCGTGTTGTGGATGTTCCACACCAGTTTGGCCGAAACCGACTGCCAGGGCGGCCGCGGCGCGCCCCAGCGCTTCTCCAGCTGGCTCAGGCGCCGCTGTTTCTCCTTGAGGAGGCTCATCTTGCCGCGCTCGACGTCGCCTTCGATCGACATCGCCTCGATCTCGGCCAGCTCGCCCAGGTACGAGTCGAGCTCCGGCGACCCCGCTGCCCAATAGCGCCACCAGGCCGCCTCCGCGTCGGCGCGCTCTGCGCAGCCGGCCCTCTCGGGATCTGGCGGCGCGCCGGGCCGGTTCGGCTTCTCCGCTTCCGGCGCCGCCCGATAGCGCCGCAGCTCCGGGTTGCGCTCGCCCCAGAAGCGGTCCCAACGCCGCTGCGCCCGGTCGAGGGCCAGCGCGCTCTCGGCAATCGTCCCGATGCTGCCGATGCCGGTGCCGACGTAGACATGGGCGCCCAGCCCGAGCCGCGTCAGCTCCTGCTCGATCCCCGGGTTCTGGCCGAGGGCCTGGATGAAGGCGCCGATCGCATACAACGCCGGCAGGTCCATCTTGTCCACGAGCTGGCGGAAGCGGCTGGGCGGGAAGCGCTCGGCGATCCAGTCGCGGTAGTCCGCGAAGTGGAACTCCGGCTCGCCGACCAGGAAATTGTCGCGGCCGAAGCCGTGGAAAGGAGTCAGCCAGCTCGAGGACCGCCGGAGGTTCTCCGCAAACGCCTCGACATTGGGTGAGCGAGGCGCGACGACCCCCCAACCGAAGACTCCGACTCGACGCGGCGTCAGGACCTCTCTCCTTCTCCGAGGCCCTGAATCTTGTCACATGCTGCGCTCCCGCTTCGGCCTGCCGCGTCGCGGCCGGGCCGGAGCCGCGGTCCGGATCGACCGCTGCCGAGCCGAGGCGCTGAGTACTCAGTGGGGAGTATTTAAGTTAGTCGCCGATGTGGATGCCTCCGTTGGTGGTGCTGATCGAGAGCTTGCCGCCTCCGCCGTTGATGGTGCCGCTCAGATGGTGGCGCCCCGAGGTTCCGCCGGCGACCGCAAAGTCGCTGTGCACCGAACCGTTGCTGGTGCTGGCGTCGAGCGTGGCGTGGACGTCGCGCGGCAGGCGCACCGAAACGCCGCCATTGGTCGTCTCGAGAGACAGGTCGCCGTCGACCCGGGTGAGCCGAGCGTCGATCCCGCCGTTGGTGGTCTCGGCCTTGACCGAGCCAGCGGCTTCCACGATCTTGATCGTACCGTTGGTCGTCCCGAGCCGCAGGCGGCCTTCCACGTGTTCGACTTGGATGCCGCCGTTGGTCGTGCCGAGATCGGCATTGCCGCTCGTGCCGGCGAGGCTCACTCGGCCGTTGACGCTCTGCAGGTGGGCCTCGACGCGGCGCGGCACCTGCAGGTGGTATTCGACCCCGGCGCTCTCCCCTGTGCGGCCGAGCCAGCCGAGGAATCCGTCCTCATGCCGCGGCAGCTTGGTGTCGATGCGTAGGTTGCCGCCGGCCTGGTCGATCTCGATCTTTACGCGGCTCATCAGCTGGCGCGCTTCCTCGTCGCTGCCGGCCTTGACCTTCTTGGTCGCCTGAACCCGCACCTCATCGCGGTCCCAGGCCTCGGCGATGACGGCCCCGTTGACGTTGTTCAGGGTAAGGGCGCCGCCGCCACGAAGCGGGAAGCTCTTGTCGAAGTTCTCGGTGAGCGTGACCGCGGCCAGTTGGCCGCCCGGGGGCGCGATGGCGGCAGCCACGAGAAGCGCCGGGATGGCCAGCCACCAGACGGGGAGCCTTCGATGTCGCATCGTCTACCTCCTTTGCGCAGCGCATTGAGATAACGTGGGGCGCCACGAGCGGCGCGCTCGCTCGGCGCTCGCTCGGCGTTCGATCGGAGTCAGGGCGGCGCCTGGATCTCACTACGAGGCCCGCGAGGAGAAGGTTCCAGTCCCGGGTTTGGTTCTAGAATCGTCAAGTGTCCGGACGACAGATCGCGGACGACTTGGAGCTCCTGCTGGGGGTGATGCCGCCCCACATCCGCAAGTCGATCGAGGGCCGGACGGACGCCGACAGCCTGATCGAGGTCGTCCTCGACCTCGGGCGCCTTCCCGAGGCGCGCTTTCCCGAGCGCGGCGAAGAGCTGGCGAGCGAGCCCGTGACCCGCCAGGACATCACCTACGTGGTGGACCGTGTCGGCCATTTCGGCGCCGACAACCGCGCCGGAATCGAGCGCACCCTGCACCGCATCTCGGCGCTCCGCAACCGCCGCGGCGAGGTCATCGGCCTGACTTGCAGAATCGGCCGCGCCGTCTACGGCACCGTCGACATCCTGCGCGACGTGATCGAGGCAGGCGATTCGATCCTCCTGCTCGGCCGGCCCGGCGTGGGCAAGACCACCTTGTTGCGCGAGGCGGCCCGCGTGCTCGCCGACGAGCTCGGCAAGCGGGTGATCGTGGTCGACACCTCGAACGAGATCGCCGGCGACGGCGACATCCCCCATCCCGGGATCGGCGGCGCACGCCGCATGCAGGTGCCGTCGCCCGACCATCAGCACGCGGTGATGATCGAAGCGGTGGAGAACCACATGCCGCAGGTCATCGTCATCGACGAGATCGGCACCACGGCCGAGGCGATGGCGGCGCGCACGATCGCGGAGCGCGGGGTCCAGCTCGTCGCGACCGCGCACGGCAACAGCCTCGAGAACCTGCTGCAGAATCCGACCCTCTCCGACCTCGTGGGCGGCATCCACGCGGTCACTCTCTCCGATGAGGAGGCGCGGCGGCGCGGCACCCAGAAAACGGTGCTCGAGCGCAAGGCGCCGCCGACCTTCAGCGTGCTGATCGAGATCCAGGACCAGGACCGGCTGGCCGTCCACCACGACGTCGCCGAGGTGGTCGACCGCTTCCTGCGCGACGTGCCGCCGCGGCCCGAGCTGCGCACGCGGACGGCTGGCGGCGAAGTGGAGATCCACCGCTCCGCTCCCGCGCGCCCGCGCAGCGGGGTCGCGGCGCCTGGCTTCGGCCCCTCTCCCGGCGCCGAGGTGACCGCGGCCTGGCCGGGCGGCGCCCTGCCGGCCCCCGCCGGAGGCCGCGGCGGCGCCTCGGACGGCGGCGCGGCCGAGCCTCCCGCACCCCTGCCGCGGGCGCGGCGCAAGACGGTGCGGATCTTTCCCTACGCGGTCTCCAAGAGCAAGCTCGACCGCGCGATCCGCAAATACCGCGCTCCGGCCTACTTGGTGGAGGATCTCGACGAGGCCGACATGGTGGTCACTCTCAAGGCTCAGGAGCGCCGCCAGCCGCGCCGGCTGCGCGACGCCCAGGCGCGCGGCGTGCCGGTGCACATCGTCAAGAGCAACACCATCGTGCAGATGGAGAACTTTCTGCGCGCGGTTTTCGAGCTAGGCGACCCGGCGGCGGGCGACGAAGCTGCCCTGCAGGAGGTCGAGGACGGCATCGACGAGGCTCTGGATCTCGGCCGTCCGGTCGAGCTGACGCCGCGCAGCAACTACGTGCGCCGCCTGCAACACCAGGTCGTCGAGCGCTACGGCCTCACCTCCGCCAGCAAGGGCGAAGGCATGTACCGCCGCGTGGTGATCTACCCGAGCTAGACAGGGGCTACGGCGGCTCGGGGCCGGTGCACCTCGCGCTGGCGCTCGCGGCCAGCCGCCTGCCTGATCGTGAGGCCCTGGCGCGAACCGGCCCTGGGCGATCCCCTCATAACAGGTACTGTGGTATAATTGACACAGTCCGTACCGCGCTCTACCACGGAGCCCAGGAACTACTGAGATGCCCATCGTCCGCACCTTTACCCGCGAGCAAATTCTCACCCTGCCACCGCGTCTCCCAGGAGTTTATATAATCTTTAACAGCATGCCACCACCCCAAGGCCTCGCTGGGTCTTTAAACCCGTCGCCATCCCCGAAATGGCTCTATGTGGGAAAGAGCGAGAATTACGTGCGCGATCGTCTGCTCGCCCATCACAGCGGGACCGGCGCTCCTCGGGTGGTGAGAGCGGTCACGGTATTTGATGGCGCTTTGGTCAAGGTAATTGATGGTCGATCGCCGCAGCGAGGTCTGGCGCGTGAGCCGCGAGCCTGCGGCGGAGGGACTCGCGGTAGCCGGCCGCGGGCGGATTGGCGAGGATCTCGTCGATAACAGGCAGGTAGTAGTGGAGTGAGCGGA
>DASZZM010000094.1:0-124023 GCA_035544895.1 Thermoanaerobaculia bacterium
CTCGACCCACAGTGGAGGCTGCCGGTGCCGCTTGCGCTTGCCCATCGCCATGCTTGGAGTCCTCCAGAAGCTGCCTCCAAGTTTACCGGCCCTCGACCGCTAACTCAAGATGTTTAAACCACTTTCACCACGGGCTGCTAGTGCAGCAACGTCATGGCGAACAGAATGCAGCCAGCCAGCCCCAGGACCAGCGACAAGCCCCAGACGGGGCCGCTGCGGGTCAAGGCCGCGACGGCGCCCAGGGCAATCGACACCTGGAACAGGGCGACGGCGTAGGCGAAGCCGTGATGTTTGTGCAGGAGGTGATCGGCCTCGCGCGATCGGCGGTCGCGCTCGGCCTCCTTTTCCCGGGCCGCCTTCTGGATCTCCTGCTGCTCGCGCTTGTAGCGGCGCTGCTCTTCGGCGAACTTGGTGGGAGGCTTCTTGCCGGCGGCCTCCCAGGCGGTCGCGGAAGCCTCCTGCACCGCGGCCTTGAGGCCCTTGGCCTGGTAGTACGCCCACTGGTCCGAAGCCTCGTTCTGCAGACGGGCGGCCTCGGTCTTGAGCACGAGCGCCTCGTTCACCGTGTCGCCCGCCATCAGGGCGGCGATCGCGGCGACCGCGGCGACGACGGCCGTGGAGAGGGCAATGCGCTTGAGAAACGATCCGCCCTCGTGCTCGAGCTCTTCGCGGATAGATTCGTTCAGCTTCTCGGTTTCGACTTCCGGACCTTCGGGCATGGGTTTGGATTCTAGCAGCGGATTTCTAGCCTGCCGAGCGCACGAGGTCGTCGTCGCCGGCGCGCTCCGGAAGGAGGCTGCGGCGGCCGCCGAGGACCAGCCTGCCGCAGTCGCCGGCGGGCATGGCGAGGCTGAAGAGATAGCCCTGCATCTCGTCGCATCCCAGGTCGCGCAGCATCCGCCACTGGGCCTCCTGCTCGACCCCCTCGGCGACGACCCGGATGCCCAGGCTGTGGGCCAGCGCGATCATGGCCGCGGCGATCTCGGCGCTGCTGCGGGCGGGCAGTGAGCGGACGAAGGAGGCGTCGATCTTGAGGGTGTCGATCGGGAAGCTGCGCAAGTAGGAGAGCGATGAGTAACCGGTTCCGAAATCGTCGATGGCGAGACGCAAGCCCAGCTCCTTGAGCCCGAGCAGCGTGCCCATGCTCTCGACGGCGTTGCGCATGGCCAGGGTTTCCGTGATCTCCAGCTCCAGGCTCGAGGAGACCAACCCGGACTCCCAGAGCGTCTCCTTGACCCGATCGACGAGGTCGGGCCGCTGGAACGAGCGGGCCGACAGGTTGACCGCGACTCGCAGCCAGTCGGCCCCCTGGTCATGCCAGGCCCGCCCCTGGCGGCAGGCGCGGCGCAGCGCCCAGAGGTCGAGCTTGTGAGAGAGGCCGCTCGCCTCGGCCAGCCAAAGGAAGTCCGCGGGCAGCAGCAGGCCGCGCACCGGATGCTGCCAGCGCAGGAGCGCCTCGACCCCTTCGATGCGGCCGGTGAGCGCCTCGAGAACCGGCTGGTAGTACAGAAGCAGCTCGTCGTTGCCCAGCGCCCGGCGCAGGTCGTTCTCCAACGCCATCCGGTCGAGCGCCTGGGCGTCTCTGGCGGCGCGATAGATCTGGCAGGCGTCGCGCCCCTGCTTCTTGGCTTCCTCCAGCGCCACGCCCGCCTTCCTGAGCAGCTCTTCGGCGTCCGAGCCGTCAGCGGGTGCGCGGCTGATGCCGAGGCTGGCGGAGACGACGATCTCGCGGCCATCGAGGTTGAAGGGCTGGCGCAGTCCCTCCAGCGCCTTCTCGGCGAGGCGCTCGAGCTCGCGCTCGTTGCCGACGTCGGGCAGCAGGACCGAGAACTCGTCACTGCCCAGCCGGCCCACCGTGTCCCCGGGCCGCAGGCTGCACCGCAGGCGCTCCGCCACCAGCTTGAGCAGCTCGTCGCCGCGCCGGTGTCCCAGCGACTCGTTGATGCTCTTGAAGCGATCGAGGTCGATCAGGAAGACGCCGACGCCGGAACCGGCGGCGGCACGACCGAGGCTGATGCGCATGTTCTCGTAGAACAGATCGCGGTTGGCGAGCTCGGTCACGGTATCGTGATAGGCGAGGCGGGCGGTCTGCGCCGAGGCGTCGAAGGCGCGGCTGCGCTCCTCTTCGAGAAGCCACCCGACGATGCCGATGCCCATGAGCGCCACCAGCAGGGCATCGAGAGGCACGAGGAGCAGGGGATAGCTGAAAGAGCGGCCGGCGGCAGCCGCGACTCCCAGGATGGTGGAGTTGTGGCCCTGCTCGGCGGCGTAGAGCAGGAAGCTGGCGCCGAGCAGCAGCCGCCCGAAGCCGGGCGGACGCGGTCCCGAGCGCAGTACGCCGAGGGCCGCGCCGCCGAAGGCCAGCGCGGTCGAGAGCCCCGCCAGGCCCACGAGGCAGAGCACGCGCTGTCCAGGAGGCAGCAGAGTCGAGACCGCGAGCGCGCCCAAGACCAGTGCGCCCATGCCAGCCCACAGCCGGCGCGCCCTTCTCTTCGCCACCTCGCGTCCGGTGGCAACCTCGTAGGCCCCCAAGAGCAGCCAGACGGCCTGCCAGAAGGCCGCGGTCAAGGCCACGGCCGCCAGCGCGAGCTGGGTTGCCGGCGGCGCCGGTTCCAGCCGTGACAGGCGCAAGGCGGGCGCCGCGGTCATCAGCACGAGGCTGAAGGCCCACCAGCTCGCCGACCAGTGACGCAGATAGCCGCGGCGGTAGTGGCGGTGGAAGCCACCCAGCACGGCCGCGATCACCATCGCGCAGGCGGAGGCGGCTAGGTAGCCCGCGTACGCCATCAAGGTTGAATCGACAGGCATGGCTCGAGTCGAACGACGAGTGTAGCAGCTCGGCCGAATGATAGACTGCCTTGTACGGTCGACATGAGACGTACCCGCATGCGGGCTAACCTGAGTCGTGCCCCCACCCCTGACGCACGCACGAGTTCCGTTCTGGTCTTCCTGGCCCTGTTCGGCCTCGGCCATCCCGGTAGCGCCGCGGCCGGGGCCGCCGCGCCAGGTCCCCCGGCGGCCGATCGGAGAGCGCTAGGTCCCTACCCGGCAGTCGATCGGAGAGCGCCAGGTCCCTACCCGGCGCAGGGCCTGCCCGCGGTGGCCGAGCGCATCGGCGGGCTGGAGAAGCGGCCGGGCCTCCTCGATCTCTATGTCGACCGGCAACGCGGCCGGCTCTGGCTGGCGGTGCCGCCGCCGACGGGCGCCGGCGGGGAGGTGGGCAGCTACCTCTACGTCGAGGGGCTGGTCTCCGGCCTGGGATCGAACCCCGTGGGCCTCGACCGCGGACAGCTCGGCGAAACGCGCGTCGTGACCTTGCGGCGCACCGGCGGCAGGCTGCTCGTCGAGGCGGCGAACCTGCGGTTCCGCGCGCTGACCGAAGATGCGGCCCAGCGGCGCGCGGTGGCGGAATCTTTCGCCACCTCGGTGCTGTGGGCGGGAGAGGTGGCGGCCGAGGACCCGGACGGCCGGACGCTGGTCGATTTCACCTCCTTCGTGGTGCGCGATGCGCACCATGTCGCCTCCCGCCTCAAGGGCGCCGGAGAGGGGAGCTGGACGCTGGACAAGGAGCGCAGCGTCGCGAGCCTGGCGAGCTGCCTGGCGTTTCCCGAGAACCTGGAGCTCGAGGCGCTGCTGACCTACGCCTCGCCCGAGCCGGGGCCGCAGGTCCGCGCGACGGTGCCGGGCGGCGAGTCGATGACTCTGACCGAGCACCAGTCGTTGTTGCGCCTCCCCGACTCCGGCTACAGACCGCGGCGCTTCGACCCCCGCGAGGGTTCCTACGCGGTGGATTTCTTCGACTACTCGGCAGCGCTGGGCGCCCCCATCGACGCCCACTACCTGGTCCGCCACCGGCTCGAGAAGATCGACCCCTCGGCGCCGCGCTCGCGAGTCAAGAAGCCAATCGTCTACTACGTCGACTCCGGCGCCCCCGAGCCGGTGCGCGGCGCGCTGCTCGAGGGCATCGGCTGGTGGAAAGAGGCCTTCGAGAGGGCGGGCTTCAGCGACGCCTTCAGGGTGGAGCTGCTGCCGGAAGGGGTAAATCCGCTCGATGCCCGCTATAACGTCGTGCAGTGGATCCACCGCTCGAGCCGCGGCTGGTCCTACGGCGGCGGCGTGATCGATCCGCGCACCGGCGAGATGGTCAAGGGGCACGTCATCCTGGGGTCGCTGCGCATCCGTCAGGACCGCCTTCTGTTCGAAGGGCTTGCGGGCACCGAGAGAACCGGCAGCGGCGCGCCGGACGATCCGGTCACGCTGTCGCTCGCGCGCATCCGTCAGCTCGCCGCGCACGAGGTGGGTCACAGCCTTGGCCTGGCGCATAACTTCGCCGCCAGCACGTACGGCCGCGCTTCGGTCATGGACTACCCCGCGCCGCTGATCCGCATCACCCCTTCCGGCGAGCTCGATTTCTCGCGGGCCTACGCCACCGGCATGGGGGAGTGGGACGTGCAGGCGATCCGCTACGCCTACAGCCAGTTTCCGCCGGGCGCCGACGAGGCCTCCGAGCTCGACGCCATCGCTCGCGACGGGCTGCGGCGCGGCCTGCTCTATCTGACCGACGAGGACGCCCGCCCGGAGGGCGCGGCGCAGCCGCTCGCCAACCTGTGGGACAACGGCGACGACCCGGTCGAAGGCTTGCTGCAGGCGCTGGCCGTGCGCCGGCTCGCGCTGGCGCGCTTCGGAGCGCACAACGTGGCCATGCGCCAGCCGCTCGCGGCGCTCCATGCCGTGCTGGCGCCGCTGTACTTCCATCACCGCTACCAGCTCGAAGCCGCGGTCAAAGTGCTGGGCGGCCTCGACTACTCCTATGCGTTGCGCGGAGAGGGACCGCAGGAAGCGCGGCCGCTCGCCGCTGCCTGGCAGCGCCGGGCCCTGGCGGCGGCCCTCGCGGTGCTCGCGCCCGAGACCCTGGACCTGCCGGAGCCGGTGGTGCGGCTGATGCTGCCGCCGCCGCCCGGCTTTCCGCCCAACGCCGAGCTGATCGCGGGGGCCGCCGCGCCCGCCTTCGACCCGCTGGCGGCTGCCGCCACGGCTGCCGACATGGCGGTGCGCGGCCTGGTGCAGCCCGAGAGGGCGGCGCGGCTGGTGGACTTTCACCGCCGCGATCCCGCGCTGCCGGCTCTCGAAGAGGTGCTGCAGGCCCTGATCGATGCGACCTTCGGCGGCGCACGCCGGGCGGCTGCCGAGCCCGCCGGGCCGACGACTGGAAGCGCTCGGGGCGGCCGGCAAGTGGCTGGCGGGCTCGCCGAACGCCGAGCCGAGCTGCGGCGTGTCGTGCAATGGGTAGTGGTCCGGCGGCTGATCGGACTCTCCTCCAACGCCAAGGCGGCGCCGGGCGTGCGGGCGCGGGTCGATGCCCAGCTGGCGGCCCTGCGCCGGCGCCTGGAGCGGGGCGGCCGTGCGGCGGGCGCGGCAGGGGCGCGGGCGGTGCCCGCCGGGAGCCCGGAAGCCGCACAGCGCGCCTTCCTCGCCGCGGAAATCGCGCGCCATCTCGATCGCCGGACGGCAGAGCCGGTGCATCTGCCGGAGCCGTTGCCGCCTCCGCCGGGCCAGCCCATCGGTGCGCCCGCCGGCATGCCCCCTTCCCTGGCCGGCTGCTCCCTTGGGGACTGACGGTCCGAGCAGCCTGCCGATGAAAACCTTGGTCGTTGTCGCTCTCCTTGCCTTGGGGCTCGCCTTCTGGCTCATCCGCCCACCGGCGCGCCGGGCGCAGAGGGAATCCGGCGCTCGCGATCAGGCGCCAGCCATGGCCGGAGCGGCGCTTGCCGGGACGTCGGGGGCGCCGGCAACGGGCGGCAAGAGGGGGCGTGCCTCGGGCGGGCCCGCGCCACCCGCCGCGCGGCTGGCGGTCAAGGTGCTCTCGACGCGGCCGCACGACCCGTCGGCCTACACTCAGGGCCTGGTCTGGCACCGCGGCGCGCTCTACGAGAGCGACGGCCTCTACGGTTCCTCCAGCCTGCGCCAGGTCGATCCGATCACCGGCGAGGTGAGGCGCCGCGTCAACTTGCCGGACGGATTTTTCGCCGAGGGGCTGGCCGCGGTAGGCGGCCGGCTCATCCAGCTCACCTGGAGGGAGGGAGTCGCCTTCGTCTACTCGCTCGCCGCCTTCGAGCGCGCTGAAGAGTTTCGTTACCAGGGCGAAGGGTGGGGCCTCTGCTACGACGGGCGCCGGCTGATCATGAGCGACGGCTCCGATCGCTTGAGCTTTCGCGACCCGAAGAGCTTTGCCTTGCAGGGCGAAGTGCAGGTACTGCTCGACGGCCGGCCGATGCACGAGCTCAACGAGCTCGAGTGCGTCGAGGGGGCGGTCTACGCCAATGTCTGGATGACCGACGACATCCTGCGCATCGATCCTCAGACCGGCCGGGTCGACGCCGTGATCGATGCCTCGGGCCTGCTCAGCGCCGAGGAGATGGCGCACGCCGAAGTGCTCAACGGCATCGCCTACCTCCCCGAGACGAGAACCTTCCTCATCACCGGCAAGCTCTGGCCCAAGATGTTCGAAGTGGTATGGGTGCCCAAGTGAAACCCGTGAGGCCCCGCCTTACCCGACGGGGCCGACGGAGGCTTCGATCTTCAGGATTCGCGCCCAGGCGTGGCGCAGGTTCTCGGGAAGATCCAGGGAGGGGAAGATCTCCTTCACCTCTTCGCGGCTGACATAAGACCAGATGTCGTCCCACTGCGCGTAGCGCAGCAGGTGAGACACCACCCAGGCGCGCTGCTCGCCCGTTCCCTGGCGCAAGAGGTGGCGCGCTTCGTCGCCTGTAACCTTCTGATCGGGAAAGAAGTAGAGGAATTCGGGACGGCTCGTGCCGTCGCGATTCTTGCCCGGGCCGTTCATGTCCTCAGTATAGCCGTCTGCTTTGGATTGGCAAGCGCGCCGCGGCCGCGGAGAGCGCCGGCGGCAGTGGCAGCGGCGGGCTGATTTCCTCGGCCCGCCGCAAGTGTCCCGTCCCAGAGGATCGCGTCATCAGTCGGCCGCCGAATAAGGATGCGATCCTCTGGGAGGGACACTAGGTGCGACCCTTGACCGCCGTCGTTGGCTCGGCTACATTTTCAGCTCCGCCAGCTCGAAGCAGCGGGCGGGCATAGCTCAGTTGGTAGAGCGCAAGCTTCCCAAGCTTGATGTCGCGGGTTCAAGTCCCGTTGCCCGCTCCACTCACTCCAAGGATCCCGCGCAGGGCAGCTACCCGGCGCCTCCCGGGTGCCTGCCCCGCGCTGTAATCGCCCCACCGTCTCTCGTCCTGCTCCGGGAAGGCAGGCTCCGGGCTAGCCCGCGGGGACGGGAAGGGCAGAAGCGGTCACGTCCTGCCAGAGCCGCCGGAGGTCGGCGGGAACCGGGGCCACGAAGGTGAGCGGGGGGCGTTCGACGCTCGCCGGCGGGACATCCTGCTGAGCGGGATGGCGGAAGGTCAGGCGCCAAGCGTGCAGGGCGGGGCGCGGAAAGTCGCGCAGCGTCGCCTGCACGGCGCGGGGCAGGGTTTTGTAGCGCGCTTCCCCGTACACCGGATCGCCGACCAGGGGATGGCCGGCGCTCTTCAGGTGCACGCGGATCTGATGAGTGCGGCCCGTCTCCAGGCTGATCTCCAGGAGGGCGATTCCCGCCGCGGCGGCAAGCGTGCGGTAACCGGTGCGCGCCGGCCGGCCGCCTCGGCGCACGGCCATCTCCTGGCGCCGCTGGCGATGGCGGCCGATCGGCGCCTCGATCAGGCCCTGCGCGGGCGATGGCGTGCCGTAGACGACGGCCAGGTAGCGCTTGCCGACCCGGCGCGCGGCGAAGTCACGGCTGAGGCGGGTGTAGGCCAGAGGCGTGCGCGCCACTACCAGCACGCCCGAAGTGCCGCGGTCGAGGCGGTGGACGATGCCAGGGCGGCCCGGGCCGCCGACGCCGGCCAGCTCCGGATAGCTCGCGAGCAGGAGGTGAGCCAGGGTGCCGGTCGGCCGGCCAGCCCCGGGGTGAACGGTCAAGCCGGCCGGCTTGTCGATCACGACCAGGTGCGCGTCTTCGTAGAGCACCGCGAGCTCGCCCGCCTCGGGCACCAGGCGGTCGTCACGCGGCCACGGCGGCTGGCACTCGACGAGGTCGCCGGCGGAGAGCGGCGAGGACGGCTTGGCCGGCCTGCCGTTGAGCCGCACCAGCCCTTCGCGCACCCAGCGCTGCACCTGATTGCGGGGCACGTTGCGGCGCGCCGCAACGTGGCGGTCGAGGCGTTCGCCGGCGGCCGCCGGCTCGACGCTCCACTCTTCAGCGGCGGCAGGATCCGGTGCGGTGGGAGGGTCAGGCACCCTGCGGCTCGGAAGCCGCGCGGTGGGACTTGCGTGAGCGCAGGCTGTCAATGGCCAGCAGCACGATGCCGATCGAGATGGCGCTGTCGGCGACATTGAAGGAGGGCCAGTGGTGGGTCCCTACGTAGACGTCGATGAAGTCGGTCACCGCGCCGCTGCTCACTCGATCGATGAGGTTGCCTACCGCCCCCCCAACCACCAGCGCAAGGGCGACCAGCAGGCTGCGGTCGCGCGCAGAGGCGAGGCCGAAATAGACGCCGACCGCGGCCAGGGCGACCAGGCCCAGCCCGGTGAGCAGCCAGCTCGAACTGGTGTCCACGCCATGCACGGCGAACAAGCCAAAGGCCACTCCGGTGTTGCGCACATGGGTCAGGTTGAAGAGCCCGGGCACGACGACCTGGACACCTTCCGGGAGATGGAGCTCAACCAACCACTTGGTCCATTGATCGAGCACGATGACCGCGAGCGAGACGAGCAGGTAGCGGAGCTTGCCGCGCTCGGCGGCCGCGCCCTGACCGGTCTCGGACCATGGCTCATCGCTGTTCATTGCAACCACTCCAGGGCGCAGAGGCGCCGCCGTCAGACGAAATGCTCGCGCGCGGCGCTGACCACCGCAGCGAGATCGGCGGACCGCTGGAACAGCCGGATCCCCGCCACACCGGCCGCACCGGCCGCGGCCACCTCCGCGAGCCTGGGTAGTGTAACGCCTCCAAGGGCATAAACTGGAATGCCCACCCGCGCGGCGCCGGCCAGCCGATCACAACCCGCGGGCGGTCCGAATTCTTCCTTGCCCGGAGTAGCGTAGACCGGACCGAAGACCACGTAGTCGGCGCCGTCGCGGCGCGCCCGCTCCACCTCCTCCAGACCGTGAGTCGAGACGCCGAGCAGCAGGCGCGGCCCAAAACGCCGCCGCAGGACCGCCACCGGCAATCCATCGGAGGGCAGGTGAGCGCCGTCCGCCCCCGCCGCCAGGGCGATGTCGGCGCGCCCGTTGATCAGCAGCCGAGCCGGCGGCGGCAGCGCGGCGCGGGCGTGGCGGGCGAGGTCGAGGAGAGCCCGGTCGTCGAGGTCTCTTTCGCGCACCTGCAAGCCGTCAACACCCGCCGTGGCGAGGGTGCGAAACCATTCCTCCGGCGTCATGCCGGCGAGCGTGGAACGGCGGCTGATCGCTAAAAGGCGGAAGGGTCCGCGGCGCGGCGGCGCTGTCCCCGTTTCAAGAGGAGATGCCGGCACGCAGTCTCCAGCGGACGATGAGCTCTTGCACGTCGTGCACGCTCCACAGAAGGTGGACCAGGCCAAAGCCGCTCATCGCACCACGCAGAACGGGGAGGAGGAAAAGGCTGCGAAGGGCCGCCACCGGGATGTGCAGCACGGCGCGGTCCCAACCGGAGCTCCAGGGCGCCAGGAGCAGGAAGAGGCCGGCCTCCACGCAGTAAAGGACGAAGAAGACGCGGAAGAGGGCGTTGAGGCGCATCGGCGGCAGGGATTGTAGCCCGCATCGAGGGAAGAGGACCGGGGCGGTTCGAAGGCCGGAAACGGAGCGGGGCGGCGCCAACGGGCCGCCGCCCCGGGTTGGTTTCCGTCAGGGGAGCTTTGCCCTACCCACCGCCGCCCGGAGGAGGCTGCCGCCGGTTGTTACGCTGCGGCGGCGGCGCCTGCTGGCGCGATGGTGCTTGCTGCTTTGGCGCGGGTGCCTGGTAGCTTGGCCTGCTGGGGGCCTGGTAGCTCGGCCTGGCCGGGGCTTGGTAACGCGGCTGCGGCGCTGGCGCCTGGAAGCGCTGTGGCGCGGGCGCCTGATAGCTCGGCCTCGCTGGGGCTTGGTAGCTCCGTGTGGTCGGGGCCTGGTAGCTCGGCCGCGCCGGTTGCCCCGGCTGCGCCCGCTGATAATCGCGGTAGTTCGAGCCGCCGCCGGATTGATAGTTCGGCCGGCTGGGGGCTTGGTAGCTGCGGGCCGTGGGCGGTTGGTCGCTCGGCCTGCTGGGCGCCTGGTAGCTTGGCCTCGCCGGTTGCGCCGGCTGCGCCCGCTGATAATTGCGGTAGTTCGAGCCGCCGGATTGATAGTTCGGCCGGCTTGGCGCCTGGTAGCTGCGGGCCGTGGGTGCCTGGTAGCTCGGCCGCGCCGGCTGCGCCGGCTGGTAGTTGCGGGACGACCCGCCGGACTGGTAGCTCGGCCGGGCCGGAGCCGGGCCCTGGTTGTTCAGCCGGTCCGCCGCATAGTTACGGTAGCCGCCACCTCCCTGGTAAGAAGGCCGCGCCGGCACGGAAGTGTTGCCCTGGAAGCTCCGGCTCGAGCCATTCGGCTGCGCGGGGGCCTGGAAGGACTGGGCGCGGCCGCCCTGGGCCGTACCCTGCGGCGTGCGGTTGAAGGGACTGGCCTGGAAGGAACCCTGCGGGGTTGCCGGACGCGGGGCCGTCTGGGCCATCGACCGCTGGCCGGCCGCCGCCCCGCCCTGGGCCGTGGAGCCCTGCGGCGTGCGGTTGAACGGACCGGCCTGGAAAGACTGCCGGCCGCCTTGACCCTGGGGCATTGCCAGGCGGGGAGCCGTTTGAGCCGTCGGCCGCTGGCCGGCTGACGGTCCGCCCTGGAACGGCGCGCGGTTGGGCTGGCTGGCCTGGAAGCTGCCCGGACGGCCGCCTTGGACCAGCGGTGCGGCCGGACGCGGACTGGCCTGTGTGGCAAACCGCTGCTGGCCGCCTGCCGCCGCTGCTGGGGCACCTGCCGCGAAATGTCCTCCGCCAGCGCCGCCGTTGGGCCGGGCGCCGAGCGTGCTTGGCCGCAGCGGCGTGCCGGCGAGCTGCGTGGCGGTTGCGAACCTGCCGCCTTGCGCGTTGAACCTGCCGCCGCCCTGCCCGCCCTGCGCAATCACGCTGCGCACGACCGGGTCGGGCAGGCTGGCCTGGCGCGCCACGAAGGGAGTGACGTCCGGCAGCCGCCTGCCGCCGGTGGGACGGGCCAGCGTCTGCACCACCTGGCCGCCATCGTTCCAGATTCGCGGCGAGATGCCGCGCGTGTCGGTGGTGATGAGGCCGCGCTCGAGCGCGCGGTCACGCAGCCGGTCGCCGGGAACCGCCCAGCGGCCGAGGTCGTGGCGGCCGAACACGCCGACCGAGACGAAGTTCCAGTTGGCGAAGATCCCGAAGCTGGCGCCGCCGCCGCCCGCCCAGCCGTAGACGCCGAAGCGGAAGGAAGGGTCGTAGAAGCGTGAGGCATAGTAGTTGGTGTAGTAGCCGACCGGACACCAGCCAACGTAGCTCGGGCTCCAGTACCAGTACACCCAGGCCGGCGAGTAGACGTAGCCCGGGCGCCAGGCCCAGCCCTGGGCCGGCAGATAGTCCCAGGTCCCGTAGTGGTAGGGCACGTAGCCCCACGGCTCGGAGGAGACCCAGGTCGCGCCGCTCGGGGTGTAATCCCAGTAGCCCTGGCTGTAAGGCCGCCAGTCGCTGCCGACGTCGGGACGCCAGTACTCGGTGTTGTCGACATCCACCCAGTGCCCGTAGCGGTCGAGCGGAGCGGCTTGATAGCGCAGGCCCTCGTCGACGTAGCGAGCGCCGGCCACGCGCGAACCGTTCTCGAGCTCGCTCCCCCAGGTCTCCAGCCGGTCGAGGCGGCCGGCGGCGCGCAGGTCGACGGCCGCCTGCTGCGTGCCCTGAATGACCGCTTCGCTGCCGGCGCTGACCGGCGTCTCACCGCTCGCGGCCACTACCTGGACGGAGCCGCTGCGCACCACCACCTCGCTCCAGTTGCCTTGCTCGGAGCTGATACGGTAGGCGCCATAGTCCTGAACATAGATGCTGGCGTTGGGAGTCTCGATCGTGGGCATCTCCTGGCCGAGCGAACCCTGGGTGACCACGAGCTGCATGTTGCCCTCGAGCAGACGGATCAGCGTCGAAGGATCGTTGCGGTCGGAAGAAGCGGCGAGCCTCTCGAACACTACTTCGCTGCCGCCGTCGAGCCTCACGATGTTGTGGTCGGCAAGCACTGCCTCGATCCGCCCGCGCGACGGCACGTAGAGGCGGTCGCCCGCCATGATCGGCTGATTGATCTCCGCGGCGGCGCGGCTGCCCGAGCCGCCCTGCGTCAGAGTGGCGGAGCCCTCGACCAGGCGCAGATAGCCGTAACTGGTATTGTCCTGGGCAGCCGCCGGCGCAGAGCCATTGCTCGCGTAGTCCTGAGCCACAGCCGCGCCCGCCGTCACGACGACGAGCGCCGCGGCTGCGAGAACGGCAGCCAGGCCGGCTGCGCTCTTGTGCTTGGATGAGGTTCTTTGTATCAACATTGAAGTAACTCCTTGGTTGTTTCCCGCTCCCCACTCTCGCCTATGGAAGGTCGCAACTTCCGGGCCAACCCCCCGGCAGGCCGGCAAAGCGTCGTAAGTCGTTCATTTACCGCCTTGGCCTTATAATGCCCCGGGCTCCGGCGGAAGGTCTTGTCCACCCGAGGCGTCAACAGCGTCCCCGCCCGGCCGCAGCCAGCCCCTGCTCCTGCAGAGGAGCTGCTGGAGACTGCAGACTGGAGAGCACGTTCCCTTGCCACTGAGAAGCTGGTTCCGCGGCGGCGGCGACAAGAGCGGGGCGCCCGAGTACACCATCGACGACTTGATCGTGCTCGAGCGCTACGAAGAGGCGGCAGCGCGCCTGCGGGAAAAGCTCAAGGGCAACGCCCAGGACCTGCACTCCCACCTCAAGCTCGCCGAAGTCTACGAGCAGCTCAAGCAGCTCGACAGGGCAGTCGACGAATACGGTTTCGTGGCCGACGAATACGCCCAGGACGGCTTCTACGACAAGGGGATCGCGCTCCTCTCCCGCGCCATGAAGCTGGCGCCCAACGATTCCTCTCTGCGCGAAAAGATCGAGCGGCACCAGAAAGAAAAGAGCCTGGAGCACGTGCGCACGCAGGCCATCGAGGGCCTGCGCCAGGCCGGGGGCCAGCAGGCCGGCACCTCCGCCCTCGAGCTCCAGCGCCTGTGGCACAACCTCGCCGGGAGCTCTCTGGTCGAACGCCTGCCCGGCGAGCAGCTCAAACGCCTGTTCGCGGCCATGCAGCTCATCCACCTCGCCGCCTCGACGCTGCTGGTCGAGGAGGGGAGCAGCGAACCTTTCTTGCTGCTGGTGGTCCGCGGCATCGTCGATGCCTTCCTGCGCGACGCGAGCGGCCGCGAGTCGCTGGTGCGCAGCTTCACCGGCGGCGACGTGCTCGGCGAGTCCGCGCTGCTCGAGCGCGGGGCCTGGCCGGCCAACTACCGCGTTGCCGAAGAGGCCACGGTGCTCCGGCTCGGCCGGGAAGGACTGGAGAAGTGCCTGGTCGGCAGCTCCGACCCGCGCGGTTTTCTCGAGCTGCTGCGCGAGCAGCACAACGATCGCGACGTGGCCGCCTCGGTACGCCGGATGCGGGGCGAGGTCTGATGGCCATCCTGCCCATCCGCATCTACCCCGACCCGGTTTTGCGCCACAAGTGCCCGCCCGTCGTCGACTTCGACCGGGCGCTCGCGCGCCTCGCCGCCGATATGATCGACACCATGCATGCCGCCCCTGGAATCGGGCTCGCGGCGCCCCAGGTGGGCTCCGAGCGGCGCCTGGCGGTCGTCGACCTGTCGGTCGGCGAGGATCCGGCACAGCTCCACGTCCTGGTCAATCCCGAGGTCGTCCGCCGCGAAGGGCTCGGCACCGACGTCGAAGGGTGCCTGTCGCTGCCCGGGCTCACCGACAAAGTCGACCGGCCGGCCTCGGTCACGGTGCGGGCGTGCGCCCTCACCGGCGCGCCCCTGGAGCTGGAGGCGGAAGGTTGGCTGGCGCGTGCCCTCTGCCATGAGATCGACCATCTCGACGGCGTACTTTTCATCGATCACCTGCGCGGCCTGCGGCGCGAACGGATGCGCCGGCAGCTGCGCAAGCTCGCCGCCGAGCGCGAGGAGGTGCACGCGTGAGAGCCCGCCCCGGAGTGCTCGCGTCGCTCCTCGCCACCCTGCTGCCGCTCGTCGCCGCGTCGTGCGGCGGTGGTGGCGGCGGCGGGCCGACCACGCCTCCGCCGCCCACCAAGACCGTCATCGTCTTCACGCCGGCGACGGGCGGATCGCCGGGGGTCTCGCTGGCGCCGGGCGCCTCGGCGGACTCCTCGACCTTGGTGCTCGAAGTCCACGACAATGGTGTGACGGGCCTCTATGGTCTCGCTTTCAATCTCACCTATCCGAACACAGTGCTGCATTTCACCGGCGCCAGCGAGGGCGCCGTGCTCAACGGCGGCGGCATCGCCACCTCCCTGCAAGTCGCGGAGTCGCCGGCGGGGACTCTCGTCGTGGGCCTCACCCGCCTGGGCGGCGTTCCCGGCACGTCGACCTCGGGGGTCCTGCTCACCCTGCGCTTCTCCGCCGTGGCGTCGGGAAGCGGCTCATTCGCCTTCACCCATACCCAGGCGGTCGGCGCCGCCGGCGCCACCCTCTCGGGGCTGTCCTGGACGGCAGGCACGGTCCAGGTCACCGTGTCGCCCTAGCGGCCCCGGGCGCGCCCCCAGACATGTCCGAGCTCGTCCTGTTCAATACCCTTGGGCGCCGCCTTACGCCCTTCGCGCCGCTGGTCCCGGGCCAGGTGCGCATCTATGGATGCGGACCGACGGTCTACGGCGACGTGCACATCGGCAACCTGCGCGCCTTCCTGTTCCAGGACCTGCTGCGCCGCGCCCTGCGCCATCTGGGATTTGCGGTGACGCAGGTCATGAACATCACCGATGTCGACGACAAGACCATCCAGGGCGCGCACGCCGCCGGCGTCTCGCTGGCCGGCTACACCGAGCCGTTCATCCGCTCGTTCCTCGCCGAGCTGGACGCCTTCCACATCGAGCGGGTCGAGCACTATCCCAGGGCCACCGACCACCTGTCCGAGATCATCGAGCTGATCGGCCGTCTCCTCGCCAAAGGCTTTGCCTACCAGAGCGAGGGCTCGGTCTTTTTCAGCATTGCGTGCGATCCTGGCTACGGGCGGCTGTCGGGGATCGATCTGACCCAGGTGCGGCAGGGAGAGCGGGTAGCGAGCGACGTGTACGGCAAGGAGGACCCGCGCGACTTCGTTTTGTGGAAGGCCGCCAAGCCGGGCGAGCCGGCCTGGGACTCCCCCTGGGGAGCCGGGCGCCCCGGCTGGCACATCGAATGCTCGGCCATGAGCATGAAGTACCTGGGCGAGACCTTCGACATCCACAGCGGCGGCGTCGACCTCATCTTTCCGCACCACGAGAACGAGATCGCCCAGAGCGAGGCGGCCACCGGACGGACCTTCGTGCGCACCTGGCTGCACTCCGAGCATCTGATCGTCGATGGCCAGAAGATGTCGAAGTCGCTCGGCAACCAGTACACGCTCGACGACCTGCGCGGCCGCGGGGTGGCCGTGCGCGCGCTACGCTATCTCTTCCTGTCGGTTCACTACCGGCTGAAGCTCAACTTCACCTTCGAGTCGGCTGAGAGCGCGGCCGGTGCCCTGCGGCGCCTCGACGAGATGCGCTTCCGGCTCGAGCACGCGGCCGAGAAAGGCGTCCCGGCCCCGCGCCTCGCCGGCGCCGTCGAGCTGCTGCGCCGCGACTTCGCTGCCGGCCTTGCCGACGACCTCAACGTTTCCGCCGCGCTTGCCGCCGTCTTCGCCTTCGTCAAGGAAGTCAACGTGGCCATCGAGGCCGGCCTGGGCGGCGGCGACAAGGCGCGCGTCCAGGCCGCGCTGGCGGGCGTCGACGACGTTCTGGGAGTGCTCGACCCCGCTGCCTGGCCCGCCGCCGCGGCAGCCGCGCCGCCGCAAGACGAGGCGGAGATCGAGCGCCTGGTGCGCGAGCGCGACCTGGCACGCCAGCGCCGCGACTTCGCGGCAGCCGACCGGCTGCGCGCCGAGCTCGCCGGGCAGGGCGTCGTCATCGAGGACACGCCGCAGGGAGCGCGCTGGAAAAGGCGGTGAGCGGCCGCTTCCACGACCAGCCGCACGCCCGGGCCCGCGGCACGGCCGGCGAAGACGAGGCGGTGCGCTGGCTCGTGGCGCGCCACGGCTACCGGGTGGCCGAGCGCAACGTCAAGACCCGGGCGGGTGAGATCGATCTCGTGGCCCGCGATGGCGATACCCTCTGCTTCGTCGAGATCAAGGCCCGCTCCGGCGCCACCTTCGGTCCGGCCATCGGCAGCGTCGGCGCGGCCAAGCAGCGCAGGCTCTGTCGCGCCGCCTCCCTCTACCTCGCCATCCGCCGCCTTCACGGCAGCCCTTGCCGTTTCGACGTCGTCGGGCTCGACTGGCGCGAAGGCGGCTGGCAATATACCCTGGTCCGCGACGCTTTCCCCTTTACTCCATGAGACTTAGGGTCGCGCGCGGCGTGCCCCGCGGCCGCCGCCGGCCGCTTGACAGCCCCCTGCCCGCCGCTTATCCTTTGCTGCCTGGGCGGGAATAGCTCAGTGGTAGAGCACAACCTTGCCAAGGTTGGGGTCGCGGGTTCAAGTCCCGTTTCCCGCTCCAAAGCCCCTCTTTGACTCGACCCCGGCCGCCGCTGCCCCCTCACGGGCCGCCAACGCCCTCCCGGTCGAACAGCCCCGGGCCGCACGCGCGGCCTCCCCGCAGCCTCAAGGCGACGTGGCCAAGTGGTAAGGCGAGGGTCTGCAAAACCCTTATTCGGCGGTTCGAATCCGCCCGTCGCCTCCAACACCCCGTAGTACCCTGAGCTTCCCTCCAGTACGCTAAGCTACTATAGTACAGTGACTTAGAGCGTCAGAAGCTCGCGCCCTGGCTTGCTCTTCCGAGAAATCTTCGGTACCCTAAAGTTCGCTGGTTTTGCCCTCTGTGCCCTCTGGATGCCCTCTGGCTGCCCTCTGGGTGGCCTCTGGCAGACCAAGGATCGGGACTCGGGGATCACCGGCAAAAGAAGGTCGGCCGCGCAGGAGGAAGGCATGCCCGTACTCAGCAAGCGCGTCGTGGATGCTGCCGCCCCGCGGGAGAAGGAGTACCAGGTCTTCGACGCGGAAGTTCCAGGTCTCGCGCTGCGCGTTCGGCCCAGCGCGCGCAAGGTCTACGTTCTCTTCTACCGCACCTTGACAGGTCGGAAGCGCACGTTGACCTTGGGCGTGCACGGCGCGATCACGCCCGACCAGGCGAGGCGGCTCGCGCGCCTACGGCTCGCCGATGTGACCCGTGGCGAGGACCCCGCCGCCGAGCGGCAGCGAGTGCGGCGAGCCCCCGACCTGGCCGCACTCGTCGAGCATTACCGCCGTGACCACCTCGCTCTGAAGAAGCCGAGCACCCGGGCAAGGGTAGAGGGTCTGCTGAAGCGCATCATTCTTCCGGCTCTCGGGAGGTTGAAGGCCGAGGGCGTCACGCGAGCCGATGTGCTGGCCCTTCACCGCGCGCACCGGGACAAGCCCGTCGATGCCAATCGCGCCGTCACGCTCTTGTGCGGCATCTTCACCTGGGCCGGCGACGAAGGTTTCGTGGCCGGCGACGTCAACCCCTGCCACAGGATCAAGAAGCACCCGGAGCGGCGGCGAGAGCGTTACCTCTCTGCCGCGGAGCTCGCGCGGCTCGGTGTCGCCTTGGCTCGGGCAGAGGACGGCGCGACGGAGTCGCCCGCGGCGATCCTTGCCATTCGCCTCCTTCTGCTAACCGGCTGCCGCAAGAGCGAGATCCTCGGCCTGCGCTGGGAAGACGTCGACTTCGAGCGCTCATGTCTCCATCTTCCCGACTCGAAGACAGGGCCCAAGACCGTCCCCCTGGGCGCGCCGGCGCTCAAGCTTCTGGCCGAGGCGGAGCGCCAAGGGCCATGGGTCTGTCCAGGCGGTCGGGCCGGCAAGCCATTCAGCAACCTGTACAAGCCATGGGGCCGGGTCTGCAAAGCGGCTGGCATCACGGGCGCCCGGCCGCACGACATGAGGCACAGCTACGTGTCGGCCGCCACTGCCGGCGGCGAGAGTCTCGTCATCGTGGGAGCGATCCTCGGTCACTCGGCCGCGGGAATGACCGCGCGCTACTCCCACCTCTCCGACGACCCGGTGCGCGCCGCCGCCGACCGCATCAGTTCGGAGATCCTCGTTGCACTGAACGGGAGCCAGCTTTCGGCCGAGGTGGTCGCGCAAACCCCGTACCTCGGGGTCGGAAGACGCAACCGAGCGACGAGCATGCAGGAGGCCGGTCCGTTGCCAGCCGGAAAGCCGAAGCGCGACCGGTAGACGGTGGCGAAGCTCTGTAACCGGCTGGGCCACCCGGATGTCGGTATCGGGACTTGGGCCGAAGTTCACGCCTCGTCAGGGGCGAGGAGGACTGCCCCAGCGGCTGCCTCGTTCGTAATCAGCAGGTCATCGGTTCAATCCCGATCGTCGGCTCCATAGACTCAACCACTTACGGTACGTGGACTCAAGCCAGGGCCTTCTGAGGCGGCAATCGGCAAGTGCTCCAACCGGCTCTCGACGTTGCCCAGACTTCCCTGAGAGGGTATACTCAACTCGATGTGCCCTCAGGTAAGCGAAATGTCAAGAACCCACCCCGCGCAGCGACTGACCCTGGGCGCTCAACGCCTCTCCTGCCGCACTGTAGACGAGGCGGTTTCCAAGACACTTGCGGCCGTACTGAAGTCCGGTCACGCTGTGAGGAGTGACCTCGCATCTGCGCCTGCAAACTCTGACTCACTCGAGATTCTTGATTTTAGCCTGTCGTTAAGCAATCCACGCGCTCGCATCGCAAGCAATCCAGTGCGCGAGCTTAACATTACAACTGCCATAGCTCGGTTCGTGTGGATGGTTGCCGGAAGCGACCGCCTCGAAGATATTGCCTTTTACGAACCTATGGTTCGTCGTTACACTGATAATAACATTTCCGTTCCCGGCTCAAGTTACGGCATGCGTCTTTTCCAACCTCGGCCCGGTGTCAATCAAATCGAGGGAGTGACACAAAGGCTGTCGGCGGACAAGACCTCACGGCGCGCAGCGGCCGTGATCTGGTCTCCCGACGACGCCGTTCGGGAATCACGTGATATCCCCTGCGCCTTCGGCGTGTTCTTTCATGTGCGCGCCAACAAATTGATATCGACACTGGTAATGCGTTCCAACAACGCAGTTACGCTCTTACCATTTAACGTCTTCGAATTCAGTCTGCTCGGCGAAATGATAGCCCGCTCTGTAGGCGCTGACCTTGGCCCGTTCGTCTACACGGCCGTGTCCATGCACGTGTTTGATCGTGATCGCACGCGCGCCGAGGAGATCATTGCCGCCTACGATACGACTAAGGTAATTACCAAGGTCATGCCTCCAATGCCTTCAGATCCCCCGCCGATCGAGCAAGCAAACCGACTCGCACAGCTCGAAGCCAAAATGCGTCATAGCCATGCCAACTTCACCGAAGCAACCACCCAGAGCCTGCTCTCGGAAGCTACTGATTATCTCGATTCCTACTGGTTAGCTTTCTATCGTGTTCTCCTCTCGCATGCGTTTCTCAAAGCTCATCAACCGCAAGTGGCCGTCGAGGTCGCGGCACAGCTCCCTGTTTACTTCCGCAAGTCGGTCGAGGCGGCGATTGCATCCGATCCTTTACGAGCAGGGTCGCGCGTCCCGAGCGACGCTCTTCAGCTCGAGCTCGGTATTGGCGGCTCTCGTGACGCCACTGCCGACGCCTTCGAAATGCTCCGCCGCGAATACTCTCCGAGTGCAGAGGAGCTGCTGGCAGGCTTCGATGAGCTTACGCAGCTCTGCGACGAAATTAGCCGCAATTCTCCCGCGCCGATTTCATTTCCCGAGCTCAATTCCCTCGCGCAACGACTTCTCGGAGAGACTATGCCCGTGGCGGCACGAACTGCTGGCGAGACAGTTGTTGAAGAGGCCTCACGAGCGCATCGCCGAATTTCGCGCGAGGAAATTCTAGCGGAGCTAAGTCGAATTCGCCGTAGCCGCTGACCGACCAGGCAATAGGATGGGATCATCAGCTCCAGCTGTTATAGACCACGAGCTGCGGCGTCTTACGACTGAGTCGTCGGTCGACGCTCTTGACAGGATCACGGAGGCCTTTCGGGGCGTCTATGGATGTGAAACCCTCGAAGGGGGGCTAGTGCGCGCGTGTGCTACTCTTCGTGAGAAGTCTGGTGAGCGGGTTCCTCCCTTTAGCATGCGTCGGCTTCTCGGTGCATGCAACGCTTCGCTTGTTGAGCGGCCAATTGCTACTGAAGGACGGCTTGAACTTGGAAGGAAGTCGTTTTCCGTCTCCATTCGACCTGGTCCAGGATGGAGGCGGCAGCGTTTTACTATCGCTCACGAGATCGGTCACATCCTTGTCTTACAAACTCTTAGACAGGTTAATAGGATTCAGCTACTCCGCCAGCCCTCGGCGTGGCGAGTTGTCGAGGGACTCTGTAATGCTTTCGCAGCAGAGCTTCTTATGCCGCGCGCGGACACACTGGAGAGTCTCAAGAAGTTCGGCTTTAGTTTAGATGGTCTGCGTTATCTTTACGATCGCTATTTGACCTCTCATCTTGCCCTTTACATTCGCCTTAAGCAGGTCATTCCCGGCGCAACGATAACTCTTTGGTGCCGCCAGGTCCGACACGAAGGGGACCGTGCCGCACTTCGCGTTGTCAAGTGCTATCGATCGCATCACGGCCCTTGGCTGCCCCTTGGCTTGAGCTCCCGCTATCTTGAGCCTGATGTCGTAAGCGAGGCGTGCGAAACAGGCTTTTCGAGCAGTCTCCATCTCAACCTTAAAATCCGTGGGCGCGAGCTCTCACCTGCCGTATTGGCGGCGCCTGCTTCGTCCCGCGAGGAGCGAAGCGCTTCGCAGCTTCCGATTTTCGATGGCTTGACCGTCCCCGACGAACGGCGGTGCGTTGACGCCGTTGTTCTGCTTCTGGAGCCGACGACGACTCGTCGTTTGGCAGGTGACATTTGGAATTCGCTGTTCCCGCGCGACTCCCAGCCTCCCGTCCCGCATGATGAAGAAAAAATGGCACAACTGCAATAGAGACTCCCGCAATGAAGACGTACATATCGGCTCCTTTGCACGGTATTGGCGACCTTCCGACGGCCCGGAGATTTTACGAGTTACTTGCGGACGCCTGCACCGAATGCGGTTGCGCGCCGTACGTGCCGCATCACTACACTGATCCGCAGAATCACTCTCACCTCAACGAAGCGGAGGTCTTTCGGCGCGATCTGAGCGCGGTTCGTGATGCCGATCTCCTCGTGGCTTGTATAGGCACAGCGTCGTCAGGTGTTGGTGCGGAAATCGGCATCGCCTACGCAGCGGGGAAGCCTATTGTCGCCCTTCACCACGAAAAGGAGTCACCCTCGCGATTTCTTCTGGGCCTGCTCGCCTGCTCGCCAAGGTCACGGGTTGTACGCTTTGCGACTCTGAGTGACTGCCTGGCGGGACTGCGACAGTGCCTGCGATCTAATTTGCAGTAGGGCCGGCGAAACGGGAGAGTGCGCAAGAGACCGAACCAGCCGGAGGAGCAAAGACTCCAGCTCCTCGCTGCCCAGATTCGGGTCTGCCGTCGCTGTTCTGGACTGAACATACCCGGTGTGACAGGCTCTGCGCCAGGTTACGGCAACCCCTGCTCGCCCGTCGTGCTGATAGGTCAGAGTCTTTGCATGCCTTGTATGACAACTCAGGTGCCTTTCACGGGAGGCTCAGGGCGCATATTAGATCGAGCGTTTGAGCTGGCCGGAGTCGCCAAGGCGGAAGTCTTCCTAACGAATGTCGTCCACTGCCATCCACCAGCCAATCGGGCATCTAGGCCATATGAGATAGAGAATTGCGCTAGCTTCTTAGAGCAAGAACTCGGGTTGGTGGCCCCCCTTCTAATCATAGGCTTTGGTCGTGACGCAGCGGCGTGGTTGCGCAAGCGTCTCACCGCGGAGTGGGACCTCTTTGAGAGACTAGACCAGTTTTCGCCTTCCCCTAGCCGAAGAGCAATCTTGCTGGCGCGCCATCCTGCTTATATACTTCGGCGCGCATCGGCCGAGCGAGCGACATTCGCAGCTGACCTCGCCGCGGCTGTTCGTTGGTCATTCTCGGTGAGGAGGAGTGGCGGTACCCCGCCCTCTTTGAAAGGCCTGGACGAGTGACAGCACTCGTTTGCGTCACCGGTCCGATCGCGGCTGGAGCGACGACCTGCTGCAAGCGCCTTGCGGAGGTCACTGGCTGGCAGACCGCACTTGAGACGGAAGTGGAAAGAAATAATCCATTCTTCGCCCCGTACCACAGCGATCCTAGACGGTACGCCTTTCATAATCAGATCGCATTCTTGGCCCAAAGCGCAGAAATGCACGGTCGACTAGTCAACGAGGGCACCTCAAAGCAAGTTCTGCTTCAGGACTTTTCGCCCTTTGAGCACATCGGAGTATATGGGCACGTGCAGGCAGACCAGGGTCTTTTGACAGGCGACGAATTCGATGTCCTCCAGCGCGTAGATGCACTTCTTTCGGGAGCGTTCATTCTGCCCGGGGTGCTCGTATACCGCTCCCTCCCGTCAGATCGGCTTCGTGATCGCGTCCAGAACCGCGCACGGCCTAGTGAACAAAGCCTGTCGATCGAGTTCCTCGAGGCCGTCCGGAAACGCTTCGACGAATGGATCTCCGAGTGGAAGCTGTCTCCCGTCGTTAGGATCGACCCTGACGTTGACCTTTTAGCAGACCTCACTGAGGTTCGGCGCCTTGTGGATGTGATCAGGCAAACGCTTGGTTCAGATACTTCGCCTGGCTAGGAGCAGTTTTTTCGCCAACACCCTTAGATGCGTCGCGAGTGGCCGTGGGACTGATCCTGGCGCAAAGAGGGACGGCCACTCCGTTGGGCCTCTATGGTCCAACGACCCGGGCTCAGACGTCGAACGAACTTCACTACGAGCCGAGAGTCCAGAGGACACCTCAGGGACTTCCAAAGCGGACGACCTATGCGATCTCCCCCAACCTCACGCAAACAAGCAGGGCGCCTATCGTAGCGCCGGCGCGTGCCTGATAAGGGAGACGGTTTCGAGAAGGGTGAGCAAGCCGAGGCTGAGCGGTTCGAGTGAGCTGACGAACGCACTGGTGGCCACTACCAATGCTGGAGCGAGCGAAGCGAGCTGGCAAGCCGTCGCGAGCAAAGCGAGCTGTTCCTGTGCGTAGCACAGGAACCCGGCTTGCTACTCACCTTGCAAGAGGACGGTACGGACCCTGCCATCCCGTGCCATTCTCCATTCTCCTGGTCCGGGGGAGTGGACGTTGGCCTTCCATTCATCCCATTCTCGATCGGCCCAACTGAACCTTGGTACTTCATGTACAGGGAAAGGTGTTCGACCCACATGGGTTGTCTGTGGACAATCTCCCCTTGCCTCTCGTGCTTCCGGTAGTGCTTTCGTCGGCAAAGGACGGCGCGACGGCGAAGGGGGAAATCAGCGTCGGTCCTCCATGTACGAGGGTTCAAGTTGAGCCGCTCTGCTGGCTGCGGCCGCTGCCGGCAGACTGGGCGGCTATGCCGGCAGACCTGCGTAGCTGTGCCGGCAGTGCCGGCAGGCTGCAGCGGCTGCGAGGCCGGGCCGGAAACTGACAGCAACGGGCGTGGTGAGACGAGTGCCGGCAGCCGTCTCTTCGCAGCCGAAGGATGGGGTCAGTGCGGCGGCCGCTCGGGCTCGGCCCGAGCCTCGCGGCGGCGGGGGCAGTGCCGCAGGTGTGCATTATGTGGAGCACCGGATTATGTGGAGTAGCACGGTCCGGCAGAGGACTGGCGCTCGCATCGCAGGTTCGCCTGTCGGCAGGAGCACTTCTACGGTCGGAACCGGTGCGGCGGCATTTGCGGCGCCGGTGACCGGCATCGCGGCCCAGGCGGCGCTGGCGAGAACGCAGCCGGCAGCGGTGAGCTCGTGGGCGATCGAGGCGAGCAGAGCCCAGGGCCACTCGAGCTGGCCGCCAGCGAGGACCTGGGGGACGGTGCGGCCGGTGAGGCCGGCGACGACCAGGGGTATGACCAGGCCGCCGGAGGCGGCGAGCACCGCGATCCAGGCGGCGGCCAAGGTGCGGCGCCAGGCCTGGATCTGGGCGACGGTGTGGGCGAGGTAGAGGTTGCCGCCGGTGAGGACAAGGGCGGTGCCGATGCCGGCGAGGACGAGGAGGACGCGCTCGGCGTTAGGTGTGACGGGCAAACGATCGGCGGCCAGGAGGGCGAGGACGAGGCGAGGGGCTTGCACCAGGATGGCAGCAGCCGCGATGAAAAGGCCGGCGCGGCGGGAGCTCATGAGCGTCTCCGCGCCTTCCTCGCGCCGACCATGGCGGGCCGCCTGGGCGCGCTCAACTGCCGGCAGACTCGCTGGGGTCGGGGGTGCATGGAGTAATCCGCGAGTCAGTGCCTGATCTCTTCGTCCGAGGTGGTGGGCTGCTGGTTCGAGGCCGTTTTGGGGTCTTTGGGCGCAGTGCCCGATGTGGTGCGCCGCCGGGTTGAGCCCTTCGCGGCGTCGAGCTCCTTGGGTTCGTCGTCGGAGGTGCTGCGCCGGCAGTGCTCCTGGATCCAGGAGTCGAGGTCCTCGGACCGGTAGCGAACGGCACGGCGCGGCAGGCGAATGAAGACGGGGCCATCGCCCGAGACGCGAAGCTTCTCGAGGGTCCGCGGGGAGAGGTTGCAGCGTGCGGCGGCTTGGCGGGTGTTGAAGAGATCGGACATGGGCACCTCGGTCGAGACGTGGCCGGGTGAGCCGGCGCGGGGTTGAATTCGGCCTGGGCGGGGGAGGCGAAGCGTATCGATCGCTTGAGCCAGTCTCCTTGAGCTCTTCGGCCGGCAGGGCGGCGCGAGTGAGCGGTCCGCGAATTACGCCGCGGCGCGCCATCCGGCGCGGCAGGACGCTGGCGCACCCGGCTGCAACACGAGCTACTCTACGCCTCGCGCGGCGAATGTCAAATCTTTGTTGCATCTCCGATCGGCATAGAAACCTTGATCTATTGTCCCGAGTTGCTCTTGGTTGTCCGTAGTTGTTCGCCAGTGCCCGTGGTTGTCCGTACTAGACCGCGAAGAAAATATTGAACCAACGTTCTAACGAGCCTGAAACCAGGCAGCAAGCCTGGTTCAGCGCGACTCAGGAGAGCTGTGCAGTCGGCGAGCCGATCTGCGCATTCTCCTCTTGAGGTCTCGGTCGGGCGATGTTTCTACGCTGCTCTGCGACGGTCTACTCTAATTGTCTTTCGATTTGACAATCACCAGCGGCGGGTCTACGTTGTCAACCGCGTGTAGAGCGAGAGGTGTCGTCACGAGCATGGTAGGGGAGCAGAGCGAGCGGCGTCCGGGGCCGCGCTGGAAAGGCGGACGGCCCAGCCTGCCGCCGGCCCGGCGGCGTAGCGCGGCGCTGCCGCCGGTGCGCCTGACATCCGACGAGCTCGTCGCCATCGCCGGCGAGGCGGAACACTGCGGGATCACCCTGAGCGAGCTCGTGCGCCGGCGTCTGTTCGGCCGCCGGCTGCCGCGCGCGGTGCCGCGGATCAACCGCGAAGCCTGGGCGCGGCTCGGGCCGCTAGCGGCCAACCTCAACCAGTACGTGCGCGCCATCCACCAGGGACAGGCGGTCGGCGCGCCACTCCCGCTTCTCGAAGAATTGCGCCGCGAGGTCGCCGCCTTGCGCCAGGCTCTCGTCGATGATTCAGAAGCTGAGTAATCCAGGGGCGGGCTTCCGCGGCGTGCTCGGCTACGTCCTCGCGGCCAAGAAGGAGCCGGAGCTTCTCGGCGGCACCATGTCGGGCGAGACGGCGCGGGAGCTGGCCAGGGAGTTCGGCTTGGGGCGGGCGCTCAACCCGGCGGTGGGCAAGCCGGTCTTCCATGGCAGCCTGACCGCGGCGCCGGGCGACCGGTTGAGCGACGACGGCTGGCGGCGGCTCGCGGAGCGCTACCTCGAGCGCCTGGGCTACGGCGACTGCCAATGGGTGGTGGTGCGCCATCGCGACACCGCCAACGATCACGTCCACATCGTCGCCAGCCGGATCGACGGCCACGGCAAGCGGGTGCGCGACCGGCAGGAGCGCAAGCGCGGCGAGGCGATCGTGCGCGATCTCGAGCGCGAGTTCGGGTTGACCCAGGTGGCGCCGAGCCGTGAGGCGAGCCGCGCGGTGCCCGGCCGCGGCGAGCTGGCGGCGTTTGCGCGCACCGGCGAGGTGGCGGTCAAGGCACGTCTGCAAGAGCACGTGGATCTGGCGGCGCGCGACGCTCCGGGCCTGGCCGACTTTGCCGAGCGCCTGGCGCTCCAGGGCGTGCGGATGCGCGCGCACGTGGCGACGACCGGACGCCTGTCAGGCTTGAGCTTCGAGCTCGACGGGGTGACCTGCAAGGGCTCGGACCTCGGCCGGGGCTATTCCTGGCGAGGCCTCGCCGCGCGCACGGGCCTCACCTACGAGCCAGCGGGGGACCTGGCGCGGCTGCGAGCGCTGGACGCGCTGCCGGCGGTGCGGCACGAGGCGGCGGTCACGATCCTGGGCCGCGCGGAGGGGGCAGCGGTGCGGCAGGGGGTGTCCCCGCCCGCCGAGCCGGCGGGGCGAGAGAAAGCTCGGTCGACCCCGCCTTTGGCGACGGCCAGCATCGCGCGTGAAGACCTCCATCAGCGGCTGCGCGAGGAGATGGGCCGTGCCGCGAAGGGACGACCGACCCTGCCCGAGTTTGTCGACCGGCTCCGCGCGGCGGGGGTCGAGGTGCGGGCCAATCTCGCGACGACCGGGCGGCTGTCAGGGCTGAGCTTCGAGATCGCCGGCTGCCGGGTGAAGGGCTCCGAGCTGGGCCGCGACTACGCCTGGAGGGCGCTGTCCGCGCGTTGTGGAATCACCTTCGAGCCGGCACGCGACCGCCCGCGCCTGGAGCGCAGCGGCGCGGTGGCAGCCGGCAAGCCTGCGTCGGAGCCTCTGCCAGAGGTGCCACCGCAAGCGGCGGTCTACCGCGCGGCGGCGGTCCTCCGCTCGCGTGTGGAAGTCGAGACACGGGCGACTTCCCTCCAAAGGCGGCTCAGCGAGCCGGTGGAGATCGCCCAGGAGGCGAATCGTCTGCTCGAGGAGCGGGCCAGGGAGGCGCGCGAGGTGCCGGTCTCGCGGAGTGCGTTCGACTGGGGACTGAGAGTGGCCTACGAAGCCCCGGAGACGGCCGGCGCGAGGCTCATGGATCTTCTCGCGCGCGAGGGCGCGCTCCACACCGGCCATGTCCTCCAACGGTCGCCGGAGCGTCTCGGACGCCTGCGCGGGGTGAGCATCGGCGGATGGCGCAGCACGGCACGCCTAGAAGCCCTGGCGGCCGCCGCCGGCCTGGGACAGGAACTGCAAGCGGCCGCTGCACGGCAGCAGCGGTTTGCGGCGGGCGGGCCGGCCGCGGCCGAAGCCAAGACGCGGAAGGAAAAAGCGAGACAGAAGATAGGCCGGCTCGCGCGGGCGCTCGGCCAGCTCTCGGACGGGCTGCACCTCGAAAACGACATGGTGCGCGCGGCAGCGGTGCTCGGTGCGCGGCTGACCTTGCGGCTGGCGCCGGCGGCGCTGGCGGAGAAGCTCGTCCGGAGCGCGCTACGGGCGGCTCTCGATCTGGCGCGCGGGCGCGACGACGACCGGTCGCTCGGCCGGTAGCAGCGTCTCGATCAGAAGGACTCGTTGGGCCGGAGCGGGTCGCGCCTGCCTGCGGCCTTGGAAGCGCCGGGCCGCGGGCGCCACGGTGCCACGAGCAGCGGCGCGCTGGTCGCCGGCGGCGAGCGGGGCCGCGGCGCCGCCGTCAGGCGCCGCCGCGGCGCCCGAGAGAGACGGCTGGGGGAGGGGAGGGAGAGCTCCTTTCCAGAGCAGTCGATGCTCCCCCCCGTCGCTGCCCTTCCCGCACCACGGCCGAGGCCCGGGGGTCAAGGTCGGCGCAGCCGCCGAGCGCCAGCGAGGGCAACCTTGACGCCCGGGCCTCGGCCGTTGGTAGGCTGATCGGGCGACGGGGGAGTAGAGCGGAAGGGGTCGGGCGGCAGCAAGAGCGGTGTCAACGTCGTAGCTGCTCTCTCGCAGGAGCTGCAGGTGGGCGTTCCCCAGATTCTCGTCGAGCTTGACGAGAAACGGGGTCATCGCAGCGGGACCAGATCCTCTTCTCTCGCCAGGTCAGCAGCGTACGCCATGGCGGCGCGTACATCCTCCAAGACCAGAGACGGGTACTCCGCGACAATCTCCTCGGCGGTGAGCCCTTCAGCCAGGTTGTCCAGGACGACTGAGACCATGATGCGAGTGCCCTTAATGCACGGCTTGCCGTGGCAGATGGCGGGGTCTGCCGCGATCCGTTCTCGCCAGTCGATCATCATGATGCCTCCTCCACCATCTCGCACACCTACCGAGAGTATCACTGCCTTTGGCACCCGCCGTCGAGTGTAGGTCGCAGGCTGCCGGAAAAACGCCCAGGCTACCTGTACCAGACGGCGACCCTCTGAGGGCCGTCTGAGGTACAGTCTTTCCGAACAAGGGTCATTTTTTTATGGATTTTTGCCCTCTGGCTGCCCTCTGGGATTTCGACGATCGCGCAAATGTGGCAAGCAAAAGGGTTATCAGCGCCCTGTCAGATCTGCAAAACCCTTATTCGGCGGTTCGAATCCGCCCGTCGCCTCCAACCCCCCGCAGTACCCCAAGCTCCCATCAAGGACGCTAAGCTACTCTAGTTACTTCCTCCGGAAATACACCTGACCCGGGCTGGGATCGTTGCCGACTGGGGCTTGTAAGGGGTGGCGGTGCCGACCTGGTGGCGTCCGGGCCGGTGTGAGCCGATCACAGGGTCGCGACCTGTTGGGCGAGCGAGGCGAGCCTTCAGGCTCGGGGCGGATGCTTCATCAGCCGCTACGGGTGCGGCGGCCCCGCCAGGCAGTTCAGGCGGCGTAGCGGATGATCTCCAGCTCTGCGCACGGGTCGGCCCTCTCGAGGATTGCGTCCACCTCCTGCATCACCGAGTCCTCCAGGACGTACTCGCTGCAGCCCTCGCATTGCAGGACAGGGAGCGCCTTCACGATGACGATAGTTTTCTCGCTGAGCTTGAAAGGCAGATCCGTGATCACGGGCACCATGGTCGAGCCGCAGACATGGCACTTCAAGGCCTCGTCCTCCAGGGGATGGTCCGGCAGGAGGCGCTCGGAAGACATGGGTCCCAGACCGTCGATCCGCGCTGAAGTATAGACCGGAATCTCGAGCCCCGCTATGCTTTCCCGACGACCCATACCCTCTGCTTGTTGGGTTCGCGCTTCAGCGTCACAGCCACTTTCGGGAGGCCTTCGCCTGCCTTTGAGAAGAGCGACCGGACGGCACGGAGATGGAGACGAATGGACGAGAAGCGCCGGATGCTGCGTCACTTCCTTGCTGCCCTGGCCTACAGGACGCAGAAGGCGCTCCGCTCGGCGCCGACGTGGTTCGGCGATTACCGCGCGGGGAAGGGTGTGCGTACTCCGCGCGAGCTGGTGGCGCACATGGACGGCGTTCTCGGCTATGCGCTGACCTTCTTCGCGGGCGGCGAATACCGAAGCGCGCCGCTTCCGGATCTGCAAGCCGAAGTGGAGCGTTTTCACGGCAAGCTCGAGGAGCTCGCTCGCCATCTCGAGGCGGGCACGCCTCTCGAGGGCGCGACGCCGGAACGCCTGCTGCAAGGGCCGTTCTCGGATGCCATGACGCATGCGGGCCAGCTGGCGATGCTGCGCCGGCTCGCCGGATGTCCGGTCCCGCCGGAGAACTTCATCGTCGCGGACATCTCGCCGGAGAACCTTGGCCCGGACCAGCCTCCGCCAGTCAGCCCGGACGAGCAATGGCCCGAGGCGCCTGACTGAGGCGCCGCACCAGCGGCACGCGGCGCCGCCGGAACCGGCATCAGGATCCGACTCTCCTCCGCTATGACCCGGCTGCCAAGCCGCCAGGAGGCCCGGCTTGCTACACTTTGTCTCGTGGCCGATCCAGCTTCGTCCGAGCCAGCTCCACGCCGCCGGCGGCGGTCGGACGTGGAGAAGGGGCGCCTGCGGGTCCACGACCCGTTCGAGCTGATGCGCTGGCTGGCGCTCTCCCAACCAGACCCGCGCAAAGCCCTGGCCGAGCTGGTGCAGAACAGCCTCGACGCCGGAGCGCGCACCATCCGCGTCGTGCGCCGGCGCGAGAAGGGGCGGGCCTGCCTGCTGATCTGGGATGACGGCGAAGGGGTGATCCCGGAGCTCGATCGCCTCGAGGCGCTGCGCCACATCGCCACCCACATCGGCCATAGCCGCAAGCGGTCGTTGACCCCGCAGCAGCGCCTGGAGTTGCTCACTCAGGGTCAGTATGGCATCGGACTCCTCGGCTTCTGGAGCCTGGGGGAGATGCTGGAGATGCGGACTTCGATTCCCGGCCAGCGCCCGCACCGGCTGGTGCTCTACCGCGACCGCGCCGACTACATGATCGAGCCGCTGCGCGGGCGGTTGCCACTCGACGAGCGCTGGACCGAGGTTGCCGTCCTCGACCTCCACCGCGAGGCCATGCCGGCGCTCACCGCCCGCCGAGCCGCCGACTACCTGGGCTCGGAGCTGCGCGGCCAGCTCCTCGCCCGCGAGGTGCGGCTGATCATCGACGACCGCATCGCGCGCGGCGCGGCGCAGAAGATCGCCCATGTCCGCCCCCGCCGCTTCCTCGGGGAAAAATTGGACGGCCTGGGCTCGCTCGAAGTCGCGGGGCATCCCGCGATCGAGCTCGAGCTCTACCTGCGTGGCGACGGCGTGGAGCCCGCGGCGCCCGGAGGCGTGGCGGTCTACGTCGGCGGCACTCTTGCCGCCGAAAGCCTTCACGAGCTTGCGGCGCTCGATCTCGACCACGAGCCCTGGACTGACCCACGTCTCAGCGGCTTCATCGATTTTCCGGCGCTGCGCATCGCGCCGGGAAGCCGCCGCGGCATCGTCCCCGACGAGGCGGCGGGTCTCTTCGCCCAGGCCCTCAGACGCGTGGAGCGGACCGTCTGCGCCCTGCTCGAAAGCTACGAGCGCCGCCGCGCGCAGGAGCTCGACCGGGAGATGGTGCGCGACCTGCAGCGCCTCTTCCGCGACTTCTTCCGTCACCGCCCGCGGTACGCCGCACTGCCGGTGGAGAACCGAAACCAAGGCGAGGCGCCGGGCGCCGGAGCGGACCGCGGCGTGCCCGCGGCGGCGCCGGTATCGGAAGAGCCGCCGTCCGAGGCCGAGGTCGTGCCGGCCGAGCCCTTTCTGTTCCCTCCGGGCCCGCTCGCGGAAGTGAGGATCGCGCCCGGGCTCCTGCGCCTCGAATGCGGCGGCGAGCGCCGCGCCCGGGCCCTCGCGCTCGACGCCGCCGGCCGTCCGGTCGAGGAAATCCTTCTCTATGCCTGGCGGCTCGGCGACGGACTCGGGGACCTGGTCAGCAGGGACGACGCCTCACCCGCGGTGACAGTGCGCGCCGGCGACCGCGCCGCCGAGGGGTTTCTCGTCGTCGTCTGCCGCGCGGGCTCCATCGAGGTCCAGGCCGAGGCGCGAGTCGAGGTCGTCGAGCACCTCGACGCGGGCCGCGACGAGGGGATCCCCGAGCCCGAGCTGCTCGACCTCCCCGGCGCTCCCTGGCGCTCGCGCATGGTCGACGGCCGCTGGCAGGTCAACTCCGGCCACACCGAGTACCGCGCCATCGCCGACCGCGCGCCGCTCAAGCTGCGCTACCTGGCCCTCCTCTTCGCCAAGGAGGTCGTCCTGCGCAACAGCGGCGACCCGCGCTTCGAGGCGCCCCTCGAACAGCTGGTCGAGGTCGCCGCCTACGCCGACCGCCGGCTCGCCGCCGCCCGCGGGGGACGGCGCAAGGGGCAGCCGAGCCGGAGCGGCGAGATCACCCAGGCGCCGGTTCCGAAGGACTAGCAGCGCTCCGCCGGCAGCCGCCGGTGGATGGGGGCAACGCCGCGCCCTCCGGCGGTGGTAGGCTCTCGCGCGGAGGTCCCAGCCAATGAAGCTCCTGGCAGCAGCCGCCGTCCTCTGCCTGGCCACCGGCGCGGCGGGCCTGGGCGCGGCCCCGAGCCATCCCCCGGCGCCCGCGCCGGCCGCGGAGCCCACTTACTTCGAGTCAGTCGACGTCGAGGTGGTCAGCGTCGAGGCCTTCGTCACCGACCGCAAGGGAAGGCCTGTCACCGGTTTGCGCAAGGAGGATTTCGCCGTCCGGGAAGACGGCAAGCCGGTCGAAGTGACCCACTTCTTTGCCGCTTCCGAGGAAGCCCCGCGCGACGCGGCCCCAGCCGCCGCCGCGCCGCCGTCGGCCGCTCCGGAGCCGCATCCTGGGGCCGAACCGCCGGCCGACCAGCGGCTCGACCTCGCGCTGTTTATCGACGACCGCAACTTGACGTCTGCCAACCGCAACCGCATTCTGCGCGAGCTGCGCTCCTACTTCAGCTCCGGGCTCGGGCCCGCCGACCGCGTCATGGTGGCGAGCTACGACGGCTCACTGCGCATCATGCAGGAGCCCACGGCGGACCGTGCCGCGCTCGAGGCGATTCTCGACAAAGCCAGCTCGGTTTCGGCGCGCGGCGTCGAGCGCAGCCAGGACCTGCGCCGCCTGCTGCTCGAAATCGACCGTGTCCAGGTGCCGCCGCCGCAGGGGACGGGAAGAGGCGGCAATCAAGACCGCGAGATCTCCGCGGGCCAGACGACCGAGGTCTACGCCGGTCTTCGCCTCTATGCCCAGCAGCGCTACGACGAGGTGCGCGCCACCCTGGCGACCCTGAGCCATTTCGTCGACTCGATGGCGGGCCTGCCCGGGCGCAAGGCGCTTCTCTACCTGAGCGGCGGACTGCCCTTGCGCCCGGCCGCGGCGGTCTTCGAGGCATTCGAAAGCCGCCTCGGCCGTCTGGCGCGCGAGCGCGGTCTCGAGATGAGCGGCATGGTCGGGCGCGATCTCGACGCCTCGCCCCTGCTCCAGCAGTTCGTCGAGCGCGCCAGCGCCGATCGGGTTACCGTCTACGCTCTTTCGGCACCGGACGAGGTCGGCTCGCTGGGGGCCGACTCGCCGGGGCTCAGCGCCTGGACTCCGGCGCTCGCCGGCACCGAGAGCTTCGATCGTGATCAGTCGATGCGCGACATCGCGGGCCAGACGGGCGGCAGGGCGGCGCTCAACCCTGCCGAGCCGCGCGGGCTTCTCGAGCGCATGCGCCGCGATCTCGCCACCTACTATTCCCTCGGTTATACCCCGCCGCACCCGCACGACGGCAAGACCCACCTCATAGAGGTGCGTACCCGCGACCGCTCGCTCACCGTGCGCCACCGCCGGGCCTATCACGATCTGCCGGCGGCGGAGAGGACGCGAAACCGGACCGTCTCCGCCTTGCTCTTCGGAGTGACGGAGAATCCGCTCGGAGTCGGCCTCGAGCTCGGCCGCGAGAGCCGCGACGCGAAGGGCCAGATGCAGGTCGAGCTCACGGTCACCGTGCCGATCTCCAACCTTGCCCTGGTGCCCCGCGACGGCTTCCACGTGGGCAGCCTGGTGATCTACATCGGAGCGCGCGACGGCGCCGGACGCACCTCGCAGCTCACCCGCGTCAACTTACCGGTCCGCATCCCCAACCAGCAGCTCTTGACCGTGCTCAATCAGAACGCCGCCTTCAGCACGACCTTGCAGGTGCGGGACGAGACGACCATCCTGGCGGTGGGTGTCCGTGACGAGGTCGGGCAGGCCGACTCGACAGTGCGCACGACCTATGTCCCAGGCCGGGCCCCTTCCCTCGGCAAGTGAGCTCGCGCCGTGGCGGCGAAGACGGCGCCCGCGCGCCTCCCGCCATAGGCATGGCCGCCCCTGCGCACTGGCCCTCGCCTCGACTCTCGCCCTCGCCGGGGCGGCTGCCGCCCAGCCCCCCGCGCACCCGGTCGATGGTCCGTCCGCCGCCGCCACCCCTGGCGCCGGGCAAGGACCCGGCGCGTCAGACAAGGCCGGGCAGGGACCCGGCGCATCAGACAAGGCCGGGCAGGGACCCGGCGCATCTGAGAGATCGCGCGTGCTGCGCAGCGGTGGGCTTCACGCCGAGAACGCGGCCCTGCTGCTCAGCGGCCAGCGGGGCGGCGAGATCCCAATCGCCGCGCTTGCGCTACCCCTGCCCGCCATCGCTGCCTCAGGCGGCGAGCGCATTCGCGTCCCGGTAGTGGTCGAGGCGGACGGGCCGTCGCTCCTCGCCGCCATGCCGAGGGACGCCAGGCGCCTGCGCTTCGAGGTCTGCCTGTACGCTCTCGATCCCAGCGGCAACGTCGCGGCTTCGCTCGCCAACACCGTCGAGATCGACCTGGCGCAGCTCGGTCCGATGCTTGGCCGCGGCGGTGTCCGCTTCGCCGGCGAGCTGCGCCTGCCGCCCGGCGAGCACTCCCTGCGGGTGCTGGTGCGCAACCTCGACACCAAGCTCTTCGGCTTGCAATCGCTGCCTCTCCTCGTGCGGGGACCTGGCGAGCCGGGGCCGATCGTGCTCGCCCCGCTGTTTGGCCTGACCGGCCCCGCGGCCGGGGCCGCCTCCTGGCTCGAGCTGAACGAGGCGGGCGGGGGGACGGCGGGGCCGCAATTCGCACCACTCTCGGCGGCGGCGCCCACCGCCCTGCCGATCCTCGTGGCCGACGGCGAAGCCACATTCGAGCTGCCGGCCTTTGCCCTGCCGCAGAAGGACCTCACCTTGGCAATCGAGGTGCGGGGCGGGAGCGGCGCTGCCGTGGTGGCCGAGCTTCCGGCGCGGGTCGTCTCGCGTCGTACCGTGGCTGGGGGCTCCGGTTTCGAGGTGCTCTCGGCCGCCTTCACCCCCCATGGCCTGGCGCCGGGCTTCTACGAGCTCTGGGCGGTGGCCAGCGGACCTGAGGTCGACGCCGGCCGCCGCGCGGTCTCGCCGGGCGAGGCTTTCCGGCTGCTGCCGCGCGGCGGAAGCGCCAGTGGCGCCACCTGGGGGGACGCGGGGCGCTCGGGGCGCCATGACGCAGCGTCCCCGCTGCCCCGCGGCCGCTCGTCGCGCCGGGAGGCGGCCCTCGAGTCGGGCTACCGAGCGGCGCTGGCCCGCCTCGCGGCCGGCGACGAGGGAGGAGCCCTGGCCGCGGCAGCCGATCTGGAGGTGTCGTCCCTGCGCGAACCCGGGGCGAGCCTCGACGATCTTGCTTCAGCCGAGGCACGGGCCGTCCGCTCCCTCGCCGAGACCGACGCCGAAGCGCTGGTCCCGATCGGCCATCTGTACGAGCTTCTCTATCGCGAGGCTCGCGCGCACGGCCACCCCCAGCTCGCCACCCACGCGCGCGAGATGATTTTTGCCGTCACCCGCCTCTACGCGGCGCGCAGCCATTCACCCGCGGCCAAGACGCTCGCCTCGAGGCTGCTCGTCAGCTTCGCCGGGGTGGTGACCGAGGTGAGCGGTGCCGCAAGCGCGTACGGCGAGCGGGTCTTGCAACGCGCCGTGGAGCTCGATCGCGACAATGTGGCGGCCCTCCTCGCCCTCGCCGTCTGCGCGCAGACAAGGGGAGATGCCGACCGCGCCCTCAGCCTGCTCGAGCGCGTCCTGACGCTGCGCCCCGACGACCTCGAGGCGCGGCTGCGTTCCGCGCTTCTCCTGGCCCGCCTCGGCCGCAAGCGCCAAGCGCGAGGCCGGCTCGAAACCGTTGTCAGCGACGCGGCGCCGGCGGACTGGACGGTGGCGGTCGCGTTTCAGGAGCTGGCGCGGCTGCTCATCGAAAGCGGCGATCTCGCGGCGGCCGAGCGGCTCCTGCAGGAAGGCAGAAGGCGCGTTCCGGATGACGAGAAGCTCGCGCTCGAGCTCACCCTGGTCATGAGCCTGCGCCGGCGCGGCAGCGACGCGCGGGAGATCGTCGCGGCGGTCCGTCCAGCGTCCGCCGGCGCCGCCGGGGAGGAAGCTCGCCATCGCTACACCGAGCTGCCGTTGGAGCGCTTCGCACAGGCGGTGGCGGAAGCTCAGCCGGCCGTGAGGGAGCGCCTGCCGGCTCTCGCCGCAGCGTTGCGTGACGGCCGGAGCTCGGGTTGAGCCGCACGGCATGGGTCCTCGCTGCCGTGTTGCTCGGGATGGGAACCGGCGCGTCCGAGCGAACCGCCGGCGGCGCGGGCAAGCCGGAGATCACGCTCGTGCTGCGCGGCGAGGACGGCTCGCCGCTCGGGCCCGGCAGTCCGGTCTTCGGCACGGTGGAGGTCGAGGTGGAGGTCAAACCCGCGGGAGCCGCGCTGCGGAAGATCGAGATCTTCCTCGACGGCACGCGTGCCGCGCTGCTCGAGGGGCCGCCGTACCGCGTGCTGGTCAACGCCGGGCAGGCCAACGCCGAGCACCGATTCGAGGCCGTGGCCTTCGGCGAGTCAGGACCGGTTGCCGTCGCCACGCGCCGCAGTGGCAGGATCGCGGTCGATCTCGAAGTGGAGGTGCGGCTCCAGCACGTCTACGCCGCGGTCGATCGCGGCAGCGGCGCGACCAGCGAGTCCCTCGGCCGCGGCGAATTCGTCGTGCGCGACGACGGAACGGCGCAGAAGATCGCGGTTTTCGAGCACGGCGACGTGCCGCTCTCCGCCGTGCTGCTGCTCGACGTCAGCGCCAGCATGACCGGCGACCCGCTGCGGACCGCGCTGGACGGCGGGCGGGCCTTTGTCGCCGCCATGCACCCGCGCGACGAGGTGAAGCTGCTCCTGTTCTCCGACCGCCTGCGGCAGGAGACCCCGTTCACCAACGTTCCGGCGGTCCTCGAAGTCGGGCTGCAAGGAGCGTCGGCGGGCGGCGGCACCGCGCTCAACGATGCCCTCTATCTGGCTCTCGCCAGGCTCGAGTTGCACTCCGGGCGCAAGGTGGTGATCCTCCTCTCCGACGGGATCGACATCGAGAGCGTGCTGCCGATGGCGCGCGTGCGCGCCCGCGCCCGCGCCAGCGAGGCGACGATCTACTGGCTGCGGCTTCCCGCCGAAGGCGGCGAAGGCGTCGACTACGCAAGCTCGTGGCGCGGCGTCCAGGGGCACCGCCGCGAGCTCACGGAGCTACGCGAGACGGTGGTGGAAAGCGGCGGCTCGATCCTCGACCTCGACCGCATCGAACAGGTCAAGGACCGGCTCGACCGCCTGCTGCGCGAGCTGCGCAGCCAGTACGTGCTCGGCTTCTATCCCGACCACACCCGCGGCAGCGGCTCCTGGCACAAGCTCGACGTTCAGGTGCGCGGCGGCGGCAAGGTCAGGGCGGCGCGCGGCTACTCGGAGCGGTGACCGGGTAGCGCGTGCTGGCGGACCCTGACTTTCAATACCGCTCAATACCAGGCCGTCCCCTCCGGGTTGATCAGCGTCTGGACGAGGCTCTGCCGGGCGCTGGCCAGCCAGCGCGAGACCTGGGCCTCGAAGGGAACGACCACGTAGCGGACGACTCCTGCCGCGGAGTGGAAATGGTTGTGGTAAGCTGCGAAGTCCTTCGCCGAGGTGCTCGAGCCGAGAGCCGACTCGATGCCTGGCGCGAGAAACACCACGTAGACGGGAGTCTCAGCGCCGGCGCCCGCCGCTCCGCCCGCCTCGACCGCCGCGAGGGAGTCGAGGCGAGCCTGGATCTCGAGGTCGGAGATCCGGCCGCCCGCCAGAGGATCGAGGAAGTCCTCCTGCGCCAGGGCGTGAAGCTCCTGGCCCACGAGCCCGAAGCGGGCGAGCGAGGCCATGGCCTCCTCCTGGCCGCGGCCGGCCAGCACCTCGAGCGCCCGGGACTCGCGCGCTCGATTCATCTCGCTTCGCCAGCCGCTGCCGAGAAAGATGGCCCGGATGTCGCCACCCGAGACCACCGGACCTCCGTGATAGGAGACCTCGCCTCCTCCCGCCGCCGCCGGCTGCGGCCGGCGGGGAATGATCTGGACCCGGCCGCCGTCGTCGTCGAAAACGACCGTTCCGGCCGGGGCAAGCTCGAGGACGGCCGGCGGGGAAGGGACCTGCCGCGAGGAAGGCGCCGCCGCGGTGGCGCTGGGCGCGAGGCCGCCGGGCGCGAGTGCAAGAGCCAGGATCGCCAGAATCGATTGTCTGTACATAGTTTCTCCGGGCTACTGGACGTTGAGGGCGAAGTCGTCGACGACGAAAGAGGTCTGCAGCGTGCTGTCCTCGGCGCCGACCAGGTAGACCTGGATCGTCTGCCCCTTGAAGGAGGAGACGTCGAAGGATTTCTGCGCGTAGCCCGCGGCGGCGTCGAGGTTCGAGTATGTGGCCAGGGTGGCCAGCACGGTGCCGGATGAATTCCGGATCTGCACGGTGAGAGTGTCGAAGGCGGTCGTCGTGGAAGTCTCCGCCGTATCGATGTGCAGCCAGAAGCTGAGCGTCGCCGTCGTCACGCTGGCCGCAATGGTCACGGTCTGCTGGACCGTATCGGTGTGAGTGGTGCCGTAGCCGTCCAGCCACGCGTCCCAGGAGCCGGAGTGGGGAGGCTCGCTGCTCGAGTTGTTGATCACGCCGGCCGTCGTCACCCAAGGCGAAGAGTTCGAGCCGTTTTCGAAGCCCGGGTTGCCGAGCAGCTGCTGGCTGCCGGTGGAATTCGCCACTGTTACCGAGACCGTGGCCGAAGTACCTACGTTGCCGGCCGCGTCGTAGGCTTTCGATTGGAGTGTATGCGTGCCGTTGGCCACCGTGGTCGTGTTCCAGGCAAAGGTCAAGCTGGTGGCATTGGCATTGGAAGCCTGGAGGGCGCCGTCCACGTAGATCTCGATCTTGACCACGCCAACGTTGTCCGAGGCGGTTGCGGTCACGTTGGCCGTTCCCGACACGGTCGCCCCATTGACGGGAGCGGTGATCGAGGTGGTGGGCGGAATCGTGTCGCCGGACGGGCAGGTTACGGCGAGAGAGACGTCGTCGACGAGGAACGAGGTGGCGAGCGAGGAGTTCTCGCTGGCGGTGAATTTGATCCGGATCGTCTGTCCCGCGTAGGCCGAGACGTCGAGGGACTTCTGCGCGTAGGAGCTCGAGGCATTGAGGTTTGAATAGGTCGCCAGAGTCGCCAGGACGCTGTTCGCGGCGTTGAGCACCTGGACCTGAAGCTTGTCGTTCTGTGCCGTGGTCGTCGTCTCGGAGGTCGTGATCCTGAGCCAGAAAGTCAGCGTGGCGGTTGCTCCCGCGGGAATGGCCGCTTGCTGGTAAATGGTGTCGGTCTCGGTCGAGCCGTAACCATTCATCCAGGCCAGCCAGGTGCCCGCATGGGACGTGTGGCCCGAGCCGGACGTGTGCACGGGATTGTTGTTGCCCGAAGACGTCCACACCCATGGTCCCGAGGTGCCGGACGTGCCGGTGGTGCCGGCGGGCGCGGTCCCGGACTCGAAGCCGTTGTCGGTAAACAGCTCGCCGGGAGTGCAACTCCCCGATGAGGTCACGGTGAACGAGACGGTGGCCGAGTGTGTCTTGCCTCCACCCGAGCCGGTCACCGTCACGGTATAGGTTCCGGCGGCGGCGGTCCCCGCCGCCAGCGTCAGGGTCGAGGAGCCGGCGCCGGGCGCGGCGATCGACGCCGGACTGAAGGTCGCCGAGCCGCCGGATGGAACTCCGGAGGCCGATAGCGATACCGCCGAGTTGAAACCGCCTGAAACCGTCGTGCTCACGGTCGTGGTCGCCGAGCCTCCCTGGGCGGCCGATACCGAGGCAGGCGAGACGGAGAGCGCGAAGTCGGGCGTTGCAGCCGCCGTGATCGTGAAGGATACGGTCGTCGAGTGCGTCTTGCCCCCACCCGATCCGGTCACCGTCACGGTGTAGGTGCCGGCGGCGGCGGTCCCCGCCGCCAGTGTCAGGGTGGAGGAGCCGGCGCCGGGCGCGGCGATCGAGGTCGGGCTGAAGGTTGCCGACGCGCCGGAGGGCACCCCGGAGGCCGACAACGAGACCGCCGAGTTGAAGCCGCCCGACACGGTCGTGCTCACGGTCGTGCTGGCCGAGTTGCCCTGGGCAGCCGACAGCGAGCCTGGCGATGCCGAGATCGCGAAGTCCGGGTTGGAGCCGGGGTTGAAGATGATGTCGAGGACCGGGTGGAGCTCGATGCCGTTCGGAGCGACTCCCGTCTGGCCATGCAAGAAGTCGAACATGCCGACGCCGGTGATCTGCACGGGCACGTTGGCGGTCTGGAAACTGGTGGTGGCGGTGAACTTGGCGTCGAACTCGGCGCGGGCGTTGGAGATCCCCGAGGCGAAGGGGCTCCCGCCGCCGACGCAGGCCGGGTCGGGGATCTCCGCGATCAAGGTGTGGCCGGCGCCGTCCGAAAGGATGAGGTGATAGTCCTGGTCGCTTTCGAGCTTGTACTGGGTGAGGGTGACGTTGAGCACCCAGACCGTCGTCTCCTGGGGGGAGACGCGGTTGTTGGGCGGGATCGGGCTCGGTGCGGTCCACCCCGCCATCGTGGCGATGGTATTGGGCTGCGGCGAGGCCAGGTTGACCAGGCCGGCGTCGGCGTCAGTCCCGGTCTTGACCGACCAGCGCTCGACGCCGCAGGCCTGGAGGTCCGATGGGAGAAGCCCCGCCGCGATCAGAACGGTGACCGCGACAAGAGCGGCGAGAGCGGGGCGACCAGCGAAAGCACGGCTGGCTCGGGGAGCACACAGCGGCATGGGGCCTCCTTCGCGACGGCGGGTCGCATCCCGCAGGCGTCAAGCGGCGGCGCTCTGCCAGGCTCTGGCCCGCGTGCAAGTCAATTCAGTCGAGGATAGGACCCAGCCCGAGTAACTCGGCGGAGGGCTGGCCCACCATGGCAATCGGAAACGCCCTACAGAATCTAAAGTGCCGGCCGGCACGCCGTCAGGGACACCCCGCATGCCGGCGGCCGATCACGGCTGGCCCCTGGTGACCGCGCCGGCGGCCGAGTTGCGCAACAGCAGCGCGGACTCCGGCGCCAGGTCGACCTTGACCGTGTCGGGCCGGAACAGCAAGGCCAGGGTCCAATCGAACACGATGCGCAGCCGGCGGCTCCACAGCGGCATCTGCAGCAAGTAATAGGTGCGCCGCACCCACCAGGCGACGAACCCGCGCAAGGGGACTCCCAGGACCTTGCCAAGCCCCCGGGAGTGGCCAAGCGACGCCATGACACCCAGCATCTTGTAGACGAAGGGTTCGAGCGGCCGGCCGTTGACCGCGGCATGGATGTTGCGGGCCAGCACCTTGGCCTCGCGCAGGGCATGCTGGGCAAGATAGGGATAGGGCTTGCCCTTGGGGTCGGGGATGAGCGCGCAGTCTCCCAGTGCCCAAACCTCCGGACGCGCCGCGCAGCGCATGGTCGCGTCCACCACGATGTGCCCCCGCTGGTCTTTGTCGAGCGGCAGGCCGGCGGCCAGCGGGCTCGGCAGGATGCCGGCCGAGAGGACGATCGTATCGGCCGCCACGGACTCGTGCTCGAGATGCACCATGCCCGGCTCGACGGCCCGGACCGCGGAATGCGGCCGCAGGCTCGCACCGCGCCGCGCGGCGAGCGTTCTCGCGGCATACCCGGCAAGCTCCTCCTCGATCTCCGGCAGGAGGCGCCCGCCGCCCTCGTAGAGCAGGAAGCGCACCTCGTCGCGTCTCACCCGCTTGTAATAGCGCACGATCTCGTCGGCGAAGCCGGTCAGCTCGCCGAACAGCTCAGTGCCGACCAGCCCGCCGCCGATGACCACGAAGGTGAGCAGGCGGCGTTTGCGCTCGGGATCGTTCTCCACGTCGGCGCGCTCGAAACGCTCGATCATGTGGTTGCGCAGCAGGATCGCGTCGGCGACCGTCTTGAAGGTAAAGGCGCTTGCCGAGCCGCTGATCAGGGTCAGGTTGGTCATCGCTCCGAGGGCGAGGACGAGCTGGTCGTAGGGCAGCTCGTAGCCCTCCCCCTCAGGAGCGGCGGCGCGGACGACGCGCCGGTCGAGGTCGATCTCTTCGACGGTGGCTTCGACGAAACGCGTCGCGCGCAGGAAATCGCGCACCGGCACCGAGCAGTGGCGCATCTCGAGCGCGCCCGAGCAGACCTCGAATAGCAAAGGCGTCATCAAGAAGAAGTTGTCGCGGCTCACCAGCGTGATCTCGACTCCAGCCTGGCGCGCAAAGAGCCTTTCGAGGTGGCGCGCCGTCCAGACCCCGCCGAATCCGCCGCCGAGGACCAGGATGCGCAGCCCCGCAGCCGCAAGCCGCGGACCCTCCTGCCGCTCCGGGACGGGGCTGGTCAACTGAGCTCCGGCGCCGGGGCCGTCACCAGGCAGGACAGTAGACGCAGTTGGCATCGGTCCCAGTATAGGGGAGCCGGCGCCCCCGCCAGGGGTTGTTAGAATGCCTTGGCCCGAGTGGCGGAATGGTAGACGCAGAAGACTTAAAATCTTCCGCCCGCAAGGGCATGCGGGTTCAACTCCCGCCTCGGGCAGCAGCAAAATAAAGAACTTAGAGTCTCTGTCCTGCTGGAGCCTTGACTCCAAATCCCATCCTGTGGCACACTTTTGGCACAACAGATGACGCCAAGACAGGGGGAGCGTGGGACATGGCGACCATTCGGCAGAGACGGGATAGGCAAGGGCGGCTGCGGTACCAAGTCCAGGTGAGGCTCAAGGGTTTTCCGGCTCAGGGCGCGAGCTTCGAGAGAAAGAGCGACGCGCGCAAGTGGGCCGAGGACACCGAGTCGGCGATTCGCCAGGGTCGTCACTTCCGGACCTCGGAGGCGAAGCGACATACGGTCGCCGAGCTGATCGACCGATACGTTGAAGAGGTCTTGGGGAGCCGTGAGGGAGGAGACAAGCGGATTCGGACGGCGCAGCTCCGGTGGTGGCGGCAAAAGCTCGGGGCGCACTCGCTTGCCGATCTGACGCCGGCGCTGATCGCGGAGTGGCGAGAGCGGCTGCGGCAGGGGGCTGGACTGAGCGGCAAGCCGTCGGGGCCGGCGAACCAGGTGCGCTATCTGTCGGCTCTCTCCCACGCGGTCTCAGTGGCGGTGAGGGAGTGGGGGTGGTTGGATGTGTCGCCGTGCACCAAGGTCCGGCGCCCGACGGAGCCGCGAGGGCGCGTGCGGTTCCTTTCCGAGGATGAGCGTAAGCGCCTTCTCGAGGCGTGCCGCCGAAGTTCCGATCGCCGCATTTATCCGCTTGCCGTTCTCGCCGTTGGCACCGGCGCGCGACAGGGCGAGCTAATGCGCCTGCGTTGGGGGGATCTCGACTTGCAGCGTCAGACGGCGGTGCTCCACAAGACGAAAAACGGCGAGCGGCGGGTGTTGGCACTCTCGCCTCCCGTGTTGAGCGCGCTACGCGAATGGGGCAGCGTCCGTCAGCTCGGCGAGGATCTCGTCTTCGGCAGGCGACGAGCGATGAGCTTTCCCCGCAAAGCCTGGGACAGAGCGGTGGGGGAGGCGGAGCTCGAAGACTTCAACTTTCACGACCTCCGGCACACCTTCGCCAGCTATCTCGCCATGTCGGGCGCCACCCTTGCCGAGCTCGCCGCCGCCCTCGGCCACAAGACGCTCGCCATGGTCAAGCGCTATGCCCATCTGACCGAGCAGCACACCTCGCAGGTGATCAATCGCATGGCCGAGCGCTTCCTCGCCTAGCTCCTCGCCCGATCGCGGAGGGGAACGCGCGAGAGAGCCAGGAGTAGAACCGCCCAGCCGCCGTTCGGGCTTCGGTCACGGTGCGAGGCCCGGCGGCGGGCGCGCCGGATCGCTCTTGGGGTCGGCCAGGGGCACTGCGCCTTTACCTGGCACGACACAGGCCGCGCGTTCGGCCAGGCCTGCCGTCGGCGCCGGGGGGCGCAGTAGTCGCGAGACAATTCATATGCTATACTCACATTGTAGGAGGATTCCTGAGCCGCCGTAGCTGTGCCTCACGTCTCACCCTTTCGGTACTGCCCATTCTCGCCGCGAAGCGTGCAGGAACCCAAGTAGGGCCTCTCGCCTTCGCACTGCTCCCTTCCTTCCGCCACCCTCCGATCGCTTGGAGGTCACGGTTCCCGGCTTTGCTCGCGTTGTCTTCGGCCGGTTTAGGGGAACAGCGTCCGCATCGACAGCGACAAAAAGGCCCCGGATCCAAAGGAGTCTAAGATGTTGACCAAAATCGCCTTTCGCACCCAGACTACTCAGCTTGCACTCTTGCTCCTGCTGACCAGCCTCCCGATCCTTGCCCAAGAGCTTACGCAGGAAACCGCGCCAGCACCGGCGGTCCTGAAGACGCCCCCGACTACCAGGCGCAGGATTCCAATCTCTACCTCGCGGTGTCGCGGACGCCTACTCCCACGGATTTCTCGTCCACCAACTGGTGCACGTACTGGCTCGGAGGGCCCCAAACCATCAACGGCGTCCGCACCTTCTATGATTCCCCGATCCTCGGCGTCGGCGCCGATACCCTGGTGTTCACGACAAACCAGTATTCCTTTGGGGCCTTCAATCTATTTCAAGGCGTGATCGTTAACGCCGGCGACAAGAACCAAGTCGAGAACAACGCCGCTTCCTGTCCATGGATTGGCTTCTATGTCTACGTGCCGACTCCTACTGACGACACGACATTCGCCTTGATGCCGGCGCAGCACTATACGAGCCCGTCTTCCTTTGCCGGCACCACCAACCCGGTCTACATGGTCAGCACGCATGGCCTCAAGTTGACGGAATCGAGCTCAACCATCTACCGTGTCTGGCGAATTCGCAATAGTGGTTCAAGCCTCGAGGAGTTGGACTTGAATTTGCCGCTCAACAGCTACTCGACGCCGCCGAAGGCTCCGCAGAGTACGGGTACTAACAACCTCGACGAAGGGGGCGTCGACGTCAAACAGATTGCTGGCATCGGCGACTCGCTCTGGCTGACGCACGGTCTGACTTGCGGCGTAAGTGGTACGAACCAGGGTTGCATCCGCGTCATGCGGTTGGACGTCGGCCAAGACCCTGGTGGCCACGTCACCGCATCGGTCGGTCAGTCATTGCTCTTTTCGGGGGCACCCGGGACTCACTACTGGATGCCCGCGATCGCTGCAAATTCGATCCAGAGCACTGTCGTCGTCTTTCTCAACTCATCTGCGACAACCTACTTGAGCTCCGCGTTCACTACCAAGAGTTCCACGGACACTGCCTACCCGGCTGCAACGACACTTCTCGCTGGAGGTTGTACCGGCAACAGTGCTGGCAGGACCGGAGATTACCAAGGCGCTCAGACCGATCAAAACGATGGCACGAGTTTCTGGATAGCCGGCGAGGCCACTCCCGCGGCCGGCCAGTGCAACTCGGTGTGGTTGACGCAGATCGCCAACGTCACTCCGTGACCCAGCAGGATGGCATCGGTCCGTGATGACGATGCGGTGATGGGATTCTCAGAAAGGTGTGCGACATGAAAGCAACGTCTTCCGTGCTCGTCCTGCTGATGATGCTCTCCTTTGGCTCTTCCGCGCGCGGCCAGTTGGCGCCCGTTCGAGTGCTGCCGGCGTTTCCGTCGACGAGCGATAGTCTCGAGATCACCGTCCACGGCGACGGGTGCCCTGGAGGACCTACTTTTGCTCCACCGTCGATCGAGGGAGTTACCATCAAGCTGTTGGGAACTCCTGATTCCCCCTGCATCAACCGGCATGCTTGGGTGCAGAAGTTTCAGGTCGGTCCGCTTCCCCAAGCGACCTATGACATCGTGGTCTACCTGGGTACCGATCTCTATGCCCATCGGACCGTCGATGTCGTTGCGCCAAATCCGACGACCAACCTGCTTCTCGAACTGAGCCCGCGTTTCTTCGCGAGCGTCAACTGGTCGTTGTCCGAGACGGCGGCACAGCAGCCGGCGTTCCCCATCCCTCTGGCGCAGACGTCCGGGTACTTCTGGTTCTTCAACAGCTCGAATCCGGAGGTGGTGATCAAGCTTCTTGACGGGCGAGCCCTCAATAACCACTTCTGGGTGTTCATCACCTTCGAGACATCGCTTGACGTGACCATCTTCGTCGGAGACACCGGAGCATGTATCAACCAGGCGGTACCGCCGTGCGTACCGGGCAAGACTTACCACAAACCCCCTGGATCGGGGGCGGGCATTTTCGATACCGAGGCATTCCCGGCAAACTATCCGCCGCCGTGAATGGCAGCCGTCCGTCGGACTCGCGCCGCCCCTTGAAGACGGCGCGAGACCCATCGGAGTCTTTCCTTCGCAAGGCGCTCGAGCTCCGCAGGCAGCGCCACCCACGACAGCCGCCGTGCTGCCCCCTCCCGCCCGAGGAAGGGGCGCCTCGCCGATCCGCAAGCCCGCCTCGCCAGAGTGATGCGCTCAGAGCCGGCCCGCTGCAGGGCCGCGCGGATCTTCGGCTTGTCGGCGATCGATCCAGGCGAAGAATTCGGCCTCGTCGATGAGGACGCGGCGCCCCAGCCGGAGGATGGCGCGGTCGAGGCCGTTGCCAGCGATGAGCTGGCGCTGGCCTCCCACCGAGCAGTAGCGGGGCGCTGCGTTAAAGATCAGGCTGCGCAGGGCGAGCTGCGTGAAGGCCGAGTGCTTCTCCGCGAACTGGCGGACCGTGAGCAGGGTGCGCGCCGGCGGAGCTTGAGGGTCGACTGGAGAGGGTGGGTGGGCCACGGTGAGATCTCCTTGAGTTCGGGAGGGAGGAGTCGTCAGTGCCCCTGGCCGGGATCGCCCTCGAGGAGGGTGATCTTGCCGAGCGGGAGGTAGGGCCGCCAGAGGAAGCGGACGGGCCGGGACTCGATGTCGCGGGTGCAGATGAGGCCCGGGAAGTCGGCGAAGGTGAGCGGGGGCGGTGCGGGCCAGGCCGGAGCCTGGCGGGCGATCTCGAGGAGCGTGCCGCGCAGCGCCTCGGGCGAGGGCGTCGAGGAGGCCTGCGCGGCGAGCCAGTCGGAGACATCGCCGCGCTTGGCGAGTCCGGGCAGGACAAGAAGGCGAAGGCTCGCTGCGAGGGGCACCAGGGTGCGCGCGGCCTCTTCCATGTGGCGGCGGCCGGGCTCGTCGTTGTCGGGCAGGAGGACGACCTGGGCGCCGCGCAGGGGCTCGGCGTAGTCTGCCCGCCACTTGCCGGCGCCGCCCGGGCTGGTGGTGGCGGCAAGGCCGAGGCGGGCCAGGGCGTCGGCGTCTTTTTCGCCCTCGACGAGGAAGACCGGGCTGCCGGCGGCGACGGCGGCCGCGAGCTCGGGCAGGCGGTAGAGGACGCGCGGGACCGCGCCGAGGTTCCAGCTCCAGCCGCCGCCGGCGGCGGGACGGCGGACGCGGAAGTCTTTGGGCGAGAGGCGGACGACCTCGTAGAGGAGGTGGCCCGCGGTGTCGTGGTAGGGGTAGGTGGCGACGATCGTGCCGGAGCGGTTGCGCTGCTGGCCGGGCGCATCGTCGAGGCCCAGTCGGCGGAGCAGGTCGAGGCGGCCGCCGCCGGCGCGGGCGAAGAGAACGCTCTCGAGCGCGGAGAGGGGGCGGGGTCGAGCGGAGATCTCGGTCATGGCCTGGCGGTGGCCGGGGTGGAAGTTCCGTTCGGGCCGCGGGCGAGCGAGAGGAGCTGGCGGAACTGGTCGTGGGAGGTGCCCTGGGGCTCGTGGCCGAGCAGGCGGAGAAGGGCGGCGCAATCGGCGGCTGCGAGGGCGTACTTGCGCGGACCGGGAGAGCGGCTCGCGGCGGAGGGGCCGGTCGTTGGTGCGCGGCCGGAGGGGCCGGCTACAGCGGCAACGGTGCGCGTGCCCGCGGCCGGCGAGTGGGCGGGGGTGCTGGGGGCGGCGGAGTCCGGTGCCGCTGCGGGCCGGCCGTCTGCCGTGGCGGGCGCTACGGCTGCCGCTCGCGGGTGGTCGTCGCCGCGCTGGGCTCGGGCTTCGATGCGGGCGACGGTGATCGGCAGGCGGGTCCGCTTGGCGTGCTGGAGCAAGCGCCGCTGGTCGGCGGCCGAGAGGCGGGAAAACAGCCGGGTGACGGTGATGCCGGTCAGCAGCCCTGCGGCCAAGGCGTCGCGGGTGGGACCGGTGGCGTTGGCGATGGCGACGTAGTGGGACACCCAGGCGCCGCTCTTGTGGTGGCGGCGCGCGAACTCGTCTTTCTTGAGCGCCGAAAGCGTCAGGGCGCGGTCCACCGCGGCGGCGCGGTCGTAGAGCGAGAGCTCGCGGCGCAGCTCGCCGTCGTTTTCGTCGAGCTGCATCATCAGGCGGTCGGGGCCGGAGAGCTCGCCGGGGTGGACGACGACGGGGACGGTCGGGAGCCCGGCCTGGCGGGCAGCCCGCCAGCGGCGCTCGCCGGCGACGATCATGTAGGGAGTCGAGGCGCGGGCCGCGGGGTCGGGGTGGTGGCTGACGAGCAGGGGCTGGATGACGCCGGCGGCCTGGATGCTCGCGGCCAGGGCGTCGAGCTCGGCGCGGTCGACCTCGGTGCGGGGCTGGTCGGGATCGGGGACGATCTGGTCAACCGGGACGAGGAGAGCGGTCAGGGAGTCGAAGGGCGGCAAAGCGGGGCCTCCTTGGCGAGGGAGCGTGCGGGGCTGGGAGACAGCTCCCGACACGGGGATCGCCGGGTCGAGAGCATAGCTCGTTTGGCAGGAAGAGTAAAGTAGAGTAGGCGAGGTTCTTCGCCTTATTTATGCCAAAGATCGCACGCTTGCCACCTCAAAGTTGCCTGGAGAGGGAAAACTGTGGCCACCTCTGCGAGGTGGTCTGGACCGATAAACTCGTCTGACCATCATGGGCAACCCCTTCGTGAAAAGCTCCCGACACCGCCCTATGCCTTTTCCGCCAGCGGCCCGCGCCGCACCTTCAGCTTGCTCCCCTGCGCCCCCGCAGGCTGCCCTCTCCGTCGAGGAGCCCCATGGCCGGTAAGGGGACAACCATCCAGATCAGCGACAGCGACGTCGCCTTCCTCGAGCGCCGGGGCGCCCGCGCGCACCGCGGCGGGGGCGAGTTCAGCCGGAGCGCGGCCCTGCAGCGGTCGCTCACCACGCTGCGCGCGGTCCTCGAGGACAGCGACCCGGTGCGCCGCGGCCGCATCTCGGCGACCCAACGCGATCTCGTCGTCCGGCTCCTGCCGGCGCCCTGGGCGATGACGGCGTTCGAGGTCGAGCACCTCGGCGGCTACCTCGAACGCACCGAAGGCTACGCGGAGGCCTTGCGCGCCGCGGGCGTCGAGGCGGCGGAGCTGGCCGCCGCGCTCGCGGCATTGACCTTCTGCGAGAAGATGGCGCTGGTCGATCAGGCGATCCAGGAGAAGGCGCCGGCCGCGGCGGACGCAGAAGAGGAGTTCTGGGAGAAGTACTACTGAGCTGCCGCGGGGGGCGATCGTGCGCTGGGCGAGGAGCTCGCGGTGGGCTAAGAAGTGGAGGTCGCGGCGCTCGGCGAGCGCTTCCGTGCGGACTTCCTGCACTCCCGGCGGAGCGGGCCGCCGCGGGGACCGCGCCGGCCCGCGAGAGGCCAGGATTCGCAGCGGCGGTGCGGCCACGGCGACGCGGCCGCAAGGGTGGAAAGGCGTCCCAGCTCCTTTCCGGAGCGGAGGTTGCTCCCCCCCGTCGCTGGCCTCGGGCGTTGGTAGGCTGATCGGGCGACGGGGGGCGGGAGGCAGGTCCGGCAGTCAGCGTTCGGAGGAGTCGATTCCAGATGCCTGAGATCGCCCGGTTTTTCGGCATCATCATCCGCATGTATGCGGAGGCGGGCGGCCCGCATCACCGTCCGCACTTTCATGCCTACTATCAGGAGCAGGTCGCGATCTATGGGATCGATCCGGTCGAGCTCATCGCCGGATCGCTGCCGACGGTGCAGCAGCGCTTCGTCGAGGCTTGGGCCGAGCTCCACCGACAGGAGCTGGCGGCGAACTGGGAGGATTTGAAAGAAGGTCGACCGCCGGCTAAAATTGAGCCCTTGAGCTAAGGAGTGATGATGAAGCACCCGATCTACCGCGTGACCTTTGTGGAACCTCTCGGCGGTTATCGACTGCGGATCGGCTTCGATGACCAGAGCATCCAAGAGATCGACCTGGGGCCGGTTCTCGAGGGAGAGATCTACGGGCCTCTGCGCGACCCCGCTCTCTTTGCCGCGGTCTCGATCGACCCCGAGGTGTACACGCTCGTCTGGCCGAACGGAGCGGATTTCGATCCAGCGACTCTGCATGACTGGCATGAGCACGAGGCAGCGATGCGAGACCTGGCGAAGAAATGGTCCTTGGCAGGTGTGTAGGAGCTGAGGCGGTTCGATCGATCAAGATGAGATGGTGAGCTGGCAAAACAAGACGTCCTGGCTGGTCGTCTGCGGGCTCGTCTTGATCATCAGCTTGACCGGCGCCTACCCCCAGCACAGCATCCTGTTGCTGGTGGGCGCACTCGGCGGCCTGCTCAGCCGGTTGAGCCGCTCGCTCGACCGCAAGGACGTCCCCACGGACTATGGCGCGTCGTGGACGACCCTCTTCTTGAGTCCCGTCTCCGGAGCGCTCGGCGCCTGGGCGGGGATCCTGATTGCTAATCTGGCCGCAAGCGCCAACGTCCTGGGATCTACCTTCAACGCGCCCTGGAACGACCCCAACAGCCAGAAGGCGCTCGCCATCGCGTTGCTGTTCGGATTCTCGGAGCGCCTCCTCGACGGCATCCTCGACAAGCTTTCCGGAAAAGCCTTGGGCGATCCGACGCAGACGCAGACCAAGTCCCCGGGCTCGAATCCACCGCCCTCGCGTACTGCCAAGCCGCCCGGCCTCACCATCGCCACCGAGAAGCTGCCCGGCGGCACGCTCGCCACGCCCTATGACCAGAAGCTCGATGCGGCAAACGTCGTCGGGGCCGTGAAGTGGTTCCGCGTCCAGGGGCCTTTGCCCGACGGTCTACAGCTCTCAGACGACGGCAAGCTCTCCGGTCAACCGACCAAGGCAGATACCTTCTCCTTTACGGTGGTCGCCGCAGACCAGAACGCGGCAGCGCGTCGGGACTTCACCATCACGGTGGCCTAACCTAGCGCGAGCACACCGTAAACGCGGCTCCGGTTGACGCTGACTGGCTCGATGGGCACGCAGCGCTCCGGCCCGACACGTTATCGCGGTTGCCGATCAGATGGGCGCGTGGTAAATTTTCGCAAATCTTGCCTTACTTGGGGGGGAAGGGACCATCTCGCTTTGGCGGGACAAGAGAGGCGAAGGGTCACCCTTGGGCGCAAGCTGGCGCTCGGCTTCGGCTGGGGGCTGATCTTCTCGTCGGCGTGGTTGCGTGGCGGAGGGCAGGAGGTGTCGTCACCTGCGATTCCAGCGCTCCGGGCTAAGCTGGCCGCGGCCATCGGCCCAGCCCGCCCCTGGGAAGGACGGCTGGCGGGGCTCGCCTACACCGCAGTCGGCCAACTCCCGCGCCTTCCTCGCCGCGAACTTCGAGAGCTGCGACGGAGACTTGAGGCTTCCGCCGGAGAGGCGCTCACTCCCGAGGTGCTGGGCGCGAAGGCATTGTTGCGAGCAGTTGGCCCTGTCGCGGAGGGGCGTCCCGACGGCACGGTCGTGCTGCTCGAGAAGGCGACTTCGGTCAGGGCCGCCGATGCTTCTCTCTTCAGCGACCTGGCGGCGGCCTACCTGGCGCGAGCCGAGCGCGGTGATCCGCTCGATCGTCTTCGCGCCCTGGAGATGGCGTTGCGCGCCACGCAACTCGCCCCGGCTCTCCCCGAGGCGCGCTTCAATCTCGCCTTGGCTCTCGAGAAGAGCGCGTTGGTTACTGCCGCCCGTAGAGCTTGGCTCGAGTACGAGCAGGTAGACCCTAACTCGGCGTGGACTGCGGAAGCCGAATTGCGCCTGCGCCGCCTCGAAAAGCCCTCGCGACTGGCTCTTTGGGCGGAGGAAAAACCGATGCTGGAAGCGGCTGCGCTGGCCGAGGATGAGACGGCCGTGAATCGCGCTGTGGCCGAGTATCCCTTTCGCATTCGGGTATACGCGGAGGACGAGTTGCTGCCGCGGTGGGCCGAGCTCTGGCGGGCCGGAAGAATGAGAGAGGCATTACGCGCGCTCGAAACTGCGCGCCGCATCGGCCGCGCGCTGGCGGCGGTCGGTGAGCCGATGGTGGCCGACTCGATCACCAGAATTGATCGCTTGCTCGCATCGCAGGCTGGGGATGATTACCTTAGCGCCCTGGCCGGGGCGCACGCGGCCCTCGTTCGCGGCAGCACCCTGTGCCTGGACAGCCAGGTGGAGCATGGGACGTCTCTCTTGGCGGGAGCTCTGGCCGCGTTCGAGCGCGCCCAGAGCCCAGCCGCCCTGTGGAGCCTCTATGACCTGGCCGTCTGCGATTATGAGCGCTCGGCATTCCACTCAGCCCTCGCACGGCTCGTGCGCCTGCAGCGCAACCCCGCGATCGGCCGCTATCCCAGCGTGCTTGCCCGCTCGCGGTGGATGACTGGCCTGACCTTAATGTCGCTCGCCGAGCCCGCGGGAGCGCAAAGCAACTACGAGCAGGCTCTGGCGACCTTCGAGCAAGAAGCCGCTTGGTCGGAAGTGGGCGGCCTCTGTCTCCTTCTCGCCGAGAACCAGAGCTACCTCGGCGATGACCGGAAGGCTTGGCGATTCCTCCGCCGCAGCTTGGAGATTGCGGTCGCGGAAGGGGACCAACGCCGCCAGTTCAGCGCCTTCGACATCACGGCCAATGTCGCTGTAAAGCAGGGCTTTGCCGCCGCGGCGAGCTTCTTTCGCAACGAGGTGGTGAGGCTCGCCCTCGTGCGGCCTGACCCGCCGGGAGAGGCTCACGCCCTGCTGCGCCGCGCGGAGACGCGGTACCGCCTGGGCCAGACGCTTGCGGCCGAGCGCGACCTCGGCCGAGCGCGGGCCGCCTGTGCCCGCATCGGCGATGTGTCGGAGCGCGGCCAGCGAGAAGCGGACCTCCTGGTCGCGGACGGGGAGATTCGTGCGGCGCGGGAGCCGCAATCCGCCGTTGCAAGTTTCACGCGGGCGCTTCAGATCGACGAGGCAGCAGGCCGCCGATTCCCGATCGTCGGGATCTATCTGGCGCGCGCCAAAGCTTTCCTGGCTCTCGGCCGAGCCGCCGACGCCGAGCGTGATCTCCTCGCCGGCATTGCGGAGTTCGAGCGCCAGCGCCCGCAGGTGCGGAGTGAAGCCTTGCGCATCGTGTATTTTGATCAGGCCCGAGAGCTCTTCGATCGGCTGATCGAGCTGCAAGCATCGCTGCCCGACGAGCGGGACCAAGCCTTCGCTTCCGCGGAGCGGCAGCGGGCGCGCGTGCTTCTCGACCGGTTGACGATCCGGCCCTTGAGCCTCGCGGAGGTGCGGCGCCGCCTGCCGGACGATGTCGTCCTCGTCGCCTACGCGTCCCTGCCCGAGCGGTTGCTGATCTGGGTAGTGCGCGGCGGCGAGAGGATCCCCAGGATCGACGTCCCGGTCTCGGCGCGCACGCTTGCCGCGCTGACCGACGCGGCAAGCGGTGCATTGACGCAGCGGCCCGTGCCGGCGACCGCGGATGAGCGCTTGACCGCGCTCCACGAGTGGATCCTACGGCCCGTGAGGGACCGCTTGCGGCCCGGCGACACGATCGTCTTCGTCCCCGACAAGAGTCTCTACGGTGTACCCTTCGCGGCGCTGCGAGACCCCGGGTCGCGCCGGTATTTGATCGAGGACCACGCCCTGGCAGTTGCTCCGAGCGCCAGCCTCTACACCGCGCCCGCTCGGCTGGGCAGGGTGGCGGCGGGCAGCAGCCTGGACGTCACTGTGGTGGCCGACCCCGCGTTCGAGGAGGGAAGTTACGGCTTGCCGCGCCTCCCCGGCGCCGCCAGGGAGGGACCGTCGGTGCTCACCCGATTCGCTGGCCGCGGTATCGCGCTGGCGGGGCGGTCTGCGACGCCCGCGGCCTTCTTGCGGGAGGCGGGGCGGCGGGCGGTCGCTCACGTAGCGGCTCACGCCCTCCTCGACGGCGAGCATCCCCACCTGTCGAGCCTGTTGCTAGCTCCAGAGGCGGCCGGGGACTCCGGACTGTTGACCGCCGGGACGATCCAGGAGGTGTCGCTGCCGCGCACCCGGCTCGTGGTGCTGGCTGCTTGCCGGAGTGGGCGAGGGAGAGTGGCCAACGAAGGGTCCCTCAGCCTGGCCCGCGCGTTCCTGGCGGCGGGAGTGCCGGAGGTGGTGGCAAGCCTGTGGGATCTGGAAGATGCCGCAGCCGGCGAGCTGTCGCGGGATTTCTATGCGGGCCTGCTGCGTGGAGACGACGCGCCGGCGGCTCTCCGCGGCGCTCAGGTGGCGGCCCTCCGCCGTGTCGCGAGCGGCACCACCCGGGCGGGCGACTGGGCGGCGCTGCTGATCTCTCTAGGGCCGCACGGCAAACGCGTCGGGCGGCGAGGAATTGAGTCGAAGCGTCCGTCCAAAGAACAAGCGGGGGCCCACCGCGGTCCCTCTCAAGAGGAGAAAAACGATGGGACTGAAAGTCCAGATCCATTTCACCGGGTTGTGTGCCTTCGTGCCGGCCAAGCCGATCGATCAGGACAAGAACGAGGCGACGGTCGTGCTGGTCAACGCCACGGAATCCCACCACGGTCCGCATCACGCCCTCTGCCTTGCCAGCGTTAACACTTACTACAAGATGGTTTCACACCAAGAGAACCGCCCCATCGATCTCGCTTTTAAGTACGCCGTCGATTTCACCCACAATGAGGACGTAAACGCCTGTAGGCTCAGCGGGGAAGAGCTGACGCTGGTCGGGAGGACGTTGGCGGGGGATGAAGTGCCGCTCGACAAGTGGGGTCTCGCCTTTGCTCACGAGGTCATAGCGGACTGCCCTACGAATAATGACCAGGAGTCATTCCGCTGGGTCGCCGACATGGCCGACCTCGGCGCCGGCAAAGTCCGCGGGAAGGCGCTGACGACGCTGGGTTCTCTCGTCGGGATGCGCCTAAAGCTCACGCAGGGGACCCTGAAGACTGGCGGCTTCCGCGCGGTGGATGTGGGACTCGTTCGCTGGAGCTTCGATGGTGGGAAGACCTCGGCTGCGCTGGCGGAGGAGGTCACCTGGGAATACAGGTTCGCGGAAGCCAATGTGGAAGAGGTCGTCCTCAAGTCGAGCGCCGCGCACTCGCTCGTCCTTCGGCCGTACGACGGCACGGTTGAAGTCTGGATCCTCAACATGCCGCTAGGTCAAGTTTTGCGATTCGAACCCGCAAAGCCCTTTGACGCGAACCACCATTTTGCAGAGTTCTTTCGTCTTGCCGACGGGAATCCCAACCCGGTCATCCCCATACCCGACACCACCCGGTTCTGCGGCCCGCCCTTGGCGGCCTCGAATCCAAAATGCCCACCGGCGCTCTTTGCGCCTCTCGGGACGTAAGAAAATGGCGACCTTGAATCGATCTGGTATCGCATGGATTGCGAACTACAAGAATCCGTGCATTCCCAATCTTCCCCAGGCCGGCGCGACGGCGACGGGATTCGCAGACACCTTGGGGGCCGACAAGGCCTTCAAGGATCTCGTGAACGACAACGTCGTCGAGGAGCGATTCGAACGGAAAAATGGACAGCAGGCTGACATCGAGGCCGCGCACATCTTCTACTATGTGGGCCACGGCAGCGGTTATGGCCTTCTGCTCGCAGCCCGCAATCAGGGCGACGATGGGGTGGTGAGCTCGGACGAGCTGCGTGCCGGCCACAACTTGGCTTACGCGGTCTTCGATAGCTGCTCTCTTCTCGATCCTGGAACTCTGCAGACTTGGGATGCCGCCTTCGATGGGTTGCATTATATGTTAGGTTTCGCTCAGCAGGTCTTCCAGGATGCGGCGCGCGGCAGCCGTTTCGCCGGATTTCTAAACAGTGGCTGCACGATCCCTGACGCGTGGCGGCGAGCGGCGATCGAGACCGTGGCCTCCTCGACGGTCCGCTGGGGCTATCTGCGCGAGATCCACGACCCGGGAGCGGGGCCGCCGCCTACCGACGAAACCTGGTCGAATGATCAACCTCTTGCGAAGTCTCCTTTAACGCCGTTCGTCTTCATTTCGCACATTGAGGAGGGGAAAACGGCGGCGTTGGCGCCAGTAAGCGCCAGGCCGAAGCGAGTCAAGCTCTTTCGCACTCCGGCGGCCGCAACGACCGAGGAAGAGCTGCAAGCGCTGGCGGCCAAGTTCGGCCTGAGCACTTCTGACGTGAGGTCGGGGCCGGGCTGGAGGGAGCTGCGCAACGATGTCTCGACTCTTTACCTCTACGATCAGGTGGGCTCGTTCTGGTGGAGCCGGACTCCGACTCCGCTCACGGAGCTTTTCCACGCGCGGGAACCGGCTCTCCTCCGGGCGGTGGCCGAAGACAAAGCTCGCGCCTACCTGGATCAAGCGGAACTGAACGACCCTCGGCTGGTTTCCAAGCCGTTGTCCTATACGGTCGAGACGCAGCGCGAGCATCGACCGGACGGGCACGGCCGCCTTCTGACGAGAACAGTCGCCGTCCACGTCAACTACGGTTTCGCCCTGGATGATCTGCCGGTGCTGGGCCCGGGCGCCAAACTCAGAGTCAGCTTCGAGGGGTTGGAGGTTTCCGAGGTATTCCGTTTCTGGCGTGAACCGGTTGAGGGCGGGCTTGTGAAGATCGACATCAGCCCAGAAGATGCTGAAGAGAGGCTGCGCGCCTCCAGGGAGTTCGCCATGCTACCGCACGAGGCCATCACGCTCATTGGTAAGCCGCGGCTCGGCTATTACTCACGGTCGATCAGTCTGGAGCAGGCCGCTCTCGTGCCGGTCTATGAGGTCCGTGGACTGGTATCGACTAGGGCCCTCGGTCGCTTCGAATTCACCCGCTTCGTTAACGCAGCGCCGACCAGCCTTGAGTTCGAATTGCCCGAGCTCGTCCACTAATTTTCAGAGGGATCATTCATGACGGACGCGGAGCCAGGATTGGCCGTCGCAGGCCGGAGCGGCGATCTCCTCGACGAGCAGGTGGCGCCGGTGGCAGAGCTCGACGAGGGAGGGCAACGAGTGCCGGATGACGCCGGGGACGTCCGACTCGTGGCTGGTGCCGACCCAGCGCTCGCCCTGGTAGTCCTCTTCCGGCGAGCAGGACGGCAGATAGGTGGCGAGAAAGACCCCTGCCGGGCGCGCATCGCGCACGAAGGAATCGAGCGTGGCCTCGATCTGCGGCTTGCCGGCGTGGGTCCAGATCGAACCGGCGAGAAAGAAATCGAAGCGAGTACCGAAGACCGAGGAGTCGAAGCTCGGGTTGAAATCGAAACGCGGACGTTTCGATTCGACCTCTTCGGGGGTGAAGAGATGGCGCAGGCCGTGCTCGACCCGCTCTCGGGCCGGCTCGATGCCGTGATAGCAGGCGGGAGCGAGGAAATGGATCAGCCAGTAGCCCGCCCGCAGGCAGCCGCAGCCGAGGTCGAGAACCTTCGACTCGGGAGCGAGGCCTTCGGCGAGCAGCGCGATCAGCTGCCGGCGGCCGCCCTCCTCGAAGGTCTCGACCGGAACTCCCAGAAAGCCATGCCGGGAGACCATCTCCTCGGCGCGACGCTGGACATCAGACATGACGCGCGCGATCCGGCGGCGGAAGTCCGGGCCTCGGTCAGGTCGAGGTTGGCGGCGGTGCCTGCCGCCGCTCGGCCAGCTCGGCCTGCAGGGTGTTGACGCGCTGCCAGAGCGCTACGCGGTCGATGACCGCCTGGTTGCGCTCCTTGAGGAGCGGGCTGAGCCAGCGAAGGAAGTCGGCGGCGGCGCGGCTCTCGCCGTCGCCAGCGGCAGCGGCGTGCTGGCTCTTGGCCGCGAGCGAGGAGCCGGGCCATTCGCCGAGGATCTGGGCGTAGAGGCCGAGGTAGCGCTCGACGGCGGCGTCGAGTCCGGCCTCGGCGCGGATACGGCGGCTGACCGCCGCGGCCTCGGCGCTGTCGTAGCGCGCGATCTCGGCGCCGAGCACCTCGGCGGTGACCTGCTGGCCCAAGGTGCGCAGCCCGAAATTGAGCCGCCGCAGCCGGTCGAGCTCCGCCGCGCTCACCATGGGTCCGCAGCCGGCGGAGTCGCAGAGCACCACCGCGGCGCCCACCGCCAGCGCTTCGAGCGCCGCCCTCCCCTTGGCGAAGACGAGGTCGAAACCGAGGAGCAGCTCCTCGGGATGGGAGGCCGGGCTGCCGGCGGCGAGGCCGGCCACCGCGAGTTCGATGCCGGCCCGCGCGCAGGCTTCGCGCACGGCCGGCAAGTAGCTGGATTCGGAGGCGTTGTTGCTCAGCACCAGGGCCTGCCGGGGGCGCTGCGGCAGGGGCGGCCGGGGACGGAAGCGGGCGAGGTCGACGAAGTTGAGGATGATCTCGACCCGCTCGCTGGGCACCCCGGCGGCGGCGATGACGCGCTCGCGGGCCGGCTCGTCCACCGCCACGTAGCGCAGCAGGCGGGGAAAGCGCGGCGGACTCTCCTCCCAGGGCAGCAACCCATGACAGACGAAGAGCCCCGGCACGCGCGAAAAGTGGAGCAGCGCGGTGAGCGTCTCCAGGTTGTGGTGGCCGTGGATCAGCTCGGGGGCCTCGGGCAGCGCGCCGAGATCGTCGCTGACCGGAATGCCCTGGCGGGCCAGCTCGCCGGCGAGCGCGCCGAGCACCGGACTCCACACCATGGGCCGGTGGCCGCGGGCGGCGAGGGCGCCAGCCAGCTCGGCGACGTAAAGCTCGGTGCCGGTGCGGTGGGCGAGCGAGGTGTTGGTGAAGAGGACCTTCACGCGCCGGCCCCGCGCCGGGCGATCGCCGGCCGGTGCGGGTGGTCGAGGTCGGCGGCGAGCGGCAGCAGGTGCTCGCGCAGGCGAATCACTTCCCGGTAAACACCCCGGCGGCGGCGCTCCTCGCCCACCTCTTCGTAGTGCGGGGGTCCCGCGAAGAGGCCCGCGATTTCGAGCCCGTAGTCGACCGGCCGCAGGATCTCGGTCGCGAACGCCTGCTCGCCATTGCGGGCGAGGGCGCGCTCGACCTCGCCCGCCACCTCCGAGTAGGCGCGCGCCGCCGCCAGCTTGCGGGCGAGCGCCGCCGGGTCAAGCCGCAGCCGGACGCACGCCGGATCGTCGGCGCCCTGGTCGGGAGCCGCCACGAGCGGGAATTCGTAGTTGCCGATGCGCCGGCCGGTCTGCCGGCCGAGCTCCCTCACCGCGGCGTTGAGGACCAGACGGAAGGCGTCGTGGCCGGGGTTGTAACCCTCGACGGCGTCGCCCACCACGAGATCTACGCCTTCCTCCTGCAGCTCGGCGGCGAGCTCCTCGGCAAGGGCGTGGAACGGCGCGGCGTCGCCCGCAAGCAGCGCCCGGTAGAGCTCCCGATCGCTCCAGCGGCCGAAGATCGCTCCCGGCGCGGCGCCCGCCCGCGCGAGCAGGGCGCGGGTCGAGTCCAGGCGCGAGCGGCTGGCCGAGCCCGAGCCATCGGTCAGCACATGGACGCGCGGCCGATTGAGCTCCAGCCAATGGTAGAGGCGCAGCTCATGGCCGGGATGGGCGACGACCAGCGCCGAGCGCGGCGCCGGCTGGACGGACTCCCCGTCGTGTCCGGGCTCGGGTGCAGCGGATCTGGCCATCGGTGGCGAAAGGGTACATGCCGGGTGGGGTGAGGGGCAACTCATGATGCATGCTAGACTTTGTCAGTCTCCCTTCAACCGCTGGACACGACGGATGAGGCGTCCGATGCGAACGAAGATGGCGGTGGCTTGGAACTGGCGCGCCACCCACAAGGCCAGCCGCCGCGATCCCGCCGACGAGAAGGGCTTCTGGGCGACCGCACACGCCAAGGCGTTCCACGACCGCAAGGAGTGGCTGGACCTCATCGACCATCGCCTCTCGAATCTCACCCCGGCCGAGCATCAGAACTGACGGGACACTAGACTTCCGCGCTGTGAGACGACTGGATCGGCTCTCTCAATGGTCGATCCGCCGGCCGCGGGCCGCTCTCGCGATCCTCTGCGGCGCGGTCCTGCTGGCGGCGCCCGGCCTGTTGCGGCTGCGGGTGCGCACCGACGGCCGCGCGCTGGTGCCGTCCGGCGACCCGGCCGTGCGCTTCGACGCCGAGGTTCGCGAGCGCTTCGCGCTGCGCGATCCGATCGTCGTTCTGGTCGAAACGTCTCATCCCGACGGGGTGTACAACGCCGCGACCTTGCGCCATCTGGCCCGGCTGACCGGCGCCCTTGCCGGGCTCGACGCTATCGGCTGGGACAATGTGATGAGCCTGGCCACCGAGCATCGCGACCGGGTTTTTCCGGGGACCTTGCGGTTCCGCTCCTTTCTCGATCCCATTCCAGACACTCCCGCGCTGGTCGCCCAGCTCCGCTCGGACGTCGCGGCGGCGGGCATCTTGACCGGCACCCTGGTGTCGGCCGACGGCAAGGCGGCCGCGATCTTCGTCGGCGTGCCGGCCGCTCCGCCCGGCGCTGCCCTGGCCCTCGACCGCGCGGCGCTCTACCGGCGGATCGCGCGCCTGGTCGAGGTCCATCGGGACCCCTCCGACCGGGTGATCGTGGCCGGCGCACCCGTGGCCGAGACGCTTCTCGGCATCCACATCCTCGAGGACCTGAAGCTGCTCGTGCCGGCGACCATCGCCGTGATCACCTTGGTCTTCTGGCGCGGCTGCCGGCGGCTGTGGGGCACCGTGACCGTACTCGTCAAGGTCGCGGCGACCCTGCTCTGGACCTTCGGCGTCATGGGCTGGCTTGGCGCGCCGGTGTATCTGACGACGGCCGTGCTGCCGGTCATCCTGGTCTCGATCTGTCTCGCCGACGAGATCCACATCTTCATGCAGTACCAGCGCTATCTGGCCGAGCCAGGGGGCGGCGGCGAGCCTCCAGCGGCGGTGCGCGCGACGATGCGCCTGCTGGCGTTGCCGATCACTCTCGCCTGCCTGGTCACCGCGATCGGCTTTTTCTCCTTTCTCGCTTCCGCGCTCGCTCCGGTGCGCGCCTTCGGCCTGTTCGCCGGGGTGGGGGTGCTCTTCGAGCTCCTCTGGTCGCTAACCGCGGTCCCGGCCACCCTTGCCCTGCTCGGTCCCGCCAGGATGCGGCGGCCGACTCCTTTCGCACCGGCTGGCGCCGGGGTCTTCCGGCGCATCGCCGCGCCGCTTCTGCGCCATCGCCGGGCTAGCCTTGCCTTCCTCGCCTTGGTGACGGTGAGCCTGGCCTGGGGCACGCGGCGGCTCTACGTCCAGGACAGCTGGGTCGACGGCTTCGCCCTGGGCAGCCCTTTCCGCCGTGCCACCGAGGAGGTCAACCGTCAGCTGCTCGGCACTCATGTCCTGCTCGCCCATCTGCGCTTCTCTCCGCCGCCCGAGCGCATCCCGGAGGCCGGCTCACGCCGCGGGCCGCTGCTCGCTCCCGAGGCTCTCGAGTCGATCGGAGCTTTCGAGAGCTTTGCCCGCGCGCGCCCGCAGGTGGGGGGCGTCCTCGGTCCCTACAGCCAGCTCACCGCGGTGTCGTATCTGTTCCTGGCGCGGCGGGAGGGAGCGCGCAGCATCCCCGCCACCCCGCGCCGCGTCGCTCGGCTGCTCGAGGTCTTCGAGCTGGCGCGCGGCGAGCGCCGGCGCCGCGAGCTGATCGACGACGGTCTCGAGCGTGCGGTCGTCTCCATCTATCTCAAGGACGCGAATTACCGTGATACGGCGGCGCTGATGGGCGCGCTGCGCGGCTACGAGCGCGCCCGCCTGCTGCCGCGCGGCACTCACCTCGCGTTTGCCGGCGACGTGGCGGTGAGCCAGGCGATGATCCCGGCCATCGTCGATACCCAGGTGGCCTCGACCGCGCTGGCGCTGCTCGGCTCCTGCCTGGTCCTCTGCCTGCTCTTCCGCTCGCTCTGGCTCGGGATCTGCGCCTTGCTGCCTTCGGCCGTGGCGGTCGTCTGGGTGCTCGGCGCGATGGGGTGGGGTGGCATCCCGCTCGGTGTGGCCACCTCGATGTTCTGCGCCATCACGCTTGGCGTCGGCGAAGACTACGCCATCCACTTCCTCTACCGCATCCGCCAGGCGCGGCAGGCGGGGCGGCCCGATCCGGTGCTTGCGGCCTTCGAGGTTGCCGGTCCGGCGATCGTCAGCGACACCCTGGCGATCTCGCTCGGCTTCGCCGTGCTGCTGGCCTCGAGCGTGCCGGCCAACGCCCGCCTCGGCCTGGTCATGGCCGTCGCCCTCCTCGCCTGCTGCACGCTCACCCTGGCGGGCCTCGGTCCCGCCCTCTCCTTCGGGACCGCCGGCGGCCCGGTAGAGGGCTAAGACGAAACTCCCGTGCAACGAGAGGGAGGGGGCGTCCCCTTCCCCCCGGCCACCGCCGGGCAGGGACCCGGCGGCTCCGGAAAACTGGGAAGGGGATCCGCGGCGGTTGCGGGGGGCGATCCGATAGACGCTTTGAGTCGGCCTCGACCGCCACTTCTCAGCGCCGCTTCTTTACTTAGGGGCCGCCGAGGCAGGCGCACGCCCGGTCGGGATACTGGACGCAGGTCCAGATGCAATGCAGATGGTCGCACCCGGTCGAGGGATTGTGGGGATCGGTGCTCGAGGGATCGCAGTGGCACGACTCGTACGGGCAGAGGGGGCTCGGGCAGCACGGCTGCGGCCCCGGGTCGGTGGGGTAGTCCGTGAACAGCGGCCGGGTCGGCTGGCCCTTGAACACCGCGGGCTCGACGCCCGCCAGGAAGTTCGAGGACTCCGGCAGGACCGTGTCCGGCCGCCCGTTGCCCCTGGTGTCGATCTTCACACCGCTCTTGTACTGCGGCCTGGTCACGTAGACCCAGGCCGACCGGTCGGCGGGGCCGAGATCGATGCGGCGGGTCAGTTCGCGGCGGGCGCTCTTGTCGCCCGACACCGGCGTGAACACCGCCCGGACGTTCAAGGCCAGCGGCGCCGAGTAGGTGCCGCCCAGGGCCTCGGCCCGGAAGATGCGCATCGTGGTCGTGGGCTGCTCGCCGGCCAGGCTGACCGCCACGTCGTACTTGCCGCAGCTGGTCTCGATCGGTTTGGTGCTCGCCAGCGACAGCGCCATCAGCTGGATACGGGTCGTCGCCTCCCCTTTGTCGTTGAAGACGGCGTCGTCGAGCCGGCGCACCACCGTGTCGATGTCGCCGAGGCTCCTGGCGGGCTCGGTCGCCAGGGGCACGCCCCGGAAGACGATCGTGCCGGTGAAGGGTTGCGAGCCCTCGCAGAAGAACCCCGCCGGAATGGGCTCGTTGCCGAAGCTCGTCTTGGCCGAGCCGGCAACAGTCATCCACAGATCGACTCCCTTGTGAACGGGCTCCGCCGCGAAGACGGCGCCGCCGGCGATCAAGGCCGCGAGCACGGCCACTCCAGCTACACAGATCGACCTTCTCCTCGTCCTCATCTCTCGGCTCCTTTCCGTGGGGTCTTGGGCCCCGATGGAATCGCGATCCACACCCTGAAAAAAGAGTGTGCCGCGGAGAAGAACCCGGGAGACGCAGCAGGCCGCGCGCGGCGGCGATGGGAGGCGACGCGGCCTGGAGGGAGGCGAGACGCCGGCGCGGCGGCGAGAGTGCCGGCTGGGAGGTGGGCGAGAGCGCCGGCGCCTGGCGGCGGGGGGCCCCCTTACCCGGCGGCGCGACTGACGGCCCGGCGCGAGCGGTGTGCCGGGCAAGGCTGCCCTGCCCGGCACTCCCGCGGTGCGCCTGCGGCCCGCGGCCTAGTTGTAGAAGGCCTGGATCTGGATGGTGAACTCGTTCGTCTTCTTGACGCCGTTGTTGGGCTCGATGCGGTACCACCGGCCGCTGAGCTTCATGTTCTGACCGGAGATGTAGTAGTTGGCCCCAGCGGTGTACCACTTGATGTTCTTCGACTTGTTGATGGTGTCGGTGTGCTTCCTGTCCTCGTAGGCCACGAAGGGCTGAAACTTGGCCGCCGCAATGTAGAAGGCCAGCTCGCCCAGGTAGTCATTCTGCTTCGGGATGGAAGGCAGGAACGTTCCACCCTCGTAGTGCACCCACTGCGCCTGGCCGGCGAGCTCGTTGCCCGGGCCTACCGGAAGGTTGGCGAAGAAGTCGCCGCTGTAGGCCTTGTAGGTGTTCTGCGTGTCGTAACCGCCGCTGATGTTGACGATCTTCTTCTTGCCCAGGTTGGTCCCCACGTACACGTACCCCCTCTCCAGCTCGGCGAAGTTGTACTGCAGCCAGCCGGAGGTGCGGAAGGCGTTTCGCGCGCCCGGCAGCCTGATCCCTTGTGTGGCCGCCGCCCGGTATTCCAGCCGGCCCTTGTCGATCAGGTATCCCTTGAGGTAAAAGCCGGTGTCGCGCAGGTTGCTCGCCTGCGTCGGGCCGCTGAACACCGTCGAGGTCGGGCTGATGTCGAACGTCATGAAGCTATTCGTCGACTGCAGGCCGTTGCGGCTGAGCGGGATGAGGAACAAGCCGCCGCCCAGGGCGAAGGCGTCGTTGAGCTTCCACTCCAGCCAGGCGTCCTGCAGGATGAAGCCCGTGCCGAGCGCCTTGGGTGCCTTGCCGTAGTTCGGGTTGTCGGTCTGGAAGAAAAACGTCACGCCGGGGGCCATCTGTCCGGAGAGCTGGAACCGCGCCCGTCTCAGATAGAGGTTCTGCGCATAGCCCGAGGTCACGGGGTCCTGGTTCCAGTCGGCCCAGGCCTGGAGCTGCAGGCCGATCCTGAAGAAAACCGTTTCGTTGACCTTGACAATCGCCTGGGCGTGGGCGGCGGCGGGAAGGAAGACCGCCGCCAGGGTGAGCACTGCAACGAGGATGCGTCCGATCGAGTGTCGCGTCATTTCTGGTCTCCCTTTCATTGCTGTCTCTTCGGCCGAGGGCCGGAATCTCAAACAGGTCATGGTGCGGCGGGCATCGCGGGGATCATCCCGGGGAACACGTATGCCTGCAGGAACACGAGGACGCCGACGAGGCAGGCCAGCGCGATGCTGTGCCAGAAGACGTAGCGCAGGATCTCCCCCTCCTTGCCGTGCTGGCCCGTCGCCACGCCGGCCACCACGATGCTCTGGGCGTCGATCATCTTGCCCATCACGCCGCCGGAGCTGTTGGCGGCACACGCGAGGATGGGGCTCAGGCCCAGCTTCTCGGCGCTGATCCTCTGCAGGCCCCCGAAGAGCACGTTCGAAGAGGTGTCGCTTCCGGTCAGCGCCACGCCGAGCCAGCCGAGCAGCGGCGAGAAGAACGGGAAGAGGACCCCCGTGGCGGCAAAGGCCAGCCCCATCGTGGCGTCGAGACCCGCGTAGCGGGTCGTGAAGCCGAGGGCGAGCATGGCGGCGATGGTGAGCAGCGACACGCGCACCCGGAGCAGCGTCCGCCAGTAGATCCGGAGCAGCTCGATCAGCGAGAAGCCGAGGAACAGGCCGCTTACGATGCCGGTGAGCAGGAGGGCCGTCCCGGTGGCCGAGAGCCAGTTGAGGGTATAGACCGCGGCCTCGGGTGTGTCCTTCTTGACCACCGGTGGAGTCCTCACCACGGCTTTGTCGAGAGCGGGGACCGGGACGTCGATCTTGGAGACCCCGTTGAGGAAGTTCTCGTGGCCCTTGGCCCCGCCGTTGAGGACGTCCTTGAACTTCGGATAGCCCCAGGCAAAGACGAAGATCATGAGGAGGATCCAGGGCAGGAAAGCCTTGAAGGCCCCGGCCTGGGTGTGCTCGGGACGCGCCGCCGCCTCGGCCGCCCGCTCGCTGACCGACTCGTGCTCGAAGCTCCAGATGGTCTTCGGCTGCCAGAATCTGAGCAAGACGACCAGCGAGATCATCGAGACGAGCGAGCCCCCGATGTCGACGAGCGTCGGACCGAAGTAGTTGCTGATGAAGAACTGGGTAATGCCGAAGCTCACGCCCGCGGTCAGGCAGGCCGGCCACACCTCGCGTGTCGCTTTCCGGCCGGCCATCGCCCACACCAGCCAGAAGGGGACGATGACCGAGAAGAAGGGCAGCTGGCGGCCGGCCATGGCGCTGAGCGAGAGCTCGGGGAGCCCGGTGATCTTGGCCAGGGTGATGATCGGGGTTCCCAGCGCGCCGTAGGCGACCGGCGCGGTGTTGCCGAGGAGGGCGAGGCCTGCCGCCTGCAAGGGCCTGAAGCCGAGGCCGATCAGCATCGCGCCGCAGATGGCCACCGGGGTGCCGAAGCCGGAGGCCCCTTCGATGAAGGCGCCAAAGCTGAAGCCGATGAGCAGGAGCTGGATGCGCCGGTCGCTGGCCAGGGTGGCGATCCGGTTTTTGAGCACCTCGAAGCTGCCGGATTTTACCGTGATGTCGTAGAGGAAAATCGCGTTGAGGATGATCCAGCCGATCGGCAGGAGCCCGAAGACGGCGCCGTTGGCGGCGGCGGCGAGCGCCAGCTTCGACGGCATGCCGTAGACCACGATCGCGATCGTGAGCGAAGTCGCGAGCCCGAGGATCGCGGCCCAGTGCGCCCTGACATGGGCAAAGGCCAGGAGTCCCAGCAGGACGACGACCGGAAGCGCCGCCACCAAGGCCGACAAGATCAGACTGCCGCTAACGGGGGTGTAGACCTGGCTCCAGGTCAGCATCGTTCCCTCCTCCGCGTAAGGTCCGGACAGCTGCAATGCACCCGCTGCTACTGCTGCTCGACCGGCGCCGCCCGCGTGAGGGGAGGAGTTGCCCGCCCCGCCGCGCGGCGCCAAGGGAGGCCCGGCCATACCGGGTCTCGCGCTTCGGAGACACCAACCTTCGGCGAATAACCGGTGGAGAATACCACAATCTTTGACACCGGTGCGGCGGGAAGATGGCATCTTCTTTGCTCAGATCTGGCATGAATGGACTGAAAGGCAGGAGGCCCATACCATGCAGACCCACCTCGTTCGCCGTTTCTCGATCGCCCTGCTGTGCGCCGCCGGGTTGCTGGCCGCCGCCTGCAACCGCGCCGGCACGCAGCCGCAAGCGGGCCAGGCGGCGCCGGGCAGCCCGGCGACCACCCAGCAGGCCCAGAACGCGCCCGGACAGCCGAACGGGCAGGACCCGGCCGCTCAGGCCGCCGGCGGCCAGGGCAATGAGCTCAGGCCCGGGCCGCAGTCCTTCTCGGTGCCTCCCCCGGCAGGGCCGGCCCCGGGCGCACAGGACCTTGCCCCGCGGGCGCGCCAGTACATGGAAGGCCAGCCGGGCGCAACCCCGGAGCCGCAAGCCCAGGCGTCGCCGCCGCAGCAGGCTCAGGCCTTGCCGCCGCAGCAGGCGGCCGTCGCGCCGGGTCCCTACGCGCCGGATCCCTACGCGCCGGGCAGGAGCGCCGCCTATCCGCGCCGGGCGCTGCCGGACCAGGCCGGCGTGGTGCCGGTCGCAGTTCCGGCCGGCACGCACTTTGCCGTCGAGCTCGGCACCCGCCTGGGCAGCAACTCGAGCTGGCCGGGCGAGAGGTTCCGGGCCCGCGTCGTGAGTCCCGTCCGCGTGCAAGGCATGGTCGCCATCCCGCGCGGGTCCGAGGTGGTGGGCGTGGTCACCGAGGCCCAGTCGCCGCGCCGCCTGGGAGGCCGAGCGGTCCTCGGCCTGCGCTTCACCGACCTCGTGCTCCCCTCTGGCGCGACCGTGCCCATCGGCGCTTCTTTCGTCGAGGCGGGGAGCAGCCGGACGGGGCGGAACGCGGCCATCATCGGCGGCTCGGCGGTCGGCGGCGCGGTCATCGGCCACCACGTCAGCGGCAACCGCTCCGGCGGGACGATCGTCGGGGGTCTCCTCGGTGCGGCGCTGGGCACCGCCATCGCGGCTCATCACCCAGGCCAGCCCATCGTGCTGCCGCGCGGCTCGGTAGTCCGGCTGCGGCTCAACCGGCCGGTCGAGCTCGAGGTCCCCGAGAGTTACGCCAGGGTGAGCCCCCCGCGCTACCCTCGCCTGCGCAGCGGCGGCTGATCGCTCCGCCACCGTCGGCCATCAACGACCAAACTCTTTCTGCCTTGAGGGGGTGGGGGCGTCCCCTTTCCCCCCGGAGGGGTGGGAAGGGGATCGAGGGGTTGCGGGGGGAGATCCAATAGATGCTTTGAGTAGCCCAACACCGCCACGCCGCAGTGCTGTCCGATGTCACGGACGGGAATTCATCGCCGCGGCGCACGGGTTGACCGGAAAGATGTTGAGCTCGTGGGCGATCGGGTCCTGGAGTCTGCTCCTTGCCCTCGGGTGCTGCACGGCGTGCGCAAGCCGGGGAGCCCCTGGGGCCTTCGCGCCGCCGGCGCCAGAGGGTCGGGCTTCGGGCCAGCCTTCCGGGCCATCCGGTCAACCGCCGGCCGGGCCCGCGGCGTCGCCCGGATTCAGAGAGCTGGTCGATCGCGCGCGGCGGCAGTTCGCGCTGCCGGCGCTGGCCGCGGCGCTGGTCAGGGGCGGGGAGATCGCCGAGCAGGACGTCGAAGGAGTGCGCGAGGCCGGCAGGGAGGAGCGGGCGAGCCTCGGCGACGCCTTCCACATCGGCTCGTGTGTCAAGCCGATGACCGCGGACCTGGTCGCCGAGCTGGTCGAGCAGGGCAAGCTTGCCTGGGACCGCCGGCTGGCCGATCTCTTGCCCGACCTGGCGGCGGCGATGCGGCCGGAGTACCGCGCCGTCACTGTCGCCCAGCTCCTCTCGCACCACGCCGGCATCCAACCCTACACCGACATCGACGAGGCGGAGCTGCACCGTCTCGCGGCCCTGCCGGGCTCCCCGACCGAGCAACGCCGGGCCTTCGTGGCCGAGGCCCTGCGCGCGCCGCCGGTCGCCCCGGCGGGCGCCGAGCAGCATTACTCCAACGCCGGTTACGTCATCGCCGGTTACCTGGCCGAGCGCGCCGCCGGCGTCCCGTGGGAGTCGCTGCTGCGCTCGCGCCTGCTCGACCCGCTGGGGATGAGCACCTGCCACCTGGGTCCTCCCGCCGCCCCCGGCCGTGCCGGCCAGCCGCGCGGACATCACGCCGGCGACCAGGGGCTGGTAGTCGAGCCCTTGGGCGGCGACGGCATCCCTCCAGCCTTTGCGCCGGCTGGCGACCTGTCCTGCTCGATCGCGGACCTGGCGCGCTTCGCCGCCTTTCACCTGGCGGGCCTCCAGGGCAAGAGCACGCTGCTGAGCCGCGCCACCGTGCTGCGCCTGCATACCCCGGTCGAAGGCGGCCGCACCGGGAGCGGTCTGGGCTGGGGCATCAACGACTCGCAGTTCGGCGGCCTGGTCTCCGGCATCCTGGGGAGCGCCGGTGCCTTTACCGCCCTGCTCCTCGTCTCGCCGGAAAAAGGCCTCGCGGTCGCCGTCGCCACCAACGTCGGCGAAGATGGGCCCGGCCGGCCCGGCGTGATCGCGGCCGCGAAGCTGATCTTCGAGCGCGAGTCCGCACCGCCCGCCCGGTCCCCCGCGACGACCGCCGCGCGCACCCGCCTCGACTAAAGGCGAAACTTCGCCCTAGCCGGGTGGCAGAGAAAAAGAGTTCTCGTGCCCCTTGCAACGGCCGCTCGCCGCGTATTGCGGAGCGGCGGTGGGCTCGCCCTTGGCAAGGTTCGCCGCGCCGGCGCGGAATGCCTCCTCGACAGAAGCGTTCCGGCTGGCGCCGGCCGCGCCGCCGGTATCCTGCCCGCCGACGGCGGTGTCCCAAAGCGTGCGGACGAAGGGCTCGCAGCGGATCTGGTGGCGCTCGTCGGCGCTCGACACCGCGACCACGTCGCGTCCGACGCCGGCGACGGCGCTGACGAAGCCGCCCGAGTAGCACTGGTCGGCGATCAGGATCAGGCGGGCAAAAGGCAGCTCACCCAGGGAGTTGGCGAAAGCCGGCGCGGTGACGTGCCCTCCTTGCAGCGAGACGATCGAGCGGCCGAAGGCGCGGGTGCCATCGCCGGTCAGGTAGACGAGCAGCAGGTCGCGCTGCCGCAGCGCGGACTTGAGATAGCGCAGGGCCTCGGCGAGGCCCTGCCGGCTGGCCGGCCCGCGGCGGACCGCGGCAGGAAGCTCGAGCTCTTGCGAGCTGGCATGGGCGATCACCAGGATGTTCTCCGCGCGGTAGCCGAGATGCTCGAGGGCGGCCACGGCAAGCTTGACGTTGAGGTTGTGAGTGAAGGAGTCGTCATTGTTGACGATCAAGGCAAACTGCGCCGCCTCCTCCGGGCGGGGCGTGGGCTGCTGGGCCGCGAGCGAGACGCAGGCGGCGGCCGACAGCAGTGTGAGCGTCGCGGCGCGCCAGAAGCTCGACGGAGCGGCGACCGCCGGGGAGGGCGCCGGCGCGGCTGCTTGCGGGTCCAAGGCAGATCCTTTCGAGGAGCCGAGACCGCAACCCCCCGCAGGCATCGTAGGTCGCCGCTGGCCGTGCGCCTGTCAGCCTCGGCCCCGACCTCGTGTCAGACATTCGCCGACAACCTCGTAGTGAAACGGCGACAGCCGGCAGCCGCCCTCAGGCAGGCGGCGGTCGGCTAAGACGAAACTCCCGTGCAACGAGAGGGAGGGGGCGTCCCCTTCCCCCCCGGAGGGGAGGGAAGGGGATCGAGGGGTTGCGGGGGGCGATCCGATAGATCTGAGTCCGCCATCGCCAGTTAGCGAGCGCCGCTTCATCCCTCGGGGTCGGCGCAGACGGTGGCAGCTAAAGCGAAAACTGCGTGGGGAGGGGGCGTCCCCTTCCCCCCGGCCGCCGCCGGGTTGGGACCCGGCGGCTTCCGAAGAGCGGGAAGGGGACCGTGAGGGGTTGCGGGGGCGCTAGTCGTCGCCTCCGTTGTCTTCTCCGTGCGTCTGGACAGCCTTGCTGGCGTTGACCTCACCCTTGCCGAAGACGTGGGGGTCGCCCAGCTTGGTGGCAGTGCGGTCGAGGATGTGCCGGAGATGTTCGGGACTGATCTCGTCGCCCTGCGTGCTGTCGACCAGCTCGGCGACCGCGGCGACGAGCGGCGAGGCGAAGCTCGTGCCGGCGCCCAGGAGATAGAAGTTGTTGCCGCCGCAGAAGGAGCTCAAGCAGGCGCCAAAAACCAGGGACTCGAAGGGTTGAACGGAGGGGGGGAGAGGGCAGCCCGGCAGCGGGCCGAACGGGTCCGGGAGATCGCCACCCGGCGCGTCGAGGAAGGTCGTCACCCCGAAGTTGGAGTAGCTGGCGAGGGAGCGGTCGATAGCCAGGGCCTCGACGCCGATTCCGCCGTCCGACTGCGCCGGCACCTCGATGAAGGGGCTGCCCCTGCCGAGGTCGACGCCGCTGTTGCCGGCCGCCGAGACCACGAGCTTCCCGTGGTCGGTGGCGAAGTCGACCGCCTTGGAGATGAAGCGGATCAGGTCTTCGTTGCCCGCCTTGGGGATCAGGGCGCCCAGGCTCATGTTGATCACGCCAACGTCGTGCAGCTTCGCCGCGTAATGGAGGCCGGCCGCCACGTCGCCGAACGTCCCGGAGCCCGCGCAGTTGAGGACCTTGACGGCGACGACCTTGGTCTTGGGCGCCACGGCGGCGATGCCGCGGCTGTTGCTGGTGATCAGGCTGGAGACAAAAGTGCCGTGGAAGTCCTGGTCGACGAAGCTGGTCTCGTCGCTCGGGCCGCAGGGCGATGTGCCGGGGGTCAGCACGCTCGTGCTGTCCTCGGTGTCGATCCTGCCCGCCAGGTCGATGTGGGTGGGATCGGTGCCGGTGTCGAGCACGGCCACCTTGATCTCGGGCGAGCCGAAGACCCCCTGCGCCCAGGCACCTGGCGCGTCGATCTGCGTGAGGTTCCACTGGCACTTGAAGAAGAAGGCCCCCGAAGGATTGGGGCCGGCCGTCGTGCTGCTGGGCAGGGTCGCGGTGCGGGTGAACGAGCTCCTGGACGGCGTCCACTGCACCAGCTTGTCCGCATAGACGCCCGACACGTTGGCGGTGGCGGCGAGCTTGGCCGCGAAGTTGGGATCGTCCGAAGTCGCCCGCGCCATGCCGATTTCGTCATGGACCGCGGTCAGGCTGCCTCCGGCACCATGCACCTTGGCGGCGAGATCGGCGGGGAAGCTCCCATTGGCCTCGACGACGTAGGGTTTGGCGGCACTCGCCGGGACCGGCAGGGCCAGACACAGGACTACGACCGCGCAGCAACCAAAGAAAGACAGTCTCCTGGGCACCTTTAAGCCTCCTTTCAACGTTAGGGGAGAAGGGAGAAGGATTGTAGCAGGTCCTTGCCCGCCACCGACAGCCCTCCCGGGATGGCAGTACACGAGGCTCGTTCGTACCTCAGGGACCGCGGAGCGCGATCCGATCGCAGCGCCGTTCCATGCCCCGGGCCGCCCACCGGCGTCGAATTGCCTCGAATTGGCCTCTTCAGTACAGTGCACGCTCGCCGGGAAAGCGTGCCGCTCGGCGGCCGTTCAGCAGCACGGCCTACAGCGAGCCCACCCTGACCAAGCTCGCCTACGCCTTCGGGCAGGCGACCAAGGCGCGGCGCGAGCCACAGTTACTGTCCTCGCTGCCGTCGAGCTTCCAGTTCAACAGCAAGGACCCGGCGGCGGAGAAGTGCGGTTGCGCGGTCCTGGGTGCCCGCCCGCCGGCGGCCGCCCTTTTGCCCTCGGGGCACCGCGTGCACAGCTTGTAGGCGCTCAGCCGGGGGGAAGGGGACGCCCCCTGCCCTGACGGACTACCGAATTTCTTGCTAATTCGCGAGGGCCGGCTTCTCGACGAGCGGGAGCCGGCCCTGCGGACGCGGCGCGCGGCGCTGCACGGCGGACTTGACGGCAGAGTCTTGGCGGCCGGAGAAGCGGGTCCTGCTGGCGGAGCGTGGCGAGGAGACCGGCCGGCAGACGGATCTCGCGGCAGAGGTAGCGGCGGGGGAGCCTCGCCAGGCGGCCATCATGGCGCCCGTTACGTCCAGGACGAGCGCAACGGCCACGGCGGCCATCAGCTTCATGGTTCCTCCCTTCCGGCGGCAGCGTACCTGCCCCGCCCTTGGGAGTTGAACCCGCGACGGGAAGCTTTCTTGTGCGTCTGGCCCGCTTCAGCCCTGCTGTTACCGAGGCCATCTCCCTCGGCCCTACCCGGCGGCGTCAGTTTTGGGTTGGGGAATCTTGGAGTATCCTGCGGTCGAGGAGGACGCGGCCACGACCCCACTTTTCAGCTTCCGCTCCCGGCTCCTCAAGGCGTCGCTCGGCGCCGTCGTCGCTTTGGCCGCCTCGGCGCCGGCCCCGGCGCGCGCCTGCTCGATGATTGCGGGATGGCTGCGCCCGACCAACTACGAGCTGGTGCGCGGCGCCGAGGCCATCGTCCTGGCGCGGTCGGTCGAGCTCATTCCCGGCAAGGAAGAGCACCTGGGCGTGGTGCGCTTCGCCGTCGAGGAGGTGCTCGCCGGCGACGTTCGCGCCGGCTCGCTGGCCGCGGAAGGGAACCTCGACTTCGGCGGACGCACCCCCGAGAACGATTTCGGCACGGCGCGGCCGGGGGCCTTCGCCGGCGCCTGCGTGGCGTACGACTATCGGCTGGACCGGCACTACCTGCTCTTCTTGATGCAGGGCGAGCACGGCTGGCAGGTCGGCGGCGCGGCCTTCTCCCGCGTCAACGAAGAGGTCGACGGCGGCGGCTCCCCGTGGGTACAGGCGGTCCGGCTCTACCGCAAGGTCGCCGCCCTGGGCGACTACGAGAAGGAGAAGGCGGCATTGCGCAAGCTGCGCGCCAGGGCGACCGCGCGCACCGATCCGCGGCGCTTTCCGGCGGCGCTGGCCGACGACATCGACCGCCACTTCCGCACTCCCACGGGCGCCAAGTCGGCGGCCGACCTGATCGCGCTCTTCAACCAGGCGGAGTCCGCCGCGGTGCGCCGGGAGTGCTTGTGGGCGCTCGGCAACAGCGCACCCCCGGAGGCCAGGGAGTTCCTCCGTAAGCTGTTGGTGGCGGGATCGCCCAAGGACTGGCTCGGACCGCTGGGCCGCTACTTTGCCGAGGTGGAGGACCACACGGTCTTTGCCACTCTGGCCGTGACCTACGCCCGCGCCGCGCCGGGAGACCCTGAGCGCTGGGCGATCGCCGGGGCGCTGGTCAACTCCGCGGCTCCGGCCGATGCGCCGCGGATGCTCGAGCTGCTTCATCTGGCGAACGACGCGCAGGCCGCCACCCTGGCCGCCTGGTTCGCCACTCCCGGACGAGACCCGCGCCCCGCCATCGCCGACCTCGACCGCCGTGCGCAGGGCCGCTACGGAGATCGGCATGAGCTCGCCCATGCCCTGGCCGCCCTGGGCGATACAGCCGTCGTCGCCTGGGCGGAGCAGGCGTGGCGCGCCAGCGGCGATGCGGACAAGCGCCGGGTAGCGGTCGGCGCGCTCGCCGCCTCTCCTCTCGGCGCGGCGGACGCAGCGGTGCGCGAGATCATCGCCGCCAAGGACGCCCGTGCCCTCCACGACCTCATCATGGGCCTCGTCATCTCTGAGTCCCGCTTCAATCCCCGGCGCTGGGACCGCGTCGAAGAGATCGTCCGCGTGCACGGCCAGGATGCCGGCCTCTCGTTGGAGCTGCGACAACAGCTCCGCTACATGCAGCGCTACGGCAATGCGGACCAGCGGGGCATGGCCGCTCATCTACTCGCCATGTTGCCGGCCGAGCCCGAGACCGCGGCGCACCGCTGACCCGGGGACCCGCCGCGGCGGTGAAACTCGCCGGGCCGCGGCGGCGTAAGGCGAGTTGGGAGGGACCGCCTCATGAGTCTGCTGCAGGAGCTCCGCTATGCGGCGCGGGTGCTGGCCAAGGCGCCGGGCTTCACCGCCATCGCCTTGCTCACCCTGGCGCTCGCCATCGGCGCCAACACGGCGATCTTCAGCGTCATTGACGGCGTGCTGCTCAAACCGCTGCCGCTGGCGCACCCGCAGCGGCTGATGGAGGTGATGCGCGCCTTTCCGGACCAGGTTGCCGACGCGGTGTCGGTTCCCAAGTTCGTCTACTGGCGGGATCACAACCGCGTGTTCTCGCGCCTGGCGCTCTACGACGACCTGGGATCGGGCTTCAACCTGGCGAGCGGCGGCCCGCCCGAGCGCATCGTCGGCGCGCGGGTCAGCCGCGATTTCTTCGCCGTCCTCGGCGTGCGCCCCCGCCTCGGGCGCGACTTCCTGCCCGAGGAGGACCGCCCGGGCGCCCGGCGCGTGGTCGTGCTCAGCCACGGCTTGTGGAGCCGGCGCTACGGCGCCGATCCCGGCGTCGTCGGCCGGCAGACCCTCCTCAACGGCGACAGCTACACCGTCGTCGGGGTCATGCCTCCGGGCTTCCGCTTCCCGCGCAAGGCGCAGCTGTGGACGCCATGCGGCCTCGACCCCGCGAGCCAGGACAAGGCCAACATCATGCAGGTCGTGGGGCTGCTCGCACCCGGCATCGACCGCGCCGCGGCGAAGGCGGGCATGGACGTGATCGGAAGGCAGTTCCTCGCCAGCCATCCGGAATACAAATACGTCGACCAGGAGACGGTCGCCGTGACGGCCTTGCAGGAATACCTGTACGGCGGGCTGCGCACCCCATTGCTGGTGCTCGCGGCGGCCGTCGGCTGCGTGTTGCTCATCGCCTGCGCCAACATCGCCAACCTGCAGCTTGCCCGGGCGGCGGGCAGGCAACGCGAAATCGCCATCCGCGCGGCGCTGGGCGCGGGCTCCCTGCGCATCGCGCGCCAGCTCCTCGTCGAGAGCCTGCTGCTCGGCCTCGCCGGCGGCGCCGCGGGGCTGCTGCTCGGCGCCTGGAGCCTCGGACCCCTGCTGGCCGCGAGCCCGGTCGACGCCGACACCCTGGCGCCGATCGGCGTCGACGGCAGGGTGCTCGCCTTCACCCTGGCGCTGTCGCTGCTCTCCGTGCTGCTCTTCGGCCTCGTGCCCGCGCTGCAGGCGATGCGCGGCAACCTGCACGAGCCCTTGAAGGAGGGCTCGACGCGCTCGACCGGCGGCGCGCGCGGCCAGCGCACCCGGCGCGCCCTGGTCGCCGCCGAAGTCGCCATCGCGCTCGTTCTCATCACCGGCGCGGCGCTCCTGGCGCGCAGCTTCGTCGGCCTCACCAGGACCGACCTCGGCTTCGCCGGCGACCACGTGTTGACCGTCAAGCTGTCGCTCCCCGAATCGCGCTACGGGAGCGGCGCGGCGCTCGCTCGCTTTGCCGACCGGATGGTCGAGCGGGTGGCGAGCCTGCCGGGCGTCGAGCGGGCGGCGCTGGCGACCTCGCTGCCGCTCGAAGGCGGTCCCGACCTGCCGTTCACCATCGAAGGGCGTTACCGGGGCGGAGGCAGCATGGAGGGGGTCGGCGAAGCGCAGTACCGCGCCGTCACCCCGGAGTTCTTCCGCCTGCTGCGCATCCCCCGGCTGCGCGGCCGCGCCTTCGCCGCCATGGACGGCCGCGGCGCCCAGCTCGTGGCGGTGGTCAACCAGACGGCGGCGCGCCGCTACTGGCCGAAGGAGGACCCGATCGGCCGGCGCATCACGCTCGGCCAGCCGGCCGTGCCCGAGCTCGCGGACCCGTCGCCGCGCACCATCGTCGGCGTGGTGGGCGACGTGCGCGAGCAGGGGGTCGCCAAGCCGCCGCCGCCGATCGTCTACGTGCCCCTGGCGCAGATGGCCGATCCGATGGCCACGCTCTTCGCGCGTCTGGTGCCGCTCAACCTGGCGGTGCGGACGGCGATCCCTTCACCCGGCCTGGCGGCCCAGATCGAGCGGCGGGTGTGGGCCGTCGATCCGCAGCAGCCGGTGACCAACGTGGCGACCCTTGACGAAGTGGTGGCGCGGTCTCTCGGCTCCCGGCGCTTCACCACCGCGCTGCTCGGGCTGCTCGCCGCGCTGGCGCTGCTGCTGGCGGGGATCGGCATCTACGGGGTGCTTTCACATACCGTGCACCAGCGCACGCGCGAGATCGGGGTGCGCATGGCGCTCGGCGCGGACGCCGGCGACGTGCTGCGCATGGTGATCCGCCAGGGCTTGACGGCGGTGCTGATCGGAGTCGCGCTCGGGGTGGCCGGCGCCCTCGGGCTCACCCGCCTGCTCGGCAGCCTCCTCTACGGCGTGGGCGCGCGCGACCTCGCGACCTTCGCGCTGACCCCCCTGCTCCTCACCCTGGTCGCCCTGCTCGCGGCCTGGCTGCCGGCACGGCGGGCGAGCCGGCTGGATCCGGTCGTCGCGCTCGGCGAGGAATAGCCTCTTCCCTGCTTGGCCGCTTAGAAACTGACCCTGAGACCCAGCCGAAGGGAGGTGGGGGGAGTGCGTAAGACGGGTTTGCCGTAGTTGGTGTTGATGGGGGTGGGGGAGGAGTTGTCGGCTTGGGCGAAGCCCCAGCGTTCGTCGAGGAGGATGGGGCGCTGGGCGTTCAGGATGTTGAAGACGTCGAGGAGGATGTTGAGGGTCGCGGGTCCGGCGGTGAGGGGGTAGCCGAGGTGGAGGTCGGCGTCGTAGCTGTCGGGTGTGCGGCCTTCGGCGCCGCGGCGGGTGAGGAAGAACTCGTAGCGGGCGTAGGCGTCGGAGTAGCCGTAGCGGGTGAGCGGCGTGCCGGTGCGGTAGTAGGCCGAAAGGCCGATCGACAGCTTCCAGGGCGTGAAGTAGATCCCGGAGAGCTTGAGCTGGTGCCGCCGGTCGTTGGACAGCGGGCCGGTGTTGGTGATGCGCGTCAGGTCGCTACCGTTGGTGAAGAAATCGTAGTAGTCGTAGGCGGCCGAGATGTTGGGGTCGGCGCCGACGTTGGTGAATGGCGCGTAGGTGCCGTCGTAGTTGCCGTCGAGCTTGGAGTAGATGTAGGAGGCGAGCCCCTGCCAGTTGTTGGAGTAACGCTTGGTGACGTCGAGCTGTGCTCCCTTGTACGTCCGCTTGGCCTTGGGCGCCGGATAGGTCGTCGAGTAGTCGAGCGTGAAGATGCGGTGCATGATGCCGTTGCCGGGGTTGCCGATGCAGTAGGTGCCGTCGGTCATGCACAAGAAGTCCTCGATCACATTGCCGTAGTCGCGCTCGATTGCCTTGATGCCGACGGCGACGTCGGGCAGCACCTGGCGCTCGTAGCCCAGGATGGCTTCGTTGATGTACTGGTTGTGCAGCCGGGGGTCGGAAGGCTCGGTAAAGCCGCCGAAGATGGCCGAGGTACGGCCGAGAGCGGCCTCGGCCGCGGGATCCGGCGCCGTGCTGTTGGCGGAGAAGTTGAAAATGCGCGCCTGGCGCTCGAAGGAGAACGAGCGGATCACCAGGTCCATCGGGATCTCTTCGTAATAGCGCCCGAAGGAGCCGAAGAGCTTCGAGTTGCCGTTCGAACCCGGGTCCCAGACGAAGCCGAGGCGAGGCGCGAAGTCCCTCTTGAGATCGACCTGCTTGCTGCCCGAGGCGTCGATGATCTCCTGGCGGTCCCAGCGGATGCCGGCGTTGATGGTCAAGTTGCGCAGCGCGGCCCAGCGGTCTTGCAGATAGACCGCGGTGTTCTTGTGCTGCGGCGCGGCGACCAGGGCCGAGACCGGCGCGTTGGCGATCGTGGCGTCGGGAGTCGTCCAGTAGAAGTGGCTGAAGACCGGCTGCGGCAGGCCGTTGCTATAGACGTCGATCTGCTGGCCGCCGCTGAAGCGCCGGACGACGTTGGACTTCTCCTGCTCGTACTCGAGCCCCCCCTTGATCTCGTGGTGGCCCAGGAAGCGGGTCGCGGCGGCGCCGCCGAAGTCGCGCTTGAAGCTCTTGGTCTGCAGCAAGCCGAAGCCGCCGGTCTGAAAGAAGTCGCTGTCCACGGCGCGCAGCTGGATGACGTCGCCCGCCGCGGTCGCCGGGCCGACTGAGTTCTTCTCCTGGTGGCGCGCCCCCTGGGCCGAGACCACCCAGGAGCTGCCGAGCAGTCCCTCGTAGCGCAGGGCGTAGTCCTTGCCGCCGAAGCTGCGCAGCCCCTGATAGGTGAGCGGATCGCCGATCAGCGAGTGATTGGCGTCGTTGATCGCGCCGGTATCGTCGCGCGGGTCCTGGAAAAACGACCCGATCAGCGATTGGTTCTCGGTCAGGCGAAAGGTCAGCTTGCCGGCGCCGAGGTCGCGGGTGCTGTCGGAGTTGACCACCTGGCCGATGAGCGGGCCCGCGGGCAGGCCGCTTTTCAAGGTATTGGACACCCGGTCGTAGGCGCCGAAGAACCACAGCCGGTCCTTGATGAAATAGCCGCCGAGGTCGGCGCCGAAGTCCTTGCGGGTGAAGCCGGCCAGCGTGCCGCCGCTGTTGACGATCGCGGCGGCGTTTTTCTGCAGCGAATTGTTGTCGTAGTAGCCGAAGCCGTCGCCGTGGAAGTCGTTGCCGCCCGACTTGGTGATCACGTTGATGACGCCGCCGGTCGAGCGGCCGAACTCCGCGGCGTAGCCGCCGGTCTTGACGTCGACCGCCTGGATGAACTCGAAGTTGAGCTCCTTGCCCTGGAAGCCGTACTCGACGCCGGTGGTGTTGACGCCGTCGATGTAGAAGACGTTCTCGCTGCCCGCCGAGCCGTAGACAGTGATCGAAGACTGATCGGTGTTCTCGGGGTTGGCGTCGGAGCCGACCCCCGGCGTCACCTGGACGACCGAGGAGTAGTTGCGGCCGGTGGGAAGGGTCTCGATGGCGCGGCTGTCGAGGTTGGTCCCGAGCGAGGTCGAGGTGGTGTCGATGACCGGCACCGCGCCGGTGACGGTGATCGACTCCGCCACCGCCGGGTGCAGCACCACATTGACCGTCTGCTCCTTGTCGAGCTCGACGATGACCCCGGGCTTCGACGCGGTCGCGAAGCCCTCGAGGGCGAAGCTCACCGTGTAGGTTCCCGGCGGCAGCAGGGTCAGCCGGAAGGCGCCCGAGGTGTCGCTGACCGCCACCCGCGAGGCCTGCAGGGCCGGGCTGCGCGCCTCGACGGTGACGCCGGGAAGCGTTCCCTTCTGCTCGTCGGTCACCCGGCCGACGATGCCCCCGGTCGTCTGGGCCGCCGCGGCCACGGCGGCCGCGGCGAAGAGAAACGACAGCAGGACCGGCCGGTACGGCTGAATCATGGCAACCTCTCCTCGCAGAGCAGGCGGGGCAGGGCCGGCGATCCGGCGGGCCCCGCACGACATGGGAACAAGAAAGCGGCAGGAATTTACCACAACCACTTGCGCGCGGAGCTCTTCGGCAGCCTGCTAGACTGCCGTTCTCCAGCATGAACGGACAGCCGGCCAACGTCGAGCTCTTCTGGGAGCAGATCCTCGAGTACGTCGAAGAAGGGCTCGTCGTCCCCGTGGTGGGCCAGGACCTGCTGCAGCTCTCCCTGGATGGCAGGGAGGTGGCCTTCTACACCCTTCTCGCCGAGCGCTTGGCCGCCAGGCTCAAGCTGCCGGCCGGAGACGCCGGAGGAGGCGGCACGCTCGACGCGGTCGCCTACCGCTACCTCGCCGCCGGCGGCAACGTCCAGTTCCTCTACTCCGCGCTCAAGTCGGTCACCCCCGCGCCGCAGGACCTGCCGGTCCCTCAAGCCCTCGACCGGCTCGCCAGGATCGAGAAGCTCAGCCTGTTCATCACCACGACCTTCGACTCGCTGCTCGAGCACGCCTTGAACGTGGCGCGCTTCGGCGGGCAGGCGCTGACCAAGGTCTTTTCCTACACTCCCAGCGCGGCGGACCCGGGCAGCCTGGGCGAGATGGAAGGCCCCGTGGTCCTGCACCTGTTCGGCAAGCTCTCCTCGCTGGCCAGCGAATACGCCCTGACCGAAGAGGACAGGCTCGAGTTCGTGCACTCCCTGCAATCGGAGACCCGGCGGCCGCAGGTGCTCGACGAGCTTGCCGAGCGGCCGCTGCTGGTGCTCGGCACCGGCTTTCCGGACTGGTTGGCACGCTTCTTCCTGCGCCTCGGCTCGGGCGCCCGGCTCTCGTCCCGCCGCGGCAAGACCGACGTCTTCGCCGACCGCACGGCGGGCTCCGATCCCGGGCTGGGCGTCTTCCTGCGCCATTTCGGCCCCGGCATCCAGGTCTTCCCGGAAGGCGCCATCGCCTTCGTCGACGAGCTATCCCGCCGCTGGGGCGCTCTCCACCCCGAGCGTCGCGAGACCGCGGAGACGCCGCCGGCGCAGCAGCAGCAACGCTTCGACCTCAAGCCGGGAGCGATCTTTCTCAGCTACGCGAGCGAGGATCTCGCCGCCGCGCGGACTCTGCGCGAGGCGCTGGCGGGAAGGGGGATGGCGGTCTGGTTCGACAAAGAGGCCCTCCAGGCCGGCGACGCCTTCGCGCTCAGGATCCGGCGCGCCATCCAGGGATCCTGTCTGTTCGTGCCGGTCGTCTCGCGCCACAGCCTCACCGCGCAGGGGCGCTTCTTCCGCCGCGAGTGGGTGGAGGCCGAGGACTTCCTCGCCGAGCTGCCGCCCAACCGGCCCTTCATCCTGCCGGTCGCGATCGACGACACGTCCGCGGGCGAGGAAGCGCTGCCGGAGGCCTTCCGCAGGGTCCACTGGACGCGGCTGCCGCAGGGCCAGGCCGACTCCGCCTTCCTCGACCGCCTCCAGGACCTCTACCGCAAGTACCAGCAGTCGGGGCCGGCGCCGCGGTGATCGGCGAGCGCCCAAACCGGCGAGCATCGGCGCCGCCTCCCGACAGCGGCACGGTGGACCACGACAACCCGTGGCCGGGCCTGTCGTCGTTCCGCGAGCGCGACCAGGAGTTCTTCCACGGCCGCGAGAAAGAGAGCGAGGAGCTGCGCCGCACCGTGCTGCGCGAGGGAGCACGGCTGACCGTTCTCTATGGCCGGTCGGGCCTGGGCAAGACCTCTCTTCTTCAGGCCGGCCTCTTTCCCCGCCTGCGCCGGGAAAACATCCTGCCGGTCTATATCCGCCTCGACTACGCGGGGGCGCGCGCCCTGGCCGCCCAGACGGTCGACGCGATCCTCGCCGCCGCCGCGGCCGCTGATCCGCCGGTCGAGGCGCCGCCCTTCGCGGCGGGCGAGACGCTGTGGGAGTCCCTCCATCGGGCCGGGGCGAACTTCTGGAACGCCCGCAACCAGATCGTCATCCCGATGCTGGTCTTCGATCAGTTCGAGGAGGTCTTCACCCACGGCAAGAAGCGGCCGGCGGACCGTCAGGCCTTCCTCGTCGAGCTGGCGGACCTGGTCGAGGGGCGCCCTCCGGCAGCCGTCAAAGCCCGCCTCGACGACGCCCCGGCGCTCGCCGCGGGCTTCACCCCCGAGCGGCACGACTACAGGGTCCTGCTCGCCCTGCGCCAGGACTTCCTCGCCGACCTCGAAGGGCTGCGCGGCCTGATGCGGTCGGTCGGCGTCAACCGCCTGCCCCTCCGGCACATGGACGGGGACGCGGCGCTGCGGGCGGTGACCTCCGCCGGCGGGCACCTGATCGACGGCGACGTGGCGCGCCAGGTCATCCGCTTCGTCGCCGGGGCCGGCAGGGGCGGCGAGGCCGAAGGACCGCAGCCCGGCGGGCCGGCCGGAGCGGCGGCGGCTCCCGGCGGATTGGCCGGAGCCGCGCCGGTTCCCGGCGATCTGGAAGTGGACCCGACCCTGCTCAGCGTCCTCTGCCGCGAGCTCAACAACCGGCGGCTCGCCATCGCGGCGCCGAAGATCACCAGCGACCTCCTGCACGGATCGTGGAAGGAGATCCTCGCCAACTTCTACGAGCGCAGCCTCTATGGCCTCTCTCCCGAGGTGCGCGCCTTCGTCGAGGACCGCCTGCTCACCTACTCCGGCTTCCGCGACAGCGTGGCCTGGGACAACGCGGTGAGCACGCCCGGGGTCACCGCGGCGGACCTCCTGACCTTGCAGGAGCGCCGCCTGCTGCGCATCGAGGAGCGCGACGGCAAGGAGCGCGTCGAGCTCACTCACGACGTGCTCACCGAGGTGATCGGCGAGAGCCGGGAGCTGCGGCGGCAGCGCGAAGCCAGGTTGCGGGCCGAGGAGACCGTGCGCGAGGCGGCCGAGCGCGAGCGCCAGGCGCGCCTGCGCGAGGGCGAGGCGCGGCGTGCGCTGCGGCGCAGCCGGCGGATGGTGGCGAGCCTCGGGATCCTGCTGCTGGTGGTCGTGGTGCTGGGGGCGATCGCCTTCGAGCTGTGGAGGACTGCCCAGCGGGCGAGGACGCTCGCCCAGCAGGCCGAGCACCGGGCCGAGCGCGCCCTGCTCGACACGGCTGGCGGGCTGCTCGAGCAGGGGCAAGCCGCCCAGGCGCTCGCCTACCTCGCCTGGACGATGAAGAAGACGGACCCGCTGGGCGGGCTGGTGGCGCGCAGCCGGACCTTCGATGCGCTGCTCAACCGCAATTGGGCCTTGCCGGTCGCGCTGGTCCGCCATGCCGGGGCGGTCAAGTGGACCGAGCTCAGCCCCGACGGCACCCGGCTGGCCACCGCATCGAGCGACGGGACGGCGCGGCTCTGGGATGTCCGCACCGGCGCGCCGGTCGGCCAGGCCATGCGGCACCAGGGCGGCGTCGGCTATGTCCACTTCAGCGCCGACGGCGGCCTGCTGGTGACCGCTTCGCAAGACCATACGGCGCGCCTCTGGGACGCCCAGAGCGGAGCGAGCGCCGGCCGCCCAATGCGGCACGATGGCGCGGTGGAGTGGGCCAAGTTCAGCCCGAACGGCCAGCGCGTCGTGACGGCCACCGCGTCGGCCGTCTTCCTCTGGGATCGAGCCAGTCAGGATCTCGTCGGCAGTCCATTTCCGGCGGATTTTCCCTATCCCTTTCCCGAATTCAGCCCGGACGGCCGATGGCTCGTCGTGAGCTCCAGGGGGGGACTGCTGGCGGACGCGCGCACTGGCAAGCCCGTCCATAGCTACCTGGACGGGCAGACCGCTCTCACGTGTGCGCTCTTTAGCGGCAACGGCCAATGGCTGGCGGCGATCGGCATCGACGACACTGTCCGCATCTGGGACGTTGCCGCCGGCAGGGTCGCGCGCAGCCTGAGGCACCCCGCGGCCGTCCACTCGGTGTGGTTCAGCCCGGACGATCGCCTGCTCCTGACCACGGCCAGCGACTTCACCGCCTACGTCTGGGACGTGGCGACCGGCGCCATGGTCGGCAAGCCGTTGCGCCACGAGGCGGCAATCGTCGATGCCGAGTTCAGCCCTGACGGTCGGCTGGTCTTGACGGGCTCGCGCGACCACACCGCCCGGCTCTGGGAGGCGTCGTCGGGCCGGCAGCTCCTGGAGCCGCTGCGCCACGACGACTACGTCAACTCCGTGAGCTTCGGGCGCGGCGGCCGCCGGGTGGTGACCGCCTCCGGCGACGGCACCGCCAGGGTCTGGGACGTGAGGGCTGGCCGCGCCCATGCCGAGGAGCTGCCCGGCGACCCCGGGGTCTTCAAGGCGGCCTTCGACCCTGCCGGCGGCCGGCTCCTCGTCGCCGCCCCCGAAACGGCGCGCCTCTGGGACCTGCGCACCGGTCGGACCGTGGGCGCGCCATTGCGGCAGGGACATGTCCTCGCGGCGAGCTTCCTGGCGGACGGCCGCGCCGTGGCAATTGTCGCCGATCGCGCTGATCGCGCCGACCGCAGGGGGGCATCCATCCAAGCCTGGGACGTCGAGAGCGGCCAGGCACTGAGCGCTCCGCTCCGCTGGGGAGCCGGCGAAGTCCGGCAGGCGCGGATCAGCGCCGACGGTCAGCGCATCCTGGCCGCCGTGGCCCGGGCGCGTCCTGGCAGGACCCCCGAGGTGAGCGAGACGGTGCGGCTCTTCGAGACGAGAACGGGGCGGGCCGTCGCGGATGTGCCGGTGGAGAATGCGGCGCCAGAGCTCAGCCGCGACGGCAGGTGGATCGCCACCATCTCGCCGGCCGGTGCCAAGGTCTGGGATGCTCGGACGGGCCGGCAGGTGATCGAGGTGAAGCGGGCTCACACCACCGGAGCCTGGACGGCTGCCGGCGGCCGCGTCCTCCTGACCTACGGATACCTCCTCGAGGCCTGGGATGCGGCAACGGGGGCTCCGATCGGAAAACCGATGCACGTCGAGACCTTCCTCGGGGATCCCGAGGTCAGCGTCGATGGGCAACGGATCCTCACCGCCTCCTGGGACGGCGAGGTGGAGCTATGGGATGTCCAGACGGGCCGGCGCCTGTGCGTCGTGGGCGCCGCTCGGCGCCCACAGCCGCTGCCCTCGACCGGCGAGTTTCCCCGCGTGGTCGATTTCAGCCCGGACGGGAGCCGCTTCGTCGCGCCCGCCGGAGATTCTTCGATGAGGCTCTTCGACGGCCAGACCTGCCGGCCGCTCGGCGCGCCCATGACCCACGAGCACAGGCTTCAGGTCGCCCGCTTCAGCGCCGGCGGCTCACGCCTCGCGACGGTCTCCGTCGATGGGCTCGCGCGCGTCTGGGACGTGCCCGCGGGCTCGCCGGCCGACGCCCCCGCCCTGGCGGCGCTCGCCGAAGCGATCGAAGGCTTCGCGGTCGGCGCGACCGGCTCCGTCATCCCCGTGCAGGACCCGCCGGCCGAGCTGGAGAAGCTGCGCCGGATGACCTCCAGCCCGCGCCCGGACGAGCCCTTCGCCCACCGCTTCATCCGCTGGTTCTTCGCCGACCCCGCCACGCGCACGATCTCGCCGCTGTCGGAGGTCACGCTGCCACCCCGGAGCGGAGCCGCGGGAGCATCGCCACCTTGACACCGTGGCGGCCCGTCGGCTATTGAGGGGCCAATCATCCTGATCTCGTGGAGGTTGCCCGATGCTGGAGACCCTGACCGACGCGTCTTTCTCGCCCCATGTCGGAACTTCGTGCCGGCTGCTGACCGCGCCGGGGGTATCGCCGATCGAGCTCGAGATCGCGGCGGTGGAGGTGGTCGGGCAGGGGAGGGAGGGCCGGCGCGCGCCGTTCTCCGTCCTCTTCCGCGGCCCGGCCGCCCGCCCGCTGCCGCAGGGCACCTATCACGTCGAGCACGAGCGGCTCGGCGCCCTCGACATCTTCATCGTGCCCATCGGCCCCGACGGCGCCGGCCTGGGCTACGAGGCGATCTTCAACTGAACGCGGCCGGCCCTCGCGGGCGGCCTGCCGAGCCTACCGCGGCACCCACTCCATCAGCAGGTAGACGCCCTGGTCGGCGATCTGGGTGAAGCCGAGGCGCTGGTAGAGGCGCAGGGCGGGGTTGAAGCGCTCGACGTGGATGCGTAGCGGCTTGCCCGCGGCGGTGGCCTCCCCGAAAAGCCGGCGCAGCAGCGCCGTGCCGTGGCCGGCGCCGCGGTGCTCGGGGAGCAGCGCGATGTCGATCAGGCGGATCTCGTCGGGCCGCCGATGGACGTAGAGCCGCCCGGCCGGCCGCCCGTCGAGCAGGACGATCGAGTACTCGGCGTCGGGGAAGTTCTCCTCGTAGAAGCGGCGCTGGAGATCGAACTGCATGCGCAGGAAAGCCTGCTTCTGCTCCTCGCTCCACGGCACCGCCGCCATCTCCTCGGCGCGCGTGCCGGCGTAGACCTCGTAGAGGAAAGGCAGGTCGTCGAGGACGATTGGGCGGAGCGTAAGCCTGGGGTCCATCGCGGCGGGAGGGGCGGGGAGGCGGGTGGGGAAGGGGGGCGCGCGGAGGGCGAGAGACCGCAAGAGGAAAGGGCGCGGCCCGCCGCCTCCGGCCGGGTTGGACGGCGCGGGGCGGCGTGGGCCTGGCCCGAGGGCGCCTCAGGTGCGGGGCGGGTAGACCCCCTGCAGGGCGATGCAGAAGTTCAAGGTCAGGTACGGCATCAGATTGTTGTGCGGCTGGTCGCCGCCGGCGGGGGCGATCGTGTTGTCGGACATCTGGGTCAGGTTCGTGTTGCTTACCGTGCAGTATGCGGCGATGCCGGCGGACTTGCCAAATCCTACCGTTGGGGCAGGGCTCGTCAGAATTGACGCAATCGGCGTGCCCATCTTGGCATGGCTGTGGGCCGGCATCTCGGACTGGATGAGCGTGACGGTGTCGGAGCCCGAAGACTCGCCGAGATCGTGGAGGGAAAGCCCTGGTCCTTGCCCCGGATGCATGGGCGCGTTGCCCTGCATGTTCGGCAGCGCGAAGTTGGACTTGCCGTCGCCGCCGTAGGTGGTGCCGAGCAGCGAGAAGAGCGCTGTGTTCTGGCTGATCGGCAGGATCTGGCCGTCGCAGAACGCCCAGCCCTTGGGGGGGAAGTTGAAAGGAAAGATGCGAATCTCAGCCACGAAGGGGTTGGCCATGGTCGATCTCCTCAGTTCTGCGACGGGAAGACACCGAACAGCGAGATGATGAAGCTGATGCAGAGGTAGGGTTGGAAGTTGCTGTGCGGCTGGCTCCCGCCGGTGGACCCGATGGTGCTCGGCGCCATTGCAGCGCTGGGCGCTACCGAAGAGAAGATCTTCACCAGACCGCCGCTGGTGAGCTGACCGACCAGAGCGCCCTGAGGGCCGCCCGTATTGTCGGGGTTCGTGGTCGCCAGGTAAGGATGGCTGTGGGCCGGGATCTGGGGAACGCTCAAGGTCACCTGCTCGACGCCCCCGTTCTCAGCCAGGGTGAAGCCGCCGCCCTGGTGGATCGGCAGCCTGCCGCGCAGGTCGGGCAGGGCGAAGGTGCTCTGCCCGTCGCCGCCGTAGGTGGTGCCGATCAAGTTGAACAACGTCTCGTAGTCCGAGATCGGTAGAAGCTGCCCCTCGCAGAACATCCAGCCCGCGGGAGCGAAGTTCCCGGCGAACATGCGGATCTCGCCGACATAAGGTTGGGACATGTCGCCTCCTCAGTTCTGCGTCGGGAAGATGCCCGTGAGCGCGATGCAGAAGCTCAGGGTCAGGTTGGGCTGCATGTTCGGGTGCGGCTGACTGCCGCCGACGTTGGCGATGGTTGCCGGCAGCATCGACGTCAAGTTGGTCGCAGTCGAGCAGTACACCTGCACGGCCGGGCTTGCCAGGATGTTGTTGGCCACCGGGTCGACGAGGTTGTTCGTCGTCTCCAGAGACGCATTCTCGGTGTGCACATGAGTGGGAATCTCGGAGATGGACAGCGTGTGGTTCTGCTCGCCCCCTCTCTCGCCGAGAGTGTGCCCCTGGCCCATGTGCATCGGTGTGCGGCCCTGGAGGTTCGGCAACCCGAAGTTGACGCGGCCGTCGCCTCCATAGGTGGTCCCTAGCAACGAGAACAGTGCCTGGTTTTGGTTGATCGGCATCAGTTGCCCATCGCAGAGGGCCCAGCCCTTCGGCGGGAAGCCGAACGACATGATCTTGATCTCCGACAAGAACGGTTCGGACATCGCTTCCTCCTTACGGGTCCTGGTTCAAGGAACCGCGCGGTCCGCTGTCCGGTGCCAGCCGCGCGGCGGTCGATGCGTCCTGGATCGTTCAAGCTTCAAGGCGGCGTCGGGCAGTTCGCGGGCGCCGCCTGCATCGTCCCCGCACCGGGCGACACGAGCGAGGTCCCTGGGCTGTCTGTGTTCGCGCCGTCGATGAAGGCGGCGATCTGGCTGGCGTTATTCGCCGCGCCGCCGTAGCCCTGGATGTTGAAAGTGGGGTTCCCGGCCTCGGTGAGCAGGGCCACTCCGTTGCCGCCGTTCGCGGCGTTGCCGGTGTCCGTATTGCCGCTCATGCGCAGGCACAGCGTCTGGGTGTCGCCGGCGACGCCGCCGTCCACGATCATGGCCCCGAAGTCGCTGTTCGGTGAGGCGGTGTTGACCGAGAAATGGTTGTTGGTCACCGTCAGGTTGGCCGTGCCCGTGCCCTGGTCGACCGTCACGTTGAGACCCTCGTTGTCGACCTGCACCACGGTGTTGCCGTCGATTGTCGCCGTGAGCGTTCCCGCGCCGAAGGCGCCGACGCCGATGCCGCTGCCCTGCATCGATCCGGAGCCGGCGACGCTCGACTTGCCGATCGTGTTGTTGAGGATCTTCCCCTGGAGCAGCGTGGTGGCGGTCGAGCTGGTGCCCGTGCTGACGCCGATCGAGCCGCTGATGCCGCCTACGCTTTGCCGCATCGTGTTGTTGGAGATATTGAAGCTCACCGTTTTCCCTGCGCCCTGGTGGAACAGATCGATGTCGATAGCGTTCTGGTCGAAGCTCGAGTTGGTGACAGTGAAGCTGCCGCCGCCGGCGCTGTCGGTGGTGAGGTATTGGACGCCATTCGTCCGGTTGCGCAGGAAGGTGCTTGAGTCCACCGACAGCGTGACGTTGGACGTGTTCTGTAGATTGACCTGTAGGCCGACGTTGCCGGAAGCGGTGGTCGCGGTGTCGCTGAACTGGCTGTTGGTCACGTTCAGCGTCATCGTCGCGCTGCCGGTCTGGGACACGCCGAAGATGTTCTCGAGCGAGTTGTGGAACAGCGAGTTCGCGGCCGTCGAGGTACCGGTGCCATTGTCGATGCGGACGTTCCACACGTGGGTGCCACCGGTCCCGGCGGCGGAAGCGTTGTTGGTGACCTCGGTGTGCTGGAACGCGATGCCGGCGACGCCGGTCCCGTGCACGCCGTTGTTGCCGGTTTGCCCTTGGATCAGGTCGTTGTCCAGCACGAGCGCCGAGCCATTGGTGGCGGTGATGCCGTCGCCGCCGTTGTTGATCCCCGAGCCGTTGTTCTGGATCGTCATATTGCGTAGCGTCACGTTGGTGGCGCTGGAGAGCAGGACGCCGGCGCTGGTGGCGCTCTGGATCGTGCCGCCGGAGCCCAGGGTCAGGGTGCCGCCGCCGTTCTTGGCGGTGGTGCGGCCGCGGGTGGTGTTGGCCGGGTCGGAGGCGCCGTCGCCTTCGACGTCGAAGGAGCCGGTCGTGCTCGTGAGCGAGATGCCGTGCGTGCCGCCGCCCGAGGAGACGGATTTCAGGATCGCGTCGAGCGCGCCGCTGGCGAGGCTGACCGCGGCGCCGGTGGTGTTGATGGTCATGTCGCGGAGCTTCAGGCTGCCGACGCTGGAGCCGGAGAGGGCGATGCCGGATGTGGCGTTGCCCAGGGTCAGCCCCCAGACCGTGTTGCCGGAGCCCAGGGTGACGTCATTGCCGGTGGCGGTGATCGACACCTTGTTCGGCGAGCCGCCGCCGGTTGACGGCAGGGTCGCGCTGGAGGTGCCCGGGGTCAGGCCGCTGATCGCTGAGAGACTCGAGGTGGCGTCCTGGCCGATCAGCTTCTGGCCGTTGAGCAGGGTCACCGGCCCGGTGTAGGCGCTCGCATTGTCGTAGAGGAAGATGTTGGCGTTGGCCGCCGGGTGCAGGCCGCTGCCGCCGCCGTCGTTGACCGCCTGGAAGGAGGCGAGGCTGTTGAACGGCGACGACAGGCGGCCGTCGCCGGCGCCGGCGCTGCCGTCGATGAACCAGATGATGCCGGAGAGCGTGAGGCTCACGGTGGCAGTCGAGCTGCCGTGGGCGTTGCCGATCGTGTAGGTGAACGAGTCGGCGCCCTTGTAGCCGGCCTTCGGGTTGTAGGTGAACCGGCCGATGCCGGCGCCCGAGGTGGTCATCGCCACCGTGCCGCCGTTGGCGCTGGTCGCGTCGAAGGCGGTGATGGTCACCGGCGAGGTGAAGCTGTCGTTGGCGGTGACGCTGTAGCCGATCTTCGAGGAATCGATCGAGACGTTGCCGATGAGCGTCTCGGGGTACGTGTCGGCGTTGGCGATCGGGGGCGTCGCGAAGGAGAACACGTAGTTCGTGTCCATCTGCGTGTTGGCGATGGAGGTGACCTGGTTGGCCACCACGGTGACCGTGCAACTGTTGTCGAACGGCAGGCCGCCCGTAGGATGCAGGACGTAGGTGGCGGCCGGAGAAGCCGGCGTGACCGTGAAGGCCGGCGTCGCGCTGGGCGAGCAGGCGAGCGTGAAGGCCGACCCGGTGACGTTGACCGACTTGCTGAAGTTAATTGTGATGGTGCTCGCGAGCGGCACGTTAATGGCGTTGTTGACCGGGATGGTGCTGGTCACCGTCGGCGGCGCATCCACCAGGATCGACTGCTGCACCTGCGGCGCCGCGTTGTAGTTGGCGTTGCCGGCCTGGTTGGCGTCGATCACGCACGTGCCGTCGGCGGTAAACGACACGGTCGAACCCGAGATCGAGCAGAACGACGTCGCCGAGGCGTCGATCGTGAAGGCCACCGTAAGACCCGACGACGCTGTTGCCGTCACGTTGTAGGTCGGCCCGCCGGGCTTCACCTTGGCCGGGGCCGTGGAAGTGAAGGTGATGGTCTGGTCGCCCTTGGCCACGGCGAACGATTGCTGCGCCTGCGGCGCCGCGTTGTAGTTGGCGTTGCCGGCCTGGTTGGCGTCGATGACGCAGGTGCCGGCGCCGATGAACGACACCGTCGAGCCCGAGATCGAGCACACCGAGCTCGCCGAGGCGTCGATCGTGAACGTCACCGCGAGTCCCGACGAGGCGGTCGCCGTCACGTTGTAGGTCGGCCCGGCGACTTTCGCCCCGGCCGGGGCCGTCGAGGTGAAGTTGATGGTCTGGTCGCCCTTGGCCACGGCAAACGACTGCTGTGCCTGCGGCGCGGCGTTGTAGTTGGCGTTGCCGGCCTGGTTGGCGTCGATGACGCAGGTGCCGGCGCCGATGAACGACACCGTCGAGCCCGAGATCGAGCACACCGAGCTTGCCGAGGCGTCGATCGTCAAGGTCACCGCGAGACCCGACGAGGCGGTCGCGGTCACGTTATAGGTCGGCCCACCGACCTTCGCGCCGGCCGGAGCCGTCGAGGTGAAGTTGATCGTCTGGTCGCCCTTGGCCACGGCGAACGACTGCTGCGCCTGCGGCGCGGCGTTGTAGTTGGCGTTGCCGGCCTGGTTGGCGTCGATCACACAGGTGCCGGTGCCGATGAACGATACCGTCGAGCCCGAGATCGAGCACACCGAGGCCGCCGCGGCGTCGATGGTGAATGCCACCGTCAGGCCCGACGAGGCGGTCGCCGTCACATTGTAGGTCGGCCCAGCGACCTTCGCCCCCGCCGGAGCCGTCGAGGTGAAGTTGATCGTCTGGTCGCCCTTGGCCACCGCGAAGGACTGCTGCACCTGCGGCGCGGCGTTGTAGGTGGCGTCACCGGCCTGGTTGGCGTCGATCACGCAGGTCCCGGGGCCGATGAACGACACCGTCGAGCCCGAGATCGAGCACACCGAGGCCGCCGCGGCGTCGATGGTGAATGCCACCGTCAGACCCGACGTGGCGGTCGCCGTCACGTTGTAGGTCGGGCCGCCAACCTTTGCCCCCGCCGGAGCCGTCGAGGTGAAGTTGATCGTCTGGTCGGTCTTGCCCACCGCGAAGGACTGCTGCGCCTGCGGCGCGGCGTTGTAGTTGGCGTTGCCGGCCTGGTTGGCGTCGATCACGCAGGTGCCGGAGGCGGTGAACGACACAGTCGAGCCCGAGATCGAGCACACCGAGGTTGCCGAGGCGTCGATCGTAAACGTCACCGCGAGGCCCGACGACGCGGTCGCCGTCACGTTGTAGGTCGGCCCCCCAACCTTGGCCGACGCCGGGGCCGTCGAGGTGAAGGTGATCGTCTGGTCGCCCTTGGCCACGCCAAACGACTGCTGCGCCTGCGGCGCGGCGTTGTAGTTGGCGTTGCCCGCCTGATTGGCGTCGATCACGCAGGTGCCGACGCCGATGAAGGACACCGTCGAGCCCGAGATCGAGCACACCGAGGCTGCCGAGCCGTCGATCGTAAACGCCACCGCGAGGCCCGACGAGGCGGTCGCCGTCACGTTGTAGGTCGGCCCGCCGACCTTCGCGCCGGCCGGGGCCGTCGAGGTGAAGTTGATGGTCTGGTCGCCCTTGGCCACCGCGAAGGACTGCTGCACCTGCGGCGCCGCATTGTAGTTGGCGTCGCCGGCCTGGTTCGCATCGATCACGCAGGTCCCGACGCCGATGAACGACACCGTCGAGCCCGAGATCGAGCACACCGAGGCCGCCGCGGCGTCGATCGTGAACGCCACCGTCAGACCCGACGATGCGGTCGCCGTCACGTTGTAGGTCGGTCCTCCGACCTTCGCCCCCGCGGGAGCCGTCGAGGTGAAGTTGATCGTCTGGTTGCCCTTGCCCACGGAGATCGTCACCGTGGCCGTCGAGCTGCCGGCGGAATTCTTGAGGACGTACTTGAACGTATCGTTGCCCTTGAAGCCGGTGGCCGGGGTGTAGTTGAAGCTTCCATCGGCATTGAGCGAGACCGAGCCGGCCGCCGAGGTGGGCGTGGCCGCGCCGATCGTGGTCTGCTCGGCGCCGGTGGTCGCGCCGTAGCTGAAGATCGCCGCGCCGTTGAGGGTGTCGTTGGCGAGCACACCGGGCGCGGCCTGGTTGAGCGGCGTGTTCAGGGTCGTGCTGTAGCTGTCGTCCTGGGCGACCGGCGTGACGTCCTTGAAGTAGCCGTTCAGGTCCAAGATGAGATGGCTGGTCTGTCCCGTCGTGGCCGTGGTCAAGAGGGCGTTGAGCGTACCGCTGCCGTCGAACGCCAGCGCCACGACCGCATTGTTGGCGCGCGTCTGGCCCGACGCGAAGTCGAGGTCCGCGAGGCCGGTCGCGGTGCCGTCGCCGCGATAGAGCTCGATCGTGCCGGCCGCCGTCGGCTGGCTCACGGTCAGGTTGACCGCCACCAGCTTGGCGTCGGCGGGAACGCCGCAATTTCCCGTAACCTGGACCAGCCGCGCCACTCCGGTCTGGAGAGCCGGTGCGTTGGCCGGTTGCCGGCTGTCGAAGACCCGGCAAGGCGTCACCGTGAAGTAGGAGACCGCCCCGCCGCCAACCACCACATTGGGCGTGACGGCTTCCGGGGGAGCGGCGGCAACGGGCTGCGGAGCGGCCGGCGGTGTGGCGGGACCGGTGCGTGGGGCCGCCACGGCGCCGGTGACTCCCAGCGCCAGCAGCACGAGCAGGAAGACGGTGATCGTTCTTAAGGAAGGGCAGCACTGCAAGCTCATCCAAACTCCTCCTGCTGGCCGCCAACACTGGGCTGGCGCCTCGACGCGCTCCGGCCGCCCGCCGCAAGAGCCGGGCAGCACAGAATCAATCTCAGAGAACAAAAACAACCCTAGCATGAAAGTAGAGACGAGGGAACCGCGCGGAACCCCCGCGGAGAAAGCGTTTTTCTCGGTCAATTTCGAAGAGATGCGATCAGACAGCACGTGCCGGACGAGGCGCAAGCGGCCGCGGCGGCCGTCAGACCTGGTAGAGCTCGAAGGGGGTAAGCGTGGCGATGCTGGAAAAGACGGCGTCACGGGCGAGCAGGGGAGCGTCACGGTCCAGCGCGCACTGCACCACGTGGGCGTCGGGCACCGACACCGCCAGGCCCTTGTCCTGGAGCTCGCGGCGCAGCTCGCCGACGCGGAGCCAGTGCGCCAGCGGGGCCTCGTGCACCACCAGCTCGGCGATCAGCTCGGCGAGGGCGCGGCGGTCGCGCGCCCGCGCGGCGCCGCTCACCAGCTCGGCGGCGACGAGCGGGGCGAGGACGACGATGCCGCCCGCCAGGGCCGCTTCCAGGCCGGGGATCTCGTCGCCCGCGAAGTAGTCAATCCACACCGAGGTGTCGACGACCAGCCCTCTCACGGGATTCTCCGAGATCGATCTCCAGCCGCACCTTGCCCCGCAGCTTGATGGCCCTTTCGAGGGCGTGCGCCTGGCGCACGAGCCGCAGGCCCTCGACCAGGGTCTCCGTGATTCCCTTGCCCGTCACGGCCATGGCTCGCTGGAGCAGGTCCGCCGGAAGGTTGGCGGTGATTCTTCTAACGCCGGCCATGTGCGGATATTGACGCTCATGATGATCGATGTCAATACAGGGGGCCGTCAAACGAAACTGAGTGCGCTAGGGGAGGGGGCGTCCCCTTCCCCCCCGGAGGGGAGGGAAGGGGATCGAGGGGTTGCGGGGGGCGATCCGATAGACGCTTTGAGTAGTCCACTACCGCCATATCGCAGTGCCGTTTCATCGCGCGGGGTGGAACCGCAGGCGTTAGCGACCGGGAGCAAGGAATCGCTGGAGCTCGGGCTGGTGGGGATCGAGCTCGAGGGAGCGGCGGAAGGCGCGGCGGGCGCCGGCGGCGTCGCCGCGGCACAGGCAGGCGAGGCCGAGGGAGGCGTGCGCCAGAGGGTCGCCGGGGGAGAGGCGCACGGTGCGCGTGAAATCGGCGAGGGCGTCGTCGCAGCGCTGGCGCTCGAGGAGGTAGCGGCCGTGGAGCAGCCAAAGGCGCGCTTCCTCCGGCCTGGCTGCTGCGGCGGCGGCGAGCAGGCGCAGGCTGCGCTCGGCGGCGCTGGCGCGGCCGTAGGAGGCGGCGCGCGCCAGGATGCGTTCGACGCCGTCGGGCACGCCGCCGGCGAGCGCGCGCACGAGCAGATCGTCGGCGCGGTCGGCATCGGCGGGCCCGGCGCCGGGCGCGGCAAGCAGGTCGCTCAGGTTGGCGAGCGCCGAAGCGAGGTCCGGGTCGCGGCCGAGGGCACGCTCGAAGGCGCGCCGGGCCTCCGCGTCCCGTTGCTCGCCGAGAAGGAGCAGCCCCTCGTTGTTGAACGAAGCGGCGGTGCGGGAGCGCTCCGCCGCCGGCGAGCCGGCGGGCCCCTGCCCGGGCGCGGCGGTGGCGGGCTCGTTGGCGCCGACGTAGCCGAGGGCGCGAAGCTGGGCGAGCTCCTCGCCGGCGGCGCCCGCGGCGCTGGCGACGCTGCCTCCGCTGGCTGCGGAGGCCGCGGCCGTCGCCGCGGGCTCCGGGGCGGGACGGTAGAAAGCCTGGTAATCGATTGCTGCCGTGGCCTGGCCGGCTCCGGCCGGAGCAAGACCAGGCCCCCCCCGGCGCGGCGGCCGGGTCGTCGTGTCGACGCCCCGCGGCGCGCCCACTGAGGGAGACCCGGGCAGGGGAGGCCCGGCGAGACCCTTGCCCGGCGGCAGGCCGAGCAGCGAGAGGAGCGTGGCGCAGACCTGCGCGACGCCGCCTCGCGCATCCGCCCGGCGGACCCCGAATGGCGGCGGCGGGCTCTTGTCTCGGCCCGCCGCCGGGGCGCCTCCGGCGTCGCCGGCGTGGCCGCCGGCGGCGCGGGGATCCCAGAAGAGATAGATGCCTTCGTCGCGGTGCCAGCGGGCGGCGGTGGCCGCGGCGGCGCTCGAGAGCTGCGCCGGACGGCCCTCCTTCCAGCGGAAGCCGTGATCGGAGGCGATCATCAGCACGGCCCCGCTCCGCTCGGCGATCCGGCGGTAGCCGCCGAGCAGCCGATCCACCTCGGCGAAGTAGAGCCGGGGCACCTGGCTGTAGCGGGCGAAATCGGCGGCGGAGACCGCCTCCTGGCGCGGCGGGGCGTAGGGGGCGAAGATGTGGCCGATGGTGTCGGGGCCCTGGAAGTAGAGGACCGTGAGGTCTGGCGCCGGCCGCGCCGCCGCCAGCCAGCCGCGCGCCAGCTCGTCGTAGGCGCGGGTCTCGCTCAAGATGCGCTGCAGGGCGGTGACCGGATGGGCATAGGGTTGCGGCGCCCCGGCCAGGCGCGCGTACTCGCTCTCCGTCAGCCACGGGAGGTAGCGGCGCAGCGCCGGCAGGCCGGTTTGCGCCTCGGCCCGCTGGAGCACGCCGGTCGCCCAGGCGGCGCGCTCGGCCGGCCAGACGGTGCCGGGCGGTGGCAGCCGGTCGGGTGCGGTGAAAGAGGAGAAGCGGTCGGCCACGAGCAGCCCGCGCACCCGCTCGGCCGGCCAGGTCGCCCACAAGCCGAAGACCGCCACGCCGCGCCCGGCCCAGCTCGCCATGTTCCACACCGCCGGCACCCGCCGCTCGCAGCTCGGGATCGGCTCACGGGCGCCGCTCGCCGGCGCGAAGCGGGTGAAGTCGAGGATCCGGTGCTCGAGGGGAGAGACCCCGGTCATCATGGTGGTCCAGACGAGCGGCGAGAGCGGCGGGTGGATGGTGACGAGCACGCCGCTCGCGCCCTGCCCGGCGAGCGCCGCGAGATTCGGCATCGTGCCGTCCGCCATATAGCCGTCGAGCAGCTGCCAATCCGCCGCGTCGAGGCCGACGAAGAGCACGCGGCGCCCCGGCCGCGCAGCCTCCGCCACCGCGGGAACCCGCGTGTCCCCGCCGGCCGAGGCAGTCTCGCGCGGCGCGCCCGCAGGCCGTTCCTTGCCGCAGGCCGACGCCAAGACCAGGAGGACTACAACCGCGCCGCGTACCTGCCCAGTTCTCACCTGCGGGAAACGATATTGGCCAGCGCGGCTTCGGTGTCGTGCTCCATCGCCTGCTCGGCCTCGAGGCTGTCGCGGTCGCGGAACAGCGTCGCCACGGCGAGGATCTTGCCGTGCTTGCGGAAGGTCACGGTGGCGTTCTTGTCGCGGATCGAACCGGCGACGCCGATCAAGTCCCAGCTCTCGGCGTGACCCAGATAGTTGATCACCACGTCGTAGTGCTGGCTCCAGAAGAAGGGCACCGCGCTGAAGCGCTCGCGGCGTCCCAGCAGGTTGGCCGCGGCGGTCTGCCCCTGGCGCTCCGCCACCACCCAGTGCTCGACGCGGATCCGCTCGCCCGAATAGGGGTCCGGCCATCTCGCAATATCGCCGGCGGCGTAGATGTCCGGGGCCGAGGTCTCGAGATACTCGTTGACCAGCACGCCCCGGTCCACCGCCAGCCCCGCCGCCTCGGCCAGGGCGACCGCGGGGCGCACGCCGATGCCGGCGACCACCAGGTCGGCGGCGAGCCGCTCGCCGCTCGCCAGCTCGATCGTGTCCTCGCCGATCGACCGCGCCTTGTTGCCGAGGCGGAAGGAGACCCCGTGCTCCTCGTGCAGGGCGCGCAGGAAGTCGCCGAGCTCGGGCCCCATCACTTTGGCCAGCGGGCGGTCCTCGGGAGCCACGACCGTGACCGCGACGCCGCGCGTGCGCAACGCGGCGGCGACCTCGAGGGCGATGAAGCTCGCCCCCAGCACGACGGCGTGACGCGCCTTCTTGGCGCGCTCGACGATCGCCCGGCTGTCGGCCAGGGTGCGCAGGTAGCGCACGTGCGGCAGCTCCGCGCCGGGGATGTCCAGGCGGACCGGCTCGGCGCCGGTGGCCAGGAGCAGGGCGCCGTAGAACATCCGCGCGCCGTCCGCCAGGGTGACGCTCTTGGCTTTCGGCTCGATCGCCACCACCCGAGAGCCCGGCATCAGGTCGATCATCTGATCGTCGTAGAACTCGCGCGGGTGAAGCGGGATCCACTCCTCGGGCGCGTTGCCCGCCAGGTAGTCCTTGGACAGGTTGGGCCGGTCGTAGGGGAGAGGGTCGTCGCCGCCGAGCAGGGTGATCGGGCCGGTGTAGCCTTCGCGCCGCAGCCGCTCCGCGGCGGCGTTGCCGGCCGCGCCGGCGCCGACGATGAGCACGGTCGGCGGCCCGCCCGGCTCGTGCCGCGGCGGCGCGGGCGGCAGCTTCTCCCCGACGTGGATGCGCCCTTCGCGCTCCTCCACCCGGTAGCGCGCCAGCGGGTTGAGCGCCGGGGCCCGCAGCGGCTCGCCGCTGCGCAGGTCGAAGCAGGCGTGATGCCAGGGGCAGCGCACGGTGTGGCCGACCACCAGCCCCTCGGCCAGCGGCCCACCGTAGTGCGTGCAGTGGGCGGCCACGGCGAAGACTTCGGAGCCCTGGCGCACCAGAAGCACCGGCTCGCCGCCCGCATGGCCGAGCAGGGGCGCGCCGTCGGCGAGGTCGCTCGCCAGCACTCCCGGGGCGCCGGGCGCCAGGTCGGGACCGCTGAGCTGTTGTTCACCACTCATGAATGCCTCCCAGGGAAGTCATGGGCGCGGACGAGGCGCCGGCCCGACCAGCCAGCCGCATCTGGCCCGCAGGTCGGACAACCGGTGCTGCCCGCCGAGCATACCCCACGCCTGGCGCCTCGCTTCGCGGCAGATCTCCTTGATTGCCGGAAAACGAAAGCATGCCGGCTCAGGTGCCCTGCGGCCCGGAAGTCTGGCATACTCAATTCCACGGGTTCCATGTCGCCCGCCGAGGCAGCGTCTTGCCGCACCCCGCTCGACGAGCCTGCCCGGCGCCGCGCGGCGACAAGAGAAGCTGACCGGGTGTCTCATTGTCTTGCGGGCAGGCGCCCGCGGAAGGAGGTCCAGATGAAGAATCACGCGAAGCTCGCCATGCCTGGTGGCCTGGGCGCGGCGGCGCTGTTGCTCCTGCTGGGCGCGGCCGCCTATACCGCCGCGGCTCCGGCGGCCGATTGGGCGATGAACGCCACGGCGATCGAGGCGTGCAGCTGCCCGATGTTCTGCCAGTGCTACTTCAACGCCAAGCCCGCCGGACACCACGAGCACGGCGGCAAGGAAACCCACTTCTGCCGTGCGAACCTGGCCTACCGCGTCAACAAGGGGCACTACGGCTCGGCGTCCCTGGACGGGGCGAAGTTCTGGCTGGTCAACGACCTGGGCGGCGACTTCTCGCAGGGCAAGATGGACTGGAACGTGCTGTACTTCGACAAGTCCTTGTCGAAAGAGCAGCGCGCCGGCCTGCAGGACATCCTGGGCCACGTCTTCCCGGTGAAGTGGAACTCGTTCAAGACGGCCGAAGCCTCGATCGATACCTGGGAGCACAACGACAAGACCGCCCATGCCACCATGAACGGCGGCAAGATCGCGGAGGTCAAGCTGGCGCGGACGGCTTCCGCCAATGGCCCCGGGCCCGTGGTGCTGAGCAACGTCAAGTACTGGGGAGCGCCACGCAACGACGGCTTCATCATGATGCCCAACGAGGTCGAAGCCTACCGGGTGGGGCCGAAGGCGTTCGAGTACAAGGGCACCAACGGCTTCCTCATCACGATCGACATCAGCTCCAAGGACTTCGCCAAGGCAGCGGGCACCAGGTGACGGTAGCGCCGCCGGGCCGCTGCCCGGTGGGTTGACTTAAAAGCGCCGGGTCCCAAGCCCGGCGTTTTGCTATTGAAGGGAGTCCCGGGGCTGTCCGGGACGCGCCGGGGGTCTGTCCCGCACGCGCCTTATCTTCGCCCTCTGCCGGGGGCGCGTTCTTTATCTATCTGAGGGAAATCCCTCATAGGGCATGTTTCTTGCTCCCCTGAGACGCGTTCGCAGCTCGGATCGCGCCTGCTCGAGGCAGGGCGGAGAGGAGAAGGCCATGAGGTCGAGGGTCCCCCAGACATGGCAGCTCGTTCTCGCACTCGGCGGTTGGCTCGCCGCCCCGCCGGCGGTGCACGGCGCGGCGCGGCCCGCCTCCATCGCGATGCCCGCCGTCGCCGCGGTGGTCAGCCCGCCGCTGCGCGACGTCAAGCCAATCGTCGAGTCCTCCGAGGTCAAGTTCCTGGTGGAGAACCACGAGGTCGAGATCCGCTTCCCCTTGCCGGCCAGGCCGCCGGCCGACGGCGCGCTGCAGGCCGTGGCGGGGCGCACGGCGCTGCGGCCGGTGACCGCCGGGGAGACCAACGCGCCCAATCCCTCCCCGGGCGGAACGCCGGTCAACTTCGACGGCACCCCGGTCAACAACGGAGCGCCTCCCGACAGCGACGGCCGGGTCGGACCCAACCATTACATCCAGTTCGTCAACACGCGCTTCCAGATCTGGGATAAGGCGGGGCATTCCCTCTACGGCCCTTTCCTGGGCAAGACCCTGTGGCAGTTCCTGGGCGGTGTGTGCGCCGTCCACAACGACGGCGATCCGGTGGCCGCCTACGACATCCTGGCCGACCGCTGGATCCTCACCCAGTTCACGACCGCGGTCCCGGCGGGGCCTGACCAGGGATCGCACCAGTGTTTCGCCATCTCCAAGACCGGGGACCCGCTCGGCGCGTACTACCTCTACGATTTCCGCACCAGCACGGATCCCGCCCTGTTCGAGGACTACCCGCATCTCGCGGTGTGGCCGGACGGCTACTACATGACGACGCACGAGTTCAAGAGCAACAGCTTCGCGCAGGAAAACCTCTATGTCCTGGAGCGCGCCGCCATCCTCGCCGGCATGCCCGCCAGGCTGGTGGTCAACAAGGCCTTCGACAGCGTCAACTTCGGCATCGGCGCCCTGCCCTCGGATCTCGACGGCTTGACGCCGCCTCCCGCGGGGTCGCCGAACTACGTGGTGCGCTACAGCTCACCGCTCAACGACAACTCGACCAACGCGCTCGACATCTGGAAGGCCTCGGCGACCTGGCCCACCGACAACACGTTGCCGACCCTCACCGTCACCGGTCCGACCGTGGTCCCCGTCAGCACGTTCAACGACGTGTTCTCGTGCTTCGCGGTCAACCGCGCCTGCATCGCCGAGCCGCTCAATCCGGCCACGCCGCAGGACTACCTCGACGTGGTCGGCGACCGCATCATGTTCCGCAACGCCTACCGTAACTTCGGCGATCACGAGTCGCTGGTGCTCAACCACACCGTGAACGTGGCGGCGGCCGGCTCCGATCAGGCGGCGGTGCGCTGGTACGAGCTCCGCAATCCCGGCGGCGCCAGCCCAAGCCTGTTCCAGCAGGGCACCTACTCGCCGACCGACGTGCCGCCGGCCAGCCGCTGGATGGGCTCGATCGCGATGGACGGCTCCGGCAACATCGCCTTGGGCTACACCAAGTCCTCGCCCCAGATCTTCCCGACGCCGATGATCACCGGCCGGCTCGCCGGCGACCCGCTGGGCACCATGGGGTCGGAGATCGTCATGTTTGCGGGAGCCGGCAGCCAGATCGGCACCGGCAACCGCTGGGGCGACTACAGCGCGATGAGCGTCGATCCGCGCGACGGCTGCACCTTCTGGTACACCAGCCAGTACCTGCCCGCCACCGGCTCGTTCAACTGGCACATGCGCATCGCCGCTTTCCGCTTCCCGGGAAACGCGTGCAGCCCGCCGCCGCAGGGGACGCTCCAGGGCACAGTCACCAACTGCACCTCCGGCGTGCCCCTGTCGGATGCGGTGGTCACGCTCGACAATGGGTTCTCCGGCGCCACGGACGCCGCCGGCCACTATTCGATCGTCAGTCCGCCGGGCACCTACAACGCGACGCCGGCCTCCCAGTTGCGCAGCTGCACCGCCGGGACGCCGACGGCGGTGACGATCTCGGACGGCGCGGCCACCACGCAGAACTTCTGTCTCGACGGACTCCCCAAGTACGTGCTCCTCGCGGCCTCGGTGGACGACAGCAGCGGGAATAACAACGGCATCCTCAATCGGGGCGAGTGCGACAACCTGAACGTGACGATCGAGAACGTGGGCTGCCACGACGCCACGGGCGTCAGCGCGACACTCGGCTCCGTGACGTCGAACCTGACGCTGGCCACGACCAGCTCGACCTTCCCCGACCTCGCGATCGGCCAGTCGAAAACAGAGTCGACACCCTATGCGGTCAGCGTCGGCAGCAGCTACGTCTGCGGCACTCCGGCGGTCTTCTCCCTGGCGGTGACGGACGCGCAGCACCAACCCGCGGGAACGGTCGCCTCGACGCTAGGCTTCTCGCTCCCGACCTGCGGGCCGGCCAACTCGCCCATCGTCTTCGCCAATCAGACCCTCACCGCCGGCAGCTCGGCCCAGGTCTCGCGCCTGGGACGCGACGGCGCGCCGAGCGACTGCAGCGCCGCCAAGACGTGCCCCGGTCCGCTGGCGAGCGCCACGGGCAACCGTTTCTACAACGCGCACCAGCTCCACACCCCACCCGGCACCGCCCCGGTGTGCGTGAGCATCAAGGTCGACGCCCACTGCGGCAGCGGCAACGAGATCTTCAGCGCCGCATACTCCGGGCTGGCCGCGAGCTACGACAACACGAAACTGTGCGGCAACTACCTGGGCGACGTCGGGGTGACCGGCCTCGGCGACACGGCGCCGAGCGCGACCTACAACGTGGTCGTGCCGCCCGACCAGGACTTCTTCGTCGTCGTCGACACCATCAACTCGCCGACCGAGACCTGCTCGGGAAGCGGCAACGGCTACACGGTTACCGTGTCGGGTTACTACGACACCTCGACCTTCCCGCCCCAGCTCACCCTTGCCTGCCCGTCGCCGGCGCCGGTCTGCGCGCCGCCGGGGGCGCAGTCGACCGTCGTGACCTATCCGTCCCCAACCGTCTCCGGCAACTGCGGCGCGAGCGCGACGCCGAGCTGCCTGCCGCCGTCCGGCTCTTCGTTCAACGTCGGATCGACCCAGGTCAACTGCTCGGTGACCGCGGGCCAGACGGCGCACTGCTCCTTCACCCAGGTGGTGGCCCCGACCCCGGACTCGACCATCGCCGCTCCGGCATTCGTCCAGCCGGGCTCGACCGGCAACGTCGCGTCGGTGCCCGAGGGTCCCGCCAGCACGACCTACACCTGGTCGATCGCCAACGGCACGATCACCGGCGGCGCCGGCACCAGGCAGATCACCTTCACCGCCGGCACCTTCGGCTCGGTTGCGCTCCAGGTCGAGATCCAGTCGGGCGCCGGCTGCGGCAGCAAGGGAAGCACGAGCAGCGTGATCCTGGCCCCGGGGCAGAACTTCTACACCCTGACCCCTTGCCGCGTGGTCGACACCCGCAATCCCAACGGAGCCTACGGCGGCCCGGCTCTGGCCGGGGGGGCGCAGCGCTCCTTCGCGATCGGCGGCCAGTGCGGCGTGCCGGCCGACGCCAAGGCGGTAGCCGGCAACGTGACCGCGGTCAACGCCACCGCCGCCGGGGACCTGCGGGTCTTTGCCGCCGGGATCGCGGCGCCCGGCACCAGCAATCTCAACTTCGCGGCCGGACAGGTGCGGGCCAACAATCTGATCGTCAGCGTGGCCGGAAACCCCGCGGGCAGCCTGGCCGTGCTGCTCGACTCTTCCGGGACCAGCGACTTCATCCTCGACGTCAACGGCTATTTCAAGTAACCGCATCCTGCCGCCGCGACTTGGTAGACTGCCGCCGCCGGGACGATCGGCTCGCCCCGGCCGGCCCCCCCGGCCCCCCCGGCGCCCCGGCGCCCCGGAGGTCGCCGAGCGGGACGAGCACCCCCAAGGAACCCGTGAACTCAGGAGGTCGCGTGATGCTGCATTCGTCGGAGGTGCCGATCAGCCAGTCAGCTCTCCTGGTGGTCGACGCGCAGGATTCGTTCAAGGCCGCGCCGCGCTGGGAGCGCAGGAACAATCACGATTTCGAGAGGAACGTCGGCGCGCTGATCGAGGCGTATCGGCAGGCCGGCCTGCCCGTCATCTTCTTCCTGCATACCGACGAGGACGAGGGCTTCGAGCCCGACAGCCCTCAACTCAAGCTGATGGATTTCATCGTCCGCCGCCCCGACGAGCCGCTGATCATCAAAAATACGCGCAACTGTTTCACTAGCACGGGGCTGGGGGCGTTTCTCCTCGAGCGGGGCATCCGGCGCGTGGCCATCACCGGGATCCAGATGGAGCAGTGCTGCGAGACCACCGCCCGCGTCGCCGCGGACCTCGGCTACGCGGTTGACTTCGTCGTCGACGGCACCATGACATTCCCGATCCCGAATCATGACCGCCCCGGCGAAGAGCTGGGCGTCGAGGAGATCAAGACCCGCACCGAGTACGCCCTGCGCCAGCGCTTCGCGCGCATCGCCTCGGCCGCGCAGCTGGCCCAGGAGCTCCGGGCGCAGCTCGCCGCGCCGCAAGGTGCCGGCACAGGCGGAGACAGTCACAAGAGGAGTCAGGTTCTATGAGCAAGAGGCAGCGGCTGCTCGCCGTCGAGGTCAAGACCAGGGCCGTGCCGGTCGGAGCGCCCGCCATCGTTCCGGTGACCGGCGAAGCTCTGGACGAGGTGCTCGAGAGCTGGCGGATCGTCGGGATCGAGCCACTGGGCGCCGACGGGGCGATGGAGGGGCGCTTCGCCGCTTTGCTGCTGCTCGAAGAAGTAAAGGCCGAGGGGGAGGGCAAGGGCCTCGGCTTCCGGGTCCCTTGACATGGCCGGCGGGCACATGCGCCTGCAGGACATGCCGACCGGCGCTTTCTGCGACTTCTTGAGCCGCGAGGGAATCCGGCGCTTCTTCCTGGTCTGGGACGAGGAGTCGGGCCGGGTGCGCGCCTCGCACCCGGCGGTTGAGCCGCTGGCGCTCCTGCTCGCCGAGGACCGGCGCGACTTCGACCGCCACGAGGGGGTTTTCGTGCAGCTGGCGCCCGACAGCGGCGTGCTGCAGGGCGCCTTCATCCACCGCACCTGCCGCGGCCAGGGCGCCGGCGGCGTGCGCTTCTGGCGCTACGCGACCGTCGAAGACTTCCTGCGCGACGGACTGCGCCTGGCCCGCGGCATGACGCACAAGAACGCCCTCGCCGGGCTGTGGTGGGGAGGGGGTAAGGGAGTGATGGCCAGCGACGCCAGTGACTCCAACCGCGCCGGCGATACCGGCGACGCCGGCGATCCGGCCCGGCGCCGGCGGGTCTTCGAAGAGTACGGCGAGCTGCTCACCAGCCTGCGCGGCTGCTACGTCACTGCCGAGGACGTGGGCACGGGGCCCGAGGACATGGCGGCGATCTTTTCGCGCACCCGCTTCACCACCTGCATCCCGCCGCGGCTGGGCGGCAGCGGCAATCCTTCGGCGCCGACCGCGCGCGGCGTGGTGCGCGGCATGGAGGCGGCTCTGGCCCACCGCCGGCTGGGAGGGCTCGCCGGCAAGACCGTGGCGGTGCAAGGCCTCGGGCACGTCGGCGAGGCGCTGATCGGATACCTGCGCGAGCGGGGCGTGTTGCGGATCATCGGCTCCGATATCGACCCGGCGCGCCGCGACGCTCTCTTGCGGCGCTTTCCGTCGCGGCGCGGCTTCGCGCTGGAAGCGCGGGTCGTGCCGCGCGGAGACGACTCGATCGTGGCCGAGCCGGCCGACGTCTTCGCCCCGTGCGCCACCGGCGCGGTGCTCGGGCCGGCGACCATTCCGCGCCTCGCCGCCGGGATCGTGTGCGGAGCGGCCAACAACCAGCTCGAGGACCCGGAGCGCGACGACCTGTTGCTGCAGCAGCGGGATGTGCTCTACCTGCCGGACTTCCTGGTCAACCGCATGGGCATCGTCAACTGCGCCGACGAGCAGTACGGCTACGTCGAGCCCGATCCGCGGCTGGCGGCCCATCTTGGCGACGAGGGGGGCGACGAGTGGGACAACAGCATCTATAACCTCTCGCTCGCCGTGCTGGCCGAAGCGCGGAGCACGGGCGAGACGCCTGCCCGCGTCGCCCTGCGCCTGGCCGAGAAGCGCTCGTTCGAGCCGCATCCCATCTGGGGCCACCGCGGCGCCGACATCATCCGGTCGCTGGTGCGCGGCGGCTGGGCCGAAGGAGCCGGCCGGCAGCCGGCCGCCGTCGCATCCGAGATCGGAAGCCGCTGATGGCCGAAGCTCCTGGAGCGCTGCGCGAGGACCTGCGGCGGATCGCGGTCTTCGCCGATCTCGCGGACGACGAGCTCGACTGGCTGGCCGAGCACGTGGAGGAGCTCGCCGTGCAGCCGGGCGGGGTCCTGGTGGCGGAGGGCGCTCCGGCGGAGTGGATGTTCATCGTGCTCGAGGGCGAGATCCGGTCGCGGCGCGACCAGACGGCCCTCGACGGCCTGGTGATCCGGGCCGGCGAGATCACCGGCATGCTGCCGTTCTCCCGCATGACCAGCTTCCCGGTCACCGTGCGCGCGGTGACGCCGCTGAGGATCGCCCGGCTGAACGCGGCCCACTTCCCGGAGATGCTGCGGCGCATCCCGGCTCTCGAGCCGCGGCTGGTCGCGCTGCTGACCGACCGCGTGCGCGAGGTCACCCGCCTCGATCAGGAACACGACAAGCTCATGGCGCTCGGGCGGCTGTCGGCGGGCCTCGCCCACGAGCTCAACAACCCGGCCGCGGCGATCCGGCGCACCGCCTCCGAGCTCCGCGAGCGGCTCGCCACGTGGCGTCAGGCCACCGTCGAGCTCAGCGAGTGCGGACTGGCGCCCGGGCAGATGCGCGCCCTGGCCGGCGCGTGCCACGAGACGGAGCGCCGCGAGGCGGCGGCAGACCTCGATCCGATCAGCCGCAGCGAGCGGGAGAGCGAAATCGCCGACTGGCTGGAGGCGCGGCGGGTCGAGCGCGGCTGGCTGCTGGCGCCGACTTTCGCCGCGGCCGGAGCGACTCCCGCCGACCTCGACGGCCTCGCCGCGCAACTGCCGGCCCGCGCCCTGCCGGCGGCGCTCGCCTGGCTGGAGGTCGGCCTCGCGGCCGAGGGTCTGCTCGCCGAGGTGGAGGGCGCCAGCAAACGCATCTCGGACCTGGTCGCCGCGGTCAAGTCGTACTCGCACATGGGCGAGGGCGAGGGCAAGAGGGAGGTCCAGGTCCATCGCGAGCTCGACGGCACGCTGACCATGCTCGCCCCCAAGGCGCGCGGCAAGGGGATCACCATCGCGCGCGAGTACGCCCCCGACCTGCCGCGCATCTGCGGCTTTGCCGGCGAGCTCATCCAGGTGTTCACCAACCTGCTCGACAACGCTCTCGACGCTGCCGGGCCCGGCGGGCACGTGGCCGTGCGCACCGCGCGCGACGGCGATCACGTGGCGATCGAGATCCGGGACGACGGCCCGGGTATCCCGCGCGAGGTCCAGGGCCGTATCTTCGATCCGTTTTTCACCACCAAGCCGGTGGGGGAGGGGAGCGGCCTCGGTCTCGACATCGCGCGCGGTATCGTGGTACGGCGGCACGGCGGGCAGCTCAGCTTTACTTCCGTTCCCGGCGACACCCGCTTCGCCGTCCGGCTGCCCATCGGTCTTCCGGCATGAAAAAACCGATCCTCTTCGCGGTCGACGACGACCCGGAAGTGCTGCGCGCCGTCGAGCGGGACCTGCGCCGGCAGTACGGCGAGCGCTACCGGGTGATGCGGGCGAGCTCGGGGGCGAGTGCCTTGCAGGCGCTGGAGAGGCTCAAGCTGCGCAACGAGCCGGTCGCGCTCCTGCTGGTCGACCAGCGCATGCCGCGGATGAGCGGCGTCGAGCTCTTCGAGCAGGCGATCCCGCTGTTCCCCGAGGCCAAGCGCGTGCTGCTCACCGCCTACGCCGAGACCGACGCCGCGATTGCCGCCATCAACAAGGCGCGGATCGACTACTACCTGCTCAAGCCGTGGGACCCGCCCGAGCAGTGCCTCTACCCGGTGGTGGGCGACCTGCTCGACGACTGGCAGGCCTCGTACCGTCCCCCGTTCGAGGGCGTCCGGGTGATCGGCCACCGCTGGTCTCCGCGCGCCTTTCAAGTGCGCGACTTCCTTGCCCGCCGCCAGGTTCCCTACCGCTGGCTCGACGTCGAGGCCGAAGAGGAGGCGCGGAGCCTGCTCGACTCCCTGCGCTCCGCCGGCGGGAACGGCAACGGGGCGGCGGCCGGCGGACCCGCGCGGGAGGCGGCGAGCGAAGCGGCGGCCGAGGAGACGGGCCGAGAAGCCGACGAGGCGATGAGTCTGCCGGTGGTCCTGTTCGCCGACGGCACCCATGCGTCCGACCCTCCGCTCGCCGAGCTGGCCGAGCGGCTGGGACTGCGGACCCGGGCCGAGAACCCGTTCTACGACCTGGTCATCGTCGGCGGCGGGCCGGCCGGGCTGGCGGCAGCGGTCTACGGCGCCTCCGAAGGGCTGCGCACCCTGATGGTCGAGAGCTACGCCCCGGGCGGCCAGGCCGGTACCAGCTCGCGGATCGAGAACTACCTGGGCTTTCCGAGCGGCCTTTCCGGCGCCGACCTGGCGCGCCGCGCGGTGACCCAGGCGGCGCGCTTCGGCGTCGAGATCCTCGCCCCCCAGGACGCCAGCACGCTACGCCTGGAGGAGCCCTATCGCGTCCTCGGCCTGGCCAGCGGCGCCGAGGTGACCTGTCACGCGCTGCTGGTTGCGACCGGTGTCTCGTACCGCAAGCTGGAGGTGCCCGGAATCGAGCGGCTGACCGGCGCCGGCGTCTACTACGGCGCGGCGATGACCGAGGCGATGGACCTGCGCGGCGAGGAGGTCTATATCGTCGGCGGCGCCAACTCGGCCGGACAGGCGGCGATCTTCTTCGCGCGCTATGCGAGCAAAGTGATCATGCTGGTGCGCGGCGGCTCGCTCAACAAGGAGATGTCGCAGTACCTGGTGGACCAGATCTGCGGCACGCCCGCCATCGAAGTGCGCTTCCACCGCCAGGTCGTCGAGGCGCACGGAGATGTGAGCCTCGCGGCCTTGAGCATCGCCGACTCGGCCAGCGGGCACGTCGACAAGGTGCCCGCGAGGTCGCTGTTCATCCTGATCGGCGCCGTGCCGCACACCGGCTGGCTCGAGGGAGTGGTGGAGCGCGACGCACACGGCTTCGTGCTCGCCGGCCCCGATCTGATGCGCGAGGGCCAGCGCCCGCGCGGCTGGCCGCTGGATCGCGATCCTTTCCTGCTGGAGACCAGCGTGCCCGGCGTCTTCGTCGCCGGCGACGTCCGCCACGGCTCCGTCAAGCGAGTGGCCTCCTCGGTGGGCGAAGGATCGATCGCCATCTCCTTCGTCCACCAGTACATGAGCCAGCGGTAACCCCGGCGGGCGGCAGGAACGCCTCGGTTCGCCGATCAGCCCGGTACGAGCTCGACCTGGTCGACGTAGCACCAGGCCCAGTCCTCCCCCGGCTCGAAGGACTGGATGATCGGGTGTCGGGTGGTGTGAAAATGCCGCGTGGCATGCCGGTTCGGCGACGAGTCGCAGCACCCCACGTGGCCGCAGGAGAGGCAGAGCCGCAAGTGCACCCAGGTGCTGCCGATGGCGAGGCATTCCTCGCAGCCTTTACTGCTCGGCGTGACCTCACGGATCTGATCCAGGTGGGAACATCCTCCGGGCATGCTCTCGATCTCCTTTCCCCGCTCGAGCGGCCGACCGGCCAGGACAAGCGTATCCGAAATGCGAGTCGGCAGCGGCCGGCGCGGGCCGGCCCGCTTTCTTCCCCACGATGCCACTGTAGTAATAGGCGATCTGCGCTCGGCCATCGGGGCCGGCTGCGCACGCCGCCGGAGAGGATTGGAGTCATGCCCCGCACCCTTCGTGTCGTTGTCTTCGCCCTCACGCTCCTGGCCCTCGCCGCCGGGTCGGGTCAGGCGCTGCCGCAGCCCGTGCGCCCGGCGCCCGCGGCGCTGCAGCCGATAGAGGTTCTCGGCGACGCCTGGGAATGGCTCGATGCGCATCTGCTGGCGCCGGGAATGGAGTGGCTGGCCGCCCACCGTCCCGGCGGTTCGGCTTGGCGAAAGTCTGTAGGCAGCATGGATCCCGACGGCGTCAACACAGTGCCACCTGAGCCCAAGGTCCCTCCAGGGTGACGTGAGCATCTTTCACGGACGCCCCGGGTCCCTTTCCCGGGGCGGGGGGCGGGTACGTGGGCTGTCCCATTTTCAGGTCCGGCGGCAACTGTCTTGGTAGTAGAGCCGCCGTGCGCGCTCCGGCGTCTCCGGCCGCGGGCCTGGTGTCCTGCGGCCGGTCGGGGAGAGGAGGCGTGCGTGAAGATCCTTCCACGCGACCTGGTGCCCGATGATTTCGGCTTGCCTCCGACGGCGCGCAACCGGGTGCTGCTCGCCCACCTGCGAAGCTGTGCGCGCTGCCGCGCGAGGGTGGAGGATCTCTTGGCCGCCGCCTCGCCGCCCGCACGCGACCCTCACCCCCCCGGGGCGTCCGACCAGCCCGGGCAGGGACCCGGCGTATCCAATCAGCCCCGGCGCCTTCCCGGCGAGCCCCGATCGATCCGGCGGACCATGCCGGCGCCTCCTCCGACCAGGGCCGCGGCTTCGCCCCTGCGCGATCTCGACGTGCTGCGTTGCGTGCTTGCCGAGGAAAGAGCCGCGGCCCCGCTGCTGCTCGGCGAGCTGACGGGGCATCCCGCCGACAGACGGGAGCTCCTCCTGCGCAATGCCGCCCGCTTCCGGACCTGGGGCCTGCTCGAGCTGCTTCTCGAGCGCAGCCGCGAGCTGGCGGCTCCCGATCCGTCCGGCGCCGAAGAGCTGGCCAGGCTCGGCGTGCGGCTGGGCGAGCGGCTCGACCCGGACTACTACGATGCCAGGAGCCTTGCCGACATACGGGCGCGGGCCTGGAGCATCCTGGGAAACGCTTTGCGAGTGCGCTGCGATCTCCAGGGCGCGGAAGAGGCCTTCAGGGCCGCCCATGGGCAGCTCCTGCTCGGTACGCGCGACGCCCTGGAGCGCGCCCTCTTCCTCGACCTCAAGGCTTCCTTGCGGCGATCACAACGGCGCTTCGCGGAAGCGCTTCGCCTGCTCGAGCGGGCGATGTCGATCTACCTCGAATACGGTGAAACGCACCGGGCGGGGCGCGTCCTGGTCAAGATGGACTGCGTTCATCAGGACCAGGGCGACGTGGAAGTCGGCATTCCGCTCCTCTACCGCGCGCTCGAGCTGATCGATCGGCGCCAGGAGCCTCGCCTGCTGCTCTGCGCTCACAACAACTTGACCAACGACCTCGTCGATGCCGGCCGCGTCATGGAAGCACAGCGGGTCTATACCAGGTCCCGCGGCCTCTACCGCGACTTTCCCGATCCGTGGACGCAGAACCGGCGGCGCTGTGTGGAGGGCAGGATCGCCTACGGCCTCGGTCAACCCGGCGCGGCCGAAGCGCTGTTCGCCAGCGCCCGCCAGGGTTTTCTCGCCGCCGGCTTCCCCGACGAGGCCGCGCTCGTCGCGCTCGAGCTCGCGGTCCTCTACGCGGAACAGGGACGGCTCGGCGAGCTCAAGGAGCTGGCGGCGGAGTCGGCACGGGTCTTTGCCTCCTTGGGTATCCAGCGCGAGGCGATCGCGGCGCTGGCATTCCTGTGTCAGGCAGCCGACGCCGAACGCGCCACCCGCGAGCTGGTGTCCACCGTCGCCACCTTCCTGCGCCGCTGCCAGCTCGATCCCGACCTGCGCTTCCGGGCTTAGGACTCCCCGCCGGGACGCCCCCTCCCTCTCGCGGCAGGAGGTTCTTCTTAGCTGCCACCGGCTGTGCCGACCCCAAGGGATGAAACGGCGCTCGCTAACTGGCGATCGCGGACTCAGATCTATCGGATCGCCCCCCGCAACCCCCGCGGATCCCCTTCCCGGTTTTCGGAGTCCGCCGGGTCCCTGCCCGGCGGTGACCGGGGGGGAAGGGGACGCCCCCACCCTCAGAGCACGGAAGTTTCGTTCTAGGCGGTTCCGGCCTCATCCAGACCGCGGCCAAGGGCGTAAGCTTGGGCGAGGAGATGAGGATGGCTGCGGAGCTGCCGCTGAAACAGGCCCGAAAGCATCGCTTCCCGCGCTCGCGCCCGCCGGTAGCGGCGCTGTTAGCGGCGGTCTGCCTGGCTGTCATGGCGGGCACCTCCCGAGCTGCCGAGCCACCCCCCGCCGACGGGCCGGGCGCGGCGGCGCCGGGGACTCTCACCGTCTACGACGAGATCAAGGTCTCGGGGCGGGACGCGGACCTGCTCGGCGTCGCCGATTCGGCCAGCGAAGGGGTGACCGGCCGGCGCGAGCTGGAGCTGCGGCCGCTCCTGCGCGCCGGCGAGGTGCTGGAGACTGTGCCGGGGGTCGTCATCACGCAGCACAGCGGCGGCGGCAAGGCCAACCAGTACTTCCTGCGCGGCTTCAACCTCGACCATGGCACCGACTTCCGCATCACGGTCGACGACATCCCGGTCAACATGCCGTCGCACGGCCACGGCCAGGGCTACAGCGATCTCAATTTCCTGATCCCGGAGCTGATCGACACGGTGCGCTACAAGAAGGGCCTCTACTACGCAGACGAGGGAGATTTCTCGGCCGTCGGCGCCGCCACGATCACCTACGTCGACACGCTCGACCGCGGCCTGGTTCAGCTCGCTCCGGGCGGCGGCGGCTACCGGCGCGCCCTGGTAGCCGACTCGCTCAAAGTGGCCGGCGGCGAGCTCCTGGGCGGTCTCGAGTACCTGCACGAAGATGGCCCCTGGAGGCGTCCGGACGATTACAAGAAGGGCAACGGCATCGTGCGTTTTCACGCCGGCGACGCGGCCAACGGCCTCACCTTGACGGCGATGGGCTACGACGGGCGCTGGAGATCGAGCGACCAGATCCCGCTGCGCGCGGTGCGGGAAGGCCTGCTTGGCCGCTTTGGCGAAGTCGACCCTTCGGACGGCGGCGCCTCGCGCCGTTTCAGCCTCGCCGCGGAGCTGCGGCGCGGCGGCGCCGCGGCACTCACCACCTTCTCCGCGTACGCGCTCGACTACTCGCTGCGGCTGTTCTCGAATTTCACTTACTTCCTCGAAGATCCCGTCCACGGCGACCAGGTGCGCGCCAAGAGCGCCGACGTCGGCGTGCGCACCGCGCTGGGTCCACGGCTGCAGACCGCGGTCACCTTCTTCCAGCTGGACCTCGCCTCTGAGCTGGTCTTCTCCGGCGATGCCGGAACCACCCAGGCGGGCCGCCCCAGCAGGCGCCGGGGCGTCGAGCTGCAGAGCCACTACCGGCCGCTTGCCTGGGCTGTCGATCGACGCCGACTACGCCGTCTCGCGCGCCCGGTTCGCGGACATCGACCCGGTGGGCCGGCACATCCCGGGAGCGATCGGGACCGCCCTGTCGGCGGGGGTCTCGGTGGCCGACGCCGGCAACTTGTTCGGCAGCGTGCACTTGCGTTACTTCGGACCACGGCCGCTGGTCGAAGACGGCGGCGTGCGCTCGCGGGCGACGTCGCTCGTCTACCTCGAAGCCGGTTATCTCTTCCCGCGCGATCTGCGCCTGACTCTCGAGGTGTTCAACCTCCTGGATGCGCGCGCCAGCGACGTCGACTATTTCTATGCCTCGCGCCTGCGCGGCGAGCCGGCACCGGTCAACGACATCCACTTCCATCCCGCCGAACCCCGCTCCCTTCGCCTGGTCGCGGGCTGGCGGTTCTAGCTACGTTGAAAGCAGTTCTGTGACGCGCTAAGTCGGGGTTCGGGTTGCCGGGGGCTTAAGAGCAGGGTACCGACGATCGTCTGCTCCCTCTCTTCGAAGTCCCGCCTAAGCTCCCCCGGGACGTCCAGCAAAGGGTGCTGCAGGAGGAGGGCTGGACCCTCGGAGCGTAGTACCGGCCCTACCCGCCCCGCCCGCGCCCGCCGCCCATGGCGGTGACTTGGGTGCCGGCGGAGGGAGGACGAAGGCGAGAGCGGCGGGCAGGCGCGCCCTCCAGGCCGAGGAGCCATGGGTGGCCCCTTCGACGACGTTGAGCTGCAACAGTGTTACGGGCGAGCGCCGGCGCACGATCGCGGCGAACGCATCAATTGTCCGCTTGCCGCGCTCGTTGAGCGCCGGATCGTCGGCCTCGCGGGTCCCCAGGCCGATATAAACCGTCTTGGGCCACGCGGCCAGCTTGCGGCTGTCGGCGAGGAGCCTTTCGTCGAAGAGGAACAGCGGCGTGCTTTCGAGGAGCAAGGCGCCGAAGACTCCCGGCTTGCGCAGCACGGCGGTGAGCGCGGCAATGCCGCCGTAGGATGCTCCGCCGATGCCGGTGTTGGCGGCGCCGGTTTGCGTACGAAAGGTGCTCGCGACGAGCGGCATGACCTCGTCGACGACGAAGCCCGGATACATCTCGCCGTGCGGGTGCGGAAGATCGGGCTCGCTCGGGTCGGGATAAGGCAGGTATTCGTCCGCCCGGGCGCGCTCGGGAGAGGTGACCCCCGGAATCGATGCGGCGTTGTCGATGCCCACCAGGATGGCCGGGGCGACTCTGCCCGAGGCAATGAGACTGTCTGCGATGCTCGGCGCGTTCCACAGGCGCGCGGAAAACACGGCGAAGCCGTCGTTGAAGTAGAAAACTGGATAACGCCGCCGAGAGCTTGCGGCGGAAAAGTAGTCTGGGGGCAGATAGACGCGAATGGAGCGGGTGTTACCGAAGACGCGGCTGGTCAGCGCCAGCACGACGATGCGGGAAGGCTCCGGCGCCACGGCCGCCACGGGCGCGGTTTCGGCCAATGCCACGGCCGCCATGGGCGCGGCTTCGGACAACGCCGCGGCCGGCGCCGCGCTCCGCGACCGGAACGCCAGGCATGCGGCAAGGACCGGCACGGCCAGCAGTAATACGGCGCGGCGGCGGGATGAGTTGACGTTCATGGCAAAGCTCCGTACAGACGCGGACCTGGCATCTTGATATATAGGAAAATTGAGAAAGGTTTTTAATCGCCTCCGCCAAGCCGCCCCGGAACATCCTGAACGACGCGCTCCGCGCTATGGACCCGAGCGGAGATAGATGGTATGGGCGGGCAGCCTCTCCGGTCAACTCCCGCGCACCGGCGCCCGGGCTTCCGGACCGCGCCGGGGATGCTCCATCCAGCCACTTGCACGCCTCATGGGGTTGATGGAGAATGGCCGGGTCCCTCTCGCGACGCCGGCATGATCGACACTCTCCCCCAGCAGAAGACGCTTCCCCATAGTGAGGAGTCGGAGCGGGCGGTGCTCGGCGGAGTGCTGCTCGACCCAGCCATCCTGCCCACGATTGCAGGGCGCCTGCGGCCCGAGGACTTCTACCTCGACCGCCACCAGACTCTCTACAAGGTGATGCTGGAGCTGCAGGACGAGCGGGTCGGCATCGACCTGCGGACGGTCCAGGCCAAGCTCGAGCAGCAAGGGCAGTTCGACGGCGTCGGCGGCCTCGCCTACCTGGCCAGCCTCGACCTCGACCTGCCCGACCTGGGGAGGATCGACACCTACGCGGAGATCGTCAAGGAGCGCTCGGTGCGCCGGCGGCTCATCCAGGCCTCCGGACAGATCATCCGCGACTGCCTCGACGGCGGGGTGGAGGCGCAGGTCGCGCTGGGGCGCGCCGAGCAGGCGATCCTCAGCCTGGGCGAGGAGGCGGTCCAGCGCGGCTTCGTCTCGCTCGCCCACGTCTTCCACGAGACGCTGACCGAGCTCGAAGAGCGTCCCGGCAGCATGCTGACCGGCGTGCCCACCGGGTTCATCGATTTCGACCGTATCAGCCACGGCCTCAACCGCGGCAACCTGATCGTCATCGCCGGCCGGCCCGGCATGGGCAAGACCAGCTTCGCGCTCAACATCGCGCAGCACGTGGCGATCCGCGAGCGCCGCGCCGTCGGCCTCTTCTCGCTGGAGATGGGGCAGCAGGAGCTGGCGCTGCGCATCCTGTGCTCGGAGGCCGACGTCTCCTTCAGCCGCCTGCGCAGCAACCGGCTGACCCAGAAGGAGTGGAGCAAGATCATGCAGACGGTGCGCGCCAACGGCGAGTCGCCGCTCTTCATCGACGACTCGCCCAACCCTTCGCTGCTCGAGGTCGCCTCCAAGGCGCGGCGCCTCAAGGCGGAGAAGGGGCTGGCGCTCCTCGTCCTCGACTACTTGCAGCTGATGCAGGCGGGAGGCAAGTACGAGAACCGCAACCTCGAGATCGCCGCCATCAGCCGCGGCCTCAAGCAGCTCGCCAAGGAGCTCGACATCCCGGTCATGGCGCTCTCCCAGCTCTCCCGCCAGCCCGAGCGGCGCGGCAGCGACCACCGCCCCCAGCTCGCCGACCTGCGCGAGAGCGGCTGCTTGGCAGCGGAGACCCTGGTCACTCTGGCCGACTCTGGCGCCAGGGTCCCGATTCGGGACCTCGCGGGCAAGGCTCCTTTTGCCGTCTGGGCCCTGAACACAGACTCCTGGCTCATCGAGCGGGCCGTGGTCTCGCGTGCCTTCCCGACCGGGCGCAAGAGGCTGTGGCGGCTGACCACGCAGCTCGGACGAAGCATCCGCGCCACCGCGAACCACAAGTTCCTTACCATCTCCGGCTGGACCGGGCTCGACGAGCTTGCTCCCGGTCAGCACATCGCCCTGCCTCGCCGCCTGCCGGCGGGCCGAGACCAGTATCATGTCAAGGTGAGAGGCCGCTCACAGGTGGAGCATTTTGCTGAGCGGCTGGGGACTGCCTATGCGGGGATGACCATTTTCAAGCAGAACCTTGGCCGCGGCCGGGCATTGCGGATCGCCTTGGCGGTGCAGTCTGAAGCGCTTCGAGTCCTCGCCGAAAGCGATGTCTGTTGGGACCGGGTTGCATCGCTCGCCGAGGATGGGGAGGAGGAAGTATTCGATCTGACGGTTCCGGGCAGCCACAATTTCGTCGCCGCCGATCTGTTCGTCCACAACTCCATCGAGCAGGACGCCGACATGGTGGGGTTCATCTACCGCGACGAGGTGTACAACCCGGGCGAGGAGAACAAGGGGCTGGCGGAGCTGATCATCGCCAAGCACCGCAATGGCGAGACCGGCACCGTGGAGCTGGTCTTCCTGGGCGACACCACCAGCTTCCGCAACCTCGACCGGCATGGACCTCCTCCCTCCGCGCCTTTCTGAGCCGGCCCCGCGGCCCGATTCCACCGCGGCCGCGGCGGACGTCGAGGATCTGGAGGCGGCGCTGCGTCCGGCGTGGGTGGACGTGGACCTGGAGGCGCTCGAGCATAACTTGCACCTCATCCGCCGCCGGCTGGGGGCGGTCAAGACCATGGCGGTGGTCAAAGCAGACGCCTACGGCCACGGTGCGGTCGGGGTGAGCCGCGCGCTGGCGGCCGCGGGGGTGGACTGGCTGGGGGTGGCGCTGCTGGAGGAAGGAGCGGAGATCCGGCGCGCCGGCGTCGAGGTGCCGATCCTGGTGCTCGGCACCGCGCGCCCGGCCAAGATCGCGCTCTACCGCCGCTACCGCCTGACGCCGACGGTGTCGAGCCTCGACGAGCTGGCGCTGTGGCGCGACTGGACCGTTGGACAGGCCGAGCCGCAGCCTGTCCACCTCAAGGTCGACACCGGGATGGGCCGCCTGGGGGTGGCGGTCGAGGAAGTGGCGCAGGCGCTCGACATGGTCCGCCGGTACCCGCGGCTCGTCCTCGCGGGGCTGCTGTCGCACTTTGCCGAAGCCGACGATTGGACGAGCCCGCGCAGCGCCGAGCAGGAAGCGCGCTTCGGCGCGGTTCTCGCCTTGCTGACCGCCGCCGAGCGGGAGGGTGCGGAGATTCACATGGCCAACAGCGCCGCCGCGCTCTACCGCCCGGCCTCCCGCCACACCCTGGCGCGGCTCGGCCTCGCCCTCTACGGCCTGGACGCCCTGGGGCCTGCGCCCGTAGAGGAGATGGTGGCCAGCGGAAGAGCCGTGCCGGGAGCTGTCGCCCAGCAGAGCGCCGCGCCGGACCGGCTGGCGGGCCTGCTGCCTGTGATGTCGGTCCGGGCGCGCATCGTGCAGCTCCGGCAGGTCCCGGCGGGCACACCGCTTTCCTATGGCGGGCGCATGGTGACGGCGCGGCGCAGCCGGATCGCGGTAGTGCCGGTGGGTTACGCCGACGGTTACACCTGGCGCTTGACGGGCCGGGCCGAAGCGCTGGCAGGGGGGAGGAGAGTGCCGCTCGCCGGCTCGGTGACCATGGACATGACGCTGCTCGACGTGACCGACGCCGCTGCCGGACTTGGCGACGAGGTGGTCCTCCTCGGCAGGCAGGGGGACGAGGAGATCTCGGCAGGAGAGCTCGCCCGCCACGCCGGGAGCATCTCCTGGGAGATCCTGTGTCACTTGGGCCTCCGCCTGCCGCGCCGCTACGTGCGCGCGGGCCGGGTCGAGGAGCTCGTCTCGCGCTTCTCGCGCGAGGACGGCTGATCATGGCAGGCGCGGTCGAACGATTCCTGCTCCAGATGGGGCGTTTCGTCGATATGTTCGGGCGGGTCTTCGCCTGGACGCCTCGCCGCCCGTACGACTGGCGAGAGCTGCTGCGCCAGATGCTCAAGGTGGGAGTGGCCTCGACGCCGGTCGTGCTGCTGACCGCGATGTTCACCGGTATGGTCCTGGCGCTGCAGACCTTCACCGTCCTCAAGCGCTTCAACGCCGAGCCGTACGTGGGCTCGCTGGTGGCCTTGTCGATGGTGCGCGAGCTGGCCGCCGTGCTCTCCGGCCTGATCGTGGCCGGGCGCGCCGGCTCCGCCATGGGCGCCGAGCTGGGCACCATGCGGGTGACCGAGCAGATCGACGCCCTCGAGGTCATGGCCACCGATCCGGTCCACTACCTGGTGGTGCCGCGCGTCTGGGCGACCACGCTGATGATGCCGCTGCTGGTGGTGCTCGCCGACGGCATCGGGATCTTCGGCGGTTACCTGGTTTCGGTCGTCCTGCAGGGAGCCAATCCGGTCAGCTACATGTCGACCACCTACCAGTTCATGACCCTCAATGACCTGTTCTCGGGGCTGATCAAGGCCGCCGTCTTCGGCATGCTCCTCGCCGTCATCGGCTGCCAGCAAGGTTTCTACACCACGGGCGGCGCCGAGGGAGTGGGGCGCTCGACGACGCGGGCCGTGGTGCTGGCGAGCATTGCCATCCTGATCTCCGACTTCTTCTTGACCAAGATCCTGTTCTGATCTTCTGGCGGCAAGGCGCGTGGCGAAAGCGATGAACGAACCGAACCCGGGCCCTGGCCAGCAGCCCGCGCCGCGTCCAGGCGCGCCAGACGAGCTCGCCGGGCGAGCCGCGGCGGCGGGTTGCAAGATCTGCCTGCGCGACGTCGTCAAGTCGTTCGGCGCCAAGCGGGTGCTCGAAGGCGTGAACCTCGAGGTCGGGCCGGGCGAATCGGTGGTGGTGATCGGCGCCTCCGGCACCGGCAAGAGCGTGATGATCAAGCACGTCATCGGGCTCATCCGGCCCGACTCCGGCACCGTCGAGGTCGACGGCGTTGCGGTGGACAAGCTCGACAACCGTTCGATCACCGAGTTCAGGCGGCGTTTCGGCATGGCTTTTCAGGAAGGCGCCCTGTTCGATTCGATGACGGTCTGGGACAACATCGCCTTCCCGCTGCGCCGGCTGACCCGGAAATCCCCCGCCGAGATCGACCGGCGGGTGGAGGAGTGCCTGGCGATGGTCCGGCTCGAAGGCGTCGGCGGCAAGTTGCCATCCGAGCTCTCCGGCGGCATGCGCCGCCGCGTGGGGTTTGCCCGCGCCGTCGCCCACGAGCCCGAGATCCTGCTCTTCGACGAGCCGACCACCGGCCTCGACCCGGTGACCGCGGCGCAGGTCGGAGAGGTGATCATCCACCTCGGGAAGCGCCTGAAGACCACCACGCTCACCATCACCCACGACATGGAGATCGCCTTCAGCATCGCCGATCGGATCGCCATGCTCGACCGGGGTAAGATCATCGCCGAGGCGCCGCCAGAGGAATTCCGGCACCTGGACGATGCGCGGGTGCAGCAGTTCATCCATGGGAGAGCGCAGGGCCCGCTGTCGGAGGGGCATGCGCCAGGAGATGCGGGAAGCGGCGAGGCGGCCGGCTTCGCCTCCCCGCCGCCGCCGGGTGGGGACCCGGCGCCATCAGGAAAAACCGGGTAGGAACCCGGCGCCATCAGCAACAACCGGGTAGGGACCCGGCGGGAGTGCCTATCTATGTCTCAGATGATCAAGGTGGGGCTGTTCGCGACTCTCTGTCTGATCGTCCTGGCGGTCCTGATCTGGAACATCCAGGGCCTCAACCCGTTCAAGTCCGGCGGGGAGCGGATCGCGGCCGTCTTTCCTTCGGTCGCCGGGCTCGACGACAAGGCCGCGGTGCGCCTGGCTGGCGTGCGGGTGGGCAGGGTCGATGGCATCGGCCTCGCCAAGGACGGCCGCAGCGCCACGGTCGGGCTGCGCCTGGACCGGCCGGTGCCGCTCACCGCCGGGACCTGGGCGCGCATCGCCAACCTCGGCCTGCTCGGCGACAAGTACGTGGAGCTGATGCCGGGCCCGCCCGGCGCGGCGCCGCTGCCCGCGGGCGCCGTCCTGCAAGGCAAGACGCCGCCGAGCTTCGACGACGCGATGGCCAAGCTCCAAGGCATCGGCGACTCCATCCAGAAGGTCACCGGCTCGCTCGGCGGCGGCGACCTCGGCGGCAACATCAACCGCCTGGCGACCGACCTGCAGCTGACCAGCGCCGAGATCCGCGCCCTGCTGGCCGAGAACCGCGCCAACCTCGCGGCGACCGTGCGCAACTTCGACGTGGTGAGCGCCAGCCTCGCGCGCGAGCTGCCGCGCATCGCGCAGCAGACCCAGCGGGCGCTCGACCAGATTGCAGCCGTGGTGGCCGAGAACCGCCCCGACGTGCATTCCAGCATGGAGAACGTCAAGGAGCTCACCACCCGCCTGCAGACCTCGGTCGACAATCTCAACCACATCTCCGGGCAGGTCGCCTCGGGCCAGGGTACGGTCGGCAAACTGATCAACAGCGAGGAGGCCTACAACCGCGCCGTGTCGACCCTGGACAGCATCAAGGCCGGGGTGGACACGCTCTCCGGCACGATCGGCGCCATCCAGCGCTTCAAGTTCGATCTCAACCTCGAGGGTTATGCGTTGCAGCGCACGCCGGACGTGTTCTCGCACTCGAAGAGCAGTTTCGGCCTGTTCATCGATCCGCAGGACAACCACAGGTTCTACAAGGTCGACCTCTCGAACACTCCCGAGGGCTCTTCGCGCGTGCGCACCGACCGCATCATCACGACCAACCCCGACGGCACGCAGAGCACAACCACCATCCGGGACGAGACGCGCCAGGACAAGTTCGTGGTCACCGCGCTCCTGGGTTTTCAAGCGCCGTACGACGTGCGGCTGTGGGGCGGGCTGATCGAAAGCCGCGGCGGCGCGCAGATCGAGTATCCGCTGCCCTGGCAGCAGCGGCGCCTCTGGGTGTCGTTCGAGGCCTTCGACTTCAATCGCCTGAACAACCTGGCGCCGCACCTGCGCCTGACCGGCAAGTGGCAGTTCCATCCCAACCTGTACATGCTCGGCGGCCTGGACGACTTCCTGGTGCACCGCGCGCTCTTCATCGGCGGCGGCATCCGCTGGAAAGACGACAACCTCAAGTACCTGCTCGGCGCGGCGACCAGCTTCGGCGGGCGCTGAGGGTACTGCGCGCCGCGCGGGAGGGTGAAGAGATGGTACAGACCTCGTTGGGCTCGCCCTCTTCTTCGGCCATCCTCTTCTTCATTCTGATAGTCTGCGTCACCCTCTACATCGCTTACTGGGCCGCCAAGCGGACCCGCACGACCAAGGAGTTCTACGCCGCGGGTCGCTCCGTCAGCGGTCTCCAGAACGGCCTCGCCCTCGCCGGCGACTACTTGAGCGCCGCGTCCTTTCTCGGCATCGCCGGGCTGGTTGCGCTCAAAGGCTACGACGGCATGATCTACGCCACCGGTTGGCTGGTCGGCTGGCCCGCCTTGATGTTGCTCATCGCCGAGCCGGTGCGCAACCTCGGCAAGTACACCTTCGCCGACGTGGTGGCCTTCCGCCTGCGTCAGACTCCGGTGCGCATCGCCGCGGCGACAAGCGGCGTCCTCACCGTGTTGACCTACACCATCGCCCAGATGGTCGGCGCGGGCAACCTGATCATGCTGATGTTCGGCATCCCCTATTTGGTGGCGGTGCTCATCGTCGGGGCCTTGATGCTTGTCTTCGTCCTATTCGGCGGAATGATCGCGACCACCTGGGTGCAGACCGTCAAGACTGTCCTGCTGCTGGGGGGAGTCTCGGTCCTGATGCTCATGGCGCTTGCACAGTTCGGCTTCAGCCCGGGCGCTCTCTACGCGGCGGTCGCCGACAAATTCGGACAGACTGCGCTCGAGCCCGGCGGGCTGGTGACCAGCTCATGGGAGGCCGTCTCTCTGGGCCTGGCCCTGATGTTCGGCCTGCTCGGGATGCCGCACATCCTGATGCGCTTGCTCACAGTCCCCGACGCCAGGTCTGCAGGGAAGTCAGTGCTCTGGGCTACCGGTTTCGTGGGCTATTTTTACCTCGTCATCCCTATCGTCGGCTTCGCCGCCTCGGTCCTGGTGGGCCGCGACGTCATCTCCACGATCGACAGGGGCGGCAATATGGGCGCGCCGCTGCTCGCCGAGCTGCTCGGCGGAACGCCTTTCCTCGGCTTCATCGCCGCCGTGGCTTTCGCCACGATCCTGGCCGTGGTATCCGGCTTGACCCTGGCCGGCGCCTCTTCGATGTCCCACGACATCTACCTCAACGTCGTCAAGCGCGGGGCGGCGACCGAGCAAGAGCAGGTGTGGGTGGCCAAAATCTCCGCCGTCATCTTCGGCATCCTGGCCGTGCTCTTGGGCGTCCTGTTCAAAGGCCAGAACGTGGCGTTCATGGTCGGGCTCAGCTTCGCCGTCGCCTGCAGCGCCAACTTCCCCGCGCTGCTGCTGTCGATCGTGTGGAAGAAGCTCACCACGGCCGGCGCCGTGGCGTCGATTCTGATCGGTGCCTTCCTCTCGATCTTGCTCATCATCCTCAGCCCGACGGTCTGGGTGGACGTCTTGAAGAACAAGGAGGCGCTCTTCCCGATGAGGAATCCGGCGATCGTCTCCATGCCTGCCTCCTTCATTGTCGCCTGGCTAGTCTCGCTGGCGACGAGCGAGGCGAGCGCCGAAGCGAAGTTCGAGGACGAGAAGCTGTGCGCTTACCTGGGCATCGGCGCCGAATAGGGCTTGTCTCCGGACGCGCGGGGTAGTGCTCTGCACTACCACGCGCGGCAGTCCCTTCGGCGAAGCGCAACTTTCTGCTATGCTTATCTGGTATCTCATATGTGGACAGTCTTCCTCAGTTCGACCTCGGTTGATCTGGCGCCTTACCGCGACGCCGTGCACCGAGCCGTGTCCGATCTCGATGGCTTTCACTGCATATGGATGGAAGGCTTTGGCGCACGCGACGCGGCACCGCTCGATCTGATCACGCAGAAGGTCCGCGAATGTGACCTGTTCGTAGGCATCCTTGGATGGTTACACGGGAGTTGTCCGTCCGGAAACCAGCTCTCTTTCACCGAGATCGAGTACGATGCAGCGGTCGCCTACGGTCGGCCGCGTCTCGTCTTCGTCACCCCGGAGAGTTTTCCTATGCAGGGGAATCTCCGCGAGAATGACCAGAAATGGCAGCGCCAGAGAGACTTCCGGGAAAGAGTGAGTCGGGAGCGGGTCCGCGCCACCTTCTTCGCTCCTGATTCGCTGGCCAGCGAGGTCATCAAGGCGATTCGCAACTGGGAGCGCAGCAAGGAGACGCGAGCGGAAGCTCGCTCGGCAGGGACGGCGGCGGAGGCGGCTCCCGACCTGGGACCCCTCGTCTGCAAGATGTGCGACCGCGAGCCTCAGGAGACCCAGTTCAAGGCCAACTTCGGCTTCTCCCTGCGCGAGCGCAAGGGGCTACCACAAGTTTATGTCCTCTGTGGCGAGGAGAGAGAATGTCCCGAGAGCCTGGTCGAGCGCTTGACGAAGCTGCATCTGTGCAGGCATGCGAGTCAAATCGCCGGGGAGAACAAGGGAGCGGTGGCAATCCGGCGCGTGGCATGGCCGGAGGTAGGCGAGCTCGACGAGCGCTATCAACGCCTGATTGCGAATTTGTTCGATTCGTTCGATCCCGGCTACGAGATGGCGCACGAAGATCTCTCGCCTGCCGGTTTCGCATTGCTCGAGCCCTTGCATGTCAGCCCAATCGTCATCCTAGCAGCCCGTGGTGAAAGTGGTTTAAACATCTTGAGTTAGCGGTCGAGGGCCGGTAAACTTGGAGGCAGCTTCTGGAGGACTCCAAGCATGGCGATGGGCAAGCGCAAGCGGCACCGGCAGCCTCCACTGTGGGTCGA
>DASZZM010000095.1:0-31280 GCA_035544895.1 Thermoanaerobaculia bacterium
GCCCATCCTTGTCCTCCCTCCTCCCGAAGGGAGCCGCCCCTCTTTCCCCTACGCCTGCCGTCTCCCTCATCGTCCCTGCTCTCCGGAGCAGGAAGCTCGCCTCGACCGGCTCCCGCCCCACCACCTTCCGAAACGGCTGCCGGGTGGAGGAGGGGCTTGCATTACGCTGGGTTACCGCCTATCCTTTCCCCATGACCTACCTGACCGAGCGCCAGAAAGAGATCCTCGAGTTCGTCCACGAGTACCGCCGGGAGCGCGGCATCGCGCCCACCCATCGGGAGATCTGCGACCGCTTCGGGTATTCCTCGTACGGGACCGTCTACAAACACCTCAAGTTGCTGCAAGACAAGGGTTTCCTGCGACGTGACTGGAACCAGAAGCGCGGCATCGAGCTGATCCGCGCCATCCCCGGCGGCCCCAACGATCCGGGCATCTCGGAAGCCTTCGGCACGACCGGCGCGAGCCTGGGCGGCGACCACGAGCTCCCCTTTTTCGGCCGGATCGCCGCCGGCCGGCCGATCGAAGCCGTGGCGGGGAGCGAGCGGGTCACCGTCCCCGGCCACCTGCTGTCGGCGCGTGGCGGCGAGCACTACGTGCTGCGCGTCGTCGGCGACTCGATGGTCGACGAGGGCATTCACGACGGCGACTACGTGGTCGTCCTGCGCCGCGAGATCGCCGAGCCCGGCGAGATGGTCGTGGCCCTGGTCGGCGACGAGGCCACCCTCAAGCGCTTCTACCCCGAGGGGCCCGTCGTCCGCCTGCAGCCGGCCAATCCCAACATGCAGCCCATCCGCGTTCCCTCCCGCGACGTCCGCGTCCAGGGCGTCGTCGTCGGCTTGATGCGCAAGTTCTGAGCTTCAGGACCGCCTTCTCCCCTCACGGCCGCGGCCGGCCCGCCAGCACTGCCACGGGTCGCGGCCCCGCCGGCACTTTCTTCAGTAGATCGCGCCGCGCTGCCGCCGCGAGATCGCTCGAGAGGAGAGGCCGTGAAAAGAAAAATGACCCTCAACCGCGAGACCCTGCTTCTGCTTGGCGGCCGACCGCCGTCGCGGCGGGTCCGCTCTTTACGGGCCTCCCGAGGAGAGCTTTGTCCGGTACTGTCCCAGTTTGCCTCACTGTAGCCCCCATCACGTAAGTGCAGGTAGCTAAGGACCTTATTCGGCACTGGCCGCCGCCCGGGAACCTTATGGGAACACCGAGGCTTAGCTTCACTGGCTGGACTGGCGCGGAGCTCAAGGGCGTCCGGGCTGCGGAGGCCCTGAGAACTACCACGGTTCCCGGTCGGCAAAGTAGACCGCTCCCTCGGACAAACGTCACACGATCACGAGTCCCAACCAAGCCGTCCTATGCCGCCAGCCCCTTGGCTCCGACCGCGAGCGTGTGGCGCTTGTACGCGTCGGCGTCGAGGTATTCGCGGGTGGTGTAGCAGCGGGCGCATTGGCAAAACTGAACCGCGAATGCGGCGGGCGCTCGCGCGCGGTTGAGCGTGGGTGCCCGCAGGTTGAGATGGAGGTGACTGAAATCACGGGGTCGACGGTTCAATTCCACCCCTGGGGCACCACGGAAGCCTCTGACAATAAATATCTTAGTCGCAAGGCTCCGGCCGGGTCCAATCGCTGATTCCTGGCTGGGGAGCGCCTGGGCAGCAGTCGGCGCACGACTCTGGCGCACACCAGACAAGCGGATACCACGTGGGAGGCTTCCGGGCTCGCATAACCACCAGCTTGTCTCCGAGGCGACGTGCTCGAAGAAAGGCGGCCGCCGCGGGCAGCGGCCGCCGGTTGCTGGATGCGGGGTATCACCAACCGGCTGCACGGGGTGGTGGCGAGGAAGCGCCAATGGGGGTATGCTACCCTGCCCCGCGTGAGCTGTGCGCACCGAACTGGACCCACTGACCGAGGGAGCTTCATCGACCCGGTTTGCCGCACCTTCTGTGCAGGCTCAAGGCCCCCCACCGCAGGAAAGGCTCGCAGGATCTGCGGCTGCCAGCACTGGAAGCGTCACCTACCAGCCCAAAATCATCATGCATGGTCCCTCGCTGTTAGTAGACGCGGGCTTGGTCTCCTGGCGTCAGCCAAGGCGAGTCGCCTTCCGTCTTCAGTTTAGGGAGCAGGTGCAACCGGAGGCCGAGTGACAGTCTACGACGAAGGGGCGAGCTGGTCAGTGACTAGTCCCAAGCCGAGGCCGAACCAGAACTGGTACTCCTATTACGCCGGCTACTCAGAGAGGTTCGCTGCCGAGGCTCTCGCCCTGCTTGATCTACCATCGCAATCATTGGTGCTTGATCCCTGGAACGGCTCGGGGACGACAACTGCTGTAGCAAGGGCTCTCGGTCATCGCCCTGTCGGATATGACCTCAACCCTTCAATGGTCATTGTCGCCAAAGCTCGTCTGTTGGACCTTGGTGTTCTGCCGAGCGTTGATAGCATCGCTAGTGAGATCCTAGCCGAGGCCTCGTCAACTACCCCGGACGATGAACTGCACGAGCCGCTGTCGGCCTGGTTTATGCCCGCAGCGGCCAGATGTTTGCGCGCCATCGAGCTGGGCCTTCAGCGAGTACTGGTCTCCCACGACGAAGTCGTCTGCCCTTACGAGGCAGAAGTTGCGGACACAATCTCAACACTAGCAGCCTTTTTCTATGTTTGCCTCTTCCGAACTGTGAGGGCTAATCTGGCTCGTTTCATCTCAACAAATCCAACCTGGATTAAGGTGCCACATGGTCCAAGCGAGCAGATAAACCCACCGCAGTCTTCACTTAGCGAGCAATTTCGTGGAGAGGCACGCGTGATGACAAATCGATTACGAGCACGCGCCGCTGCTCTTGATTGCCGCCCTGACGAGTCTTCCGTTGCTGCAGAGCCTAGAATCAAGGTGGCCAATTCCATCCGACTTCCTGACCAGGATTCCACTATAGATGCCGTTCTCTGCTCCCCACCATACTGCACGAGAATCGATTACGCTGTTGCCACCAGGGCGGAGCTTGCTACTCTCGGCATGTCCTCCGAGCGGTTCTTGGTCTTGCGGGAAGCCCTGCTCGGAGGAACCCTGCACTGCACTGGAACACAAATAAGTCCTACCCTGCTATGGGGAGGCACTTGTAATGATTTTCTCCAGGTCGTGAGTACCCATTCCTCCAAAGCCTCGAGCACCTATTACTGGCGAGGGTTTGTACGCTACTTTGAGCGTCTCTATGCGTCCCTTATCGAGATCGATCGGGTGCTGAAGCCTGGGTCCTGCTGCATTACTGTAGTTCAGGATTCCTTCTACAAGGGTGAACGTGCCGATCTACAGCGGATCGTAGTAGAGATGGGAGAAGCGCTGGGTTGGACGGAGAGAGGGCGCTTTGATTTCCACCACGCAAGAACAAAGGCAGCAGTTAATCCGCGCAGTCGCAAGTACCGACAAGCTTCCTGTGCCACCGAGAGCGTCCTCCTTTTTAAAAAGGCAGCTCTGTCGCCACACAACAACTAGAAAGCGCATCACGGAGGGATAGCAAGTGAATGTACAGCAAGCCCAGGTCACAATCGCGGACTACTGCAAGGGTCTCAACGACGGGAGTATTACTGTCAACAGGGATTACCAGCGAAGCGCTAAGGTATGGCCTGCGGCGGCGCGGTCATTCCTCATTGAGAGTCTTCTTCTTGATTTTCCCATTCCAAAGCTCTCGCTGCGCCAGGTGACTGATATTAAGAGCCGCGAAACAAGGAAAGAAATAGTCGATGGGCAGCAGAGAAGCCAAGCCATCCTTGGTTTCAGCAATGATCTCTTTGCTATTACCAGGAAGGGTGCTCCAGCGGCGATTTCAGGCCGGAGGTACTCTGAACTTGATGACGAGATGAAGCAACGTTTTCTCTCTTATGGATTACCAGTCGATTTGTTTGTAGGAGCGACTGACGAGGAGATACGCGAGGTGTTCCGCCGCATCAACTCCTATACTGTGCCGCTGAATGCGGAGGAAAAACGTCATGCCGAATACCAAGGAGCCTTCAAGTGGTTTGTGCATGGAATGACAACGCAATATGCACAGACGTTGGTAAACCTCGGCGTATTTGGTGAGCGCCAGCTAAGCCGATTTCAGGACGCCAAGTTGTTCTCTGAAATCGCGCACGCTTTACTCTTCGGAATCCAGACCACCAAGGCACCTGAGCTAAACAGTTTGTACAGAGAGTACGATCACGAGTTCGCGAAGGAAGGGGAACTAGAGGCGCGCGTTGAGAAAGGCTTAGGCCTGCTTGTTACTCTTCCTGTCGTAAGAAAATCGCCCCTAGCCAAGCCTCATCAGTTCTATGCGCTCTTTCTGGCAACGACGCACGCGCTCAAGCGGGCGGCGAAACTTCAGCAGAGCTACAGGCGCAGACAGTCCGTGGCCATTAACCAAGCGCTCGCGGAGGCAAATCTCTCCGTGCTCGCCGAGGCCCTAGAGTCAGGCGCTGGGCATTTCGGTGAGTTTGTAGACGCGGGTGCCCAAAAGACCAACGTTGGAAGCCAGAGGGTGACTAGGTTCAAATGGTACTCGAGGGCTCTGGAGTCGCGACCGATCGATGCGACTATCAAGTAGTTACAAGACGCTCAACCGAGTCGCACAGGCGCGGGTGCGCCGGCTTCGTGCGCTTGGCCTTGGGGCCGTTACTCTTACGCCACCGGAAGCGAATCGACTCTTGTCCTATGTTGCCGTCGAGGCGCTCAACCTATGGTCACTTTTCGTTCGCTCATATACGCTCTCTCTTGCACTTCGACCTTCTCGCTGCGCAGGTGGTCGGATAGCGCTAAGCCATCCCGGAATCAGCGTGCCACACGATATACTAATAGTTGCAATGGCGCTGTTGCGACCCATGAGACCGCCGTCAGCCACTGGTACCTGGTCACGCCGGGACGAGCCAGCTTGGCACGACACCCACTCCCTTCTCAGATGTGCAACTTTCCTTGGCACGTCGAATCTAGCGGATGTTCAGGCGGCACTATCTATCGGAAGCAGGGTTTTTAATGATCTCCCTGTGTTTCGCAATTTTTTCGGCCATCGAAATGCTACGAGTTACCAAGCCGCAAGCAGTCTAGCGCTTCACTATGCCATTCCGGTAGGGCACCCTGGTGAAATTCTCAGAGCGCGTCCTGCCGGTAGACCCTATCCATTGATGGTGGATTGGATTGATGATTTAGGTGTTGTTATCGACCTGCTGTGTCAATAAGCATCCCCGCTAACCCCAGCGTCGGGGCGCCTTGGGATCGGCGGCGGCAGCAGCAATGCTGGCAGCAACGTTCGATCAGTCGCACAGTTCTCAAGTGTCACTTATGCGAATCCCAAGCGCCATGGGGATTCGACCGATTCGCCAAACTCGAGGACCGCTTGCACGCCGCCACCTGGATAATTTCTCTGACGGCTTGTTGGCTGCGCTCATCTACCTTGTCTTAAAGGGCTTAAGGTCATACATAATAGCGCCGCAGAACACCTCAAACTCAGTACCATCCAGGCTACCCTCTTTCGATAGCTGAATAAGAATTTCCTGTTCACGATCAGGAGGGACGGTAACCCATACCTCACGGGTCTGACCGGTATGCTCAATGAGTGTTGTCTTGAAATACGAGCCTGGCGCCAGAACCTCGACAGTGCCGAAAGATCCTAACATAGCACTTGCACTATAAAACGACTTGAAGATTTGCCGTGCCGACTTAACACTCCAGTAATACCATGTCACCTTGGCGGACTCGTCGGTCTGATGCCCTGCCTCTAGGTGCCATCCCGCCGTGTCTGCGAGCCATCTGTCAGCGACTACGCCTGCAATATCATCGCGGCGGCTTTTCCGTGCCTTTGCGCCAGGGAATAGTTGGATGGCGCGGACCGGATCCGCTTCTTTAACAGCGCTGCACAGCCAAGTCCACGCCGAATTATAACGCTTAACAATTACTGAAGATGGTGGTTCTTTGCTCTTTCCCGGCTCTCCCGGAGACCCGCCTCCGCCTGGTCGCTCGGCGCCTGCTCGCTCAGGTGCAGCATCAGACCCTTGTCCGGCGGATTTGCCGGCGGTCGTGCCCTGGCCGTGTTCGCTGGAAGGAGGGAATTGATGAGCTGTAGCATCTGTGTTTCCACGAGCGCCATCAGATCCGCCTTGATGTTCGCCGGAACTGCCTTTAGGATGGTGCAACAACGGATCTAGAAATAAGCTTGCTATCGCGAAAGCGAAGACGAAAGTCGCCAGGAGAATTACAAAAGACCTTGCCCGCACAGAGTAATAATGAGAGCTAGCTGTCCGCCCACTCGAAGGCGTACCGGCTGCCACCGTGTCCGGGACGAGGCGGTGAGCTCGCGCCAGGGCAAGGGCCTCCCCGCGGTTGAAGGCCTGGGCGGTCGTCTGACGGAAGAGGGTCAGGAGGTCGCTCCGGCGGAGCGGTCGCCGGGTCTTGCGAGAGGCTGCCGCGAAGGCGGCGGCGAAGAGATGGGCGGCGACCTTGACCGCTTCGTCTGGGGTGGCAAGCTGCTCGTTTCCCAGGAGGACCAGCTTCTCCTTCACGGCCTCTTCAACCTCCTCGGCCGGACCCTGGTCCAGTGCCCACTCGATCGGCTGCAGCAGCTTTTCCCGGATCTCGGCGTCGGTGGTCGTCTTGAGAAAGAGGATGAGAGAGGGCGGGAGCTCCTGCTCGATGAGGAAACTTCTGAGCTGGTCGATTCTAGCGTCGGACTGAGCCGCTCGCCTCCAGGTGTCAAGGCCAGGGGTGCCGGGTCCGAAGGGGGTTCCTCTCTCGATGCCGGCGGACGCAGTGGTCAGGAACCGGAACCGGATCGGGCGGCCGGGATTCCTTTCGCGGAGATCCCAGAAGCTGGCGATGGCCTTCAGGACCTCCGGGCTGCGGAGGGTCATGGGACGGGCGACGTCTTTGACCTGGTTGGCGGTCGCGAGGGCGTGGCCGAGGACGTCGAAGTCCTCGGCGGCTTCGAGGGCGAGGAGGTGGTCGTCCTTGAGGCCGATCCAGGCCTCGACGCTGCGCCAGATCTGATAGCGGAAGCCGCGGATCGCGTCGGCGGCCTGTCGCGCGGGGTCGCCTTCGAGGAGGGGCAGGTGCGGGGCGGGTGGGTCCATGAGGGTGCGGGCTGTCCGGGGGCTCTAGGCTCTCTGGATCTCTGAGGATCGCTGCCCCCTGCCGGTGGGCCGACGATCGGGGCCGGGACCGGCGGCTCGTCGAGCGAGGCACGGGGCGGCGAGCGCCCCGGAACGCCGCGAGGTCCGGGCGGACCCGGAGGGGGAGGAGGGCGGCTCGGTCCCGGGGCTTCTCCCACATGACGGGGGCATTCGTGAGCTTACTACAGGGACTTGGGGACGCCGGCTGCCGGAACGGCCACGGCAAGCCGCGGCGGCTGAGGCTGAGCAGCGGCACGATCATGGTTCGCCGGCCGCGGGTGCGGGACCGCGAGGAGCGGTTCGAGAGCCGGGCGGTGCCGCTGCTCGCTCAGTCGGACGCGCGAGGTGGACGGCCTGATCCCGGAGCTGTACCCGCATGGGTTGGCTAAGGGCGACTTCGACTTGGCGCTACGCGGTCTGCTGTCGAGGAACCGCCGCTGTCGGCCTCGACCGCGGCACGGTTGAAGGCCAAAATGGCAAGTCGAGTACGACGAGTGGTGGCGCCGCCGGCTTGATGACCTCGAGCCCACGTACATGTGGGTCGATGGTCTGTACGTGAAAGCGGGCCTGGAGAAGGATAACGCGGCCGTGCTCGTCGCCATCGGCGGGCTGGAGGCTAACCTCGCCTCTGGCGCTCGATCGGAACGACTTCGGCCGGCTTCTGGCCGGCCAGCGCGGCGGCGATCGTGGCGCTGGTCACGTCTGCCGCTTGGTGCAGCGGGTCGCGATCAGGGTGGATGTAGCGTGCAGTTACGCCGGCTGCTACGCTGTGGCCCAAGAGCGCCGCTACAATGATCTCCGAGTAGCCGACGTCGGCCGCGACGCTGCTGAACGTCGTGCGGAGTGAATGCAGGTCGTGCCCCGGGCCGTCGATGCCCGCACGCTGATAGAGAGCGCGCCGCACCTTGTCGATGCCGACGAACGGCGCTCGCGGCCTATCTCCTGGACACACGTAGTCCTCGGGTTGCGCTTCGGCCGGTTTGGCAGCGGCGAGGAGATCGACCGCGGCAAAGCCGAGCGGCACAACCCGCGCGCCGGTCTTCCCGCCACGTTGGCGAATGATCCTGTTATCAAGGTCCACATCTCGCCACCGCAGCCCCGCCGCCTCGGTCCGGCGGACCTTCTGCGCGTGGCCGGTGACTTCGGACCTCCGCATCCCCGGGCCCCGCGGCCTGGACCTCGCCGTCGAGTACCGCGCCGGCCAGGAGCTCGCACCCCTGAGCGCCCAGCTCGCCGAGGCCGGCATCCGCCTGCGCCTCGAGCCGCGGCCGTGGAGCGATCTCTACCCTCGCCTGCTGCAAGGCCGGGTGGGTTTTTACTACGGCGCCTGGTCGTGCTCGTCCGGGGACGCCAGCGACTTGTTCGACAACAAGATCCACACCCGCGACCCGTCACGCGGCTACGGCGGCAGCAACTCCAACGGCTACAGCAACCCGGAGCTGGACAGGCTGATCGAGAGCAGCGGCGCGACTCTCTCGATGAACGAGCGCCGCCGCATCCTGGAAAGCGGCATGCGCATGCTCGACGCCGACCTGCCGCTGATTCCGCTGGTCGTCCCCTACGACCTGCTGGGCTTGCGGCGGGAAGTGGAATGGGCGCCGCGGATCGACTTCCGTATCCGCGCCGCCAACCTGTGGCGGGCAGCGGGATGAGGGCGCGACGATGAAGGAGGGCCAGGTCGGCACGAGGCGGTTGCGCGTCCCGCGGACCCGCAGTCCGCGGCGGCGCTTCGTTTTCGCCATCTCGGCGCTGGTGGCGCTGGTGCTGGCGGCCAACAGCCTGGTCCTGGCGCTCGCCGGCCGCCCCCACCTGCGCGAGGACCTCGAGCGCCGCGCCGAGGCCTACGCGCAGCTCTCGGCGGGCCCGATCTGCAAGGCGTACGAAACCTATTACGCCAGCGGCTACAGCAAGTTCCGCGAGCTGCTCCTGGACATCATGCGGCTCGAGCCGGACCTCTCCCGCCTGGCGATCTACGACACCGCCGGCCACCTCTTGTTCGACTCCAGAGAGCTCGCAAGCCAGCTTTTCGAGCCTGCCCGCGGCTCCCCGCGGGCCGCCTCCGGCGGCGCCCTGCAGCGCGCGGTCAAGGGCATGGCTCTCTCGGCATGGACCAGCCCCGAGGGCGGTGATCGCGGCGGGGGCAGCGGGGGCGGCAAACCGGTCTACGTGGTGGCGGCGCCCTTCGTCGAGGAGTGGGGGCGGCATCGTTACTCGGTGGTCTTCTACATCGCCTACGACAGCCTGCGCGCCGCGGCCATGGCGTCGGCCTGGCGCATCCTCTGGCTGTCGGCGGGCTCGCTGGCCTTGGGCGTCGCGATCGCCATCCTGCTGGCGGCGCAGAGCGTCGAGCCGCTCGAGACCCTGACCCGCGGCGCGCAGGACATCGCCGCGCGCGCGACGTGCTGATCCGCTACCAGCCGATCGTGCGCCTCGACGACGGCATGATTCATGGTTTCGAGGCGCTGTCGTCGGGTCCCTCCGGAGACATCTTCGAGAACCCCGAGATGCTGTTCTCCTTCGCCGAGGAGACCGAGCAGATCCTCGAGCTCGAGCGCCTCTGCCGCAGGCAAGCGATCCGCGGCGCGGCGCGCTTGCAGACGCCGCAGAAACTATTCATCAATTGTTCCGCCCACGGCTTCGCCGACCCCGAGCTGGCCTCGGCGCCGCTCCTCGAGGCGGTCCACAAGGCGGGCCGCGACCCGCGCGACATCGTCTTCGAGGTCAACCGAGCGGGTGGCGATCACCGAATGGCGGGAGTTCCGCGCCAGCCTCGCCGCCCTGCGCCGCATCGGATTCGCCATTGCCATCGACGACATGGGCGCGGGTTACTCGTCGCTGCAGACAGTGGGCGAAGTCGAGCCGGACTACTTGAAGTTCGACATCTCGCTGGTGCGCGACATTCATCTTTCCCCGATCAAGCGCAACCTGCTCGAGACCCTGGTGGTGCTGGCGGAAAAGATCCGCTCCCGCGTGATCGCCGAAGGCGTCGAGAGCGTGGAGGAGTTCCACGCCCTGCGCGCCATGGGAGTCACCATCGCGCAGGGTTATTACTTCGCCGTGCCGGCGAGCCTCGACGGACCGGTCCCGCTCAGGTTGCCTTCGTAGGGGACGCCCCCGCCCTTTCGCAGTAGGAATTTCGTTTAACGATCCGATCGATTCGGGCGCGCGCTTTGCATCAGCGTCCGCGTGCCGGGAGGGCAGGCGCAGCTAGGGGTTTTCCCTCATTCCCTGCGACGAAACCGTTGTGTTAAACCTCGAATTGGTTGCCGCCGGATTGCGTCGCCGCGCGACCGGAGCTCATTTCTGAGGAGTGAGACGATGTCAAAGCACACTGGGCGCTCGTTTTTAAAAACAGCTAGCCAGGCCATCATCCCGGCGTGCGCCGCCGGTCTCCTGCTGGCTGCCCCGCTGGGCGCCGCCGACCCCGGCGCCGCGCGCTTCCAGACCTACCTCTCGCCTCCCACTCTCGGCAACAACGCCGGCGAGCCTTCGATCGGCGTCGATTGGAACCCCAACGACGCCACGTTGAAACACGACAAGGTCAACACCGGCGGGGTTACCTTCTTCCAGTCCGGCCCCAACACGCTGCGCACCAGCTTCGACGACTGCTCTTCTCCCGCCCGCGACGTCTGGGAGGACGTGTCGTCGAGCTTCGTGTCGCAGTTCGTGCTCTCCGATCCGATCGGCTGGGTGGACCACCGGACCGGACGCGTCTTCTCGCTCGACCTGATCGGCGGCGAGGGCCAGAGCTTCATGGCTTTCTCCGACGACGACGGCAAGACTTACACGCCGACCGAGAACGGGCCGCCGGCGGGCTCGCCGGACCACGAGACGGTGGGCGGCGGGCCCTACGCCCCGCCGCTTCCCAACCCCGGCCTCGTCTATCCCAACGCCGTCTACTACTGCGGCCAGGCGATCGCCAACAACTTCTGCGCGCGCAGCGACGACGGCGGGCTGACCTTCGGCCCGCAGGTGCCGCTGGTCCACCCGCCGGACTGCGAGCCGGCCGGGGCGCAGAACGGCCATGTCAAGGTCGGCCCCGACGGCACCGTCTACGTGCCGCAAGGCAAGTGCCCCAACGCCGTCCTCTTTCCCTCGGTCGCCGCGGTGTCGGTGTCGCGGGACAACGGCGTGACTTGGACCCTGAGCCAGGTCCCCAACAGCGCGTCCATCAACCTCGACCCCGCGGTGGCGGTCGACGGCGGCAACAACGTCTACCTGACCTGGCTCGACACCAACCAACTGCCGCACGTGGCCGTTTCCAAGGACCACGGCGCGACGTGGACCAACGACACCTACGTCGGCGCCGCGCTGGGCATCCAGAACGCCAATTTCGTGATCTCGGCCGCCGGCGACGCCGGGCGGGCGGCGGTCGGCTTCCTGGGCACGACCGCGGCGGGCAATCCCAACGACATGAACAGCTTCAGAGGCATCTGGCACCTCTACGTCGCCACCACCTACGATGGCGGCGCGACCTGGACCACGGTGGACGCCACTCCCGACGACCCGGTGCAAGTCGGCTCCGTGTGCACCGCCGGCACGACCTGCGGCGCGGACCGCAACCTGCTCGATTTCAACGACATGCAGGTGGACAAGGAAGGGCGCATCGTGGTCGCCTTCGCCGACGGCTGCGTGCCGCCGGGCTGCACCACCGCCACCGCGCAGGGCAACCCGCCCTACACCTCCTCGCGCACCGCCAAGGCCTCGATCGCCCGCCAGTCGGGAGGCAAGCGGATGTTCGCCGCCTTCGACCCTGTCGAACCCGCCCTGCCCGGCGCGCCACGCCTGGTCGCGGCGACGGCGGACCCGACCGGCTTCGTGACGCTCGGCTGGCTGGCCCCCGACAGCGGCGGCTCGCCGATCACCGGCTACAAGATCTACCGCGGCACGGCGAGCGGCGCGGAGACGCCTCTGGCCACGGCCGGGGCCGCGGCCACGAGCTACGTCGACAGCTCCACGGCCGCGGGCACGCAGTACTTCTACAAGGTGACCGCGCTCAACGCCCAGGGCGAGAGCCCGTCCTGCCGCGAGATCGCCAGCGCCGTGCCGGCCGCGGCCGCCAGCCCTTGCAGCGGGCTGGGCGTGCTGGTTGCCAACAACCCCGGCCATGCCCCGCCGAACGTGCCGCCGGACCCCTCGCTCGCCATCCAGCACATCTTCGCCGCCGAACCCTTCCTGGGCAGCGGCGTGCGCGCGCTGGTGTGGACGCTCCAGGTCAAGCCCGCCGGCGCGGGCGGTCCGCAGAAGAGCGGCGAGTGGTACATCCTGTGGAACCGGCAGTCGCCGACCGCGGCCGGCAACGACCGCAACTACGTGGCGATGAAGACCGACCCGGCCGGGACCCCGAGCTTCGAGTACGGGACCATCGCGAGTCCGCAGCCGATCCCGCCCGTGCCGGGGGACACCACGGTTCACAACGTCCCGCAGAAGATCGGCGCCGCCGGCGCCGCCAGCTACGACCCCGCCCTGGGATTGATCACCATCGCCGTCGACCCGGCGCTGTTCGAGGACGGCCTGGGACCCGGCAAGACGCTGCTCACCGTCGAGGCCCGCACCTTCGCCGGCCGCGCCGACGGGGCCCCGATCAATCAGTCGACCTCGAACGACTTTTCCGCCGACGGCCAGTACACGATGGTCGGCAACGCCGCCTGCAATCCGGCGCCGCCGGTGGCGGCCTTGACCGCCATGCCGGCGTCGGGCAAGGCGCCCCTGCAGGTGTCCTTCGACGCTTCCGGCTCGACCAGCCCTGCCATCATCTCCGGCTACCGGCTCGACTTCGGCGATGGCAGCACGGCCGAGTCGCAGTCGGGGCCGAGCTTCATGCACACCTACACCATCCCCGGCGAGTACCCCGCCCGCCTGACCGTGACCGATTCGCGCGGGCGGCAGAGCGCGAACACCGCGCAGGTCATCATCACGGTCCTGCCGCAAACCGGTTTCTACACCGTCACGCCGTGCCGCGTGCTCGACACCCGCCAGGGGGGCCAGCCCTTGAGCTCCGGCACGCCGCTTCCGGTCACACTGGCCGGCAGTTGCGGGATCGCCGGGACCGCCGCGGCCGTCTCGCTCAACGTCACCATCACCCAACCGAGCAACGGCGGCTTCCTGGCCCTCTATCCCGGCGGCGCGAGCGAGCCCAACGTCAGCACCCTGAGCTTCGGCGCCAACCAGACGCGGGCCAACAACGCGATCGTCATGCTGGCCGCCGACGGCACGGGCCGCATCGCCGCCGACGCCCACCTCGCGGGCGGCGGCACGACGCACATGATCATCGACGTCAACGGCTACTTCGTGCCCTGACTCCGACTGACGCCGCATGGCCATGAGATCCCGCCCGCCGACACGGATCGCCCTCGTCGCCCTGGCCTGTATCGGCGACCACGGCTAGGAGAGAACGGTCCTTGGACCTCGGGTGACCCCTCGCAGGTCCCTGCACCACCACTGCTCATCGCCACAAGCTACAGCCTGCTATCGGAAGGCTCAATGATAGACTGTCGCTGCGGCGCACCGCTGCCATGAGCCGCAACTGCAACGCTTCTTCCCGATGAACCTTGCCACGACGCTGCCGTTCGAGCGCCATACCCTGGCCAATGGCTTGCGCGTCATCCTGCATCAGGACACCTCGCTGCCGCTGGTGGCCGTCTGCCTCTGGTACCACGTCGGTTCGAAGAACGAGAGGCCCGGCCGCACCGGCTTTGCCCACCTGTTCGAGCACATGCTCTTCCAGGGCAGCCAGCACGTCGCCACCCACCAGCACTTCGGCTACATCCAGCAAGTCGGCGGCATCGCCAACGGCTCCACCTGGTACGACCGCACCAATTACTACGAGACCCTCCCGTCCCACCACCTCGACCTCGGGCTCTGGCTCGAGTCCGACCGCATGGGCTTCTTCCTCCCGGCCCTCACCCGCGAGAACCTCGAGACCCAGCGCCAGGTGGTCATGAACGAGCGCCGCCAGCACATCGAAAACCAGCCCTATGGGCGTGCCAGCGAGCGCCTCAACGAGCTCCTCTACCCGCCCGAGCACCCCCATCACTGGCCCGTCATGGGCTACATGGAAGACATCGCCGCCGCCACCCTGGAAGACGTGCGCCTCTTCTTCCGCACCTGGTACACGCCCAACAACGCCGTGCTGACCCTGGCCGGAGATTTCTCGCCCGCCGCGGCGCTCGCCAGCGTCGAGGCCTACTTCGCGGAGATTCCCGCCGGGCCGCCGCTGCCGCCGTTGCCCCCGAGCGTCGCCCACCCGCCGCCGCTCGGCGGCGAGCGCCGCGCCACCTTGGAGGACAACGTGCGCCTGCCGCGCGTCTACCTGGCGTTCCGCGCGCCGGCTTACGGCCACCGTCTGTGGTACGCGGCCGACCTGCTCACCTCCATGCTCGCCGGCGGCAAATCGACCGACCTCTACCGCGATCTGGTCTACGACCGCCAGATCGCGCAGGACGTGAGCGCTTATCTCAATCCCTTCGAGGCCACGGCAAGCCTGGTGCTCATCGCCACGGCCCGCCCGGGTGTCGCCATCGCCGAGGTCGAGGAGGCGCTCCTCGGCCACCTGGCGAGGGTGGCCGCCGCTCCCCCGGACCCGGCCGCGCTGGAAAACGCGCGCAACCGGATGCTGACCGCGCACTTCGGCGGTCTCCAGATGCTGGGCAACCGCGCCGATCTCTTCTGTCAGTTCACCACCTACTTCGACGATCCCGCGGGCGTCGCGGCGGAAGCCGACCGTTATCGCCGGATCGAGCCCGCGGACGTGCACGAGTACGCGGCGAGCTTCCTGGACGAGCGCGGGCGGGTCTCGGTGACCGTGCTGCCGCGGGCCGGCAACGGATGAGACCGGCAGCGCTCGACCGCTCCGTGCCGCCGCCGCCCGGCGAGATCCGACCTTTCCATTTCCCCGCCTTCGAGCGGCAGACCCTCCCTTCGGGTCTGCAGGTGCTGGCGGCCCGCCTCCCCGGGGTGCCCCTGGTCAGCCTCGAGCTGCTCACTCCCGCCGGCGCGCAGTACGACCCGGCGGGAGCCGCGGGGCTCGCCACCCTTACCGGCGGCTTGCTCGACGAAGGCACGGCCGGCCACGACGCGATGGAGATCGCGGCCCGGGTCGAGGGGCTGGGAGGCCACCTGGCGACCGGCGCCGACTGGGACGTCGGCTACCTGGCGACCGGGCTGCTGTCGCGCCATCTCGCGGCGGGTATCGACCTCCTCGCCGAAGTCGCGACCTCGCCTACTTTTCCCGGCCAGGAGCTCGAACGGCTGCGCCGCGAGCGGCTTGCCGAGATCCTGCGCCGCGGCCAGGATCCGTCGCTGCTGGCCGACGAGCGGCTGGCGGAGGTGATCTACCGCGGCACGGTCTATGCCCACTCGCCGCTTGGCAGCCCGGCCTCGATCGGCGCCCTGCGGCGCGACACGATCGTGGATTTCTACCGCCGGCACTATCCCCTGCGCGGCGCCACCTTGATCGCGGTCGGCGACCTCGACCCCGAGGCGCTGCTCGGCGAGGTGGTGTCCGCCTTCGACCGCGCTGCCGGACCGGCCGGCGCGGAAGGAGCCTCGGCGCGGCCGCCTTCCCCGCCCGAGATCCGTCCCACTCCTCTGCCAGGCATCGCCGTCCATGTCGTGGACCGCCCTGGCGCGGCGCAGACCGAGCTCCGCCTGGGCCACGCCGGAGTCCCGCATCACCACCCCGACTACATGGCCCTCTCGGTGCTCAACTCGCTGCTCGGCGGCAAGTTCACCAGCCGCATCAACCTCAATCTGCGGGAGCGGCACGGCTACACCTATGGCGCGTCGAGTCGTTTCTCCGGGCGGCTCGGCCCGGGTCCCTTCGCGGTCAGCGCGGCGGTGGAGACCGGCTCGGCCGGCGCGGCGGCGCGCGAGGTCCTCGCCGAGCTGCGGCGCATCCGCGAAGAGCTGGTCGAGCCGGAGGAAATGGAAGACACCCGCAGCTATGTCCTCGGCATCATTCCCTGCACCTTCCAGACGATCGCCGACCTCACCCGCCGGCTGCAGAACCTGGCGATCTACGGCCTGCCCGACGACTACTTCGACCGCTACATGAAGCGCGTGGCCTCGCTGACCCGCCAAGAGCTCCTGGAGCTGGCACAGCGGCGTCTCGATCCGGAGCACATCGCGGTCGTCGCCGTAGGGCCGGCCGAGACCCTGCTGCGCCAGCTCGACGGCCTGGGCGAGGTCACCCTGCACCCGCCCCGCGCCGAAACCCTCGCCGAAGTCCCCGCCGGCTCCGCGGCCGAGCGGGGTTGATGGCGACGGCCCGAATTTTGCTTCCTGCCCATAGTTGAAGTGACCGGGGCCTGCTGAGCCCGGCGCCGTAAGGACGCGGCTGGCTCCGGCGCGCTCCTCCTTGCAGTCCTTCTCTTCCCCTTGCGTGGCGGCACGTCACCAAGTGCGGATTGGACCGCACGGCCGGGGACCGTCTGCGCTCTTTGAGAAAAGATCGGAAAGGAAGGGACAGCGAAGATGCTTCGTCACAGGGTGCTCGCGATTGTCCTCAACCTGACCGTTTTCGCAGTCTTCGGCCAGGCTTCCGCGGGCCGCGCTCAGAGCATGGGCCCGGCCTTCATGCCGTCCTCAGCGGCGATACAGAAAAGCTCGGCCCCCGCCCGGCTGCGCCTCGAGCAGGCGCTCGGCCAGGCCCCCTTGCACATTTTGCGGCCCGCGGTCGAGGGCGCGATCGACCAGGTCCAGTCCCTCCAGGCCTGGAACGCCACCGGCAGGCTGCCGTTCAAGAACGGCTTCGCCCGTCCGCTGCCGCAGCTACTCGAGGTGCGCCTGTCGTCCTCTTCGGCCGGCCATTCCTCGCCGGTCGCCGCCCTTGGCGGCTACCTGGTGGACGCCGAGCCGGGCTGGCTGGCCTGGGGCACCCACATCCAGGTGGGCACCGCCTACCGCCTGCGCCTCCACCTCGCCGAGGTGCGCCTGCCGCCCGGCACCCGGATGGTGGTGTCGGGATTGGGCGGTTCGCCGCAGGAGTTCGGTCTCGAGCTGCTCGCTCCGGGCGGGGACCTGTGGACGCCGAGCGTGGCCGGCGAGTCGCTGTTGTTCGAGGCGCGGGTGCCGGTCAAGGCGCTCGCCGGGACCGCCGCGGCGGGGTTCGTGCTGCGCGAGGTGCTGGAGCTCGTCGACCTGGCGCCGGCCCAGGGGGGAGCCTTTCCGGGCACTGTCTCCCAGAAGCGCGCCGGTGCGGCGCCATCCTCTGCCTCCGGGTCTGACCATCCCGCGGCGGTGTCGAGCTCCTGCCTGGTCGACGCCATGTGCACGACCGACAACGACCTTCCCAACGTTGCCAGCTACCGGGCCGCGATCGCGCAGCTCCAGTTCATCGACAACGGCGCCAGCTTCCTGTGCTCGGGCGGCCTGCTCAATGACCAGGCGCAGGATGGCATCCCCTACCTGCTGACCGCTCACCACTGCCTCTCCGACCAGGCGGCCGCGTCGAGCCTCGAGGCCTTCTTCGACTACGAGACGACGCGCTGCAACGGAGCCGCCCCCAAAGAGGACGCAATGCCCCGCAGCAACGGCGCCACCCTGCTCGCCACCGGCGCCAGCTCCGACTTCACCTTCGTCAAGCTGCTCGGCGCGCCTGGCAAGCGCGCTTTCTTGGGCTGGAACGCCGACCCTGCCGTGCTGCAGGCCAATACACCGCTGTTTCGGCTCTCGCACCCGGTGCCCGGAACGCAGGTGCTGCCCCAGACGTTTACCAAGTACGCGCTCACCACGACACCGCCGAAACAGTGCGAGCCGGCGGACCCCAACTCCATCTTCCTGGGCGTGGTCAGCGGCGCCACGTTCCCGGGCAGCTCCGGAGCGCCGCTGCTGCTCGCCAACGGCCAGGTCGTCGGACAGCTGCACGGCGGGTGCGGGCCGAACCCCGACGACGCCTGCAACTACGCCAACCTCGACTTCGACGGCGCGTTCTTCGTGACGTATCGCGCCATCCGGCAATGGCTGACCCCGAACACCGCCACGGGACCCTGCGTGGCCAGCTCTTCGACCCTGTGCATTGACGATAAGCCGGGCGACCGCCGGTTCTCCGTCCAAGTCGACGTCCACACCACCCAGGGCGGAGGGCACTACGGCCCCGGCACCGCCAGCCAGCTCTCCCCCCAGGGCAGCGACCACGGCGGGCTCTTCTGGTTCTTCGCCCAGGACAACCCCGAGATCCTGGTCAAGGTGCTCAACGGCTGCGGCCTCACCTCGCACTTCTGGGTCTTCTACGCCGCCACCACCAACGTCGGCTTCACCATCGCCGTCACCGACACGGCAACCGGCGCCCAGGCCACCTACAACAACGCCGACAGCCACGCCGCGGCGCCCGTTCAGGACACCAACGCCCTGCCCTGCGGCTGACCGGCACCCCCCGGCCGAGGCAGCCGTGCTGCGATGACGCGGATCCTCCTGGTCGACGACCACGTCGTCGTGCGGCAGGGTTTGCGGCAGATCCTCAAGGAGTCCATCGCGGACGCGGTCTTCGGCGATGCGGCGAGCGGCGAAGAGGCGGTTCGCCTCGCGCGGGCAGCCGTGTGGGACGTGGTCCTGCTCGACATCTCGCTTCCAGGCAAGAGCGGGCTCGACGTGCTCAAGGAGTTGCGGCAGTCTCGGCCCAACCTCCCGATCCTGGTGCTCAGCATGCATCCAGAAGATCAATTCGCCGTCCATGCCCTGCGCGCGGGGGCGGCCGGCTACGTGACCAAGAAGACAGCCGCCGCCGACCTCGTCACCGCGGTCAAGACCGTGCTGGCGGGAAGGAAGTACGTGAGCTCGAGCCTGGGAGAGAGGCTGGCTGGACAGGTGGGCCTCGCGCCCGGAACGGCCCCCCATGAGCTGCTCTCCGACCGGGAGTTTCAGGTCTTCCGGCTCCTCGCCTCGGGCAAGACCGTGACGGCAATCGCCGAGGCGCTCCACCTCTCCGTGCCGACGGTCAGCACCTACCGTGCCCGTATCCTGGAGAAAATGCTACTGACCGAGAACTCCGACCTGGTCCAGTACGCGATCGTTCATCGGATCTTCGACTAGTGGCCTGTAACGGAGGATTCGATACCAGATGGCGCAGGATTCGGCGGCAGGGGCTAGGCGCGCCTCCGCAGGCGTACCAGGGAGTACGTCGAGGAGGCGCAACGCCGCCCATGCCGTCGAAGACCAGCCAGCTGGTATTGAACCGGACGTTACAGGCCACTAGTTGTCCCGAACACGCGAGTCGAAGTCCTCGGCGCTTCGTTGCGATCCGGGCTAGCGGAACAGGGCGGTGAACCCCGCGTTGGCGACGACCCGTTCCTTCTGGTTGCCATTGAGCCGGCTGACGACCGGCACCTGCACCGCCAGCCGGGCGACGACGCCGCGGCCGACGTCGACGCTCAGCTTCGGGCTCAGGTAGAGCATCGTGCCGCCGGTGTCCGCGTCCAGCCCGGTGTCCGGATCCACCCGGTCCTTGGCGGCGTTACGGTAGTTGAGATCGATCACGCCGTCGAGCTGCGTCCCCAGCTTGTGCTCGTAGCCGAAGTTCGCGAGCTTGATGTTGCCGTAGCGGTACCCGAAGTGATTGGCTCCGGGATAGCGCACCTGGACCGAAGAGAAGAGCGAGGACCGCGAGTCGAGCAGGTAGAGGCCGGAGAGGCCGGTGAAGTAATCCGTCGATCCCGTGCCTGGCTGCAGATGCTCGTCCAGGCGCACGCCGTTGCGCGTCACGTCGTTGTTGCCCCAGCTGGTCTTGACGCCGCCGAGCACCGATACCCAGGCTCGGCGTCCCAGCCCCGGCGCGAAATTCGACGCCCACAACCGCGCCAGCACGTAGAGCTCCGGGTCGGCGAGGCTCCTGGCGGTCGTGGTCCTGGAAGTCTCGAGGTCCTGCGAAGTCAGGTGGTGGGAGCTCAGCGGCACCCGGGCGACGGCGATCACCCGGTCGGCAAAGGTGTAGGACAGCCCGGCGGTGAGCCGGTTCTCGACCACCGCCTCGCGCCCCCCGGCGGCGATCGCGCCCTGGGTCTTGTCGAAGCGCTCCCAGTCCAGGGAGACGCGGAAGGGGTTGACCGCCGAGTAGACGTTGGTGCCGAGAGCGTTGAAGGTCGCGTCGCCGCAGCGGCAGATCGAGCACGCGTGGGCGGCAGGGGACGAAGACAGCAGGCCGGCGGCCAGCAGGGCCATCGCCAGGCCAATGTAATCAAAACGCTTCATGGAACGACTCCTTCTCCGCGACGAGGAGGTTGGTGTGTTGCCGTTGGCTCCGAACGCGCCGGGCGACGCCGAGCCGAGCACGGAGCTCGCGATGGACAGGTGGCGAGCCCGCCTCCCGAGCGCGCGGCGGCGGCCGGGAGAGCTGAGCTCGCTAGCCGGCGGAGTGGGAGCCGCGGGGAGGAGGAGTCGGAGGGAGATGCAGGGGTTCGCGCGGCGGGCTGGCCATGGCCGCGAGCAGGCGGTCGCCGCTCGCCGCCGGCCGCGCCGCAAACACGGCCGCGCGCAGGACGCCGGGCCGCCAGGGCAGGTCGTTGCCCTGGATGGCTGGTGCGGCGCCGCGCGAGCACGCGAGCGAGCAGCTCTCGACGGCGGCGCCGGGACCCTTGCCGCCGGCAGCGCCCGCAGCCAGGTGGTGGGCGCAGGCGTCACCCCGCGCCCCCTGCCCCTGATGCATGGGGCAGCTGCAGCCGGACCTCATGACACACGCCGGCGTTATCGGCGCCAGGCCGGCCCGGCCTCGCACCGCCGCGACAGGCAGCGGCGCGATCAGGGCTGCCAGCAAGACGACGGTTGGTGCCGCGCGGAGTCTCTTGACCACTGATTTCAACTTAGCACATCGCCGGGGCGGCTTCCATCCGCCGTACCATTTATGCTATGGTACCATTTGCTGGGCAAGAACCGCATGCCGCATCGCAGGGATTCGTGCCATTCGAGGGGGGAGCACATGGGCCGGACCTCACGACGTCAGCTTCAGGTGCCAGCAGCTCTCGTTGCCATCGCCGTCGCCTGCGCCGGCGCCGCTTCGGGTGAAGCGCGCGCGGCAGCGGGCCCGGCGCTGTTCGCGGCCGGCCCGCCGATTCCCCTGCAGGGAGCGGGGACGGTGGCGGCGGTGGCGGCCGCGCCGGACGGTTCCCTGGAGATCGCCTCCGTCGATACCAGCGGCGGCCCTCAGTTCTCTCTCTTCGTCAGCACCGTCCATCTCCAGCATTTCGGGCCCGACGGTACGCCGGCTGGAGGAGAGCAGACGCCCAGCCAGCTCACCGGCCTCGGCCACAACCAGGTCCGTCCCGCGATCACGGCCCTCTCCCCGGACGGGTTCGCCGTCGCCTGGGAGGTCCGGTCGAACATCCCCCCTCTCCCTTTCGGCGGCGCCTCGACGCCCCTGGCGAATGGCAGTCCCGCCGCGGCCGGCGATCCCTACACCATCTCGGCGCGGCTGCTCGACGCGGCCGGCCGTCCCCAAGGCAATGAGATCCAGGTGAGCCCGAGCGGCGGCCTCCCGGCCATCGACGTGCGCCTGGCCGGCCTCGCGTCCGGCGGGTTCGTGGTCAGCTGGCTGCGTGGCCTCAATTCCCTAGGCTTCGATCTGGTTTTTCGCCGCTTCGACGCGAGCGGACAACCACTCTCCGCGGAGGCTCCCGTGGTCATCGGCTTTGCGCTCCGCAATCTGGGCGTTGCGGCGCTGGCGGACGGCGGCTTCGTGACGGCCTGGGGCCAGTTCGGGCAGGGCCTCTTCTTCCAGCGCTTCGACGCGGCGGGCACGGCCGTCGGCACGGCGGTCCAGGCGGTGACCGGCGATGCCGGGGGTCCCGCGGCGCTGGCGGCGAACCCGGCCGGCCGCCTGGCCTTCGCCTGGATGACGAGCAATCCCTTCCTCCAGCCCCAGGGCTCCGTGCTGGTGCGGCTCTTCGACGTCGCCGGCAATCCGCTCGGTCCTCCGCTCACGGTCGCCGAACAGGGTCCGGTCTCTCATCCAGTCCTGGCCGACCTCGCCATGGACCTCGGGGGCAGGACCATGGTGGCCTGGACCAACATGATCGGCTCGCCTCTCCATGACTTTGCGCTCAATGCCTTCGCGCAGCTCATCGACGCTACGGGAGCGCCGCTGGGGAAACCCGTCAAGGTGGATGACTCGAGTGCAGGATTTCACCAGGCGCAGCAGGTCTTCGCGGGGGGCGACGGGAGCTGGCATGTCCTGTGGGCCGGCAGCGGGGGCGAGCTCCTGCAGGGCTATCGCACCGACGGCTGCGCGCCGGATCCCGGGAGTCTCTGCCTGGAGGCCAATCGCTTCCGGCTGGACGTGCAGTTCCGCGACCCGCGCTCCGGCGGCCTTGGTGCCGGACATCCGGTACCGCTTACCGCGCAGACCGGCACGCTCTGGTTCTTCGGCGCGGACGATCCCGAGCTGATCGTCAAGATGGTCGACGGCACGGCGGTCAACGGCCATCACTGGCTTTTCTACGCCTCGCTGAGCGACGTCGAGTTCGATCTCACGGCGACCGACACCACGACGGGCGAGAAGCGCGTCTACCACAATCCGGCAGGCACCCTGGCCAGCCTCGCCGATACGCAGGCGTTTCCGCTGACTCGAGCGGCGGGAGCGGGCGGCGCCGCCGTGGCAATGCCCGCGGGAGGCTCGAGCCAGGCCGCGACCCAATCTCCCAAGAGTCCGGGCGGCGTGCCCGCGGCCGGTCTCGCGAGCGCCGACGGCAGCGGCGCGGTTGTGCCTTTGGCGGCGGCCGACCCCTGCCACGGCCTGCCCGAGAGCCTGTGCCTCACCCGGAGCCGCTTCTCGGTCGCGGTGGCCTGGCGCGAACCGCGCAGCGGCAGGTCGGGCGCCGGCGAGGCGGTGCAGCTCTATCCCGGCGGCGGCTACTTCTGGTTCTTCGGACCGAACGACTTCGAGCTGGCGGTCAAGCTCCTCGACGGGACGCCGGTCAACGGCCATTTCTGGGTGTTCTACGCCTCGCTCACCGATGTCGAATTCGACCTCACCGTGACCGACAACTTCTCCCCCACTCGAGCCGGCCGCACCTACCACAATCCCCCCTTCCACCTGGCAAGCGCCGCCGATACCGAGGCATTCTGATCCCGCCGTAGGCCGCCCCCGCAGCGCGTCGAGCTCTTCGACGCGGGTGGCGGCAGCGCGCCACCCAGCAGCGCGCTATCCCACAGGCGAGCTTCCAGCGGCGGGCAGAGCGCGCTGCTGCTATGGCGTGCATGGCAGCAGCGCGCCCATTGCGTCGGCGCGAATGGCAGCAGCGCGCCTATTTCCTCGGCGCGCTGCTGGGAGGTTGGTTGGCGGTGGCGCCGAAGAGCTGCTCCACCGAAGGGCGTAGGAGAACGACGAGGGTGGCGATACCGAGGATCGTGCCGATGGGCACCTGGAGCGTGGTCAAGGCCGCGCCGGTCAGGCATAGGGTCCGGTGCCGGTGCCGGCGCAGGGCCAGTCCGGTCGTGATCCGCAGCGCGGCCATCGTCGCGAAGACCAGGAACAGCCAAGCCCCGATCGCCATGAACAGGCAGCCGACGAGAGTCGCCGCCGGCTCGCCCCACGGCCAGCCTGGAACCGCCGCCGGATCGCTCCAAGGCCAGCCTGGCACCACCGGATCGCCCCACGGCCAGCTCATCCAGGCCGTGCCCGGAGGTGGCATCAACCATCCGGCGACCGGCAGCAGCAGCACGGCCAGGGCAAGGAACCCGGCCTTGCCGCCGTAGGCGAAATAGAGCACCGACAGCACTCGCAGGTGCTGCTCATCCAGGCTCGAATGGCTCGAATGGCTCGGATGGCTCGGATGGCTCGGATAGTTCTCGGGCTGCATGATCGATCGACCTGGCACGCCGCGCCAGAAGGTTCAGCCTGACGCTTCGCTCAGCCGCTCGACCTCCTCGCGCGTCAGGCGCAGAGTCGCGGCCGGCAGCAGCTCGGCAAGCTGCTCCGGCGTGCGCGCGCTGGCGATCGGCGCGACGACTGTCGGCTGCGCGAGCAGCCAGGCGAGGGCCACCGCCGCGACGGTGGTCTGGTGCGCGGTGGCGACGCCGTCGAGCGCGGCGAGGATGCGCAGGCCGCGCGCGTCGAGGTATTTCTTCGCCCCTTCGGCGCGCGCGCTCTGCACTCCCGCGCCGGGACGATACTTGCCGGTGAGGAAGCCCTTGGCCAGCGCGTAGTAAGGAAAGCAGGCGAGCCCCTCGCGGGCGCACAGTCCGGCGAGCTCTCTCTCGTATCCGGCGCGCTCGACCAGGTTGTAGTGCGGCTGGAGAGCCACGTAGCGGGCGAGGCGTTCGCGCCGCGAGAGGGCGAGCGCCTCGGCGAGCCGCGCCGCGCTGAAGTTGGAGGCCGCGATGGCGCCGACCTTGCCGGCGCGTACCAGCTCGTCGAAGGCGCGCAGCGTCTCCTCGAGCGGGGTTTTCGGATCGTCCCGGTGCGCGTAGTACAGGTCGATGCGGTCGATCTGCAAGCGGCGGAGCGACGCGTCGGCCGCCGCGCGGATCGTCCCTGCCGCCAGGCCGTCGAGGCCCGGGAAGCTGCCGACCTTGGTGGCGACGACCATGCGGCCCCGGTTCTTGCGTGCCGCCATCCACCGGCCCAGGACGGTTTCGGATTCGCCGCCGGCATGTCCCGGGGCCCACACTGAATAGACGTCGGCCGTGTCGACGAAGTTGCCCCCCGCCTCGGCGTAGGCGTCGAGGACCGCGAACGACTGCTTCTCGTCCGCCGTCCATCCGAAGACGTTGCCGCCGAGGCAGATCTGGAATACGTCGAAATCGGTACCCGCGATCCTGGCCATAGTCGCTCCCCCCGTGCCGCCGGCGCGTGTCCAGTTTAGCCCGCTTTTCTCATGCGCGTCCGTCGCTAGTAGGGGCCGGCCGCCGCTCCCGCCATTGGTCGCCGCTCCCGCCATTGGCGACACTCCCGGCAGGTCGGCGGCACTCCCGGCAGGTCGCAAACGGGCCTGGATGCTAAGAGCCCGCGGCAGCGGACTCGCCAGAATCGATGGCGCGGGGGTCCGCCACCCCAGGTGTACTCGAAGTACGTCGAGCCGACGACTTTGTCCCCTACTACACAGCCGACCAGGCCGGCCTGGTCGTGTGGCACTCTCATTACCGCCCACCCGCTCCAGGTGCCAGCGAGCGATCCGCAGCTCGATCTCGACGCGCCTGACCGTCAGGGCATCCCCTTCCCCCGAGCCCTCCTCAGTTCACCAGTGCCGGAACCGCGGTATTTTCGCCGGCGCCGCGAAATGCGTCGATCGCTGCCGGCGGAAGCGCCGCCGCGACGGCGCGGCGCTCGCGAGCGAGCTCGACGCGGTTGCGGCCGGAGGTCTTGGCCCGATAGAGCGCCTGGTCGGCCTCCTCGCGCCATGCCTGCCAGCTCATCCCGGGCCGCAGGGCGGCGACGCCCGCGCTCCAGGTGGCGCAAAACGGATTGCCGTCCGGGCCCTCGAAGCGAACGCCTGAAAACTCTTGCCGCAGCCGGTCGATCAGCCTCTCGACGTCCTCCGGCAGGACGTCGGCGAAGAGAACGCACAGCTCTTCTCCGCCGTAGCGGCCCACCGCGTCGCCGCGCCGCACGTGGCGGCGCAAGAGCGCGGCTCCTTCCGCCAGCACGCGGTCGCCGGCGGGGTGTCCGAAGCGGTCGTTGATGCTCTTGAAGTGATCGAAATCGATCATCACCCAGACCGCGGTCCGCACCTCGCTCGGCCGCTGCGCCGCCGCCAGGGTCCGCGCCCGCTCGATGAAGGCGGCATGGGTGAGCAGGCCGGTCAACCCGTCGTGCTCGAGCAGGGCCTGCATGGCGCGGCCGCGTGCGACGCGCGCCTTGACCTCCTGGAGCAGGAGGTGGCGGGGCACGGGCTTGACCAGATGGTTGTCGCCACCCGCGGCGACGGCCTGGATGCGGTCCTCGATCTGTCCCTGGGTGGTGAGGAAGATCACCGGCAGGGCGGCGTGCCGCTGGCTGCGCCGCAAGGTGCGCACCAGCTCGTAGCCGGAGACCCCGGGCAAGAGCACGTCCATGAGCACCAGGTGGGGCCGGAAGGCCTCGAGCTGGGTCGTGAAGAGAGCCGGATCGGCACAGCAGCGGACCTCGTAGCCTTCGGGTTCGAGGACCGAGCGGATGAAGGCGGCGTGCCAGGGATCGTCCTCGACCGCCAGGATGCGGCCGGACACGCCGGCGGTTGCGCAGCGGACGAGCTGCCGGGTCACCTCGCTCCAATCGATGGGCCGCTGGAAGACCCCGTCGGCGCCGCTGTAGATGGCCGTGGCCTGGTCGCATCCGGCCCCGTGAGCGGCCACCAGATAGGCCGGCACCTGGTCTCCCTCGGGTTGCTCGCGCAAGAATCCGACCAAACCATGGCCCGAGCCGTCCGGCAGGTCGCTCGCGACCACCAGGAGGTCGGGCAGGCCGGCGGCCAGCTCCCGGCGTCCTTGGGTGAACCCGGACGCCCACCGCACTTTCCAGCCCAGCAGCGCGATGATGCGCGCCAGCTGGAAGTAGACCGCTTCCTCGCCGGTGACCAGCAGGACCTCGCGCTGCTGCCGGCCGCACTGGCGGCCTGGAGTCCCGCCGGCCGGGGCGCGCAGCGCCTCGCCGAGCAGCCGGCCGACGTCTTCGGCGCAGCCGGCGAGCCGATCGATCTCTGCTCGCTCCGGCGGCGCGCCGGCCAGGAGCAGGCGCGACACCAGCCGCTCGGCTCGGGCGGCGGTCTCCGAGATCTCGGGAAACCCGAACGTGCCTCCCGAGCCGGCAAGATGATGGAAGGTGCGCAGCAGCTCGTCGAGGACGCCGCGCTCGGCCGGCGCCTGCTCGAGGCGATGGATCAAGGCGGTCAGCTGGCCCAAGGCGGTGTTCGAGGCTTCCAGGTATTCCGTGCGCAGACTTCTCACGGCTGCGGTCGTGCCGTTCATGATCGGTCTCCCTCGGCTTCTCTTCACGTCGCGGCGGCCGGCGCAGGCTGGCCCGGCAGCACTGAGGAGAGTCTTGCAGCGGGCCGCGGATTCGGCCAGCAGCCTGCGTCGCGACCTCGCGTCGGCGATCGGCCGGGGACCGGTCGGAGCCAGTCCTACGCAACCGGATGCGGGATGCCGAGGCTGCGGTACGATTCGGGGCAATGGATCGCCCACGGCGCGGCGCGTTCCGCCGCGCGGCGCTCTTCCTCGCCTGCGCGCTGGCGCTCGCCTTCGTGCTGCGCCTGGTGACCCTGCCGGCGCTCACCACGGGCGGCCTGCGGCTGCTCTCGGTCGACGACTACGGCCACCTGCGGCGGGCCGCCGCCACGGTACGCGATTTCCCGCGGGTGCCGGTGTTCGACCCTTACCTCAACCATCCCGAGGGGGGCATCTGGATCTGGCCGCCGCTCTTCGACCTGGCGATCGCCGCTCCCGCCCGGCTTTTCTTCGGCTCCGGGGCGGAGGTCGGCCAGGTGGCCTTGGTCGCGGCATGGCTGCCGCCCGTCCTCGGCGCGCTCGCCCTGCTACCCCTCTTCGCTCTGGCGCGCCGCGGCGCCGGCGAGCGGGCGGCGCGCCTCGCGCTGCTGGTCTACGCGCTCCTGCCGGGAGCGATCGCCTGGTCGGCCTTCGGCCACGCCGACCAGCACGTGGCCGAGGCGCTCTCGTTGCTCGGCGTGCTCGCCGCCTTCGCCCGGCTGCTTGGCCGCGAGGAGCCGCCTCCGGCCGCCAGGAACGACGCGCTCCTCGCCGGGGTGGCGCTGGCGCTCGCCGTGCTGGTGTGGCAGGGCAGCGTGTTCCTCGTCCCGATCGTGGCGCTCGCGGCCTTCCTCGCCGGGCGGGCGCGGGCCGCGGCATGGGCGCTCGCGGCCGCGGCGGCCGTCGTGGCGCCGTTCGGGCTCGCCGTCTCCGGCCCGGTGACCTACGTCTCCTTCGGCGCCTTCCAGCCGCTCTTCCTGGCGCTCGCCGCGGCGCTCCTGCTCCTTGCGTCGCTCGGCAGAAGGGGCTGGATTGCCGCCGCCGCGCTCGCCCTCGCCGCGCTCGCCTGGCCGCCGATCGGCGACGGAGTGCGCCATCTTGTCCTGCGCACCACCGGCCAGGCCATGGCCCGGGGTGGCTACCTCGCCTACCCGGCTGACTGGCTGCGCTTGATCGGCGAGTACCGGCCGCTCCTCGCGCGCGGCCCGCTGCCGGCGATCACCCAGCTCTCGGCCGGCTTTCTGCTGCTGCCGTTCGCGCTCTTCGCCTGGGGGCGGCGGGCGTGGCGGCGCGGCACGGAATGGCAGACCGCGCTCCTGCTCGCCGTCGCCACCGCCTCCATTCTCGTCATGACCTTGCTGCAGCGCCGCTATGTCTACGACCTGGCGCCGCTGGTGGCGCTGGCCACCGCCGACCTGGCGGTCGCCGCCGGCCGCCGCTGGCGGCGCGAAGCCACGGCGCTCGTGCTCGCCCTGGCGATCGTGCCCACCTTCACCGCCCTGGCCGAGCTGACGCGGGCGCCGGGAGCTCCCGGGGCAGACCTGCTGACCACGCTCGCCCGCCTGGCCGCGCTCGACCCGCCGCCCGGCGATCCGCTGCGCCCGGCCGCGACACGGCCCGGCGCGATCGCGGGAGTGATGGCGCCCTGGGCGATCGGGCACTTCGTGACCCTGCTGGCGCGCCGCCCGGCGGCGGCCGACAACTTCGGCTACGGATTCACCAGGCAGGCCCGCCTGTTCACCGCGCCGCCCGAGGAGGACGGCATGGCGCGGCAGCTGCTGCACGCGGCGCGCTGCGGCTACCTAGTGACCACCGACCTGCGGCCGGTCCTGCCCGCCTATGCGGCGGCGGCCGGGCGCGGCAGCCCGCCGGTTGACGGCATGCTGGCGGTGCGGGTCCACGAGTCGGATTCGCCGCGGCCACTGCCGTTCCTCCGCCTCGTCCTGGTCTCGCAGTCGGCCTGGCCGGCCCCGGGGGGCCGCCTGGTGCCGCGGTTCAAGGTGTTCCGGGTGGAGTAGCGCCTCTGCGCAGCCAGCCGTCCATCGACAGGCGATCCTCCTCCGCGGGAACGGCAAGGACGAAGACGAGGAGCGCCAGGCGCGGGATCACGTGCTCATGAAAGGGATACAGCGGCTCCTTCAGCAGGTGGCCGAAGGTGACGACGACGAGGACGAATCCCAGCGCCAGGAGCGCCTCCCGGGTGCGCCAGCCCACCAGGACCATCGCGCCGCCGATCAGCTCCACGAAGGGGATCGCCAGTCCCACCGCCCACAGCGACCAGACCGGCAAAAACGAGTCGGCGTACGGCAGGAACCAGCGCTGGACATGGCCGACCGGGCCGAGCTGAAAGACCTTGTAGCAGCCTGCCATGAAGAAGATGAGCCCCAGCACGGCGCGCGCGAAAAACACCGCCCAGGTCAGGCGGCCGAGTGGGCGACGAATCATAATTGTCCCTCTATCAACTGTCCAAGTCAGTGCCGCCGGTGAGCCACCCCGGGGCGCGAGACCGGGACGATCCAGGCCTACTCGAGGCATCGATCGGATCGCCCCCCGCAACCCCTCGATCCCCTTCCCTCCCCTCCGGGGGGGAAGGGGACGCCCCCTCCCCTGGCGCACCAACAAGCTTCGTTCTGGCCGGCGGCCAGGCGGGCGTGGCGGGATGGGCCAGGGCGCCCCAGATGTCGTCGGCGCAGTTGCTGGTGATCTGGATGGCACCCTTGCGGGCCATCAGGACCGCCAGGTCGCCGTCGTCGACCGCCCAGGCGCCCCACGGCATCCCCGCCTGGCGCATCGCCGCCGCGAAGTCGTCGGGCTGCTGGAAGCTGACGTCGAGGCCGTCGAGCCGGTAGTCGTCGTTGCGCGCCAGCGCCAGCAGCTCGGCATAGTCCACCGGTTGCTGCCAGATGGTGCGGAAGGTCAGATTGTCGTCCTCGGTCCGGTCGTAACCAGCCCGCCAGAGGCCCGGCTTCAGCTCGTCGAAGACCAGGATCCAGTAGCAGGTGAGCTCCGGCCTGGCCCGCTTGAGGGCCGAGATGGTGTCGATGCTGAAGCTGATGAAAACGATCTGATCCGCACCCTTGCCGGCGGCGGCGATCTCGGCCAGGAGGGGCGCGACGATGCCTGGGCCGTTTTTGGCCTCGACGTAAAGGCGGCCGCCCGGCGGCATGGCGTCGAGGACCTCGCGCAGGGTCGGCAGGCGCAGTCCCTGCCACATCGGCCCCTTTTTGACCCCGGCGTCGAGCCGGCGCAGCTCGTCGAGGCTGCTCGTGCCCACGGTGAGATCGCGGTCGCAGGTGCGTCCGGTGGTGCCGTCATGGATGACGATGACCTTGCCGTCTCGCGTCAGGTGCACGTCGAGCTCGCAGGCGCGGCCGCGGGCCCACCCCCAGCGGAAGGCCGGTAGCGTGTTCTCGGGCGGGGCCGCCGGCCGGTGGGCCTGAATCCCGACCGGCGCGGGGTAGTCGCGGCCGCTGCCCCGGTGGGCCACGATCTCGATCCCCCGCCCGTGGACCTCGGCTGCGCCCTGCGACGACCCCGACATGCCGGCAGTCCTCCTCCTGTGGAGCTCCCCGCGCCCTTGGTCAATTGCCTTCAACAGGCGAGCGGTAGGGATTGTAGTGCAGGAGGCTCGGGGGGCGATCACCCGGCCGGAGGGGTTCTCCGGCGGCCTCTCTTGGCGAGCCCCAGTGAGGCAAGGACCTTGGCGGCCACGGCGACGACGTCGGCATCGAGATCGACCCCGACCGACACATGCCCCTGACGGTAGGGGACGACGAGCTGGTATTGCAGTCCATAGCGCAGCACGACGTAGCGGATGCCCTCGAGGTCCAGGTCGCCGCGCCGCCGCGCCAGCTCCAAGACCACCGGATTGACGATCAGCTCTTCCATCTCATCGGTGGTCGCCGGGTTGTAGCTCGGCCACCTGGGGTTTTGCTCCATCTCCACGATGCGGCCAGCTTGATTGACTGCCACATACCGGATGCCGGGATCGACTGCGAACAGCTGGCGGCTGATCTTCTTGCCCATGCGCGTTCTCTCTCCTCGCCGGCGGCGCGCCCTGCCAGTGGCCAAGGGTGGCCGGCTGGGTCGGGCACGCGAAATTTCACTGTAGTTTAAGGGTCCCCGCTACCCACGGCTCCAGCCGTTTCGGAACGTTAGCAGGACACACAACTCCTAAGTGCTTGTAGGGCCGCGAGGTGGGAGCGAGCAGGCGCTCGCGGGACGGGGAGTGCTATTTTCGCATTCCTCAGGTGGGGCTTGCCTTCGGCCCTGTCTGTG
>DASZZM010000096.1:0-135252 GCA_035544895.1 Thermoanaerobaculia bacterium
CAACGCGCGACGGATCACCTCGACGAGCTGTGGCGGGAGGTGGGAGAGATTGCCGAGGGTCTGATGCTTGACCTTGCCACCCTCGCGATAGGTGCGGCGCAGGAGGTGGGTCTGGTAGGTCTTGCCCTTATAGGTGCGAGAGGTGGTGGCTACGTGAACGGCTTCGCCGCGTCGTGCCATGGCATGATTATAGAGTGCAGGAGCAGAAAATCAAGCCCTCTTCGCGATTAATTTAGTGGCTACAATTCAGACGCCTAGACGGCATTAAGTCTCAATTTCTCATGGGCTTACCTCAGATTTGCCCGAGGAACTTCGGGCTAGAAGTCGGCGCTGGCTCGAAGCTAGCTCTGGGCGATGCCCCCGGAGCTCTTGATCCCCGCGGACGGAACCGCTGCCAGCTCGAGGCGGGTCGGCGCCGTCGCCGGCTCCCCTGAGGAGGGCCGGCGAGCGGCAGTCGAGGCTTCCTCGCTTATACCCGTCGCTTCTACTTACTCGCGGAAGCTGGTGGTGTAAATGAAATAGGTGGCACCGCACGGGACGCAGGCCTGGTTCCCCTTGTCGCCCTCGTGGTCCTTGTCGCCTTCGTGGTGGTCCTTGTCGCCGTCATGATGGTCCTTGTCGCCACTATGATCGCCGGTCTTGTTCTTGCTGCTGTCCTGAGAGCCGCTGTCGTGGTGGTCGCCGTCCTTGTGATCGTCGCCCTTCTCGCCGTCGTGATGCTCGCCATCGTGGTGCTCGCTGTCTTGCTGGTCGCAGTCCTGACCCTCGGCGTCGTCGCGATGCTCACCGTCGCCGTTCTTGTTGCAATCCTTGTTGTCGCCGTCATGATGCTCTCCATCGCCACTGTGGTCACCGTTGTGGTCGCCGCTGTGCTCGCCGTCGTGGCCTTCGCCGTCGTGGTGCTCACCGTCGCCTCCGCCGCGCCCTGTCGGGGTGCAGACTCGCGAACCGGGGAAGAGCAGCCCCGCCCCCCAGGCGTGCTTTTTCCCCTGGGTGGGGGAGGTCAGGAGAGCATGGGCCGCGATGTACAACGGCGTTCCGTTTTTGTTGGCCATCCCCCCCGGAAGGGGGACAGTGAACGTGAAGGTGGTAGTCATGGGCGGGGGGGTGGCGTGATAGGGAAACCTGCCGATATCCGGGTTGCCGGAGCTCGTCTGAGGAATACCCGCGAGCGAGGTGGCGACGGCGAGGTCGGCACTGAGGATCGTCCAGTCGCCGGTCGTCATGTAGGTGACCATGACGAACGTATCGGTGTTGGACACCGTGACGGTGCCCGCGACGATCGTGCTGTGAGCCAGGAGTGGCACGGTCATCGATGCGGCTGAGGCGGCCACTGCCCACAACAGACCCAGAATCGCGAAGGCGGCGCTGCGTTTCATGGTTGCAACCCTCCTTGGGATTTCTCGGCGCGCGTCAAGCGCACCACGGCTCTACATCAGGCTTTCGGACGGCATTGTAAACGAAAAGTCAAGATTGATGAGTCGAAATATCGATCTACGTATATAAAATCATTCACTCATCAGCGCGATGGACGAGAAGTCCGAACTGAAAGCGTTTTCATCTTGGTTGGGGACGCGCCCGCCCCTGACCCATGGACGAGCGTCGTTCTAGGAATGCGTGCTCACGGTGCGCCCCCCGCTGCGACACACGAGGAAGCACTGAATGTACACTGGGCGCCGTGAGCACCGCTTCCGAGGCCGCACCGGCACCCCCGCGCGCCGCCCCCGCCCGCGGCTCCGAACTGCTGTCGGGGGTGGACAATGCCTGGCTGCGCATGGACGAGCCCGCCAACCTGATGCAGATCAACGGCGTGCTGGTGCTCGAAGAGCGGGTCGAGGTCGAAGCTATCAAGGCGATCGTGCGGCAGCGGCTGCTGCCGATCCCGCGCTTCCGCCAGCTGGTGGTGGCCGGCGAAGGCGAGCGGCCGCGCTGGCAGGACGATCCCGGGTTCGACCTCGACCGCCACGTCCTCGAGGAGCGGCTGGCCGACCCCGGGGACGACGAGGCGCTGGCGGCTCTGATCGGCCGGCTGATGAGCACCCCGCTCGATCCCGGCCGTCCGCTCTGGGAGTTCCGCCTGATCCAGAGCTACCGCAGCGGCTGCGTGCTGTTCGGCTGTATTCACCATGTGATCGGCGACGGCGTGGCCCTGATGCTCGTGCTCCTGGCGCTCACCGACCTCGCACCGCGCGGCTCGGCAACCGTCAGGCCGCGGCCGGACGTGCCCAACGACGCACAGCCGGGCGAGCCCGGCGAGCCGGCCCACAATCCCTTCACCGACCTCTTCGCCCACCCGGCGCGCGACCTCGCCAAGATCCGCGCCCTGGCCCACGAGATCATGCCCGAGGCGATGCGCCTGTTGCTCGATCCGGCGGAGGCTTTTCGCCGCGCGCGCCTGCTCACCGGGGTGGCGGGCGTTGGGGCCTTCGGCCGGCTGGTGGGCCGCTGGCCGGATCCGAGGACCGCGTTCAAGGGGCCGCTGGTGGTACCCAAGCTGGTGGCCTGGTCGGAGCGCCTCCCGCTCGCCGAGGTCAAGGAGGTAGGACGCGTCCTGGGCGGCACCGTCAACGACGTGCTGGTGGCGGCGGTTTCGGGCGGCCTGCGCCGCTACCTGGCGCGCCAGGCGGAGCCGCCGCCCGGCCTCAACATCCGCGTCGCTATGCCGGTCAACTTGCGCCCGCTGGGCAGGATGGCCGAGCTGGGCAACCATTTCGGCCTCATCTTCCTGTCGCTGCCGTTGGGCATCGCCGACCCCCTGGCGCGGCTCGCCGAGGTGCGGCGGCGCGCCGGAGCGCTCAAGCGCTCGACCGAGCCGCTGGTGGTGTATGGCATCCTGCGCGCCCTCGGCCGCGTGCCCCTCGCGGTGCAGCGCCTGGTGGTCAAGATCTTCGCCACCAAGGCCACGGCGGTCATGACCAACGTGCCCGGGCCGCGCCAGACCCTCTACCTGGCCGGCAAAGCGATCGGCGACATCTTCTTCTGGGTGCCGCAGTCCGGACGGGTCGGCCTGGGCGTCTCGATCTGCAGCTACCGCGGCAGCGTGCGCCTGGGCGTCAGCACCGATGCCGGCCTGCTCCCCGATCCCGCTGCCATCGTAGAAGGTTTCCACGCCGACTTCGCCGAGCTTTTGAGCCTGGCCCGCGGCCGCGCCGCCTAGCGGCGCCTCGGCTATGATTGCGGCCCGCGAGGCGCTGCTGCGGCGCCTTGGCGGGACGGCCGGTCGTTGGAAAGACACCGGGCCGGTGGGAGGGCAGCGAGACAGATGATCCGCCTGAGAAACGTCGAGAAGTCCTATCCCTTGCACGCCGGCCAGACCTATGTGCTGCGGCAGATCAACCTGGACGTGGAAGAGGGGGAGTTCGTCACTATCATGGGGCCTTCGGGTTCGGGCAAGACGACTCTGCTGTCGATCCTTGGCATGCTCGACGCCTCCTGGAGCGGGGAGTATTACTTCCTCGACCAACCCGTGCACGCCCTCAAGCAGAAGGCGCGCGCCCAACTCGCCCGCCAGAACATCGGCTTCGTCTTCCAGGCCTATCATCTGCTCGACAGCCTGACGGTGGCCGAGAACCTCGACCTGCCCCTCTCTTACAAAGACTTGCGGAAAGCCGAGCGCGAGTCGCTGGTGGCGGACGCGCTCGACCGCTTTCACATCGTGGGCAAGAAAGACCTCTTCCCCTCTCAGCTCTCCGGCGGCCAGCAGCAGCTCGTCGGCGTCGCCCGCGCCGTCGTCGCCAGCCCCAAGCTGCTGCTCGCCGACGAGCCGACCGGCAACCTGCATTCCAGCCAGGCCGATGAGATCATGCGCCTCTTCAAGCGCCTCAACGACGAGGGTACGACCATCGTTCAGGTCACCCATTCCGAGAGGAACGCCGAGTTCGGCCACCGCATCGTCCGGCTGCTCGACGGCTGGATCGTCGACTGAGCGGCGGCGCCGCAACCGGCCCGGGCGCGGACTCACGGGCAACGGCCTTCGCGCAGCGCCATGTGAAGGACCTCGGCGAAGTGCAGGGTCTGGCGGCCGGTCTGCTGCGCGATCTGCTCGCGGCAGCTGAAGCCGTCGGCGACGATCAGGGTGTCCGCGGCCGCGGCGCGCACGGCGGGAAGCAGCACGAGCTCGCCGCAGGCGACCGACACCCTGTACGGCTCGCCGGCGACGAAGCCGAAGGAGCCGGCCATGCCGCAGCAGCCGGAGTCGAGTACCTCGCAGTCGAGCCCAAGGGCCGCGAGCGCCTGCGCCTCGGCGTCGAACCCCAGGACCGCCTTGTGATGGCAGTGGCCGTGCACGAGCGCTTTTCCCGACAGCCGGGGGGCCCCGGCCATCCCGGCGGCGGGAAGCTCGCCTACCAGAAGCTCGGAGAGCAGCAGCGACTGCCGGCCGAGCCTCCGGGCGTCCTCATCGTCGGGAAAGAGATTGCCCAGCTCGTCGCGGAAGACCGCGATGCAGCTCGGCTCGAGGCCGACGAGGGGCACCCCGGCCCGGATGTCGTCACGAAGCACGGCGAGGACCTGGCGCAGCTGGCGCTTGGCGAGATGCAGCATGCCGGAGTCGTAGAGCGGGCGGCCGCAGCACAGCGGCCGCGGCGGCAGGGTCACGCGGTAGCCCAGGCTTTCGAGCACCTCGACCGCCGCCCGCGCCGTCTCGGGGCGGAAGTAATTGTTGAACGTGTCGGGCCAGAGCAGCACGCGCGGCGCCTCGGGTGCGGCGCGGCGCAAGGCCGCCGATCTCGTCGTCTCGCGCCGGCGGAACCAGCGGGTAAAGGGCTGCGCCGCGAAGGCCGGCACCGCGCGCTCGGACGCCATGCCGGCCGCCGCCTTGGCCAGGCCCGCCAGAGCGCGCGTTCGGGTTGCGAAGTTGACGGCCGCGGGCAGCAGCGCGGCGAGCCGCGACCACCAGTAGATCAGCCCGAAGGCGTAGGCATGACGAGGCCGCGCCCGGCGGGCGTAGTAGTGGGACAGGAACTCGGCCTTGTAGGTGGCCATGTCGACGTAGGCCGGGCAGTCGTGCTTGCACCCCTTGCAGGCGAGGCAGAGGTCGAGCGCCTCCTTGACCGCCTCTTCGCGCCAGCCGCCGGTGAGCGGGTCGCCGGCGAGCATCTCGAAGAGCAGGCGGGCGCGCCCGCGCGTCGAATGCATCTCCTCGCCGGTGACGCGGAAGCTCGGGCACATGGTGCCGCCGTGCCGGCGCCGGCACTCGCCGACCCCGACGCAGCGCAGCGTGGCCTGCGGCAGGCTGCCGCCGTCGTCCGGGTAGCGGAAGTGAGTGGCGGGATGGAGCGGACTGTAGGAGGCGCCCAGGCGCAGGTTCTCGTCGGCGCGGTAGGGGTCGACGACTTTGTGCGGATTCATCTTGAGCTCGGGGTCCCACAGCGCCTTGAACTCGCCGAAGGCGCTCACCAGCTCGGCGCCGAACATCTTGGGCAGCAGCTCGGCCCGCGACTGGCCGTCGCCATGCTCGCCCGAGAGCGAGCCGCCGAGCGAGACGACGAGATCGGCAGCCTCGCCGATGAAGGCGCGGAAGGCGCGGATTCCGGCCTCGGTCACCAGGTCGAAGTCGATCCGCGTGTGGATGCAGCCGTCGCCGAAATGGCCGTACAGCGCGCCCCTGTAGCCGTAGCGCTCGTAGAGCCGGCGCAGTCTTCGCAGGTAGGTCCCCACCTTGTCGGGCGGAACGGCCGAGTCCTCCCAGCCTTCCCAGGTCGCCTTCTCGCCGGGCACCAGCGCGGTCGCCGCCAGCGCCGACTCGCGCACCTTCCACACCCGCTGCGCCAGCGCGCGGTCTTCGTAGAGCCGCATGGCCGGCGGGCCGGGGCGGCTGGCGAGGTCGTGCATCAGGCCGCGCGCCCGGGCGTCGGATTCCTCAACGGTGTCGCCGCCGAATTCGACCAGCAGCCAGCCCCCGCCGGGAGGGAGCAGCTCGAGATTGGGGAGCAGGAGCCGCTTCTTGCGCATCGCCTCGACCAGCAGGTCGTCCATGCCCTCGAGGCCGATCGGGCGGTGCGCCAGGACGTCCATGACGTGGTCGGCGGCGGCATAGACATCCGGGTAGCCGAGCAGCAGCAGGGTGCGCGCCGGCGGGCTCGCCACCAGGCGCACGGTCGCCTCCAGGACGGTGACGCAGGTCCCTTCCGTGCCCACCAGCGCGCGGGCGACGTCGAAGCCGTTTTCGGGCAGCAGCTGGTCGAGGTTGTAGCCGGAGACGCGGCGCGGGATCTTGGGGAAGCGCCGGCGGATCTGCTCGGCGAAGCGGTCGCGCAGCGCGCGCAGGCCGGCGTAGATCTCGCCGCGGCGGCCGCCGGCGCGGACGATGTCCGCAAGCTCGTCTTCGGCAGTCGGGCCGACCCGCAGGCGATGGCCGTCGTAGGTGAGGACGTCGAGGGCGAGGACGTTGTCGACGGTCTTGCCGGCCATCACCGAGTGCACGCCGCAAGAGTTGTTGCCGATCATGCCGCCTAGCGTGCAGCGGCTGTGGGTGGCCGGGTCGGGCGCGAAGGTGAGATGGTGCCGCTCGGCGGCATCGCGCAGGTCGTCGAGGACGACGCCCGGCTCGACGCGCGCCAGCCCGCGCGCGGCGTCGAGCTCGACGATGCGGCGCATGTGTTTGGAGAAATCCATCACCACCGCGACGTTGCAGCACTGGCCGGCGAGGCTGGTGCCGCCGCCGCGCGGCAGGACCGCGGCGCCGTGGCGGCGGCAGGCCGCCACGGCCGCGACGACGTCGCCGGCATCGCGCGGCAGCACCACGCCGATTGGCACCTGCCGGTAGTTGGAAGCGTCAGTCGCGTAGAGCGCGCGGCTGCCGGCGTCGAAACGCACCTCGCCGCGGACCGCCTCGCGCAGCTCCGCCGCCAAAGCCGCCGCGGCGCCGGCCGGGGGATCCCCGGCGGTACCGGCGCCATGCCCGCCGAGCTGGACCAGGCTCATCGCGCCAGGGTATACCAGGGATGCCGGCGGCGGCGCCAGGGAACTCAGGGAATCCAGAGAGGCCAGAGAAGCTAAAAAAACTCTCCTGCCCTGAGAGGGTGGGGGCGTCCCCTTCCCCCCCGGCACCGCCGGGAAGGGACCCGGCGGTTCAGGAAAAGCGGGAAGGGGATCCGCGGGGGTTCCGGGGGGCGATCCAATAGATGCTTTGAGTCGTCCACCATCGCCACGTCCAGCCGGTGGCAGTGGAAAAAAATAGACGCCAAACCCGTCCCAAGCGTAGATAATGAAGCGATGCGCGCGTTTCGCCTGGCGGCGGCGGTGCCGCCGCTGCTCGTGCTGTCCATGACCCTCATGCTGCCGGCGTGCCGGGGCGCGGGCGCCCAGCCATCCGCCGGCGATCGATCGGCGAGCGGCCGGGGCCGGCCCGCAACGGCGATGAGCGGCGGCGCCGGCAGGGTGGAGGAGCTGGTGGTGCGGCGCGGGACGCTGCGCCGGCGGCTGGTGCTGAGCGGTCAGCTGGTGGCGGCGCGGGCGGAGGCGCTCGTCGTGCCGCAGACGCCGTCGTTCCAGGTGCAGATACGGTGGATGGCGGAGGAGGGCAGCCAGGTGGCTGCCGGCCAACCGGCGGTCGAGCTCGACAATTCGACGTTCACCGCCCAGCTCGAGGAAAAAAGGCTTGCCGCCGCCCAGGCGGCCAGCGAGCTGGCCGGCAAGCAGGCCGCGGGCGAGACCGCGGCGGCCGAGAAGAGCTTCACGGTCGAGCAGAAGAAGGCCGCGCTGGCCAAGGCGCGCATCGCCGCCGCGGTCCCCAGGGAGCTGGTGCCGCTGCGCACCTTCCAGGACCACATGCTCGAGCGCGAGCGCGCCGAGGCCGAGCTCGCCAAGGCGGAGGAAGACCTCGCCGCCAGCCGCCGCGCCACGGCGGCGGACCTGGGCGTCCAGCGCGTCGCTCTCGACAAGTCCCGGCGCGAGATCGACGCCGCGGAGCGCGCCATCGCGTCGCTCACCTTGCGGGCGCCGCGCGACGGCATGGTGCTCATCGCCGACCATCCGTGGGAAGGGCGGAAGGTGCGGGTCGGCGACAACGTGTTCGTGGGCATGACGGTCGCCACCCTGCCGGACCTGTCCTCGATGGTGGTCGAGGCCTCCCTCTCAGACGTCGACGACGGCCGGATCGCGCCCGGCATGGCGGCGGTCTGCGTTCTCGACGCCCACCCCCGGCTGGCCTTCCCCGGCCGGGTGGTCGAGATCTCGCCGGTCGCCCGCGAGTCGGCGCGCAGCTCCCTGCTGCGGTATTTCCCGGTGCGCGTCGCGCTCGACCGCCGCGACCCGCGCCTGATGCGCCCTGGCATGTCGGTGCGCGTGGCCGTCGAGGGGCCGCGGGCGCGGGACGCCTTGCTGGTGCCACGCGCCGCCCTCGACCTCGCCGCCGACCCGCCGCGGGCGCTGCTCGCCGAGGGCGGCACCGTGGCTGTCCGGCTGGGGCCCTGTGCCGCCAGCGAGTGTGTGGCCGAGAGCGGCGTGAGGCCGGGACAGCGGCTGCGCGCGCGGCGCGAGGGGAGGGGCATCTGAGCGCTCAGCCTCCCGGAGTGCCGGAGGGGCGGAGCGGAGCGCGGAGGCCGCGCGGGCCGGACGGTGCGCGGGCGGCGGCCGGCGGCGGGCGGCGCCGCAATGGCCGCATCGCGGGTTATGCAGTGCCCGGCCTGCTGCTGGCCGTCGCCGCCATCACCTGGGGGGTGGCGGGACGGGCCGGCAGGGTGGCGGATGGCGGCTGGGCGAGGGTCGGGCGCGAGGACCTGGTCATCGGGGTCGAGACCGCGGGCACCCTGGCCGCCGTCGACTCGGTGCCGGTGGGCCCGCCCCAGATCGACGAGGTGTGGGAGTACAAGATCACGTTCATGGCCGCGGAGGGGTCGGCGGTGCGGCGCGGCCAGAGGGTGCTCGCGTTCGACGCTTCGGAGCTCGCCAACACGCTGCGCGACAAGATCGCCGAGCGCGACGCGGCCGACAAGGAGCTCGAGAAGAAACGCGCCAACCTGGCGATGAGCCGCGCCGACGACGAGCTGCACCTCGCCGAGGCCGAAGCCAGGCGGCGGCGCGCCACCCTCAAGGTCGACGTGCCCGCCGAGCTGGTGTCGCGCAACGACCTCGACGGCTCGCGCACCGACCTGGCGCTGGCGCTGCGCGAGATCTCCTACCTGCGCGAGCGCCTGCGGCTGAGCGGGGAGCAGGGGCGGGCGGAGCTCGACACGCTGCGCGGCAAGCGCGACCGCGCCGCCGCCCGGGTCGCCGCGACGAGCGCGGCCATCTCGCGGATGGCGGTCGCCGCGCCGCGCGACGGCACCGTCATCCACGTGGCGGACCGCCGCGGCAACAAGAAGAAGATCGGCGATTCGTGCTGGCGCGGCGAGAAGCTGATCGAGATCCCCGACTTGCGCCGGATGAAGGGCGAGGCAGAGGTGGACGAGGCCGACGCCGGCCGCATCGCCGCCGGCCAGGCGGTCGCCCTGCGTCTCGACGCGCATCCCGACATCACTTTCGCCGGAAGGGTGCGCGCCGCCGCCTCGACGGTGCAAGACAGCTCGCCCAGCAACCGGCAGAAGGTAATCAAGCTGGTCGTCGAGCTCCCGCGCACCGATCCGTTGCGCATGCGCCCCGGCATGCGCTTCCAGGGGACCATCGAGGTCGAGCGGGTGCCCGGCGCCCTGGTGGTGCCGGTCGAGGCGGTGGTCAGCCGCGCCGACGGCCCGCTGGTCTTGCGCCGTAGCCGTTTCGGCAGCGAGGCGGTGCGGCCGCGCCTCGGCCGCCACAACGATCGCTGGGTGGAGGTGCTGGGCGGACTCGCGGCCGGCGACCTGGTGGCGCTGGCGGGTGAGCCGGCAGGGGCGGAAGCGCCCAACACGCCGTCCACTTCGGGGGCGCCGGCCGGGCAGCAGGGCGAACGGCGGAGGCCGGCGGCTTGAGAAAGGTGTGGAGAAGGGCGTGGCTCGCCGGCGGCGCCGCGGTTGTCACCGTCGCAGTCATGGCCCTGCTTGCCGCAGCGATGCCTTTCGGCGCGCTTTCCGGACGCGGCGACAAGGTGCCGGTCGAGCGTGTCGAGCGCGGCGCCTTCAGCCGCCGCGTGCCGGCCGAAGGCAACCTGCGCGCCACCCGATCGACTCCCGTCATCGTGCCGGTCGGGGGGCGGCCCTTCCGCGTCGCCTGGCTGGCGCCCGAGGGCGGCCGGGTGCGGGCCGGCGAGGTGGTGGTGCGCTTCGACCCGACCGAGATCGAGAAACGCCTGGTCGACGCCGAGGGAGACCTGGCGAGCGCCCGCTTCAAAGCGCAGAAGACGCAGGCCGAGAACCTGGCCGAGATCGCGAAGCTCGCGCGCGAAGCGCAGGTGGCGCGGATCGAGCTCGCCAACGCCAAGCAGTTCCTGAAGAAGGATTCCCTCATCTTCTCGCGCCACGAGATCATCGAGTCCGAGCTCGACCAGTCGCTGGCGCAGAGCCACCAGGAGCATGCCGAGGGAGCTCGCGGACTCCGGCAAGGCCTGGCGCGGACGGATCTCGACCTGCTGGCCATCGACATCCGGCAGGCCGGACTCAAGATCCAGCAGGCCCGGACGTCCCTGGCGGAGCTCGCGGTGCGGGCGCCGCACGACGGCGTGCTGATCCTCAAGCGCGACTGGACCGCCACCCCGGTGCGGGTCGGCGATACGGTGTGGCCCGGTCAGCCGCTGGCCGAAATCCCGAACCTCGCGGAGATGGAAGCCGAGGTCTATGTCCTCGAGGCCGACGCCGGCGGCCTCGCCGTGGGCAAGCCGGCCGCGGTCGCGCTGGAGTCCGCCCCGGGGCTCTCTTGCGCCGCGCGCATCGCGCGCGTCGACGCCCTGGCCAAGCCTCGCCTGCGCGGCTCGCCGGTGCAGTACTTCGCCGTCACCTTGAAGCTCGCGCGCACCGATCCGCGGGTCATGAAGCCGGGCCAGCGGGTGAGCGCCATGCTGCTGCTCGACGACCGGCGCGACGCGCTGGTGGTGCCGCGTCAGGCGGTGTTCCAGCGCGACGGCAGGGCGGTGGTCTACCGCTGGCGGGGCGGCGGCCGCGGCTTCGAGACGGTCGGCGTGGCGCTCGGCCCGACCGGCCTGGGCCGCAGCGTGATCGAAAAGGGACTCTCCGCCGGCGACCTGGTGGCCCTGCGCGACCCGGCGCACGCCGGCGAAGCCCCGCCGGCTGGCGGCGCCTCGGCGCCCGCCACGGGCCGCACCCCGGCGGCGCCCACGGTGCCCTTGCCGCGATGAGACCGCGATGAGGCCGCGGGAGGCCCTGCGCACGGCGCTCGCCGACCTGGCGGCCCACAAGCTGCGCTCGGCCCTGACCATGCTGGGAATGATTTTCGGCGTCGGCGCGGTCATCGCCATGCTGTCGATCGGCGCCGGCGCCGAGCGCCAGGCGCTCGACATGATCGAGCGGCTCGGCCTGCACAACGTCCTGGTGCGCGCCAAGCCGCTCAAGGACGACGAGGCGCAGGAGATCCGCCGCAAGTCGCTCGGCGTGTCGCGCCGCGACGCCGCGGCGATCGCCGAGGCGGTCCCCGGAGTGCGCCTGGCGGCGCCGCGCATCCGCATCGAGCCCGCCAAGGTGATCGCCGCCGGCGGCAAGAGCGAGGGCGCCGCGGTCTTCGGCGCGCTGCCCGCGCAGGCCGAGCTGTCCCATCTCGCCCTCGAGGAAGGGCGCTTCCTCGACCCGCTCGACGAGCGCACCCATGCCCAGGTCTGCGTGATCGGCCCGGCGGTGCGGCGCGACCTCTTCGGCTACGGCAGGGCCGTCGGCGAGCTGCTCAAGGTCAACGACGTCTGGCTGGAAGTGGTCGGCGTGCTCGCCGGGCCCGCCGGCACGGCGGCCGCCGCGACTTCGGCACCGCGCGGCGAGGGCACCTCCTTCCAGGGCGTGCAGCTGGGCTCGCCGTCACGCGAGATCTACCTGCCGCTCGCCACCGCCGAACGCAAGTTCGAGCTGCCGCCGCTGCGCTCGCCGCTCGACGAGATCGTGGTGGCGCTGCGCGGCGGCACGCCGCCGGCGGGGGCGGCCGTGCTGGTCGGCGACCTGCTGGCGCGCCTGCACGCCGGCGCGGCCGACTACGAGATCGTGGTCCCCGAGATGCTTCTGGCGCAGAGCCGGCGCACCCAGGAGCTGTTCAACGTGGTCATGGGCTGTATCGCCGGCATCTCGCTCCTGGTCGGCGGCATCGGCATCATGAACATCATGCTCGCCACCGTCCTCGAGCGCACGACCGAGATCGGCCTGCGCCGCGCGGTGGGCGCCCGCCGCCGCGACATCCGCTTCCAGTTCGTCGTCGAGTCCTTCGCCATCAGCCTCCTCGGCGGCCTGGCCGGGATCGTCGCCGGCCTGGCGATCGCGCGTGGAGTGGCGGCCTACGCGGGATGGGAGACCGTGGTCACCGGCGCCTCGATCCTGCTCTCGACCGGCGTGGCGATGGCGGTCGGGCTCGCGTCAGGGATCTATCCCGCGACGCGCGCGGCGGCGCTCGATCCGATCGAGGCGTTGCGGTACGAATAACAACCCGCTCAACGAGGAAGTCTTGCGGCCGGTCCGTCTACTCGGGCAGATGGCTTTGACCCGAGACCGGCCGTCGCCCGAGCAGAGGTGCGAGCTGGCAGCCTGTCCCTGGGTCGGGGCGGAGCATTTCGGACATGAACCAGAGGGCCTTGCCTGTCCTGTTCGCCGGCCTCCTGCTCGGAGGTTTTCTCCTGCCGCGCCCAACCTCTACGCCTTCTTCCCCGGCTGCTCAGCACGCGCCGGAGTCCTCCGCGGTGAAGACCGAGTCTGCCGCCACGCGGCCGGCTCCTGACAACGATCTCAGAGAGCCGAAATGCCTGGTAGCTGCCTTCTTCGGCCTCCCGGGCTGCAAGAAAACCCCGGCTGAAATCGGCGGCAGCGCCGACGCGGTTGCCGTCGAGCTGTCGGCCACCCCGGGCAAGGTGAGACTCGAGCTTCCCCTCGCCGAGGGCGAGTCGACGGTCCCCTCGCTTCAGATCCTCGGCCGCGCGGCCACGGAGGCTCGCTACCGGCTTGCCTTCATCATCGCCCTCGTCCCCGACCCGCTGGACTCGCAGCTGCCGGCGAACTTCGACCAGACCATCGACGCCATCAACGCGGGCCTCGCGACCGACGACTATCTGCAGGACAGGATCTGGCTGCCGTGGCGCGGCGCGTCGGCGGCCAGGAGGCTCTACGAGAGGTCTCCCGGGCTGATGCTCTTCCGCAAAGTTAAAGCCGATCAACGGGAGCAACCGGAACTCATGCTTGTCTTCCTGGTCGGCGAGACGCAGAAGATCGGCATCCACAAGCGTGCTTTCCTTGCCGCAATGAGCATGATCAAGGGGCTCACGGCGCGGCACCCGGGGGCCGTCAAGATCCTGGGCCCGGCCTTCTCTGGCTCGGCGGAATCGCTGCGGATGACTCTAGCTTTCTGGCGCGACCCTGTGAAGATGGGCTCCCCGCGCGAAGCCGACGTCGGCGGCGGCCCTCCGGCCTGGCAGCCGCAGTTCCACATCTTCAGCGGCTCGGCGACGGCGAAGAACATGGATGCGTCGTTCACCAGGATTCAACGCCACTGCTTCAGCCGCGCCTTGGCGCGGGACGATACCCTGCTCGAGAAGGCCTTTCCTCGCCTCGCGGGCGAGCTCGGCTGGGATCGGGGCAAGGTTGTGTTGCTCGTCGAGGGCGACACCGCGTACGGCCGGAGCTTCGACATGCACAAGTCGGGGCCATACCTCGAGGTGGTCCACTTCCCGAGTCGTGTCGCGGGCTTCCGCACCGCCCGGGAGCGCGACGGCACCCATGCCGGCACAGCCGTCAAGGACGTGATCGAGGTCCGCAGGGCTGATCTGAGCCTCAGCCTGGCGGAGCAGGGAGAGCCGGTCGATCTCGTCCCCGACTTCAGCGCCGAGAGCTCGCGCAGCACCGAGCTGGCCATTGCCAACCTGCTCGAGGGCCTCGCCAGGAGGGGCGCCCGCTACGTCGGCATTGTCGCCACGGATGTCAAGGACACGCTCTTTCTCGCCGAAAAGGTGCGCGGCGCCATCCCGCAAGCGGTGCTCTTTACCTTCGACAGCAACTTGCTCGAAGCCCACCCTCAGTTCGACAGGTCGATGAAGGGCATGCTGGTCTTTGCGAACGCCGGGCTGTTTCCTGAAGTGTTTCCTGAATCGGCAGCTCCCTCGCCGTTGTTCGAGCAGTTTGCAAGCGAGGCGCAGCAAGGCACTTTCCTGGGGATCCGCCGGTTGCTGGGACGACCCGTCGCCGGCTCGCGCATCTGGATGTCCGTCGTGGGGAATGGATCCTTCTGGCCGCTCGCCAGCGTCAGGGTACGGCGAGCCATGGCGACCGGCGACCTCAAGGGCTGCGCGCAGCCCGAGTCGACCTCTTCCCAAGCTCCGCCTGCGCCTGCGCGGGGCCCCCGCGGCGAGACCGCTTGGCTGGCCGCCGGCGCCGTGCTCCTGCTACTGGCCTATTGGCTGTTCCGCGCGGCACGCACGCGCCGCCCGAACGGCGAGGTCAGGCACCTCCGGACGTGCGGCCGGGCCGCAAGCTACGGTTACGGTGCGTTGCTGGGGATGAGTGCGCTGCTGCTGGCCGCGTATGCCCTGGCGCCGTGGAGCGAGCACGACTGGTTCTGGAGGCTCCGTCACCTGGTCGGGTTCGCCGCACTGGGGGCGCTCCACAGCCGCGTGGCATGGCTGCTTTCGACCTCGAGACCGTCCGGCGGCCGTCGCGCCTTCAGGGCGGTCCTGTCCGGCCTCTTCCCACTGGGCGTGGCGATCTGGGTGGTTGCATGGCTCTGGCTGCCTGGGGGGTGGAATAACGCCCGCCTCCTTTATCTTCGTCTGGCGCATCCGATGGGCGGTTTTTCCCCCCTGGTGCCGATGGCATGCCTCGGGCTGGCGCTCTACGCCGCGGCCTTGGTGGAGGCGAAACGGCGGGTGATGGATGCGCGGCATATGACGGACTGGCCCCTGGTCGGCCAGGCCGAGCCTCAGCTTGCAAGTGCCGGCGGGCTCGCCAGCCGGGTCAGCGAGTGCCTCGAGTCGCGCCGGAGCGCGACCCCGGCAAGCTGCGAAACACTCCTCAAGACACTTCTGGCGATCCTTGCCGTGCCGCTCCTGGTGGCGCTTTCACGGCTCTTCCAGGACCTGCAGCCGATTGCCGAGCCGCGACGCTTCATGTGGCTCTTCCTGCTGTTGCTGGCCAGTGCCTTCGTCCTTGCGGCGCGCTCCCTCTATCGCTTCTTGACCCTGTGGCACGGCCTGAACGATGTCCTCGATCCCCTCTGCTACACCTGGCTGCTGCCCGCGCTCAGGAGTGGAGCCGCCACGGTGCAATGGAATCCCCTCAGGTCGTTCGGCTGGCGGATGCCAAGCTTCAAGATGATGACCATCGCGGTGGACAAGCTCAAGGAGCTCGAGCAGCTTGCGCCAACCGGCTCGGGCGGGGTCGCGGAGCTGGTCCGGGACGGCCGCGACGCGATGGAAGAATGGCTGCGGCAAGCCCTCCAAGCGGAGAGCGAAGGCGACGTGGAGCAGGAGATCACCGACCGCGAGAACGCCCGCGAGGAGGTCAACCTGCTCACGCGCGCTCTCGAGGTCCTGCGGATCCAGCTCGGCGGATCGTCACTGCCTGCCGAGTCTCTGGCCTCGGCGCGGCCTCGCCGGCGCCTCCCGGATCACCTCCGGCTCCTCCTCGCCATCGAAGAGTTCCTTGCCTTGCGCGTCACCGCTTACGTGCGCTACGTCTTCGCCCACTTGCGCTATGACCTTATGGGAGCGGTGGTGCCCGGTCTCTTCGTGGTGCTGGCGGTCTCTTTTTATGCCTTCGAGCCCAAGCAGTTCTACTCGATCAGCGCCTGGGCCGCCCTCCTCGCCGGCTCCTCCCTGATCCTCTGGTCGTTCGCCCAGATGGATCGCGATGCCGCCTTGAGCGCGATCGGCAACACCGCCCCTGGCAAGGTCTCGTTCGATCGCACCTTCTGGCTGAACCTGTCCAACTATGGCCTGATTCCCCTGCTCGGCGTGCTCGTCACGCAGTTCCCGCAGATCGGCCAGCTCTTCGTCGGCTGGGCTGACCCGGTCCTGCGCGCCCTCAGCTCGAAGTAACCGCTCGATCCGATAGAAGCGTTGCGCTACCGGGGTTCTGTCGCCCGCGCGGGGCGTCGGGGGCGTGTTAAAGTTCTCGCACCATCGAGTTGCGCCAGCCAAGGAGGGCGATCATGCAGAGCAGGGGAAGGGGTTCCGCCTCGCGTAGGACGGTGCTCGCCGCGCTGGCGGTCAGTGCCGGGCTCGCCGGTCTCGCGGCCACTGGCGGGTTGGGAGGCGGCCCGGCGGCGGCGCAGGAGCAGGACTTCTCCAAGATCCAAATCAAGGTGATCCCGGCGGCCGGCAAGGTCTACATGCTGGAGGGCGCGGGGGGCAACATCGGGGTGTCGGCGGGCGAGGACGGCCTGCTGCTGGTCGACGACCAGTACGAACCGCTGGCGCCCAAGATCCGCGAGGCGCTCCGCGGGCTGGGCGGCGGCGGCCGGCTCAAGTTCGTGCTCAATACCCACTGGCATGGCGATCACACCGGCGGCAACAAGGTCTTCGGGCCGGAGGCGCCGCTCCTTGCCCACAGCAATGTGCGCAAGCGGCTGGCGAGCACGCAGACGGTTCTCGGGCGGACGGTGCCGCCGTCGCCCAAGGAAGCGTTGCCGGTGGTGACCTACGACAATGCGGTGTCGGTGCACTTCAACGGCGAGGAGATCCAGGTCGTTCACTTCCCCCACGGGCACACCGACGGCGACAGCATCGTCTTCTTCACCGGCTCGAACGTGGTGCACATGGGCGACGACTTTTTCGCCGGCCGCTTCCCGTTCGTCGACCTGGGAAGCGGTGGCAGCGTGCAGGGGCTGATCGACAACGTGGCCAAGGCGCTGGCGATGATGCCCGCCGGCGCCAAAGTGATCCCCGGCCACGGCCCCCTGTCCACGCCGGCCGACCTCCAGCGCTTCCATACGATGCTGGTCGAGACCACGGGCATCGTGCGCCGGCGCATGCAGGAAGGCAAGAGCCTCGAGGCCATCCAGGCCGAAGGCCTGCCGGACACCTGGAAGGAGTGGGGGAGCGGCTTCATCGACACCAAGATGTGGATCCGCACCATCCGCGACAGCTTGGGAAACGCCGCGTCCGCCACGCCGCAAGGATCGGGCACGCCGCATCACCGCTAAAGGATCATCCTCGTGGGACCCTCCTCCCGCTCGGCGGTCGAAGGAACTGGCGCTCGGGATTAACCCATGGACTGGGACAGGGAATCGTCGATTCTGCGCGAGGCGGCGTTTCGGGGGCTGATCCGCGGCGGCGACGAGCAGGAGCTGGAGCGCTTGCTCCTCGAGCCTCCTCCGGCCGTGCCGAGCGGGGGCGGCGGGCTGTGGGGTCCGCGCATCGAGCGGCTGATCCGCGCCGGGCGGATCGGCGAGAGGACGGTCGAGGCGCTGGCCGCCGAGTTCGACCGCCAGCCCACACGGCGCGTCGTTTCGACGCCGGCGCGCGGGCGCGCCGGGCAGGGGGACGAGCCCGGCCGCGGCAGGTTCGATCGATCGGAACGCGCCGGGGGACCCCTGCCCGGCGATCGATCGGACCGCGCCGGGTCGCAGCCCGTCGCTTGGGGCGACTGGCGCGGCGGGGAAGAGCGGAAGGCCTGGCCGGTCGAGGATTGGGACCATTTCGAGCTCGTCTCCTTCCTGGGCGAGGGGGGAATGGGGCGGGTCTACAAAGCCTACGACCGCCGCCTCGGCCGCCTCGTCGCCATCAAGTTCCTGCGCGGCGACGACGCCACCGCGAGCGCGCGCTTCTTGCACGAGGCGCAGTCGCAGGCGCGGGTCGAGCACGAGTACGTCTGCAAGATCTTCGAAGTCGGCGAGGTGCAGGGCAAGCTCTATATCGCCATGCAGTATCTGGCCGGCGAGACCCTGCTCGACGCCGGCCCGAAGATGACGCTTCGCGAGCGCGTCAAGGTCATGCAACAGGTGGCCGAAGGCATCCACGCCGCCCACCGCCTGGGGCTCATCCATCGCGACATCAAGCCGGTCAACGTCCTGGTGGAGCGGGGCGAGGACGGCAGGTGGCGGCCCCACGTGCTCGACTTCGGCCTGGCGCGGGAAGTCGAGGCCCCGGGCCTGACCCAGACCGGGCTCATCATCGGCACCCCCGCCTACCTGGCTCCCGAGCAGGCCCGTGGCGAGAGCTCGCGCCTGGACGCGCGCACCGACGTGCACGCGCTGGGCGCCACCCTGTACAGCCTGCTGGTGGGCCGCTCGCCGTACGACGGCGGCACCCCGCTCGAGATCCTGCACAAGGTCATTGCCGGCGATCCACTGCCGCTGCGCAAGGTCGATTCGACCCTGCCCCCCGACCTCGAGACCATCGTCAGCAAGTGCCTCGAGAAGGATCCCGCCCGCCGTTACGAGTCGGCGCGCGCTTTCGCCGACGACCTCGGCCGCTTCCTCGATGGCGAGCCGATCGCGGCGCGCCCGCCGAGCGTCACCTACCGGCTGGCCAAGAAAGCGCGCAAGCACAGGACGGCGATGGCCGCGGCCGCGGCGGCCGCGCTCGGCGTCCTGGTCTTCGGCGGGATCGCCCTGCGTACCGAGCTCCAGACGCGCGAGCAGACGAGGCTGGCCAGCGTCTTCGGCCAGGAGGTGCAGTACATCGACGAGATCCTGCGCCGGGCCTATACCGCTCCGCTGCACTCCATCGTCGCCGAGAAGCGCGGCGTCCGCGAGCGCTTGCAGGCGCTCGAGAGGCAGGTGGCCCAGGCGGGCGGGGCGGGCGCCGGGCCCGGCCACTATGCCATCGGACGCGCCCTGCTCGTCCTGGGCGAGACCGAGAGCGCCCAGCGCCATCTCAAACGCGCCTGGGACGGCGGCTACCGCGTGCCGGAGGTGGCCTATACGCTGGGACGGGCCTACGGCGACCTCTACCGCAGGGAGCTGGAGCAGGCCGAGCGGCTGGAGACCGGCCAGGCCCTTGCCGAGTGGAAGCGCGACCTTGGCCTGGCCTATCGCGAGCCGGCCCTCGGCTACTTGAAAGCGAGCCAGGGGGTGCGCGTCGACGCGCCCGAATACGTGCGCGCCCTGATGGCCTTCTACGACAACCGGCCGGCCGAGGCGCAAGCCGAGGCCGAGGCTGCCTTGCGCAAGGTGCCCTGGCTCTACGAGGCGCCGCTCCTGGTGGGCGACATCGCGGTGGCGCGCGCCGAAGACCGGCGCGATCACGGCGATGGAGCGGGAGCCGACGCGGCGTACCGCCAGGCCGAATCGGCCTACCGCCAGGCCGCCGCCATCGGACAGAGCGATCCGCGCGCCTACGAAGGGCTGTCCGGCTTCTGGCAGTCGCGGATGGAGACGCTGTCGCAGCGCTGGCAGGACCTGCGCCCCTGCTTTGCCGGGCTCACCGGATCTGCCTTTCAGGCGCTCACCGCCGATCCAGCCTACGTGCCCGCCTACAGCCGCCTCGCCCACGCCTACAAGATGTGGGCCCAGGAGCTGATGCGGCGCAACCAGGTCGAGGGCGTCGAAGAGGCGCTGCAACGGTCGTTCCGGGCCGCCACCAAGGTGATCGACCTGAAGCGCGACGCCGTCGACGGCTATTTCGACCGCGGCCTTGCGTGCTTGCAACAGGCGCGGTTCTGGGCCCGCCACGCCATCGATCCGCGCCGTCCGTTCGAGTGCGCGATCCGCAGCTTCGAGGAAGCCCTGCCCATCTACCCCAAGCTGCCGAAGCTGCGCGAGGACCTCGGCAACGCCTACCTCGAGCGGGCGGAAGCCGACGTCAACTTCGGCCGCGACCCCCGCCCTTCCTTCGACCAGGCGGCCCTGCACTACGGCAAGGCGCTGGAGCTCCAGCCGCGCAACGCCGTCTATCTCTTCCTCCAGGGCAACCTCGACCTGAGCCGCGGCCGCCTGGAGCAGGGCGTCGGCGACCCCACCCCGCACCTCGAGCAGGCCATCGCGGCCTACCAGCGATCGCGCGAAATCAACGCTCACGACGACCGCATCGACCAGAACCTGGGCAATGCCTACCTGGCCCTGGCGCGCTACCGCATCGACCACGGCCAGGACCCCGGGGAGGCGCTGCCCAGCGCCGTCGCTTCCTATCGCCGGGCGGTCGCGGCGCGGCCCCAGAACCCGGGCGCCTACACCTCGCTCGGCAATGCCGCGGCGGAGCTGGCGCGCTTCCGTGCGGCACGCGGCGAGGACCCGCGCGGCGCCGCCGCCGAGGCCGAGGCCTTCCTCCGGCAGGCAATCGCCGCCGACCCTGGAGGGGTCGGTTCAGAGGCCCGGCCGGCTCCGCCGGCGGCATCGGCGCCAGTGGACGACGCCGGCGCGGAGGCCAGCACGGTCAACGCCGACCATGCCTTTGCCTATGGCAAGCTCGCTCGCTTGCAGGCCTTTCTCGCCGTCTACCAGGCCGAGCATGGGCGCAGCCCGCGCGCGGCGCTGGACGCGGCGGCCGCGGCGGCCGAGAGCGCGCGCGACTACAGCCCCAACTACCCGGTGGTCTGGGCCGATGCCGGGGAGGTCGAGATCGCGCGCGCCCGCTGCGCGGTGCTGCAAGGCCGCTCGCCCGCCCGCTCCTTCAAGGAGGCGGCGGCCGACCTGCAGCATGCGCTCGAGCTCAATGCCAGCTTCTTGCCCGCCTTCCTGCCCCTGGCCGAGCTGCACCGCAGGCAGGCGGAGTGGCGGGCCGCGCATGGCCGTTCCGCCCGGGACGAGATCGCCAGGGGCCTCGAAGCGGTAAGCAAGAGCCTTACCTTCCAGCCGCAGGACGCCCAGGCGCTCGCCGACCAGGGAGTGCTCGAGCTGCTGGCGGCCAGGAGCGAGGCGCAGGCGGCGAGACGCTCCGAGGCCGCCCGGCGCGCGCGTGCGGCGCTGGCCCGCGCCCTGGCGATCAACCGCAACCTGGAGAGCGAGCTCCGGCCCTACCTTGACCGCGCCGACGCCCTCCTGCGCAGCAGCGCCGGCTAGACCCTCCTGCCGCGAGAGGGCGGGGGCGTCCCCTTCCCCAGGTACATAGACACTTTTCAATATGGCGGGACTTGCATCGATGGCCAACGGGTGTACACTGGACATAGTTTGCGCAGGTTCGTGCTGGGGACAAGCAGAACCCAGGAGGTGTCTATGATCGCCCAGCCTCAGTCACTGCCGCAGGTTCGCAGCCGGCAATCGATCCGAACGCACCGCGTCCCTGCCCGGTGCCGGGTCGGAATGCACCGGGTCCCTACCCGGTGCGGGGGCGCGGCGCGCCGGGCGGCGGCAGGCTTCACCCTCGTGGAGCTGCTGCTCACCCTGGGCCTGGCGGCGATTCTCATGCTCCTCAGCTTTCCGGCGCTCCAGAACATGATCTACCGCGGCAAGATCGAGGGGGTGGGCCGGGAGACCGAGGCGCTCATGCGGCTGGCCCGCTACGAATCGATCAAGCGCGGCGTTCCGGCGCGCGTGCTCTTCGACTATCCCACGGACAGCACGCCCCCGACGATCTACGCCTTCGCCGACGTCACCGGCTCGAAGACCCTCGACGGCACGAACCCTCTGCTGGCCAGCTACGTGCTTCCCAACGGGGTCAACTTCTGGCAGGCCCAGGACCCCGACGCCAACGGACCGAACTCCATGATGAACATGGAAGACCCGAGCAGCACGGGCGGCTCGACCGTCTTCATGCCCGACGGCCATGCGACGAGGAGCAGCCAGGCCGTTCATTTCGGCGATGCCAAGGGGAACTTCCTGCAGATCCTGGTCAGCTCGCCGGCCACCGGCAAGGTGGACATGCTCAAGTGGGACGCGAACCTAGGCGCCTACGTGAAGCAGAACAACGGCGGCAAGCCCTGGCGGTGGCAGTACTGAGCTGATCGACGCCATCGACGCCAACGGCGCCCGGCCGGCGCCGGTATCGCGATCTGGCTGCCGGTGGCCGGCATCTGGCAGCGCGGGAGGCAGAACCAGATGCGGCTGAGTCACCGGGCGTTCCGCCCGCTGCCTCCGACCATGCTGCCGCTTCTTGCGCTGCTGAGCGGAGCTTGCCTGCCCGCCGGCGCGCCGGCCCGCTTCCCGACCTACACCGAGCCGATCAAGCAGATCAGCGAGCGCGGCGGCCGCCTGGGCTGGGGCGGACTCGAGATCGGCATGAGCTTCCGCGACGTCGAGCTTGCCCTGGGACAGCGGCTGCCTCCGCTCGGACTCTCGGAGCGCGAGCCCGCCTGCGGCTTTTACGTCCTGGAGACCGAAGCGCGGCGGCAGAAGCTCGGCCTGCGATTCGCGGGTGCGGGCGAGACGGGGCGCCTCAAGGTCATCTGGTTGCGCCTGCATTACCCGGCGGGAGAGGCGAGCCCGCTCGATCTGGCGCGTGCCCTCAAGGCCCGCTTCCCCGACCTCGTCTATCAGCCCAGCCCAGGCAGCCCGGACCTCGCGGAATCGGTCAATCCCCGCCCCCTCTACCGCACCCCGCACGGCGCCCTGATGCGCATCGATCCGCAGACCGGCATCGGATTCGGCGAGCTGTGCCTGAATTAAGTTTCCCTCAGGGGGAGAAGGGAAGGGGAGCCGCGGACGGTTGGCTACATCACGACGGTCCTCGAGGCGCTGGTCAGCGCCTACCCGATGCTCGTCAGGGTCACGGCAGAACGCGAGGGTTACGGCACTGACGAGCGTCAGCGCGTCGAACGGCTCGACTTGCGCCTGCCGTGGTCGGAGCCGGTCAAGGCCTTTCTCGCGCAGCAGGCTTTCGATTGCCGCACCGGCAAGAAGCGCCGGGATGCGGCCGCAAATCTCGCCCGCGCGGCCGCCAGGCTGGGCGACGTCGCGCTCGCCGAGCTGACCCCCGAGGCGTTGCCCGGCTACTGCGCGGCGCTCATGGCGGACGGCCGCTCGCCGATGACTCAGGGACGCGAGCTCTGCACGCTGCGCTCGTTTCTGCTGTGGACAGGGGCGCAGGGTTGGCACGGTCTGCGGCCGGAGACGGTGCGGAGCGGCCTGCGGCTGCCGCGCGGCTATCAGCGGCCGTTTGCCACCTGGGCCGAAAAGTTCCAGGCGCGCGCTGGTTCGGTGGCCGGCAGGAGTGGCACTGGTGCTTGCCAGGACCGATTCTGTCGCCAAAGTTGACGATTGCTCAACTGCTTGACACCTCTCGGATCGCGGTGCTACGTTGCTTCAGCAGGAGGGGACATCATGAAAACCTCGAACCTGGCGATGCCGCCGGCTGGGCGCGTTGCACGGGGGATCGCCGCCTTTCTTCTCGCAGGCCTTCTTGCCGGCATCACGCCAGGGGGGGCGGAGCCCCCGGCGCGGACGCTCCGAATCCTCGGCCGCACGCCGCTGCCCACCGCGCGCTCGGTGGCCAGGGACATCCGATGGGCGAGCGCGGAGTCGGTCTACATCTCCCACGCCGTCGACGGGGTCTTCGAAGTCGGACTCGACGGCACCAGGAAGCGGGTGCTGGTACCGAGCATGGGGCACGTCCGCTTCGGGCAACTCCCCGTGCAGCCTTATGGTTGTCTTGCGGTCTCCGACAGCGTTCTCGCGGTCGCCTCGATGTCCTTTTCCATCGCTTGGCGACCGCTCAAGAGCGCGCCGGGGCAGCTGTTCCCCCTGGAGATCAGGCCCTTCACCCAGACCGAGGCCATGGACCTGCAGGGGGATCGGGTCCTCCTTCTCGGCATGCGCGAGAACGTCTATTTACCGGAGGTCCATCCCAACGGGGAGGTCGCCTGGCTCGGCACCCTGAGCTCGGGGTTGAAGGACCTGAAGCCGGTGCTCTACGACCGGAGCGGACCCCGGATGCCCACCTATTGCCACTGCCGCGTCATGGCCATTGGCGCCGCCCGGTTCCTCGCGGACGGTTCCTTTGTCATCGTTCCAGGCTTCGAGAAAGGCGTGCACCTGTTCTCGGCCGCCGGCCGCCTGCTGCGCTCCTGGAAGAGCGAAGAGGTCGGGCTCGACACCGAGTGCTCCGTCATCACCGCGGAGGAAGAAGAGGAGTTGGGCCAGAAACCCGCCGCCTGGCAGCGCTGGCTCAATGATCATCGCACCGTGGACTCGATCCTTCCCCTGCCGCAGGGTCCCGGGCTGCTGGTGCGCTCCTGGGGGGAGGACGGCGAGGTGCACTGGCTCCTCAAGGTCCTGTCCGCAACGCGGGTGGAGACCTACACCGTGCCGATCACTGGCCGGCGGCCGACCGACCGGCTGCGCGGCGACGTCCGCGCCGGAAGGATCGCCTTCCTTCTTTCGGCCGCGGGCTTCAACGGTCCCCCCAGCAGTTCAGACCCCAAGGGAGAGATTGTGCTGGCGGAAATACCCAACTGACGAAATGGCGGAAATACCCAACTGACGAAAGGAAGGACCATGGAACGGGTTTCAAAGCGAGCTCGGTTAACTTTCGTGCTGCTGCTGAGCCTCTCCTGCCTCGCCGCGGCAGGCGCGCGAGCACCAAAGCAAGGACCACCGCAGCTGGCGCTGCCGAAGAACGCAACGGGCTGTACGTTTATAAACGGCACCCACTACTCGTTCGGCTCGTGTGTCGGGGGGGAGGGGGGCTGCTACTACTGCGAACACACCGACCCCGGCGGCACGTATGGCTGTTATGAGGCGCCCAACCCAGCGGACGGGATCTCCTGCTTTCCCATCTACTACCAGATTGCAGATTGATTGCCAAGGGCATCGCGGCGCGCCTTGCGCCGCCCCCGCCCGGGCGAGGAACTCGCGCACCTCGGGGAGAGGGCGCAAAGGATTGGAGGCGTGGGCAAGAAGGTAGCGTCCGGCAGGTCATGTCTGATAAACGACGTTATGGGACCCCAAAAGGAGGCCCGGCGGAGAGCGTGGCGGGCCGGCCGAGGCCGGCCTCGCCGGGAGGTAGTGGGGAAGTGTGGTGCCGGGGCAATGGAGGGTGCCGGCGCCGACACACGACCTTCGTGGGCGGCGCCGGGTCCCAAGGGGGGCCGATCCGGCCTACGGGGTGCGATCGATACGCCGCACCCCCGGGTCAGGCGTCACGATGCAGGCGCCGTCGCTGCTGAAGATCAGGAACGAATCCGCCGGGAAGACGTTGATTCCGTGTTGATAGCTGCATTCGACATAGGCGTCGAGACCGCCGAAGACGTAGTTGTAGACCCGTCCCGGCACGCTGAAGACGGGCACCGGCCCTGGCGCCGTCGTCACCCCGGTATTGGGGCGGGTGTCCCAGGCCTTCCCTTTGAGCTGCCAGTGATCGCCGGGGATGCAGCAGTCGGCGACGTGGAAGTCGAGGAATGTCGAGCCGGGGCACACCACGTGAAAGCCGGTCACTTCGGCGGGACCGAAGGCGCGGCAGATCCAGTTGTCCTTCCACACGACTCGTGGATCGAGCGCCGTCCCGGGGAACGGGAACCCGGCGGGTGGCCGGATGCCGGCATCGATGCCAGCTCCCGGCGGGAAACCGTCGAGGTGGATCGCACCGCTTGCCGGGCTGGAACCGGCCGGCGTGGCGATCGAAGTCTCGTAGTTGCTTTGCTGGGCCGCCGCCGCTGGGATGACGAGCAGCGCCGAGATGCCGGCGGCGAGCGCAAGAGCAGCCACAACTTTAACCTTCTTTGTCATAAGCATATCTTTCCTCCTTTCGCTTAGCTCTATATACAAAGGTGTCCGTCGCTGTGCAAAGCGAGCCGGCGGGGGGAGGGATGGAGGGGCACCCCTGCGCGGTTCGTCTCAGGTCTTCTAGCTGGCGAGGGTCCAGCCGGCGCGGGCGCAGTCGGGGACTCCGACGCCGTGGAGCCAGTTGCCGAGGATGGTGAGGCCGGGGTAGGCGTGCTCGAGGGCCTGCGCGGCGTCGCGGGCTTCGGGCCAGCGCGCGGTGGGCTGCGGGATGCCCGGTCGCCAGCGCCGGACCAGGGCGATCTCGGGCTCGCCGCGGGCGCCGAGCAGGTCGGCGAGCTCGCCGCGCACCAGCCGCAAGAGCTCGTCGTCCTCGCGGTCGACGAGGTCGGGGCGGCGGCGGCCTCCGACCATGGCGGTCAGCAGAGTCCGTTCCGCCGGGGCGCGCTCGCCAAAGAGCGACGAGGAGAACAGGCAGCCAAGGACGTTGCGGCCTTCGCGATGCGGCGCCAGGAAGCCGAATCCGTCGAGCGCATGGAGGACGTCGGCGCGGCGGAACCCCAAGGCCACCACCGCCACCGGGGCATGCGGGATCTCGGCGATGGCGGCGAGGGGTGGAACCGCTCCCCGGCCAGCCGCTGCCGCCAGCGGTGCGAGCATCGCGGCCGCCACCGCCGCGGGGACCGCCGAGACCACGCGCCGAGTGGCGACCTCATGCCTCGCTTCCCCCTGCCGCCAGCACACGCGCAGGCCGGTCTCCGCCCGGCGCGGCGGCAAGACGCTTTCGACGGCACAGGCGACACGCACCGTCAACCCCGCGGCGAGGCGCAGGCCGAACTGGCCGAAGCCGCCGCGAAAGGCGAGCAGCCGCGGGGGCTTGCGCGTTCCCGCCGCACGGCCGGTCGAGCGCGAGAAGCCGCGCAACAGGCTGCCGTGCTCGCGCTCGAGAGCGTAGGCCCGGTTGAAGGCGTAGCCGATGGCCAGCTCGTCGGGGTCGCCGGCATAGACGCCGAGCCCGATGGCATCGGCAAGCGGCAGGGTTTCGCGCCCGAGCCGCCGGCGGAAGAAGGCGGCGACGCTTTCGTGCGGACCCGGTCCGCGGCGGCGCCAGGGCTCGGTGGCCAGGCGTCCCTTGCCGCGCCACGACAGCAGAGGAGTGGTCAGCAATCCGCGCGGCCCGCCGGGCAGGGGCACCAGCCGCCCGCGATGCACCACCCATCTTCGTTTGGCCGCCGCGGCCGCCGGTTGCAGCTCGGCGGCGCAGCCGGCGTCTTCGGCCAGGGCCAGCAGCGCCGGGGACTCCTGCACACTGTTCGGTCCGAGCTCCACGAGATAGCCGTCCAGATCGACACTCGCCAGGGATCCGCCGGGCCGCGGGGCCGCCTCGAGCACCTCGACCCGCAGGCCGTCGCGCGCGAGAGCGCGCGCGGCGGCGAGCCCGCTGACGCCGGCGCCAATGATGAGGGCGTCCAGGACGTCAATTGCCCGCGAAGGACCATCCGGGAGGAGATCTTCGCGAGGAGGCCCCTCTCCCGCTGCCGCTTCGGCCACTAATCGGCCTCGAGACCGGGAGGGCCGGCCGAAGACAGCCGCTGCGCGAGCTCGACGAAGGCACGGGCGTGCTCGACCGGCGTCGTGGGCAGTATTCCGTGGCCCAGGTTCACGATGTGGCCGCCGCCGCTGTTGCCGCCGCCCGCGACGAGCAGGGCGGCGACCCGGCGCTCGATCTCCGGAAGCGGGGCGAGGAGGGCAGCGGGATCGAGATTGCCTTGCAGCACCCGCCGGCCGACCACTCGCCGCACCTCGTCGAGCGGTAGCCGCCAATCGACCGAGAGGACGTCGGCGGGCAGGTCGTGCACGACCGGCAGCAGGTGCGAGCCGCCATTGAGGTAGTAGATGATCGGCGCCTGGCCGCGTAGGCCCTCGACGATCTTGAGCAGGGGCGGCAGGGCCAGCGCGCGCCAACGCTCGGCGTCGAGCAAGCCTCCCCAGGTGTCGAAGAGTTGCAGCGCTTGGGCCCCCGCCGCGAGCTGTCCGCGCAAGTAGGCGAGCGAGACCTCGGCGATGCGGTCGAGCAGCAGGGCAAGCCCCGAGGGGTCGCCGTAGCTCCAGGCCAGGAGGTGCTCGAACTGCCTGGAGCCGCCGCCTTCGACCAGGTAGGCCGCCAGGGTCCAGGGCGTTCCCCCAAAGCCGATCACGGGGACGCGGCCGGCGAGCTCGCGACGCACCAGGCGAAGCGCCGCAAAGACGTAGCCCAGGGTCTGCTCGACGTCGGGAGAGCGCAACTTCGCCACGTCTTCGCGGCGGCGCACCGGGCGCGGAAACGTCGGCCCGTCGCCCGCCGCGAACACCAGCTCCGCTCCCATCGCTTCGAGCGGCAGCAGGATGTCGGCGAACAGGATCGCCGCGTCGACTCCCAGGATCTCCACCGGCTGCAGCGTCACCTGGGCCGCCAGCTCCGGCGTCTTGCAGAGGGTGAGGAAGTCGAAACGCTCGCGCAGCGCGCGGTACTCGGGGAGGTAGCGGCCGGCCTGGCGCATGATCCACACCGGCCGCCGTTCCGTCGCCTCGCCGCGGCACGCCCTGAGGAGCAGATCGTTCACCGCCGCAGGATAACAGGCCCGGGGGGCAGCGGCTTTGGGGTCAGGCGGCCTCTCGGGTAGGCTGTCGCCGGGTCTTCCCGCATGCGAACCGGGCCGCCAACGAGGGATCGAGCGCGAGTCGCCCGCTGGGGGCTCGGCGTCCTCACCCTGATCAATCTGTTCAACTACCTGGACCGCTACGTGGGGGCGGCGCTGGTCGAGAGCCTCCGGAAATCGGAGCTGCACCTCTCCGACAAGCAGCTCGGCTGGCTTCCCACCGCGTTCATCGTCGTCTACATGCTGGCGTCGCCGTTCTTCGGCGCGCGCGGCGACCGCGGCTCGCGGCCGCGGCTGATCGCTGCCGGCGTCGCCATCTGGAGCGTGGCCACCGGCCTTGGCGGCCTGGCGCGCAACTTCATCTCGCTGTTCCTGGCGCGTGCCGCGGTCGGGATCGGAGAGGCCGCCTACGGCACGATTTCCCCGGCCCTGCTGGCCGATTACTTCCCCCTGGAGATGCGCGGGCGTGTCTTTGCCGTGTTCTCGTCGGCCATCCCGATTGGCTCGGCGGCGGGGTATGTGGTGGGCGGACTGATCAACCAGCACTGGGGCTGGCGGGCTGCCTTCTTCGTTGCCGGATTCCCCGGGCTCGCTCTCGCCTTTCTTGCCGCCCGCCTGGTCGACCCTCCGCGCGGCGCCCAGGACAAGGAGCGGGTGGAAGGCGGCGGCGGGGACCCCGAAGACTCCTTGCCGGACGACCCGGGCGCGGCCGGAAGCGCCGCCGCCGAGGCAGCTCCCGGGCCTGCGAAAGGCGCGGCCGGCGTATTGCAGGGATACCGCGAGCTGCTCAAGAACCGTCCGTATGCCCTGGCGGTCCTCGGCTACGCGGCGTATACCTTCGCGCTGGGCGGCGTGGCCTACTGGATGCCGGCGTTCCTCGAGCGCGTGCGCCACGTGCCGAGCGCACAGGCCACGGTCCAGTTCGGGCTGATCGTCGTGGCCACCGGCTTCGCCGGCACCTTCGCCGGCGGGTGGCTCGGCGACTATTTCCTGCGTCGCAGCAAGCAGGCCTATTTGTGGCTCTGCGGATGGTCCGCCCTCGCCGCCGCTCCGCTGACCTGGGTGGCCTTCGCCGCGAGCTCGCGTCCTCTCTACATGAGCGCGCTGATCGGCGCCCAAGTTTTCGTGTTCCTGTCGACAGGGCCGATCAACTCCGCCATCATCAACGCCGTGCGCCCCGGCGCGCGCGCCACCGCGGTGGCCTTGTCGATCTTCGCCATCCACCTCTTCGGCGACGTCCCTTCGCCCTTCGCGATCGGAGTGATCTCGGATGCCACGTCGCTCGGGCAGGCCCTGCTCATCGTCCCCGTCGCCATCGCCCTGGGCGGCTTGATCTGGCTCTACGCCGCCTGGACCGGGGACGGTAGGAGGAAAACTCGTTAGTACGCCAGGGGAGGGGGCGTCCCCTTCCCCCCCGGCGACCGCCGGGCAGGGACCCGGCGGTTCCGGAAAACCGGGAAGGGGATCCGCGGGGGTTGCGGGGGGAGATCCAATAGATGCCTTGAGTAGTCCACCAGCGCCACATCGCAGTGACGGTTCATTCCTGGCGATCGATATACTGCGGGGCCGATGGCCCCCTCGTTCGAGATCGACGGCACCGCGCTCACGCTCGAAGATTTCGCCAGTGTGGTCCTGAGGCAGGCGAGGTGCGCGCTTTCGCCGGCAGCCCGCGAGCGGGTCCAGGCGGGGCGCCAGGCTATCGAGCGGGCGCTGGCGAGCGGCGAGGTCGTCTATGGCGTCAACACCGGCTTCGGCGAGCTGGCCAACGTGCGGATCGATCGCGGCCAGCAGCTGCAGCTCCAGAAGCGCTTGATCCTGTCTCACGCCGCGGGAATGGGCGAGCCGCTTCCCGACCAGGCCGTGCGCGGCATGCTCCTGCTGCGCGCCAATACGCTGGCGCGGGGTCATTCGGGGGTGCGCGTCGCGGTCATCGAAGCCCTGCTTGCGCTGCTCGACAACGACGTGCTGCCGGTCGTCCCCAGCCGCGGCTCGGTCGGCGCCAGCGGCGATCTGGCGCCGCTCGCCCACCTGGCGCTGCCGTTGCTCGGCCATGGCGCGGTGCGCGTCGCCGGCAGCCCGGTGCCGGCCGAGGAAGGTCTGCGCCGCGCCGGCCTCGCGCCGCTGGAGCTGCAAGAGAAAGAAGGGCTGGCGCTGATCAACGGCACGCAGGCCATGGCCGCCTTGCTTGCCCTCGCGGCGCTCGAGGCCAGGCGCCTGGTCAAGGTGGCGGACCTCGCCGGCGCGCTGTCGACCGACGCCTTGCGCGGCACGGACTCTGCCTTCGACCCGCGCGTCCATGCCCTGCGCCCTCATCCGGGCCAACGGGTCAGCGCCGCCAACCTGTGGCGGCTGTTGCAGGGATCGGCCGTCCGCGAGTCTCACCGCGCGGGCGATGTGCGGGTGCAAGACCCCTACTCCGTGCGCTGCATGCCGCAAGTCCACGGCGCGGTGCGCGACCTGCTGGCGGACGTCGAAGCCAAGCTGGCAATCGAGATCAACGCGGTCACCGACAATCCCCTGGTCTTCCCTGCCGGCGAGGAAGCTGATGAGCCGGTGGTGATCTCGGGCGGCAACTTTCACGGCGAGCCGCTGGCGCTGGCCGCCGACATCCTGGCCATCGGCCTCACCGAGCTCGCCGCGATCAGCGAGCGGCGTATCGAGAAGCTCACCAATGCCTCGTTTTCCGGCCTGCCGCCGTTCCTGGTGCGCGACGCCGGCCTCAACTCCGGCTTCATGCTCGCCCAGGTCACCGCGGCCGCTCTGGTCGGCGAGAGCAGGGTGCTGGCGCACCCGGCCTCGGTCGACAGCATCCCGACGTCGGCCGACAAAGAAGACCATGTCTCGATGGGCATGGGGGCGGCCCTCAAGCTGGGATGCGTGGTCGACAACCTGCGCCGGGTGCTGGCGATCGAGCTGCTCGCCGCCGCCCAGGGCATCGACCTGCTGCGTCCGCTCACCTCGAGCCTGCCGCTCGAAGCGCTCCACGCCTCGCTCCGCAAATCCGTCGCCTACTGGGACGAGGACCGCGAGATGGCTCCCGACCTGGCGCTGGCCGAGGAGTTCCTCCGCCAAGACGTCGATCCCCACCTGCAAGAGCTGCTGTAGAACGGAGCTGGAACGAAAGTTAGCGCGCCAGGGGTGGGGGCGTCCCCTTCCCCCCCGGCGACCGCCGGGCAGGGACCCGGCGGCTCCGAAAGACCGGGAAGGGGATCCGCAGGGGTTGCGGGGGGCGATCCGATGGATGCTTTAAGTAGTCCTCCACCGCCCCATTTTCATGCTCTCCGGCGCACGTCTGCACTCTTGCGGCACCTTTTAGATAGTGGGTTACTATCCCAGGCGGATGCTCCGACTCGTGGCCTATGCTCCCGACGGCGTGCGGCGTTTCCCGCTTCACCGCGGCGAGATGCTCATCGGCAGCGCGCCGGAGTGCGATATCTGTCTGCCCTATCCCGGAGTCGCGCAGCGCCACGCGCGCCTGCGCTCCGAGGGCGATCAGCTGCGCATCGAGGACCTCGGGGCGCGGAGAGGGCTGCTGGTGTCGGGGCGCAAAGTGCGCGAGACGGCGCTCGAAGTGCTCGACGAGATCCGGATCAGCCATGTGACCCTCCTCGTCGAAGACATCACTCCGATCCCGGAAAAGACCGCCGCCGAGCCGGAGCCGCCGGCGGCGGGCTTGGCGCGGATCAACCCGGAGCGGATGATGGCCCACCTGGCACGGATCAGCGAGTGGGTGCTGGCCGACACCGAGAGCCGCACGACCTCTGAATCGCTGGTCAGCGACCTGCTGGCCGATTTCGGCGGCGGAGCCCTGTTCCTGCTGCTGGGGGAGCTGGACCAGGCTGGAGTCAAACTGGCCGTGGCCAGCGACCCGCTCTGGCTGGCCAATGGCGCGGACCTGCTCGAGCAGGTCAAGGCGCGGGCACAATCCGCGCCGCGGGCCGCGGCGACGGGCGACGCCTTCAGCGGCGAGCTCGTGGCGGGCCCGTCCTGGATCTGCCATCACACCTTCTCCGCCCTCGACCGCACCTACTCGTTGATCGCCGCCTTCCCTGGGTTTACCCCCGAGGGCTGGTCGCCGGTTGCCGCCCTGCGCGCCCTCGGGCACCTGCTGGTCTTGGGCCTGGTGCATCACGTCGGCTGGTACGAGCCGATCCTGCCCGGCCAGGCCGCTCAGCAGGACCTCACCTTCGACCCGGCGCTGGTGCTCGGCGAGTCGCCGTCGATGAAGCGTGTCGTCGAGCAGATGCGAGCCTCGCTCAGCCCCGCGGTGAACATCCTTTTGCAGGGCGAGCCGGGCGTGGGCAAAGAGCAGCTCGCGCGCTCGCTGCACCTGTCGGGTGCGCGCCGCCACGGGCCCTTCGTGACCGCGACCGGCGCCGGCGCCCGGCCACAACAGATCGAGGCCGACCTGTTCGGCGCCGAGGTGGCCGGCAAAGGCGGACCGATGAGGCGCGAGGGCAAGCTCCTGCTTGCCCATGGCGGCACCCTCTTTCTCGACGAGGTGGAGCAGCTTCCGCTCGAGGTCCAATCCCGCCTCGTCCGCTTCCTGCGCTCCGGCGAGGTGGAGCCGGCCGGCAGCTCTCTCGCGCACGCGGTCGACGTGCGCATCATCGCCGGCAGCCGCGCGCCTCTCGAGGAAGCGGTGGCCCGCGACCAGTTCCGCGTCGACCTCGCCTATTGGTTCCGCTTCATCATCGAAGTGCCGCCCCTGCGCTCCAGGCGCGAAGACCTGCCGCTGCTCATCCAGTCCTATATCAATCGCTTCTGTCACGAGACCGGCAAACGCCTGACCGGGATCACGGTCAAGGCCATGGCCGCGCTGGTCAGCTACGACTACCCCGGAAACCTCGCCGAGCTCGAAAACATCCTCCGCCAGCTCGTCTACCTGTCGCCGCCGGGCCAGCCGGTCGACATCAGCCAGCTGCCCGAGAAGGTCCGCCGGGTCAGCCTGGCCGTCGGCGCCCGGGTCGACTCGGCCTCCGACCTCGACCTCGGGCGCCTGGCCGGGACCTACGAGCAGGCGGCGATTCGCGAGGCACTGCGCCGCACCCGCGGCAACAAGTCGCAGGCAGCCCGTCTCCTCGGTCTGTCCCGCAACGGCCTGGCGATCAAGATGGGCCGCCTCGGGCTGAAGAGCTAACCGACCCGGCGTCGGCGTGCTTCGCGGGCCGGGCGGCCGCGCGACTTTGGCTGTCAACTCCCGCCTGTCTTTATCGTCTTCTCACTTGCATGTCTTGCTGGTGCTCGTTTATGCTAAACACGCTCATTTGCTTGTGTAATGCCCTGGAGGAAATGCGGTCGTGCTGCCCAGGATGCTTTTGGTATCTGCGAGCTTGCTCGCGACGGCGTGCGCCTCGGCTCCGGCGCCCATGGTCAACGTGGCTCTGGCGCCGGCGGTCAGGCGCCTGGCCGTGCCAGGTCCTCCCCCGGTTTCCCTGATCTGCAATGCGGCGGCCGCCCAGGTGAGCTTCAGGGCGATGGGTGTGCCCAACGGAGAGAGACCTCTCGACGTCGCCGTCGCCAATGGGCATATCTACGTCTTGTTCGAGCCGGCCCGCTTCCTGCGGCTGACGCCGGGCGAGGCCGGCAAGCTCCAGGCCGACATGCGGGTGGGCGAGCCCGACGAGAAATGGCAAGCCCTGGACGTCGACCCCACCGATGGCTCGGTCTGGCTGGCGAGCGAGAAGTTCGGCCTGCTCGAGATCTCCTGTCACGGAGCGGTCATCTGGGGGATCGCCACCAGCGCGACCGAGTACGCCGCGTTCACCACCCAAGCCGTGGTCTTCGGCACCTTCGCCACCGCCCCGGACCTGCCCTAGTGTCCCGAGCGGGACACTAGGCCCCACCGACGGTTCGCAGGGCTACAATAGCCCTGATGTCTGCCTCGACACGCTCGCCGGCCGGCTCCGGCATCGCTGGCGCCGGACAGCAGCCCGGGGTCTCCGAGCGGACAGCCGGCCCCCGCCTGGTCCGCGCCCCCCGCGGGACCGATCTCTCATGCCGCGGCTGGCAGCAGGAAGCGGCCCTGCGCATGCTGATGAACAATCTCGATCCGGAGGTGGCGGAGCGGCCGGATGAGCTGGTGGTCTACGGCGGCTCCGGCAAGGCGGCGCGCAACTGGGAGTGCTACGAAGCCATCGTCGCCACCCTGCGCCGCCTGGGCGACGAAGAGACCCTGCTGGTGCAGTCGGGAAAGCCGGTCGCGGTCTTCGCGACGCACGCCGAGGCGCCGCGGGTGCTCATCGCCAACTCGCTGCTGGTGCCGCACTGGGCAACGGCCGACGAGTTCCGGCGCCTCGAAGGGCTCGGGCTCACCATGTACGGGCAGATGACCGCCGGCTCGTGGATCTATATCGGCACCCAGGGAATCCTCCAGGGCACCTACGAGACCCTCGCCGAGTGCGCCCGCCAGCATTTCGGCGGCACTCTGGCCGGCAGGTTGACGGTGACCGCCGGGCTCGGCGGCATGGGCGGCGCGCAACCGCTGGCCGTGACCATGAACGAAGGGGTCTGCCTGGTCGCCGAGGTCGATCGCTCGCGCATCGAGCGGCGCCTCGCCACCCGTTATCTCGACGCCGCCGAGCGCGACATCCCGGCGGCAGTCGAGCGGGCGATCGTCGCGCGCGGGCGGCGCGAGGCGGTGTCGATCGCGGTCGAGGCCAACGCCGTCGATCTCCTGTGCTACCTGGTGGAGCGCGGCATCGTGCCCGACGTGATGACCGACCAGACGTCGGCCCATGACGCACTCGGCGGCTACGTGCCCCATGGCCTGCCGCTGGCCGCGGCGCTGGCGTTGCGGCGCGACGATCCCGCGGCCTATATCGCCCGCGCCGAGGCGTCGATGGCGGCTCACGTACGGGCGATGCTCGAGCTGCAGGAGCGCGGCGCGGTCACCTTCGATTACGGCAACAACTTGCGCGGCCAGGCGCTGGCGGCCGGCGAGTCGCGCGCCTTCGCCATCGCCGGCTTCGTGCCGCTGTTCATCAGGCCGCTGTTTTGCGCCGGCAAGGGGCCCTTTCGCTGGGCCGTCCTGTCGGGCGATCCGGCCGACCTGGCGGCCACCGACGAGGCCATCCTGGCCCTGTTTCCCCACGATGCCAGCCTGGCGCGCTGGATCGCCATGGCGGGCGAGCGCGTGGCCTTCCAGGGACTGCCGGCGCGGATCTGCTGGCTGGGCTATGGCGAGCGCGCCCGGGCCGGACGGGCGTTCAACGAGCTGGTGGCAGCGGGCAGGGTCAAAGCGCCGATCGTGATCGGCCGCGACCACCTCGATTGCGGTTCGGTCGCCTCGCCCTACCGCGAGACCGAGGCGATGCGCGACGGCTCGGACGCGATCGGCGACTGGCCGGTGCTCAACGCCTTGCTCAACGCGGTCAACGGCGCCACCTGGGTGTCCGTCCACCACGGCGGCGGGGTGGGGATCGGCTATTCCCTCCATGCCGGCATGGTCATCGTCGCCGACGGCACCGAGGCCGCCGGTCGGAGGCTCGCACGCGTGCTCGCCGGCGATCCCGGAACGGGCATCGCCCGGCACGCCGACGCCGGCTATCCGCAGGCCCTGGCATTCGCCCGCGAGCACGGGATCGACCTCCCCATGGCGCCCCTGGCCCCGACGATGCCGCTGGCTCCCGTGACTCCCGTGACTCCCGTGACTCCCCTGGCTCCGACATCGGCCGGCGGCGGCACGCCCGAGGGCTGAGGCCGCGGCCGCGTCTATCTTGCCTCGCAAACCCGTGCGACCGGGCCTGAGAATTGGCGAGCTCTCGATCCTGGGGGCGGCCCTGGCCGCACCGCTGCTGCCGCCTCCCTGGTCGCTCGCTCTGCTGCTCGCTCTCGCCCTCTTCTGGGTGCGGCTGCGGCCGCCCCGGCGCGAGCTGGTCGTCGCCGGGCTGGTCCTCCTGAGTGCCGTCGGCGGCCTCGCCCTCCAGGCCCTGGTCGAGCTGCGCACCAGGTCGACAGGTCCCTGGGCCGAGCGCGAGAAGGGCGAGTACGCGCGCGTGTGGGAGAGCTTGCGCCGCCGGGCGAGCGGCGCCGCCGAAGCCCTCAAGCAGCGGCCCGCCAGTCCGCTCGACGTCCTGGACCCGCCGCCGGGCCGGCAGCAGGCCACGGCCGGAGCCGTGCAGGGCGCGACGCTGGCGGCCTTCGATCGCCTGACACGCCTCGCCCCGGTGGGGAGCGGAGAGCCCCTCGCCCTGGTGCTGATCGATCGCGACGGCAACCCGGTGGCTTGGGGCGGCGAGGGGTTGCTCCACGAGCCGGAGGTCAACCAGTGGCCGCGCTCGGGGCTGTCGTACCGGGCGAGCTTCAACTCGGCAACCCTGTTCGCCGCCGAGCCGCTGGACGACCAGCGGCGGCCGTGGCGTATCGTTGCCGCGGCGAGCTTCTTTGCCGGCGTCCTGCCGCGCGAGCTCGCTCCCGGCGCCGGGAGGGAAGCCTTGACGCAGGGCGCGGGCATCCTCGACCGCCTGCGGCGCCAGGTCGCGAGTGGGCTCGACGCGCTGGCGCCGCCCCGGCCGCTGCGCTGGTCGCTGGTCGACAACCCGGCCCAGACCCTTCCCGGAACGTTCGAGCTGGCGCTTCCGGGAGCCCCCACCTTGACGATCGAGCAGCTGCCGGCGCCGGCCGCCGCCGGCCGAGGTCCGCGCTGGGCGGAGCGGCTGGCCTGGGCCATCGTCGCCTTCGCCTTTCTCGCCCTGACCGTCATGCGGGGCGTAGGCCTGGCGCTGCCGCTTGGCGCCACCCTGCCGGGAGGGCGCGAGCACACGGCCTGGATCGCGGCCCTTGCGCTCGGCGGCGTCTTCGCCGCGGGGAAGGTCGCGGAGCTGCCGGCGGTGGCTCTGGTGGCGCTGCTGGCGGGGCTGACGCTCGGAGCGCTGGGGTTCACAGCCCCGCGCCGCGGCGATAGCCAGGGAGACGCCGGGGCCGGTGACGGAAACGCCGGCGCCGGCAGGGCGGAGTGGCACGGGCGAGCCGGCGCGGCCGGAGCCGGGGCGCTGCTCCTGCTCTCCGGCGCGGCCTGGATGGTGCAACGGCGCTGGGGACCCTTCGACGTCGCCGACGACCTGCTGGCCACGGCGCGCGACTGGAGCTTGCGGCTGGCCTGGAGCGCCGCCGCCTTCGGGCTCCTCGGGATCGCCCGGCTGGCCTCGTCGAGCGGCAGGCGGGGGCGCCGGCTCGCGACGCCGGAGATGTCGGAGATGGGGGAGATGGGGGAGACGGGGGGCGGAGAGCCATGGGCATGGATTGCGCTCGGGCTGCTGCTGGGGGCGGCGGCCCTCTCCGATTGGTCTTGGTTCGCCTTGCCACTGCTGGCCGCGGGCGCCGCCTGTGCCGCCGTCTACGGCGAGCGGCAGCGCACCCTGCGGGGGGGCGCGCTGGCCACCCTGGCGGTCCTGGGGACGGTCGCCGCCTCCGGCGCCTGGGAGATCGCCTACCGCCTGCACCTGGCGGAGCATGCCGGCAAGCAGCTGCTCGCCCGGCTCGCCCCTCCCGCGGCGGAAGAGCGCCGCCTCTTCGATCGCAGTGTCATGGGACATTTCGCCGCTTCGGATCTCGCCGCGATCGTGCCGCGGTCGCCGGTCGGCCTCGACCCCAGGGACCTTGCCTTTGCGCTCTGGCGGCGCTCGCCGCTGTCGCGTCCCAACCTCCTTTCGGCGGTGGCCGTGCAGGCCGGGGGCGGGCTGGTGTCCTCGTTCTCATTCGGCATGCCCCTGACCCGCGAAGGCCAGGTGGATGCCCAGCGGCTGCGCGCCCTGCGCCTGCCGGGCTGGGAGCCGGTCGAAGGGGAGGTGGAGATCCGCGCCTCGGGAGCGCGCTGGGGGAGCGCCCGCTACTGGTCGATGCCGCGGCCCGGCTTCCGCGCCGCCGATCCGCGCCGGCTCGAAAAGATCCGGGTCGAGCTGCTGCGCGGCGGTCCGACCGCGGGGCAGGTGGAAGACCTCGTGACGCCCGCCCTCTTTGCCCTCTATGCCGCGCCCGACGGCCGCGCCGCCCTCTCGCCCTGGGAGGAGAGGCCGTCGCTGCCCGCCCGGCTGCGCCTCCCGGAGGCGGGCCCCGTGGCGGTCGAGACCCCGGCCGGACGGGCGCGCGCCTACGTGAGGCTGCAGCCCGGAAGGGCCTGGGAGGTCATCTATTTGCCCTACCAGAGCCTCGCCGCGGCGCTCGAGCGTACCGGCAACTGGGGAGTCGGGATGGTCCTGCTGCTCGTCTGCGCCGCGCCGCCGGCCGCTCTGCTCGCCCTGCCGCGCGCGGCCTTCCGCGACCTCCTGCGCCGCACCGTGCGCTCCTACTCCAGGCGCCTGCTGCTGGTCTTTACCGCACTCCTGCTGGTGCCGCTCCTGCTGCTCAACCTGGTGCTCGTGCGCTCGGTCGAGAAGAACATGCTGGGCGGGCAGCAGACCGCCGGCCAGGCGGCCTTGCGCGCCACCCAGGAGCTCCTGGGATCGTCGATCCGCGCCCTGCCGGTCGGCTTCGTCTTCGACCCGGGGACGTTCGATCCTTCGCTCATCTCGATCTCCGAGGTGGTCCAGCACGAGGTCAACCTCTACAGCCGCAGCGGGCTGTCCGCCTCGAGCAAGCACGAGCTGTTCACCTCCGGCCTGCTGCCCAAGAGGATGCCGGGCGAGGTCTATTCGAGCCTGGCGCTGCGCGACCGCAACCTCTACGCGCTGGCCAATCACGTCGGCGACGACGCCTATCTCGAGCTCTTCGCGCCGCTGCGGGTGGGCGGCGACGACCCGCGCGGCCAGGCGCAGCTCTTCGTCTCGGTGCCGCTGCTCGCCCAGCAGGAGGAGGCCGCCCGCCAGCTCGCCCATCTGCGCCGCCATGGCATCCTGGCGACCGTGTCGCTGTTCATCCTGCTGGCCGCGGTGGGCACCCGCCTGGCCAGCAACTTCACCCGCCCGATCATGCAGCTCGTCGAGGGGACCAGGCGGATCGCCGCCGGCGCCCGCTCCCTCGAGCTGGCGCCCTCCGACCTCGAGCTCGCGGCCCTGGTCCGCGCGGTCGACGAGATGGCGGAACGCGTCGCCGGAGGCCGCGAGCGGCTGCTGCGCGAAAAGCAGGTCATCGAGCGCATGGTCGACAACATCACCGCGGGCGTCGTCTCGCTCGACCGCGAGCGGCGGGTGCTGTGGCTCAACCGCGTGGCCGCCAAGCTCCTGGGCCTGGCCGTCGGCCAGAGCCTCGAGCGCGTGGTCGGCAGCTCCGAGCGGCTGGCGCCGGTCGCCTCCTTCCTGCGCTCGGCGGGCGGCGAGATGGCGCGCGCCACCGTGCGGCTGGGCGGCAGCGCGGGCGAGCGCGAGTGGTCGCTGGTCTGGGTGCCGGTGCCGGGGGAGGGAGAGCCTTTCGCCCTGCTGGTAGTCGAGGACGCAACCGAGGAGCTGCGCGGCCAGCGGCTGCTCGCCTGGGCGCAGATGGCACGGATGATCGCCCACGAGATCAAGAATCCGTTGACCCCCATCCGCCTGTCGGCCGAGCACATGCGCGAGGTCTACCGCCGCGACCCCGGCCACTTCGCCGGCGTCTTCGAGCGTTGCACCGCCAACATCCTCACCCAGGTCGAGGAGCTGCGCTCGATCGCTTCGGAGTTCTCGACCTACAGCGCCATCCCGCGCATCGACCCCCGCCCCGGCGACCTGACCGCCGCGGTGGCGGAGCTGGTCGAGGGCTACCGCGCGGCGCCGCCCGACGGCGTCAGCGTCGAGCTCGAGACGCCGGGCGGCGCGATCAGCACGCGCTTCGACCAGCGGCTGCTGATGCGCGCCGTGCGCAACTTGATCGAGAACGCCTTGCGCGCCAGCGACGGCGGCGGCCGCGTGGTGGTGCGCGTCGAGCGCCAGGATGGCGCCGCCCACATTGCGGTCCTCGACTCCGGCCCCGGAGTGCGCCCGGAGCTGCTGCCGCGCATCTTCGAGCCGTACTTCTCGACCTACGACACGGGCACCGGCCTGGGCCTGCCGATCGCCCGCCGCATCGCCGAAGAGCACGGCGGCACCATCACCGCCCGCAACCGCTCCTCCGGCGGCCTCGAAGCGGTGATCACCATCCCAGCGTGAGGGCGGCCCGGGCCGGTGCGGTGTGGATGCCGGCCGGCCGTCACCGCTTGCCGAAGAAGCTGGTGATGTCGAAGCAGACGGAATACTCTTTGCCCGAAGGCACGACGAACTCGACGATGTCGTACCACTTGTCGCCGGACCCTGTACCAAGGGTCTGGCGCAGCTCCTTCCAGCCGGGATAGTGATCGTCCAGCCAGCCGCGCTCGGAGGCAAGGCCCCCGCCCTCGTCGGAAGCCTGGATCACCACGCACTCGGGCGCGTCGGGGGCGGGGGGCGCGGGCGCGTCGGGCGGCGGCGGTTTGGTGCTCGCGCAGGCGGCAAGCGCCGCCGCCAGCGCCCAGAGGAGGTGCCTTGGCATCATGGGTTCCTTTGACTGGCCGTGGGCTGCGAAGGTTCCCGCCGGCTCGGCCCGCGGCGCGGCTGCGGCAGGCCCGGCGCGATGCAGCGGCGTGAAGCGGTGATCGGCAGTCTAGGTGGACCTTATGGCGCTGGTGTCGGCGCCTGCCGCCGGGCCTGGCACCTGGCCGTCACCACCCCAGATCGAGGCCTGGAGGAGCGTCGGCGCGTAGCCGGCGAAGGTGGTGGGTCTCAGCGCTGCTCTCGCTCCCACCAAGCCGCGAGGTCGCGCGCGCCGTGGACGAAAGCCAAGATGTCGATGGCGTCCCGGCGGACTTCGTAGATCAGCCGGTAGCTCTGCACGAAAAGCTCGCGGACATTCGGTCCAAGCGGGCCAAGCAAGCGGCCACGTTCAGGAAAACGATCAAGAGAACGCGCGGCGTCACGGGCATCACGCACCAACGCAGCCGCGTAGTGGCGCGAGTCGCGGCCGATGTACTCGGCGGCTGCTGTGAGATCTTCCAGGGCCGGAGCACTCCACGTCACTCTTCGAGCCATGGCGCCATTCGCTTCTCTGCTTCTTCCTGGGTGAAGAAGCGCCCGTCAGCGATCGCTTGGCGGCCGAGCTCGACCTTTTTGCGGACGTAGATCTGGTACATGAGGTCGTCCCAGCTCGCGTCGTCGGGGAGCTGATCGACCAGCTTGTGGGCCTCCTCGCGCACGGTGCTCATGCTTGACTTTCTTCTCCTGGACAGCCACAGCCATTGTAGCAATCTTCGAGCCGGAGGACCACCCGGCGAACCTCGCCGGCCCGAGGGAAGCCGCGCCTCAGATAGGATGAGCCTCAGCGCAGGTTCCGCGTCAGCCGATGGCGGCGAGGCTGGTGCGGCACAACCTGCCGTTCCTCTCGCTCGGCCCGCTCTTCTCCGGGCGGGAGCAGGAGCTACTCGATCTGGCGGCGGACCTGGACGCCGCGGGCAGTGTACTCATCCTGGCACTGTTAGGTTAATGCTCCTGGGAGGCTGACGCGATGGTCCTCTATAAGTACCTCAAGCCAGAGCGCATCGATGTTCTACAGAGTCGTCTCATAGCGTTCACGCCTCCCTTGCTCTTTAACGACCCGTTCGAAGCAGAGCCCGTTTTCCCGGCCGACGCGCCAGAGGCGATCGCGCTCTACGAGGAGACCCGACGAGGGCGCGCCAAGCTCACAAAGGAAGAGGAAGCCGCACTGCAGGCGCAAATCGATACGATACAGAATGCTCATGGCCGGAAAAGGATCGTGTGGGAGCAGGCGGTGCACTGTGTTGGCGTGTTGTCACTCACCGAGAAGAAAGACTGCCCCCTGATGTGGGCGCACTACACGGCGCAGCACACCGGCTTCGTTATCGGCTTCGATACGGTGCACCCAGCATGGGTAGCGTCAGGCCGCCGGAACGGCCGGCCCGGCGAGCCAACGAAGGTGTTGTACTCCTCGGACCGCCCGAACCCCGCGTCCATGAATGACGTAACGCCGGAGCTCATCTGGTACACGAAGAGTTGCGACTGGGCATACGAGGACGAGTGGCGTGTTACACGTTGGATCAGTAGGGCAGTCAAGAATGTCAAGAGCGCTACCGGTGACATGATTCCGTTGTTCGAGTTCCCACCGGAAGCGGTTCGGGAGGTAATCCTCGGTCAACGCGCCGACGAGTCTTTTGAGTTCATGATTTTCGATATCGTTACCAGGTCCCCGTACGAGAACGTGACGGTTTTTCGCGCAGAGCTTGATTCAAGAAAATTCAGACTCAATATTGTGAAATGACTGGCTGACGCCTGGCAGTCGTCGCTGCGCGACTTTGTGACTGCTAAAGTGGAGGCGCGCGACTTGCGCGCTCGTGCTCGGCAATGGCCGGCAAGCAGTAGATCCGCAAGCGCCCCGCTGGCACGGGCGCCCCGGTTTGAGCAGGCCAGGCCCCCAGCGCCAGCGCTCGTCTTGATCGTAGGGCCGGTCTACGACCTGGCGCGGGCGACGAATCTATTTTTAATGAAGACCGAAATCCATAAATCCTCCGGCTCTGCTGGAGGATACTGTGAACACTGCCGATCTCGACAGCGCGACGAGGAGGTATTAGAAATGCGAGCCAGGATCTCACAGCAGCCTGGCGATCCACTCGCCGACGTAGTAGCCGACCACGGCGATGCCGACGCCGACGACGAACATGTCGAGGCCGGAACGGAAGGCGCCGCGGCCGGTGAAGAAGGAGCGGGCCGCGCCGACCAGGAAGTGGGAGAGCATGGCGGCGGTGAACGAGACGGTGATCGCCGCGCTGCCCTGGATGAGGAAGAAGGGGAAGACCGGGATCAGCGCGCCGACCGCGGTGGCGAGGCCGGTCGTCCATCCCTCGCGCAGAGGCGAGACGGCCTGCTCGCCGATCTTGAGCTCCTCCTTGACCTGCTCGTCGAGCATGCGCCGCGGGTCCGCCATCACGTCGCTGGCCAGGGCGCGGGCCGCGTCGCGCTCCATCCCCTTGGCTTCGTAGATCAGCGCCAGCTCGTCGCGCTCGACCTCGGGCATGAGCTCGATCTCGGTCCGCTCCATGTCGATCTCGTGCGCGTAGACCTCCCGTTCGCTCTTGGCGGCGAGGAAACCGCTCGCGCCCATCGACAGCGCGTCGGCGATGAGCCCCGCCACCCCGGCCACGATGATCGAACGGTGCTGCGCCGCGGCGGTCGCGCCGATGACGCCGGCGACCAGCCCGAAATTGGCGGTCAGGCCGTCGTTGAAGCCGTAGACCACGTTGCGCAGGAAACCCCCTGAAGCGGTGCGGTGCCAGGGCTCGCGGCCGGCGCCGCTGATTTCGCCGAGCTCCGAGGCGTGATCGGCGGATTCCCGCGCCAGAACCAGCGCCTCCTGCTGGCCGGCCGTGCCGGCCGGCGTCGCGCGGTGCATTTCGAAATAGCTCTTGACCTCCCGCCCCTCCTCGGACAGCAGCATGGGGAGCAGCACGCGCGGACCGAAGCGGCGGCCGAGGAAGGCCATCAGACGCGCCCGCAGGCTCGGCCGGAAGGGCCGGGGCGCCCGTCCGTGCTTTGCGAGCAGGTTCCCCCAGATCTCGGCGTGGCGCTTCTCGACTTCGGCGAGCCGGCGATAGAGGTCCCGCTTGCGGGCGTCGGGCTCCACCTCGCCGAGCAGCCCGTACAGGTACTGAGCGTCCGCCTCGTCCTGCCAGTGGTGCGCGAAGGCGTCGAGGTCGGGAGGGCGCGTCGCGCGCTCCTCGCGTGCCGGCCCGTCGCTCTGCGTCCCCACCGTCATCGCAGGTCCTCGGCGCGAGCTCCCCTGGACACGAATTCGACGGGCGGCCTGGCCGGGTTAGCTGGGCTAGCGGCGGCGGGTGGGCAGGGAACGGCGGGAAAGGGAGCGGGACTTGAGCTCGAGGTAGGGTGGAACGCCGGGCACGGTGCAGCGCGGAATCTCGATGCCGAGAGTCTGCTCGATCTCGCGGAGGAGCGGTTTGTCCTGCCAGGTGGCGATCGAGGAGACCAGGCCCGCCGCGGCGCCGCGCGCGGTGCGGCCGGCGCGGTGGATGTAGTCCTCCACCGCCTCGGGCATGTCGAAGTTGATGATGTGGCGGATCTGCGGCACGTCGATGCCGCGGGCGGCGATATCGGTGGCGACCAGGATGCGATGCTCGCCCTCGCGGAAACCCTGGAGGGCCTGCACGCGCTGGCCCTGCGACAAGTCGGAATGGATGCGCTCGACCGGATGCCCCTCGCGCTCGAGGATGCTGGAGAGCCACTCGGCGTCGCTGCGGCGGCGGATGAAGACCAGCGTGCAGCCCAGCTCCTGGTTCAGCAGGGCGAGGATGCAGGCCTTCTTGTTCTCCGGATCGACGAGATAGAGGCGGTGGCTGATGCCCTGGGCGGCCTTGCCCTCGGGCAGGATGTCGATCATCTGGGGGCCGCTCATGAAGCGCTGCGCCAGGCGCTCGATCAGCGGCGGCATGGTGGCCGAGAACATCAAGGTCTGGCGTTCGCGCGGCAGCTCCTCGAGGATGCGCTGGACCTGGGGCAGGAACCCCAGGTCGAGCATGTGGTCGGCCTCGTCGAGCACCAGGGTCTCGATGGCGTCGAGACGGACGTTGCCGCGCTCCATGTGGTCGAACAGACGGCCAGGGGTCGCCACCACGATGTCGGGCTGGCGGCGCAGCCCGTGGATCTGCGGTCCCATCTTGACGCCGCCGATCAGGCAGACGGTGTGGAGCTGATGGTTTTCGCCGAAGAGGTCGAGAAAGGCCTTGGTTTGCAAGGCGATCTCGCGGGTGGGGCAGAGGATCAGGCCGCGAATGCCCGCACCGTGGGTGAGCCGGTCGGCCATCGGCAGGGCGAAGGCGGCGGTCTTGCCCGAGCCGGTTTCGGCCAGGCCGATGACGTCGTGCCCCGCCAGCGCCGGCGGGATGACCGCGGCCTGAATGGGGGTCGGATACAGGAATCCGATCTCGCGCACCGAGCGCAGGATCGCTTCAGAAAGGCCCAGGCTGGCGAAGCTTTGATCTGTGGTCTGTACGGGATGCTGTGGGATGGCTACGTTCTGCATGTCGAGGTACTTATAGACTATCAGACCCCTTCGACACAAGCACGGGGTCGCAAAAAGCCCTATAGCGGGTCAGAATCTGGTACACTTCCGCACTATGGCCCACATAGAGCAGGTCGCGCGTTACTCCAAGCTGCTCCGGCACGCCATCCGGGCGGCGGGCTTCACCGTGGCCGGTGTCGAGCGCAAGCTGGGCATCGGCGAGAAGGGGCTGCAGCGCATCCTCAACGGCCGGGTCGACCTCAAGATGCGGCACGTTTTCGAGGTCTTGCGGGTCATCGGGGTGCCCGAGGACGAATTCTTCGCGGCGGCCATTCGCCCGCTGCGCCAGCGCCGCTCGCGCGCCGAGCTCTTCGCGGCCTTCCGCCGCATCGGCTACCGCGGCGAGGAGCTCTTCCCGTTCGACGAGCCGGGCCCGTCGCCGGAAGACTTCGACCAGATCGTCGACGACGCCCTGGACCGCGCCCTCGAACGCCGCGTCCGCCAGGGCAAGCACCTGCCCGATCTCCCGCCGCCAACTGACGCGGAAGAGCCGCCCGTGATTGACTAAGAACCAAACCCGAGGGCCGTGCGCTGGAGATCGTCGCGCGTCATGCCTTCAGTGTAAGCCAAGGTGACCCGGAAGGTCGAGTTAGACGAGCCCGAGCGCGCTGTAGAGGGCGAGCCAGGCGGCCGCGACGTCGCCGGACGAGGGGGTGGGGCAGGGGAGCGGCGCGGGCAGCGGGGCCTCTCCGCGGCTGAGGGCGCCGAGGAGGCGGGCGAGATCCGGGGCAGCGGCTTCGGCGGGCAGCAGGAGACCTCCGCAGGCGGGGACGCGCTCGGCGAGGGCGCCAAGCGCACTAGCGATTACGGGGACGCCGGCGGAAGAGCACTCGTCGAGAACGAGGCTGTAGGACTCCGGGACGATCGACAGGAGCAGGGCGAGGTCCACCCGGTCGCCGAGCAGCAGGGAGGGGAGCGAACCGTAACGGTAATAGCCGCGCACGCGCACGCGGCTTGAGGGGAAGCGGCGCCAGCGGGCGAGGAGCCGCCAGTCGCCGCCGCCGCCGTAGACACTGAAACGGAGCCCTTCTCCGGCGCCGGCAAGCGCCACAAGGGTCTCGTCAAAGAACAGCGCTCCCTTGTGCGGCTGCGCGCCGCCGAGAAAGGCCACATGGACCGGGGAGAGTACGCGGTCCCTTCCGGCCGTTCGCCGTCTGCCGTCCGAAGAGGGCGGGATCACCCGTGCCGGCGCCGATGCAGTGGTGAGGGCAGGAAACAGGTCCAGGTAGGCACGGCGCAGGAACTCCGACGGGAAGATCAGAGTATCGGCGCCCGCCAGGAGCTCTTGGGCCACGGCGCGGCGTTCCTCCTGGAACCCGACGGCGACCTCAGGCCAGTCCTGGTGCAGGCAGCGCAGGCAGCGCTGGGCGTCGCGCGAGTAGGCGCAGAAGCGCGGCGGCTCGGTGCTTTCCAGCAGGTGGGGCCGCAGGCAGAAGGCGCTGAAGTCGTGCAGCGCCAGAAGCAGCCTCAATCCGTCCTGCCGGAGGCGCAGCAGCGAGCCGAGCGGCAGTCCGGCGAGCCCTTCGACGACCAGGGCGCGGCTTCCCACCGCCTCGGCCGCCTGGTGGACCGCAGCCTCGAAGGCTGGATCGGCGAGGCCGACCGCCGCCAGCGGACCTCCGGGGATGGCCAGGGCATGGCGGCGCCTTCCGTCCTGGAGCTCCAGCCGGTAACCGCCTCCGGGCTCGGGGTGGAGCAGGGCAACCGCCCGCCGCTCGGCCTCTGCGGCGAGACGGCAAAGGAGCTGTGCCTGGACGCCTCCCAGACGCGGAGCCGGTGGGACGGCGGCGACGTTGAGTACGGAAGCGCGGAAGCCGGGTGGCGCGGCCGTTGCCGGCCGAAAAGAGCGGCGCCGGCGGACCTCGAGCCAGCGGTCCCAGGCGCGGTCGCGCGCGGCGCGCACGCCTTCGCCGCGCAGCACGCGCCACGCTACGCCGGCCAAGCCGAACGCGCCGCTGGCTTTCATCACAGCTCCAGCCCTGATTTCCTCGCCTGGACCGATTGCGCGATCGACGAACCATCTACCCGGTCCCTTGCGGTGCTCCCCTTCACTCTGACGACCTCCGGGAGGCGAGCACCCGGGCGTAGACCTCTTCGACTTCCTCGGCGTGCTCGGCCGCGTCCTTGACCGGCGGCAGGCGGCTGGCCCAGCGCTCGAGCAGGCCGGGCTCGGCGGCCAGACGCTCGATCCACGCGGTGAGCTGCTCGGGATGGTCGGGATCGAAGAGCGCGCCGGCTTCACCTTGCAGTTGGTCCGGCAGCATCTCGGCGAGGGCGCCGCGCCGGCTCGCCAGGACCGGGACGCCGTGATGCATCGCCTCGCGCGCCACCAGGCCGAAGCTTTCGAGGCCGAGCGAGGGCACGATCAGCAGGTCCAGCCCGGCGAAGACCTCGGCCTTGGCCGCCTCTTCGAAGCGCCCCGGGAAGTCGACCGCGCCGGCGCCGCGCACGCTTTCGAGCTCGCGGATGTAGGCAGGATCGATTGTAGAGTCGCCCCAGACGGACAGCCGCGCGCGGCTCGGCTCGATCGGAGCAAAGGCCGCCACCGCCACGTGGATGCCCTTGTGCGGCAGGATCGAGGCGATCACGCCGCAGCGCAGCGGAGCGCCCGCGGCGCGGCCGGGCCGCGGCAGGCGGGGGGCGAGCTCGACGCCGTAGGACACCACGTGAACGGCGTCGGCGGCGCGCAGCCAGCCGAGCCGCAGGTAGCTGTCGCGGATGAAGCACGAGCCGGCGAGGAAAGCGTCGGCGCCGCGCAGGCCGCGGCGGGTGAGCCTGGCCCGCCAGGAGTAGAGCAGCCGGTTGAGCAGCGGCGAGGGGGGAAGGCTGGTCAGCGGCAAGCAGGCGGCGCACTTGCCGGCCGCCGGGCCGGAGCAGAGCTGCCGCCGCCAGTCGAGCAGATTGGCCCGCGCGCAAGGCGGCCACCAGTCCTGGAGCTGGTAGAGGATGGGGATGCGACGGCGGCGCACCGGCTCGAGCAGCGATGCCGTGTGCCCGGCCAGGTGGTGGACGTGGACGAGCTCGGGCCGCACTTCGTCGAGCAGGCGGGCGAAATCGCCCTCGAGCAGGCGGCTGCGCAGGGCGTTGCGCGACAGCGGATCGGGCTCGTCGAAGTTGCGCACCATCAGGCGCACACGCACCCCGGCGTCGAGCAGCTCGATGGCGTCGCCCAGCGTGCGCGACGGGTCGGCGATGCGGCTGTAGACCGCGACATCGCGGTGCGCGGCCTGGCGGCGGGCGAGCCAGGCGGCGTAGAGCTCGGTGCCGGCATGGTTCCAGGGCGGCCAGCCGTGCACGACGTGGAGAACTCGCCGCGGCCCTCCCGGGCGCGTTCCCCCGGTCCGGCGCGGCGGGACGAGCGCGGCAACCACCCGCTCGCGCGCCGGACGGATGGGATCGTCGCGCATGAAGCGCGCCACCGTCGGCAGGTACTCCGGGTGCAGCCGGCGGAGCCTGCGGTGGGCGGCGCGGACCCGGCCGTGCCGCGACCTGCCGAAGCTGCGGTGCCCCTCGTGGAAGACGAACGTCGCGTCGTCGAGCACGTGGCAGTAGCCGGCCTTGAGCGCCCGCATGCAGAACTCGCTCTCCTCGCCGTACCCCAACCCGAAGCTGGCGCGGTCGAACAGGCCGAGCCCGTCGAGGGCCTTCCTCTTGATGAAGAGGCAGACCCCGACGCCGGTCGGCAGGCGCGGGTAGGCGCGCAGCGAGCATTTCTCGACGAGGATGCCGAAGCTCTTGGCGTCCCATCCGGCGGGCAGCGCGTTGGCGGCCAGGAAACGCGGCAGCGAGCAGATCGTGGCGCTATTGGAAAAAGGGGTGGCGGTCGCGATCTCCGGAGCCGAGTAGGCCGCCTGGCGCAGCTTGGAGAGCCAGCCGGCAGTCACTCGCGTGTCGCTGTTGAGCAGCACGACGTCGCGCTCGGATGCCGCCATGCCCAGGTTCACGCTGGCGACGAAGCCCTGGCGCTCGGCGTTGGCGAGCACCCGCACACCTTCGGCAAGATCTGCGGTCAGGCGCGCCGCGAGCTCGGCCACCGCCTCCGGCTGCGGGCCGTCGAGCACGAGCAGCAGCCGGTTGCCCGCGAGGTCGGTATGGGCGGCGAGCGAAGCGGCGCAGCGGGCCAGCTCGCCGGCCGCGCCATGGACGGGAACGATCACGTCGACCGGGCCGGGCGCGCGGTCAGGCGGGACGCGCGCCGGGTCGCCGGCGAGCGGGAGGGGCGGGCGTCTCATGCGGCTGAGACGAAACTCGTTGGAGCGCGAGAGGGAGGGGGAGGGGCCAACTAGAAGGAATCTCCAGACTGCGGCAACCTATCATGAGCGGAGTTGGAGTAAGCTTTTGCGGCATGGCGGGCGGTGGGGACCGGCGGCGCCGGACCGTTTGCATCACCGGTGGCGCGGGCTTCATCGGCTCCCATCTGGCCGATGCCTTCGTCGCTGCCGGGGACCGTGTCCTGGTGATCGACGACCTCTCCGGCGGCCGGCGGGAGAACGTGCCCGGCGGCGCCGAGCTGCTCGTGCACGACATCCGTTCGCCCGAGGCGGCGGAGGCGGTCGAGCGGCAGGGGATCGACCTGCTGGTCCACCACGCCGCCCAGATGGAGGTCCGGCGCTCGGTCGAGGACCCGGCCTTCGATGCCCAGGTCAACATCGTCGGTACCCTCAACCTGCTGGAGGCGGCGCGCCGGGGAGGCGTCCGCCAGGTCCTCTTTGCCTCGACCGGCGGCGCCATCTACGGCGAACAGGAGGTTTACCCGGCCGGAGAGGACCACCCGCAGCGGCCGCTCTCGCCGTATGGCGTGAGCAAGCTCGCAGTCGAACGCTACCTTTTCTTCTACCACGTGACCCACCGGCTCGACGCCGTCTGCCTGCGCTACGCCAACGTCTACGGCGAGCGGCAGAACCCGCATGGCGAGGCGGGTGTAGTGGCGATCTTCCTCGAGCGGCTGCTCGCCGGGCGGGCTCCGGTCATCAACGGCAGCGGCCGGCAAACGCGCGACTACATCCATGTCTCGGACGTCGTGCGCGCCAATCTGGCCGCGGCCGGCCGTCCAGGCTTCCACGTCTATAACGTGGGCACCGGGATCGAGACCTCGGTTCTGGACCTCTACCGCGAGCTGGCGCGCGCTGCCGGCAGCGACCTGGCGCCGCGCCATGGGCCGGCCAAGCCGGGCGAGCAGCAGCGCTCGGTCATCGACGCCACCCGCGTGCGCAGCGACCTCGGCCTCCCTCCGCCCCTTCCGCTTGCCACCGGCCTCGCCCGGACTGCCGCCTGGTTCCGCCGGGACCACGGCCCCCGCCCTCTCGCGGCGGGAATCGCGTCTTAGCCTTCAGGGGCCCCGCAGGCGATTCCGGCCGGCCTGCTTGGCGGCGTAGAGGCGCTCGTCGGCGCGGGCGAGGAGGTCGGCGGGGGATTCTCCATCGGCAGGGAAGACCGCGATGCCCAGGCTGAGAGTGACCGGGAGGGCCACGCCGGCCAGGCGGAGGGGCTGCTCCGCATAGGCCGCCCGGAAGCTCTCCAGCCTCTCCGTCGCGGTCGGCGCGTCGGCCTCGGGAAAGAGAATCACGAACTCCTCGCCGCCATAGCGGGCGATCAGGTCGGTCCGCCGGAAGAACTGGCGGAGGGCCGAGGCGGCGTGGCACAGGACCGCATCGCCGGCGGCGTGGCCGTGGCGATCGTTGACTTGCTTGAAGTGGTCGAGGTCGGCCAGGGCGAGGACCAGGGGGCGGCGCGTGCGGCGCGCGGCGGCCAGGTCCTGCTCCAGGCGCTCCTCGACATAGCGCCGGTTGGGCAGACCGGTAAGCCGATCGTAGATCGAGTCGCGCCAGTGGCCTCCCGCGCGCGAGACGATCACCGCGTTCATCGCGGTGGCCAGGACGAGGAGGACGAAGCGGCTGACCTGGCTGTCCCAGTTGAAGGCGCCGTAGGGATCGTGGGCAAAGGCGGGTCCCGATAGATCCCACCGCGCCACGCTCCACAAGACCACGGCGCCGTACTCGAGCAGCGCGGCGGCGCCTGCCGTCAGGCACACCCGGATGTCGTAGCGCAGGCACGTGGCGCCCAAGGCGAGGAAATAGAAGCTGTACTGGACCTGGCTGTTGGTCGCGGTCAGCGGGTGGCCGGCAAGCAGGAACCCGACGTTGCCGGCGCTTACCAGGCTGACGTCGAGCAGGCTCGAGAACAGCCCCAGCCATGGCGGCGGTCCCGGCCGGCGCGCCAGCGCCAGGATCGCGGCGCCGAGCAGGAGCGCGGTCGTGGCCACGCCGAGGCCGATCCAGTTGTCCGGGCTGTGGCGATCGATGAGGACGCTCTTGATCGGAATCACCTCGATGACGCAGAGCATCGCCATCCGCACCCGGGCGGCCAGCAGCTCGCCTTCGCGCCCGTATTCGCGGCTCAGGGAGTCGGGTGCCTCCCAGGCCTTGGCCCACAGCTCCCGCAGGCCAAAGCGACTCGTGCTGGTCACCCGGCTATCTTACGCCGCGCTCCAGGCCCGGACGCCGCTGCGATGTCGCGATCGGGGCCTATTCACCTCTCGCCGCAGTTTCGTCCTAGCGCGGGGCGGCGGGGATGATGGGGAGGAGGATCTGGGTGGGGTGCTGCGGGTCGTGGTAGATGGCGTTCTCGGCGACGGCCCAGCGGCGGTTGTCGTTGAGGGGCTCGCCGGTGTTGGGGTTGACGTCGAAGCGCGGGAAGTTGCTGCTCGAGATGTCCAGCCGGATGCGGTGCCCGCGGGCGAAGACCAGCGAGGCCGGATACATCTCGATGGTGAAAGCGTAGACCTTCCCGGGGGTCATCAGCGTCGCCTTCTCGAGGGAGTCGCGGTAGCGGGCGCGGACGATGCTGTCTTCGACGTTCAGCGCTACGCCGGCGGGGAAGTCGGCGTTGGGAGGGTAGACGTCCACCAGCTTGGCGGTGAAGTCGGTGTCCGCGGCGCTCGAGGAGGCCCAGAGCTTGACCACCAGGCGGCCGGTGACCTCGACGTCGGCATCGAGCGGAGCCGTCTCGAAGGCCAGGACGTCGTTGCGCGCCGCCAGCGGCCGCGAATCCTCGCACAACCAGAAATCAGGGCGGCAGCGCTGGTCGGCGGCGCCGCGGAACATCAGACGGTTGTCGCTGCCGTGGGCGGTCAAGGTGTTCTCGCTCGACAGGTTGCCGCCGAGGGTGGGCACCGGATGCCGGGGATCGAACAGGTAGCGCGTCGGCGGCGCGGCTGCCGGCTTGGCGGCGGACAGGGTGCCGCCGGCATGAATGTAGTACGGCGTCGCGCGGGCGCGGGCGGGCGGCCACTCCTTCTCCTCGCGCCAGTGGCCGCCGACGAAGATCCGCCCTTCCGGAGTCTTGTGCCCATCGCCGCCTCCCATGACGAAGATGCGGACCGGGGGTTCGCGGTCGACGCCGTTGTCGAGGCCCTTGAGCCAATGGTCGAACCAGCGTAGCTGGAACGCCGGGTAGTCGATCGCCGCCTCTCTGCCGAACTCCGCCTCCCCCGCAAAGCTCTGCCCCTGGCCGCCATGGGTCCACGGTCCCATGATCAGCCGCTGCAAGCTCTTCTTGGTGCGGGCCAGCTCGGCATAGTTGAGGTTCGCGGTCGAGCCGCCCCAGGAGTCGTACCAGCCGCCGACGTGGTAGACGGGGATGTCTTTGTACTCGGCCAGGTGATCCACCACGCTCGCTCCCATGTCCTTCCAGTAGGCGTCGTCGTCGCCGTGGCTCATCGCCTCGACCAGCCACTCCTCGTAGTCCGGCGCCAGGGCGAGCGGCGTGGTGCCGCGGCGCAGCGGCAATCCGCGGACGTACTCGCGGACCTGTTCGCGCAGGCCGCCAAGGACCGCCCCCGCCCGCGGATCGATGTTGGGCAGGCGCACCGGCGACGGAGTAAAGCCAAGGTTCAAGATCCAGTTGAGGAAGCGCAGCTCGAAGGCGCCATGGTGGCGGATCCCGTAGAGCCCGTAGTTGGACATCGCATCCACCGGGATCATCGTCTTGAGGAAGGGCGCGTTCGCGAGGGCCAGCGCGTGCTGCGTGCCGCCGGGGTAGGAGCCTCCGACCGTGCCGATGCCGCCGTCGCACCAGGGCTGGGCGCCGATCCAGCTCGCCGTGTCGTAGCCGTCGCGCCCGTCGTCGCGGTGCGGCCGCCACCGCCCCTCGGAGTGGTAGCGGCCGCGCACGTCCTGGCTGACGAAGACATAGCCGTGCGGGACCAGCATCTGGGCGTAGAAATCCGACCGGTCCTTGTCGTACGGGGTGCGCTCGAGGACGACCGGAAATCTCGCTTCGACGGCGGCGCCCTGGCGCGCCGGCCGGTAGACATTGGTGGCCAGCCGCACGCCGTCGCGCATCGGCACCATGACGTTCTCGACCACGACCGTGCCATAGGGCTCGTCCGCGGCCGACACGCCGGCCGCCAGGCAGAGAGCGAGAAGCCAGCCGAGCCGTGGTTTCATGTGCGCCTCCCGGAGTGCCGCATCATACTTCGGCGAGGCGCCGGGGCTAGTGGGCTACAGACGGCTCAATCGATCAGGACGCACCCCGACTCGTTGCAGTCGTGACTGAGCGTGTCTTCGAAGCCGCGGTTGATCAGGTGGGAAACGTGCTTCCAGCTGAAGTTGAGGAGGCCGACGGCTCCGCCCGCGAGATCGTCGTTGGGGTGATAGCGGTGAATGGTGACCTGCTTCAGGTGTTCGGCCTGCAGCTGCCCGGCCAGCCAATCGACGTCGATCGCGGCAGACGCCTTGGGGTCGCGGCGGAGCTTATCGAGGGCCCGCAGGGTGGCGTTGATTCTCTTGGCGGCCGCGATGTTCTCGTTCATCACCTTGGCCCAGCCGATCACCTGCTCGCGATAACTGCTGTCGATCGTGCTTTGCAGACTTGCCGTTGGAATCTGCTCCACGGCTGGATCGAGGTAGATCACATGCAGCTCGTCGGCTCCGGCCTTGATCGCCAGATTCAGCGGCGTGTTCAGCACCACGCCGCCGTCGACATGGGGCACGGCACCGATATACACCGCCGGTAACACGCCGGGGATGGAACTCGAGGCGAGGACGGCGAGAGGCCCTCTCTCGTCCGTCATGTCTTTGTTCTCGAACACGACCAGCTTCCCCGACTGGTAGTTGGTGGCGGCTACCCGCAGCCGGCGCGAGGACTTGCGGACACGGGCAAAATCGATCTCTTCGATGATCCCGCGATAGGGCTCGGTTCCCAGGAAGACGCTGACGTCGAGAAGGTTGGAGGCACGCTGAATCAAGTCTCCTGTGCCGATGGCAAAAGAGGATGCCCTCCGCAACGCCTCGAAGAACAAGAAGGTGAAGTCGCCGGCAACCTGGCCGAGAGGAGCCAGCGGGTTGCCGGCGTAGGCCGCCGGGTTCAGGAGATCGAGCGGGTTGCCGCGCAGGCGGAAGGCGCTGGCGACAAGCAGGCCAAACCGGTTGGAAAATCTCTCGCGCCAGACACTCTCCAGGTTGGAGATCGCCGCCCGCCCGTGGTGGTCCCACTGCGATACCAGGAAGGTGGAGTTGAAGGAGCCGATCGAAGTGCCGGTGAAGACTTCCGGCTCGAGCGGCCGCTCGCCCGTGGTGAACAGCGCCTTGAGCACGCCGACTTCGTAGGCGCCGCTGGCGCCGCCGCCCGAGAGCACGACCGCGCGGACAGGTTTGCCTGGCATCGCTCGAGGGGATTCGCCGCTGCCGGTCACAGCCATGTCCATCGGCACCTCCTAAACAGTACCCCAGAGAACCTTTTAAGGAAACCTGGAGGAGAAGACCATAGGCTAGGAGGTCCGGAAAAGGTCCATGTCCGTTTGATTGGATGCGCCCGGGGTCCCTGCCCGGTCTGATTGGATGCGCCGGGTCCCCGCCCCGGCGCTGGGGGGCTACGGGGCGGGGGCGGCCTGCCGCTGGTAGACCTGAAAGGTGTAGGGGAGGGGAGGCTCGCCGTCCGCCTCCTGGCGCTCCTCTTCGATCAACCGCCACTCTCCCGGGTCGAATTCAGGGAAGAAGACGTCGCCCGGCACGTCGCCGTGCACGCGCGTGAGCAGCAGGCGGTCGGCGAGGTCGAGAGTCTCGCGATAGACCGCCGCGCCGCCGGCGACGAAGAGCTCGCCCCCGGCGGCGCCGCCTTCCTCGGCCAGCGCGAGGGCCTGCGGCAGCGTGTGGGCGACGAGGACGCCTGGTGGGGCAAAGCCCTGCCGGCGCGTCAATACCAGATTGGTCCGTCCCGGCAGCGGCCGGCGGATCGAGTCGAACGTCTTGCGTCCCATCAGCACCCAGTGCCCCATGGTCAGGCGCTTGAAGCGCCGCAGGTCGGCCGGCAGGTGCCACGGCAGGGCGTTGCCGCGTCCGATCGCACCGTTGTCGGACACGGCCGCGATGATCGAGATCCTCATACCGCGACCGGCGCTTTGATCGCGGGGTGCGGGTCGTAGTCGAGAAGAGTGAAATCCTCGTAGCGGAAGTCGGACAGGGAGCGGACCGCGGGATTGAGCCGCATGCGCGGCAGCGGCCGCGGCTCCCGGGCGAGCTGCAGGTCGGCCTGGGAGAGGTGGTTCAGGTACAGGTGAACATCGCCCATCGTGTGCACCAGCTCGGCGGGACGCAGGCCGACCACCTGCGCCATCATCAGGGTCAGCAGGGCATAGGAAGCGATGTTGAAGGGGACGCCCAGGAAGATGTCGGCGCTGCGCTGGTAGAGCTGGCAGGACAGGCGGTCCCCGGCCACGTAGAACTGGAACAGCGCATGGCATGGTTGCAGCCGCATGCGGTCGAGCTCCGCAACGTTCCAGGCGCTCACCAGGTGGCGCCGCGAGTCGGGATCGGCCCGGATCTGCTCGACGACGCGCGCCATCTGGTCGATCGGCCGCCCGTCGCGCCCGGGCCAGGCGCGCCACTGGCGGCCGTAGATCGGCCCCAGGTCGCCCCCGCCATCCGCCCACTCGTCCCAGATCGTGACCCCGTGCTCGTGCAGGTAGCGCACGTTGGTGTCGCCGGAGAGGAACCACAGCAGCTCGTGGACGACTGAGCGCAGGTGCACCTTCTTGGTGGTCAGCAGGGGGAAGCCCGCCGCCAGATCGAAGCGCATCTGGCAGCCGAACAGGCTCAGCGTGCCGGTGCCCGTGCGGTCCTGCTTGGGTGCACCCTCGTCGCGGACCCGGCGCAGGAGGTCCAGGTACTGTCGCATCCCCCGCAGGCTAGAACGAAACCGTCTCCCGCGCCAGGGGGATTTTGGAGGTTAGAGAGAAGGTGGTGCGTGCGTCAGGGGCGGGCAGCGCGGTTCCGGCCGGCGGTGGACTCTCTTAGATAAACACCTCGACCTTGCCTTGGCTGCGCAGGGCCTGGATCCGCTGCTGCACCCTTTCCTGCTTCTGCTTGTTGCTCAGAAAATTGCTGATCGGTGTCTTGACCTCGTCGAAGGGAGCGACACCGGCGTCCTGGTGCTCGACGAGCTGGATGACGTGGTAGCCGAAGTTGCTCTCGACCACCGGGCTCAGCTCGTTGGGCTTCTTCAGCGCGAAGGCCGCCTGCTCGAAAGGCGGCACGGTCTGCCCGCGCGCCACCCAGGAGAGGTCGCCGCCGCTGTCCTTGGAGCCCGGGTCTTCCGAATTCTCGCGCGCCAGCTTGGCGAAGTCGTCTCCTGCCTTGAGCTTGGCAAGGATCGCGTCGGCCTTCTCGCGCCCCTTCTTCTTGTCCTCGGGCTTGGCGGCCGCGTCCACCCTGACCAGGATGTGGCGCAAGTGTACCCTCTCCGGACGCTTCATCTTGTCCTGGTTCTTGGCGTAGAAGTCCTTGGCGTCCTGGTCGCTCACCTTCACGTCCGAGGTCACCTTGGAGTCGATGAATTTCTGGATGGTGAAGGCGTTGCGCGCCTGGCGCGTCAGCTCGGCCTCGGTCAGCCCCTGCTCCTTGAGGGCCTTGTCGAACGCCTCGGCACTTGGGAAGTTGCCGCGCAGCTCGGCGAGCTGGGCCTTGACTTCGTCGTCGCTGACCGCGACCCCCTCTTTTTTCGCTGCCTGCTCCAGCAAGGTGCGGGCGATGATGCTGTCAAGCACCTGCCGGTAGAAGGCGGCGTTCAGGGTCCCGGAGGCCCCACCCTGCTGCATCCGGCCCTGCAGCTCCCGCGCGGCGCGGACCAGATCGGCTTTCTTGATCTCCTCGCCGTTGACCTTGGCGACCACTGCCGGCAGCTTCTCGGGGGGCAGCGGCGCGACCTCCGCCGCTGGGGCCGCATCCGGCTTGGCTGCCTGCCCCGATGCGGGCGATGCGGGGGTGCCGGAAGCCCCGGCGGTGGCGCCAGGCTTGGCCGGCTGGCCGGCCGCGGCCGGAGCCGCCGCGCCGGCGTTGGCAGCGTTTTCAGCCAGCCCGGCCTTGGCCGCGGAGCCGGAGCCCTGCGAGCTCGCGCCGCCGCCGGAAGCGGCTTGCTCGGCGAGCGACCCGCGGGAGCAGCCGGTCAGGCCGGTGAGCAGAAGGCAGAGGGAGAGAGTCAGGAGGCGCGTCAGGGGCGGAGAGCTTTTCATCACTGGGTTTCCTTGCGACGCCGATCCATCGATCGCGCGGGAGAGAGAGCACATGAAAGAAGGAGGCCGCGGACGGGCCGCCGCCGGGCGCGGAACAGGGATCCGGCGCCTTCGTGGGCCGCTATCCTAACCCGAATCGGCGCCGGTTTATTGCATCGTCTATACTTCCAAGGCGAAAGACCGCCCCGGGCGCCCGGGCCGCGGAGGCGGCAGGACCCGGCGGAATTAGCCGGGAAGGTACGGGATGAGCAAATCGGAGCCGACCGCCGTCGCCAACGGGGGCCCAGCGCCGCCTGCCGACGCCGTCCCGGGGGGACTGCCCCCGGCGGCCGACCTGCCGGGAGTGCCGCCAATGGCGGGAGCGGCGGCGCAGTCGGCTCCGGCGGCGACAGCGGCCCAGGCGGTGTCGGGAGATGTGGAAGATGTGAGAGATGTGGAAGATGTGGGACATGCGGGAGATGACGGCAGCTCTGCGGTCTACCGTGCCGAGGCTCTCGCGGACCTGCGCGAAGCGCGGCAGCGCTGGGAGAGGCTGGAGGAGAGGGCCGAGGCGCGGGCGCCGTTCTGGAAGCGCGAGTTCACCACGGTCTCCGGCCTGGAGGTTCCTCACCTCGCGACCCCGGACCAGGTGGCCGACCTCGATCCCCGGCGTGCCATCGGCATCCCCGGCGAGTTCCCCTACACCCGCGGCATCCATCCCACCGGGTACCGCAGCAAGCTGTGGACGATGCGCCAGTTCGCCGGTTTCGGCACCGCCGCCGACACCAACCAGCGCTTCAAGTACCTGACTTCCCAAGGGCAGACCGGCCTCTCCGTCGCGTTCCACCTGCCCACCCTCTACGGCTACGACTCGGATCACAAGATGTCGACGGGCGAGGTGGGCAAGTGCGGCGTCGCGGTGGATACCTTGGCCGACATGGAGACGCTCTTCGAGGGCATCCCGCTGGACGGGGTGACCACCTCGATGACGATCAACTCGACCGCGCCGATCCTGTTCGCCATGTACCTGGCGGTGGCCGAAAAGCAGGGCGTAGACATCGCCAGGCAGATTTCCGGCACGCTGCAAAACGACATCCTAAAGGAGTACATCGCGCAGAAGGAGTACATCTTTCCGCCCCGGCCGTCGATGCGCCTGATCACCGACCAGTTCGCCTTCGCCGCCCGCCATGTGCCGCGCTGGAACACCATCTCGATCTCCGGCTATCACATCCGCGAGGCCGGCTCGACCGCCCTGCAAGAGCTTGCCTTCACCCTGCGCGACGGCATGGAGTACGTGCGCTACGGCGTCGATGCCGGATTGCCGGTCGACGAGTTCGCGCCGCGCCTGTCCTTCTTCTTCAACAGCCATAACGACTTCTTCGAGGAGATCGCCAAGTTCCGCGCCGCGCGGCTGATCTGGGCGACGGTGATGCGCGACCGCTACGGAGCCAAGAACCCGCGCTCCTTGATGCTGCGCTTTCACACCCAGACGGCCGGCTGCTCGTTGACCGCGCAGCAGCCCCTGAACAACGTCGTGCGCACCACCATCCAGGCGCTCGCCGCCGTGCTCGGCGGCACCCAGTCGCTGCACACCAACGCTCTCGACGAGACCCTGGCGCTGCCCACCGAGGCGACCGCGCGGACGGCCCTGCGCACCCAGCAGATCCTCGCCCACGAGTCGGGCGTGATCAATACCATCGATCCCCTGGGCGGCAGCTGGTTCGTCGAAGAGATGACCCGGCGCATGGTGGACGGCGCATTCGACTACTTCCGCCGCATCGACGAGCTCGGCGGCATGGTGGAGGCGATCGAAGCCGGCTTCCCGCAACGCGAGCTCACCGACGCCGCCTACGCCTACCAGCGCGCGGTCGAGGAGCAAGAGAAGCTGATCGTCGGCATCAACGCCTTCCAGCTCGCGGACGAGCCGCCGATCGACATCCTCTACATCGCCGACGACCTGGCCGAACGCCAGATCGCCGCCCTCGAGGAGGTCAAGCACCGGCGCGACGCCGGCGCGGTCGCGCGCACCCTCGCCGCGCTCGAGCGCGGAGCGGCGGCCGGCGACAACACCATGCCCCTCATCCTCGAGTGCGTGAAAGCCTACGCCACCGTGGGCGAGATCAGCGACTCCCTGCGCGACGTTTTCGGCACCTACGAGGAGCCCGCGGTCTTCTGACCGCGTCCCCCTCTCATCCCCTGTGCCGAATACCGATCTCGCCGGCGCCGCTCGCCAGCTCCTGCTCTACACCCTGTGGGCCGACCGCGTCTGCCTGAGAGCGGTCGAGCAGGTAAAGCCCGAGGACCTCATCCGCCCGACCGGTACCAGCTTCGGCTCCCTTCTCGGCACTCTCGCCCACATCCTCGTCGCCCAGCGTCTCTGGCTCTCCCGCTTCGAGGGCAACCCCCTCGACCGCCTCCCCGCCCTCGCCGACTACCCCGACCGCGACACTCTCTTCTCCGCCTGGTCCGAGACCGCCGCCGAGCTCGGCTTCTTCCTCGCCGCCCTCACCCCCGACCAGCTCGCCGCCGACCTCACCTGGCGCACCACCGAAGGCCGTCTCTACACCCGTCCCCTCTGGCAACCCGTCCTTCATCTGATCAACCACACCACCTACCACCGCGGCCAGGTCATCTCCCTCCTCCGCCAGCTCGGCCACCCCGCCCCCTCGACGGATTTGATCTATTTCCTGATCGACCAATCGAATCAACCCGCCCCCTGAACACAGCCCGCCGCCCTGTTACAATCGCCGCCGATGAGCGATCGCCGCCTCCGCATCTTGATTGCCAAGCCGGGTCTCGACGGGCACGACCGGGGCGCCAAGGTCGTGGCGCGCGCGCTGCGCGACGCCGGCTTCGAAGTCATCTACACCGGCCTGCGCCAGACGCCCGAACAGGTCGCCGCCGCCGCCGTCCAGGAAGACGTCGACGCGGTCGGCCTGTCGATCCTCTCCGGAGCCCATAACAGCCTGCTGCCCGAGATCACCCGCCTGCTGCGTCAGCAAGGGGCCGGCGACATCCTGGTTTTCGCCGGCGGCATCATTCCGGCACAGGACATCGACCGGCTCAAGAGCGCCGGCATCGATCAGATCTTCCTTCCGGGGGCTTCGACCAGAGACATCGTGCAATACCTCAGGGAGCGTTTCGCGCCGGCCGGCGCCGCGGCGGAAAGCGGTGCGCCAGGCCACGCCGGGAACGCCGGTTGATGGGGGTTAAACCGTTTGACCGCAAGGGTTTGACGGCCGGCCGCGAGGGGTGCTACGGTATCGTGAGAAAACTCGGGAGGGTTCCATGAGCAGACGCATCCTGCTGGCCGACGACAGCGTCACCATCCAGAAGGTCATCGAGCTGACCTTCATGGACGACGACTACGAAGTGCGGGCCGTCGGCAACGGTGACGAAGCCCTGGCGATGCTGTCCGCGCTGGAAGTCGACTTCGTCATCGCCGACATCCACATGCCCGGCGCCGACGGCTACGAGGTCTGCAGGCAGTCCAAGCAGCGCCATCCGGAAGTCCCCGTGCTGCTGCTGGTCGGGACCTTCGAGCCTTTCGACGAGAAGCAGGCGAAGGACAGCGGCGCCGATTCCTTCTTGAAAAAGCCGTTCGATTCGCAGGAGCTGCTGCAACGGGTCCACGAGCTGCTGGCGGCCAAGGCCCAGACACCCGGCGCGCTATCGGAGAGCGCCGGGTCCCTGCCCGGCGCAGCCCAGGACGTCCAGGCGACACCGCAGGCCCAGCCTTCCGAGCCGCCCCAGCCGCCGGCGGGGGAGCCGGCGCCTGCCGTTCCGTCGCCGCCCCTCCATGCCCCCCCGTCCCAGGCGGGCTTCTACGCCGCCCCCAGCCCATTGGACGGGGCGGGCGCTGAGCCCCTCGTCGAACCCTCCTGGGAAGGTTTCGAGCTCGAGGCCGAGCCGGAGCCCCACTTCGCCGAGCTGCCCGATCTGCCCGAGCCCGCGCCTTCTCAACCGGCGCCTTCCGATCGCCTGCCGCTCCAGCCCGAACGCCGCTTCGCCTTCGGCGACCACCAGCCCTTCCCCCTGCCCGACGAGCGCCCCGCCAGCCTCTACGAAAGGCGGCGCGGCGGGGACTCCACCGTCGCCCAGCCCGATCAGCAGGAGGTCGAGCATGGCGGCCAGCCGTTCTCCTTCGACGAGCCCCTGCAGGAGCACGTCTTCGACCTGGAGCCGGTCGAAGCCCCCGCGACCGAGGCGGCGGCTTCGCGCTGGAGCTCTCAGGCCTCCGCGCGGGACGCCCCCTCCGCCGCACCGCCGCCGACTCTCGAAGAGCGCGCGGGCGCGCCCGCCGGCCCAGCCCCGTTCGCGGCCAGCCTGCCTGAGACCGCCGAGACCGCCGAGACCGCCGAAACCGTGGCGAAGATCGAAGAGCACCAGCAGGCGCCGCCGCCGTTGATCTCAGCGGGGGCGGCGTCCAGGCCCGAGGCCGCCGCGTCTGCCGAGGCCGCCGACTCCAACGGGGGCGGCCGCCTGAGCGACGGCGAGGTCGAGCGTATCGCTCGCCGGGTGGTCGAGCTCATCGGCGACAAGGTCGTGCGCGACATCGCCTGGGAGGTCATACCCGACCTCGCCGAGGTGGTGATCAAAGACCGCCTGCGCGAGCTCGAGAGCCAGATCGAGTGAAGCTCTCCGCCCCGTCCGCCCCAACCCCTCCCGCAGAGCTCGACAAGCGCTTCGACCCGCGGAGCTACGAGCCCGCCTGGCAGCGGCGCTGGGCCGAGAGCGGCATCTTCCGCGCCGAGGCGCCGTCGCGCCGGCCGCCGTTCTGCATCGTGATCCCGCCCCCCAACGTCACCGGCAAGCTCCATGTCGGACACGCCCTGCAAACCGCGTTGCAGGACCTGTTGACGCGCTGGCGGCGCATGCAGGGCCGCAACCCCCTGTTCCTGCCCGGGACCGACCATGCCGGGATCTCCACTCAGCTCATGGTCGAGCGCCAGCTCGCCAGCGAGGGCACCAGCCGGCGCGAGGTGGGCCGGGAGCGCTTCCTGGAGCGCACCTGGGAATGGAAGACGCAGTACCACGGAAGCATCCGCCGCCAGCTCGACCTGCTCGGCGCGAGCTGCGACTGGAGCCGGGAGCGCTTCACCCTCGACGCCGGCCTCTCCGCGGCCGTGCGCGAAGGCTTCGTCCGGCTCTATCGCGAGGGCCTGATCAGTCGCGGCGAGTACCTGGTCAACTGGTCGCCGGCGCTCGATACCGCGGTTTCGGACCTCGAGGTCGAGATGAAGAGCGTCGCGGGCAAGCTCTACCACATCGCCTACCCGGTGGAAGGCGAGACCGAGCGGGTGGTGGTGGCGACGACGCGGCCCGAAACCATGCTCGGCGATACCGCGGTCGCCTTCCACCCCGACGACGAGCGCTATCGCCACCTGCTCGGCAAGGCCGCCGTCCTGCCCATCCTCGGCCGGCGGCTGCCGTTCATCGCCGACCCGGCGGTGGACCGCGAGTTCGGCACCGGGATGGTCAAGATCACCCCGTTCCACGACCCGTTCGACTTCGAGCTGGCCCGCCGCCACGGCCTGCCCGGAGTCTCGGTCATCGACCATGCCGGCCGCATGACCGCCGAGGCGGGACCCGAGTACGCCGGCCTCGACCGCTTCGCCGCGCGCGAGAAAGTCGTCGAGCGGCTGCGCGCCGAGGGGCTGCTCGCGGCGGTCGAGGACCACGTCCACAACGTCGGCCACTCGCAGCGCAGCGGCGAGCCAATCGAGCCGCTGGTATCCACGCAGTGGTTCTGCGACGTGTCGGGCATGGCGGAGCGCGCCCTGGCGGCGTACCGCGAGGGGCGCTTGCGCCTGGTCCCCGACACCTGGGGCAAGACCTGGGAGAACTGGCTCTCCACTATCCGCCCCTGGTGCATCTCGCGGCAGCTCTGGTGGGGTCACCAGATCCCCGCCTGGTACGACGCGGAGGGCCGCTGCTGGGTGGCCAAGAGCGCCGCCGAGGCGGCGGCCCTGGCCGGCACCGACCGCCTCACCCAGGACCCCGACGTCCTCGACACCTGGTTCTCCGCCGCTCTGTGGCCATTCTCGACCCTCGGCTGGCCGGAAGACACCGCCGACATGCGCACCTTCTATCCGACCTCGGCGCTGATCACCGGCCACGACATCGTGTTCTTCTGGGTGGCGCGCATGGTCATGTTCGGCCTGCACTTCACCGGCGAGGTGCCGTTCGCCGTGGTGCACCTGACCGGCCTGGTGCGCGACGCCGCCGGGGTCAAGATGTCGAAGATGCGCGGCAACACGCTCGATCCCGCGGATCTGATCGACGAATACGGCGCCGATGCGCTGCGCTTCACCCTGTCCTCGCTCGACAGCCCCGGGCGCGACGTGCCGCTCAATCCGGACCAGATCGCCGGCTACCGCGCCTTCGGCAACAAGATCTGGAACGCGGCGCGATTCGCCCTGGCGCGGGTCGGGGAGGCCGAGGTGCAAGCCGACGTCGATCCACGCGGGCTGGCGGTGCCCGAGCGCTGGATCCTCTCGCGCCTCTCCCGCGTGGCGGCCGAGATCGAGCCGCGGCTCGAGGCCTTCCGCTTCGACGAGGCGTGCAACCGTCTCTATCACTTCTTCTGGGGCGACCTCTGCGACTGGTACATCGAGCTCGCCAAGGTCGCGCTCTCCGGCGAGGCGCCGCGGCCGCGCGCCGGCGAGGTGCTGCTGACCGTGCTCGACCGCAGCCTGCGGCTGCTGCACCCGGTCATGCCCTTCTTGACCGAGGAGCTCTGGCAGCGCCTCCCCGGCCACCAGGCCATCCATCCGCAGACCATCTGCCTGGCACCCTACCCGGGCCGCGAGGAGAGCTGGGAGAGTGCCGAGGTGGAAGCGGGCATGGAGATCCTCATGCAGGTGGTCACCCGGGTGCGCGGACTGCGCGCCGAGCTCGGCCTGCCGCCCAAGGCCAGGCTGGACCTCTTTCTCGACCCCGAGGCGCCGGCGGGCGCGGAGGGGACTGCCGCGCCGATGTCTCAGCCAACACTGCCGGCCGGGAGCTTCCTTGCCGAGCAGGAGCCGTTGATCCGATTCCTCTGCCGGGTGGAGTCGACGACCTTCGGGCCGGCCCCTCCCGGGGCCCGGCGCGACCTGGTGGCGGGCGTCGAAGTGGCGGTCGTGGCCGGCAGTGACGGCCTGGGAGAGAAAGAGCGGGAACGGCTCGCCCGCGAGATCGACAGGCTGGCCGGCGAGATCGCCCGCGCCGAGGAGCGGCTCGCCGACGCGCAGTTCCTCGCCAAGGCGCCGGCGGCGGTGGTCGCCGGCGGACGGGCCCGCCTCGCCGAGCTGCGCGAGCGCCGTGAGCGCCTGCGCGCCGGCCTGGGCTCGACCTGAGCTCCATGCCGATGAGAGATGCCGAGCCCGACCGCGTGGACTTCGGCCGCTACCTCGCGGAGATCGACAGGCTGCGCTGGCAGGGGGGGCTGCACGGGCCCGACGACCTGGTGGTGCTGGCCAGCACGGCATCCACCAACAAGATCGCCCGCGACGTGGTGGCCGACTACGAGAGTGAAGGGATCGACCTCCATCCCTTCCTGGTCCTTGCATTCGAGCAGAGCGCCGGACGCGGGCGCCAGGGCCGCGCCTGGTCGAGCCCGCGCGGCCGCGGCGTCTATGCCACCCTGGTGCTGCCGGTGGCGGACCCGGGGCTGCTCGGCGAGCTGCCGCTGCTGGTCGGGGTGGGCCTGTGCCGCGCGCTCGCTCCGCACCTGCCTTGGCCCTGCCGCCTCAAGTGGCCCAATGACCTGGTGGTCGAAGGCGGCGGGCCGGGCTGGCGCAAGATCGGGGGTGTCCTGATCGAGACCATGGTGCGCTCCGGCGAGCCACCGGTCGCCCTGGTGGGTTTCGGCGTCAATCACGGCCCTCTCCCGCAAGACCTGCCGCGCGGCGCGACCAGCCTCTCGCTGGAGCGAGGCGAAGGAGGGCCGCACGCCTCCCTGGCGGAGCTGACCTGGGACCTGGTCGCCGGGGTCGAGCGCGAGCTGACCCACCTCGGCCAGCCCGGCTACGCGGTTGCCGCCTACCGCGCGCAGTCGGTCCACCACTCCGGGGAGCGCATCGTCTTTCACCGCGACGGCGACGTGGTCGAGGGCACCTTCAAGGGTTTCGACGATCACGGACTGTTGCGTCTCGAGCGCGGCGGCGAGGAGCTGCGCCTCAGCGCGGGAGACGTGATCGCGGAGCCGGGCGGCGAGAGACCGGAGCCGGAAAAATGACGCTGGCCCGGAGCAGAGAGCCGCGATCTCCGCGATTTCCGAGCCAGGACGAGATCCTGGTGGTCGTCGACGTCGGCAACACCAACACCGTCTTCGGCGTCTACCGCGGCGACGAGCTGATCGAGAGCTTCCGCCTGTCGACCGACACCGAGCGCACCGGCGACGAATACGGTTCGCTGGTGCTGCCGCTGTTCGGGCGCCGCGGCATCGATCCAGCCCGGGCCGACGCGGTGGTCATCTCCTCGGTGGTGCCCCCCCTCCGCCTCACCCTCGACCACCTGGCCCACCGCTACTTCGGCAAGAAGCCGCTGTTCGTCGAGCCGGGAGTGCGCACCGGCATGCCGATCCGCATGGACAACCCGACCGAGGTGGGGGCCGACCGCATCGTCAACTCGCTTGCCGCCCGCGAGAGCCACGGCGCGCCGGTCGTCGTCGTCGACTTCGGTACCGCCACGACCTTCGACATCGTCAACGCGGCAGGCGAGTACGTCGGCGGCATCATCGCGCCCGGCATCACGATCTCGGCCGAGGCGCTCTTCGCCCATGCCTCGCGGCTCACCCGGGTCGACGTGCGCAAGCCCTGCGAGCTAGTGGGCAAGAACACGGCCAACGCCATGCAGGCCGGCATCTACTACGGCTACGTGGGCCTGGTCGACGGCATCCTCGAGCGCCTCCTGGGCGAGATCCCCGGCGTCAAGACCGTGCTGGCCACCGGCGGCCAGGCCGAGCTGATCGCCAGCGGCTCGAAATACATCCGCCAGGTCGAGCCGCTGCTGACGCTCGCCGGCCTCAAGCTCATCCACGAGCTCAACCGCGGCTAGGCGCCCGCCTCCCCGCGCCCGCGCCGCGGCCCCGCCCGCGCCTGACGGCGAGGCGGTGGGCGGGGCGAATGTCATTACAGCATAAATCTGCTACACTCTCCTGCCCGGACCCAACGGATCGGGGTCCCTGCGACGTAAGAACCATTGCAGCAACCGGACCGGGAACTTGCGGCGCGTTTCAACGTATGACTCATTGATTGCCGCTGCCATCGATCGGGGGAGGGCCACCTTTCTTTTGTTCGTGTTCCTCGGCCCTCTCCCGTGTGTTCCTCCGCACCGTCGCCCAGGCACGAGGAACGTGCGTTAAACTGTAATACTGAATTCTCCGCTGGAAGAGAGGCAGTGAAAGGACACGATCTCCGATGATGAGCCGAGCCCTCGCCTGGGGGTTTCTCTGGCTCGCCGCGGGCTCCGGTCTTCGGGCCTCGACGCTCGAGCTCCACGGGCAAGTCGGCTGGAAAGGTCCCCGGCCGTCCTCGGTCGAGGTCCAGCTCCTGCCGTGGGTCGACGAGTACAGCGCGGCCGGGCGTCTGCTTACGGGAGCGGAGCCAACCGAGCCTCTTGCCTCCGGCCCCGTCGGCCCCGGTGGCGGTTTTCTGCTTCGGGCGCCGCGGCCAGGCCTCTTCTCCGTGCGAGTGACGGCTCCGGGATTCCTGTCGATGGAGATCGCCGACCTTGCGGTCGCAGACTCGGCCGAGCTTCCCCCCCTGACCCTCGAGCCCGCGGAACTGGGGCGCCTGGTCGTCACGACGCTGGGAAGGCCGTCCACCGACGACGTCTTTGCCGCGATCGACTCGACAGCCGTCCCTGCCGAGGAGCCGGGGATCCATTGGACCCGCTCCCGCCTCATCCTCCGCGGCGCCGCGGGGGCCGCTCTGGCCATACCCCACGGGCGTGGAGAGAGCGTCAAGGTTCACCTCTACGCCCAGGGCTACAGGGAGCAGAGCGTGACTTTGGACGGGCACGCCGAGATCCGGCTGGCGGCCATTGCCACTCCCACGGCAGTCCAGATCGAAGATCACCTTGGCCATCCTCGCAGCGGGGTGCTGCTTCTGCTCGGGCCGCGGCGCTGGCCGATCGGAGTCACCGGCGGCGGCGGCGAGGCGGCGGTGTGGGTCGAACCGGGTGCGGTGGTCGATGCCCTGGCCGCGAACGGCCTGGAACAGAGGCTTGCCACTCGCGAGGCCGGCGGTGCTGCCACCAGGCTCGAGGCGCGGCTTCCTCCTCCGGTCCTCGCACGCGGACGGGTGCTGTCGGCGGCGGAGCGCACGCCCATCCAGGGGGCCCTGGTCGTTCTGCTGCCGGGCCCTCGAGCCTGGGCCGCGAGCGACGCCGCGGGTTGGGTCACGTTCGCCAACCCAGGCAGAGACATCTCGCGCGTCATGGCCAGGGCGGCCGGCTTCTTTCCGGCGGAGACGCCAGTGGTGGCTGGAAGCGGGCCGTCAGAGCAGCTTCCGCATCTCCTCCTCGCCACTGCGCTCACGGTCCGCGGTCAAGTCGTCGCCGAGCGCGAGCGGCCCGTCCCGGGCGCCAGCATTCTGGCAACAGTTCAGCGCGAGCCAGGGCCACGCCGGACGATTCCGGGCGCGCAGCGCCTGGAGGCCAGAAGCGATGCGCGAGGCGAGTTCACGCTTCCGGGCCTCGCCGCCGCCGTCGCTTACCACCTGCGGGTGGAAGCCGATGGCTTCATCGCGTTCGAGCGTGACTTCCACGAGCGCGAGCTTGGCGCGGCAAATCCTTTGCGCATCGTCGTGTCCGCCGGACGCTCACTCCATGGCAAGGTTCTCGATCAGGGGGGCGCTCCAGTCGTCGGCGCCAGGGTTCAACTCCTTCTCGCGGCCGAAGGGAGGCAACGCTTGCAGGAGATCTCCCGGGCCAGGAGTGGCAGAGTTCCAGGCGCCTTCACCACGACCGGCCCGGACGGCGTCTATCGGCTGGCGCAAGCCCCGGATCATCTTTGCGAGCTCGTGGTGACGCGGCCGGGCTTCGCTCCAGGGTTGCTCAAGGTCGATGCTGGGGAGGCCGAGCTTCCGCCACTGTTTCTCCAGCCCGAGGCGGAGGTCGAGGGGGTGGTCCGGGACGCCGATGGTCAGCCCGTGGCTGGCGCACGGGTGGGCGTGAGCAGCGTGCTCCTGGGCACCGGCATCCATTCCGAGGTTCCACTGGTCGACAAGCGGTCCGCGGATGAAAGCGACCACGAGGGAGCATTTCATCTCGCCGGCCTCATCCCCGGTGAGCCCTTGCGCCTGTCCGTTTGGGCAGCGGGTTTCGTTCCCTGGGAGCAGACCGTTGCGGCGGAACCGGGGAAGAAACTCGACATCGTGCTCCGGCGCGGCGCGAGGCTCAGAGGCAGGGTGGTCGACGATCTCGGCGCCGCGGTCGGCGGGGCGCGGGTCGTCGCCTACGAGCTCTTCCGGGGCACGCCGACGCTGGAATCCTCCGTGGACGCGGAGACCGACTCCGGCGGCAGGTTCGAGCTCACCGGCCTGGCTGGATCGCGAGCGCGGCTCGTCGTCGGGGCCCGCGGCTTCGCGGACACCGCCCTTCCGGACATCCCTGTCGACAGCGATCCCGACTCCTCCGGTCAGGAGCTCGAGATCCGCCTGCACAGAGGTGCGACCGTCGATGGACGGGTGCTCGACAGCGCCGGCGAGCCCGTTCAGGATGCCAGGGTCGTCCTGGGAAGCCAGTTGACGCTGAGCGATTTGCAGGGAGCCTTTCATCTGGAGGGTGCCGCAGAAGGCAGCCAGAAGCTTGCCGCGGCGCATCCGGACCACGGACGGACCGAGCGGCTCATCGAGATCCCGCGGGGAGCGCGTCTGCATCAGGATCTGCAGTTCAGCGCCGACGGAGGCTCGGTCGAAGGGTCGGTGCGCGCCAGCGACGGCGCCACGGTCCCTGGCGCCCTGGTCTCGCTGTTACCCGCTACACCGGGGCGGCCCAACCGATTGACGCTGACCGATGATTCCGGACGCTTCAGGCTGGGTGGTGTGCGGCCGGGCGTCTATCGCCCGCGCGCCGAGGCGGACGGCTTCGCTCCCCTGCTCGACGCACCGCCGTTCGAGGTCGCCGCCGAAGGTCCCCCTGTTCAGCTCGACATCCAGCTCCAAGCGGGAGGAGCTGTCGTCGGTCAACTCCTCGGTGTCGCCACGGACGACCTTCCCTGGATGATGATCAGTGCCGTTGGGCCCGACGGCCGGATAAAATTCGGCCTGATCGACGCCAAGGGGGGCTACCGCCTGAGCAACCTGGCTCCTGGGCTGTGGCGGGTCTTCGCGTGGAGGGTAGGTCGTGCCGAAAGAGTCGGGAAAAGCATTCAGATCGAGCCCGGCGAGGTCGCGGCGCGCCTGGACCTGGAGCTGCGCTCGGGTGACTGAAACTTAGGGCGGCGGGCAGTAAGTCGTGTCTCGAAGACCACCGCCGCTGTCCCGGCAGATGACTCCGGCGCGATCCGCCTGAGCCCGGTACGTGGACGTGCAGGTGATCGTATTTCCATCCGCGCAGGTGGTCCAGGCAATACAGGTCGTCTGACCGCATTGCGTGCCCCATTGCACTTGGCCCTCGCTGCCGCCGCACGCACGGTCATCGCCTGGGGCGATGGTCATGTCGCATCCCGCGCTGGAAGAGCCGCCGCCGCCGTCAAAGTATCGATAGTAGATAGGGCTCGCCGAAAGCTAGCCGCCGGCCACCCGCAACACCGCCAGAGCCGCCAGCACGAGGACCAGTTTCCTCTTTGCGCTCACGTCCCCTCCTCCTCAAAGTGAACTAATGAACTTGCGCAAGCGTATCAAGCCAGCTTTTGAGCTGTCAACGGCCGCCGGTCGCCCCAGTCGCCCCAGACCCCCAGACCGTGGGGCCAAAACCCAACCGGGAACCGCCGGAGCCAATCCTCTGCCGGCAGCCGGGGCTACTTGACCGAGATCGAGATCGGGAGGCGGCGAAGCGGCCGCACGGCGTCAGGCTCCTGCGCGAGGTTGGCCTTGCGCATGCCAGCGCCGTGCGGTTGCGGAACACCTACTTGCAGAGCCCCTTCGTGGCGGTGAGCGTGGCGCTCAGGTCGAGGCCGGTAGCCGACACTCCATCATTGTTCACGACCACCCGCAAGGTGTTGCATCCTGCCTGGAAACACGTGGCCGGTGGGGACGCGAGCACGGTCGGTGGATTGACGAAGCCCTTGATTCCCCCTTTCGTGACACCCACGGTGCAGCCGTTCAAGAACACCGTAGCGCTGTTGTCGGCGATCGGCACGGGCGGCATCGACCGCAGCCGGAACGGACGGGACCGCCGAACCCACCAGATGAGGCTCACCGCTACGAATGCGAGCACGGCCACTTCTGGGAGATCAACCGTTTGCCCGAGCAAGAGGTCAACCGAACCTGGAACGGCGCCCGCCCAAACTGGGGCAACGGCCCCGCGTAGCCCCCGGGCGAGAGCCGGCAACACACTAATACCCCACTACCCGGTACTGGGGTATTTACGACCCCACTTCCCGGCAGCCGGGGAAATTGCCTTCGCGCTCCTGGCGGGCTAGCATTCTGCCGCATGCTGAGCGCCAAGGTCGTCCTGTTCCTGACTCTCGGGGTGTTCACCGCGGCCTATCTGGCGGTTTGGGTGGCGGGGGTGCGGCGGACGCGGCGCGAGGCCGGAGCGGGTGGAACGGACTCGGCAGGCCCGGCGGGGGAGGGGGGCGCCCCCACTCCGCTCCAGGCCGCGGTCGGCTTCGTGGTCAGCTTCTTCGATACGCTGGGGATTGGCTCGTTCGCCACCACGACCTCGATCTTCAAGCTGCGGCGAATGGTGCCTGACGAGCTCATTCCGGGCACCCTGAATGTCGGCATCACCTTGCCGACCTTCTTCCAGGCGGTGATCTATATCTCGATCGTCCAGGTCGAGATGCGCACCCTGGTGCTGATGATCGCCGCCTCGGTCGCCGGCGCCTGGTTGGGGGCCGGGATCGTCGCCGGGTGGCCGCGGCGCAACATCCAGATCGGGATGGGGATCGCTCTGCTCCTGGCCTCCATTCTCATGCTGGGGACGCAGCTAAAATCGTCACCCGGCTGGCCCGGCCACATCGCCGCGGCGCTCTTCCCCTCCGGCGGCAATGCCGAGGGCGTCGCGGGGGCGAGCCTGGCGGTGGCGCTCGCCGGCAACTTCGCGCTCGGCGCGCTGATGACCCTGGGGATCGGCCTCTACGCGCCGTGCATGATCCTGGTGAGCCTGCTCGGCATGAGCCCCAAGGTCGCATTCCCGATCATGATGGGCTCGTGCGCTTTCCTCATGCCGGTCGCCAGCATCCGCTTCATCCAGAAGCGCAGCTACGCCCTGCGGCCCGCCCTCGGACTGGCCCTGGCCGGCATCCCCGCCGTCCTCCTCGCCGCCTTCATCTTCACCTGGCTGCCGATCGGCGCGGTGCGCTGGCTGGTCATCGCGGTGGTCGTCTACACCTCCGCGGCCATGCTGCGCTCCGCGTGGGCCGAGAAGTCCCGTCCCGCCGCGGCGCCCGCTCCCGCGCTCACGCCCCCTGGCTGAGATCGGCGAGATCGACGAGATCGAACGGCACCCCTGTGCCGGCGCCGAAATAGGGGCGGGAGTTGGCTCCCGGGAGCGCGAAACCGTTGATGGCGATGCGGCGCGGCAGGGTGCCGCGGTTCTCGGCGCTGCGGTGGACCACGTAGGGGCCGAAAAAGGCGGCGCTGCCCGCGGCGAGGAGCGCGGGGACGCCGGGACGAGCGCCGAAGCGGCGCCGCACCAAGGCCGGATCGAGGTGCCCCCGCCGCCCGCTGCCCGGATAGAAGACGAGCGGGCCGTTGTCGGGCGTCGAGTCATCGATCGCGACGACGGTCTGCACGTAGCTGCCGCGGCCGTCCACGTCGCGCCACTCGGAAGTGCCGTAACGGCGGTGCTCGCTGTCCTGGTGCGGCTCGAACTCCAGCCCGTCGTGCGGGTACTTGGCGTGCAGCTGGTTGAGCAGATGGACCGCCGTGGACGCGCCGAGGAGCTGGCCGACGATCGAGGTCAGCCGCGCGTCGCGCCCGCAGGCCAGGAACGCCGGCTCGCAACCTCCCGCCCAGATCACCCGCAGCAGCCGGCGCGACCCGTTCGCGCCGCCGAAGACGAACTGGCTGCCGGCGCTCTCGACCTTCCGCTCCTCCCCGCCCTCGCTCGCCGGGAGCTTCGCTGCCAGCTTCCGGCCGACCGCGCGCAGCCGCTCCGCGGCCGCGGCCAGCGCCGCGACCTCCTCGCGCGAGAAGAGATCCCCGACGATCAGGAAGCCGTCGTCGTAGTACCGGCAAACGTCGGCCGGGGAGAGCTTGCGGATCATCAGCTGGCCAGGATTGTAACCCAGACCCTCCCGGCGGGCCGCTCGGCCTGTCCTCGCCGGGCGATTTCGGTTTAGAATCCGGAAAAGGGAGACCGTCCGGCCGATGCTCCACCTCGTCGCCTGCACCTGCTGCGGACGGCAGTTCGATGTCGGGGAGCGCCCCGCGGGGAGCCGCTTCCAGTGCTCGTGCGGCGGAGAGGTGGAGGTGGCGGCGCCGGCGCCGCACGACGCGGCCGTGGTGCATTGCTCGGCCTGCGGCGCGCCGCGCGAAGGCGACGAGGAGGCATGCCGCTACTGCGGCTCGAGCTTCACCCTCCACGAGCGCGACCTCGACACCATCTGCCCCGGCTGCATGGCGCGGGTCAGCGGCTCGGCGCGCTTCTGCCACCACTGCGGCTGCCCAATCCTGGTGGGCCAGGCGACCGCCGGAGCAACTTCGCTGCACTGCCCGGCCTGCCCGGGCGAAAGCCTGCGCAGCCGCCGCCTGGGCGAGAGCCTGGCGGCCGCCGAGTGCCCCCGCTGCGGCGGCCTGTGGCTCGACAACACGGTGTTCGAGATCGTGGCCGCGCGCGCGCGCCAGGGGCACCTCGCCGAGCTCGCGGCTGCCCTGCCCGCACCGGGGAGCGAGGCGGTGGGGGCGCCGGTGCCGCGGGCCCCGGTCCCAAGGGTGCCGCAGGGGCCGGCCGCGAGCCCGGCCCAGCCGGCGAGGGCAGGGGGCGCCTACCGGCCCTGCGCGGTCTGCGGCGCCCTCATGAACCGCCGCAACTACGGCCGCTCGAGCGGCGTGATCCTCGACGTCTGCCAGAAGCATGGCATCTGGTTCGGCCTCGACGGGCTGCCGCGCCTGCTCGCCTGGATCCACGATGGGGGAGAGGAGCGGGCGCGGCAGCGGGCAGTGGAGGAAGCCCACGCCGCCGAGAGCTACGGCAAGAGCCAGGCGGCCCTCTCCCATCTCGGCGGTAGCGGGGTCTGGGTCGATCCGGAGGCGGACGCCGAGGCCGACCTGTTCACCAACCTCTCCTCCCTCCTCGGCGACGGCCTGCGGCACCTCTTCCGGCCGCGGTAGCCCAACGGGCTCATGCCGCCTGTCCGGGCGATCACCCGGAGCTCTCGGTAATTTCCGGAACGAGTCCGTCTAAACCGTCAAAGGGGGTGTCGTGTCGCGTAGCCATGCCGCTTTCGCGAATGTAACGATGATAGCTTGCGGCGCGCCTACATTTTCATGAGCCAGAAAGAAGACCAGAGCAAGCCCGATACCCCCGCCCGCGGATTGCGCAGGCTGGGTGCGCCCGCCGCCGCCGTGATCGCCTTCCTGCTCGCGCTCGGCGCCTACTACCTGTTCTACGCCAGGAAGAACGAGGACTATCTGATCAACCGGAACCACCGTCTCCTGGCCACCATGGGCGGGCAGATCGGCTCCGCGGTCGACTCTGAGCGCAAGATCCTCCGGACGCTGCACGACCTGCAAGAAGCCTCGCGCCAGCGGCGCAAGAGCGGCGGCGAGGACGGCCTGCGGGCGGCCCTGGACAAGGCCAGGGAGCAGTATGGCGTCAGCTTGAGCGATGCCGGGCCCTGCCACGAGCGGCGAGACTCCAGGGTGCGCCGCCACGCGGCCGCCGGCGAGGAGCCTTCCTTCCGCGGCCTGGAGTTGGCGCCCGACGGCTATCGGCTGAATTACCGCTACGAGGATCTCTGCGGCTGGGTGCGGCTCGAAGAGCTCCTCGCACCGATCCTCGTTTCGCGCGCCTTCGATGCCGTGCTGCTGGCCGACGAGCATGGTGACGTGATCGTCAGGCCGGCCGGGTTGAGCATCCACAGTCTCGGCCTGCTGTTCGACCCCGCGGGCTCGCTGCCGGGCACAGGCGGCGAGAAGGGCAAAGCCGGCGACAAGGCCGAAGGCGGCGACAAGCCAGGGAGCGCGGGCTTTCAAGCCGTTCTGCACACCTTGATGGGCGCGAGCCGTGAGCGTGAGCTCGACGTCGACGTCGCCGGCCGCAAGTTCAAGCTCTTCGTCCAGCCGGTGCGCCTGCCTGTCCTCGAGAGCGTGGCGGAGAAGCCGTCGCGGCAGAAGAAGGACCCGGCGGCGGCGGCGGAGGACCGGCGCCATCGCGACTGGCTCCTCTGCGGTCTGGTGCCCAGCGCCAGGATCTCCTCCGAAAGCCTTGCGGTCCCGCCTTCCTATCTGGCCGCCGCCGTCGGTGCGCTGCTGCTCTGCCTCCTCTGCTGGCCGCTGCTCAAGCTCAGGTTGATGGGCGAGAGACAGCGGGTACGCATGGCCGACCTGCTGATGGTGGCCCTGTGCAGCGTTCTCGGCGTCTGCGTGGTGACCCTTTCCCTGCTCGACTTCGATCATCACCGCGAGCTCGAGAGCCTGGCGGACAGCCAGCTCGCCGACTTCGCTTCGGGTATGGCGCACAACCTCGAAGAAGAGGTCCTCCGCGCCTATGAACAGCTCGAGGTCATGGAAAACCTCGCCGCGGCGCGCGGCGTCCCGGAGATCCACGGGCTGTTGCGCGAGAAGGGCATAGAGGACAGGCTCGCGTGCTACCCGTTCCTGGAAACCTTCATGCTGATCGACGGCGCCGGCCAGGCGAAGCTCAAGTGGTCCGCCGACAACGTGACCGTGCCGTTGCGCCGCTCGCCCCCGCTCCGAACCAAAGGCTATTTCCAGCGAACCTTGAGGGGAGACACCTGGTCGCTCCCCCCGTGGAAGGCGCGCTGTGCCGCCGCCGCCGGCATCCACCAGGAGTCCAAGCCCAGCCCGTTCGTCCTCGAGTCGCATGTCAGCGCGATCAGCGGGGTGCGGCAGGCGGTCCTTGCCAAGCCGGTGACGCGCCATCCCGGGTCCGCGGCGGCGGAGCTCGAGGATTGGCGGGTGGCCTCCCTCTCGATGCCGATGCTCTCGGTGATCGGCCCCGTCGTCCCGCCCGACGTCGAGTTCGCCGTGATCGATCAGGACGGCAAGGTGCAGTTCCACTCCGACACCATGCGCAACCTGGCGGAAGATCTCTTTGCCGAGACCGATCAAGACAGGCACTTGCGCTCGGCGGTGTTCGCCCGCCATCGTGCGACCCTGGACGTGCGCTACTGGGGAGAGGACTTCAAGGCCAGCGTGGCACCGGTTCGGGGACCACCGTGGACGATCGTCGCACTGCGCGCCAAGGCTCCCGTCGAGGCGGCCAATCTACAGACCGTCCTGACCTCGGCCGTTTTCATCATCGTCTTCGTGGGCGCCTTCGCCCTCGTCCTGGCGGCGGCGGCACTCTTTCGTACGGCCTACCGCGCGGACTGGCTGTGGCCGGCCCCGGAGCGGTCGAACGACTACCTGCGGCTCGCTCTCCTCTACCTCCTGCTCATCGTCGCCTTCGTTCCGGCCCTCTTCCTGCTGCCGCAGGACGGTCGGCTGGTCGCGCTCGCCTGCCAGCTGTCCCTGCTCGCCATCCTCCTCGGCTACCTGCAGCTGACGCGCCACCGGCGGCAGGGTGCGAGCAATCTCGCCTGGACTTCGCCCATCGTCCTGCTGAGCCTTCTCCTGGCGTGGAGTCTGGCGCCTGCCAATAGCTGGCCGTCCCTTGCCCTCACCTTGCCTGCGGTGCTGGCGGCCGCCTTCCTGGTGTCCGTCCGGCCGCAGTGGTGGCGCCGCCTCACCCGCCGGCGCCAGGTCTCCATCTCCTGGGCCTACCCGGTGCTGGGGGCCCAGCTCCTGCTGCTCACCGCCGCCTTGCCCACTCTGTGCATCTTCAAGCTGGCGCAGAGGATCCAGACGGACTGCCTGATCAAGCACGGCCAGCTCAAGCTCGCCTTGGCGATCACCGAGCGCCACAAGCGGGCCGCGAGGATCTACTCCGACCAGTGGGGAGCGGGGAAGGGCGACCTGCTGGAACCCCAACTCGTCGCGGGAACCCAGCGTTACAGGACCTTGCCCCTGGCCATCGACTTCAAGAGGCTGCCAGAGGGTGTCCTCGAGATGAACCAGGAGCTCGTGAACCAGAATCTCGCGGGGTGGGCCAGTCACAGCTTGAACTTCTATGGGCAGTTCTTCTTCCACACCCAGATCGCGGGCCCGGACCCCAACGAGGGCAAGGCAGGCGCAAGCCTCGGCAAGGCGCCGGCTCCAGCCGCCCAGCAGACGGCAGCCGCCCAGCAGACGGCAGCCGTCGCCAAGCTGGGAGACTTGCCAGACTTCCTGGAGGGTTTGCTGCCCATCTACTCCCCCTATTCCGCGGAAACCCGCGAGCTGTTACACGACATGGCGGACGACAAGAGCTGGCATTGGGACCGCGACGGTGAAGCGCTGGCTCTGGAGAGCGAAGATCTGGGATTCCGGGTGTACTCCTGGCCGCACCGCACCTGGCTCTCCGCCGCCGCCCCCAGCTCGGAACCGCCCAACGACGCGCCCTCGCCGGCGCGGCAGGATCCTTCGCCCGGCAAGCACGACCAGGGGCAGGCCGAGGTCAAAGAGCCCGCGGCTGCCTGGACGGTGGTCAGAGAGCTCGCGGCCGCCTGGGCGCCGGCCGTCTGGGCCGCCGGCACAGGCTCGGCCGCCGTGGCGCTCTTCCTGCTCCTCCTCGTGGGGGTGGCCTATTTCATCTCGCGGCACGTCTTCCTGGTCGATCTCTTCGAGCCTCTGTGGTCGGGACGGGAGGGCGAGCTGCCCGCCACCGTGGGCGGCAATATCTTGCTGGTCAGCCGGCGCCAGGAATGGCGCATCCACAATGCCGAGCAGAGCTTCACCCGCCTTCGCCTGATGGACCTGGCGGACGACCTTGCCGGCTGGCCGGCCCGGCGCCTCGAGATCCTGCACTCGCTCCCGGCGCGCACCGTCCTTGTCGAGGGTTTCGACCACCGCATCTTCGATCCGGCGTTCAACGACATGAAGCTCGCCCTGCTCGAGGTTCTGGCCGCCGAACGGACCGTCGTCGTGCTCTCCACGGTCAGTCCGACCGCGCTGTTTGCCGGCCAAGACGCCGCGGCCGCGGGCACGCTGGCGATGTCGCCGGGCAGCGAGGAGCGCTGGCGATCGCTGCTCGCCTCCTTCACCCTGATCGACCAGGACGCGCGGCCGCAGGTGGACGAGACGAGCCTGTCCGACCTCACGGTCCTGGCCTGGCGGGACCTCAAGAAGCTGCTGCGGAACGGCCACCGGGATGGCGCGGTGGCGGCGGCGGCGGGCCACGGCTTCCGCTCGGCCCTGCTTGGCCAGGAATGCGCCGGCAATGCTTTCCTGCTGCAGATCGGCCGCGAGCTCGATCCGCTGGCCAGCGGACTCGCGGCCCGGCAGCTCCTCGAGGAGTTCGGCGAGCGCGCGGAGGTCTACTATCGCTCGCTGTGGGCGAGCTGCTCCCGCGATGAGAGGGTCGTCCTCGGGCATCTGGCGGAAGAGGGATTGGTCAACGAGAAAGACCGCCGGGTGGTGCGGCGCCTGATGGCGCGGGGACTGGTCCGGCGCGAGTCCGGCTTCCGGGTGATGAACGAGACCTTCCGCCGCTTCCTCGTCTCGCCCGCCTGCCGGGCAGAAGTGCTGGAGCACGAGCAGATTGCCGGCGAGAGCCCCTGGGACCGTTTCCGGCGGCCCTTCTTCGCCGTCCTGGCGGCCGGCGCCGTGTTCTTCCTTTCCACCCAGAAGCAGCTCCTCGACGGCAGCATGGCCGTCGTCACCGTCGCCACCGCCGGCCTGCCGGCGATCCTCAAGGTGCTCGACCTCCTCTCCGGCCGCAAGTCCGGCGCGGCCGCCAAGTAGGCGCGCAGCTTTTCAGCATCATTCGCGAGACAACGTATACTGGGAGAGGAGACGCAAGGCAAGAGAGGAAGCAAGCGACGTGGCCACGCAGGGGTTCGATGAGGTCCGGATCTATCTGTGCGCGTCTGTCGACATGGCCGAGGAGCGCGCGGCCTTGCGCGAGCAGGTGGTGCCGCGGCTGCTGCAGCGGCTGGCGGCGCCGGGCCTCACGATCTCCTTCGTCGATCCGGAGGCGCTGCCCACGGGTCCCCGCGACCTCGCCTCCCGCTGGCGCGCCATCGACGCCTGCCGGCCCTTTTTCGTTGGTCTCTTCGGCGAGCGCGACGGCGGTCTGCCGGCGCAAATCGACGACGCGCTCCTGGCGGCGCAGCCCTGGCTGCGCGGCCTGACCGCTTGCAGCTCCCTCGAGATCGAGACCGCGTATGCGCTGACCCGGCAGGGCGGCGCCGGCCGCAGCTTTTTTTACCTGCGCAGCCCGGCGTTTATCGGCCAGGTGCCACCGCCCAGGCAGGCAATCTACCTCGCGGCGAGCGAGCTCGAGGCGCGCCGCATGGCGGCTTTCAAGGAGAGCGTCCGCCGGAGCCGGCGCCCGGTCCTCGACGGCTATCCCTGCCGCTGGGATCCCACCCGCCAGCGGCCCGCCGGGCTCGAGGTGCTGGTCGAACGGCTGGTCCGCGACCTGGAGCTGGCCATCCGGTCCGAGCTCGGCCGGATCGTCAACGCGGCGCGGGGCACGCCGATGGCCGCCGCGGCGCCGGCCGCGCCTACGCCCGCCACACCGCCGGTGGCATCGGTCCTACCCGTCCATGACAATGTCCAGTTCACCGTCTACCGGCCGCGCGCCGTCGAGCCGATGCGCTGGGAGACCCTGCTTGCTTTCGCCCATCTCAGCGATCTGCCCATCGAGGCCCCGGCGGACGAGCCGGACCCCATCGAAAAGGTCAAGAAGCGGGCCAGGCAGTTGCTCGGGGACCGCGCTTGCCGCTACGTGGACGTCAGGCAGGACAGCTCCCATGCCATTCCGCACGAGGCCGAGATCACCTTCTTCCCCGTCGTGCCGGGTTTCGAGTTCAACCCGCCGCGCTGCACCTTCCTCTGGCTCGAGTCGGTCCACGAGCAAGAGTTCCGCATGCGCGCCCACGCCGGCCTCGACGGCCAGGTGGTCCAGGGCCGCTTTTCCGTCTTCTGGGGCAGCCTGCTCCTGGCCGAGATCCAGCTGAGCCTGCGGGTGGACAGCAGCGTCGCGGCGCACGCGAGCGCTTCGGCGATGGCCGCGGCTCGGCCCTTCGACAAGGTCTTTGCCTCCTACTCCCACAAGGACGTCGCCGTCGTCGAGGAGGTAGAGCGCGCGACGCGCAGCCTGGGCACGCGCTACCTGCGCGACGCCGTCGACCTGCGCGCCGGCGAAGAGTGGAGCGCCGGCCTCGAAAAGATGATCCGGGAGGCCGATATCTTCCAGCTATTCTGGTCGTGGAATTCCCTGCGCTCGCGACATGTGGAGCAGGAGTGGCGCTATGCGCTGTCACTCGGCCGGCCCGACTTCGTGCGCCCCACGTTCTGGGAGGACCCACGTCCCGCCGACCCGCAGCTGGACCTGCCTCCCCAGGAGCTCGACAGGCTGCATTTCTATCGCCTCTACCGAGGCGAGGGCAGCCGGCAGGCCTCGCCATCTCCTCGGCCCACCAGCGCTCCGGCGGTGCCAGGACCGCCCCCCGTGCCGCCGGCGTCCGCTTCGCCGGCCTCAACGCCAGCGGCGAAACCACAGGTGGCGCTGCCCGCGCACACCTCGCATGGCAGGCCGGCCCGGCGCACCCGCTGGATGGGGTCGGCAGCCCTGGTTTTCGCAGGCGTCCTCGGGCTCAGTCTCGTCGTGCAGATGCAGCAGGGTCCGGGAGTGGGGCCAGGCCGTCCCACCTCGGCCGCCTCGGGCCCGCCGCCGCTCTCTGGCAAAAGCTCGGGAGCCTCGGCCGAGAGCCAGTACCTCTCGGCCGGCTCAGCGGACCGCGACAGTGTTCCCGGCCAGGGGGAATGCCGGTTGACCGAGACCGACCTGAACCGGCTGCGTTCGCGCGCGGCCGTCACCGGGCCGATCGTGCGCGTCTTTACCTCGGCCGACCTCTCCGCCGTCACCGCCGTTCGTGAGCTGCTGATCAGGGACGGGCAGGAACCCTTCATCCGACCCGTCGCCGCAGGCGACCACTACGCCTGCGCGGTCGAGGTCGGGCCTTTCTCCAAGAGGTCCGCGGCCAACTCCGCCGCGCTGCACTTCCGCACCCTCGGCCTGCCGGCGGCAGTGGTGAGGACGCAGCCGAGCTCTCAGAAACCATAGGTCCGGAGGAAAGACAGAATATCATCCGGACTGACCGCCCGCTTGCCGCCTGGAATAGGGCTCAGCGTCATGAACGCCTGGCCGCCGACATGGATGGAAGGCATTTTCTCCATCGACTCGCTCGAGATGATGCCGATCAGCTCACCGCGGTCGTTGACCACGGCGCCGCCGCTGCTGCCATGGGTGATTCCCGCCTCGAAGTGGACATAGTGGCTGCCGGTCGGACCGGTCATCGAGTGCGAGACGTTTCCGAGGACGAAGGTCGGAGCCACTTGGGTCACCCGGCTCCACTCGCCGCCGAAGCCGCTCACGTTCTCGATCTTGCCCTCGCTCTGGCCGAGCTGGCCGGGATAGCTGATCACCGCGATCGGGTCGGTGACCTTGACGGCTTCATTGGAGCCGACGATCGGCACTGTTGAACCGGTCGCGGGCTGCACCTGCAGCAGGGCGAGGTCGAACTCAGAGGAGGAGGCGACCAGGTTCGCCTGCACCGGCTGGCGCCCGGCGAATTGAACGTCGAACAGGTCGTACTCCGCCTTGGCGCCATATTTCGACACCAGCTCGGGCCAGCCCGGAAACTGGACCAGCCACGGCTCTCCGACATGCTTGGCGGTGAGCACGAGCCCCGGACGGATCACGACCCCTGAGCCCTGGACCGCGTAGTGCGCCAGGATGTCGCCGCCGGTGCGGGCGTAGTGGGGGACGGCGGAATGGACGATCGGGATGCGGACCCGGTAGCTGCAGCGGACGTGGACGACCGCCGGGCCTACCCTCCTTTCGATGTCGGCCCAGACGTTGGCGCCTGCCGCGCGGGTGGCGTCGGCGGCCTGGGCGCGCTGCCTCTCGAGCTTGCGCCAGCCCCACCAGGCCGCGCCTCCGACGCCGAGGGCAGCCAGCAGTACTACGATCAGCGCGACCACGATCGACCGGCGGGTGCTTTTGCGGCTGTCGGCGATCCGGCCGGCCAGGGCGTGGCGCTCTTCCTGCCGCGCGCGATCGATCTCGTGCCGCAGGGTGGCGCGGCCGACCGCTTCCTTGAAGGGCGCGGCGGCCGCCGGTTCCTGGCCTCCTGCCGCGGCCGGCGCCGGCTCGGCGAAGAGCTGCATCTCGGGGCCTTCCTTCCCCAGGCGGATGCGCGACTCGGGCGGCACCGCGATTCTCTGGAAGGGCGGACTCGGGGCGCCGTTCACGTAGGTGCCGTTGGTGCTGCGTTTGTCCTCGATGTAGAGGCGCCCCCCCTGCAGGCTGAGCTCGGCGTGGACGCCGCTGACGCTGTCGTCGAGCTCGTCGTTGAACTTTACGTCGCTGCCGGGATTCCGGCCGAGCCGCAGGGCCTGGCCTTCCTGCAGCGTAAGGCGTTGGTCCTGGCCCGCCTGGGAGCCGCTGAGATGCCGGATGGTCAGGTTCATCGACAAGATCCCTCCTCGTGGCAACTGAACGGGCGACACTTCATGGCGTGCCCTCGCCGCTCGCGGCGCCGGTCGCGGGGTCGAGCGGCGGCTCGATGGCCAGGAACAGCAGCTCGACGCCGCCACAGCGGATGCGGTCGCGATCGCGCAGCCGCATCGTGCCGCTGGCTGGCACCTCCTCGTCGTTGACCCAGGTGCCGTTGGTCGACATGCGGTCGGCCAGCAGGAAGCCGCCTCTCCGGCAGAGGAGCAGGGCATGCTCGCCTGAGACCCTGGGATCGTCGCCGAGACAGATATCGCTGGCGCGGTCGGCTCCCAGGGTGTTCTTGCCGGCGCGCACCGCGAAGACCGCTCCCGTGGGCCCGAGATCCGGCGCCACGAGCACCGCCACCAACCTCCGAGGCTCCCGGGCCTCGCGCCCCGCCGGCTCGGGGCCCGGCCCCGGGACCGCCGCCGCCGGCGCGGCCTGCGGCTCTGGCAGGGGGCGGAGGGAGACCGCGGGGGCGGCCGTGCCGGGTTCGGCGAGGACCGTGACTCGCGGTGGCCCGGAAGGAGGTCCGGGAGGCTGTTCCAGCCGGGTCGGCTTCGGCACCCAACCCGGCGCGGATACAGAGGCGCCCTCCGGGGGTGGCGGTGGCCATGCGACAAGCGGGCCAGACGGCTCAGCGGTGTCGCCGGGAGCCTCGGCGGCTGGCGGCGCCGAGGGTCCTCCGGCGCCGGGCTCTCCCTCCAGGCGTGTTGCGCGGCGCGCCGCGGCCCCGGCGGCGGTCTGCTGGCGCTCGCAGTAGGGGCAGCTCTTCCAGGCCGGGTCGATCGGATGACCGGCCGGGCAGAGCGCCGTTGGCCAGTCGCCGGCAGGCCGTGACCTGGCGGAACCCGGCGGGGCTGCCGCCAGCGAGCGCCCGCATAGCACGCAGGACAGCTCGGCGTCTGGGTTCAGGGTATGGCAGGAGCTGCATTCGATCATCCTGGCCTCCCGGGCGCCGCGGACTCGCCGCGCGGCGTCCTCACGTCTCGGGCCGAGTTGGACGGCGCGGCGGGTGGTCGGCTTCGACCCGCAGGCAGCCGACAGTGATGTTGTCCTGGCTGTTGGCGGCGAGTGCGGCGCCGAGCAGCCGCTCGCACGACTGGCGGGCCGATTCCGCGCCCTCCATCGCGCGCTCGATCTCGGCATCGGGCACCGCGCCGTGGAGGCCGTCCGTACAGAGCATCACCAGGTCGCCGGCAGCGAGCGGGAGCGCGGGCCGAAGGTCCGCCGACAGCGGGCCCGATTGTCCGATGGCGCGCTGCAGGACATGGGTGTCAGGGTGCCCGAACGACTCCTCCTCGCTCAGCAGCCCGTCCTGCACCAGGCGACCGACGAGCGAATGGTCCGCGGTCAGGCGAACCAGCGAGGCACCCCGATAGAGATAGGCGCGGCTGTCGCCGACGTGAGCGAGGTGCACGCAGGGGCGTGTCGAGGCAGCCTCGACGACCGCAATGATCGCCGTCGCACCCATGGTGACCGGCCGCCCCCCGCCGGCGCTGCCGGTCCTGGTTCGCGCGGCGCCGAGCACGGCCCGATGCGCCGCGCCGATGGCGTTTTCGAGCACCTCGCTCCACGGCACCGCGCCGCGGTCGCGGATGGCCTCGAGCGCGCTGCGCACGACGATCTCGGCCGCTTCGCGCCCCCCGGTGTGCCCTCCCATGCCGTCCGCCAGGATGAGCACCACCTCGTCATGGTCACCGTGCCAGGCCGCGGCGGCGTCCTGGTTCTCCGCGCGCACCGGCCCGCGGACCGAGACCACGTGGACCCGGCAGCCGAGGACCGCTTCCGCCGGCGTGATCTCCGGGCTCAACAGGTTCCTCCGGCGATAGATGAGATCCCGTGACACTTCCACGCGCAACATTTCCATTATAACTCTATGACTCGTGCGCTGCGGAGGCCGCGGCTGCCCGCCGGCTGCGCCTTGACTCATTTCTTCATTGAACGTTGGCGGGTGATGATCTACAATAAACAAAGGCCCGCAGAAGGTCCTGCAATTTGAAGCCGAGTCCCCGCAAGTTTTCGAGTCCAAGGAGTGAGATCTTCTTGATCTGGATACTCTGGCGCGGGCCGGCGGGCGGAGCCTCGCCGTGAGGACCTGCATCGGCCCATACCGTATCGAAGGTCCCCTGGGGCGCGGAGGGATGGGGGTCGTCTATCGCGGGACTCACGATCACCTGGGCCGCCCGGTGGCGATCAAGGCGCTCGCCCCGGAGCTGACGCGGCAGCCTGAGTTCAGGGAGAGATTCTTTTCCGAGGCGAAGACCCAGGCCCTCCTCCAGCATCCCAACATCGTCGGCATTTACGATCTCCTGGCCGACGAAGGCGACTACTTCATCGTCATGGAGCTGGTCACGGGACAGCACCTCGATCAGCGTCTCGCCGCCGCCGCGGGACGCCCGCTGGATTGCGGCGCGGCGCTCGGCATCTTCAGCCAGGTGCTATCCGCCCTCGACTACGCCCACTCGGAAGGGGTGATCCATCGCGACGTCAAGCCCTCGAACGTGATGATCAGCCCGCAGGGGCGCGTCAAGCTGACCGATTTCGGTATCGCCCTGCTGATCGGCGACAAGCGGTTGACCGTCTCGCACTCCGTCATCGGCACGCCCACGTACATGTCGCCCGAGCAGATCCTGCATCCACGCTCGGTCGATCACCGTACCGACATCTACAGCGCGGCGGTCGTCTTCTTCGAGATGCTCGCGGGCAGGCCACCGTTCGACGCCGAGACCGAGTACGCGATCAAGAAGCTCCACGTCGAGGCGGCCCCGCCGGACCTCGCCGAGCTCAACCCGGCTCTCCCCGCCGGGCTGACCGCCGCGGTGGCGGCGGCGCTGAGCAAGGACCCGGCCGCACGCTTTCCGAGTGCCGCGGCCTTCCTGCGCGCCTTGGACGAGTCCGTCTCGCCTTTCTCGCCGGCGAGGGCGGCACCCCTGCCCCGCCCGCTGCAACCCTTTACTTCCTCGCGGTACACGCCGCCGGCCACGGCCGTAGAAGAGCCTGCGGCTGGACCGCGGCCGGCGGGGGCGGCTGAGAGATCGGGCGCCATTGCCGCTGGTCTGCGGGGGCTGCTCCAGGGCAGAGGCCTGTGGATCGCGGCCGGGGCTGCCGCGCTGGCCGCGGTGATCGCGGCGGGAGCCTTCCTCCTGATCCTCATGCGGGGCAATGGCGGGAATGAGCGAGTGGTGAAGGCTACGCCGCCGCGCGAGGCCGGCTCGCCGGCCCTCGGCGCAACCTCCCAACCACCTGCACCGGCGCTCCCGCCTGGCCCAGCAATCGCGCAGCCGGGTGGAACCGCCCAGTCCGCGCCCCTGAGTGCGCCGGCTCCCGGCGCACTGGCGAGCGCGCCGTTGCTCGGCGACCAGGCCGAACAAGCCCGTCCGGTGGACCAGATCGCAAAGCCATCCGAGCGGAGGGCCCGTTCCCAGAGGAAAAAGGTGAAGACTGCGCCGGCGGCGCAACCGCCGCCGGCTGCTGTCCAGGAGAGCGGAGCGGAAGAGGCGCCGGTCCGCTCCACCGCCGGCGGCGGTGTCGCCGTCGATCGGCTGAACGAGATGGAGAACGTCGTCGTCACGCTCGAGCAGGAGGCCAAGCACGCCCTCGACGCTTACGAGCAGCAGGAGCGGAAGAGCGAGGTCGGCCCGCGCCTGGAGGAGTTCGTGAACGCGGCGGTCGGCCTTCGCAAGGCGTTCCGCAAAGCCACCGGGACGGGATTCGGCTTCCGCGTGCTCAGGGACAAGCTTCTCAAGAGAGGGTCGCGAGAGGCGGATCAGCAGGACCTGGAGGTGAAGTCTCGGGACTTGATACACCAGGGCGCCGAGGTCGATCGCCTCATCTCAAGAGATCCCATGGGGTCCGCGGCAATGTCTTTCTGGCGCAAGGTGCGACACAAGCTCAAGCAGCTCTCCGGCTTCTACCGGTGACTCTTCTGCCCGGGCAGTAGCTCTCGCCGCAGCACCTGGCTCCGGCACCCGCCGTTCGCGTCTATATTGTGGGAGGCGGCGGACAGGCCGTGGCCAGAGCACGATGAACGCCGATCAGGAGATCGCGACGACCGCCGGAAGCAAGGAAGCCGCCGAGGAGCCCCACGCCCGGGCGAGACCCGTCGGATCTGACCAAGCCGGGCAGGGACCCGGCGTATCTGACCAACCCGGGCAGGGACCCGGCGTATCTGACCAACCCGACGATCACGCCTACTTCCAGGCCGTCGAGGAGATCTTCGTCGGACTGCGCGGTGCGCCGCTGCTGCTGTCGCCGGCGGACTGGCAGGTAGCCCGCCGCTGGCATCGCCAGGGCGTCCCGCTCGAGCTGGTGCGTCGTGCCCTGGAGGAGGTCTTCGCCCGCCGGCGCGAGCGGGGCGTGCAGGGCAAGATCTCGAGCTTGCGCTACTGCGCCCATGCGGTCGAAGCCGCCTGGGCGTCGTGGAGCGAGATGATGGCTCCCGGCCTGCGCGCCGAGGCACCCGGCCTCGACGTTGCCAGCCGCCTCGCCGCCCTTGCCGAGGCTCTCGCCGAGGCCCTTGCCGCTCCTTCTCCCTGGGCCGCGCTGCTCGATCCCGCCGCCTGGTGCGGACGCATTGCCGCCCTCGCCGCGCTAGGCCGGGACGCGCAACGCGTCGAGGAGCGGCTCTCCGAGCTCGATCGCGAGCTCCTCGACTCCTGCCTCGACGCCCTTCCAGGCGGCCAGCGCGCCGAGCTCGAGGCCGCCGTGGACAAGACCCTGGCCGCTCTTGCCGGCCGCATTCCCGCGGCTGACCTCGATTCGGCGCGCGGGCGCCTGCTGCGCCAGATCCTGCGCCAGCGGCTCCGCCTGCCGCTGCTGTCGCTGTTCTCGCCCGAAGCGGCGGCCGAGCCGGACCCTGGGGCGGCGCCCGAAGCGGCTGCCGGGCCGGGAGGCGCGGAGCGGAAAGGGCGGCAGGGAGGCAAGAGGCGCGATGGCGAGAGCCGGTGAGAGACACCGGCCGGTCCTCGCGGTCGTTGGCGCGACGGCGACCGGCAAGAGCGCGCTGGCGCTGGCCCTTGCCGAGGAGCTGGGTGGCGAGATCATCAACGCCGACGCCCTGCAGGTGTACCGCGGCTTCGACGCCGGCACCGCCAAGCCGGACGCCGCCGAGCGGCGGCGCGTGCGCCACCACCTGATCGACATCCTCGAGCCGCACGAGCCCTACTCGGCGGGCGAGTTCGCGCGGCGGGCGCGCCAGGCGATCGCCGACGTCGCGGGCCGCGGGCAGCTCCCCATCGTGGTCGGAGGCAGCGGCCTGTACCTGCGCGCGCTCCTCGCCGGCATCAGCCCGGTGCCGCCCGGCGACCCCGCGGCGCGGCGCCTGCTGCGCCAGCGCATGGAGAGCGAAGGGCTGCCGGCGCTGGCGGCGGAGCTCGCTCGGCTCGATCCCGAGACGGCGGCGCGGCTGCCGGCCGGCGACCGGCAGCGCATCCTGCGCGCCCTCGAGGTGGTTCTTGTGTCCGGGCTCCCGCTGTCGCGCTGGATCGCGCGGCAACCCTTTGGAATTCAGAGCATTGCAGCAATCCGCGTCGGATTGACGCTTCCTCGCGCCATCCTATACGATCGAATTGCGGCCCGTGTGGACCGCATGGTGGAGCAGGGCTGGGCAGAGGAGGTCAGGAGCCTGCTGCAGCGTGGATTGAGCCCGGCCTTGCCGGCCTTTCAGGCAATCGGGTATCGCCAGTTCGTCCACCACGTGAGGGGGGAATGGTCTCTGCAGCACACCGTCGCCGAGACGGTGACGGCGACCCGCCGGTTCGCCAAGCGGCAGGAGACCTGGTTTCGCAAAGAGCCCGATGTGACCTGGTTCTCGGCCGAGGATCTCGATCGTCGGATTCACCATGTCCTTGAGCACCTGGAGAGCAGCGGCCTCGGGGAGGGTCCATGACCAAACACAACATCAATATTCAGGACGGCTATCTTTTTCAGAGCCTCAAGGAAGGTCAGACGATGTATCTCGAGCTGGTGACCGGAAGGCACCTGCTGGGCCGCCTGAAGCGCTTCGATCGCTTTGCCGTGGTCATCGAAAGCGACGGCAAAGAAATCCTCATCTACAAACACGCCATCGCGACGATCGTCGCGGCGCCGCCGGCGGCGGCAGCGCCCGCGCCGTAGCAGAGGTGGTCGTCCTGCCGAGCCCGCGGCCGGCCCTGGCGACGCGCGGCGGCCGCGGGCGCCGGGCCCGGGGCGCGGCGGCGGCTTTGCTGCTGGTCTCCGGGTTCGTCTGGTGCCTGGCCTGCGTGCCGGCGGGTAAGCCGGCGGCGACAGTGCCCCCGCCGCCCGAGGCCGGGCCCGCCGCCGCGGTCCGCCGGGAGCGGGCGTACCTGATCGATCCTCTGGAAGGCTATGCCGCGGCCATCGATCCGAGCCGCCGGGAGCCCATCCAGCGCGCCTGGCGCGGCCTGGTCGAGTCGGGCAGCGTGCTGCCGGCGCAGCAGGCCGCGGCCGAGCTGCTGGGCGGCGGCACCGCCAACCCGCCGGCCCAGGTCCTGGCCGCGCAGGTGGATTTCGTCGCCGGCCGGTACCGGGCGGTGGTCGATCAGCTCTTGCCGGTCGGCGACGCATTGCCTGCCTACACCGCCAGCCAGCTCCTGCTCGGCCGCGCCGCCGAGCTGCTCGACGACGTCCCGCTCGCCTATGCCGCTTTTCGCGCCGTCGCGGCGCGCAACGCCAAGGCCTTCGAGCGCGCCGGCGAGCTGCACCCCCGCGCCCTGGGGATGGTCAGCGAGCGCCTGCAGGGCGCCGTGCGCGCCGGCCGCCTCGAGGACGCCGGCCGCCAGCTCGCCTTGCTCCAGAGCTGGGACCCGGCGGCGCCGGCCACCCTCGAGGGCACGCGCACCCTCGCCGTGGCGCGCGGCGACCGCAAGGCCGAGCTCGCCGCGATCAAGGGCCTCGCCGCCCGCCGCCCCCTCGACCGCCAGCTGCTCGAGCGGCGCGGCGAGCTGGAGCTGCAAGTTGGCGATGCGAGCGCCGGGCTCACGATCATCCAGGACCTGGCCGAGCGCCATCGCGGCGATCCGGCGCTGGCCGAGAAACTGGCCACGGCGAAGTGGAGCTGGCGCCTGTCGCTGCTGCCGCGCGACGTCCAGGAGGCGGCGCAGAAGCCCGAGCTGGACCGCGCGGACCTCGCGGTTCTGCTCTACTGGCTGGTGCCGGAGGTGCGTTCGGCCAGGCCCACCGCGGGCCGTATCGCGACCGACGTGCTCGACCATCCCCGCCGCGAGGAGATCATACGGGTGGTCAACCTCGGGTTGATGGACGTCGATCCGACCCAGCACCGCTTCTCGCCGTCCGCCCCGCTCCACCGCGGCCTGGCGCTGCGCGCCATGGTCCGCCTGCTGGGCAGCTACGGCCGCGGCATCGCCTGCCTGGAATCCGGCAGCGGGGGCCAGGCCAACATCTGCCAGACCGCGGTGGCATGCGGCCTGGTGGCCGGCGACGATGCCTGCCTGCCCGCCGAGACGCTGTCCGGCGCCGACGCCGTGGAGATCATCCGCCGCGGCCTGCGCCTGCTGGGTGGGGCATGAGCTTCACGATTCCCAACCTGCTCACCCTGCTGCGCATGGGCCTGGTGCCCCCGTTCGTCGTCTTCCTGATCAACGGCGAGGCGAAGAAGGCCCTGATGATCGTGCTCGCCGCCGGCATCACCGACGCGCTCGACGGCTTCATCGCCCGCTTCTTCAACCAGCGCTCGGCGCTCGGCGCGCTGCTCGACCCGCTGGCCGACAAGCTGCTGGTCGACTCGGCCTACGTCGTGCTGGCGATCCCCTACATTCACCACGGCTTCCAGATCCCGCTCTGGGTGACGGTCCTGGTCATCGCCCGCGACGTGCTGCTGGTGGTGGTGGCGACGGCGCTCTACCTCGCCCACGGCATCCGCAACTTCCCCGTGACGTTGCTCAGCAAAGTCACCACCGTCTTCCAGTTCTCGGCCATCGTCCTCGTCCTCTTCACCTCCCTCTGGCCCGAGCTCGAGACCGCCGCCATCGTCGTCCTCTACACCATGGCCGCCCTCACCCTCGCCTCCGGCCTCGACTACGTCTACCGCACCAACCGCCGCATCGAAGATCGCCCGCGCCCCGCCGCCTGATCCCTACAGGTCGACCTTGATCGTGATCGAAGCGAGCCAGGGATCTCGCGAGATCACCGGCCGCAGGGCGCTGCCGGCGAAGAGCTTGCCGAAGTCGACGGTCGTGGTAATGCCTTTCGGCATCTCCATCGAGAGCTCGAGGTCCAGCTCGTAACCGGCCTCCCGCCGGCCGAAGATGGGCTCGTTGAAGCGGTAGTGGTGGACGCGCAGGGTGGTGAGCTGGCTGACCGGCTCCGCGGGGCCGTTGGGAAGCAAGTTGGCGAGGTGCAAGAGGGGCGATGCGAAGGTCCCGGTCGGATGGTTGTAGGTGAACGTCAGACCCTGGTAGAGCTTGTTGCTCAAGCCGGGCTCCAGCACGGACACCGGCTCCGGACCGCCGGCGGTCGCCGCTCGGTCGACGAGATGCCCGGCCAGCCTGCCCAGGAGGATCTGATCGGGAGCAAAGGCGGCGCTCTCGCCCAGGTATCCCCAATTGACCTTCTTGTTGCCCGGGTCGTTGCCCGTTCCATAGCCGACCTGCATCCCGATCAGGTACTCCTGTTCGCATCCCGGGTGCTTGCCGTCCGTCTCGCGAAAATGGACATAGTTGGAGGTGCCGAGGCTGGCCACGCCGCGCCCTTCCTTTACGCGGTTCCCGATGTGGCTTGCCGCCGACCCGTTGAGGTCCCGACCGTTGTAGTACCCCGAAAGGGTGCCCGACAGGCTCCACGGATAGAAGCAGGGAGACTCCTTCGGCCGGGCGTCTTCGCCCACCGCCTTCAGCACGCGCTTGGCCTCGTGCGCGTAGGACACCTCGAATCCAGCCGTCCAGTAGCGGTAGCCGTAGCAGAGCTGGCGTGTCGCCGGCGCGGAACCGGCAGCGGCCGCGGCGTTCTCGCATGCCGGATCGTCCGGCAAGGGATTGGAGGGCAGATTGGGAACGGTGAGGCGTGCGGCACCCTCGCTGCCGTACAGGCCCACCAGGGTCAGCGTCCGGAACAGCGGCTGGCCCTGGGGATTGTTGCGGAAGAAGGGACGGTTCTTCATCTGGGCGATGAGCAGCCGATTGTCCCGGTTGCTGCGCTCGGCCTCCCCGGTCGTGCTCTCACGCTTGATCAGGTAACCAAGCGAGTAGGTGGAGTAACGCAGTTCGAACCCTTCGCCAATGGCGTTGACGGCAATGCCGCTGCTCGGCGTTGCCAGCGTGTACTTGCCGAAGAGCAGCTGAAGTCCGCTTCCTCCATAGAGGTTGAGCGCGTATTCCGGGACGTTGACCTGGCGGGTCGTGTCCTTCTCTCCCAGGTCTCCTTTCTTGAAGCCGAGAGTCGCCGTGGCGCTTGCCCGGCTGCCCAGTTTCTGCGAGATCTTGAGGTTGCCGGCTCCGACGAAATGCTGCAGGGTGTCGCCGGCATACGGCTGGTCGCGCGAGAACATCTTGTTCTCGGCGGCCTTGCCGGTGTCGGGATCCCAGGAGGCGCCGAGCTGCGCGGAATACCGCCACTGAGTCGAATCGGGGGGCTCCGGCCACTCTTTCGCGGTCTGCAGGTAGCCCGTCGAGTTCGACGGTATGTCGGCGGTGTCCGCAAAGCTCACGGTAAAGGTGAGCAGCCCGTTCTGGGGCGCGACGTTCATGATCGCCTTGGACACCGGAACCCTGGCCCCGGGCGGCACGATGATCTTCGGAGAGCAGCGCAGGCCATGGGTCGAAGAGTCGTACTTGCATTCCGCGGGAAGCACGCCCGCGCCGGCGCCGTCTGGAGATGCTGTTTCAACGGAGCTCGTGGCAGGTTTCACCTTTTCACTCGTGGTGCGTTTCACCCTTTCGACGGCGGAGATCATGTCTTGCAGCCCATCCAGGGAAGGCCATTTGGCGTCTCTGCGCGGCGGCAGCGCGGCAACGCAGGCCTTCTCGAGATCGTTCACCTGGGCTTCCGACGGGACCGGGTCGAGCCTGGCGATGGCTCCCTGGCAGGACTGCACGTCCGCAGACGGGGGGAGGAGGGCATCGAGGAGATCGTTGTACCAGGCGGCAAGATCGGGGTCGATCAAGCCCGATTTCGCTCTCAAGATCTCGGCCACGAGGTTCTTGTACGCTGCCTCGATCTCCTCCTTCGCGTCGGGAATGATTAGGTTGAACTGGACACCGAAGCTGCGCGCGGTGCGGTTGATGAAGATCAACTTGACGTCGCGAACTTCCTTGCCGCAACTCTGCCAGATCAGGGCGGCGTCCGACTCCTTCTTCTGCTTCGGGTCCAACCTGAGCTCCTTGCCCGAGTTGGGCTGGAGGAGCGAATACGGCCGCCGGGGATTGACCATTCGCTGGTCGGCGATACCGGTGTCGTCGAGTGGAATTCCGACTTGCGCTTTGAGCTGAACTGTCCCCAGCAGCGAGTCCTGTGTGTCGGGATTTCGGTAGACTTTGCAGGCGATCCCATCGGAAGAATCCGTGGAGGGCGGGGCAGCAGGTGCCGCGTTGAGCGTGCCGGAGGAGAGCGCCAGAAGCACGGCCAACGACGGCAAGGCCGGCGCCCTGGCGCCCCGCCGTCGTAGCTTCCGCGGCCTGTTTGAACGATGGGTGGAAACGATGCTATCTGGTGTGCAAACCCTTTGGTCGGGCATGGGTCCGTCCTCCTTGCAGCCGCGGTCGATCGCCGCGACTGCCTGCTTAGACGGACAAGGGAAAAAGGATTCACTGATAACTCATTAGCGCGTTTCCTGTAGCCGGGACGGGCGAGCCACCATCCTTGGGGGTAGGGCTGCTCGCAGCCACGATCGGCAGGGGGTGAGCCGCGATTCTGGCAGTCTTCTCGGGTCCCCTTTCTGGTAAGATCGGGGGGTACCCGGAAGGCACGATGTCCGACTTCGTCCACCTCCATCTGCACAGCCAGTACAGCCTCCTCGACGGGGCCAACAGGCTGGACGACGTGATCGGCGCAGCGGCCGAGGCCGGCATGCCGGCGATGGCGCTGACCGACCACGGCAACATGTTCGGCGCCATCGAGTTCTACAACCGCGCCAGGAAGGCCGGGGTCAAGCCGATCCTCGGCATGGAAGCCTACGTGGCGCAGGGGCGGATGGACGAGCGCACCCCCGGCAAGGGGGGCAGCAACCACCTCGTTCTGCTCGCCGAAAACGAAACCGGCTACCGCAACCTGATCAAGCTCACCTCCAAGTCCTTCCTCGAAGGCTTCTACTACAAGCCGCGGGTCGACAAGGAGCTGCTGCGCCGCCACGCCGAGGGCATTATCGGGCTGTCGGCCTGCCTCAAGGGCGAGATCAACGAGCGCATCGCGGCGCGCCAGGAGCGCGAGGCCGAAGCGGTGGCGCGCGATTTCTCGGAGATCTTCGGGGCGGGCAACTTTTTCCTCGAGATGCAGGACCACGGCATGGCCGAGCAGCGCGCGGCCAACGAGGCCCTGCGCCGCATCGCGGGGCGCACCGGGCTGCCCATGGTGGTGACCAACGACTGCCACTACCTGCGCCGCGACGACGCCTTCGCCCACGACGTCCTGCTGTGCATCGGCACCCAGCGCACCCTCGCCGACACCGACCGCCTGCGCTACGCCTCGGAGAACTTCTACCTGAAGTCCGCCGAGGAGATGCACCGGCTCTTCCCCGACGACCACGCCGCGCTCGACAACACCCTGGCCATCGCCGAGCGCTGCAACCTGGTCATCCCAACCGGCACCTTCCACCTGCCGGAGTTCCCGGTGCCGGCGGGGGCGACCGTGCAGTCCTACTTCGCCGAGGTGGCGCGCGCCGGGCTCGACGAGCGGCTGGCCGAGCTGCGCAAGAGGCGCGCGCAGGGCCTGGTCAAGTCGCCGGAGGAGCGCTACCGCGAGAGGCTCGACTTCGAGATCCAGGTCATCGAGCGCATGGGCTTCCAGGGCTACTTCCTGGTGGTCTGGGACTTCATCCGCTATGCCCGCGAGCAGGGCATCCCGGTGGGTCCCGGACGCGGCTCGGCGGCGGGGTCGGTGGTCTCCTACGCGCTGCGCATCACCGACATCGACCCGCTGCAGTACGACTTGCTGTTCGAGCGCTTCTTGAACCCCGAGCGCATCAGCATGCCGGACATCGACATCGACTTCTGCATGCGCCGCCGCGGCGAGGTCATCCACTACGTGAGCGAGAAGTACGGCCGCGACCGCGTGGCTCAGATCATCACCTTCGGGACCCTCCAGGCCAAGGCGCTGATCCGCGACGTCGGCCGCGTCATGGGCGTGCCTTACGCCAAGGTCGACCGCATCGCCAAGCTGGTGCCCGACATGACCCGGTCGCTGACCGAGGCGGCGCGCCAGGTCGACGCCCTGGCCGCCGAGGTGGCGGCGGACCCCGAGGTCGCCAAGATCGTCGAGGTGGGCAGCCGTCTCGAAGGGCTCACCCGCCACGCCTCGGTGCACGCCGCGGGGGTGGTGATCACGCCGCGGCCGCTCGACGAGCTGGTCCCCCTCTACAAGGCGACCAAGGGCGACGACGAGCAGATCATGACCCAGTGGGACATGAACGTCGTCGAGAGCCTCGGCCTGCTCAAGATGGACTTCCTCGGCCTGCGCACCCTGACGGTGCTCGACGACGCGGTCAAGATCCTGCGTCATCAGGGCGTTTCTCTCGACCTCGACGAGGTGCCGCTCGACGATCCCGAGGTCTACCGCCTGTTCTGCGAGGGGCGCACCAGCGGCATCTTCCAGTTCGAGTCGCGGGGCATGACCGATCTGCTGCGGCGCGCCCGGCCGTCGAAGTTCGACGACCTGGCGGCGTTCAACGCGCTGTACCGCCCGGGCGCCCTGACCGTCGGCATGGTCGAGGAGTACATCCAGAGGAAGCTGGGCAAGAAGAAGGTCAAGTACATCCTGCCCGAGACCCGCGAGATCTTGGAGGAGACCTACGGCGTCATCGCCTACCAGGAACAGGTGATGCTGATCGCCGTGGCGGTGGCCGGCTTCACCATGGCCGAGGCCGACGTGCTGCGCAAGGCGATGGGCAAGAAGAAGAAAGAGATGATGGAGCAGCAGCGCGAGAAGTTCATCGCCGGCTCCGTCGGCCGCGGCGTGCCGCGGGAGAAGGCCCAGGAGCTGTGGGACTACATCGAGCCCTTCGCCGGCTACGGCTTCAACAAGAGCCACAGCGTCGCCTACGCCATGCTCGCCTACAAGACCGCCTACCTCAAGGCCCACTACCCGGTGGCCTTCATGGCCGCGATGCTCAACTCCGAGCTCGGCTCCTCGGATGCGCTGGCCCGCTACATGGCCGAGTGCCGCGGCAACATGGGCATCCCGATCCTGCCGCCGGACATCAACGAGAGCGGCTATTTCTTCACCGTGGCCGGCGAGGCGATCCGCTTCGGGCTGGGCGCGGTCAAGGGCGTGGGCGAGGCGGCGATCGAGGCGGTGCTCGAAGCGCGCCGCCGCGCCGGCCGGTTCCGCAGCTTCTGCCAGGTTGCCTGCGAGGTCGATCTCCGCGCCGTCAACCGCAAGGTCTTCGAATGCCTGATCAAGGCCGGCGCCTTCGACAGCCTGGGGGTCGACCGCGCGGCGCTCTGGGCGGGGCTCGACGACCTGCTGGATTACGCGCAGCGCCGCCGGCGCGCGCGCGAGGGAGGGCAGGGGAGCCTGTTCGGCGGCGTTCCCGGGCTCGGCGACGCCGAGCCGGCGCCGGACCTCGCGACACCGCCGTGGGCCGAGCGCGAGCGCCTGCGCTACGAGAAAGAGGCCCTGGGCTTTTACCTGACCGGCAACCCCCTGCTCGAGCACCAGGAAGCGCTGGCGCGGCAGGTGACGCACACCACGGCGGCACTCAAGGAGGGAGCGGAGGGCACCGTCACGGTCGGCGGGCTGGTCGCCGGGGTGAGCCGCACCAAGATCAAGAGCGGCCCCAACGCCGGCCGCTACATGGGGCGCTTCGTGCTCGAGGACCTCGAGGGGAGCCTGCCGGTGACCCTGTTCGCCAACCAGCTCCAGCAGTTCGGCCACCTGGTGGTCGACGAGGCGGCGGTCCTGGTCCGGGGGCAGGTGCGCGACCGCAACGGCGACGTCGAGCTGACTGTCGAAGAGATCGTGCCCCTCGGCCAGGCGCCCGCCCGCCGGCTGGCGGCAGTGGAGCTGGCGCTCGATCCGGCGCTGGGCGGCAACGGCAGCAAGGGCGCCAACGGCGACCACGGCGACTGCGAGGACCGCATCAGGGACCTCCTGCGCGACCTGCGGCACCTGCTCAACCAGCACCCGGGCGACGTTCCCGTCACCCTCGCCCTGAGCCTCCCCGGCTGCAAGGTCTCGATCGCCGCCGAGGAGAGGTGCAAGGTGGCCTTTGGCCCCGAGCTCGCCGCCGCCATCGAGTCCCTCCTCGGCCCCGGCAGCGTCCACGAGCGCTACGACCAGGCGGCGTAGACCGCTGTAAGGCCCTCGCGCTGTCCCCGGGCATGAACACTGTCGGCACGGGCCTCGTCTATGCCGGCTTCCTGGCCGGACTGGCTGGCCTCGTCTCGCTGGCGAGGCCGCTCGCCTTCCTGGGCATCCAGACGCGCGGCCACGCCCTTGCCGCGCTCGCTTGCAGCCTGTTGCTGGTGGCCGTCGGTTGGCTGCTGCCCGCCCCCGAGGAGCGCGTTGCGGTGGCGGCCGGTGCTCCCGGCGGGTCTACGCGGCTCGACGAGTTTACGCCGGCATGGCAGTTCGGCGAGCTCCACCGGGTGACCGTGCAGGCGCCGCGGGCACGCGTCTTCGCGGCCATAAAGGACGTCACCGCGCGTGAGATCCTGCTGTTCCGCACCCTGACCTGGATCCGCCGCTTCGGCCGGCCCGGTCCGGAGAGCATCCTGAATGCGCCGGAAGAGCAGCCCTTGCTGGCGGTGGCGACGCGTTCGGGATTCCTGCCGCTGGCCGAGGACGCCGGCCGCGAAATCGTCCTCGGCACGCTGGTGATCGCGCCGCGCGGCTGGCGGCCGGCTGGACGGTTGGCGCCGGAGGCCTACAAGGCGCTCGCCCAGCCCGGATTCGCCAAGGCGGCCATCAACTTCCGGGTCGAAGATGCCGGGCAAGGCACCTGCGTGGTGACCACTGAGACACGGGTCTACGCCACCGATGCGGCGACTCGCCGCCGGTTCGCGGCCTACTGGCGGGTGATCTATCCCGGCAGCGCCCTGATCCGCAAGATGTGGCTGCGCGCCATCCGCATGCGTGCCGAAGGTCACCACGCTTGACCGGGCAACCCGGCCAGCCCGCTGGCTTCCTTGCTTCCGCGGCCTTCCGCAAGGGGCGCGCGGGGACCGTCGCTATTTCCACCGAAGCTTGCAGTATTCGACGGCTTCCCGTGTCGAAAGCTGACGGGTCGAGTTTCCAGCGCGGATGAAAAAGTGGTCCGCTCCGGTTCCATCGGAGACGTAGACGGGCCTGTGACACGGCTTAACCGAAATGCGACAGACGTCGTTACCCGCGACATCGTCGAAGTCGATGCGAAGGTGCGGGCTCACGTCCTTGCCGAATGCGTTCAGTAGGAGCGTCACCAGGAATCTTTCGAACCCGTCGCGGTCCTGTCTCCTCAACGTCTTGAAGTCCTGGTGTAGCCCAACGGTCTTGCCGCCGTCGTCGACCCCGATCAGCAACACGCCACCCTGCGTCGAGTTGAGAAATGCGGCGACGGTCTTGATGATGCTTCCCTCAAGGTCGTGGTTCAGTTTCTTTAGGCGCATGTCCCAGCGCGCCGACGCCTTGAACTCGAGCCTGGCGCTCTCACCTCTCTTGATCAGGGCGGCAAGTCGCTCTTCGTGAGGGTCATCGGCAAGGGCCTTTTCTACGCGACTCAACAGCTCGCTCGCCAGGTCCGGCCTCCCCTTCGAAATGTAGTCGAACGCGCCGATCTTCATGCTCTCGACCGCGTCCTCGACCTCTGCGTAGCCGGTGAGGATGATCGCCCGCAGATCCTGCCGGACGTTATGCAGGCGCCTGAGAAGATCGGCTCCTGCAGACGCATCTCCAGAGAGGCGCTGGTCGAGGATCGCAAGCGAGAAGAAGGACGACTTGACGAGAGACACTGCCGCGGCAGGCTCTAACGCGAACTCCAAGTCATACTTGCCGCCGAGGATAAGCTCGATGGTTCGCAGCCAGCGGTCGTCGTCGTCTACCACCAGGATTCGCTGTCTGTCCATAAGGTGCCTCACTCGTCTACTCTCCGGTCGGAGGAGAGAGCCCTTAGAAGGCTTGTGAAGCCGCCCGCCTTGAAGAGATCGGCGAACTGGAACTGGTTGAATGGTTCCTCGACCTCGCAGTCTGCGAGGCGCGCGGTAATAAAGAATATGGAGTCATCGCGCATGCCCTTCTGGCGGTCCAAAGCTCGGTTGACCTCTTTGCGGATCATTCCCTCCTTATTGGCGGAGTGAGGTGAAAAACAGAAGACGAAGAAGTCGCAGTGATCAATAGCCTTTCGAATCTCCGGCTCCCATTTCTTGCCACTGACAATACTCCTAGAAGCCATCCAGGGAAGAAGTCCCTGTCCCATCAATTTCTTATAGAGGCGGGAAACAGCCTCGCTGTCCTCCTTGGCGTATGAGAGGAATACTCGTGCCGGCGTTGCTCTCTCGCTCAGGATCCTCTTGACCTTTTCGGTAAGCGTCGAAAGCTCTCCCTTAGGCACGTAGTCCAGAGCGCCCCGCTTGCCGCTCTCCACGGCAGCCTTAAAGTCTGGGTGTCCCGTAAGGATAATTGCACGGAGACCGGGAACACTCTTACGCATCCGACTCAAGACGTCTAAGCCCGAGACTCCACCGACCAACTGCATATCGAGCACAACGAGTGCAAATGGCTCTTTCCTAACGCGTTTGTATGCCTCTTCGGGGCTTATTGTCAAGGCGAGCTCGAATTCATTCCCGAGCAGTTGCTTGATGGTGTCCAGCCAGAGCTGTTTGTCGTCAAGTACGAGAAGGCGAGGGCGTGATCCTAAGTTTCCTTCCGATCTTTCAGCACCTCGGGAGCGCAGTCCTGGTGTGCCGCCGATACGCCGACCAAGCACCGGCTTCGGCTCGGGTGGCCGAGAGGGTTGTGTCGTATCGGAGATCGCCTCGGCGAACACGCTTCTGATCTCCTTCCAGTTGAGTGGATTCTTTGTAAGATAACGAAAGGCTCCCAGTCTATTCGCCTCCTCTCGTGTTTTTGGCTCCGGAAGGCCGGTCAAAATGATCACCTTGCCGAGGAGTTTGCGCAGCTTCCTCGCCTTGGACAGAACTTCGATACCGGAGAGGTCCGGAAGTTTCAAGTCTAGGAAAATGACGTCGAAGTCGGTCGTTTCCAACAGCCTAAGAGCCGCTACTCCGTTCGCTGCCTCCTTAAAGAGACAGTCGAATCCTTGGAGAGCGTCCCTTAGGGTCTGCCGGACTAGCACCTTATCGTCGACGATCAGCACTCGCCTAGTTTGATTCATTCAGCTCTCCTCCTCCGTGCGAGAGGATCGGAATCCTCACAATGAACTTGGCGCCGTGGTTCGGTTGACTCTCGACCTCGATCGTTCCGCCGACCAGCCGTAGGTGAGTTCGCACGAGCCAGAGTCCCACTCCGTTTCCCTTCGGTTTCGTGGTGAAATCGGGATCGAAGATTCTCTCCTTATCCTGAGATCTGATGCCAGGTCCGTTGTCCGCTATTATGATAACGGCGGTGCCGGCGGCATCGCCCGTACCTTTCGATGTTGACACGTCGATAATCCCCCGTTTCTTGTTCTCAAGAGCCTGAAACGCATTGATGACGATGTTTCTCACGATTTGGACAAACGGCCGCTCGTAGATTTCGCACAGAAGCGGTCGACGGCAAAGCGCCACCTTCACCTTGATAGACTCTGGTTTCCTGTATTCCAACGAATCGATAGCGGTTCTAATAACTTGATTGATGTTCACCGGTCCTTTTTCCCCCATACGATTGGCGGAGAAGCCAGCAAGCTCGTTCGCAAACTCGGTAGCCTGCCCTGCCGCGTCCTCGATTCTTGTCAGCATGCGATCTATATTCGCGTTGGGCGCGGTTAGGTGCTCCCTGATTCCGTCGACGTTCGCGGGAATTAGCCCGGACGTGTTGTTGATTTCATGTGCCACAGCGGCAACCAATAAGGACAAACCGCTGTAACTCTGAGCATTGTCAATTGCTACGCCGACATAATCCGCAAACGTGGTAAAGAACTCGAGATCGCTAGCGCTATACTTGAGATGGTCTCCGATCTTGTTGATCACTTTCATCGCACCTAGGATAGTACTCTTCGCGACAATCGGAACGACCATTAGAGACTCGATGTGCATCTTTCTGCCATGTTTCTTTGTAAGATATCTGCGGATCGCCAAATCATACTTCCCATCGTTCTCATCTGTAGTCATGATCAGTCGGGGATTGCCCGTCTCGGCGACTTGCCCTGTCACACCCTCTCCTAGTTTGTAGGAAGCGCGTGGAATCATGGGCATTCCCTCACACAGCTTGAGGACTATCCGGTCGTCCCCTTCTTTCAAGAATAGCATGCAGATCTCCGCTTGCATTACCTCCGCCATCTTCTGAGTGGTCAGCTCCAAGAGCTCGTCGAGCTTCAAGGCAGAGTTGATGAGGCGGCCGACCGCGCCAAGCGAGCTAAGTTGCTGAACTCGTCGGTCCTTTTCTGTGATCAGCTCGGCATTGCGGATCGCGACTGCGAGGTGGCTCGCCGTGATCTCCATGACATTGCGGCAGTCCGCACTGAACCCTCTTTCGAGCAGGCACAGCCTATCAGAACCGGGCAGTGTGTTGCCGTAGTACGAAGATGTCTTATTCATCGCCCTCAGGACGCCGCGAATCTTACCGCCGATCCTGATGGGCACCGCAAGATAGTGCTCGAGTGTGCCGGAAGGGATGTTGCTGAGATAGCCCTCCTTGTTGGCGTGATCGTAGCGTTTGTCGGCCAGCGGGCTAACACGCTTCGCGCCTCCGGGTTCCGGTAGTTGGATAGTCTCGTCTTTCTTGAAAACGGACCCCGTCAGACTCTGGCCGGGCCGGTAAGCTTCACCTGAAGCGTCCACAGGCTCATTTCCACGAAGCTCCGCGACGTTCTCAAGCCGTTTTGTCGACTCGTTATAAAGAAAAATTGAGATGACCTCTGGATTAACGATGTCCGCGATTCTACGCGTTACGACCTCGTAGGTCTCCGTCAGACCGTCCCTCTCTCCAAGTCTGTCACTCATGTCACTCAGCATCCTGGCAATCTCGCTGTAGTCTTGATGGATCTCTCTTCTCTTGCGCTGAAGCCAATCCTTCGTAATGGCGAGGGCTGCCTGGGTGACGAATTCGTCGACTAGGGTTTGTTTCTCCGCGCCGAAGAAACTCACTGTCTCGCTGCTCACGTTGAGCACGGCATCAATTGCCTCTTCGAAGAGGCCTGTCGAGATGGGGACAATGTAGGCGGACCGCACGTCCCGCCAATATCGCTCTTCTTCGGGCGACACTTCCCGGCCTGCTACCGTGGCCGCCGCGAAGCGGCGGAAGCTCTCCATCCTCTGAAGATCGTCAAATGCCGCGGCTCGGCGGGTTTCGACGACTCTCCCGGAGAAGAGGTCTCCCTTCGCCTTCGGGATTTCGAACGGGTAGCGCATTCGCTCATCGGGTCCAGCGAATCCCTTGAGGTGGTAGTCTCCTGCAGTGAAGTCGTAGACGCGAATGTGGCAGGTGAACGCACCGACTGTTGAACGGACCGATTGGCAGATCAGGTCAAGCGTTTCCTTGGTCTCGCCACCCGCGCTAATTCTCTTCTGCACGTCGAGCAAAAAGCTGTTCTTGCGAGCGAGGTGCTCTCGCTCAAGGTCCTTGAACGCCTGGTCGACCGAAAAGCGGATCGCCTGGCTCGATGATCTCTCTGCCTTTGGAAGGTAGTTAAAGATGGCGTATTCACCGGCCCGCTCGGCACGCAGCAGTTCGTCGTGGCCGGTCAAGACGATGACCCTGTAGTCGTCGGAGCGCCCCTTGATGTAGTCGAGGAACGCCGTTCCCGCAAGGTAGAGGGGCTGTTGGTCCCCCGATATGGGTTGGGGAAACGACAGGTCGAGTATGACAACGCGGATTTGGGGGTTTGCGTCGAGAGCCGCCATCCCCTCTTCCGGCGAGTCGGCTCCGACGAACCTGTACGGCTCGCCGCGGAAGAGAATCGCGATTGAGTGCCGATAGGCGGCGTCGTCTTCGATCAGCAGCACTTCTCTCGTCATGAGGTTGATCCTCCTCCACACGCGAGGAGGATCTCCTCAAGTGAGCGGTCGTTCAGAGGCTTGTCGAGAAACTGCAGGCCGAGACCCTTCGCCTTCGCTCGGTTCTCCTCGTGTGCGGACATGAGAACAATTCGGATGCCAACTCCACGAGCTCGCATCGCCTTGCATGCCTCGAATCCATCGATCCCGGGCATCGAGACGTCCATCAGAATGAGGTCGAAGGCGTCTCCATCACTTACTTTCGTAAGCGCCGCTAACGCCTCCTCCGCGTCATCGACGTCGGCGTGGTATTGGTGCCGCAGTCGGAATACGAATGCCCGCCTAAACTCATCCTCGTCGTCCACTACGAGGACTCTGCAATGCTGCCGTCGTATCTTGCTGATAGCTGAGATCATGACGATGTGACCTCCGGACTCTCGGGGGTACTGAACAGCGGAAGCGCTATCCGAAAACAAACTCCGCGGTCAGCGGCAGTCTCGACAGTGATTTGACCGCTGTGGTTCTCGATAATCGTCTTGGTGATGAACAGTCCAAGACCGCTACCGGTCGTCTTGGTAGTGTAGAAGGCCGCGAACGCTCTTGTCTTCTCCTCTTCGGACATTCCACAGCCATCGTCATGCCAAGACACTAGAAGAGAGGCTTTGTCGACCTCGACTGTAACGTCGATCTTGCCAGCTGACTGCCGACCATCAACGTGCCTTGCAAGTTTGATCGCGTCGAGCGAGTTATCGAAAAGGTTTGTGAAAACCTGCCGCAGCTGATCGGGATCGGCGTGCAGCAGTGGGTCGCCATCCGGATACTTTGTGAAAAAGACTACGCGTGCCGCCGACGCCCGACTCTCCATGCTGACGGCGAGCTTGCTCAGAACTGACTTGAAGGAGAGAATCTCCTTTTCCGGCGGTTTTGGCCCCGCCGTCATAAGCATGTTCTGCACCTTGCCGCGAGCCTTGTTCATCGCGTCTCTGATCGCCGACCATGCCTGATGCATCTCGGTATCGGTTAGCGATTCGCTCTCCAGGCCCTCGACGTAGTTTAGGACCACGCCAATATCGTGCTTGATGTCGTGAGCGGTTGTCTGAGCCAGTCTTCCGAGTGCGGCGAGCTTCTCTGAGCGCAGCTTCTCCTCCTCCAAACGAAGCCTCTCGCGCTCGTCCTTGAAAACACCTATGCTTCCCACCTTTCTGCCGTCCTTGTCGAGAATCCAGGTGGCGGAAAGCCGCACAGGAATCAGGGCCTCCTGCGCATCTCGTATCCGCGCGGGGTAGTCCCGTATTGTGTGGTCTTTGGTCTTCCAGAGCGCACGGCCGATCTCTTTGGCGTGGTCGGCCGACTCGTAGTATTTCTCCACGGATTGGCCTAGCACGTCGCGCTCGCGTAGGCCTGAAATCTTTTCGCACTCCCGGTTGAAGTTCTGAATTTTACCGTTCTTGTCAAGAACCATGATCGGATCAGGAGAGTTATTAACCAGATTCTCGAAGTAGCTGTTCCGCTCTATGAACTTGGCGTTGCGAATCGCCGAGGCGACCTGTGTAGCGATGAGGGTCAGAAGCTCGAAGTCGTCCTCTCCAAATCCTTCAGCCGCCAGGTTGGCTTTGCCGTGTAGCGGAGCGTAGTTCTCCGCCTTCTTGTTCAGAACCCTTATTACGCCGAGCACTTCGTCGCCTATGAGGAGAGGCACTCCCATGTAATGGCGCGTCGTCCCGGAAGGCAACCGCCGAGAGTATTCCCCTACGTAGTCCTCGTCGAAAGGAATCTGATTCAGTTTCTGGCGCACCTTGGTCTCGAATACCATTCTGGTGAGGCTGCGTTTATTTTCGTCGTAGGAGAGCTCGATCTCAGCAAGCTTCTTGGTCGTTTCATCGTCCGGTCCCGACACCGCCGCTTTCTCTATCCGAAAGCCACGATTGTCGGGAATGAAGAGTGCTGCCTCTTCCGAGCAGAGCTGGGTCGATACCAGCGCCACTACGTTGCGGAACAGCAGCTCGAGTCCCTGTTCGGCTTTCAACTGGCCGCCGATGTCGTAGAGCATCTGGAGACGTTGCTTGCTTTCCATGTTGCGGGATTTAAGCTCGCCATACTGCTTCGCGTTCTTCCGTGCCATCGCAATGAGGGATGCCATGCTCGAGAGCTTTTGCAGGTCGTTCGGCGTGTAGTAATGCAGGCTCCTGGTGGAGAAGACGCCGAGCACGCCGAAGGGAGTCCCATCGATCTCGAGCGGGACGAGTCTGCCGGACCAGCGAGCGCTCTTGGCCGGCGGATCCTCCAGAGAGGCCTTGCGGACGCGCCACTCTGGCAGGGCAAGGGGCTGCCGCGAGTCTAGGACCCGCCGGTGGTGCTGTTCGAGCAGACTCTCGGCCTCAGCCGTCGAAGCGTCTCGTTCCGGCCGCTTCGCGGCCGTAAAGGTGCCGTTTGCCCTTTCGCCATCTATGAGCACTATGGCACTGAGATCGGACTCGGTGAGCTCCATCGCCGAATTCAGAACGGAAGCCATGAGCTGATCGAGGTCGGTGTCGGCTAGGATCTCGCGGTCGATTCTTTCAATAGCGCGCATAAGCTTTGCCTCTGCACGGTCCCGAGTCCTCGCGAGGTTCGCGGCAAGGAGCGCCACGCCTTCGAGGATGACCGCTCGGAAGCCGAAGGAGTAGAGGGCTGGCACGTTGCGCCCCAAGAGCGCGCCGGTTGCCAGCCCATACATGAGTGTCGAAGAGGTCGCAACCGTCAGACTCCAGCCTGGGCCCAGGTACCTGGAAGCCGACATGATCGGGAAGAGGTAGAGAAGGAACCAGGAGCTTGCAAGGCCGCCGCTTGCCTTCACGAGGCACGAAATGGCGACCATATCGACCAAAGCCTTGATCAGACGTGCACGCTTCTGTTCGAGCAGGGTCGGGCGGAGGAACGCGAGCAGACAGGTAAGGACCATGTAAGCAAGGAGGATCCAGGAAACCTGCGCTGGATTCGCGAATACAGTGGTGAGATTGGCGATCAGAAGTAGGGCGATGGCAGCGAGAAGCCTGGTCTGGACGATCCTGGCTGCGGGGTGCGAGCTAAGGACTCGTATAGCCTCTAAGGAGTGAGGTCGTCCATGCATCATATCTTGGCCTCTTTTCGTGACAGTGTTTTTAGGAGCCGTCCAACGGTCGGACATGTCTCCTGACTGGGCAGGCGAAACCTGCCAGTGTATCTCTTTTACTCAGCACACTTTGAAGTAATGATACTCCCGCTCCAACCCACTGTCAAGGTGACGAATCGCGCTGCGTCCTCACCAGCACGATTCTTGACTTCAAGCCACAACTCGGCGTAGTCTTTCACGTGACTAACGTGTAGCACGTGGAAAGCGTGCTGCCAAGCAGGAGGCCAATGCAACGCAATATCACACTGGCGCTCGACGAAGATCTCATTCGCAGGGTACGGGTGCTGGCAGCGCGCCGCAACCGCTCGGTCTCGGCGCTGCTACGTGAAGAGCTTTCTCGTCTCGTGGCCGACGACGAGGCGTTCGAGACCGCGAGACGAACCGCCCTCGAGCGGCTCGAGCGAGGTGGACACCTCGGCGGCGGTCCCCTCCCGGCCAGAGACGAGCTTCACGAGCGTGCCCGCTTTCGTTGACGCCAACATCCTGGTTTACGCCGAGGACCGAGATTCCGGCAGCAAGCACGTCATCGCGAGGGACTTGGTGGCAGACCTGTGGCGCTCCGGGGAGGGGGTGCTGAGCGTGCAGGTGCTGCAGGAGTTCTTCGTTACCGTGACGCGCAAGGTGCCGCGGCCACTAAGGTCCGACGCGGCACTCGCCATCGTCGAGCAGTACCTCACCTGGCGGGTGGTGGAGAACACCGGGGACCTGCTCGTCGCGGCCATCCGGCTGGCGTCTGCCCTCAAGGTCTCGTTCTGGGACGCGCTGGTCCTGGAGGCAGCTCGCATCGAGCGCTGCGATTGGCTCTGGACCGAGGATCTCAATCACGGCCAACGGATCGGAGATCTCACCATCGTCAACCCTTTCCTCGCCGAGCCGCCGTCCGCCGGCAGATGACGGCGATCGGCGCAGCTGGTTCTTCTCCTAAGCTGAGTTTTGGAGCCTCAGGTCTCGCCTGACCACGGCTGCACCGGCATGGCAGAGGCCGGTGAGAGGTCCGCGCTAGACTGGCCCCGTGGAAAACGCGCCTGCCCCTCTTGTGTCCGCGCCCGGTTCCGGCAGCCCGGCTGGTAGCTTGCCGAAGGCCTTGCCCCCGCCGGTGGCGGCGCGCGTCGAGCGCGTGGCGGAGCTGGGGCACGAGCTGGGAGTCACGGTCTATCTGGTTGGCGGGATCGTGCGCGACTTGTTGCTCGGGCATCCAGGCCAGGACCTGGACCTGGTGGTCGAAAGCGACGGGCTGCGCTTCGCGGCGGCGCTGGCCGGCCGGCTGGGTGGGACGCTGCGGACGCACCCGGCCTTCCTCACCGCCGACCTGGTCGACGCCGAAGGGCACCACCTCGACGTCGCCACGGCGCGGCGCGAGGTCTATCGCGCCCCGGCGGCCCTCCCCGAGGTAGCGCCGGGCTCTCTGCGAGACGACCTCTTCCGGCGCGACTTCACCGTCAACTCCATGGCCATCCGGCTCGCTTCCGGCGCCGGCGCCGCCTTGATCGACCCGTTCGGCGGACGAAGCGACCTGGCCGCGCGGCGGCTGCAGGTGCTGCATCCGCGTTCTTTCTTCGACGACCCGACGCGGGTGCTGCGCGGCGTGCGATTGGAGTACCGGTTGGGATTTCGTCTGAGCGAGGAGACCGAGCGGCTGGTCGGGGAGGCGCTGGAGGCCGGGGCGTTCGACCGCTTGTCGGGAAGCCGCCTGCTCAACGAGCTGATCTTGCTGCTCGACGAGCCGGCGATCGCGCTGCCGGCGGTCGAGCGGCTCGCCGAGCTGGGAGTGCTGGCGGCCCTGCACCCGCGGCTGCGTCTCACGCCGGGACTGCGCGAGCGCATGCGGGCCGTCCTCGCCGAGCTCGGCTGGTATCGAGAAGCCGCGGAGCGAGCTTTCGCCGCCCGGGTGTCCGCGGCGCCGGCCTCGGCGCCTGCTCGCTGGGCGCCGGTGGCGACCTGGCAGCTGCTGCTGATCGCGCTCGCCGCCGAGCTTGCCGACTCCGACCGCGAAGCCCTCGCCGACCGGCTCTTGCTCGCCGGTCGCCAGCGCCGACTCGTCGTGGGCTCTCCGCTCCGGCTCGCCGAGGCGCGCGCGACCCTCGCCTCCGCGGGCGCCGGCCGGGTCGCGCCGCATCGCATCGACGAAGGCTTGTCGGCGCTGGCTCGCGAAGAGCTGGTCCTGCTCGCGGCCACCTACGAGCCCGCGGCGCGAGGGTCGGTGCGGCAGTACCTGACTCGCTGGCACGGCTTCATCCTCGAGATCCGCGGCGCCGACCTGCTCGCCGCCGGGGCTTCTCCCGGTCCCGCCGTGGGCCGCGCTCTCCGCGCGACGCGGCGCGCACGGCTCGACGGCGCGATCTCTGCCGGAGAAGAGCTGCCCTTCGCACTCGCCTGGCTGGCCGAGCACGAGCCGCGCTCGCGGAGGCCGCGGCCGTCCGAGGGTGCCGCGCTTGGCTTCTTCTTGGCCGCGCTGGCAGTCCTCGCCGCGCAGGCGGCGCTGGCGGCAGTGGCGGCGCTGGCGGCAGTGGCGGGGATCGCCGCGGTCTGCTTGCCGGCTCCCGCATCCGCGGCGCCGCTGGCGTCCACGCCGCAAGCATCCACGCCGCTGGTCTCGGTGCGCTCGCTCGAGATCCTCCGCCTCGACTGCGCGAACCGGCTCGGGCGGCGCGAGGTCACCCTGTTCGGCAACGGCACGGTGCGCCTGCGCGACGGCCCGCCGGGCAAGGAATGGATGGGGCTCGCCGAGCTCGGCCCCGACGAGCTCGAGGGCGTGCTGCGCAGACTTGCCGAGGAGGACCTGGAGGATTCCGTGCGCCTGGCGCCCGGCGTGCAGGGCGACTGGGTGGAGAAGTGCATGCTCGCTCTCGAGCTCAACGGCAAGAAGCCCCGGGTCATCCACTTCGGGCGCTACGACTCGCTGCCGCTTTCTCTCTCACGCGTCGTCCGGGTGGCCGAGGACCTGGCCGCGAAGGTCCACGACCTCAAGGGGTCCGAGCGGCTGCCGCAGGATTACGATGCGCGCCCCGGCGACATCCTCAAGCGAACCGACGGCCAGCTCTTCCGCGTGGTCGGCTTCACCAGCGACAAGAAGGGCGTCGAGCTGGAGGGAGTCGACGAGCCGCTGGCTCTCTACGTCCTGCGCGAGGAGATGCGGCGCGAGTTCGTGGCGCTGGTCTCCAGGGCACGGTGAAGCCCGGGGTCCGCATCACCGGCGGCGCCTTCCGCGGGCGCGGCCTGGCGGTGCCCGCCGGGGCCCGCCCGACCGAGGGGCGGGTGCGCGAGGCGCTGTTCTCGATCTGGCGCGAGCGCCTGCCGCGGGCCCGTTTCCTCGACCTGTTCGCCGGCAGCGGCGTCGTCGGCCTGGAAGCCGCCGGCCGCGGCGCGCTGAGCGTCCTCGCGGTCGAGAGCGACGTGCGGTCCGTGTCGGCGATCGCGGCCAATGCCGCTCTCCTCGGGCCGGACGAGGCGGAGGGGGCGCTTTTTGCCGTGCGCCGCCTGGCCCTGCCCGCGGGCCTTTCCCGCCTCGCCGAGGAGGGGGCCGGTCCCTTCGACCTCGTCTTCGCCGACCCCCCCTACGGCTTCGACGCCTACGACCACCTCCTCGCCGGTCTCGCCCCTCTCCTCGCTCCCGAAGCCGAGGCCGCCGTCGAGCATTCCTCCCGCCGCGACCTCCCCCCGGCGGCCGGTCCGCTCCTGCGCACCTCCGTGCGACGCTACGGCGAGACGGCACTCGCCTTCTACGCCGCGCGATCTATCTGATCCGGGGTCCCTGCCCCGGCGGTCTGAGCCGCGGGCCCCTGCCCCGGCGGTCTGAGCCGGCTCTGGCGCGCCAGGCGGGCTCATCTGGCACGGGGGCGGCGGGGAGGGGTTGAAAGAAATATGGGCGGATGGGGGTTGATTTTGCAGAATTGGCACGAGGGGCTCGCAATGGCGGCCAAAATGAGCTAAGATGGAGTAACTTTGTCGTTGCAGGAAACAGTCGCGGCGCGGGCGCCGGAGGGAAAGCCGACGCCAGGCGCGCGGCTGACTCTCTTGCCTACCGCAGCCGCGCCCCACAGTCTCTCATCAACCGCCGCCGCGGCCGCGCCTCGCACTCTCTCGACGGCCGCTGCGGCCGCGCTGGCGGGATTGGCGGCACTGCTCTGCCGCCTGCCTTTCGCCGCGCACCGCCTCTGGGACCACGACTCCATCCAGTTCGCGCTCGCGGTTGAGAAGTACGACCTGGCGGCGCACCACCCGCACCCGCCCGGCTACCCGCTCTACATCGGCCTCCTCAAGCTCCTGGCCGGGCTTGGCATCGACTCCTTGCACGGCATGGTTTCGCTCGCGGTCCTCGCCGGTGCGCTCGGCGCCGCCTTCACCGTGCTGCTCACCATCCGCCTGGTCTCCCGGATGCCGCCGGGTAGGGACCCGGCGCATTCCGATAGATCGGCCGGGGACCCGGCCTCTCGCGCATGCCCCGACGCCCTCCGCGCCGGCCTCTTTGCCGGCCTGCTCTACGCCTTCAACCCCTTGCTCTGGTTCTACGCCGAGCTGCCGCTGCTCTATGCGGTCGAAGGGGGGCTCACCGTCGCTTTGGCCTACTCCGCCCTGCGCATGGGCGACGGCCCGCGCCCCTTCCTGGCGGCCTGCGCTCTGTTCGCGCTGGCCGGCGGCCTCCGTCCCTCGACGATGGTGCTGCTCGCGCCGCTCTTCTTGCTCGGCCTGTGGCGGGCCCGGCGCCGGGGAAGGCTGGGACTGCCGCTGGCGCTCGGCGGGGCGGCGCTGAGCGGCGCCCTCGTCCTCGCCTGGCTCGTCCCCCTCTGCGCGGCGGCGGGCGGCCTGGCGGCATACCGCCGTATCGGCAGCGAGCACTTCAATGCCCTGCTGCCCTATACCTCCATCCTTTACGGCGCCGGCTGGGGGGCGCTCGGCCACAACCTGGAAGTCCTGGCCAAATGGACGCTGCAAGGCATCTTCCCGGGCGCCGCGGCGCTGCTCTCTCTCTGGCTGGTCACGCCGCGCCGGATCGCGGCGGGCCTGCGCCTGCTTGCGCCGGAGTTCCCCTGGCTGCTCGCCTGGGCCGCGCCGCCGGTCCTGTTCTTCGCGCTCGTCCATGTCACCAAAGCCGGCTACACCCTGGTCTACCTGCCGGCCTTCCTCGTCGCCATCGCCGTGGCGGCCACGCCGGCCCTCGCCGCCAGCCGCAGGCGTCACCTCTTCGCGCTCGTCCTCGCCAGCCTCCTCGGCGGCGGGCTCTTCCTGTTCGGCGCCGACCGCCGCCCCGAGCAGCCGCGGTCGTTGGCGTTGGTCCGCAACGAGTTCAACCGCGGCGCCATCGCCGCCTACGAGGCCGACCTCGACAAGCTGCTGGCCGCCCTCCGCCGCTACCCGCCGCAGACCACGGTCCTCGCCACCGTCGAGCTCTCCGGCACCGGCGCGGCCGCCGCCGAAGGCTTTCTCTACCCGTGGCAGCGTCATCTCCAGTGGTACCTGCCGCAGTACCCGGTCGTCCTCCTGGTTCCCGAACAGCGATTCGCCCTGCTCAGCCAGGGCCACCGGCCCTTCTACCGCCAGGACACCTTGGTCGAGCTACCTCCGCTCACTCGCCAGATCCTCTTCGTCCTCTCCGCCCCCGCCGGACCCCGCCTAGATCTCGGCCCGGCTCCGGCGCAGAGGGTCGGAAGGACCTTCTATCTTCTGGCCGTCCCGTTTGCCGGCAAGCTCCGTGTCGGACCCCTGCTCCTGGAGACCGCGGGCGGGCGGCAATTCGGCTCTCCCCAGCAGGGCCGCCTGGGGGGACAGCCTCTTTCAGAGGAAGCTCTCGCCGCCATCATCTATGCGGAAACTGGAAGCCTCCGGCCGCGGTGGAAGAACCCCAGAGGCGCCAAGAGAGAAGAGAACTACGACCCCAACTCCGTGAAGAAGCTGCACGACAATCGCAAGGCGATAGGTCATGTCGTCGAACAGCTCCACGCCAGCTGCCGGCGTGTCGGGGATGGGACCGTGACGGCGAGGCCATTGAGGCCCAGCGAGAGAGATCTCGCGAACCCGAACGTGGCGCGGGAGTGGAAAGACGCCAGGAAGGCCGCGGAGGAAGTCAAGCAAGAGCGTGCCAGGAGGTTGGACCCGCTGAAGTCTTCCGAGAATTTCTTCATCCGGGCGGACGGCAGGACTCATCGCGGTGTGCCACGGAAACAGCCGCGGTGGGCCAGAGGAAGGCGTCCAGCCATCACCTGGGGGCCTTTCCGCAACCTGGGCGGTGGCGACGTACGAGTCTCCGCCGACGTCTACGTCGACGTATATAACTTGAGGTAACCAGCGACTCAACGGTTGGTGTAGACCTCGATGGCCACCCGGGACGGCTGCTTCGGGTCGATGCGGATCGGAATCAGCTTGCCGGGCTGGAACTGCGGCAGGTCAACGAGAGAGATGAGGCTCCTGGGGATCGTGGCTTCGTAAGGAGCACCGTCCGGCGGCAGGACCCTCACCTTGAGGCCGATCACCGGGTCGTCGTTGAGATTCATGCCAGTCCCCCAGACCGACAGGATCTCGGCGCTGGCGGCGATCCCGGAAGCTTGCAGCTCGCGGGCGACCGAGACACCGGTGGCACGATCGATCAACCCGCATCCGGCCGCGAGCCCCGCCGCCGCGAGCACGAGCAAGAAACGCGAGGGCCATCTTTTCATCTGCCTCTCCTCGGCGCGCGCGGCGGGCGGAGGTCCCGATCACCCATGCCCGGCCCCGCGCCGCTCGCATGCGTCAGGCAAGTGCCACGAAGCGCCTCGAGCCGACGTGCAGAGGCCCGGTGATGTCGGCGCTGCCGTCGCGGACGATGTCGCGATACCACAGCAGGTTACCGTCAGCGGTGATGGCATAGACCACGCCGTGGTCCCCGGCAACCACGCGCTGGAACTGGTTCCAACCTCCACGGCCGATCACCTTCGGACCGGCGACCTGTCCAGTGCCGTCGCGTGTGGCGTCCTCATACCAGAGAAGATTGCCATCGGCGGTGACGGCATAGATCACGCCGTCGTCGGCCGCGGTAAAGAAGAGGAACGGGCCCAGGCCGCGGCCGATCACCTGCGGCTCGGCGACCGCGCCCGTGCCGTCGCGGTTTTTGTCCTTGTACCAGCGCAGGTCGCCGGCGCCGGTGAGCGCGTAGAGGACGCCGCCGCTCGCGGTCACGTGCGCGAGCTGGTCCCAGCCGCCAACGCCGATCGTGCCCAACTCCACGATGTCGGCCGTGCCGTCCCCGCTCGAATCCTTGTAGAAAAGCAGGTCGCCCTGACCCGAGATCGCGTAGACCACGCCCTCTCTGCCCGAAAACACCAGCTTAAGGCTGTCCCAGCCGCCGCGGCCGATCGTCCTCGGTCCGGCGAGGCCGCCGGTGCCGTCTTGCAGCCAGTCCTCGTACCACAGGAGCTCGCCCTGCTTCGTCACTTCGTAGAGGGCACGGGCAATCGGCGCCTGGAGGCGCTCGACGACGTTTCTGGTGATCCGAGAGGTTTTCGTCTGGCCAGCCGGATCCCTCAGCCCCTGGCCCCACCCGGTGGTGCCGGCGCTCACCACGCAACCGCGGCCCTTGCGGAACATCCCCATGGTTCCCTCCCGGCCGTCCTGATTTCCCGTCCACCGGTTGTCGACTTGCACCGTCGCCAGGGTGATGAATTCGCTCGGACTGTCGAAGTCCATTGCATCGCACTCATAGCCGACGATGGCGTCCTCCTGGCCGAACGTATCTCCGTCCGCGAGCGCGGTGCCGGCAAACACCCAGCTCCCGCTCCGTGTCACCGTAAAGCCTACCGCCGGCCTTGCCTTGTCGGTGATCGCACCGCCGTTTCTGAAGTTGAGACCGGTCATCGCGCTCGTCGGGCGCGAGACAGGAGGTTCGTACCATTTCCCCGTCCGGCGTGAAGCGGGGATCTCGGGATTCTTCTTGCCATCGAGGTCCACGTCTTTGTAACAGACCAGCGTCCGGTCGTCGTCTTCGAGCCGCACCTGCCAGTAGCAGGTATTGCCAGTGACGAAAGTCGCGTTGCCGCCTTTGTCGACGAACGATTCCACGCGGTCGCGCATCTCGCCGGTCCAGTACTCGTCGTGTCCCACGCTGATGAAGAGGTTGTAGCCGTCCAGCACGGTAGGGTCGGCATGGAGGTCGGCGCTGGTGCAGTAGTCCGCGTCGAAGCCGCGCTCCAGCCAGGCGACGAAGTTCTGATCGAACAGGATGAATTTCCAGAGGTGGCAGGGGCGATCGAACGACACCTTGGCGGCGAGCTTGGTTCCGGGGGGAAGGTCGTCGTAGAAACAGGCGTCGTTCCAGCCGTTGTAGGCCTGGTAGGTGTGGGTGGCGAGCGAGCAGAGGATCTTGGCGCGCCGGTTGGCGGGGGCCCCCGGCCGCACTACGAACAGAACGTAGGTGACGGCGGGCGCGTAGAGGAAGCGGGCGAGATAGACGCCGCTCTTCCACTCGGCGGGAACAGGGGAGAGCCGGTGCGCCACCTCCCATGCGCAGCCGCGCGAGGCGTCGAGCAGCTCACCCTTGCCTGGCTCCGGGTAGGCGGGGACGTCGAGCTTCACTCCCGGGAACGATGCCCGGTAGAGCGGCGCCTGACCCGGGTCGATGGCGATGGCGTCTCGGTAGTCCTCCTTGTAGACGTCGATGGCCGAGAAGCTCTCCTGGAAACGCCTGGAGTCGAAACGGACCTGGGAATGATGGAAGACCTCGAGCTGCACGAGCTCGCCCGGCTGCGGGTTGGCGACCGAGACGTGGAAGTCGAGGGCGCCGCCCGGGCGAACCGAGAAGGCCGACGGATAAGCTTCGACCGGGTTGATTCTCTGGACCGGGAAAGTACCCATCGTCCTGCCCCCCACTCTGCGATCGGATAGATTTAGTGCACAGGCAACCCGAGCATAACAGCACGGCGCCTGGGAGAGGGAGGTGAGAGGAGATGGCGGTGAAGTCGGAGTTAGAGCCGTACACGATTCCGGCGGATACGGTGATCGGGCATGTGCACCTCAAGGTCGCGGATCTCGAACGGGCGGTGCAGTTCTATTGCCAGGTGCTCGGCTTCGAGGTGACATCGCGGTACGGGCGGCAGGCGGCGTTCGTCGCGGCGGGGGAGTATCACCATCACATCGGGCTCAATACCTGGGAGAGCCGAGGCGGCTCGCCGCCCCCGCCGGGCTCGACCGGCCTTTATCACGTGGCGATCCGCTATCCGACGCGGCCGGCGCTCGCGGCCGCCGTGCGCCGGATTCTGTCGGCGGGGGTGCGGCTGCAGGGCGCGGCGGACCACGGGGTGAGCGAGGCCGTCTACCTGAGCGATCCGGACGGGAACGGCCTGGAGCTCTACTGGGACAAGCCGCGCGAGCAGTGGCCGCGGGGGCCCGACGGCTCGCTGGCGATGGCGGCCGACCCCCTGGACCTCGACGAGCTGCTACGCGGCGCGGAGACCTGACTGGCCGAACTGACGATACGGGGCGCGGCCCGCGGCACCTGGCGAAGCCGCCAGCCACCGCGGGCCGCGAGATGAAGAGCGCCCGACCGCCGAAGCGCCGGAGCGCCGGAGCGCCGGGTAGGGACCCGGCGCTTCCAATCAGACTGCCCGGCGCTTCCAATCAGACTCACCGGCGCTTCCAATCAGACTGCCCTATTTGCCGACCGAGACCCCCACCTTCGCCGAGTTGGTGCTCGCGGCGCCGCGTGAATCGGTGACGGTCAGGCGAGCTACGAAGCTGCCGGCCTTCGCATAGGTGTGGCTGATCGTCGCCCCCGCTTGCGTCACCGGCACGCTGCCGTCGCCGAAGTTGAAAGTGTAGGAGGCCACGGTGTCGATGCCGGTGTCGGGGTCGCTCGACCTCGAGCCATCGAAGGCCACGGCGAGCGGCGCCTTGCCCGAGGTCGGCTTGGCGGTCAGCACCGCCGTGGGCGGATGGTTCGGCGCGCAGGAGAGGTTGCCCTGCACCGTGTAGCTGGCGCCGCTGGTGGAATCGACGGTTTCCAGCAGGCCGCTGCCCGCGCCGCCGACCAGGAGCTCGGTCACGCCCTGCACGGCCGTAAGCGCCGTGCCCGGCCCGAAGCTCGCCGTGAAGGGTTGCAGCGTGCTGCCCGTCGGCGGTTTGTATGACAGAGGCGCGGCGGTGTTGAGCCGGAAGATGATCTGGTTGCCGGCCGCGTCGAAGGCCCCGGTCACCGGGGCGCAGCTGGTCGCCGTGTGGCTGCACTGGCTGGTCTCGGTCCGCGCGCTCGGCGTCGTGGTGTCGGTGTAGCCGTAGTTGAACTCCCCCGTCGGCAGGACGGTGGTGTCGAAGGAGACGAAGAACGTCTGCGAGTTGCCGTTGCCGTCCTTGGCAATCCAGCTCACCTTCCAGATCGAGTTGGGCTGCGGCACGGCCGGTGTCTGGCCGAGGTTGGCGAGCTTGAGGGTGAAGGTGATCGACTTGTCGGCGACGCCGGTGAAAGGCTCCGCCACGTCCAGCTCGGTGATGTCGAGCTCCTGGTTGGCGTCAGGGCCGCCGACCTGGTCGCCGGTGGCGTCGGTGACCAACGTGATGCCGGGCAGGGCGCAGGCGGTCTGCACCGGCGGCGGATTGGTGACCGTCACCTCGCCGCACGAGCCGCTCATGCCAATGGCGTTGACCGCCCTGACTTTGTAGAAATAGTTCGTATTGGCCTTGGCCTTGGTATCGATGAACTTCGCCTTCGACGCGCCGATGCCGGCCAGCAGCGTCTCCTGGTCCGGGACGGTACTGCGATAGATCTTGTAGCCGGTGAGGGGCGAGCCGCCGTCGTCCGGAACGTTCCAGGTCACCGTGACTCCTTTTGGACCGCGCAGCGCCGAGATCAGGCGCGGCGCGCCGGGGACCAGGGGCTCGAGCGAATCGTTGGCCGCGAACAGGCGCTTGCCGCCGGATTGCCGGATGATGGTGTCGAGGGCGCTGCGCGAGGAGTCGGGGGTCGAGGCCGCGGTGCAGCCCGGGGCCACGCAGCCCCGCGCCATGACGCCGAGCAGCCTGCCGTCCTTGTCGAGTGTGGCGTCGTTGAAGTCGAGCATGTTGCGGCAGGCGTTGCTGCCGCCGCGCATCCAGATGCAGCCGATCTGCACCGGCTGGTCGGGCGTTGCGTCGGCCAGGCCCCAGGTGGCGCCGCCGTCGTAGGTGCTGGCGATGTAGGCGTGCCAGGTGCCGGTGAAGGTCGCGGCCTGGAAGTCGCCCGCGGTCGGCGTGCCGAGGAAGAACATCATGGCGCGGTTGTCGTCGCCGGCGACCGTCTCGGGGAAGACGCAGTTCTGGATGCCGGCCGGGGCGCCGACGTCGAAGGCCGTGCCCCAGGTTGTGCCCTGGTCGTGCGAGACGGCGACCTTGGGATGGCCGTCACCGTCGCAATAGCCGAGATAGACGGTGTTGCTGGCCTGTCCCGCGGGCTTGCCGACGTCGTTGAGCCCGGTTGCCACCGAAGGATCGCTGTCGCCGGGCGAGCTGCCCGGAACGACTCGCACGGCCCAGGTGATGCCGTTGTCGGTGGAAACGGCGACACCGGCGCCGATGGTGTTCGGGGAGGTGCACTCCCGGCTGGGCAGGTACACGGTCCCGTCGGGCGCCACCTTGATGTGGCCGTGGATGCCGCCGCATTCGGTCGTGTAGGCGGTCACCGCGGGGCCGAAGGTCAGTCCGCCGTCGTCGCTGCGCGCGCAGAAGGCCGGCGCGAACAGCAGGGCCCCGGGATCCTGGGCGCAGTAGTACACCGCGTGCGGATAGGCCGGAGCGGGAGGCGTGGGAATCGGCGCGTGGTAGGGGCCGCCGCCCAGGCTCTGATGGTCGGAGCCGCCGGGGTGGCTGCAGCCGTCGTTGGGGATCCAGGTGGCGCCGTCGTCGTCGGTGTGGGAGCTCAGGCTGCAGCCGGTGGTGAAGCGCACGATGTCCGATATCAGCTGCGAGGTGAAGGTCCGGCCGGTCTCGTGGTCGGTGAACATGATCGGGTCGAAGCTGGTGACGCCGGTCAGGTCGTTGCGCTGCTGCCAGGTGTCGGTGGCCGGCGACGAGCAGTCGTTGAAGGTGGTGAACAGGGTGTTGGTGTAGGACTGCGTGGCCACGACGCCTGTGGCCCAGTGAGCGCCGATCGACGGCTCGCCGGCGTCGGTTCCCAGGCCGCCCGGGGCCTGGTAGACCTGGAAGCGCGCCGCCGGGCCTGTCGGCGGCGAGTTTTCCGCCGGGATCGGCTCGAGCCAGATCTTGATGGTGAAGCTCTGCCCCTGGGGATCGAACTCGACGACCCGGATGTCGTAGGTGCCGTTGCTGGCCGGAAAAGTCGTGATCTCGGGATCGAAGGCGGTCGCCGACTGGGCGATCGTGGTCGACCCTTGCAGGATGTAGAGATCGAAGTCCGAGTCCGCTTCGTGGTTGGGCCATTCCATGGTGACTTTGACCCGCTTGGTGGCCGTCGTCTGCGCCGTGACGCTGACGGTCAGCGGGGTCTCGTCGCAGGGGTCGGTGGCATCGCAGACCACCGGGCCGCCGGTGACCACGTTGAGCAGGTTGGGGACGAAGAACGGACCCGCCGAGTAGGTGACCGGGTTGGTTACGTCGTTGGCATCGGTGAGGGTGACCGCCGGAGATGCCCAGGCCGCCGCGCCGCCGAGGCCGAGCAGCAGGAACGACGCCACCCCGGCGACCGCCGCTCTCGAGGTGAGTTTCCGCAAGTTCATTGGCTTGATCTCCCACAGAGTTCAACGGTTGACCTGCCGGCCGCAGGGGGCCCCGGCTCACAACGTTGCCGGTGCACTGCCACCTGGCCGTGCCGCCATCCCACAGACCGCTGGCAGAGAGGTTACGAGAAGGCCGAGATGCTTGGGAATAGGTGAAAACCCCTATTTTTCAGGGGAAAAACACTCAGGCGGGGCGGGGGGAGGGGGGGAGGCCGGCGGGCGGCGGGCGGCGGGGGACTGGGCGGGGCACTTCCACGAGGATCACGAGGGCCGCGAGAACACGATGCTTGTCCATGATCTCTCCTTTCGACGGACTCTCATTTGCGAGCCCGTCAAGAAGAGCAGTGCGCCGGGCAGATGATTCGTGCCGAGAGCAGTCTTCGTCCCGCTGAAGCGTCAACGGTGGTGGGCTGGTAGCGGTTTTAGTGCGGTAGGCGGCGCCCCGGAAGGCGCCGCCCTGAAAGGACCAAGCTGGATTTCTCCCCAGCTCAGTTATTGCACTGGCCGTCGCAAGGCGGCGGTGTCGAGCTCTGCTTGACGACCGTGCCCGTCGTGGTGTGAGTCAGGGTCGGAGAGCCGCCCGTCCCGGTCACCGTGAACGAATAGGTCCCGGCCGCGGTCGAAGCGCCCACCGTCAGGGTGAGGGTAGAGGAGCTCCCGGTCGTCGATGCCGGGTTGAAGCTGCCCGAGGTCCCGGCCGGCAGGCCGCTCACCGACAGCGAGACGGCCGCGCTGAAGCCGTTGGTGCGCGTGATGGTAACGGTATAGGTGGCCGTGCCTCCGGTCGCGGGCACCGTCACCGAAGAGGGGCTGATCGAGAGCGAGAAATCGGGAGTGGGCGGCGGCGGCGGCCCGCCGCACCCGGGGATGCCTTTGCAGACGTTGAGCCGTCCTCCGGTCACCGTCCTGCCCGAGAGGCTCGGGATGGCGTCGACGCTGGTGAGCAGCTTGCTCTTGAGCTGCGCCGTGGTCAGCGTGCTCTTCGACAGGATGAGCGCCGCGGCGCCGGAGACGTGGGGCGTGGCCATCGAGGTGCCGCTCAGGTACTGGTAGAGATTGCCGGGCTGGCACGACAGCACGTCGACGCCCGGAGCGCCGAGGTGGACCGTGGCGGCGCCGTAGTTCGAGAACGACGCCAGACCGTCGTTGTTGTCGGTGGCGGCCACCGCCACGACGTTGGGCGCGTTGTAGTTCGAGGGATAGTTGGGAGTGACGTCGTTGTTCGAGGACGCGTTTCCGGCCGCGGCGACGAACAGGATGTCGTTGGCGTTGGCCTTGTTGATCTCGTCGAGCAGCGCCTGGGAGAACCCGCCTCCGCCCCAGCTGTTCGACAGGACGCGGACGTTGACGCCGGCGATCTTGGCGGTGACCGCGAAGTCGATGGCGGTGATGGCGTCCGCGGTGGTGCCGCTGCCGGACGAATCCAGGAACTTGAGCCCCATGATCTTGGTCGTCCAGTTCACCCCGACCACGCCCAGGGAGTTGTTGCCGACGGCGCCGATGGTCCCCGAGACATGGGTGCCATGGTAGTGGTCGTCCCTGGGATCGCAGACCCTGGTGATGGCGTTGTACCCGTGCGTCCCGGCGGCGCAGCCGCCAACCCCGCCCGGGTTGCTCCACACGTTGGCCGCGAGGTCGGAATGGGTGTAGTCGATCCCGGTGTCGACCACTCCGACCACCACGCTCGCGGTGCCGGTGGTCACGGTCCAAGCCGGCTCCGCCTTGATGTCGGCCCCCGCCGTGCCGGGCACGCCGAGAATGGTTTGCCCGGTGTTCCTCAGGCCCCACAGCTCACCGAACCGCGGGTCGTTCGGTATCGTGCTGGTGTGGACGATGTAATTGGGTTCTGCGTAAAGGACGCCGGGATGCCTGCCCAGCTCGTTCACCAGCTGTTCGGCCGTCTTCGAGCGCGAGCGGATGCGGCGGATGACGCCGCCCGCCACCTGGGCGACCTCGTCGTCGCGGTCGGCATTGGCCGTCGACTCGATGTCGCCCAGCTGCTGGTTGTCGACCGTGTGCGCCACCTTGACCAGGACCTCGTCCGGCACCTTCGGCGGCCCATTCGCCGCCCACGCCGCCGCGCTCCCCGCGACCACCGCGAGAGCGAGGACGAGCAGTTTGACGATGCGACCTGTGGACAGACCACGCGTGCGCATACAGTTCCTCCTTTTCCTGGATTCGATCCAGACGTGCTACGTGAGTGGGACCCCCAACCAATTAAAGAGGTGCAATAAATTGAATGAACCGAGACTCCCCACCCTCCCGCGAGTCACCTGAAGGTTCGCGATCTCGCGCCGAAGAATCGCGGTCCCGCAGTGGAGAGAACGTCCTGGGCCAGGCTGTTTTCGTTTCGTGCCGAAGTGTTAGCGGTGGTGGGCCGCAGGATGTCCCCCGCAGGGTCCCCTTTGTCTGGCGGCGCGGGATTCCTTATCTGGGGCCGAAGTGGTGAATGCGCCGCCGACAAAGGGGACCCTGCGGGGGACATCCTGCGGCCCTTGAACCGGTAGCGGCTACAGAGCGGTCCTAAAGCGACCTGCGGGGAAGGTTCTGCGGGGCTGAAGGGGAGGGAGTTGGCTTTAGCCCGTGGAGGGCGTCTTCAGGAAGAAGGCCAGCTCTTCGAGGTTGATGCGCAGGTCGACGTTTTTGAGCGGTACTCCCGGGCGGGGTTTGACGCGGATGGGGGCGAAGTTGAGGACGCCGCGGATGCCGGCGTCGGCCAGGGCGTCGTAGTAGTGCTGGGCCACCACGTCGGGCACCGTCAAGACGCCGATCACCGCGCCCGAGCCGCGCACCACCTGGGCGAGCTCGGAGGCGGGACGGACCGTGAAGCCGGCGACCTCGCGGCCGACCTTGCCCGGGTCGTTGTCGACCCCCGCCACCACCTCGAAGGCGCCGCGGTTGAAGCCCAGGTAGCGGGCCAGCGCGCTCCCCAGGTTGCCCATTCCGACGATCACCATCGGGTAGCTGCGGTCGAGCCCGAGCAGAGTGTCGAGATGATCGGCCAGCTCGGCGATCTCGTAGCCGACGCCGCGGATGCCGAACTCGCCGAACTGCGCCAGGTCCTTGCGAATCTGGGTGGCCGACAGGTGGAAGCGCTGCGCCATCGCCTGCGAGGAGATGCGCCGCAGCCCGAGCTCCTGGAGCTGACGGAGGCAGCGCAGGTAGAAAGAGAGCCGGTTGAGGGTGAGAGGAGAGATCTCCTCCGGCTCGGTCACCTCGTGCCGGTCGCCCCGATCAGCCATTGCAACAGGTCCGCCGGCCACAAGCCGAGCAGCAAAGTGCCGAGGGCGGCAAGCACGGCCGCGGCGCGGCCCCAGCCGTCGATCAGCAAGCCCTCGGGCTCGCGGCTCTCCGCCTTCATGTAGAGCACGTAAATGACACGCAGGTAGTAGAAGACTCCGACCAGGCTGGTGACGACTCCGAGCACCGCCAGGCGGACGTGGCCCTCCGAGATCGCCTGCAAGAACACCAGGTACTTGCCGAAAAACCCCATGGTCGGCGGGATGCCCGCGAGCGACAGCATGCAGATCGCCAGGCAGCCGCCGAGCAGCGGAAAGCGGTAGCCCCAGCCCGCGAGCTCGCCGATCAGGTGCTGCTCGCCGGGCCGCCGGTAGAGCATGGCGACCACGGCAAAGGCGCCGGCGTTCATCAGCACGTAGGCGAGCAGGTAGACGAAGACGGCGTTGAGCGAGTCGCGGTCGAGAGTGACCAGCGCCAGCAGCAGGTAACCCATGTGGGCGATACCCGAATAGGCCAGCATCCGCTTGATGTCGCGCTGCGCCAGCGCGAGAAGGTTCCCGGTCACCATCGAGAGCGCCGACAGCAGGGCCACGACCTCGGACCAGCGCGCCGCGTTCGATCCCTGCGCCGTCACCGCCAGCAGGCGGTAGAGCACCAAGGCGCTCGCCACCTTGGGGGCCACCGAGAAGAACGCGACGAAGGGCGACGGCGCGCCCTGGTAGGCGTCGGGCGACCAGGCGTGGAAGGGGACGAGGCTCATCTTGAAGCCGAAGGCGGTCACCAGCAGCAGCAGCCCGAGGGATGCCGCCACCGTGACCCGGCCGGCGGCGAAGGCGGCGCCGATCGCGTCGAGTCGGGTCTGGCCGGTCGCGCCGTAGACCAGCGCTATGCCGTAGAGGGCGAAGGCGCTGACGAAGGCGCCCATCAAGAAGTACTTGATCGCCGCCTCCATCGACACCTTGACCCGCCGGTGATAGCCCGCCAGCGAATACAGGCAGAGCGACAGCAGCTCGAGCGCCAGGAAGATGGTCAGCAGCTCGTTGGCGCGCAGCATCAGCAGCAGCCCGGTGGCGCACCACAGGAGCAAGGCGTGGTACTCGCCGGCCAGGATGCCCTCGCGGCGCAAGTAGCCTTGCGAGGCGAGCAGGCAGAGGGCCGTGGCCGCCAGGACGGCTTGCGAGAAGGCCAGCGTCATCCGGCTGGTCTCGAGCAGGCCGCCGAAGGTGAGCGCCGGGTCGCTCGCCGCGGCGGTCCACGCCGCGCAGGCGCCCCACGCGGCGGCGGCGGTGGTGAGCAGGGCTATCCCCGTCCACGCCCGCCGGGCGCCGGGGAGCAGCGCGTCGAGCAGCAGGATGAGCACGCCCCCGGCGGTCAAGATCAGCTCGGGAAGCAAGCTCAACAGGTCGGCGCGGCTCATCGTGGCGCTCCCGCGAGCGGAGTGGAGCGCGCGTTGGCCTGGGTCGGCGCCGCGAGGGGGCGCAAGGCCGCCCGGGCTGGGGCGGGGGCCTCGGCGCGCTGCCGGTAGCCGGCGAGCAGCGAGGAGAGCGCCGGCTGGCTCGGACGCAGGAAGAAGTTGGGGGCGACGCCGATGGCCAGCATCAGCAGGCAGAGCGGCGCGAGCGCCAGCACCTCGCGCGCGGAGAGGTCGGAGAGGCCGCGGTTCTCGTCGCGGGTCAGCGGGCCCCAGAGCGTCAGCTGGATCATCTTCAGCAGGTAGACCGCGGCGAGCACGACGCCGAAGGTCGCCACCGCCGCGGGCCAGCCGAGCGCGCGGTAGCTGCCGGCCAGGATCAGGAACTCGCCGGCGAAGCCGTTGAGCGCCGGCAGACCGGCCGAGGCAAGGGTCGAGAACACCAGGAAGAAGGCAAACAGCGGCATCACCTTGGCGAGGCCGCCGAAATCGGCGAACTGCTTGGTGTGCCGGCGGTCGTAGAGCATGCCGACGAGCAGGAAAAGGGCGCCGGTCGAGAGGCCGTGGTTGACCATCTGCAGCAGCGCCCCCTGCCAGGCGACCAGGTCGGCGGCGACCAGCCCGAGCATGACGAAGCCCAGGTGGGCGATCGAGGAATACGCCACCAGCTTCTTGAAATCGACCTGCACCCAGGAGACCAGCGCGCCGTAGATGATGCCGATCAGGGCGAGCGCCACCAGCAGCGGCACGTGCGCCCGGCTGGCTTGCGGGAACAGCGGCATGGCGAAGCGCAGGAAGCCGTAGGTGCCGAGCTTGAGGAGGATGCCGGCCAGGATCACCGAACCGCCGGTCGGCGCCTCGACGTGTGCGTCCGGCAGCCAGGTGTGCAGCGGAAAGATCGGCACCTTGATGAGAAAAGCCAGCGCAAAGGCGGCGAACAGCCAGACCTGCGAGCCCATTGGCAGATCGAGGCGCAGCAGGTCTTCGTAGGCAAAGCTCCAGACCCCGCCGTTGACCATCTTGAAGGTCCAGCCCAGCCACAGGATGCCGACCAGCATCAGCAGGCTGCCCGCCATGGTGAAGAGGAAGAATTTGATGGCGGCATAGATCCGCCGCTCGCCGCCCCACACCCCGATGACCAGGTACATGGGGACCAGCATGACCTCCCAGAAGACGTAGAAGACGAAGAGGTCGTAGGCGAGGAGGCTCCCCAGCACGCCGGTGGTGAGCACCAGCATGGCGGCGCTGAAGGCGCGCCAATGACGTTCGATGCCGCGCCACGAGCCGAGGATGACGATTGGCAGCAGCAGGATGGTGAGCAGGGCGAGCGGCATCGAGATGCCGTCCATCGCCAGGTCGTAATGGATGCCGTAGCTCGCGATCCAGGGGAGCCGCGGATCGCGGGTGAGCGGGAAGGCGCCGTCCGGGCCGGAGTGGGCGGCGTGGCTGAGAACGTAGGCGAGGCCGAAGAGGACCTCGACCAGCGAGACGACCAGGGTATAGATCTTGACCGCGCGCACCGCGCCACGGCGCAAGAACAGCAGCGGCAGGCAGGCCGCCGTCGGGAAAAAGACCAGGCGGGTCAGCGTGTTGCCGGCGGCGAGAGCGAGGAAGGTCGACATGGCTTGGCCGGTGTTCCGCTAGCGCACGAGCCACCAGAACAGCAGGATCACTCCGAGGAAGAAGTAGAGCGCGTAGTTGCGCACGTTGCCGGTGGTGCTCAGGCGGCCGATGTCGCCGGTGAGCTCGGTGGCGTAGGCCCCGGCGTTGATCGAGCCGTCGACGATGAAGGTGTCGACCACCTTCCAGAAGACGCGCGACAGCCAGGCGAGCGGCCGAACGATCAGCCGGTCGTAGATCTCGTCCACGTAGTACTTGTTGGCGACCAGGCCGTAGAGCGCGGGGAAGCGCTCGGCCAGGACGCGGTCCCGCGCCGGGCCGCGCTCGCCGCCGTAGGCGCGCACGGCGAGCGCGATGCCAGCCGCCGCGACCGCCACCGAGAGCGCGATGAGGAAGAGGTCGGCGGCCGCGCCCACGTCGTGCTCGAGCGGGTTGGCGCCGCGGATGCGGGCCACCACGGGCGCCAGGAAGCGGTCAAAGCGGTCCAGGTCGGCGCCGAACGCGAGAACCTTGGGGATGCCGAACCAGCCGGCGGCCACCGCTCCGGCGGCCAGGATGACGAGCGGCACGGTCATGACCGGCGGCGACTCGTGGAGGTGGAGGGCGGGCGCGGGCTCGCCGGGGGCGGGGTGCGCGGGGTGCTCAGGGTCGGCGCGCAGCTCGCCGTGGAAGGTCAGGCAGACGGCGCGGAACATGTAAAACGCCGTCAACCCGGCGGTCAGCAGCCCGACTGCCCAGAGCACCCAGTGCCCGGCGGCGGCGCTAGCGGCGAGGATCGCATCCTTGCTGAAGAAGCCGGCGAGCGGCGGGATGCCTGCGAGGGCCAGGGCGCCGATCACGAAGGTCCGGTAGGTGATCGGCAGATGCTTGCGCAGGCCGCCCATCTTGCTCATGTCCTGCTCGCCGCCCAGGGCGTGGATGACCGAGCCGGAGGCGAGGAAGAGGAGCGCCTTGAAGAAGGCGTGCGTGGTCAGGTGGAAGATCGCCGCCGTGTAGGCGCCCACGCCCACCGCCAGGAACATGTAGCCGAGCTGCGAGACGGTCGAGTAGGCGAGGACCTTCTTGATGTCGTTCTGCGCCAGCCCGATGGTGGCGGCGAAGATGGCGGTGGCCGCGCCGACGACCGCCACCAGCAGCGAGATGCCGGGCGCGAGCTGATAGATGGCGTTTGAGCGCACGGCCATGTACACGCCGGCCGTCACCATGGTGGCGGCATGGATGAGCGCCGACACCGGCGTCGGGCCGGCCATGGCGTCGGGCAGCCAGACGTAGAGCGGGATCTGCGCGCTCTTGCCGGCGGCGCCGATGAAGAAGCACAGGCCGACGAAGCCGGCAAAGGACAGCCCGGCCCAGTACTCGCCGGTGACCAGTCCCGGATGCGCCGCGATGCGCGGCAGGATGCGGGTGTAGTCGAGCGTGCCGAAGCGGGCGACCAGGGCGAACATGCCGACGAGGAAGGCGAAGTCGCCCACCCGGTTGACGATGAAGGCCTTCTTGCCGGCGTAGGGCGCGAGCTCCTGATCGTAGTAGTAGCCGATCAGCAGGTAGGAGCAGAGCCCGACCCCCTCCCAGCCGACGAACATCACCAGGTAGTTGTTGCCCAGGACCAGCGTCAGCATCGCCGCCATGAACAAGTTGAGGTAGGCGAAGTAGCGCTGGTAGCCCTCCTCGTGGGCCATGTAGCCGACCGAATAGAGGTGGATGATGAAGCCGACGAAGGTGACCACGAACAGCATCACCGCCGCCAGCGGATCGATCAGGAAGGCGACGTCGATCGCCAGGTCGCCGGTCGTCCAGGCGTAGGCCACGCGTTCGACCGGCTGCGGCCAGGCGCCCTGCGCGTACTGCCAGATGCAGGCCAGGGCCACCGCGAGCGAGGCGAGCGGCGCCCCCAGCGCGACCGCGTTGACCAGCGGGCGCGGCGCGCGCCGGCCGCCCCAGCCGAAGACGACGCCGTTGAGCACGGCGCCGGCGAAGGGCAGCGCGGGAATCAGCCACAGCCAGTCGAGTGCGTGCATGGCGCGGCCGTCGCTCAGTGCTGCATCAGGTTCATGCGGTTGACGTCGATGGTGCGGCGGCCGCGAAAGACGCCGATGAAGAGGGCCAGGCCCACCGCCGCCTCTGCGGCGGCGACCGCCAGGACGAAGAAGACGATGACCTGTCCGGTGTGCTCGCCGAACTGGCGCGCGTAGGCGGCCAGCGAGAGGTTGGCGGCGTTGAGCATCACTTCGATGGACAGGAAGATGCTGATCCCGTTGCGGCGCGTCAGGGCGCCGATTGCGCCGATGCCGAAGAGCACGGCCGACAGCGCCAGGTACCAGGAGACCGGAACGCTCACGGCTCGGCCTCCGGCTCCCGCGGCGGCGGCCGGCGGGCGAGGACGGTGGCGCCGACGACCGCCACCAGCAGCAGCAGCCCGACGATCTCGAACTGCAGGAGGTAGCGGCCGAACAGCTCCTGCGCCAGGGCGGTGAGCGACACCAGCTGCGCGCTGAGCGGCGCTGCCGGGGGCCGCGGGCCGCCCTGCTGGCGCCAGAAGAGCAGGACGAGCATGGCGGCGAAGGCGACGCCGCCGAGCAGGGCGGTGAAGAGCTGCACGCGGTGGCCGCTCGGCCCCTCCTGCCGTCCGACGTTGAGCAGCATGAGGACGAACAGGAAGAGCACCAGGATGGCGCCGGCGTAGATCAGGATCTGCAAGGCGGCGAGGAAGGGCGCGCCGAGCAGCACGAACAGCACCGCCACCGAGAACAGGGTGAGCACCAGGCTCAAGGTGGCGTAGACCGGGTTCTTGTGCGTCACCACCACGATCGAGGAGACCAGCGCCAGGCCGGCGAAGAGGATGAAGATCGCGAGCTCCATGGTCAGGGCGTCCCGAGCCGCCGTGTCATAGCCAGCCGGCGAGGGTCATCGCCGCGACGACGATCAGGTTGAGGATGGCGAGCGGCAGGAGCACCTTCCAGCCCAGGCGCATGAGCTGGTCGTAGCGGAAGCGCGGGAACGTCCAGCGCACCCACACGAAGACGGCCAGGCAGACCGCGATCTTGCCGACCAGGATCAGCAAGCCGAGGACCGCCCCGGTCCAGCCGTGCAGATCGACTCCGGGAAGGCTCCAGCCGCCGGCGTAGAGGGTCACGCCGAGGGCGGAGAGCGAGGTCATCGAGATGTACTCCGCCATGAAAAACGTGGCGAAGCGCATCGCGCTGTACTCGGTGTGAAAGCCCGCCACCAGCTCCGATTCGGCCTCCGGCAGGTCGAAGGGGAGACGGTTGGTTTCTGCGAAAGAGGCGACCAGGAAGATCAGGAAGCCGAGGATCTGCGGCAGCAGGTTCCAGACGTGCGCGCGCTGGTAGGCGACGACTTTCGACAGCTCGAACGAGCCCACCGGGATCACCACCGCGACCACCGCCAGGGTCAGCGCCAGCTCGTAGCTGATCATCTGCGCCGAGGCGCGCACCGAGCCCAGGAGCGAGTACTTGTTGTTGGACGAGTAGCCGGCCATGACCAGCGAATAGACGCCCAGGCTGGCGAGGGCGAGGAAGAGCAGGACGCCGGTCTCGGCGGAGGCGACGACGAGCTGGATGCGGTGCCCGCGAACCGTCAGGTCGGGGCCGAACGGGATCACCGAGAAGGTGGTCAGGGCCGGCAGCAGGCCGAGCACCGGCGCCATCAGGTAGAGCGGCCGGTCCACCGCCGCCGGCGTGACGTCCTCCTTGAACATGAACTTGAGGGCGTCGGCGAGCGGCTGGATGAGCCCGAACGGCCCCAGCCGGTTGGGTCCCGGGCGGTCCTGCATCAGCGCGCTGCCGCGCCGCTCGACCCACACCATGATCGGCACCACGTTGAGCAGGAGGCCGAGCGCGACCGCCAGCTTGATCAACGTCGCCGCCAGCTCCGTGCTCATCGCGCGCTCGGACCGGGCCTCAGATTCCCGCCGCCGTGTTCTGCGGCGGTTCCGGCGCCGCGGAGTGCGGCTCGGGAGACGCCTGGGCGGCCGGCAGGTCGAGAGCCGCGCCGGTGGCCGGCAGCGCGTGCCAGGAAAGGCCGGTGAAGGCCGGAATCCTGGCCGCCAGCTCGTCGAACACCGCGGCGGCGGTGCGCCCGGCGGCGGGGTCGTGTGCGGCGGCCGGGCCAGCCTCGTCGGCGAAGCGGGAAAGCAGCTCGGAGAGCACCTCGACGCCGGTGCGCACCTGGGCCGGTGCGGGGAAGGCGGCGGCGAAGCGCTGGACCCGCCCCTCGACGTTGACGAAGGTGCCGTCCTTCTCGGCGTGGGTGGCGAGCGGCAGGGCCACGTCGGCCACCCTGGCCAGCGGCGAGTCGGCCCAGCCGAAGACGACCAGGAACCGCGCCCGGCGCAGGCGCTCGACCGCCGCAGGGTCGTAGGCGGCGGCTCCGAAGTCGCTGTCGCAGACCACCAGCACCGCGCAGCGCGCCGCGGCATCGCCGCGCACCAGCTCCTCGGCGCCGATCGCCGCCCCTTCGCCCGGCGCTGGGTAGGGACCCGGCGCCGTCTGGTCGCTTGCTGGGTAGGGACCCGGCGCCGTCTGGTCCATTGCGGAGGTACCCGGCGTTGTCTCGGTCGCCGTTACGGCGGCCTTACCCAGGCCGGCGAGCTCGGCGCCTCGCCGGTTGGGGGCCGCCTCGCGCCCGCTGATCCCGCCGTGCAGGTTGGGGATGGTGCGCCGCGGGCCGAGGTCGACCGCCACCGAACGGTGCGGCGAGCCGACCGCGTCGGCCAGGCGGGCGAACAGGTAGGCCTCTTCGGTGGCGAGGAAGCCCGAGCCGAGGAAGGCGACGGCGCCCTCCCCGCTGCCGCCGCGCAGGCGGCGGGCCACCAGGTCCAGGGCGTCCCGCCAGCTGACCATCTCACCGGAACCGGCGGAGGCGGTCCTGGCGGCGGCCCCGGAGGCGCTCAGGCGCGGGGCGGTCAGCCGCGGCACGTCGCGGTAGCGCTCGAAGGTCGCCCGGCCGTAGTCGCACATCCAGTAGTCGTTGACATCGGGGTTGAAGCGCGGCTTGTAGCGCTTGATCGCGCCGCGCCGGTGCTCGATCGTGATGTTGCAGCCGACCTCGCAGCCGGTGCACAGCGACGGCTTCTTGTCGAGATAGAACACCCGCTCTGCGAAGCGGAAGCGCGTCGAGGTCAGCGCGCCCACCGGGCAGATGTCGACCACGCAGGTGGCCAGCTGGTTGTCGAGCTGTTTGCCGGGGAAGGTGCCGATCTCGGTGCGCGCGCCGCGGTTGAAGAAGCCGAGCTCGCCGGTCTTGGCGATCTCCTCGGTGAAGCGCACACAGCGCGTACACTGGATGCAGCGGTTCATGTTGAGCAGGACGTTGGCGCCGAGCGGGATGCGCTCGCGCCCCGGATAGGTGCGCTTGTCCTCGAACTGAAAGCGCGAGTAGGCCTGCCCATGCTTGAAGGCGTAATCCTGCAGCGCGCACTCGCCGGCCTGGTCGCAGATCGGGCAGTCCAGCGGGTGGTTGATGAGCAGGAACTCCATGATCCCGCGCTGCGCTTCCCGCACCTCGGGCACGTCGCTGCGCACCACCATGCCGTCCTTGACCACGGTGGTGGAGCAGCCCGCCTGGAGCTTGGGCATTCCGGCGACCTGGACCAGGCACATGCGGCACTGGCCGACCACCGTCAGGCGCGGGTGGTAGCAGTAGTGGGGGATATGGACGCCGGCCTTGAAGGCGGCCTCGACCAGATTGGTGCCGGCCGGGACCTCCACGGTGCGGTCGTCGATGGTGACTTTGGGCAAGCTGTCAGGCTCCGTCGGAGAAGTAGCGGCGCCGCGGGAAGGGGCAGGCGCGGGAGCGGACGTGCTCGGCGATCTCTTCGGGGAAGCGGCGGACCAGCGACTCGACCGGCCCGATGGCGGCGTCGCCCAGGGCGCATAGCGAGTTGCCGCCGACGTTCTTGCAGATCGACAGCAGCAGCTGACCGTCGCCCTCCCGCCCCTCGCCATGCTCGATGCGGCCGAGCAGCAGCTCCATCCAGTTGGTGCCTTCGCGGCAGGGCGTGCACTGGCCGCACGATTCGTGGTTGAAGAATTTGGCCAGGCGCGCGACCGAGCGCACCAGGCACGTCTCCTCGTCCATCACCATCACCGCCGCCGAGCCGAGCATCGAGCCGGCCTTGGCCAGGGTGTCGAAGTCGAGCTCGAGGTCGGCCTGCTCGGCCGACAGGATGGCCGCCGAGGCGCCGCCCGGGATGTAGGCCTTCAGGCGCCCGCCGCGGTACATGCCGCCAGCCGCCTCGAGCAGCTCGTTGAAGGTCACGCCGATCGGCAGCTCGTAGGTTCCCGGACGCTCGACGTGGCCGGAGATGGCGTAGAGCTTGGGACCGGTATTGCGCTCGTCGGTGCCGATCGATTTGAACCAGTCGGCGCCGCGCACGAGCAGGTGCGGCAGGCAGGCGAGTGTCTCGACGTTGTTGATCACGGTGGGGGAGCCGAAGGCGCCGACCAGCGCCGGGAACGGCGGCTTGACCCGCGGCTGGCCGCGCTTGCCCTCGAGCGACTCGAGCATGCCGGTCTCCTCGCCGCAGATATAGGCCCCGGCGCCGCGGTGCATCCACATGTCGAGCCGGAAGCCGGAGCCGAGCACGCCGGCGCCGAGGATGCCTCCCTGGTAGGCCTCGGCGAGCGCCCGCTCCATCACCGCGTTGGCATGGGTGTATTCGCCGCGGATGTAGATGTAGCAGGTGTTGGCGCCGACCGCGTAACAGCAGATGGCGCAGCCCTCGATGAGCTGGTGCGGGTCCTTCTCCATCAGCAGCCGGTCCTTGAAGGTGCCCGGCTCGGACTCGTCGGCGTTGCACACCAGGTATTTGGGCTTATCGCCGCCTTTGGGGACGAAGCTCCACTTCAGGCCGGTCGAAAATCCCGCCCCGCCGCGTCCGCGCAGCCCCGAGCGCTTGACCTCGTCGATGATCGCGCCGGGCTCCATCTGCAGGGCCTTGGCCAGGCCCTCGTAGCCGCCCGCCTGGCGGTAGCCGCGCAAGGTGAGGGCGTCGGGGTTGCCGGCGTTGCGCGTCAGCACCGGCTCGAAGGCCATCAGGCGAGCCCCCGCACGATCTGGCGCACCCGCTCGGGGGTGAGGTTCTCGTGGTAGTCGTCGTCGACCATCATCATCGGCGCCGTGTCGCACGAGCCCAGGCACTCGAAGTGGATGTAGGAGCAGCGGCCGTCGGGCGTGATCTCGTCCTCGCCGACGCCGAGCTCGCCGCGCAGCGTCTCGAGCACCTCATCGCAGCCGCGCAGCATGCACGGCAGGTTGGTGCAGACGCGGATGCGGTGGCGGCCGACCGGTCTCTGGTGCAGGAGGTCGTAAAAGCTCACCACCCCGTAGACCCTGGCCGGCGGCAGGCCGAGCTCGGCGGCGACCGCCGCGATCGCCGCCTGGGGCAGCCAGCCGCCGAAGTCGCGCTGGGCGATGTGCAGGGCGGGGATCAAGACCGCTTCGGTGGTCGGATAGCGCTGGCGCAGCCGGTCGATCTCGGCCCGCGCCGCGGCGCTGAGCTCCGCCGCCCGCCGCTCGGTGCGCTGCGCCTCGCCGGCGCTCACATCGGCGCCTTGCGCATCTCGCGCAGCGGCCCGAAGTCGAGCCCGCCCTTGAGCCACAGGTAGGCGAAGCCCACCAGGATCAGGAAGACGAAGACCATGACAGCGGCGAACAGCGGCCAGCCGCCCTGGCGCATCACCAGCGCCCAGGGATAGAGGAAGGCGGCCTCGAGGTCGAAGACGATGAAGTCGATCGCCACCAGGAAGAAGGCGATCGAGATGCGCTTGTGCGAGCGGTCGAGCAGCGGCATGCCCGACTCGTAGGTGGTCCCCTTGATCAGCCCGCCCGTCTGGTTGCCGACCACCTTGCCGAAGGTGTAGGAGAGCCCGAGGATGGCGACCCCCAGGACGATGGCGACCCCCAGGGTCAGCAGGACGGGGTAGTACTGCTCCGGCAAAAAAGTGCTCCTCCCAGACGGAAATCAAGCGCCCGCCAGGCGGGTCTCCCGGCGCTCGTGAAGAATGTCACAAGCTCCCCCGCGGACACAAGACGGGGGTGCCGGCAGCAGGGTAGAATAGGCCATCATGCGACAGTTCAACGTCCTCATCGAGCGTGACCGTGCCGGCTACTACGTGGCATCCGTCCCGGCACTCCGCGGGTGCCACAGCCAGGCGAAATCGCTGGATACGCTCCTCGATCGGATCAAGGAAGCTATTGAGCTTTGCCTGGAGGTCGAGGCGGAGCAGCCGGAACGCCTCGACTTCGTCGGAGTCCAGCGGGTCACAGTCGGTTCGTGACCAAGCTGCCTGCGCTCACCGGCAAGCGGCTCATCGCAGCCCTGTCTCGCGCCGGCTTCGAGGTCGTCCGCGTGCGGGGCAGCCACCAGTTCCTGAGGCACCCGGACGGTCGCGGCACGGTAGTCCCCATCCATGCGGGCGAGAGCATCGGACCCGGCCTGTTGGCTGCGATCCTGCGCGACTGCAAACTCACACGCCGCCAACTTCGAGGGCTCCTTTAGCACGATGCCTAGCCCTGGACGAGACCGGCGGCTGTGCGGCCGGCCCAGGCGCTGGCGGCCGCACGGTCGGCTCCGGCCATGCCGGCCGGCGGTGGCAGCCGCACGGCCGGCTCGGATAGACTACGCCCCGTGACCCAGCACACGCCGTGCGCGACCCGCCTCGACGGTGTCGGAGGCTATGCCCTGACCGTGGACGTGGAGGAGTGGTACCACAACTGCCTGGTGCCCGCCTACGTCCATCCCGAGCTGCGGCCGGCGCTGCCCCAGGAGCTCGACCGTCTCCTGCCGTTCCTGCTCGACATGCTCGCCGAGGCCGGAGCGACCGCCACCTTCTTCGTCCTCGGCGAGGTCGCCGAGCGCCTGCCCCGCCGCATGCGCGAGATCGCCGCGGCCGGCCACGAGGTCGCCAGCCACGGCTACCTGCACCTGCGCGCCTGCGGCCGCCCGCTGGATGCCTTCCGGCGCGACATCCGCCGATCCAAGACCCTGCTCGAAGATCTCCTGGGCGAGCCGGTGCTGGGTTTTCGCGCCCCCGAGTGGTCGCTGCGCCGCCTGAGCAGCCCGCTGGTTCCCCTGGTGGCCGAGGCAGGCTTCCTCTACGACAGCTCGCTCGCCCCCTACTCGTTCTCCGGCCGGCGCAGCAACCCCCGCTTTGCCTGCCGGCTGGAGTGGCCCGAGGGTCACTTGCCTGGCCCTGATCTCCTGGAGTTCCCGCCGCTCACCTTCGGCGGCCCCCTGCGCGTCCCGGCCGGCAGCTGGACCGGCAGGCTCGTCCGCCCCTCGCGCCTGGCCGCCGCCGCCGCCCGCCACCTCGCCGAGGGCGGCCTGCCTGTCATGGTCATCCACCCCTGGGAGCTCTCGGGCGGCCCCACCCCCGGCCCGCTCTCCGGCCTCGCCCGCTTCATCCACGAGACCGGCCGCCGCGACTTCGCGCCCCGGCTCCGCATCCTCCTGCACTCGCTGCCCTGGCGGTCGCTGCGCACCGCCGCCTCCCTGGCGGGAACCACGGGTACCGTGCCCGCCGCGGCGGAGGCTGGCATGCCGCGCCTCTCGCTGGTGCCTCACCTTGCAGACTCCCCCGTTCGCGCCCGCCTCTCCAGCGCCGTTCGCCGCCGCCGCCAGCAATGGCGATGAACGCGCGGGTCCCGATCGACTACGACGAGATCGGAGAGTTCTGCCGTCGCTGGAAAGTCACGGAGCTCTCCCTCTTTGGCTCGGTTCTGCGGGACGACTTCCGGCCGGACAGCGACGACTTGGCTGTCCCTCTCGGGCGGATGACCTCATGCACTGCGGTGATCAAGCGCAGCGCATGAAGGCTCTGGCGGTCGCCGACCCTCTTGACAGCCTTTTTCGCACCCCTCCAGACGTGTCCTGAGATGCGGGCTGGAAGGGGTTCGGGCGGCTCACCAGCGGGCCTCCCCGGCCCGATCTCGTGCCAAGCCTCCTCGACCCCTGAGACGACCGCCGATCGGCTTTGCCAACGCCGCCAATGAGCTGAAAAATCATGGGGTTACAATGCTCGGCAAGGCTCGGCAAAGGAGCGGAAGATGACCATCGGAAAACCCGGATACGAGGCGGTTGAGGAGGCCCAGGCGAAGGCTGGCGAGGCCGACCCGAAGGGGATCGGTCCACCGCCGCCGGTACCGCCCTGCGCGCCCGAGAGGCTCGAAGAGCTCGGCGAGCGCATTGCCGAGTTGGCGGCGCAGATCTCGGCCGCCACCTACGAGCTGCTGGTCATGCTGCGCGACTTCGATGAGCGCGGCGGGTGGAACAGCGGCTTCCGCTCCTGCGCCCACTGGCTGGGGTGGCGCGTCGGACTCGACCCGGGC
>DASZZM010000097.1:0-147975 GCA_035544895.1 Thermoanaerobaculia bacterium
TACCGCGCCAACGAGGTACGCGCCATCCTCGCTCCCCTCTCCCGGCTGGCCGACAGCTACGGCTGCGCCGTCCTCGCCATCCGCCACCTCAACAAAACCCGCGGCACGCGCAGCATCTACGCCGGCCAGGGCTCGATCGACTTCGCCGCCGCCGCCCGCTCGGTGCTGCTGGCCGGCTGCTGCGGCGACGACGCGGCCGACCGTGCCCTCGTGCATATCAAGTCCAACCTCGCCGGCTTGGGCCCCACCCTCGCCTACGCCGTCGACGCACAGGGCTTCCGCTGGGCCGGCGAGAGCCCCCTGCGCGCCAGCGACCTTCTCGCTCCCGAAGCCACCGGCGACGAGCTGTCCTCGCTCGACGAGGCCCGCGCCTTCCTGCGCAACCTCCTCGCCGACCGGCCGCTCTCCACCGCCGAGGTCTGGACCGCCGCCCAGGAGGCCGGCATCTCCGGGCGCACCCTGCGCCGCGCCAAGCAGCGCGAGGGCATCGCCACCCGCCGCCAGGGCTTCGGCCCCGGCAGCACCTGCCGCTGGTCGCTTTCCGGCACGTCGGGCAAGCCGGAGGAGGAGAGCTGATGGAAAGGTTCACCCTCCCCCTACCGCCTGCCAGCCCGCGCCCGCTCGCCCGCACTCTTCCTTTGGCCGCAGCGGCGCCCATAGGTGGCCACGATCCATATACATGGCCTTTGGCCACCTATGGTGCGTCCACGGCCCGGGAGCGGCCCATCCAGGCTGCAGCTCGCCGTCCGGCCGGCGCACTCCGGCGTGCTCCAGCGCAAAGCTGCGGGCATGCGTCGCCTCGAGCAGCGAGCCCTTTGGCCCTTCTCCTCCAGTTCGCCTGCTTCCGGCCGCCCGCCGGCTCGAGCGCGAGCTTGGCCATCTATGGAGCGTCGACCCCGGCAGCCGGCCTTGACCCTCTCGTCACGACCATGGCCCCTCGGACACGCGCTTTCGCACCTGGCCCATCCAGCCCAGGCCGAGCGGCGCGGAGACGCTCTTGACCTCCCGCCGCGCCGGTCTCCTCATCGCGGTTGCCGCAATCCTGGTGCAAGCCCCCCGCCTGGTCCTCGCCCTGCTGGCCGCCGATCGTCTGCCTGTCACACCCGCCGCCGAGCGCGCCCTCCTCGTCCTCGCCGGCATTGGCACCGCGGTCGTCCTCACTGGCGGCAACCTCTACCTCGCCCACACCGTCGCCCAGATCCAGGCCTGGCGCCGCACCCTGGCCGCCGCCTGGATCGCGGTGCTCGCCGCTTCCGGCGGCCTGGTCATCCCCCTGGTCGTCGCCGGCCTGACGGGCCGCACCGTCCCCCAGGTCCTCGCCGGCGGCCAGCTCGAGTGGCCCTGGGCTCTGCTCGCCTCGATCGCCCACGAGCTCACCGCCGCCGGCTGCGTCCTCGCCAGCGCCGCCTGGGCCGCCATGCCACCCACCGCCGCAGCAGGTGCTGCCGCACCGCCTCCCACCGCAGGAGTGCTCCTGCCGGCACGCGAACCTGCGGTATCGCCAGGCGCCGTGGCTTCCTCTTTCCTGCACCGGGGCCAGCCTGCCGCACAGCCGATCGCCTGCCGCTTCGGCTGCGGCAGGAGCTTTGTTTCCCACCAAGCCGAGATAGCCCACCTGAGGCACTGCCCCCGCCGCCGCGTGGTCGGGTCCGAGCCCAAGCTGCCGCCGCACTGACCGCAGCTTCTCCGGCTGCGACGAGACCCGCTGCCGGCACTCGTCCAACCATACGAGGCGCTGCCACTCTCCGGCCCGGCATCGCATCCGCAGCCTGCCGGCGCTGTTTCACGCACTCTGCCGGCACTGCCTCCCGCGCAGAGCCGGCACGCCTGCGTAGCTCTGCCGGCTGAGCTGTCTGGTCTGCCGGCAGGAGTCGCAGCCAGCACGGCCGGCCCAACTGGGACCTCCAGCACAGAGGGCCGAGCCTTGCTCCCCCTTCATCGTCGCGCCATCCTTTCACGACCAAGCCCTACCGGAAGCACGAGAGGCAAGGGGAGGATCGGCCACTGGTAACCCGTGGGGGTCGAACACCTTTCCGGCTACATGAGATGGCAAAGCTCGGTGGGTGCGATTGAGAATGGGAATGCTGAAGGCAAAGGTCCACGCCCCCGGACCAGGAGAATGGAGAATGGCACGGGATGGCAGGGTCCGGACCGCCCTCTTGCAAGGTGAGTAGCAAGCCGGGTTGCTGTGCCACGCTCGCTGCGCTCGCTGGCACAGCAACCGGCCTCCCTTCGGTCGGCCTCGGCTTGGCAGCTCGCTTTGCTCGCAATCGCCCGTCCGGCGCCGATGCAGCTACCGCTGCCCCGCACTGGCGGTCCAGCCGCCAGCCGTCTCCTACCTCCAGTCGCGAACCGCCACTTGCGACCTGTTGGACGCAGCTCGGCCAGCCAGGCAGCCAGCTCCAGCTGGCTGAAGCGGCGTCACGAAGTCCTTGCCAACGGGTTCATCGTGGGCGTACTGTCTGAGTGTAAACCGTGCTGCCTATGCGGCGCCGAGGGCGCTGGGAACATCAGCTTCTTCGCCAAGTGTCCAGGGTGCTCTCGGATATCGCTTCGATCTCGCCGGTGCGCCTGAGCCGGAGGTAAGGGGGATGGGCGTCAGAAGGGACCTCGCACCAGTCGAGGGCTTGGTACATATACCCTATTCTTTTCTGCCAACGCTGATGGGATAGCGAGTCGAGGGGCGCCGAGTCGGCCAGTCTGCGTATCATTGCGCCAGCGAATTCTTCGATGCCGCTCTTCTGCTGGCGCCACCGTGCATCGCGGAAAATTTTTGCCAGTGGGTGGTCACGATTTGCAGTCCAGAACGGAAGTTCGGCACTGAGCAAATTCTCTGCTGCCTGTGAGTACGGAAGAAGACGAAGATTGAAAGGTGGTGTTTGCAACAAACTTCTAGATTCAAACGGCGGGCAATGCACTTGCTGCGGCGCGCGCAGCTCGAGCCGAGGACGGCCTTCCGCGGAAGCCACAGTTGCCATGGAGACAACAAGATCCGTAACACAGGAGACGACACTAGGCAGCCCGCGCGCAATCCATCCTGCAAGCTCTGGACAGCGTCCTACGGTTCCGCCGTCCTCGAGACGCAGCTCGAGTGTCGACCAATTGGCCGGTGACTCTGGCGCAATCACCACGGCCTCGAGCGGTCCAAGCTCTGAGCAGAGCATCCATCGCGAGGTACCGTCCAGGTAGCCTACGGGCACAGGCACCGAAGTCCAGACGCTGCCGGATGACATCCAACCCACCGATGTCGCTCCAGAACGCGATGTACCTCCATAGATAAGAGCCAGCGGCCAGAAAACTTCTGGATTGACGTGCTCACCGAACCGCATGGCGAGCTGTTCAAACAAAATACCCTGAGCGCGCGCTATCAGATAGGAGATACGCTCCCAGCCAGCAGATGGTTCGAAGAAGTGGACGGGTGGATACCTGCTCGGAGTGACCGGCGGCTTGAGCAGTCCGCGAACATCAAGAATATAGTTAATATGCTCCCCGCAAGGGGCTGGATTGCCACCGGAACCGAGGGTCGAATGCTCCGTGCTCGTGCGGCCTAGGTCTCCGGCCACCAGAATACCGTCAAGGCAGATCGCCTCGCTGAGAACTCGTTCGTCGGTCGTGGTCTCAGTTCGGGTGACAAGCACTGGCCTCTTGGTACCAGTAGGATCCGGTTCGGGAATCGGTTGCCAGTAGGCGTCGCCCGTCGCCAAGACGGGAACTCCGCAGTTGTCGACTAAGAAGCTACCGCGAAGATCTCCGCTCAGGGACGGGTGAAGGCTGCCGAATCCGACTTCCAGGGTCGTGATGTACGGGATGGCGCGAGCCTCGAGATCGGTCTCTCGAACAGTGATCTCGGGCGGGATGTGGACCTCCCCTCGCAGCTCTGGGATGCGGCACTCTCCGGAAATGGGAAACTCGGTCGCAAGGGCATACCCCTCCAGCACGGCGAGGAGGCTGACTTTGTCCTCGTACTTGTCGAGGAAGACAGGCTTCCGGCGACCCGAGATAGTGACGCTGGTTCCGACGAGCTGGTCTTCAGGTCCCGGCCGGAAAACGACGATTCCGCCCAAGCCATTGATTTCAACCAGCAGAGGCTCGCCGTAAGCGTGGCCAGGGCCAAAGTCTCTGCGTGTGGAGAGAGCAATTTGATCCCCGAGCATAAATACAGACATGAAGCCGATACCAAACTGGGCGCAGGGATCGAAGTCGACGCCGGCGGCACGAAAGCCGATGCGCTCCTGCTCGAATTCAGGGGATCGGTAGTAGCTCCGTCCCGCTCGCGTCAAGAACCGCTCGATCGTTGTGCGGTCCATGCCGGTGCCGTTGTCGGTGCAGCGGAGGACCTCATAGCCGGCCTCGTCGAGCTCGTGCACCATCGAGACCTTGCCTGGGTCGCAGGTCTGACCATGGCTTCGATACAGGGCGGAGCGATGGCGCAGAGCATCGAGAGCGTTCTGGAGTAGCTCGCGCACCGCAAGATAGGGCCGACCGTACAGGTTGTCAGTCATCAGGAGCTTGACGATCTCATCGCGGGAGAGAGAGAACTCAAGGTCCTTGTAGATGTAGGCGGCGTCCTTAGGCTCGATGCGAGAGCGGTCGACGACTTGCGGCAGATCGAGCGCGTACTTCTGGAACGAGGCTGGGAACATGCGACAGAGCGCGTGGGCTTCGGCGAGTTCGCGATCGATCGCGTCCATGAAATGGTAGGCGGCCCGCTGGTATTCGGGATGTTCGCAGCGCATCGTGAACTGGATCAGGCTGGGCCCGATGATCCAGCCTTCGACGGCGCGGTGCTTGGCCCACTCGGCGAGGCTGACGGGGCTACGGAAGTGGAGGCTGCGGTAGAGGGAGTCCGGAGTACGATCTCGATCAAGGTCAAGGATATCGGCCAGGCGCACGAGGAGACCGAGGTATGGCATATTGATCCGGTAGGTCCCGATGACCTCGTCGTGGCGGAAGCCATTGGTGGCAGTGAGGTCGCGTGCAGGGCGGACGTGGGAGAGGCAGAGGCGAGCTACGAACTGCGCGAGGGAGGTGCCGCAGACGGCCCAGCGGGGGTCGGTAACGAAGCTGCGCACGAGGTCGGACGAGCGCTGGCCATGGCTCTGCCTGATGTAATCGGTCAGGAGCGCAGCGTCGAGCTCTCTCTCGAGGATGATGGCTCGGGCGTGGTCCGGCCCGACCAGGTGGCCCTCCCGCAGGCGCTGTCGGAGGTCGGCGAGGTTCGGGTGGGAAAGAATCCAGTTCTCCCGAAAGAGGTTGAACGCCGAATCAGTCTGGAACCCCTGGATCTCTTCTGGAGCCGGAATCATCCCCTGGTCATGGAAATGGGCGGCGAGGATGAGGAGGGCGATCTCGACCGGGTTGAGCAGCTCGCCAGCGCTCGGCAGGAGCCGATAGATGAGCTCGGTGACGCGGAGGAGGTGGGTGTCGTCGTGGAGAGTGAACTCGGAGTGGAGGGTAGGGAACGCCTTCATCCTCTGGGCCGCGTCGTGACAAATGCCGAGGAGGTTGAGGGCGAGGGTGCGCGCGAGCTCTCCCTCCTGCTGGGAGAGGCTGTTGTCGAGGAGCTTCCAGAGGGACGTGTCGCGAAGTGAGTTCAGGACCAGGATGGGCACGCCGATCTCCCCGATTTTCGTAGGCTTTGTCGTAAAACCCTACTGCGAGTTTGGATACTCTGTCTTTCTCGGGAGCGAAGCAAGATCCTGGTCCCACAGCCCCGCTGATTAGCGGCAGATTGCTGCGGCAGTGGCCACGAGGGCTCGGCATCGGCACCCGATGTTGCCCATTGAGACTCGAGCCGCGACAGCCCAGGCAGAATCTGTGCTTCCGGGATGAATCTGGTCAGACGTCTAAACTATTGTTAGTGTGGCGTTTACGTGGTGCCCAGGACCGGACCTGAACCAGTGACCCCCGCGATTTTCAGTCTCGCGGAAGGAGGGGGGCAGGCTTCCATGCCCCTGCTGGTAGCCAGCGAACGAGATGCAGCGAGACTAGCGAAGCGAACAAGCTGCAGTCGAGGTTACGGGAAACCCAGCACGCTACCCTGCGACGGCGCGCGATGCTCTTTCCTCCCGCTTGCTTCCCCTATGCTTCCCTATGTGTCTACCGCTTCAAACCTCGATCTCCTAAACCATTGATTCTATGGAGCCGACGATCGGGATTGAACCGATGACCTGCTGATTACGAATCAGCTGCTCTACCGCTGAGCTACGTCGGCGAAGAAGGGGAACGCGGGTCAGGGGCCGACGCCCCTCGGGAGGAGGGATTCTAGGGCAAGGGAGCGGGGGCGCGCAACGGGCGTGGGAGGCCAGGAAGTAGAGAGTCCGCCGGGAGACTGCTTGGGGACCAGGGATGGGGGTGGAGCGGCGGGGAGCCGGCCATGGGAGGAACCGGGAGAGCGAAAAGGCTGTGGTAGCGTTCGTTCCAGGAGCCGAGCGGGTGCGTCGCGGGAGGATGCCGAATGAGTCCTGGCAGGGGAGGGCTGGCCTCGTTCCGGGCGGGGATGGATGGGGCTTGGCGGGTCTTCGGCCGCCGCGGCTTGCTCTGCGGCTGGCCGGCAGCCTTGCCTTGGCGGCCGCGCCGCTGCTGTTGATTGGGTTCGGGTTGCCGCTGGCGGCGCAGGACAACTACGAGATCCAGGTGTATGGGGCGGAGACGGTGGCGCCTGGCGTCACGATGGTCGAGCTGCATAGCAACTACACCTTCAAGGGGTCGACGGAGACCTTGGCGGGAGTGCGGCCGACGGAGCGGGCGTGGCACGAGACGGTGGAGATCACGCATGGCTTCACGCCGTGGTTCGAGACGGGCTTCTATATCTTCACTAGTGCCCGCAGCGGCCATGGATGGCAGTGGGTGGGGGACCACATCCGGCCGCGCGTCCGGGTGCCGGCGAGCTGGAACTGGCCGGTGGGGGTGAGCCTCTCGACCGAGCTCGGGTACCAGCGGCGGGCGTTCTCGGCGGATACGTGGACGTGGGAGATCCGGCCGATCGTGGACAAGCAGATCGGGCGCTGGTTTCTCTCTTTCAATCCCAGCGTCGACCGCTCTTTACGCGGCCCTGGCACGTCGCAGGGGCTGGTCTTCTCCCCCAACTTCAAGGTGGGCTACGACTTCACACGGCGGATCAGCGCCGGGCTCGAATACTACGGCTCGCTCGGTCCGATCACCGGCTTCGACCCGGTGCAGCAGCAACAGCAGCAGCTGGTCCCGTCCGTGGATCTCAACCTGGGGCCTGACTGGGAATTCAACCTCGGGCTCGTCGTCGGGCTGACGCACAGCACCGATCACCTCATCGTCAAGATGATCCTGGGCCGGCGCTTCGGGTCTGGCCGGGGCTGAGCCTGGGCCAAGCCCCGGCTAACTAAGCCGTCGCCCTTTCTTCCCGCGGCCTCTGCTCATCGGGCTGGATGTCTTCGAGCTCGACTGAAACGAGCTTCGAAACGCCTTTCTCTTCCATGGTGACGCCGTAGAGACGGCCGGCGACCTCCATGGTGAGCTTGTTGTGAGTGATGATGATGAACTGCGTCTCGCCGGCCATCTCGCGGAGCAGGTCGATGAAGCGGGCGGTATTGACGTCGTCGAGCGGGGCGTCGACCTCGTCGAGGATGCAGAAGGGCGAGGGCTTGGCCCGAAACAGCGCGAAGAGCAGCGCGATGGCGGTGAGAGCCTTCTCGCCGCCTGACAGGAGCATGAGGTTCTGCAGGCGCTTGCCGGGCGGCCGGGCGACGATCTCGATACCGCTTTCGAGCACGTCCTCGTCGTCGAGCAGCCGCATCTCCGCCTCGCCGCCGCGAAAGAGGCGGGCAAAGACAGCGTTGAAGTTCTGGTTGACCGCGGCGAAGGTGGCGTTGAAACGCTCACTCGAGGCCTCGTTGATCTCGCGGATCGTCCGCCGCAGGCTGTCGACCGACTGCGCCACGTCCGCCCTCTGCGCGGTCAGGAAGACGTGGCGCTGCTCCTGCTCGTCGTGCTCCTGGACGGCGAGCACGTTGACCGGCCCGAGCCGCTCCAGGGCCGCCTTGCAGCGGGCGAGCTCGGCCTCGAGCTCGGGGAGGTCGCCGCGCGGCGCGCCGGGGTCCTCGGGCAGGGGCTCGCCGAACTGTTCGCGGTAGGTGTGGGCGAGGTGCTCGCCGTCCTGGCGCAGGCCGGCATGGGTCACCCGGTGCTCCTCGATCTCGCCGCGCACCTGGTCGCGGCGGCTGCGGTGGCCGCCGATCCGCTCGTCGAGCTCGCGGACTTCCTGCCGCTGGCGGTCGAGCCGCTCCTGTTCTTCGAGCAGGCGGTCCTCGGCGTCGGCCCGCTGTTCGAGGGCTTCCTGAAGCTCCTCGTCGGCACGTTCGAGAGCATTCTCGAGCTCGCTCCTCCGGCCTCCGAGCCGCTCCGCCTCCTCGCGCCAGGCGGCGACCTGCCGCCGGCCGGCGTCGACCTCGGCAGCCAGCCGAGCGACTTCACGGTCATGCGACTCCAGCCGCTCGTCAAGCAGCTCGAGCCGCCCGCGGCGGCCGGCGCTGGCGGTGCGCAGGCTCTCGCGCGCTGCCTTGGCGGTGTCGAGATCGGCCTGTGCGCGATCGAAGTCTTCTTCCAGGCTGGCCTGTCTTTCCTCGGCAGCGGCAAGCTCGGCGAGCAGGGCGGTACGCCTTTCGTCGACGCGCTCCAGCTCGGAGGCGACCGTGAGCTGCTCGGCCGTCAGGACCTCCTGGTCGGCCGCCAGGCGGCGGGCGCGGGCGGCGGTGTCCTCCAGGCGCGCCCTGCCGACCGCCAGCTCCTGGCGCAGCTGCGCGGTCTCGCCTTGCAGGCGGTTGGACTCGCCGGCCAGGGCGGCGCGTTCGGCAACCAGCCGGTCGAGCTCGCCGGCGGCCGCCTGCCGCCGCTGCTCGAGGTCGGGCAGCGAGCGCTCGAGAGCGGCCAGCTCCCCTTCGCGTTCGAGCACGCCGGGAGTCACCACTTCGCCGGCGACGTGAAAAGTGCCGGCCTGCACCCACACGCCCTCGCGCGACAGGAAAGCGACACCCGGAAGGGAGCGGGCCAGCCGCTCGGCATCGGCTGCCGAGCGGGCCAGGAAGGCAGGGGGAAGAGCCGCGGCCAGCTCCCCGGGCAGACCGAGCGCATCGCCGAGCGACAGCACGACGCCGGGGTCGTCGGCGATGCCGGGAGCGGTCGCGATGTCGGGAGCGGTCACGATGTCGGGAGCGGCGCGAGGCCCCTCCGGCTCTTGGGCCGGCAGCTCGCCGGTATTGGGAGCCGGGGGGGCCGCGGGTGCCGCGGCGGCGGCGCCGGCGACCTGGACCAGGATGGCTTGCGAGCGGCCGGCGAGGGAGGCTGCCAGTTCGCGGGCGCTCTCACCGGCGGCGAGCACCACGGCGTCGGCCAACCCTCCCAGGAAACTGTCCAGGCTGCGCTCCCAGCCCGCGACGGCGCGGATGCGCTCGGCAAGGAACCGCGGCTCGCCCAGACCCGCCGCCGCCAAGGTGGCCAGCAGCGCGCCGCGGCGCTCGGCGTGGGCGCGCGACAGGTCGGCGAGCAGCCGCTGGCGCTGGCGCGCCTCCACAATATCCCCTTCGAGTCCGCGCTTGCGCTCCACCGCCTCGGCTTCGCGGCGCAGGATCGCGTCGAGCGCCGTCATGACTTGCTGGTGTTCCTCCACACGGGCAGCCAGGGCCGCGTCGAGCTCTGCCACCTTCTCCCGAGACAGCGCCAGCGCCTCGCCGGCCTGCTTGGCGTCGTGGGCCTGGCGCAGCAGCTCCTCGCTCAGGTGGTGGCGCCGGAAGTTGCCCCTCTCGAGCTCGATCTGCGCCTGCTGCGCACGCTGCCGCAGGCCCTGCAGCCCGCCGGCGCCCAGCAGGAGCTCGGCGCGCAGCTCTTCGACCCCGGCCGCGGCGCCGGCGAGCTCGCGCTCGGCGCCGCCGATCCGGCGGTCGTCCTCGTCCACCGCGCGCGCCGTCTCTTCGCGTTCGGCGGCCAGCTCCCGCCGCCGGGCTTCGCAAGCCGCCAGCGCCTCGGCCTGGCCGGCCATCTCTTGCTCGCGACGCTCGGCCAGGGCCCGGTCCTGCGCCGCGCGCTCGCCGATCTCCACCACGGTCTGGCGGTTGGCTTTGAGGAATTCCTGGCGCCCGTGAATGGTCGCGGTCAGGTCTGCCACCCGCTGGTGGCGGGCCGCCATGGCCTGGGCCAGCTCCTCCAAGCGCTCCCTGCCGGCAGCCAGCGCCGCCTCGTCGCGATGGAGGTCGGCGGCGATCCCGGCTTCGCGCGCCGTGGCCTCTTCGAGGCGCGCGCGCAGCTCGGCGAGTTGCGCGTGGAGCAGGCTGGAACGGCCGGCGAGCACCTTGCCGAGCAGGTCCCGATACTCCCGATCCTTTTCTTGATAGCGGCGCGCCGCCGAAGCCTGGCGCTTGAGGGAGCGCAGGGCGCGCTCCACTTCGGCGATCACGTCGTCGAGCCGCAAGAGGTTCGCCGTGGCTTCCTGCAGTTTGACTTCGGCGATGTTCTTGCGCGCCTTGTAGCGGGTGATCCCGGCCGCCTCTTCGAGCAGCTTGCGGCGCTCTTGCGGTTTGCCGGAGAGGATCATCCCGATCTTGCCCTGCTCGATCACCGAGTAGGCGCGGATGCCCAGCCCGGTGTCCATCAGCAGGTCCTTGATCTCTTTGAGCCGGACGACCTTGCCGTTGAGGCGGTACTGACCCTCGCCGCCGCGGAAGACCCGGCGCCCGATGGAGATCAGCCCGTCATCGGCCGCGGGCAAGGAGAGATCGGTGCGCAGGGTGAGGGTGCACTCGGCCATCCCCAGCGGGCGGCGGCTCTGCGCGCCGTTGAAGATCACGTCTTCCATCGTGCCGCCGCGCAGGGACTTGGCGCTCTGCTCGCCGAGGACCCAGGTCATCGCCTCGGCAAGGTTGCTCTTGCCGCAGCCGTTGGGTCCGACGATGCCGGTGATCCCGCCGGCGAAGCTGACCGTCACAGGATCGACGAAGGACTTGAAGCCGGAGATGTGCAGATGCTCGACTTTCAGCATGGCCTCTCGGAGCAGCGGACGATAGCAAAGCCCCATCCGCGGCCGCAACGGCTACCGCAACCGCTTGGGCTTTTCCTGCGCCAAGGCTACCAGATTTTGTGGCGCGCGGCGCAACCCGGGAGCCAGATTCCTGCACTGCATACGAAGGTGGGCCAAGGCCCGGCGGGACGCTGCTAGGACGCAACTGAGGCGGCGCGTCCGCTCTCCTGCAGCAGGCGCGGCAGGTAGAAAGCCGACCAGAGGACGAGGGGCAGGGCCAGCTTGAAGGGCAGGTCGAGCAGGTGCTTGCCCAGGCCGTAGAAATTCCTCGCGAAAGGACCGTAGTGGGCCAAGCTCCAGGCCCCGAGCTGCGTGGCGTAGATGAATTTTACGTAGAAGAAGAGCAGGACGACGTCGAAGCAGACGCTCGCCACGCAGGCCAGGCCCAGGTTGGCAAGGCGTTGCCGCCAGCCGATGCGGGGAACCCCGAGGAAGAGCGCGCCGAGCAGCAGGAAATGGAAGTGCAGATCGGTGACTCGGAAGCTGTGGACGCGGCGGCGGACCGGCGTGAAGTCGCGGCGTGCGATGAACGCGTCGTGGCCGTCGCCGCCCGCGGGCGCGAGGTCGGTGACCGCGGGGCTTTCGGTCAGGTTCAGCAGCCTCTGGGCGCTTTCCAGCAGGAAGCGGTTGTAGAGCGGGGTGAGCAGCAGCCAGATCAGCGTCACGGGCGCCAGCCATAGCACCGTGTTGCGGATCAGCAGCCCGGTCCAGCTCCTGTCCGCCTCTGCCTTGCCGCGGCGGCGGCGCGAGCCTGGCCGGCCGGTCATCACGCCGGCTCGCGGCGGGTGGCGAAGCGATGCGCCCAGAACAGCCAGAGCAGGACGGCGAAGAGGATCACCAGGGTCTGCCAGATGACCGTGTGCGAAGTGGCGAACAGCTTGGGAAAGTAGACCCCGGTCAGGAACAGGGCCACCACCCGGACCAGGTTGACGGCCTGGATCGCAACGATGCCGAGAGCGAGTCCAACCGCGCGAGACACCCAGGGGGAGGGAAAGGCGAGCACGGCCGACAGGAAGATGAGCATCGCCTCGACGCCGTTGCAGCCGTTGCGGATGTTGACCGCGAAACGGGCGTTGCGGATCACCGTGCCCTGCATCGAGACGTGCTGGCCGAGCAGGTTCAGCGCCGCGCCGCTCGTCCGCGCGATGCCGCCGGTGAAGGGCTCGATCAGGTGGTCGTTCACCCAGTTGAGCGAGATCAGGGTGAACCCGGCGCCGAGCAGCGCCAGGAAGAGGACCAGGAAGGTGACCTCGCCGCGATTGCGCCGCCAGAAAGGAAGCGGCGCGTGCGCCGGCTCGGGACGGGAGGGTTTCTTGCGCGCCATCGGTTCGCTCGAGCCGGCACCGCCGCGGCCAATCGATCGGAAGGCGGCGGGTCCCTGCCCGCCGCCCGCCGCCGCCGGCCCAGGGAAGCGCGGAGATCTCAGGAAAGCCTTCCGATCGATTGGCGGAAGGACCCGCGCCGCCTTCCCACCAATCGATGGGAAGGGGCGGCCGGCGGCGGGCAGGGACCCGCCGCCTCCGATCGATTACCCAGGAATTCGGGCGGCGCTACTCCGTGGCCTCCAGGTGCATGTTGGAGAACCTCCAGTTGATCGGCGGGAAATAGGCGAAGTCGGCGATCCCCTGCTGGCCGAAGTTGAGCTGCACCGTGTTGCCGTTGCGGTTGGCGAGATCCAGGTTGAAGGCGCCGCCGTCCGCCTCGAGCACGAGATTGCCCTTGGGATCGGTGATCGTGCTGGTAAACAAGGCATTCTCGGCGTCGTAGACGATGCCGACGTGATAGCTGAAGCCGGGCGTGAAGGGCGCGTTGTACTTCTGATCGACCTCGAGCCAGGGGCTGCCCATGTCGACCACCCAGCGGTGGCGGTCGCCGCGGATGAAGGTGCCGAAGTACAGGGTCGTGTTGAAACGTGGGCCGCCCCGGTGGTACAGGCCGACGAGCACGTCGAAGACCGGGGAGAAGTCGGCGATGCTCATGTCGAAGTCGAGAGTCAGCTTGCGATAGGTGTGGTTCGGCACCAGGGGCACGTCGAGGGTGAGCTCGCCCCTGCTCTCGCTCGGCCTGAAGAAGGTGCCATTGAAGTCCATGGTCACGGTGTCGCCGTTCTTCACCGGCGGTCCGTCGTGCGGGTAGAGGATCCTGACCGCGGTCCGGTCGGAAGAGGCGAAGGCGCTGAGCGGGTAGAAGTTCTGATCGCAGGTCACCTGCGCGCGGACCCGCCCCACCGTGCGATGGATGCCGCCCTGCGCCAGGATGTCGTCCATGACGATCGAGGAGATCGGCGGCACGGTGGCGGGCAGCGGGTCGCCGATGAAGGTGCCCTTGGGCCGCACGAGCTGCACCTCGCAGTTGGCCGGGTCCCTGCCCACGTTGACGATCTGCATGTTGACGGCGCCCGCGTCGTTGCGGTACAGGCCCTGGAAGTACGCGGTCGAGCCGGCGGCAAACCAGCTGTTCTCCCGGATGATCGGCAGCTTCCAGCCCGAGTTCTGACTGCCGAAGTAGACCAGCATGGCCACGTCGGTGGGCTTGATGCTCGCGTCCCCATCGAGCTTCAGCAGGCCCGCGCTGTCGATGAACTGAGTGACCTGAAAGACGAAGGGCCGGAAGTAGTTGTTGACGTTGGTCGGCGCACCGTTCTTGCCCTTGCCGCTCGTGCCCGCCGGAATGAAGGCCGGGGACAGGGTCTGGGGTCCGCCCTTGTCTGGATGCACTTCGACCTGGGTGTCGAGTCCGGCACCGCCGGTTTCCGGGATGGGGATGTAGACGACGTCGGCGGCGACGGCCGAAGCACCAGCGAGTACCAGGGCCATGCCGAACAGCAAGGTTCTTCTCATTACACCAGTCTCCTTCGAGTGGTTACAGATCTGCACGTCTACGAGAAACGGCGTTATTCTACGCCAACTTGGCGATTGTGGGAAGAGTCGGATAGGATGCCGCGAACCCCGGGGACGGCATGGTCAGCAACCTGACGCCGAAGGCCACCATACTCGATGCCGAGCAGATGGCCAGGGTGATCCGGCGCATGGCGGGAGAAGTGGTGGAGCGCAACCGCGGTCTCGCCGATCTCATGCTGGTCGGCATCCGCACCCGCGGCGTACCCCTCGCCGAGGCGATGGCGGCGGAGATGGAACGCATGGAGGGCCGCTCGATGCCCATCGGCGCCCTCGACATCACGCTCTATCGCGACGACCTCTCGACCATCGCCCCGCAGCCGCTGGTCAAGGGCACCCACCTGCCGCTGCCCATCGACGGCCGGGTGGTCGTGCTCTGCGACGACGTCCTCTATACCGGCCGCACCGTGCGGGCGGCGCTCGATCACCTGGTCGACTACGGGCGCCCGCGCGCCGTGCAGCTCGCCGTGCTGATCGACCGCGGCCACCGCGAGCTCCCCATCCAGGCCGACGTGGTGGGCAAGACCGTGCAGACCGCGGCGGACGAGCTGGTCGAAGTGTCGTTCCAGGCGACCGACGGCAGCGAGCAGGTGCGCATCCTGGAGCGGCCGGCACGCTGATGGCGGCGGCTCCCTCCTTTCGCTGGACGCGCGAGGACCTGCTGGGGACCGCCGAGCTCTCCGCGGCCGAGATCGAGCTGATCCTCGACACCGCCGAGTCGTTCAGCGAGGTCGCCAAAAGGCCGATCAAGAAGGTGCCCGCCCTGCGCGGCAAGACCGTGGTCAACCTGTTCTTCGAGTCCTCGACCAGGACCCGCTCGAGCTTCGAGATCGCCGAGAAGCGCCTGTCGGCTGACAGCCTCAACTTCTCGGCCGCCGGCTCGTCGCTGTCCAAGGGGGAGAGCCTGGTCGACACCGCCCTGAACCTGCAAGCCATGGAGCCCGACCTGATCGTCATCCGCCATGCCCACCCGGGCGCGCCGCACATGCTGGCCAGGCGGCTCAAGGCGGGGGTGATCAACGCCGGCGACGGCGCCCACGAGCACCCCACCCAGGCGCTGCTCGACGCCTATACCATCCGCCGCCACAAGGGCCGCCTGGGCGGCCTCAAGGTGGCGATCATCGGCGACATCGAGCACAGCCGGGTGGTGCGCTCGAACATCCATCTGCTGACCAGGATGGGAGCGCGGGTGACGGTGGGCGGTCCGCGGACGCTGATGCCGGCCGGCATCGAGCGGCTCGGGGTGACGGTCGCCTACGATCTGGCCGAGGCGGTGCGCGGCGCCGACGTGATCATGATGCTGCGCATCCAGCTCGAGCGCCAGGGGCGGATGGCCTTCCCTTCGGTCAGGGAGTATTTCGAGCTCTTCGGGCTCACCGCCGCACGGCTGGCGGGCGCCAAGGAGGACGTCATCATCATGCATCCGGGCCCGATGAACCGCGGGGTCGAGATCGCGAGCGAAGTCGCCGACGGCCCCTACTCGGTCATCCTCGAGCAGGTCACCCACGGCGTCTCGGTGCGCATGGCGGTGCTCTACCTGCTCTCCGGCATTCACGAGGAGAGGGGGTGAGGCTGCTGGTTCAGGGCGGGCGCCTGGTCGATCCGGGCCAGGGCCTCGACGGCGCCTTCGACGTGCTGGTCGAGGACGGGATGGTGGCCAGGATCGACGAGCGCGGCGCCATGTCCGGGCAGGGCGGAGGCCCGGGCGCGCAGGAGCCGCTCGCGACGCTCGACGCCACCGGCCTGGTCGTCGCCCCCGGCCTGATCGACATCCATGTCCACCTGCGCGAGCCGGGCCAGGAGTACAAAGAGACGGTGCGCACCGGCACCATGGCGGCGGCGGCGGGCGGCTTCACCGCCGTGGCCTGCATGGCCAACACCGATCCGGTCCACGACAACCGTTCGATCACCGAGCACATCCTGGCCGAGGCGCAGCGCTGGGGCTATGCGCGCGTCTACCCGATCGGCGCGGTCAGCAAGGGCCTGGCCGGCGAGGAGCTGGCCGAGATCGGCGAGATGGTGCGCGCGGGGGCGGTGGCGATCTCCGACGACGGCAAGCCGGTCGCCAACGCCGAGCTGATGCGCCGCGCCCTGCTCTACACGCAGCACTTCGGCATCCCGGTCATCCAGCATGCCGAGGACCTCGACCTCTCCGGCCGCGGAGTGATGCACGAGGGCGATTGGTCGACCCGCCTCGGTCTGGCCGGCATCCCCGGCGCGGCCGAGGACGTGATGGTGGCGCGCGACCTGCTGCTGCTCGAAGACACCGGCGGGCGCTACCACGTGGCCCACATCTCGACCGCGCGCAGCCTGGATCTGGTGCGGCGCGCCAGGCGGCAGCGGCTGCGGGTGACCTGCGAGGTGACGCCCCACCACCTGCTGCTGACCGACCAGGAGGTGGCGCGCAGCGTCTTTTCCACGCAATGCAAGATGAAGCCGCCGCTGCGCTCGGAGAGCGACCGCCTGGCCTTGCTGTCCGGGCTCGCCGACGGCACAGTCGACGTCATCGCCAGCGATCATGCCCCCCACCACGCCGACGAGAAGGACGTCGAATTCGATCTCGCTCCTTTCGGCATCCTCGGTCTCGAGACCACGCTCAGCCTCTGCCTGGACCGCCTCGTCCGGCCCGGCCTGATCACCCTCTCGCGGCTCGTCGAGCTGCTGTCGACCGGACCGGCGCGCGTCCTCGGACTGCCCGGCGGCACGCTGCGGCCGGGGAGTCCGGCCGATATCAGCATCTTCGACTTCGAAGGCGAGGTCACGGTCGCCGCCTCCTCCTTCCGCAGCCGCTCCCGCAACACTCCTTTCGACGGCTGGAAGCTCAAGGGCCGTCCGACCGCGACCCTCGTCGGGGGCCGCCGCATCGAGCTGCCGGGACGCTTCCCGGGCTGAGCCCGGACTTCTCGCCAAAGCTCGTCGCGAGGAGCCTGGGTGCCAGGGTGCCAGGGTGAAGGTATGGCTTCCTATATGATAGAGTCCTACCTATGGTTTCCCACCTTGTCGATTCCCAGCTTGTCGAGAAGAGCGTCGTCGATGCGGCCAAGAAGGGCAGCGCCGATCTCCTGATCCTCGCCCTGGTGGAGGAGCAGGCCCTCCACGGGTACGAGATAAGCCGCCGCATCGAGCTGCGGTCGAGCGGCACCCTGCGCTTCACGTTGGCTTCGCTCTACGCCACCCTCTACCGGCTCGAAGAGCGCGGCCTGATCGTCGGCCGCTGGGTGGAGCGGGCGGGACAGCGCCGCCGCCGCTGCTACAGCATCACCGGGAGCGGCAGGAAGGTCCTCGCCGCCCAGCGCGAGGACTGGGCCCGTTTCATTGCGGCGCTCACGCGCGTGGCGGGGCTGCGGCCCGCCTGAGGCGGCTGGCGGCGAACATCGGACGGAGATGAGCTCGAGCGTCGATCTGCGCGCGGAGGTCCGGCGGCATGCGGCCGCGGCGGGGGTCGACCTGCCGGAGAGCGCCCTCGCCGAGCTGGCGGCTCACCTGGAAGACCTGCAAGCAGCCGCCCTCGCGAAAGGCGCCACTGCCGCGGAGGCGAACGCCGCGGCCATCGCGGCGATCGAGGAATCTTCTTTCTCCCTGCTGCGGCGCCCCGGAACGTGCGGCTCCGGCCGGCTCCTCGCCCGCCGCTCCGAGCCCATTCCCGGGGCAGGGAATCGATGGAGCGTCAACATGTTCCATGCCATCCGCTTCGCTCTGCGCCAGTTCCGGAAGCATCCAAGCTTCGCGCTTCTCACTTTGCTCGTGCTCGGGCTCGGCGCCGGCGCGGCCACCACCGTGTTCACGATCGTCGATTCCGTCGTGCTGCGGCCCCTCCCCTACGCCCAGCCCGATCGGTTGGTGGCGCTGTGGGACACCAACTACGAGCATGGCCTGTCCCACGATCCGATCTCGCCGGTCAACTTCATGGACTACCGGGAGCTGCCGGTCTTCAAGGACGCGGCGGCCTGGTGGCGGCCCACCGTCAACCTGGCCGATCCGGGCCTCGAGCCGGTGCGGATCAACACCATCGAGACGAGCGCCAACCTCTTCGAGGTGCTCGGCGTCCGCCCGCAGATCGGCGCGGGTTTCCCCACCGGCGGCCCGCTGTTCGTCAGCCACGAGCACATCGCCGTGATCAGCGACCGCCTGTGGCGGTCGCGCTATGGCGGCGACCCGGCGGTCGTCGGCCGCCAGCTCAAATTCGACGGCTCTCCCTACACCATCGTCGGCGTCATGCCGGCGAAGTTCCACTACCCCGACGACATCGACGTATGGCAGCGCCTGGAGTGGGACATGTCGCAGCACAGCCGCGCCGCCCATTTCATGGAGGGCGTCGCGCGGCTGGCGGACGGCACGAGCCTCGAGCAGGCGAGAAGCGCGTGCGACGCGCTCGCCAGGCGGCTGCAGACGGAGCTCGCCGCGACGAACAAGGCCTGGGCCGTGCGGCTGGTGCCGCTGCTCGACGATCAGCTGGGCTACTATCGCCCGGCGTTGATCGTGCTCTTCGGCGCCGTCGGCTTGCTGTTGCTCATCGGCTGCCTGAACGTCGCCTCCTTGCTGCTCACCCGGGCCCTGGGGCGTGAGCGCGAGATCGCGGTGCGCATCGCCCTGGGGGCCGCGCCGCGGCAGATCGCCACGCTGCTGATCGCGGAGAGCGGGGTGCTGTCGATCGCCGGCGGCGCGCTCGGCGTCGCCGTGTCGGCGATCGCCCTGCCGCTGATCGCGCGGTTGACGCCGGTCAGCGTTCCACGCCTCGAGGAGGCGAGCGTCAGCCTCGCCACCTTAGGGGTAGCCCTGGCCGTGGTCGCCTTCACCACCGCCTTCTTCGGCGGGGTACCGCTGCTGGCGCTGCGGCGCGCCCGGTTGGCGCGGGATCTGCACTCCGGCACGCGCGGAAGCTCGCGCGGCGCGCGGCGCGCCTATTCGCTGCTGGTGGCGAGCCAGGTTGCGCTGGCCTTCGCCCTGCTGATGGGCTCGGCGCTGCTCGTGCGCACCGTCGCTTCGATGACCAGGACACCCACCGGCATTGACGCGGACGCGGTCGTTACGACAAGCGTGCAGCTCTCGAGCGCCGACTACCGGGACTGGCGGCAGGTCGCCGAGGTGCACGCCAGGATCCTCTAGCAGATCCGCCAGCAGCCTGGCGTCGAGGCGGCCGGCAGCGCCAACTTCCTGCCCCTGGAAATCGGCTGGCGGATGCCTTTCGCCATCGCGGGCCAGCCGCCGCCGCGGCGCCCCGAAGACGAGCCGCAGGCGCAATTTCACAGCGTCAGCGACGGCTACTTCGAGTCTCTGCGCGCGCCGCTCGCGGCCGGCCGCGCGTTCACCGCCCACGACACGGCCGACACCGCACCGGTCGTGATCGCCAACGAATCGTTCGCCAAGCAGTTCCTGGCAGGCGCGCAGGGCAGCGGACGGATGGTGGTCACCGGCGCCCACGGCATTGGCCCGCTGGGGTTCAACCTGTTCGCCTCGGGCAGCTATCGTCATGCCCGCTACCGCTTCGAGATCGTCGGCGTGGTCAAGGACATCCGCGACACGCCGCTCGGGCAAGCAGTGGAACCGGCGCTGTACTTTCCGGCCCGGCAGTTCCCGTTCCGCGAGCAATTCCTCACTGTCCGCGCCGTCAACCGCGCGGCGGCGGTCGGCGCCGTCCATGCGGCGCTCGCCGCGGCCGCTCCCACCGTGCCGATGGGAGCCGTGCGCACCTGGGGCGAGCGTTTCGCCGCGCGCACCGCCGAGCAGCGGCTGCTGAGGACGATCCTGGTCGGCTTCGGCGCGCTGGCGGCGCTGCTCGCCGCCCTCGGCGTCTACGGGCTCGTGTCGTGGTCGGTCGCGCTGCGGACGCGCGAGCTGGCGATTCGCTTGACGCTCGGCGCCAGACCGGCCGCGGTGGGAGCGCTGGTGGTGCGCCAGAGCGCCCTCCTCCTGGCGATCGGCCTGGCGGCCGGGCTCATCCTCATGCGGTTCGCGGGCGGCGCGCTGGCGCGCGTGCTGTTCGATGTCTCGCCGACGGACGCGCCGTCGATGGCGGCCGCCGGCGCGTTGTTGCTCGCCGCGGCGCTGGCGGCGTGCGTCCGGCCGGTCACGCGCGCCATGCGAGTGGACCCCATGGCGGGATTGCGCGCCGAGTAGCGAGTCGGAAGCTCGGCAGTCCTGCTGGGATAAGATCGCGGCATGGTGCGTGGGATCGTTGCCGCGGGTCTCGCCGCCCTCGCCGCGGCCGCGGCTGCCGCTCAGCCGGCGCAGCCGGCCCGGGCCGCGCCGCCCCCGCCGGCGGCCGGGCTCGAGGCGGAGCGCGGCGCGCTGGTGGCGGCCGAGCGCGCCTTCGCCAAGCTGGCCGAGGAAAAGGGAGTGCGCGACGCCTTCCTGGCCTACCTGGCCGACGACGCGGTGCTCTTCCGTCCCCGCGCGGTGCCAGGCAAGGAGTGGGTGAGCTCGCATCCCTCGCCGCCGATCCGCCTGAGCTGGCGGCCGGCTTTCGTGGAGGTTGCCGCCGCCGGCGACCTCGGCTACACCACCGGTCCCTATGAAGTCCGCGGCACGCGCGCGGACGACACTGCCGTTTCCCACGGCTGGTTCGTGACCATCTGGAAGAAGCAGCCGGATAGCGCCTGGCGGGTGGCGCTCGACGTGGGAACTCCCAATCCGGGTGCGCCCCCCCCACCTGCGACCGGCGCGGCGGCGGCCGGCCTGGAGCACGGCGGGCGCCGCGAGTTTCGGGGCGGCGCCGCCGCCGTCGACCTCGCCGCCGCCCGCGCCTCCCTGCTCGAGGCCGATCGCGCCTTCGCCAAGGCCTCGCTTGTCCAGGGCACCCGTCCCGCCTATCTCGCCTGGCTGGCCCCCGAGGCGCGGTTCTACCGTGACGGCAGCCTGCCGCTGGTCGGCAAAGAGACGATTCGCCGTGCGCTCTCCGCGTCGGGCCGGCCGGAGCTCCTCACCTGGGAGCCGGCGCGGGCCGACGTCTCGCGCTCGGGCGACCTCGGCTACACCTATGGGATCTCCGGGGTCAAAGAGGACGGGCCCGAGGGGATGACGAGCAACCTCGGCAACTACCTGCGGATCTGGGAGAAGCAGTCCGACCTCTCGTGGCGTGTGGTGCTCGACTGGCTGCAGCCCCTGCCTCCCCTCGCTCCGCCCAAGACTGCCGCGCCGCCCCCCGCCGCCACGCCGCCTCCATCCGGCGTCCGGTGAACGTCCTGCGCCTCCTGGCCTTCCTGGTCCTCGTCGGACAAGGGGCCGCCACGTGCTCGCGCCCCTCCCCCCAGGACCTGCTCCCGCCGGCCAGAGAGACCGGCCAGGGAGAGAGTCTCAGCGCGGCGGTCCGCGTGGCCTCCCAGCCCACCGATCAAAGCGCCGGGCGGGGACCCGGCGCGCCCGATCAGATCGCCGGGAAGGGACCCGGCGCGCTCAATCAGATCGCCGGGAAGGGACCCGGCGCGCCTGATCAAACCGGCGCGCGGGAGTCTGCCGCGCCGGCGCCGGCTCCGGTAGCGATCCAATCCGGGCATGTGACTCTGCTGATACCGCCGGCCGACCGCGGCCGGCCGGAGCTCGCCCGCCTCGCGGCCGACCTGGACCGCGCCGCCACGATCATGGCGCGCCGCGTGCCGCTCGCGCTCGACCGGCCGATCACGGTCGCGGTCGAGCCCGACTATGTGGCGCTGGCGCGCCGCACGGGCGAAGTGGCCGCGGCGGTCCTGGCGGAGCAGGGCGGGGCCGCCGACCTCGCCGATCTCTACGTTGTCTACCATGCGGACGACCTTTTTGCCTGCGAGCATGTCGTGGCCCGCCTGCTGATCGGCCGCGCCGGCCTGGCAGGGCGGCTGCCGCCCTGGCTGGAGAGTGGCGCGGCGCTCTGGCTCTCCGAGCGGTGGTACGGCCGGCGCTACGCGGACTGGCTCCCCTGGCTGGAAGAGTCGGGCGCGCTGCCCGAGCCGGACGAGCTGGTCGCCGGCGGGCGATCCGGGGGGTGGGCCGGGGGGCGCGCCGGGACGGGCGGCGGTGACAGGCCTCCACGCCGGGGCGCGGGCGGCCCGGCCTCTCTGGTCACGCCCGCGGCGGCCGCGGTGATCGCCTGGCTTCCCGGGTCCACGCTCGCCGCCAAGGTGGCCGCGGCGGAGGCCAGGGGCCTGCCAAGTCACCTCGATCCCGCCGACCTCCGCGCGGCCGTCCGGGCGGCCGCGGGCTCGGCCAGGTCCGCCAGCCGGCCGGAGGGGGCACTTGCGGCGCGGAGCGATGCGCCAAGGCGCCCGCCTTTCCTGCGCGGCATCTCGCTCGCCATGGCGAACAGCCTCGAAGGCGGCTATCACGCCCCGGCCCTCGACGCCCAGCTCGAGCGGCTGGCGCGGTTGGGCGCCGATGCGGTCTCGCTGATGCCCTTCGCCTTCCAGCGGGGGCCCGACCAGCCGGAGCTGTTCATGCCCGGCAGCCGCCCCGAAGGCGAGACCGACGCGGGTCTCGTCCATGCCGTGCGACGCGCCCGTGCTCGCGGCTTCCACGTCCTCTACAAGCCGCACATCTGGATCGGCGGCGGCAGCTGGCCGGGTGACGTGGCGATGCGCAGCGAGGCGGACTGGCAGCTCTGGTGGGGGGCATATCGTCGATTCATCTTGCACCACGCCCTGCTCGCCAGATGGGCCGGCGCGGATCTGTTCAGCGTCGGCTGCGAGCTGTCGCTGGCCCTTGACCGCGCCGGGGATTGGCAGCGGCTCATTGCCGGCGTGCGCGCCGTCTTTGCCGGCGCGCTGACCTACTCGGGCAACTGGAACGGCGACCTCGAGCGGGTGCGCTTCTGGGACCGCCTCGATCTGATCGGCATCGACGCCTACTTCCCGCTGGCGGCGTCGGCCGCCGCCGGACCGGGCGAGCTGAGACGCGGCGCCACCGCGCTCGTGCAGCGCTTCGCCGCCGCCGCGCGCGCCCACGGCAAACCCGTGCTCTTGACCGAGGTCGGCTTCGCCGCCCGGCGCGCCGCGTGGATGCAGCCGCACGTCGAGGGGGGGATGTTCTCGCAAGAGGACCAGGCCGCCTCCTACCGCGCCCTGCTCACCTCCCTCGGCCGTCCACCCTGGCTGGCCGGCACCTTCATCTGGAAGGCCTTCAGCCAGGACAGCGCCCGGCACCGCATCGACGCCGACTTCCGCTTCCTCGGCCGCCAGGCCGAAGCCGTCATCGCCGGCTACTACAAGGCCAGCAAGCCGCCGGGAACCCCCGGCGGCGCCCAATAGACCGCCGGGAACCAACGGCGGCGCCCAATAGACCGCCGGGAACGCCCGGCGGCATCCGATAGATCGCCAGGGGGCTCCCGGCGGCACTCAATAGATCGGCGGGGGGGCGCTCGCACCGCCCACCTGCGCCGTCCGGCCTGGCATAATCGGCGCTCATGCCCGACGAATTCGAGGAGCTTCTCGACACCGCCATGCTCGCCGCGCGCGAGGGCTCGGAGGCGGTGAGACGCCACTTCCGCGCCGCCTCGCTCGACGTACGGCGCAAGGGCGAGAACGATTACGTGACCCTCGCCGATCGCGAGAGCGAGGCGGCGATCGTGTCCGCGATCGCCCGCCGCCATCCCAGCCACCGCATCCTGGCCGAAGAAGGCGGCGGCACGGGCGCCGGCGGCGACAGCGAGTACCAGTGGCTGATCGATCCGCTGGACGGCACGACCAACTTCCTGCAGGGCTTGCCCGTCTACTGCGTGTCGGTCGCCTGCCGCCGCGGCGAGGAGCCGATCGCCGGAGTGATCAGCGACCCCGAGGGCGGCAACGTCTGGAGCGCGGTGCGCGGCGGCGGCGCGCTGTGGAACGGCCGGCCGATGGCGGTTTCGCGGCGCCAGGGCCTGCACGGCGCCTTCCTCGCCACCGGGTATCCTTTCCGCGCTCACTCCACCCTCGACGCCTACCTGGCCATCTTTCGCGAAGTCTTCTTGCAGGCCAAGGCGATCCGCCGCTGCGGCGCCGCCGCCCTCGACCTCGCCTACACCGCCGCCGGCGTTTACGACGGCTTCTTCGAGTTCCGCCTCTCCCCCTGGGACATCGGCGCCGGCATCTTGCTCGTGCGCGAAGCCGGCGGCGCCGTCACCGACCTCGACGGCGGCGATCGTTTCTTCGCCGGCGGCAACATCGTCGCCGGCGGCAAGGCCGTGCACCGCCAGCTTCTCGAAGTCATCCGCCGCCACGTCAGCGAAGCCGACATCGACCGCATGAATCCAATGCGCCCGCTCCAGGCCGAGGTTTAGGGGGTCGAGGATCGATCGGCACTGCGATGTGGCGGTGGTGGACTACTCAAAGCATCTACTGGATCTCCCCCCGCAACCCCTCGATCCCCTTCCCACCCCTTCCGGGGGGGAAGGGGACGCCCCCGCCCTCTCGCGCACCAACGAGTCTCTTCCTAGATGCCCGTCACCCTCACCACCTCTTCGAAGGTGGTGGTGCCCTCGGCGAGCTTGCGGAGGGCGGACTGGCGCAGGGTGCGCATGCCGTTCTTGACCGCCTCGCGCTTGATCTCGGGGGCGTCGGAGCCGCGCACCACCAGGTTCTTGATCGCGTCGTCGATGGGCAGGATCTCGAAGATCCCGGTGCGCCCAAGGTAGCCGGTGCCGCGGCACTCGAAACAGCCGTCGCCTTCCTTGACCTTCACCCGCTTGCCCGCCGGCACCGCCAGGCGCAGGGTGGCGACCTCCTCGGCCGTCAGGTGCCGCTCGCTCACGCAGTGCGTGCAGATGCGGCGCAGCAGGCGTTGCGCCATCGCGCCGATCAGGGTCGAGCTGATCAGGAAGCGCTCCACGCCGAGGTCCACCAGGCGCGAGATCGAAGAGGCCGCGTCGTTGGTATGGAGCGTCGAGAACACCAGGTGGCCGGTCAGGGCGGCCTGGATCGAGTACTGCGCGGTCTCCGCGTCGCGGATCTCGCCCACCATGATCACGTCCGGGTCCTGGCGCAGGATGTGCCGCAGGGCCGAGCCGAAGGAGATCCCCACCTTGGTCTGCACGGCCGTCTGGTTGAACTCGTCGTAGACCATCTCGATCGGGTCTTCGATCGTGGTCACGTTGAGCTCGCGGGTGGAGATCGTCTTCAGCGCCGCGTACAGCGTGGTCGTCTTGCCCGAGCCGGTCGGCCCGGTCACCAGGATGATGCCGTGCGGCCGCGAGATGAAGTCGTTGAAGGTCTGCATCTCGTCGGAATAGAAGCCGAGCGCCGAGAGATCCTGCATGAACACTTGCGGGTCGAAGATGCGCATCACCACCTTCTCGCCGAAAGCCACCGGCAGGGTGGAGACGCGCAGCTCGACCTCGCGGCCGCCGCGCGTGGTCTTGACGCGCCCGTCCTGGGGACGGCGCTTCTCGGCGATATCGAGGCGCGACATGGTCTTGATCCGGGAGGTCACCGCCGCATGCACGATCTTGGGCATCTTCTGGATGTCGTGCAGCACGCCGTCGATGCGGAAGCGGATCAGGCTGCCGTCGCGCTTGGGCTCGATGTGGATGTCGCTGGCGCGGCTGTCGAACGCGTGCTGCAGCATGAACTCGACCGCGTTGACCACGTGCTGATCGGAGGACTCGATCTCGCTCTCGCTCTTCATGCGGACGAGCTGCTCGAGATTGCCCAGGTCGATGCCGGTCGTGAGGTCGCGCTCCGCCCGCTTGACCGAGTGCCGCAGGCCGTAGAACTCGGTGATGGCCTTCAGGATGTCCGGCTCGGAGGCCACCACCAGCTCCAGCTCGCGGCCGGCGATGCGGCGGAAGGAGTCGAGCCCCTCGAGGTCGTAGGGATTGGCGCAGGCGACGCGCAGCTTGCCGTTGCTCATCTCGAGCGGGATCATGCGATGGCGCCGCGCGAACGGCCGCGACATCTTCGATTCCATCAGATCGGCGTTGAGGCTCAGCGTGTCGATGCGGACGTGGTTGAGCCCGGCGTCGGCCGCGATCGCCTGCGCGATCTCGACCTCGCCGATGAGGCCGCCCCCTTCGTGCCCCGGCTCGCGGGCCCCGTTTGAGAGGTTGGGGAGGTGCAGCCGCGCCACCAGGTCGTAGGCCACCGCCCTCTGCTCGTAGGCCGACGGCGAGCGCAGGCGGCTGGGCAAGAGCTTGGCTTCGCGGCGGATGGTGTCGCCCTTGTCCGGGCTGATGTAGCCCTGCCGCACCAGGATGTCCGCCACCAGGTCGGGAGTGAGATTCATGCCAGGCCCTCCAAGGCGCCTTGGCGCAACAGTTTAACGGAAACCCAGGCCCGCGCGCAGGGTTGACCGGCGCCCAGCTGGTGCGCGGCCGGCCGCACGGCGCCGCCCATCCGCGGGGCACTGCATGGCGTGACGGCATTTGCAAGGTTTCCTCAACTCGGCGCGCTTTCAGCCGGCCGCATGTCGCGACAGCATTAGCAAGGTTTTCATCCGCCCTGAAACTCTACGCCTCGAAGCGCGTGTAACAATCATTGGCCAGGTTTCGCCTCTGCGGAGTGTACGAAATCGCCGGTTGCCACGCGCACGCCGGCGAGAAAAGCGTAGAATGAAAATGTCCGGCGAGCCGCGCGCGCGCCGGCTCACATGCAACATCTGATTCATTGCAGGAGAGAGGAAACCGAAATGGAGGCTGCTCAGATAAGAAACCGCATCAAACAGATCATCGCGAATATTGCTGGAATCGATTTCCAGCGCATCGCCGACGATGCTTCCTTGCGCGATGATCTGCAGCTCGATTCGCTTTCCTTGCTCGAGATCGGGGTGGACGTCGATCTCGCGTTCCAGCTCGACCTGCCCGATGAAAGCTACCGGGACGTGAGCACCATCCCGGCGATGCTAGAGCTGGTCGAACGGCGGCTCGCCGAGCTCGATTCCGGGAGGGAAGCGGCCGGCCAGGCCAGCCGCGAGGCCGTGGAGCGATGAAGCATTCCATCGCCGTCGGCCTCGGCGCCGCCGGTCCGTGCGGCAGCGGTGGCTCCGAGCCACGGCGGATCCTGCTCGACGGGCGCAGGAGGTGATGAGCGCGGCGGGCGTGCCGGCGGCCGCCCGGGAGCACCCTTCGGCGAGGGGCCTCGGCCATGGCCTCGCCAGCGGCTGGCAGGAGCTCCGTAGCAAGGTCGCGGCCTACCTCCTGGTGCGCCATGGGCTGCAGGGAGCCAGGCTCTCCGGCCGCCCGCTCTCCGAGCTCGTCGCCGCGGTCTACGCAAGGGAGCCCGGCAACGCCGCCTTTCACCTCGAGCGGCTGGCTTACGACTGGGTGCGAGCGCGCCAAGCGCATCGGGGCGATCCCGGGACGGAGCGCCTGCTGGCAGGCCCCGCCGGCGCCGCTCTGCCCGAGAAGAGTCTGATCCTGCTGCACTCCGGGATGGGAATGGCCCTGGCCGAACTTCTACTGGGCCGCCTCGGCCCGCGCAGCCGGGCCGCCGCCTTCGACGCGGCCGTGCGGCGATTCGTCGCGGCGAGCAACGAGAGCTCGCTGCCCGGATACGAGGCGGTGCCGCTCGAAGCTCTCGGACTCATCGTGCGGCGCTTCCTGCCGTCTCTGCGCAGCGGCGTCGAGGGCGCGCTGCGGGGCCTCGACCCCGAGCTGGCCGGCTACTACTGGCATGGCGTGGGCCGCGCCATCTACTTCCTGCCCTCGCTGTTCTTTCCCTTTCCCGGCAACGTGCGGCGGGGGCTCGAGCTCTGCCGCCGCGAGCCGCCGGACGCCGAGCGCCGGCTCGATGCCCTGTCGGGCTTCTTCTTCGCCGTGACGATGATCAATCTCGGGCACCCGGTGGTGCTCGAGACCTATCTGCGCCACCTCGACGAATCGGCCGGCGAGAGCGCCGCGCTGGCGAGCGGCGCGGCGGCCTGCGCCATCACCCTTCATCAGACTTCGCCGGGCCACCCGGCCCTCGCCACATTCCTGGATTACCGGCCGTCCCCGTCGCCGGGCGCGACCTGCCGGCGGGAGCTGTGGGAGCGCTGGGTGGGGAGTCCGTGCAGAGACGCGGTGGAGACCTTGTACCCGCTGCTCAGGGCGCGCCGGCAGCTTGCCTCGCTGGCCCGCCACCAGTCGCTGCCAGCCTTGCGGAAACGGCTGGACCTGGGTGCGCCAGGGGTGGGGGCGTCCCCTTCCCCCCCGGAGGATCAGCCATAGCCCAGCCGCGCCTTGACCCCCTCGATGGCTTCGCCGATCGGCTCGACGGCGAGGTTGTCGCGCTCCCCGCCGCGGCCGGGCGGATAGAAGCTCCCGCCGTACATCGGATAGCACTCGCTGCGCAGATGCCCCAGGGTCTGGTGGCCTTTGCGCACCGCGCGCTCGTGGCGCAGCGCCGCCACGTCGACCGGGGCGACGACGATCTTTTCACCGGGGCCGGGATCGGCCTGGGCCAGCACGCGGCCTTCGAAGTCGACCACCATGCTGCCGCCGGGCCAGGAGAAAGGCGGGTAGTGCGCGAGGCTCGCCGCCTGGTTCGACGCCACCACGTAGGCGATGTTCTCGAGGGCGCGGCAACGGTTGACCACGGTCCACCAGTCCATGGGCGCGGTGGCCCCCCAAGGATCCATGTAGGCGGAGACGCGAATCAGCACCTCGGCGCCGTTGGCGGTGAGCTGGCGCAGCGCCTCGGGAAAGAGCCAGTCGTAACAGATCGCCACCCCCAGGTTGCCGATGGGCGTCCGCGCCACCGGGAACATCTCCTCGTCGTAGCCGGGGATGTCGTGCGGGCTGGCATGGACCTCCCAGGGAATCCAGGTGTTGACCTTGCGGTACTTGGTCAGCAGGCCCTCCGGGCCGATCAGGCAGGTGGTGTTGAAGACCGCTCCCGGGTAGCGCTCGTCGCTTTCGAGGAAAGTCCCGGTCTGGATGTAGACGTCGAGCTCGCGGGCCTTCGCCGCGTAGCGCTCGGTGTGCTCGTTGGGCAGCGGGATCGCCAGCTTGTCGAGCAGCTCGCGGGCCGTGGCGTAGACCGGGGCGGCATGGGCGAACTCCGGGAAGACGACCAGCTTGACGGGCAGGAAGGGCGCGTAGCCCGCGACCGCCTGATCGATCATGGCGAGCATGCGGTCGGTGTGCGGCCGGATGCCGCTGCGGTCAGCGGGGTTGTCGAAGTCGACCTGGCAGGCCGCGGCGGCATAGCGGAGCCTCTCCTGGTTGCTGCTCATGGACCCTCCTTTTTCAGGGCAGCCATCTTAGTTGGCGCCGCCGGTGGGCTGCCCCGAGGTCTGAGACGGCGCTCGCTAACTGGCGATGGCGGCCTCCAATCTATCGGATCGCCCCCCGCAACCCCTCGATCCCCTTCCCTCCCCTCCGGGGGGGAAGGGGACGCCCCCGCCCCTGACGCACGGACGAGCTTCTTTCTACCGCCCCCTGGCAGGCCGGCAACGTCATGAGGCGGATGGCCCTGGCCACGGGGCAGGCAACGGCGGCAGCCCTGGCGCTGGCGGCGCCGAACCTGCGCGAGCGGCTGGGCTGGCAGGAGCTCGCCAACAAGCTCGAAGCCTACTCCCTGTTCCGTCACGCCGCGGGCGCCCTGGGCCCGGGGAGCCGCCGGTTGCCGCTCGCCGCACAGGTGGCGCGCGCTCAGGCGCTCGGCCCCTACAGCGCGCTCTGGGTGATCGAGGGGCTGGGGTTCCGCCATGCCGAGATGGGCTGGCGGAGCGGTGCCGAGCCGCGCGAGCTGCTCGGCGGCGATGGGGCGGCGGACGTGCCGGCCGGCACCCTGGTTGCGCTGCACTGCGGGGTGGCGCTGTCGCTCGCCAGCCGTCTGCTCGGGCGCGTCGCGAGATCGGTGGCATGGGCGGCATCGGCGGCATCGGCGGCATCGGCTGCCGCCGGCGAGCTGCGGCGGGCGCTTGCCGAGTTCATCACCGCGAGCCAGGAGATCTCGCGGCCTGGCTACGCCGGGGCGGTGCTCGAAGGCCTCGGCTTTGCCGCTCGCCTGTTGCGCCCGCGCTGGGTGCCGGCCATTGCACGCGAGCTGCCGGGGCTCGCGGCGGAGGTGGACGCCTGTTTCTGGCATGGGGTCGGCCGCGCTCTGTACTTCTTGCCCGCCAACCTGTCTCCGCGGCGCAGCGCACCCTGGCGCGCCGCGGCCATGGCGCTCTCCGAGCCCGTGCAGGCCGCCGGCCCGCCGGGCAGCCCCGGGCCGCAGGCCACCGAGAATCGGGCGGCGGACGCGGCGATCGGCAGGGCCTGTAACAATGCGCTCGCCGGGCTCGCCTGGCCTCTCGTGCTGATCAATTTGCGGCATCCGCAGGTGCTGTCGAGCTTTCTGTGCCGGCACGCGCCGCTGGCCGAGGATGCCGCCTTCGTCAGCGGCGTCGGCTCGGCGCTGCGGGTGTGGTGCGACTGCATGCCGGGCGATCCTTACGTCGCCGCCCTGCGCGGCTATCGGCCGCAGCCGCCCGAGGCCGGCCTCGCGCAGCTGTGGCAACACTCGATCGCGGCCGAGTGCGCGGCGGCAATGGAGGAAGACTATCCGCGCCTGAGAGAGCAGGGCCGCCTGGGCGAGCTCTTCCTTTTCCGGCCCGCCGCCGCGCCCGAATGCGGGATGCCTGGCTAGCGGCGCGACAGGTGTTAAGCTTTGCGCATCATCGCTTGATGGAGGATGGCAATGGATCGACAACAGGACCTTTCCGGCGGGCCAGGTCCCGAGACTCTGGATTGCGACGTTCTGATCATCGGCGGCGGGCTGGCGGGTCTGGCGTTGGCGCGCCAGCTTCTGCTGGTGTCGGACAAGCGGGTGGCGTTGGTGGATCGCCGGGAGCTGCCGCCGCGCAAGCAGAAGGTGGGCGAGGCGACGGTGCAGATGAGCGGCTACTACTACGCGCGAGTGCTCGAGATGGAAGAGCACCTGTTGTGCGAGCACTACCTGAAGTACAACCTGCGTTTTTATTGGCCCACCGGCGGCCGGGCGGACCGTTACGAGGAGCTCAGCCAGTCCTACCTGCGCGAGCTGTCCAACATCTGCACCTATCAGCTCGACCGCAATGCCTTCGAAGCCGAGCTGTTGCGGGTCAACCGCGAGTCGGCGCGGTTCGTCTTCCATGCGCCGGTCTCCGATCTCGCGGTCGAGCTGGGGGAGCCGGGCGCCGACTCGGAAGACGGCGAGGCGGCCAGGCCGCACCGCTTTTCGTTCAGCTCGGGCGGGGTCGCGGTGGCGGGGCGGGCGTCGTGGGTGGTGGACGCGTCGGGGCGCGGCAAGTTCTTGACCCGGCGGCTGGGCCTGGCAGCGGCGAGCCCGATCCGCCACGGCACGACATTCTGCTGGGTCGAGGGCCTGGTGGACGCCGAGAAGTGCACGGACCTGTCGCCGAGCCAGATCCGGACGCATCGCGGGCGGCAGGCGCTCGGCCATACGCCGGCGTTTCTGGCCACCAACCATTTCTGCGGCGAGGGTTACTGGTTCTGGACCATTCCGCTGCACGGCAAGACGAGCCTGGGGCTGGTGTACGACCGGTCGCGGGTGCCGCGCGAGCAGGTCTCGACGCCGCAGAAGATGATCGAGTGGGTGTGCCGGCAGTACCCGATGTTCGCGCGCGACCTGCCAGGCCGTAAGGTGGTGGATTTTGCGGGCTTTACCGACTATGCCTACGACTGCACGCGGACGCTGGACGCGTCGGGGTGGGCGTTGTGCGGAGAGGCGTGCCGGTTCACCGATCCGCTCTACAGTCCCGGCGGGGACCTGATCTCGGTGTACAACACGTTGATCACCGATGCGATCTTGACCGTGGACCGGGCGGAGCTGGAAGCCAAGGTGCCGTTGTACGAGGCGATGGCTCGGGCGGTGTATGACGCCTACGTGCCGAGCTTTGCGGTGAGCTACGACACGCTGGGAGACCAGGAGTCGTTTACCCTGCGCTACACCTGGGAGCTGTCGGTGTACTTTGCGTTTTTCGTTTTTCCGTTCATCAACGACCTGTTCACGGCGGTGCCGTTTCTGCGTTTCTACCTGCGGCGCTTCACGCGTCTGGGGCCGACCAACCGCAACCTGCACGAGTACCTGGCGGCCTACTACCACTGGAAGAAAGCGCGCGGCCTGACGTCGGCGCTGAGCCAGCCGGCCGCTCGCGACCAGCCGGCGACGGCTCCGGATGCGGCTCCCCCTCCGGCCGCCGTCCCTCCGACCCCTGCCGGGGACAACGGCGAGCCGTTCTATTTCGAGTTTTCCGACGTCGTGCAGTTGCGCGAGGCGCGGGCCTGTTTTTACCGGGTGGGCTTGTCGGTGGAGGAGGCCAAGCCGGTGATCGACGAGCAGCTGGCGAGCCTCGAGGAGCTGGCCCGCGCCATCGTCGCGCAGATCGCGGTGGCGGTGACCGGGGACCGCCGGGCGCTCGCCCCGGAGCTCGTGGCGGGAATCGACCTGCGGCATCTGCGCTTCGACCCCGAGGCGATGGCCGCCCGCCTGGCTGCCTGCCCGGCCGAGCCCGGCGAGCCCTCGCCGCGGATCGCGCAGCCCGCCCTCGAGCGCCTGCGCCTGGCCTGCGCACCGCGCCAGATCTCCTCAGGGGGCGCGGGAGCCGAGGAGACCCGCCGCATGGTGGCGCAACCTTCCGCCGGCCCGGCCCGCGACAAGCCGGACGGCCTCCCGGATGAAAGTCTGGCGAGGCCCGCGGAGCCGGCCGCCGGACGGCCGGCGCTGCTGGCCGGAGCCGAAGGCGAGCGGTGAGAGAGGTCGGCTCGGCCACCGCCGCGCCGGCGCGGGAAGACCTCGCCCCGGGGCTCGAGCGGGCCTTCTCCTTCCTTCCCGAAGAGCGGTCCTACCGCCTGCGCGAGATCGCGGGGGCGGTCCCGGCCTTTGTGCGCGGCACCTGTTACTGGAATGGCCCCGCCCGCTTCGCGCGCGGCGGCCTGCGCTACCGCCACTGGCTGGACGGCGACGGCATGGTCTGCGCCCTGCGCTTCGGCGATGACGGCATCGACTTCACCAACCGCTTCGTGCGCAGCGCCAAGTGGACGGCGGAGGAAGAGGCCGAACGCCCAGTCTTCCGCGCCTTCGGGACCGCCTTCCCGGGAGACCGCCTGGTACGGGGCATCGCGCTCGAGTCGCCGGTCAACGTGAGCGTCTACCCGTTCCGCGGCACCCTGCTCGCCTGCGGCGAGCAGGGACTTCCCTGGGAGCTCGATCCCCGCACTCTGGCCACGCGCGGCACCTTCACCTTCGGCGGCGCCTTGAACGCGCTGAGTCCGTTCTCGGCCCACGCCAAGATCGATCCCGGCAACGGCGAGCTGCTCAACTTCGGCATCTCCTACGCCAGCGCGCAGCCCTGCCTCAACGTCTATCGATTCTCCCCCTCCGGCGCCCTGCTCGCCCGCCGCCGGGTGCCGCTCCCCTATCCGGCCTCGCTGCACGACTTCTGCGCTTCCACGGGACACTTGATCTTCTTCATCAGTCCCTATCTGCTCGACTTGCGGTCGCTGGCCGGCGGGCGCACCTTGATGGACTCTCTTTCCTGGCAGCCGGAGCTGGGAAGCCGCCTGCTGGTCGTGTCGCGCGACAGCGGCGAGGTCGTGGCCTCGGTACCGGCCGGCAGCGGCTACTGCCTGCACACCATCCATGCCAGCGAAGACGGCGACAGGCTGACCGTCGACCTGCTCGAGCTCGACCGGCCGGTCTACGACCAGTACCAGGAGATGCCCGACCTGTTCACCGCGGTCGGCGAAGGCCGGCCCGTCCGCCTGGTGGTCGACCTGCGCGGCGGCCGCCTGGCGGCGCGGCACGAGATCGACTACCAGCTCGCCCCCGACTTCCCGGCCATCGATCTCTACCGTCTCCATCGTGCCGAGCTCCCCTACCGCGACTTCTGGATGCTGGGCATCTCGGCGGCCGGCCGGCCCGGGCGCAAGTTCTTCGACCAGCTGGTGCATGTCGACTGGTCAGCGCCCGGCTCGCTGGACCTCTGGCAGGCTCCGGCGGGCCACTACCTGGCGGGCGAACCGCTGATGGTGGCGGATCCGGCGGCCCCGGCGGATGCCCGCGGCGGGGCGTTGCTCTGCCCTCTGTTCGACAGCGCAGCGCGCGCCAGCCGGGTGCTCGTCTTCGACGCGTTGGACGTGGCCGCCGGCCCGCGCGCCACCCTCTACCTGGAGGCGCCGGTGCCGCCGAGCTTCCACAGCTCCTTTGCCGCCCCGACGCAATAGGAGTGAAAAGAGAATGGACGCGCCAGGGGTCGGGGCGTCCCGCAGGGCCGGGTCCGTTCACGGTTTCTCACTCAAAATTATCCATACAGGATATGAATTAATGGAATCACGCGACAGGTGCGGGTGGCGTCCGGGGCTGAATGGGGCGGTTGCCGTCCTGATGTTAAATATCGTCTCAACCGGCAACGCGACTCGCATTCTTCTTCATCCTGTGAAGAGATTGGGCGCATTCTGTCACCGCGGGGGCGCTTTCCAAGTCGCTAGACTTGATATAATAAAAGATCCATGGAAGGTCCAGTCGTGGCGGTGGAGGGATGCCTGCCGGTGACCACTGGAGACGAACCGCAGGGCGGAGACGCGTTGCGCTTGCGCCTGCTCATCGTCGAATCGAACCAGCTCTTTCGCGAGTGCCTCGCCGCGGCGCTCGGCGCGCTTCCCGAGTTCGCGGCGGTCGAGGAGGCGGCAGACTTTCAGGGCGCCCTCGACCGGCTCGACCGGTGCCCGGTCGAAGTGATGCTGGTGGGGCTCGAGCCGCGCGACAGCGCGCTCCGCCTCATCCGCGAGGTGAACCATCGCGCTCCGCAGGTGAGCATGCTGGTCCTGGGCGCCGCGGAGGCGGGGGAAGACGCGGTGCAGCTCCTGGAAGCCGGGGCCAGGGGGTATCTCTTTCGCCAGCAATCTCTTGGCGAGCTTCGCTCGGCCATCCGCGGAGTGGCCCGCGGAGAGACGATCTGCGCGCCCCGCGTCACCCACCTGCTGTTCTCGCGCCTGTCCGAGCTCGGCCGCGAAAGGCGCCGCGCCGAAAAGCTCGACTTCCTCAACCTCACAGCCCGCGAGCTCGAGATCCTCCGCTTGATCGCCGACGGCTTGAGCAACCAGGAGATCGCCGAGCGGCTCTTCCTGTCCGTCCACACGGTCAAGAACCATGTGCACAACATCCTCGAAACTCTCGGCGTGAACGGCCGCTGGAACGCGGTCCACTACGCGCACGCGCGAGGTTGGCTGGAAGAGAGACGGCGCTCCCGGTCCTAGCCGTGCCGGCGCCGCCCCGCCCTTGGCGCACGAACCGATTTCGTTTTAGTTGCCGCCAGATCCGGCGGCTGTCCCTGTCAGCCTTGTTGGCGGCACTGTAATCCTGAGTACCTCTTTTTTAAACCTTTCGGTCCATGGCCGGATAGACCGGAAGAGCGCAGGTTCTGCGCTGATACTCAACTACGGCCGGCGGCTTCACGCCATGGGACGACCGATAGGAATCATGATCGTGAGCGACAACCGGCTGTTTGCCGATTCTGTCGCCGCTCTGCTGGCCAACCGCGATGAGCTGCGGGTGATCGGCTCGGCGGCGCCGACCGGCGAGCCGCTCTCGGCCATCCCGCCGCCTGCCCCGCCGGATGGCGGCCCCGCTGCGGCCGGCTCGGCCGGCCCGATCGGCGCGATCGGCGCGATCGGCGCGATCGGTGCGTTCGGCGCGATCGGCGCCAGGGCCGACGTCGTGCTGGTCGACGCCGCCCTGGACCGTGAAACGGCTCTGGCGCGCACCGTCGCGGTGCGCGAGCGGCATACCGGCTCGAAGCTGCTGGTGCTCGGGCTCGACCGCGAGGACGAGAGGGTGGTCGATTTCATCGAGGCCGGGGCGCTGGGTTACGTGTTGCAGAGCACCTCTCCCGCCGATCTCGTGGCTGCCATCCGCTCGGTCCACGACGGCAACTCCCGCTGCTCGCCGCGCGTCGCCGCCTCGGTGGTGGCGCGCATCGCGAGCCTCGAGCAGCAGCGCGGCCGGGGCGCACCGCAGGAGCCCGAGCCGCTGACCCGGCGCGAGATCGAAGTCCTTGCGGCGGTGGCCGCCGGCCTGCGCAACAAAGAGATAGGCCGGCAGCTGCGGATCAGCACTCAGACGGTCAAGAACCACGTCCATAGCATCCTCGAGAAGCTCGGAGTGGGCCAGCGCAGGCAAGCCGTCCGGCTGGCCTATGAGCACGGCCTTCTCCGTCCGCCGCCGTCCGGCAGGCCTGGCTGAGGCGGCTGAGGCGCCGCTGGACCTCTTTTGGGCCTCCAAGTTGATTGATCCATAAAAGGATCGGGCTTAGCGTGCTGGCTGACCGTCGTAGCGCGGCGTTCCTGGCGGAGGCCCCGAAGAGCAGCTCGCCGGCCTGCTGCGTCTCTCTGGGCCTGCGTGGATGTGCCGTGTCCACCGCGGCCGCCCGCCGCTCTTGCGCTCAGGGCATGCAGGCGGGGCCGCGTGCGGGAGGAGGAGGACATTGAACCATGGATGTCATGGTTGAAGAGACCGATGAGGTAAGGGCCCGCATCAAGCAGATCATCGCCAACGTCGCCGGTATCGACTTGCAGCGTATTCCGGACGGCGCCACCTTGCGCGACGACCTCAACCTGGACTCTTTGTCGCTGCTCGAGATCGGGGTCGACGTCGATCTTGCCTTCCAGCTCGAGCTGCCTGACGAGAGCTACAAAGACGTCGACAGCCTGCCGGCCATGGTGGACCTCGTCCGCCGGCGCCAGGCCGAGCTGGCCGCGCGGCAGGAGGCCCTGGGTTGAGCGCGGCCTGCCACCCCTAAGACGAAACTCCTGCACCGAGAGGGAGGGGGCGTCCCCTTCCCCCCGGCCACCGCCGGGCAGGGACCCGGCGGCTCCGGAAAACCGGGAAGGGGATCGAGGGGTTGCGGGGGGAGATCCGATAGATTGGAGGCCGCCATCGCCAGTTAGCGAGCGCTGTTTCATACCTCGGGGTCGGCACAGCCGGTGGCAGCTAAGAAGAAAGCGCGCGGCCTGACACCCCGGCGCTGAGCCAGCCCACCGCCAGGGCGAGCGCCGAGAAGAGGTAGGATCGGCTGGGGGACCGGGATCGGCCCAGGGTGGGGAACCCCAGGGCGAGACCCATAGGGGGACCGGACGTAGACCCTGGGCCGGGCTGGACCCATTTTCGTCCCCCCCGTTCATTGCTTGCTGCAAGAATGAGGACATAGTCTTGCCCATGTCCCGCGCGCTAGGAGGCTGGGAATGAGTCGGCGCATCGCGGTGACCGGCCTCGGGGTGGTCACTCCCGTGGGCACCGGCCATGAGGAGATGTGGCGGAACCTCCTCGCCGGCCGCTGCGGTTTCTCGCCGGTGGCTTCTTTCGACACCGCCGCCTTCTCCGTTCATCTCGGCGCCGAGGTGCAGGGCTTCGACGCCGCGCCGCACGTCCGCGTGCTCGACCGCGAGCGTCTCGGCCGCGCCTCGCAGTTCGCCATCGCGGCGGCGCGGCTGGCCCTTGCCGACGCGGGGATCGATCCCGCGGCGGTCGAGGGCGAGCGCGCCGGAATCGCCATGGGCACCACCTCGGGCGAGCCGCGGGAGGTCGAGCGCTTCGACGACCGTTTCCTCGCCGGCCAGCTCGACCAGGTCGGCGGCGAGTTCATGGCCCTCTACCCCTGCCAGTCGATCGCGGTGCACGTCGCCTGCGAGCTGGGATTTGGCGGGGTCAATACCATGATCCCGGCCGCCTGCGCCGCCGGCAACTACGCCATCGCGCATGCCATGGACGTGCTGCGCGCCGGCCGCGCCGAGCTGATGCTGGCCGGCGGCGCCGACGCGTTCTCGCGCATCACCTACACCGGCTTCGCCCGCCTCGGGGCGATCGCGCCCGAGCGCTGCCAGCCTTTCGACCGCAGGCGCAAGGGTATGATCCCGGGGGAAGGAGCCGGCGTGCTGGTCCTCGAGCCTCTGGACAGCGCGCGACGGCGCGGCGCGCGGATCTACGCCGAGCTGGCAGGGTACGGGCTGTCCTGCGACGCCCACCACATGACCGCCGCCCATCCCGAGGCGGAGGGAGCGGCGCGGGCGATGTGGCGCGCCCTCGCCGACGCCGGCCTGGCACACGAGGCGGTGAGCTACATCAGCGCTCATGGCACCGGCACTCCGACCAACGACCGGCTGGAAAGCCTGGCGATGCGGCGGGTTTACGGCCCGGCCAGCCGCACGCCCATCAGCTCGGTGAAATCGATGATTGGCCACACCATGGGCGCGGCCTCGGCGATCGAGGCGGCGGTGTGCGCCCTGGCGGTGGCGACCGACCGCATCCCGCCGACCATGAACCTGGAGGAGCCGGAGGACGACCTCGACTACGTGCCCAACGAGGCGCGCGACCACCGCGTCGAGGTGGCGATGAACAACGCCTACGCCTTCGGCGGCAACAACGCTTCGGTCATCCTGAGGAAGGTCTCTGCGGCGGAGGGGGGCGCGGCGCCGTGACCCGCCGGGTGGTGGTCACCGGGGCGGGAGTGGTCTCGCCGCTCGGCCACTCGCCGGCGGCGCTGCACCAGGCGCTCGCCGAGCGGCGCTCCGCGCGGCGGCCGATCGAGCTGTTCGCGACCGCGGGGATCGGCTGCCACGAGGCGGGCGAGATCCGCCCCTTCGACGCCCGCGCCTGGGTGGGAGAGCGCAACTTGCGCCCCCTCGACCGCACCGGGAGGCTGCTGGTGGTGGCGGCGCAGCTCGCCCTGGCCGACAGCGGCTGGTCGGCCGAGCTGCGGGCCCGCCACGAAGTAGGCCTGGTCCTGGGGACGATGTTCTGCAGCATCCGCACCATCGCCGAGTTCGACCGCCGCGGCCTGCAGCTCGGCCCCACCCACGTCAGCCCGATGGATTTCGCCAACAGCGTCATCAACGCCGCGGCCGGCCAGGCGGCGATCTGGCACGGCCTGCGCGGCGTCAACTCGACCCTTGCCGCGGGCGAAGCCTCGGGCCTGCTGGCGATCGCCCAGGCCGCCGACCTGATCCGCGGCGGCCGCGCCGCCGCCTTGCTGGCCGGGGGCGCCGAGGAGCTCTGCTTCGAGTCCTTCTTCGGGCTCTTCCGCGCCGGCCGCCTGTGCGGCTCGCAGGACCCGGAGGACCCGGCGAACATCGCGGCGGCCGGCCGTGCCCGCGAGTCGCCGATCCCGTTCGACGCGCGGCGCAACGGCTTCAGCCTCTCCGAGGGAGCCGCCCTGCTGATGCTCGAAGACGCCGAGGCCGCGGCGGCGCGGGGCGCGGTGGTGCAGGCCGAGCTCGCCGGCCACGGCAGCGCCTTCGACACCTCGCGCGGCGGCCCGGCCGGCGCGGCGGCCATGGCGCGCGCCATCCGCATCGCCCTGGACGACGCCGGGGTGAGCGCGCGGGACGTCGATTGGGTCTCGGCCTCGGCCAACGGCAGCATGGCGGGGGACCGCAACGAGGCGGCGGGCATCGCCGCAGCGCTGGGCGATCATGCCGCCGGTCTGCCGGTCACCGCCGTCAAGGCCATGCTCGGCGAGGCGCTGGGCGCCTCCGGCGCGCTGCAAGCCGTCGAGCTGATCGCCGGGCTGCGCGACGGGGTGCTTCCCGGCATCCTCGGCCTGGAGGCGACCGAGGACGGCTTTCCCCTCTCCGGGCTCTCCGCCGAGACCCGGCGCCTGCCGCCCGGCGCGGCGCGCTGCGCGCTGGCCACCGCGCTCAGCGCCGACGGCCACTGCAGCGCCCTGGTGTTCGCGGCGCCCGAGCGCCAAGGCGGCGATTTCCACGCCGCGCCGTCCGGAGAGGGTCCCGCATGAGCCGGCCGCGCTCCCTGGCGCGCGGCACCGGCGGGGACGGCACCCGCTCCATTGCCGGCGGCGAAGAATTCATTCGTGCGCCAGGGGAGGGGGCGTCCCCTTCCCCCCAGGCCACCGCCGGGCAGGGACCCGGCGGCTCCGGAAAACCGGGAAGGGGATCCGCGGGGGTTGCGGGGGGCGATCCAATAGATCTGAGTCCGCCATCGCTGGTTAGCGAGCGCAGTTTCATACCACGGGGCCGCCCACCAGCGGCGCCGACTAGAGAAGACCTCGTTCGTGCGGCAGGGGTGGGGGAGGCCACGTCGCTCCCGCCCGAGCTTGGCTCCGGCGATCTCGTGCCGCGGCTCGACCGGCAGGGCTACGGCGCCGCCGACGTCGAGGAGCGCCGCCGCTGGGTGGAGCGGCGCACCGGCGCGCGGCTGGCGCACGTCGGGGCCTGCTCGACGCCCGGCGAGCAGATGCGCGGCAATGTCGAGAACCCGATCGGCGCGGCGCAGGTGCCGCTGGGGGTGGCCGGTCCGCTGCGGGTCGTCGGCGAGCATGCCCATGGCCTGTTCTATGTGCCCCTGGCCACCTCGGAAGGGGCGCTGGTGCGCTCCTACGAGCGCGGCATGGTGACCTTGACGCGGGCCGGCGGGGCGGTGACCCGCCTGTACGCCGACGAGAACCGGGTGACGCCGGTGTTCGTGCTCGACGGCGTGGCCGAGGCGCATGCCTTCTGCGGCGAGCTGTTGGGGAAGATCGAGGAGGTGCGCGCCGCGGCCGAGTCGACCACCCGGCACGGCAAGCTGCTGCGCCTCGAGCCGCGGCCGCTGGGCCGCGAGGTGATGGTGAACTTCTGCTACTCGACGGCCGACGCGCACGGCATGAACATGATCGCCAAGGCCACCGATGCGGCCTGCCGGTGGATCGTCGCCCACAGCGCGGCACGGCGCTACTACGTCTTCAGCGGCCTGGACTCGGAGAAGCGGGCCAGCGGGTCGTTGCTGGCCGGCGGCAAGGGCAAGAAAGTGATCGCCGGGGCGCGGCTGCCGGCGCGGCTGGTGCGCGCCTACCTGCACGCCACGCCCGAGCAGCTGTGCGACCTGTGGCGCCATACGGTGCTTGGCCATCTGCAGGCCGGTGCGCTCGGCTACAACGGCCACTATGCCAACGGGCTGGCGGCGCTGTTCATCGCCTGCGGCCAGGACGTGGCCAACGTCGCCAACTCGGCGGTGGGGATCACGAATTTCGAGCTGGTGGAGGGAGGCGATCTGTACGCCAGCGTGACCTTGCCGTCGCTGACGGTGGCGACGGTGGGCGGAGGCACCGGTCTGCCGACCGCGCGCGAGTGCCTGGAGATGCTCGGCTGCGCGGGGTCGGGAGGGGCGGCCAAGCTGGCCGAGATCGCCGCGGCGACGCTGCTGGCCGGCGAGCTGTCGATGGGCGCGGCGCTGGCCAGCGGCGAGTTCGTGGCGGCGCACGAGGCCTACGGCCGCAACCGGCCGCCGGCGGAGACGGCGTCATGAAGCGCTTGTTCCGCGGCCTGCGCGCGGCGCCGCGGCCGCACTATGACGTGGTGATCATCGGCTCCGGCATCGGCGGTCTGATCGCCGCCAACCTGCTGGCGCGCGAAGGCGCCAAAGTGCTGCTCGTCGAGCAGCACTACATGGCCGGCGGCTACTGCAGCACCTTCCGGCGGGCCGGCTATACCTTCGACGCCGCCACCCATTTCTATCCCCTGCTCGGCAACGCCGAGACGCTCACCGGACGGCTGCTCGTTCAGCTCGGCGTCGAGACCGGCTGGGTGAAGATGGATCCGGTCGATACCTTCCACTTCCCGGACGGCTCGCGCTTCGCGGTGGCCGCCGACCTCGCGGCCTACCTCGCCAAGCTCCATGCCGAGTTCCCGCACGAATCGGCGGCGATCGACGCCTTCTTCGCCGAGGTGCGCGAGACCTACCTGCTGGGCCTGCTCGAGTACTTCCGGGGCCGCGAGGTACCGCGCCTGGCTCCCTATCGCGAGCTCACCGTGCGCCAGGCGCTCGACCGCCGCTTCGCCGACCGCAAGCTCAAGCTCCTGCTCACCGCCGACTGCCCGCACTGGGGCTCGCCTCCCGGCCGCACCTCGTTCGTCTTCGACTCCATGCTGCGGCTGTCGTACTTCCTGGGCAACTACTATCCGAAAGGGGGCTCGCAGGCCTTTGCCGACGAGCTGGCGCGCTGTTTCGAAGAGCACGGCGGCCACATCCTGATGAGCACGCTGGCGCGGCGCGTCGTCGTCGAGCGCGGGGCGGCGCGCGGCGTGGCCATCGAGACCCTGCGCGGGCCGGTGCGCTTCGCGGGCACGGTGCGCTGCGCCGCGGTCGTCTCCAACGCCGACCTGCTGGGGACCCTGGAAGGCATGGTCGGGTCCGAACACCTGCCGCCCGGAACCTTACAGGGCCTGCGCGGCCTGCGCCCGACCTTCCCTTGCTGGCTCACCCACATCGGGCTGGCCGGAGTGCCGGCGGAGGTGCTGGAGCAAGCGCAGGGCTATTACTGGGACTCCTGGGAGATGGACCGGGTGGGCAGCGACGCCCTGCGCTTCAAGATCTTCGCCCCCACCCTCTATGAGCCGGCGATGGCGCCGCCGGGCGGGCAGGTGGTGATCGTCCAGAAGGTGCTGGAGATGGATTACGCGGCGGTGGACGACTGGCCGGCCCACAAGCAGCGGATCGAGAGCTTCGTGCTGTCTCGCCTGTCCAGCATGATCGACGGGATCGACGGCAAGATCGTGGTGGCGACCAGCGCGTCGGCGCAGACCGCATGGCGCTTCACCCTCAACCACCAGGGCGCGATGCTGGGCTGGGAGATGTCGCCGGACCAGCTCGGCGCTCGCCGTCCCGAGCTGACCAGCCCGATCCGCAACCTGTTCTTCGTCGGCCACTGGACGCGGCCCGGCGGCGGCATCACCCCGGTGATCGTCTCGGCGCAGCAGACCGCGCAGGCGGTCACCCGCGCCCTCACCGCCGGGGACAGCGGCCTGGCCGCAATCGGCGAGATCGGCGGGATCGGCGAGATCGCCGAGCGCCCCGAGCCGGATACCAGCAGCGGGCTGGCGGCCGTTCTCGCGGCCGCCACCTCGGCCATCTCGGCAGCCGCTCCGAGCAACGGCGGCGGGCGCGAGCACCGCCACCGCTCGGACGGCGGCGGCGCGGAAAGCCGCGGGAACGGCGCTCGTGCCGAAGACGCCGGTTCGGCGGAGCGCTGGGTCGAGCAGACATGATGCACAAGGTCCTGATCGTCGCTCCCCCGAGCAGCCTCGCCAACCTGTTGGTCGAGGCCCTGGCGGCGAGCCCGCGGGTGACGGGCTGCCGGCTCGTGCCGGCGCCGCCGCGGCAACGGCAGGATGGCGAAGACCGCTACGCAGGAGATGCCCTCGCCGAGGCGGCGGGAAACGTCGTGGTCTACCGGCCCCCGTTCGTTCGCCGCTCCGGCCAGCCGGACCTGGCCGACGCCGCGGCGTTGCTGCGCGCCTGCGCGGTCCACCGGCCGCGGCGATTCATCCTGCTGTCCAGCGCGGCGGTGGTCGAGCCGAGCCACCACCATCCGGGCCACGCCGGCGAGGACGCCATCCTGCCGCGCGCCGCCAACCCGATCGCCCGCTCGTGGGCCGAGCTCGAAAACCTGGCGGAATCAGTCCTTGCCGGGACCGGAACGCCGGCGCCTCGCCTCATTGTGTTGCGGCCGGCGGCGATATGCGCGCCCGACGGCGAGGACTTCCTCTGCGCCCTGCTGCGCGCGCGGGTGGCGGTGGTGCCCTCCGGATACGACCCTTCGGTGCAGCTCCTCGCCGGCGCGGACCTGGCCGCGGCGGTGCGCCGAGCTGTCGAAGAGGGCGAAGACGGCGGCAGCAAGATCCCGGCACCGGGCCGCAACCGCGGCGCGGAGGTCTACTACGTGGCGCCCGCCGGGGTCGTGCCGGTGCGCGCGGCGCTGCGCCTGGCGGGTGGCGTGCGCCTGGCTGTGCCCTTCGCTTTGCAGCGCCTGTTGCGCGCCTTACCGGCGCGCCTCGGCTGGGCCGCGCCCATCGAGCAGGTGGCCTATCTGCGCCACACCAGCACGGTCTCGGGGCGGAGGATCCGCGACGAGCTGGGCTTCTCCCCGCGCCAGGGCAGCGTCGAGGCCCTCCTCGACGCCCTGCCGCCCGGCCGCCGCCCCCGGCAGCGCGCCGGCGCAACGGGCGTGCCGCCGCCCGCCGCCGCCCCGGCCACCCGGGCGAGAGAGGTTGGCGGCGCATCCGGTGTCTCCGCCATGTCCGCCATGTCCGCCGCGCCCGCCGTCCCGGCGCTTCCGGCGATCCCGGCGGTCCCGGCGATCCCGGCGTACCCGGAGCTCCCGGAGATCACCGCTTTCGACGACTACGGCATGAGCAAGCCCTACATCGCGGCCTACGGGCGGACGCTGTTCCACTTCCTGCACCGCTACTACTGGCGCATCGAGGTGGCGGGGCTCGAGCACGTGCCGCGCGCCGGCCGGGCGGTGCTGGTCGGGGTGCACCGCGGCTTCATGCCGTGGGACGGAGTGATGGCGCTGCACACGCTGGTGCGCTCGACCGGCCGCTACCCGCGCTTCCTCGTCCATCCCACGCTGGTGAAGTTCCCCTACCTGGCCAACTACATGACCAAGCTGGGCGGGATTTTCGCCTGCCAGGAGAACGCCGACTGGGTGCTCGGCCAGGACGAGCTGCTCGGCATGTTCCCGGAGGGCATCCAGGGAGCCTTCACCATGTATCGCGACGCCTACCGGCTGGGCAAGTTCGGGCGCGACGAGTACGTGAAGATGGCGTTGCGCAACCGCGCCCCCCTGGTGCCCTTCGTCACCGCAGGAAGCGCCGAAATCTACCCGATCCTGGGCAAGCTCGAATGGCGCTGGTTCCGCCGCTTCATGGAGTGGCCGTTCCTCCCGCTGTGCCCGAACTTCCCGCTGCCCGGACTGCCCTTGCCCACGAAATGGCACACGCGGTTCCTGGCGCCGCTGCCGATCCAGCGCCGCTACGGGCCGGAGGCCGCGGACGACGCGGCGGCGGTGCGCGAGATCAGCGCCGAGGTGCGCGCCCGCATCCAGGATGCCCTCGACTCGATGCGCCGCCGCCGCCGGTCGATCTTCGTCGGCTCGATCTTCGACGACGAGGATGGCGCCGGCGCCGGCGATGGAGCGCATGGTGCCGATGGCGGCCATGGTGCTCATGGCGCCCATGGCTCCAACCCCGCCGGCGAAGCCGCCGGCCGGGAGAGCGCCGAGGCCGGCCCGCCGCGCCGGAGGCAAGCTCTGTGAGATCGCTCGGCTCCAATCTCCGCCGGCTGGCGCGCATCTGCCGGGTCCTTGCCGCGCACGGGGCGGCCATCGTGCTCGCCCGCACCGCCCTCGGCAGGCGGTCGGCGGACTGGCGCGCCACCCGTTGGCTGGTCCGGCGCCTGCCGCCTCTCGATCTGCCGGGACCGCAGCGCCTGAGCGCCGTGCTCGAGCAGCTCGGCGGCACCTTCATCAAGTTCGGCCAGATGCTCGCCTTGCAGCCGGACATCCTGTCTTTCGAGTACTGCGACGCGCTCTCCAACCTGCTCGACAGGGTGTCGCCGTGCAGCTTCGCGGCCATCGAGCAGGTCTTTCTCGAAGAGCACGGCCGGAGACCGGACGATCTCTTCGACCGCTTCGACCCCGAGCCCATCGCCACCGCCTCGATCGGCCAGGTCCATGTGGCCTGGCTCGGCGAGCGCAAGCTCGCGGTCAAGGTGCAGCGGCCGACGGTCAAGACCGACTTCGCCGGCGACATCCTGCTCATGGCGTCGGCGGTGCGCGCCATCCGTTTCCTGCATCTGAAACCCCTCTACTGGCTGATCGAGCCGCTCTCCGAGTTCCTCGGCTGGACCAGGGAGGAGCTCGACTACCGCATCGAAGCCCGCTACATGGAGCGGCTGCGCGCCAACGCGCGCGACAACGCGGCCGAGCAGGTGCCCGAGGTGTTCTGGACCTACACCACCAGCCGCATCCTGGTCGCCGAGTTCCTCGCCGGCTTGACGCTGCTCGACTACCTGCGCGCCCGCGGCGCGGCGGACGAGATGACGCTGCGCCGCCTCGAGCTCGCCGGCTTCGAGCCCCAGGGCTTCGCCCGCAACATCATCGACAACTTCCTCGGCGACGCCTTCCGCTACGGCATGTTTCACGCCGACCTCCATCCCGCCAACCTGATGATCCTGTCCGGCAACGTGGTCGGCTACATCGACTTCGGCATCACCGGCGTGCTCAGCCACTATTCGCGGCGGCACCTGGTGGGCCTGACCCTGGCCTACACGCGGGCGGACCTCGATGGCATGTGCGAGGCCTTCTTCAAGGTGTCGGAGCTGGACCGCGACTCCGACCCGCAAGGCTTCCGCGAGGGCCTCAACCGCATGGCCGACAGCTGGTACGAGCTCAAGGGCAGGGAGCACCGGCTGCGCAAGAACTTCACCCTGGTCATGCTCGACATGCTGCGGCTGTCGCGCGCCACCGGCATCTGGCCGGAGCGCGACGTGATCAAGTACATCCGCTCCTCGATCGCCATCGACGGCCTGATCACCCGCTTCGCGCCCGGCTTCGACATCGGAAGCTACCTGGCCTTGGTGTGCGACCGCTACCTGCGGCTGGATGCCTGGAACGTGCTGTTCTCCTACGACCGGATCGTGGAGTGGTCGGCGGCGGGCGGCAGCCTGGCGCGCGATGGCGGCCCGCGCGCGGCTTCGCTGTTCGGCCGGCTCGCCCGCGGCGAGCTCGCGGCGGGCTCGGCGGGCTCGGCGGGCGCCGGCTCTCCCGGGGTCGAGACGGGGGCCGCGGCGCGCGCCTTCAACCTGGCCACGGTTGCCTCCGGCGTCGCGTTGCTGATGGTCGCCACCGGCGAGCGCGCCGTGCTGGGGGTCAACCTGTTCACCGCCGAGGTCGTGGTCGTCGCGGCCGCCGTGGTGCTGTCCCTGAAGACCCTGCGCAGGAGCCCTTGACCGGCCCCGGCAGTCAAGAAGGAGGTCCGATGCGTGAGCTGACCAAATCCATCCTGAGCTTCTCGTGGGCCATGCCGCTGTTCGGCATCAAGCAGGTGGCCGAGATGGCCCTGCCGCGCGACATGAGCCACCCGTTCGGTGCCGCGACGCAGGGCTTCGACGCGGTCACCGCGGCGGCCAAAGGGCAGCTCGGCGGCGGCCTGTGGCAGGGCGCCTTCGACGCCGGCGACCAGGCCCAGCGCGGCATGGTCGACATGATGTTCGGCTGGATGTCGCTCGACGCGCTCAACCCGGCCAACATGATGCGCATGACGGCCGGCGTCATGCAGCGCTCGGTCCAGGCCGCCAGCCGGATGATGCCCGGCTGCGGCGGCTGCGGCGGCCAGGCGGCCGGCTCGTCGCCCGGCGGCGGGGCAAAAGGACCAGGGAGCCCGGCCGGAGGCGGGAGCGGGCCGGCCCCGGGGCAGCCGCCAACCACCGGCTGGGGGCCGATGCCCTCGAAAGGACCCTAGTGCCAGGACCGATACTCGTTGGCGCGCAGGAGGAAGGCGGGGGGAACGGTTGGTGCGCAGGAGGGCGGGGGCGTCCCCTTCCCCCCCGGAGGGGTGGGAAGGGGATCGAGGGGTTGCGGGGGGAGATCCGATGGATGCTTTGAGTAGGCCTGGATCGCCAGCGAACCGAGACCCTTCGCAAAGGAGGTTAACTAATCATGCGTGACCTAGCCAAGTCGGCTTTCAGCGCCTCGCTGGCGATGCCGCTGTTCGGCCTCCAGCAGATGGCCAACCTCCTGCGCTCCCCCGGCGAAGTGGACGACGCGCTCGACCACGTGGCCAAGGCGGCCGAGGCCAGCCTGGGCGGCACCTTGCAGCGGCTCTTCCAGATCGGCGACCGCGTGGGGAACGGTGCCGTGGACCTGGCCGCGAAGGTCCTCGATCCGCGGCTGTACGACCCCGAAAAGATCGCCAACCTGGCCACCGCGCTCGCGCGGCGCTCGGCGGCAGGGCTGCAGACGGCGCTCTCGGGCGGCAGCGTCGCCGCCTTCGAGGAGCTCCGGAACAAGATCCAGGTGTTCCTGCTGGTCCAGCAGGTCGCCAAGCTGATCGGCGAGGCCGCGACGCCGCCATTTCCGCTGCGCAAGCTCGTCGACGCCGCCTACGCGCTGGGCGACTTCCGCGCCCTCTGGGCGGTCGAGGGGCTGGGGCACGACTACGCCGAGAGCTTCTTCCGGCAGGGCATCCAGCCCCACGGCATCCTGAGCCTCGAGAAGACCCCCGACCTGCCGGCCAAGAGCCTGACCATGCTCAACGCCGGCATCGGGCTGGGCATCGTCCAGAACCGCCTGGAGAACCTCCCGCCGACTCCCTACGAGGAGGTGCGCCGGCGCGTCGCCGAGGCCATCGACCTCTGCCGGGACAATGTGCGGCCGGGCTACTTCGGAGCGGCGGTCGAGCAGCTCGGCCTCTACCCGCAGGTCTTCAACCAACCGATCCTCTCGTCCGTCGACCGCGCCATCCGCGAGGTCGCCGGCGCGGAGGCCGGCGAGATCCTCGGCTACTTCTGGCACGGCGTCGGCCGCGCCCTCTTTTTCTCGCCGATCAACTTCCTGCCCTGCTCGGACTGGCAGCTCTTCGCGATGGCGCGGCAGCAGGCGCCCGACGAGGCGGCTCGGCTGAGCGCCTATGCCGGCGTGGCGTGGGCCTATACCGTGGTCAACCAGCGCCAGCCCCACATCATGGCCGAGCTGCTCATCGGGCCGCACGGCGCCGAGCTGGCCCGCGACGGAGGCTTCGTCAACGGCCTGCAGTCCGTTCTCATCATGCGCCAGGACGTCACTCCGGACGCGGAGGATTTGATCGCCAGCTACCAGCGCTACCAGGCCAAGGGGTGCGAGCAGCTCTGGGAACGCCTGGTGCGCGCTCCCGCCGAGCAGGCGCTGCAGGTCTACCACCCGGCCCTGGCGCGGCACAACCACCTCGGGGACATCTTCCGCTACCAGGACCTCGATGCCCTGGTCGGCGGACTGGCGAAGGCCGGTGCTGCCGGGGCAGGCGGGGGAGGGCCGAGGTGACCTGGACGCAGGCGCCGCGCCGCGGGCGCGCCGCGCGCGACCCCTCAGGGCGGAGGCGCGAGGTGGAGCGCAGCCTGGCTCGCCACGGGCTTCTGGGCCGCCCCCGCCACGTGCCCCCCGGCGCGCCGGAAGCGGCAGGCGGGGAGGGCTTCGGCCGCCGGCTGCGCCTGGCGCTCGACGGCCTGGGGCCGGTGTTCTCCTGCTTCGCCGTCTACCTGGGATCGCGGGTCGACCTGCTGCCGGCATGTGACTGCTTCGAGCTTGCGGCGCTGCCGGAGCTGGGTGCGCCCATGCCGATCGACCTCGTCCGGCGGCAGATCGCCGCCGAGCTCGGGCGGCCGGCCGAAGAGGTCTTCGCGGTCCTGGAGGCCGAGCCTTACGAAGCGCGCTTACTGGTGCAGGCGCACCGGGGGCGCCTGGCCGACGGCACGCCGGTGCTCGTGCGCCTGGTCCAGGCTGGAGCCGAGGAGGAGCTCGCGGCTGAGCTCGAGGCCCTGCCGCTGCTCGCCGGCGCCTTCGCCGCCGGCGGCTTTAACGACTTCCCCGTGGCCGAGGCTATCGACGACTTCCGCCAGGCGGTGCTGGCGCGAACGGACCTCCGGTTCGAGGTCAAGGCGCTCGATCTGCTGGCCGGCGACGCGGCCACCTTCGGCCTCCTGGCGCCGCTGGCCGCGTGCCCCGGGCTGGCCACGGCGCGGCTGCTGGCGACGACCGATCCGGGCGGGGAGGACCTCGGGAGCGCGGGCCTGGGCGGCTCCCTGCCACCCGGGGAGCGCGGCCGCCAGGAGCTCGCCCGGCGGCTGTGCACGGTGTGGCTGCACCAGTCCCTGCTCGGCCGCCTGTCCCCGGCCGAGCTGCGCGAGACCGGCGTCCGGCTCCTGCCGAGCGGACAATTGAGCTTCCTCTCCGGGCCGTTCATCCGCGTGCCGGCGGCGGCGCGCGCCAACCTGCGCGACTTCGTGATCGCGGTCGCCGCGGGCGAGCCGGACGACGCCGCCAGCTTCCTGCTGCGCGAGACGGCCAGGCAGGACGAGGCGGCCAGCGAAGCCCAGCTGCGCACTCGCTTGCGCCAGATCGTCCCCTTCCGCGACGGAGCCTGGAGCACGAGCGGCGAGAGCCTGGCCGAGCACCTGTTCGTCTACGCGCGCCATGCGCGCGAGTGCGGCTACCGGCCGCGTCCCCACCTCGTCGCCTTCCTGCGCGGCCTGTGCGCGGCCGCGGTCGTGGCGCGGCGCCTGTGGCCGCAGGGCGATGGGCTGCGCGAAGGGCTGCAAGAGGTGCGCCTGCTGGCCGGCATGGAGCAGGTCCGCCAGGCCTTCGACCCGGCCCACTGGAGCTCGCATCTCGACCGCTACGCCACGGCGCTGGCCGAGCTTCCTCAGAGGCTCGACGAGCTGCTCATGCTGGCCGACGAGGGGCGCGCCCGCCCGCGCTCCGCCGCGGCCGAGAAGCCCGCGCCGCGCCGCCTGGAGGGGACCCGCTCCGCGGCCCTGCTGATGCTCCTGGCGGCCGTGGTCCTGGTTATGCATCAGATGGCTGGCAGCGCCTTGTCAGGCGCCTGGCGAGACGCCCTCGGCGCGTTGCTCGTCCTGGCGCTCGGAGGCCTGCTCCTCCGCGGTGCCGCGAGGGGCGGCTGACGCGGTGACCGAGAAGCGCTTGGGGAGGAACTATGAATGAGACGTTCAACCAGATGTTCAAGCTGCCCATGGCCGTCATCGCCTGGTGGATGGGATGGCTGGCCCAGATGGCCAAGGGCATGCAGCAGATAGCCGAGCAGGGCTCCGCGGCGCTGGCTCCCATGGCTCCGGGCGCACCCGGCGCCACTATGGCCGCGGCTACGCTTACGGATTCGTCATCCGGAGTCGTTCCTATCGATCAGGGCGCCGGTGGCACGGGCGCCGCAACTGAAGTAAAAAAGGAGAAGCAGATCATGGCGGACAAGGATCTGAGCAACGACAGAGTCAAGCTGGTGGAGTACTCGATCGTTTCGATCGAACGAGGCAGGGAGAGGACCCTCCACGACGGCGAGAAGCTGGTCTCCAGCAACATGACCGGCGAGGATTTCGCGATCTGGGTCATCGCCGAGTACGTGCAAGAGCACCCGGTCCCGCACGACATCAAGAAATACCTGAGGGTTTGCTACGAGGTCAACTGCAGCTGGGCGCGCGAGCCGCTTCAATACGAGGAGAAGCAGCTCGATGCCCTCGAAGGCATCCGGCGCGCGATCGAGGTGTGTTGCGAGGAGGGCGGCCGTCCCTTTCGCCGCGAGGTCGGCGAGCGCGGCGCCGGCCAACCAACTCCCACGCCAGCAGGGGGTCGCGGCCGCGGGGGTGCCGGCGCCGGCGCTGGCGCCTAGAGCCCCAGGCGCCAGGCTCGGGCCGCCGCCGCCGCCGCCGCCAAGGGGCCGCGAACGCGGCCCCGCCCGGTCAACGGGCCGCGAAGGCGGTCCCGCCCGGTCAACAGGCCGCGCAGGCGGTCCCGCCCGGTCAACGGGCCGCGCAGGCGGTCCCGCCCGGCCGCCCGGCGCGACAGCCGCCGTCGCCGCCGGCGCGGGCAGTGAGGCATCCCGGCGAGTTTCCGGTGAACGCGCCGCGAGCGCTCGTGCGCCCGCGGCGGCAGCGGCCCGGTCTCGCGGTCCGGCGGTTCCGCCTCCGCGCGCGGGCCGGGCAGCCGCGGCCCGTCCGGCAGACCGCGGGGGGATAGCTCACCCCGCCCGGAAGGCCGCGCCCACCGGCAAGCCCGCGGGTCGACCGGCCGTGAGGCAACCCGCGGCGCGTCCGGCCGCGAGGCCGGCCGCGAGCCGGACCCCCCGCGGCACCGGTGGGCGCGGAGGGACCTCGGCCGGCGCCGAGAGCCGCCGTGACGCTGCCGCGCCGGCGCGACCATCGTCCGGGACTCCGCGGACCGCGGCAGCGCCATCGCGGCCGGTGAAATCGCCGCTGGCGGCCAAGGCCCAACCGCAGCCGGTGAGGGCGCCTGCGCCGGCGAAGGTGCCGCCACGGCCGGGGAAGCCGTCGCCGGCACCCGCGTCGAGGCCGGAGCGGCCGACGCGGACAGTGCAGAGGCCGCCGGCACCGGCAGCCGTGAAGAAGCCGCCGCGGACGCGGGTGGAGAGACCGCCGCGGATTCGAGTGGAGAAGGCGCCGAGCGCCGGACCGGCCGGGAGAGTCACGCCTGCCGGCACAGGTGCCCACGCTCCCAGCCCCGGCGCGTCCGGTCCAGCGCCTGGACCGGGAGCCGCGGCCAGCGCCGCGGGCCCCGGCGGTGCCCGGAGCGAGGCCCCGAGCCCCGGCACGAGTGGCCAGGCCCAAAGTCCCGGCGCGGGCGGTATCCGGAGCGAGGCTGCAAGCCCAGGCGCGGCTCCGAGCCCGGGTGCGGAGGAAAAGGCGCCGGGTCCAGGCGAGGGGAGCCGGGCTTCCGGCCCCGGCGAGGGAGGCGAAGGAGGCCAGGGCCAGGGCTGAACCAGGACGCACGAGGAGAGAGGATGCCCGCCGCCGGCCCATCGCCGGGTTGGTGGCGGGCGGCGGCCCGGGAGCCCAGACATGGGCATTCCGAGGATCTCGCGCGGCCTGCGCCGCTCTCTGCGCTAGCGGGCCAGAGACCCGCGCCGTGCCTGGCATAGAGAGAGCAGCAAGATGAGCGACGAACCGACCCCACGGCTTTCCGTCTCTGCCGATGAAGGCGGCGGCGCGGCGCCTTCTGCTCTCCAAGGCGCCGCGTGTTGAGCGGGCTGGCCAAATCCGCCGGGAGGTTTTCATGGGCCATGCTGCTGCTCGGGACGCGGCAGCTCGGCGCCGTCCTGTCGGGGCGCGGCGAGGAGGCGGCGAAGTCCGCCGGAGCGGTGGCGCAGGCCGCCGAAGAGCGTCTCGGCAGCGGCCTGCGGGCGGTGTGGCGGGCCGGCGGACGGCTGCAGTCGGCCGGGGTGGACCTGGTCTTCGATGCCTTGGCGCCGCGTCCGCCCGGCGCCGGCGCGCTCGCGCCGGCGGCCTTCGGGCTGACCCGCGGCGCCGCCGGCGCGCTCGGCGAGCTGCTGCCCGGCGCCGCCGCGCTGCCCTGGCAAGAGCTCGAAGACAAGCTCGAAGCCTTCGCGCTGTTCAAGTACGCGCGGGAGAGGCTGGGGATCCCGGCCACCTCCGCCGGCGACGCCATGCCGCTTGCCGAACAGCTGCGCCGGCGCGAGGGCCTGGACAGCTACCAGGCGGTCTGGGTCACCGAAGGGCTGGGTTATGCCCACGCCGCCGGCGCGCTGCGCGCCGCGCAGGACCCTCGCCACCTGCTGTCGGGCGATCCCGCGATCGGCTTGCCCGCGCGGGCTCTGGTCGCTCTCCATGCCGGCATGGGACTTGCCTTCGCGGAGCGGTCGCTCGCGCCGCTCGCGGCCCCCTGCGGGCTGCCAGCGCTCGCGTCTCTCTGGCCTCTCCGGCCCCTGTCCGCACTCTGGCCCCTGCAAACCCCGCGGACGGCGCCGGGCAGCGCCGCGGCTCCTCCTGGCGAAGCGGGCGAAAGCTCCACTCTCGCCGCCGCGCTGGCCCCCACGCTGGACAGATTCTCGTCGCTCTGCCGGGACAACGCGATGAGCGGCTATGAGGATGTCGCCCGCGAAGCCCTGGGGTTGGTGGCGCGGAACCTCCATCCCGGGCATGTCGCGCCGATCGCCGAGCGCCTGGCCGCCAGGGCCGGAAGCGATGCACGGCTCGCCGAGCTTTTCTGGCACGGCGTCGGCCGCGGCGCCTATTTCGCCCTGGATCATTCGCTGCCCTGGGCGCTGCCCTGGCTGCCGGAGGGCGGCACGATGGGGCGGGCGTTGGCAGGCCTCGGGCAAAGCGCGCCCGGGCCGGTCGCCAGGAACAATGCGCTGGCGGGGTTTGCCTGGGCGCTGGCCCTGGTCAACATCCGCCGGCCGGAGGTCGTGGAAAGCTTGCTGCGTCACGTCGACGGCGGCGGCTGGAGCTCCGGCACCGGGTACGGAGAGCCCCGCACCGCTTCTGAAGACTCCCCCGCCGGCGCCTGCGCCAGCGGCATCGCCGCGGCGATCCTGGTCTGGCACGGAACCGCCGGCGACGATGCCTGGCTCGCGAGGTTCCTCGCCCATGCGCCCGACCCGGCCGACCGCCAGGCCGCAGCCCGCTGGCGCCGCCTTGTCCGGGAACCCTGCGAGTCCGCCCTCACCATCGTCCGCAGGGGGCGCGGGGAGCGCGGCCGCTCCATCGACTGGGGCTCGCTGTTCCGCTACCGCCCGCTGCCGGCCTTGCTCGCCGGGTTGGAGGGCGCGCGATGAGCGGCGCCATGGACGCGGCCCCGCCCGGCGCGTTCGCGGGCCGGCCCGGCTCCGAAACCGCTGCACGGCATCGCGACAGGGTCCAGGAGCTGATCGAGCAAGCGGACTACGTCAACGCCTACGCCGTCTCGATCCCCGACCGGCCCGACCTCCCGATTCCGCCGCCCGAAGGCGGGATCTCCCTCCGTGACGAAATGATTGGGCGCGGCGCGGGTCCCAGCCCGCAATCTATTGGGCGCGCGGGTCCCAGCCCGCGCTTTGTCGGCGTGCGCATCTTCGAGCACTCGCACCGCTTTGCGGTCACGGTTCACCCGCCGCGCGCCGGCAAGGGCCTGGGGGCCAGCAACGTGGTGGACAAGGCCCATGCCTTCCTGACGCTGCGCTGGATGCTCACGCCCGAGGACCACTGGTCGCTGCCCGACGAAGCGCCGCCGCCGACGCTGTTCAGCATGGCCAGGTCGCAGCGCTTCACCATGCTCGACGCCATCTTCGTCTTCGACGAGCGCAACAAGAACCGCTTCCACGGCTTCGGCACCGGGCGGACCTTCCCCGCGGTCGAAAACGGCGCGGTGCGTCTGCGCATCGCCGCCAACGGCAACGTGACGCGGGGTTACGGCATCTTCGCCGGGGTCGAGGGCTGCTACGTGCTCAACGGCTACGTCCAGCCGCCGCACGGACTCTATCTGCAGATCGCCTTCCGCTTCCCGGGCAACCGCTTCGCGACCGACGGGTCGCTCATGCCGCTCGCTCCGCTTCCCGATCCCACGCCGGACTCGACCTTCATGACTCTGCTGGGCGAGGCGGACCCGGAGCGCCCGATGCAGCACCACCTCGCGCCGGATGGCGCGATGGCCGGCGCCACCGTGCACGAGTTGCTGCGCACCGTGCGGCTCGACTTCGACAAGGGGAGGCTGGACAGCGGATTGCGCACCAGGAGCTCGAAGGGTCCGATCGTCGGCCGGCTGAAGACGGACATGTTGTTCAACCCGTTCGATCCGGCGGCACCCGGAACCGCCCTGTCGCCGGCGCCCTGGCAGAGCAGGGATACCTCGATGACCTTCTATGACCTGGCCGGAAACGAGACCGGCAGCCTCGCGGCCGACGTGGTCGAAGGGCGCGCCTTCAGGACCGAGCTGCCGGGAATCGCCGAGCCGGTCTTCCGGCTCGCCGGCTTCGGACCCGTTCGCGCCGGCAGCGGGCAGTTCGCCGGGGCGAGCGGCCTGCTGTCGGTCAACGGCGCGATCAGCGCGCGGCCGCCCGCGCATTCGAACCTTTACGTGCTGCGCCTGGTGGATCCGGGTGGCGCCCTGCGCGCCACCGCATCGTAGGCGGGCAAGGAGGGCAGCCATGATTGCCGAGACGACGACGAGCGTGTCGACCCAACCGCCGCCGGTATCGCGCCGCATCACCGAGCAGGACCGCCTCGCTCTCGCCAGGGTGGACGACTACCTGCCGAAAGGCGTCGCCCTCAAGCGCTGGTGGGACACCGCCCGCGCGGCCGACAAAGCCGGCCGGAGACCCGGCGGATACGGCACGGCCGCAAGCACCGCCGGCGGCTTCACCAAGCGCTTCCGTCTGACCCGCACCTTCAATCCCGCGGACGAAAGCTTCGGGTTCTTCGGCGACACGCTGGTCGGCGGCGCGGAGATGCCGATCATGGGCAACTTCCAGAAGATGTTTTATGACCGGCCGCGGACGCCGCCCGGCGGCCAGCTGCGGGGCATCGACTGGATGCGCGACCAGCTGCGCGAGTTCGTCCTGCGCTACTTCATGCGGGTGAGCTCGTTCAAGCTGCCGGAAGCTTACGTCGCGGGCGAGCAGCATGACGTTCCCGGCTGGCTCGCGCCCTTCAGCTTGTGCACCAAGGCCTCGACGGTCACTCAGGGCTTCGGCTTCAAGCAGCTGTTCTACAAGCGCCGGGACAGCGGCGAGATCGGCGAGTTCCCGGAGGCCGAGCGCTTCGCCATCGTCGATCTGCGCGAGATCGGCGAGAAGTACGAATGGGTCCTGCTCAACGTCGATCTCTTCGACTTCAAGTTCACCTTGCAGCCGCTCGGTCCCGACGGGCCGGAGCTTTCCCTGCCGCTCAAAGAGGGGAGCTACCTGATCCTGTCGAGCGACTTCGTCGAGAAGCAGGAGAATCCCGCGCCGGGCGTGCTGGGCCGCTACGGCTTCGGCTACGCCTTCATCAAGAACCCGGCGCCGGGCGTCATTGCCTTCGGGCCGGGAGAGTTCGACGCCGCCTTCGAGACCATCGTCTTCGAAGTCCACGACAGCATCGCCGACGACCCCGGCCTGGTCGACGTCGAGATGGTGTTCGTGGTCAATCGGCCGGAGAGGATCGTCAACGTCTCGCTCGATCCGCTGGGCTGGGGCATGCGCCTGGCGGACCTGATGTCGTTCGGCATGACCTCCCGGCTGCTGGCGCCGGTCCAGGGGTCTTTCAAGCTGCTGCCGCGGAGCGCCGGCATCGACCCGATCTTCGCCTTCATCGACCTGGCGAACCTGCTGACCTGCGGACGCGCGAAAGAAGAGCTGTGCCTGTCGCGCGAGCAGATCGAGTTCACCTTCCTCGTCCTGCACTTCATGCAGCATTACACCATGGCCAACGGCTCGCTGCTGGTGTGGCGCGAGGTCGCCGATTGGACCAACCCCGCCAAGGTGCCGCGATGGGCCAAGACCGGCACGCCGGTGCCATGAGCCGGGCGGCCCGGGGGCTCTGAGATGGGCGGCGGCGGCAGCGGCGGCATCGGCGGCATCGGCGGCAGCGACGGCAGCGACCGCATCGGGGGGTCGGCCGGCCAGGCGCACGCGCTGGTCCTCTCGGGGGGCGGCGCCAAGGGCGCTTACGAAGTCGGCGTCATGAAGGCGCTTTTTGCCGGCGCCTCGCAGGCGACGGACCACCGGCCGATCGAGATCGACATCTACACCGGGACCTCGGTGGGGAGCTACAACGCGACGTGGATGGCCGCGCAGGGAGACCTGCCCAGCCTGGCCGCGGTGGAGCGGCTCGAGCGGACCTGGCGCACCCGCGTCGCCGCCACCATGGAGCGCTGCGGCAACGGCGTCTACAGGGTGAGGGGGCTGCCGTTGCAGGGACTCGACCCCGGCTGCTTTCTCCACCCGGTCGAGGCGCTGGCCGAGCTGAGTCAGGATGCCGTGTTCCTCTCCCGCGCGGCCTTGATCAGGGGGCTCAACTTCCTCGTCTCGAAGGAGCCTTGTACGACGCGCGCCGCCGACCTGGTCGACCTCGCGTCGTTCATCTCGCCGGCTCCCCTCTACCACCTGGTGGCCGAAACCATCGACTTCGACCGCCTGCGCACCTCGTCCAAGAGCCTCACGATCGCGGCCTCGAACTGGGTGCACGGCACGCTCCAGCTCTTCCCCAAGGCGGACATCGCCCTGCGCCACGGCCAGCCAGTCCTGGCCTCGGCGGCGATCCCCGGGTTTTTTCCGCCGATCATGATCGACGGCGTCCCCTACGTGGACGGCGGCCTGACGCTCAACACGCCGCTCAAGCCGGCGATCGACCTCGGGGCCGACGTGCTGCATGTCATCTACCTCGACCCCGCGACCGAGGACATCCCCTTTCCCACCCTGCCCAACACGATGGATACCATGTATCGCATGTACGCCATCCTGATCGCCAACGCCATGCAGGATGACCTGGTCGTTGCCGACTTCGCGAACCAGCTCCTGCTGCTTGGCCTGGACTGGCTGCCCGAGAAGCCCGCCGGCGCGACGGGCCGGCCGCCCCTCCGGATCCAGGACCGGCCGATGCTGCGCGATGGGCGGCCGGTGCACCGGCCTCTCATCATTCATCGCTACCGTCCCTCGACGGACATGGGCGGCCTCGCGGGACTCCTGGACTTCAGCACCCCGGTCATCGACCGGTTCATCGCGCTCGGCGAGTCCGACGCGAAAAACCACGACTGCCGGCGCGAGGGCTGCAGCCTGGCAGCGGGGTTGCCCGCCGGCTCCGCGCCCGCCGCGGCGGCAGGCCGAAGGCCATGAGCGCTAACGGCTCCGCGGCGCGGGAGGAGCTCGCGGGCTTCGCCGCCGCCCGCGCCCGCACGCTGGCGCTCGTCGCCGGAGTGCCGCAGGCGGAGCTCGACCGCGCCCGGCTTTCGTGGACGGGACGGCGCAGGTGGACGCCGGGAGAGATCCTCGACCACCTGGTCCTGTCGGAGAAGTTCTATCGCGGCGAGCTCGGTACCCTGGTCCGCCTCGCCCGCTCCGGCCGCCCGGCGGAAATCGTGCGGTCCTTCTCCGACCTCGACATCTCGGTGCTCTTCATCCCCCGGGCGGTGCTCGCGCTCTTCGCTCTTCCCCTGACCCTGGCCTCGCTCGCCCTGCCCGCCCCGCTCCAGGACTTCGCGGCGCGCAGCCGGTTGGTCCCGGCCCAGAATCCGACCGCGACGACGCCGCGCCGGGGGCGGCCGGGCGAGGAGCTGCGGGCGGACCTCGCCGCCTCGCTGGCGGCGACCGAGGCCCTGTTCGCCGCCAACGACGACCTCGACTTCACCCGCATGGTCTACCAGCACCCGCTGCTCGGGCGCAGAAACGTCCCCGAGATGCTGCGCTTCCTCGCCCTGCACGAGCAGCGCCACCACGAACAGTTGACGATCGCCTTGGGCGCCCCGGACCCGGGCGGGGAGAAGCGCCCGGACCGGGCGGCCGAAAGGAGGTGTTCATGAGCACCGTGGAGACGGCGACGGCCGGGGCAACGGGCCGCGGCACGGCAACGGCCGGCGACGGCGGAAAGCCGCCGGGTCCCTGCCCGGCGGCGGCGGGTGGCCAGCCGATGTCGCCGAGCGTCGCAGAGATCGAGATCGCGCTGGCGCAGGCGCGGGAGCTCAAGGCGTGGTGGGGGAGGGTCGAGGCGGGCAAGGCGCCGGTCGAGCGCTTCCTGCTCTCCCCGCCCTATCCGGGCATGGCGGCGACCTGGGGGTTTTTCGGCGAGGCCCCGGTCGCGGGCCAGGCGGTGCCGGTCATGGGTGACGTCGGCGACTACTTCTTCGACCAGCCCAGGGTGCCGCGCCTCGCCACGGAGCGGGCCGCCGAGTGGATGGAGGGACAGGCCGAGGAGTTCGCCTTGCGCTACTGGCTGCGCGTCCAGGCCTATGCGCTTCCCCTGCCCTATCCCGAGCTGGGCCACCTGCCGGCGCCGACCTACCTGCAATGGCTGAGGTTGTGCTACCCCGCGGAGCTGCCGGCGATGTCGGGCATGGGCAACCTCCAGCGCTATTACAAGCTGCGCGCCGGCGGCCGGACCGGCGAGTTCCCGCCCAGCGAGCGCCGGGCCATCGTCGACCTGCGAGACCTGGGCAGCGTCTACGAATGGATCACGCTCGACACCCGGCTCTTCGACTTCAACCTGGACCTGAGCCTCGTCGCCGGCGACTACTCCCTGGCCCTGGCCGTGCCGCTCGGCATCACCGTGCACAACGTGCTGAGCGAGGACCTGATCGTCAATCAGCGGCGGCCGTCTCCGGGAACGCGCGGCGCCTTCGGCATCGGTTTCGGCATGATGCGGGACGCGGCCAGCGGCGTGATCGACTACGGGCCCGGCAAGGTCCAGCCTGGCATGGGTTTGCAGTACCTCCAGGTGCTCGACTCCGGCGAGGTCCGCTTGCGCGTGGTGACGATCATGGCCCGGCCCGACGAGCTGCTGAATCTCTCGCTGGATCCCGTCGCCTGGGGTCGGGAGGCCGCGGACCTCCTGACCCGGGGCGCCGCCAGCCGCTTCACCAAGCCGCTCGCGCAGGCCTGGGGCCAGCTTGCCGGGCGCGGCCTTGGTTTCGATCCCTTGCTCGGCGCGCTCCGGCTCCTCAACCTGGCGACCGGCGGCAAGGCGGCCGACGAGCTGTGCCTGTCGAAAGAGGAGCTCGAAAAGCAGATCGTGGCCAAGGACGCGGTCACGCTGCGCGGAGCCCTGCTGGGCACCCGGCAGATCTGGCTGCGAGTCCCCAACTGGCTGGACCCCGTGGACATCCCGCGCTGGGTGCTCGCTCCCGGCGCCGCCGAGCCACCCGGTCCGTCGGCCAATCCGGCAGAAAGGGGTCCGGCATGAGCGAGCTCGACCCCGCGAGCGCCCCGTTGACGGACAAAGATCGGGCGATCCTCGCCAACGTCCCGCAGGCGATCGTGCAGGGCCAGGACCTCAAGGAGTGGTGGGCGCACAACCGCGTCACGCGCGACTTCCCCCAGGAGTTCCCGGTGGCGATCCAGTTCTCCCCTCCGGATCACAACTACGGCTTCCTGGTCGACGCCAACCTGCGCCAGGGCAGGCTGCCCCTGGCCGGAGTCGTCCAGGGCCAGCTCTACGACTATCCCAAGGCGCCCCCGGGCCTGGATCGCGTGGACCCGCTGTGGGTCCGCTCCCAGGTCAAGGAGTTCGTGCTGAACTACTTCATGCGCCTGACCTCGGCCATGCCGCCGCCGGTCGCCGCGTGGTCTCCCAAGGCCCAGCCGCCCGACCTCCTACGGCCCTTCAGCCAGTGCGACCCCGGCAAGGCCCAGCGCTATGGCTGGGGATACCAGCAGTGCTACTACAAGCTGAAAGCGACCGGCCAGATCGGCAAGTTTCCTGCCAGCCGCAGCTACGAAATCATCGACCTGCGGGAGGTCGGCACCCGCTACGACTGGGTGGTCTTCCTGGTCACCATCTTTCACTTCGACATCGTCCTGCCTCCCGCCGGCGCGCACGGACCGAAGATCGTGATCGGCATGCCGCAGCCCGTCTACACGGTGATGACACCCGACTTCGTCGTCAACCAGGAGAACCCGGCGCCGGGAGTGCTGGGGGAGTATGGCTACGGCTATTCGGTCGTCCAGGACCTCACCGTGATCTCGCCGATTGCCGCCCTGCCGAGCACGCTCAAGAACACGATCGAGACGATCACGTTTCGCGTGCTCGAAAGCGGCGAGGTGCGGGCGCATATGGATTTCATCACGCCGCAGCCGCCGCGGATCCTGGACCTCGTTCAGTTTGGCCTCGAGGTGGCCGAGAAGCTCTCGTTCGGCCTGGCCACGCCCTTGCTCGCGCCGATCGCCAACCTGCTCGAGGGTTTCGTGCCGCAGTTCGATCCGATCTACACCAGCCTCCGCGTCCTCAACCTGGTGACCGCCGGCATCGCCGCCGACGACTTCTGCTTCACCAAGGAGCAGCTCTTCAAGATCCTCATGGTGCTCCACTTCACGGACGTGGTGAAGATGTTCGACCTCTCGGCCTCGCTCTACCTCCTCGTGCCGGACTGGACCGACCCGGCGAGCATCCCCGCCTGGGCCAAGCAGGGGACCTACGGACCGGGGCACGCGGCCGGCGCTTCATCTTGAGAGGGAAACGGATGGATATCCGAGAACACGAACCCGGCCTGCCCGCTCGCTCCACCAGCCTGCACGCGATCGTGCTTTCCGGCAGCGGCTCGAGCTCGACCGATGCCTACGAGGTCGGCGTCATGAAGGCGCTGATGGAAGAGGGGCGCGCCCATCTCGGCGGCATCCCGCTCGACCCGGACGTCTATAGCGGCAGCAGCTTCGGCGCGCTCAACGCGGCCATCATGGCTTCCCAGGCCGGCGGCGACACGGCCTCGACCCTGCGCTACCTCGAGCGCGTCTGGCTGGAGGACATCAGCTCCACCTCCAAGAGCTGCGGCAACGGCGTCTATCGCCTGCGCGGCAATCCGTTCGTCTTCTTCAATCCGCAATGTTACATGCCGCGGCCCGCCGAGCCCTTCGTCGAGACGTTCGGCGATCTCGTCTTCCTGTCGACGAACCTGCTGGAACGGTTCCGCACCTTCCTCGGCGACAGCAGCGTGCCGTTCTACCAGCGGCTGCTCGCGATCCCTTCGCTGACCCCCTTCTTCGACATGCGGCCGCTGCAGATCCAGTTGCGCAAACATGTCGATCTCGAGCGCCTGCGCCGCTCCGCCAAGGACTTGATCGTGATGGCCTCGGACTGGGCGACGGGAATGCCGCGCGCCTTCACCAAGGACGAGATGACCGACGAGCAGGGCTACGCGATCCTCCAGGCCTCGGCGGCCTATCTTCTCGCCTTCCCCTTCGTCGAGGTCGCGGGCACCCCTTACGGCGGCGCGCCCGGCACGATGGCGACGCCGCTCAAGCCGGTGATCGAAACCTATGCGACAGGCAGCCGGCGCCTGGTCATCCACGTCGTCTTCCTCTCTCCGCCGATGGCGGACGTCCCCTTCACCGGCAAGATGGACAGCGCCCTCGGCGGCCTGGGCCGCTACTTCGGCATCAACGAGTCGGTCAACATCCGCTCCGAGGTCGAGTACGGCCCCGGCAAGGCCCCCGGCCGCTCGCCTGGCGGCGGAGGCGGGCCGGCCAATGTCCCGGCGGGCCCGGGGGGCCGGGCGGGGGAAGGCGCCGGCGCGGAGATCGGCTCGCTCACCATCCACCGCTACGTGCCCAGCAAGCCCATTGTCAACTGGTTCGACTTCGCGAGCTTCGACCGCGAGAAGACTGCGGGTTTCATCGCCCAGGGCTACGCCGACACCCTGCGGCACGACTGCCAGGCCGCAGGGTGTTCGCTGGCAAGTTGACGGTCTTCGCTCAGGAGAGCGCTTTGAGCAGCTCGCGGGCGTCGACGAGGTCGGGCGTGGAGAAGCCTTCGGTGAAGGTTCCGTAGACCTCGGCGAGGAGGCAGCGGGCTTCTTCCCGTTTGCCCCGGTCGGCGTGCAGGCGGGCGAGGCTCATCGCCGTGCGCAGCTCGAAAGTGCGCGCGCCTTGCTGCCGCGCGATCTGCCGCGAGCGCTCGAGCCAGTCCTCGACCTCGGCGGCGGGCGCCCCGGCCAAGTGCCGGAGGTCGCCCTCGAGGCGATGCAGCTCCGACCAATGGTTGCGGTCCTCGTGGCCGGCAGCGGTCTCGAGAGCCCGATCCACCAGGCTTTGCGCCTCGTCATGACGGCCGGCACGCACGTAAGCCTCGGCAAGCAAGCAGTGAAATTCACAGAAGTTGATTCCCCCGCCCCTCGCGTGATTGGCGTCCATGGCGCTCTTCATCATCGCGATCCCTTCGTCGTCCCGGCCCTGCACGGCGATCGCCGAGCCCCTGACCATGCCAGCGATGGCGTGGACGGCCGGGTAGTCATGGGCAGCGGCGATCGTCTGGGCCGACCATGTGTCGGCCTCTCGATCGTCGCGCATACGCAGAAAGTGCCCGGCGGCGGAGAAGAGCATCAGGACTCGGCTGAAGCGATGGTCGAACGCGCCCGCCAGCCGCATCGTCTCGCGGGCGACGGCGAGCGACTGGTCGGGATAGCCGAGCTGCCAGAGGCCCTGACAGGACCAATGCAGGCAACCGGCCGCCGGGTCCTGGCCATAGAGACGCGAGAGAGGAGCGTGGTGCTTGTCGAGGTAGTAGATCGCCATCGCGCGCCGGGCTTGCTCGCAGGCGGCAGAGAGATCTCCAAGGCAGAAGTAGGTGCAACAGAGCGCATCGCTCGCCGCCAGGAAGATACCGTCGTCCCGCGCGGCCTCCGCGGTGGCCAAAAGCTCCTTCGCCACCTCCAACGCCTCCCGCAGGCGGCCGCGAACGATAAGATTGAGCGCAAGCCCATACTGGATCGGGGAGAGCTCGGCGGGGCTCCCGATCTGGCGGCACAGCGCCAGCGCCCGGTTGCAGCAAGCGCCGCTCTCGGGGGAGCCCCAACCCTTGAGGGCGCTCAGAGCCGGTCCCTGGGCGGCCTCGAGGAGCAGCTCGCGGCGATCGCGCTCGCCGCCTTCCGGCAGCTCCCGGATCAGGTCGAGCCCTCGCCTCGCATGCCGGATCGCCTCGAGGTACGCCGAGGCGCCGGCGGCACGCTGCGCCGCGCGCAGCCAGTAGCCGACAGCCTCGGCGCTCCGGCCGGCTTCGGTCAGGTGATAGGCCACCAGCTCCGGCTGGGTCTCGGCCGTCTCCGGGAAGCGCTTCTCCAGCGCTTCGGCGATGCGCTTGTGGACCTGCCGGCGCTGGCGCTTGACCAGCGATTGCAGGAGCGCCTCCTGGATGAGCGCGTGTTTCCAGACGTAGCGGGCGCGGCGCAGCAGGCCCCGGCGGTAGAGCAGCCCGGCGGCGACGAGCCGGTCGAGCTCGCGGGCGAGCCCTTCGTCATCGAGCTCGGCGACCTCGCGCAGCATCTCGTAGCTGAACTCGCGCCCGATGGCGGCGCCGAGCTGGGCGACCGGCCTGGCCGTCGCCAGCCGCTCGAGGCGGGCCATCAAGGCCTCCTGCAGGTTGTCGGGGATGGCCAGCGGCTGGAAGGGGCCGCTCAGGACATAGGCGCCGTCGCGCTCCTCGACCAGGCCGGACTCCAGCACCATCCGGGTCAGATCCTCGACGAAGAGCGGCAGCCCCTCGGTCTTCTGCAACACCTCCGCGGCGACCTCGGCCGGCAGCGCCTTGCCGCCGGTGATCCGGGCGATCATCTCGCCGACCTGGTCGCGGTCGAGCCGGCCGAGCGTGAGGTGGCTCGCGTGGCTGCGCTGCAGCCAGTCGGCCGGCGGTGCGAACTCGGGCCGGAAGGCGAGGAGGACGAGGAGAGGGCAGGCCGGGACCTGCTCGAGCAGGAGGCCGAGCCATTCCAGGGTCGAAGGATCGGCCCAGTGCACGTCCTCGACGACGAGGACCGAGGGCTTGTCGAGAGCGCGCTCGATCACCATGCCGGCGGTGATCTCGAAGGTGATCCGCCGGCGCTCTCGCGCCTCGAGCTCGATCGGGGGGTAGTGCTCTTCATACGGGATGGCGAGCAGCGCGGCGATGAGAGGCACGTGCTCGCGGGCGACGTCGAACTCCCGCAGATGGCTCTCGATCTGGCGCAGCCGCTCCTCGTTCGAGCCTTCGCGGTCCAGCCGCATCCAGGCCGCGAGCCTGGTTGCGATCGGATAGAGGGCGCTGTTCTGGTGATAGGGGGAGCAGAGGCACTCGATCCAGTGATGGGGATCCTCGGAGACCCGCGTGCGGATCTCCTCGAGCAGGCGCGACTTGCCGATGCCGGCTTCGGCGCAGAGCATCACGAGCTGTCCGCGGCCCGCCCTGGCCTCGGCCCAGCGGTCGAGCGCCAGCGCAATCTCCTCGGCGCGCCCGACGAGCGGGGTGAGGCCCTTCCTCAGCTCGACCTGAAACCGCGTCTGGGCGCCGCTGTCGCGGAGCACCTGGAAGACGCCCTGCGCGGAGGCGCTGCCGGGGAGCCGCACCGCCGCCAAGCCCTCGGTATCGAAGAAGCCGGCGATCAGGCGGTGGGTGGCCTCGCTGACCACCACCGAGTCGGCCGGCGCCAGGCTGTGCAAGTACTCCGCGGCGGCCGGCGTCTCGCCCTGGGCGAGCTGCTCCTCGCTGTCGGCGTCGGCCCCCGCGTCGAGCGCCACGGCCTGGCCGGTGTGGATGCCCGCCCGCAGGCTCAGCCGGACCTGCATCTCCTGCTCGCTGCGGACGCTCAGCCGGCGGACTCCGGCGCACAGCTCGAGGGCGGCGCGCACCGCCCTGCGGCTGTCGTCCTCGTGCGCCGCGGGATAGCCGAAGTAGGCGAGAGCTCCGTTGACCAGCCGCCGGGCCAGATGGCCGTCGAAGTGCCCGACGACCTCGGCGCAGAGCCGGTGGATCTCGGGCATCAGCTCGTGGAGCACCTCGGGCAGGTCGCCGGCATCGAGCGCCTCGCCGTCGAGCTCGGCCGGCAGCAGGGCGCAGCGCAGGACGGTGAAGCGGCGGCGCTCGGCGACTCTCGGGCGGGGAGCGTCCGCCGCGGGCGCCTCCGCCTCTTCCTTCCATGATCGCCGCACGCCGTCGATGGCCCCCCGCAGCTCCTGGCGGATGCGCAGGAACAGCCGCTTGCGCCGGCCCAGGTCGGCATAGTGCTCCTCGATGGTCTCGTTCCCGCCGGGCAGGAACTGCCGGCTGGCGAGCCAGCCGTGGCGCTCCCATTCACAGGGCGAGAGGACGACGGGCAAGAGCACCATCCCGTCCGAGCGGCAGCGCTCGAGGAAGCTGCTGATCTCGATCTTCGTGCAGTAGGGAGAATCGAGGAAGCTCTGGCTGACCAAGACCAGCGCGATGTCGGTCGAGCGCAGCCGCTGCTCGATCTCCTGGTCCCACGGAGCACCCGCCGCGATCCGCTCGTCCGTCCACAGCTCCACCCCCTCGCCGCTCAATCCCTTGAGGAACCCGAGCAACGAGTCGTCGGCCAGGTACTGCGCGTCGCGATGGCTATAGCTGACGAAGACTCTTACGTCGCGCATGGCGTGGCAGGCGGCACCGGAACGTGCTGCGACGGCTGTGACTCACGACATTCCGACTATTCACCATTTCCTGAAAAATGGCAAGATCGAAGCCCTACGGCAGATTTTGCGTTATGATGAAAAAGGGCAGGTATGAGTCTCGGCACCTGGGCCGCGGGCCGGAGGTCGTGGGATGGCGGACGGGAGAGGGTTCGCTGATAGCTGGCGCAGGGCCAACGACACCTTGCTGGCGCCGCTCGTGGTGCTGCCGAGTCTGGGCATGGCGGCGGTCAACGCCTTGGTCGGTGCGACCGCACGGCTGGCCGCAGGGGCGGTTCAGGCGGCGGGAGGGGCGTTGGGGACGCCCGGGAAGGTCGCCGAGCAGTTCTCGGAGCGGGTCGCCGCGCGGACCCTGGGGGCCGCGAAGGAATCGACGGACACCGCCCTGCAGGCGGTGCGCAACGCGGCCGGAGGGATGGCCGGTCCCGGCTCGAACCAGCTCCTCTCCACGACCTTCCTGGACAAGGGAACGGCGACGGCCGCCCTTCCCTTGCTCATCGGCTGGGACGCCGTGGGCGCGATGATCAAGGAGATCCCGGCGATCCGAGGCGGGGCCTACGACCTATGGCTCGAGCTCAGCAAGTTCCTCGACACCCGCAGCTCGCACGGAGTGCTGACCGGCCGGCAGAGTTTCGACGCCGCCTCCTTGAGCAGGTTCGGCTTCATCGACTTGGCCCTCGCGGGACCGATCCAGGCGGTGGCCCGCGACTTTCGCGGCATCGTCGGCGGCGTCGTGGCATTGGGGATGGGTGACTTCAACTGGCTCGCCCAGGCGGCCAAGGACTACTGGGCGTCGATGGAGTACGTCTACGACAAGTGGCTCGCCGGCGAGACCCAGCCGCAGGCGGACTTCCCCATCGGCAAGCTGCTGGCGAGTGAAGCCAGGCAGGTCATCCAACGCTTCCCGCGGCCCTTCGTCCGCGCTCTCGAATCGGGGGACCCGGTGCAGGTCGTCAAGGCGCTCAACGACGACGCGGGCGAGATCTTCACCATGTTGAGCCTCTATCCGTTCACCGCCTTCCAGGTGCTCTACGACGTCCTGGTCTTCATTCTCAAGGCATGGCTCCAGGTGGAGGACGCGTGCGACTACGCCCTGTGCGAGCTCGCCGTGGTCGAAAGCAACCTCGGCGACGAGGACAAAGAATTCGCGATGGAGCGGCTGCGCAAGACCGCCGGCAACGCCACCGTCGAGTTCGAGTACTACGTGCCGCTCCTGGTGCCTTTCGGAGGCACGCCCGCCGACCAGGCCCACCGCACCGGCGTCACCGGCAAGCTCATCGACGAACACACGATCGCTCAGTCGGTCTTCCGCCAGGAGGCGATCTGGCGCGCGCAGTCGATCAACTCCGAGGTGATCCAGCTGCGAGCGTTCCTGTGGCTCTTCCGGGATGAAGCGACGGCGCGCGAGAAAAGCTTCCGGGAGACCGCTCGCAAGTTCGGCCAGGCCGTGGCCGATCGCATCGAGCGGGAACGGAAGGAGGGCAGGTCGCTCTACCCCTTGAAGCCCGAAGACGTCGCAGACTTGATGAAACCCGACAGGTTCAGCAACGACGTTCCCCGTACCCCGGAGGAGGTGAACTTGGTTCTCTACCTGCTCCTGCGCCGCCGCGGACTCTTGTACGTCGCGGACAAGGTGTGCGGAGACCAGCCTTTCATCGCCGCGAGAGGGCAAAGGTTCTCGGCCGACTACCGGCCGGAGCTGGCCATGGTTGGCGGCGGCTGACTCGTCGAGTCAGACGGCGCCAGCGGCTCGAGGAGGGCTCGAGAGCGTCCGCCCCCGAACGTCAAGGTCCGAGCAACGGAGTGTCATGGCAGACGACATCAAGGTTTGGCAGCAGGCGCTGGACCGGCTCGCCTACTTCAACTTGCTGGCGATTCCGGATTCGACGCGTCCCAATGAACCCTCCTACCGGAACGGGAGGCTGACCGAAGTCCTGTTCCGCGGCGCCGCGCATCGATTCGACGTCGCCGGGGGCCAGCTCGACGGCGAGCGAGGCTACCGCACCTCCAACGCCGTGGGGACCGAGGCCGGCCCGTTTGAATTCCGCTGGGCACCCATCCCCGACGACTTCTCGCTCATCGCGGGCCGCGCCGTGCCCCCGACTCCGTTCGATCCGGCCCACGCCCAGCGCATCGCGGTGACCGATGCCGAATTCGCCATCGGCGAGAGCGGGCACGATCGCATTAAGGGCTTCGGGACGGGCAGGACATACCCGATCATTGGCGCGGGACGAGAGCTCACCCGCGTCGCCGCCAACGGCGTCATCACCGCGGGGACGGGAGCGCTGGCCAACGGCGCCGGGATGTTTGTCCTGAGCGGGTTGTTCACGCGCCCCGACGATTTCCAGCTCGACATCCTGGTCATGATCAAGGACCCCGGCGCTCTCTACACGACGAGCGAGCTCCCCGCCATCGAGCCGGTCCAGGGTCTGCCGCGGAGCTCGACATTCCTGTCCTTCAGCACGTTCGTTCCAACAGTGACCTCGACCACGATCGTGCCGGGGACGACGCCGGCGGGTCCGCCTGCCCTCTTGATTCTCAGCGACGAGAAGCACCGGCTCTGCGCCACGAGCTTTTCAGCGCGCGGAGCGCAAGGGCTTGCCAGCCGCTATCGGATCGGCCCCACGGCCGGCGAACATCCCGTCCGGCTGAAGTTCTCCCCCACGAGCGGCGGAGGGACGACGCCCGACGATCCCTCGGCTTCCTACGACCTCGAGCAGTTCCAGCTCTACGACGGGAGCAAGCACCTCGGCACGCTCAAGGTCGAGGGCGACGAGATCCGTGCCATCTTGACCCCACTCGAAGGGCTGCCGCAGGACATGGGCTCACAGATGTTCGCCGGTTTCGGGCCCGTCAGCGGCGGGGACGGGACGTTCGCCGGCGCTCAAGGCTTCCAGATCAACGTCGGAGTCGGGACTTTCGTGCCTCACCTGACCTCCATTCTCTATCTCGTCGAGCTCGCCGATCCGACCGGCAGGTTTCGCTCCTAGCCGAACGTTGAAAGGAGGCTCCACGTGTCGCCATCCTCCGGCCAGCAAGCCTCCCCGCCCCCTGGGCTGAAGTATTTCAAGAGCGCAGTGGAGGAGCTCCTCGAGGGCTCTGTCTACCTCGACACGATCGTCACCTCCCGGCGGGGAACCAAGAACGTCGCGCTCCCTCTACCGGGCAGCTCGAGTCCGTCGAACCTCACAGGTCTTCAGATGTTCGGACAAGCCCGGCGGCTGAGCATCAAGACGACGGCCGGCAGAGACGGTCTGCAGGGAGCCGCGGCGATCGGGTCAACCTCTTCCAGCGTGTCCCTGCGCTGGGTGCTCGCTCCCGACGACGAATACGCTCTGCCCGACAAGCAGCCGCTGCCGACCCTGTTCGATCCCGGCAAGTCGCAGCGATTCACCATGATGGACTTCGCGCTGCGGCTCGACGAGGACGGCAGGAGCGCATTCCTGGGGTTCGGGGCCGGGCGCACCTACCCGACCGCCTTCGGCGGCGACACGCGGATCTGGCTCGGCGCGTGCGGCAAGATCCTGAGCGGTGAGGGAGTGTTTGCCAACGTCCAGGGCTCGTTCGCGCTCAACGGCTGGGTCACACCTCCGGACGGCTTCGGTTTCGAGATGCTGGTCCGCGTCATGGATCCCGCGCCCGGGCTGCTGGCCGGCGGGCCGCTGGGCCTCAAGAGCGAGCCGGCCGCGAGCAGGGGGGCGGGAGACCCGCTCGCCGGATCCAACTACACGACGTTCCTCGGCGAGCCCGATCCGGCCAACCCGATCCATCAGGACTTCAAGCCCGACGGCACGATGCTGGGTGCGACGGTCTCGGAGCTCTTGCGTGTCGTCCGCGTGGAGTACGAGCTGGGCAACGGCGGCAAGTCGCTGCGCGCCCACCACGCCACCGAGGATTGGATCGCCGGCCGGCTGACAACCAAGATCCGCTTCAATCCGTTCGATCCGAAGACACCCGGCACTCCAGAGTCGCCGCTGCCCTGGCGGACGGAGGGGACGACCATCGCGTTCTTCGACCCGGCGGGCAAGGAGATCGGCACGGTCGGAGCCAACGTCGACGAAGGGCGCGGGTTCCTCACCCGGTTTGCGGGGTTTCCGGCGCCGGTCTTGAACCTGGTCGGCTTCGGACCGTTCGCCGGCGGCACCGGGGCTTTCGCCGACTCGCGGGGCATGCTGTCGGTCAACGCCGGCGTCAGCGTCGCCCCGGCGACGTTGGCGAACCTGTACGTGCTGCGGTTCGCCGCCGCCGGGGGCAAGTAGGTTTGCACAGGAGGTCGCCGTGACCGAGAACGATGCCGCGCGAGAAGGGACCGAGAGCGGTGCCGCAAGCGAAGTGGCCGCGATGCTGATCAAGGCTGCCTTCAAGATGCCAATCGGAACGATGAAGGCAGCTTGCGACCTGCAAAAGAAACTGCTCGAAATGATGGAAGGGCTTCTTCCCGGCGGGGAAGCCGGCAAGGACGGCGGCGCTCGAGGTGCCGCTGAGCCGCCATCGGCTGGGGCCGGCACGTCCGCATCTCCCTCGCCGGGGGGGCCGGCGAGCACAGCAGGTGGCTGGGGACCCGTGACTCCCCAGGATCAGGTCACCGGCTGGGGCCCGATGTCTCGCTAGCCTCAGGAGAGCGCTTTCAGCAGCTCGCGCACGCGGTAGTGAGAGACCGTGCCACCGATGAAGTCTCTTTCCACGCTCAATCTTCAGCTCTGTCGGAGTTTATCAGGGTAGCGTAAGCCGCACCGTCAGATCAGCCGAAGTCGAGGACCCTAGACCTCTTTTGGCCCCCGGTGCCTATAGGGTTCGGACGCAGAAGTTCTTTAAATAAGCCTCAGTCCGGTGGCAAAGGATGAGCGGCGAGGATGAGCCAACGCACGCGGTGGTGCTCTCGGGCGGCGGGGCCAGCGGCGCCTACGAGTCAGCATCGCCGAACGCGCCGAACGCCGCCTTCCCTACAGGCCGCTGACCATCCATCGCTACCATCCGCGCGACGATCTCGCGAGCGCTCGCTGGGACTGCTGAACCTGGACCGCGGGCACATCGAAGATCTGATCGCGCGCGGCTTCTCCGAGTCCGAGATGAGCGGAGGGTTTGATGCGTGAGCTGATCAAGTCGGTTTTTCGCTTCTCGTGGGCGATGACGCTCTTCGGGATGCGCCAGGCGGGCGGCGTGCTGACGCCTCCCTCTGCCGGACGGCCCGAGGGGCCGGGCGGGCCCGCCCCACTGGGGGGCGCCGGCCCGAGCGCCGGCCTCGATGCACCCGCCGGCGTTAGCGCCGGCTTCGATCAGATAGCCGCCGCCGCCCGGGACCAGCTCCGCGGCCCGCTGCGCGGCGTCTTCGCGAGTGTGGACCGGGCGCAGCGCGGCATGGTCGACCAGGCCTTCTCCGTCCTCTCGGCCTCGATGGCTGCAGCGGGGGCGGCCGGCGCCGGCGGCGCCGCGGCAGCCCCGATCGACCTCGCCGCCGCCCGGGCCGCAGGCGGCAGGCTCGATCCCAGCCGCTTCGTCGTCCTGGGCGAAGGGCTGGCGGCGGGCATGGGCCACTTCGCCTTGAGCGAGGACTCGCAGAGCTGGAGCTTCCCGGCCCAGCTCGCGCGCCGGATGGGGGTCGAGCTGCGCCAGCCGCTGCTCGAGCCGCCGGGCATGGGCGGCGCGCCCGGCTTTCCGGCGCTGCCGGTCCGCGTGCCGATCGCCCCCCAGAACACCGTGCTGCGCGAGTTCCCGCCCGAGCGGCCGTTCGCCAACCTCGCGGTGCCCGGCTTCACCCTGGCCGACGCCCTGCGCCGCCGGCCGGCGGCCCCCCTGGTCAACCACGACGACCCGACCCAGACGCTGGCCAACCTGATCCTCGGCCTGCCGGCGCTCCTCCATGCCGGGAGCGGCGGGGGCGGGTCCGCCGCGCTGCTCACCCAGGTCGAGCTGGCGCGGCAGGCGCAGGCGACGTTGACCCTTGTGGCGCTCGGCTACGGCGAAGCCATCGCCGCCGCGCTGGCGGGCGACGCCGGGCGCCTGCCGGGCTCCGATTCCTTCCGGGCCGACTTCGCCGAGCTCCTCGCCGGCCTGCGGCATCCGGGAAGCGAGATCGTCGTGGCCACCATCCCCGATCCCCTGGACAGCGCCTATGTCTCGACGGTGGAGCAGGCGGCCCGCCTGGCGCACACCGAGCCGGCGTTCCTGGCCGGCCTCTACTCCCTGGCGGCGGACGACCTGCTCACCGTCTCCGGGCTCGTCGAGGTGGGGTATCAATTCACCGCCCACCAGATCGGCAAGGCGCTGCCGGCGGGCTCGGTCCTCGGCGCCGCGGCCGCGCGGGCGATCAGCGCCGGCGTCGAGCGGCTCAACGAGCAGATCCTCGCCGCCGCCGGCGCCCTGGACGTGGCGGTCTACGACCTGCACGGCTTCTTCCGCCGCGCGCGCCGGCAAGGAGTGACGGTCGGTTCGCGCACGCTCACCGCCGATTTCCTGGGCGGCCTCTACCTGCTCAACGGCTTCTATCCGGGGGCGACCGGCCATGCGCTGATCGCCAACGATCTGCTCGACTTCCTTGCCGCGCGGTTCGGCTCGACCTTCGCGCGGCTCGACGCCGGCGCCGTCCTCGCCGGCGATCCTCTGGGCATGGTCAGCTTCCCGCCCGGCCCCACTGCCACCGAGGAGTTCAGACGGCCCTTCTCGCCGGCCGACTTCCCGTTGCCCCCGCCGGGCGGCCCGCAGCCGCGGCCGGCGCCGCTCCAGCACCCGGTCGGCATCGGCCTGCCGGAGCCGCGGAAGCTGGCGCAGCCGCTCACCCTCCCCCCCGGGCTCGAGCAGGAGCTGCCCGTGGTGCGCGAGGAGAGCTACTTCGGCGATGCCCTGCGCGCCATGAGCTGTCCCAACGACCCGCCGGGTCCCCAGGGGCTGCCGCCCCTCGGCCTGTGCGGCAACCAGCTGTTCGGCGGGCTGTGCCTGACCAACAGCCCCCTCAGCGGCAGCGTGCGCATCAAGTTCTCGCCGCCGCAAAACGGGGTCAGCCACTTCGAGGTCTCGCTGCCCCAGGGACTCATGGGGGAGGACGGCACGCTGACGGCGCCGCTGTTTTACAAGCTGCCTTCGCTGCTCAACGCGATCCGCGACTTCCCGGGGCTGGTGTCGGCGGGAGACCTCGACCTGGCCAGCGGCATGGTCTCAAACCTCCAGTTCTATTTTGCGTTCTTCAATACAGCCCTGGTCGCCCTGGGCAGCGTCAACCCCAACCTGCCGCCGGTGCCCATCCAGTTCCCCGGCCTCTATGGCTCCGCCGCCGCGCGCTTCGACCAGCGCCCGGACGGGCTGCTCGACCTGACGTTCTACGGCAGCACCTTCCTGCCGCTCGGCACCACGCTCGGCCCCGACCCGGTGCGCTTCCCGCTGCCGTGGAGCGACGCGCGGCTCCGTTGCGTGGGCTTTCCGGCGCCCACCACCTCGCTCCACCCGCACATCCGCTTCACCACGCGCGTCGTGGAAGCGGAGGAGGCGGAGAAGGTCGGAAAGGTGCCGGAGATCCCGCTCAACACGGTGCGGGAGCTCGCCCTCTTCTCGCACAGCTCCCCCTTCGGAGACGTCTTCGACCTCGACATCCCGGAGCTGGGAGGCCAGGCAACCGGCCGCTCCCACCTGGTGGGACGGCTGCATCTCCAGTTCGGCGAGCGCTTCGGCGACGCGGTCACCGTCGCCATCTCCAGCGTGCCGCCCGGAGGCTTCTTCAGCATGGAGCCGCCGAACCCTTACGCCAGGGTCGGCGCCTCGATCGGGCTGCTCGGCCACGACGAGCTGCTCAAGTTCCCCAAGCAGACCTACTCGCTCAACGACGTCTTCTTCGCCGACGATCCTTTCGATGTCGCGGTCGGCGCGGTGGACCTGCGCAGCGGCCGGCTGATCGGCGACCTGCTCTACCGCGGCTTCATCGGACAGGACGTGATCTTCGCCCTCGGCCAGCTCGAGCCGCGGACCCCGAAGTCGTCGTTCGGTTTCCGCGGCCCGGCCTCCCTGGCGCGCGGCGCGGGCGGCGAGCTCGTCTTCCGCTTCACCGGCGAGGTCCTCATCCCCTATCCGGCCGGCTTCAAGTTCCCGCAGCCCGATCTCAAGAACACGTTCGTCGTCGGTGCGGACTCGAGGCTCGACCCCTACTTGTGGCTGCAAGGCGTCCAGCCCGCCGCGGCCGGGAGCTTCCTGAAGCGGGGGGGAGAGCAGAACGTGGTCGCCTCGACCGGCGCGGTCTTCTCCTACAAGTACGCGATCCCCTCCGATCCGGTGCGCGACGAGGCGATGTTCGAGTACACCAACCACACCCAGGGCGGCACCTTCGAGATGCGCTGCCTGGCCTGGGTGAGCTTCCTCAGGTCCCCCGCGGCACGGCACGGCGACTACGACACGGTCTCCTTCACCGGCTTCGGCACCTGGAGCCGCGACCCGGGATCCGCGCCGCACGTAGCGACGGTCCAGATCTCGACCTCGCGCGAGGCGCCCTACGTCAGCGTCCAGATCGACGGCGGCGAGACCTCGAACGTCAACGTCAGGCCGGCGACGCTGGAGGAGGCGCGGCCGTGAATCGAATCGCCCCGCGGAATCCCTGGCGCACGAACGAGTCTCGTTTCAGGAAACAGGAGGTAATCACGATGTTGAAACGTCTGCTGCCCCTCGCCGCCTGCAGCGTCCTCGCCGCCGTGCCGGCCTACGCCGGCAACGGCCACTTCCTGCACGGCGTCGGCGCCGTCAACAGCTCGCTCGGCGGGGCCGGGACCGGCCTGGCGTTCGAGACGATCGGCGCCCTGCACGCCAATCCGGCCCTGCTCACCCAGTTGACCGACAACAACGTCGCCATCAGCGCGGAGGTCTTCAGCGACGACCTGAGCGCCACCACCAGCGGCGGCGGGCTGCCCACCGAAGTCAACCACTCGAACGGCCAGCTCGGCATCTTGCCCGCCATCGGCTGGTCGATCCACCGGCCCGGCAAGAACTACGCTTTCGGCTTCGGACTGCTGGCGGTGGCGGGCTTCCGGACCAACTTCCCGGTCGACAACGCGAGCCTGCTCAACGCCGGGCAGCCGCCGGGGTTCGGCCGCCTGGCCACCGATCTCGCGGTGACCAAGATCCCGCTCGCCTTCGCCTGGCAGGCGACGCCCAAGCTCTCGCTCGGCCTCTCGCTCGACCTCTTCCAGGGCGCGCTGATCATCCAGCCGCTGCCCGTGGTGGTGCCCGACTGCACCGACCCGACCATTCCGCCGTTCCTCCAGCCCGCGGCCTGCTACCGTCCCGGCACCTCGGGCCAGGTGACCTCCTACGCGGTCACCCCGCAGGCCGGCTTTTACTACCAGCTCAACCCGGTGTGGAGCGTCGGGGCCTCCTACACCGTCAAGCAGAGCTTTCCCGAGTACCGCTGGAACTCCGCCCACGCCAACCCCTTCATCACCAGCGGCCCCAACGCCTTCGGCAACCCCCGCAAGATCGGCATCGTCATCGACGGGCCGCCGATCGCCTCGTTCGGTATCGGCATCCAGCCGAATCCCAAGCTCAAGATCGCGGTCGACGCCCGCTGGGTCGGCTACCACAGCACCGCCGGCATCGGCGGCAGCGGCGGGATCAACCAGAACCTGCAGCTGGTGAGCATCGGCTGGCAGGACATCTGGGTCGGCATGGCAGGTGTGCAGTGGCAGGCCACCCCCAAGCTCACCCTGCGCGCCGGCCTCAACTTCAACCAGAGCCCGATCAAGTCCGCGCTCACGCTCAACAGCGGCGGCACTCCCTCGGTCTTCGAGCAGCACTACTGCCTGGGCGCGTCCGTCGCCTTGCTGCCGCACTTCGACGTCGACCTCGGCTTCTACTACACGCCGAGCAACAGCAAGACCGGACCGTTCATCGGAGTGCCGGGCGCCTCGATCACCCTGACCAACTCGATCACCTCCGGCCTGGCCGGGTTCTCGTTTCACTTCTGATGCGGCCGCGGCAGAGACGCCCGGCCACTCGAGGAGACTGGCGATGACGGAACCCCTGGCGAACCAACCCGGCGAGCTGGCCGGCGACTACGAGACGGTGGTCGTGGGCTCCGGCTACGGCGGCGCCGTGACCGCGGCCCGCCTGGCCGAGCGCGGCCGGCCGGTCTGCGTGCTCGAGCGAGGCAAGGAGTGGATCCCCGGCACGTTTCCGGACACCGCCTCCGAGCTGCGCAAGAACCTGCGCGGCAAGACGTGCCCGCTCGGGCTCTTCGACTACTACCTCTGCGAGGACATCGACGTGCTCAAGGGCAACGGCCTGGGGGGGACTTCTCTGGTCAACGCCAACACGGCGCTGCGGCCGGACCCCGAGCTGTTCGCCCACCAGGGCCCGGGCGGCCGCCCGCGCTGGCCGAAGCTCTACCGCGACCTCGCCGGTTCGGGAGAGCTGTGGAAATACTACGAGCGGGCCGAGAGCATGCTTGCCGTGGGCCATCATCCCAAGGCCCTCGAGCTGGCCAAGGTGCAGCTGCTCAAGAAGCGCGCCGACCAGCTCACCGACCACGAGTTCGGGCCGGTCAACATCGCCGTCAACTTCAAGTTCGACGGCCCCAACGACGTCGGCGTCGCGCAGAAGCCGTGCATCGGCTGCAACGACTGCATCACCGGCTGCAACGTCCGGGCGAAGAACACGCTATACATGAACTACCTGCCCTACGCCAAGGCGCATGGAGCGCAGATCTTCACCCAGATCGAGGTGCGTTCGCTCACGGCCAGCCCGGGCGGCGGCTATACCGTGGTCTACCGCCGCAACGAGGCCGACAAGTTCGGCGAGGAGCGCACGCTGCGGGCGCGCAAGGTCGTGCTCTCCGCCGGCACGCTAGGCTCGACCGAGATCCTCCTGCGCTCGGCGCAGGGCGGATTCGCCGCCTCGCCCCGGCTCGGCCATGGCTTCAGCGGCAACGGCGACTTCCTGGGCCTGGCCTACAACGGCGACCACCGTGCCAACGTGCTCGGCTTCGGCAATCATCTCGACTCGCCGCGGGCCAAGGTGCGCCCGGGCCCGACCATCGTCGCGGCCATCCGCTACAACCGCTCGCGGCCGTTCGCCGAGCGCCTGACCGTCCAGGACTTCTCGGCCCTGCCCAGCGGCCTGGTCGACCTCTTCCGCCGCGCCCTGCCGGTTCTGGCGGTCACCAGCGGCAAGGGCACCCGCTGGGGCATCCAGGAGGTCCTGGCGAAGGTGGGGCGCGTCGGCCGCGACCTGCTGCACTGGGACCCGGAAGGGGCGGCCAACCACTCGATGGTCTACCTGGTGATGTGCATCGACGACGGCGCGGGCACGATGACGCTCGGCGGCGACGACAAGCTGAAGATCGGCTGGCCCACGCTGCGCAAGGACCCGAGCTTCGACCGGGTGCGCGCCGAGCTGCTCGAGCACGCCAGGATGCTCGACGCCACCTATGTCCATCTCGGGCGGTTCAACCCCCTGAAACTCTCCGACAACCTGGTGACCGCCCACCCGCTGGGCGGCTGCCATCTCGCCGAGGACTCCGACTCGGGGGTGGTGGACGTGGACGGCCGGGTGTTCGACGGGCAGGGCGGGGTGCACCCGGGGCTCTTCGTGGTGGACGGCGCGATCGTTCCCATGGCGGAGGCGGTCAATCCTTTCATCACCATCTCCGCCCTGGCCGAGCGCATCGCCGAGAAGATGGCCTAGGCCTTTACCTCCTGGTGGCCCGGTTGCGCGCTGGCGCGGCCTGGCTTGACGGCTCCGGAAGCCCGGCGGCGCGGGCGGTAACTTTCGCCGGAGCCCGGCGCCAGTTCGAGTAGAATTGGCGAATCCAAGCCCCTTGCAGCGGAAGCTGCCTTTCCTCGAGCTGTAACTCGAAAGGAGGACGATGATGCTGCACATCCCCGCACACGACCGCGACGGCACCCGACCCCGGATGCGCGCACCAGGCCTGATCCCGTTCTCTCTGCTTGCCGTGCTGATCCTGCTGGCCGCGCTGCCCGCGGTGGCCGCCAGCGACCGCGCGGCGCCGGCCATCCTCGACATGCCCGATGTCGAGGCCGCCGACTTCTACCTGTTCCGCAGCTACGAGCCCGGCCGCGACGGGTTCGTCACCCTGATTGCCGACTACAATCCGATGCAAGACCCCTTCGGCGCGCCCACCTACTTCCCCTTGCGGAGCGACGCCTACTACGACATCCGCATCGACAGCACCGGCGACGCGGTCGAGGACCTGACGTTCCGCTTCCGCTTCACCAACAAGCTGCCGGTGGTGGTGCCGGGCACGCAGGGCCTGGGGGTCCCGGTGCCGCCGCCAGACGGCACATTCGTGCCCGTCGGCATCGCCAACATCGCTCCCTTCGGGCCCGGCGCTCCGCCGCCCCCGCCCGGCGGCGCGCTCAACTTCTTGCGCAGCTACACCGTCCGGGTGATCCGCGGCCCGGTGGACCATCCGACCTCGGTGGACTTCCTGAGCAACGCCGACGACGGCACCAGGCGGTTCGGCATGCCGTTCGACTACATCGGCACCAGGTCGATCCCCCAGTACGACGCCTATGCGGCGCAGTTCGTCTACCAGGTCAACATCCCCGGATGCAGCGGCACGGGCCGGCTGTTCGCCGGACCGCGCAAGGACCCCTTCGCGATGAACTTGGGAGAGTTCTTCGACCTGGTCCACATCGCCAACCCGGTCGGGCCGCGGGCCGCCGCGACCTCGAGCTTCGCCAACAAGAACATCACCAGCCTCGCCCTCGAGGTGCCGATTTCCTGCCTCGGCGCCGGCAGCGGGGGCGTCGTCGGCGGCTGGACCTCGGCGCACCTCAAGAGGACGCGCGTCCTCGCCGACGCCCCGACTTTCGACGCTCCCTGGGTCGAGTCGGGCGACTACGTCCAGGTGGCCAGGGTGGCCAACCCGCTGGTCAACTTGATGGAGATCGGCGTCTACCAGAAGAACCTGTACAACGCCAGCCAGCCGAAGAACGACGGCCAGTTCCTGCTCTATTTCCAGAAGCCCAGCATCCCGGTGGGCATCCAGATCGTGGCCGGAGTCCCGCCGCCGACCAACCTGCCGCGCACCGACCTCGTGGCCCTCTACACCAAGGGATTGCCCGGGCTCAACCAGGACAACTCGGGAGGCGAGGTGCTGCGCCTCAACACGTCGGCGGCCGCGACGCCGGTCGCGGCGCAGAACAACCTCGGCCTGCTGGGCGGCGACGGCGCGGGCTGGCCCAACGGCCGGCGGCCGGGAGACGACGTCGTCGACATCACCTTGCGGATGCTCGAAGGGGCGCTCTGCTACCAGAACCTCGGGCTCTGCCAGCCGGCGGACGCTCCCGCGGGGGCCCTGCCGTTCACCGACCAGGCCTGGGTCGAGGCCAGCCAGTTCCCGGCGGCCTTCCCGTACCTGAACCTGCCGCTTCCCGGGGCTCCCAACCGGCCGCGCGTCTTCAATGCCTTCTTGAGCGGCTCGCCGGCCGCCTCGGGCGTCTGCACCGGCCTGCTGACTCCAAGCCTGGACGCCCTCGCGATCACCTGCACTCACAACCTGCCGGGGGCGAGCGTCGCCGAGCTCGTGCAAGGCGCCACCGTGATCTGCCAGTTCGCCACGGCGGCGAGCCCCATCCAGGCCGTCTGCCCGCTGACCCCCGCGCAGGTCGACGCGCTGCAGAAGCAGAGGCTCGCGGTGCTCGTCGCCTCGCCGGCCGCGGTGCTGAGCGGGCCGGTGCAGTAAGCCGGAGGCGTCCGCCGGGCGACGGCGAGCCGCCCGGACCTCGAGCCCCACGCCCTGCCGCCGGAGGGAGGCAGGGCGGCCTGTTCGTCTGGGGCTGGCTGACACGCGGGAGGTGACATGAACGGTTCGTCCTTACCCAAGGGCCTGCAGATCGGTTCGCTTTTGACCCTGGTCACGGGAGTCTCCTTGTTCTTGATCGCGGCGTACTCCATGGTGATGCTCTACGCGGGCCTCGCCGATCCTACGCAGCTTTGGCGTTCGGGCGGCTTCGGCGGAACCTCTCGCTTCAGCCTGAACGACGTCAAGGCCTGCAGCTCGGCCGTGGCCAACGAGTTCGTCAGGGATCAGCACATCGAGCTCGCCCACATGCTGAACTCCGGCTTCGCTGCCGCCCTGATCACGCTCTTCGGCCTGCGCAGGCGTCAGAAGTGGGCGTGGTACGGGCTGCTCGCGATCTTCCTGTGGCTGGGCGGCAATGACCTCTTGGCCGTGCTCGGCGCCGGGCAGCCGCCGATGCCGCTGATCCCCGCGGTCATCGGCTTGACAGGCTTGTTCATCGCCCGGCGCTCGATTTTCGCCGGCGGCTGAAACTTCCCGAGGACGGTGGTGGACCTTTTTTGGTCCCGCCTGCCTATACCGTTTCGAATCAGGAGTTCTTTAAATAACCCTGCCCCGTACTCTTCCTGCTCTCCGGGATCTTTCTTGTCGGGTTTGATTGCCCGCTTGCCGGCGGAGAGGGGCCGGTGCCAAGCTGCCGGGTAGCCGCATCTGGGCGCGGAGAAACTGTGTCGAAACGCAAAAAACGCCTGGTCCTGGGCCTGACGGTGGCGCCGCTGGCGCTCGGGGTCGGCGTCTGGCTGGCCTTCGACGCCGCGGACCGCTCGGGCCGCGACTTCTATGCCGCCGGGCGCTCGGCCGTCGAGTGCCTGGACGGCCTGGCGGCGGCGCTCGGCAAGCGCGATCCGGCGGCGATCGGGCGCTTCTACAGCGCCGACTTCGCGGGACGCGACCTCGGCCTGCTGCACCCGCGGCTGGTCGAGGACAAGGATGGCGTGCGCGCCCTGCGCCTGGCGGCGGCGGGCGGCGCAGAGGACCGCGCGGGTGCGGTGGCCGCCTGGCAGCAGTACCTGGCCGGTTTCGCAAAGCTCGAGGAGGTCGGCCTGCACGTGCACCGCCTCGAGAAGTGGAGCTCGACCGGCGACCTTGTCGCCAGCGTCCGCTTCGAGCTCATCGGCACGCCGCGCCCCGCCCCCGCGTCAGCCCCTCCGACCATCGACCGCGCCTACTTCCGCATGCGCTTCGTCCGCGGACCGGGCGGCCTGGCCATCCGCGAGGCGTCGCTGCTCGAGGGCGAGCGGGTGAGCGCCGAACGGCCGCTGTTTCGCGACGTGGCCCACGAGGCGGGGATCGACTTCCGCAACCGCTACTACCCGCCGTTCCTGAACCAGCGGCTCGCCTTCGGCATGATCCGCTACGGACCGGGCGGCATCACCGCGGTCGACTACGACAACGACGGCTTCTACGACCTGTTCATCCCCGACGGAGTGTCGGCGCGGCTGCTGCGCAACCGCGGCGACGGCACCTTCGAGGACGTGACCGAGAAAGCCGGGCTGGGCGGCCTCGACGGCGTCTCGGTGGGGGTGTTTGCCGATTACGACAACGACGGCTTCAAGGATCTCTTCGTCAGCCGCACCTTCCGGCACAACCAGCTGTTCCACAACAACGGCGACGGCACCTTCACCGACGTCACCGCGCGCTCGGGGCTGGGGGAGGACTGCTGCACGACGGTGGCTTCGTGGGGCGACTACGACAACGACGGCTTCCTCGATCTCTATGTCGGCCGCTATCTCGATCCGCGCAAGGACATCCCGACCACGTTTTACGCCCGCAACGGCACGGGCAACCGCCTCTACCACAACAACGGCGACGGCACCTTCACCGACGTCACCGCCAAGGCGGGGGTCGCCGACAAGGGCCTGTGCCTGGGCTCGGCCTGGGGCGACTATGACGGCGACGGCTACCCCGACCTGCTGGTGGCCAACGACTTCGGGCGCAGCACGCTGTTCCACAACAAGCGCGACGGCACCTTCGACGACGTGACGGTCGGATCGCATACCCTGGCCTACGGGGCGGGCATGAGCGCCTCCTGGGGCGATTACGACAACGACGGACGGCTCGACATCTACATCGCCGACATCCGTTCGGAGTTCGGCTGGTTCGGCGCGGCGCCCACGGTCGCCCGCTACATGGCCAACTCCTGGAAGCAGGGCGTATGGATGACCGACATGCCGCTGTACTTCCAGATCTTCCGCCAGTCGGGCCTGTCCTTCGTCGACGTGTTCAGCGAGATGGCGGCCGGCAACCACCTGTTGCGCAACCGCGGCGACGGCACGTTCGAGGACGTGACCTGGAAGGCGGGCGCCAACCCGGTGGGCTGGTTCTGGGGTTCGGTCTTTGCGGATTTCGACAACGACGGCTGGCTGGATATTTACAGCGCCGACGGCTGGGTCTATAACAAGCGGGGAACCGAGATCGAGCTCGGCTTTCTCAATAACGTGGTCGGCCGCCAGAAGGATTACAAGACCGGCATGTTCTTCGATCCCAAGAATTTCGGCGACCAGTCATGGCATGGCTGGGAACGCAACCGGCACCTGCGCAACAATGGCGATGGCACCTTCCGCGAGATCGGCGCCGCCGCGGGCACCGACCTGGTGACCAACAGCCGCGGGGTCGCGGTGGCCGACTTCTGGAACCGCGGCGCGCTCGACATCGCCGTGGCGGCCTCGGACGACCGCCACGCGCTGCTGCGCAACGAGGTGGGGACGCGCCGCCACTGGCTGCAGGTCGAGCTGACCGGCACCCGCTCCAACCGCGACGCGGTGGGGGCGCGGGTGTCGATCGTGGCGGGCGGCAAGCGCCAGCTGCGCGAGGTGGCACTGGGCGACGGCTACGCCTCGCAGAACGCCCTGCGCCTGCACTTCGGGCTGGGCGAGGCGCCGGTGGTCGAAGAGATGACCGTGCGCTGGCCGGCCTCGGGGACCGTGCAGCGCTTCCGCAACGTGGCGGCCGACCGCATCGTCGCGGTGACCGAAGGCAAGGACGAACTGGTCGAAAGGCACTACCGGCCAACCGCCTCCGCAAAGTTGCCCCTGCCCGCGTCCAATTCCAAGAAGGCCGCCTCCAGATGAAGCGGCGGCGCGGGAGTAGCGCGGCCGCATGGGCCTGTGCGGTCGGCCTGGGCTGTGCCTTCTCGAGCGGGGCCGGCGGCCCTGCCGGCGCGGCGGGGAACGGGGGCGCCGCGGCGAACGGACGCGGGTTCGAAGACATCACCCGCCAGGCCGGGCTGGCGCGCCCGCATCACAACCGGGTGTTCCGCAATCCCTACGCCGCGATCATGGCGGGCTACACGGCGCTCGGCGCGGCGGCGGCGGTGGGCGACTACGACGGGGACGGCTTCGAGGACATCTTCGTCACCGATTCGGCCGAGGGGGGCAAGAACCACCTCTACCACAACAACGGCGACCTGACCTTCACCGACGTGGCCGAGGAAGCGGGCCTGGCGGGCGGCAACGACGCGGAGAACGCCACCGCCGCGGCGCTGTGGTTCGACTACAACAACGACGGCCGTCCCGACCTGCTGGTGGTGCGCTTCGGCCACACCCAGCTGTTCGAGAACCTGGGCAACGGCAAGTTCAAGGACGTCACCCGCCAGGCCGGGCTGGACCGCTACCTCAACAGCATTCAGGCCATCGCCTTCGATTACGACCACGATGGCTACCTCGACCTGCTGCTGGCCAACTACTTCTCCCCGGTCAATCTCTTCCACCCCGAGACGTCGCGTTTCTTTCCGGAGAGCTTCGAGACCGCCAACAACGGCGGCGGAGTGACGCTCTACCACAACAACGGCAACGGCACCTTCACCGACGTCACCGCCAAGGCGGGCCTGACGCTCTCCGGCTGGACCCTCGCGGTAGGCCACGGCGACGCCAACAACGACGGCTGGGACGACCTGTACGTGGCGTGCGACTTCGGAACCGATCACTTTTTCGTCAACAACGGCAACGGCACGTTCACCGACAAGACGGCGACCGCCACCGGCTTCGACACCAAGAAGGGGATGAATGCCGAGTGGGGCGACTACGACAACGACGGGTGGCTCGACATCTTCGTGACCAATATCTACGACGACTACATGCGCGAGGGCAACTTCCTCTGGCACAACAACGGCAACCTGACGTTCACCGACGTGGCGCGCGAGACCGGGACCTACGACGCCGGCTGGGGATGGGCCGGCAAGTTCTTCGACTATGACAACGACGGCTGGCTCGACCTCTACGTGGTCAACGGCTGGGTGTCGGCGGGACCGGAGAGCTACGTGCCGGACATCTTCGCCATGATCGTCCGCCCCGGGGTGGACCTCGCCGACGCGCGCAGCTGGCCCCCCATGGGCAACAAGAGCCTCTCCGGCTACGAGAAGAAAAAGCTCTTCCACAACCTCGGCGGCCAGCTGTTCAAGGACGAGGCGGCGCGCCACGGGCTGGACTCGACGCGCGACGGCCGGGGCATCGCGGTGGCGGATTTCGACAACGACGGCCGCATGGACCTCTTCGTCACCAACGCCAACGCCGAGCCCTTCCTCTACCACAACGTCCTGCCGGCGGGGGCCCACTGGCTGGAGCTCAAGCTCGAGGGCAGGAAATCGAACCGCGACGCGGTGGGGGCGAAGGCGCTGGTCGACGCCGGCGGGCGCACCCTCCTGCGCTTCGTCGACGGCGGCAACGGCTTCGCGTCGCAGAGCACCAAGCGCCTGCACTTCGGCCTGGCCGAGACGGCGGTCGTCGAGCGGCTCGACGTGCTGTGGCCTTCGGGCCTGCGCCAGAGCTTTGCGCAGGTGGCGGCCGATCACATCTACCGCCTGGTCGAAGGGGGACCGCGCCTCGAAGTGCTGCCCGCCGGGTTGCGGGCGGCGCGGCACGGCCGGCCGGCGGCAGGCCATCCCGCCGGCGCGCCGGCGACGCTTCCGATCGATCCCCGAGGTAAGCAAAGATGAACCGCCGACTGACATGGTTTTTCCTGGCGGCCGGGCTGGCTCCCGCGGCCGCCCCGACACCGGGCCCGGCCAATCAATCCCCGGCGCCTTCCAATCGACCCCCGGCAGTCGAGCAAGGCGCCACAGCGCCCGCCGCCGGCCCCGCGCCGGGCCCCGCGCCGGGCAGGGACCCGGCGCAGTCCAATCAATCCCCGGCGCATTCCGATCAATCCAAGCCGGACCTGGGCGCCATGGAGTCGGCCATCGCGGCGGACCCGGAAAGCCTGCGCACCGCCTCCGAGTACCGGCAGGCGGTGATCCGCGCCCGCGAGTACGATCGAGCGATCGCTTTTTTCGAGAAGCTGGTCGCCGACCGCCCGCAGTCGGCCAATGCCTGGCTCAACTTCGGCTATGCCTACGTGGACAAGATCCCGGCGGCGGGCTCGATCAGCCAGGTGATCCTGGCCAACAATGCCCTCACGCGGTTCAGCAAGTCGATCGAGCTCCGCAAGAGCTGGCTGGCGCTCTACACGCGCGGCAACAGCTACCTGTACTGGCCGAAGATCTTCGGCCGCGCGCCGCTCGGGGTGGCGGACCTCGAGGAGGCGATGGCCCTGGCCAGGAGCGGGCCGCGCAAGAACGTCTATGCCAGGAACTACGTGGCCCTGGGCGACGCCTACTGGAAGACCGAGCGGCCGGCCAAGGCGCGCGCCACCTGGGAGGAGGGGGCCAAGCTCTTCCCGGGCGAGCCGCAGCTCAAGGCCCGCCTCGCCCGCGCCGGCAACGCCGAGGCCCTGGAGGCTTACATCTCCGACCAGCTCGACCCCAACAAGCGCGTCGACACCGACCTGCGCCCGCTGTGGGAGGGGCCGTGACGCCCCGGTCGGCGCGCGCTCTCGCGGCCGCGCTCCTGCTGCTGCCACCGGCCCCTCCGGTGGCGTGTGCGGCAAGCGCCGCCGGCCAACCCGCCGACACCCTGGCAGCTTCCGCCCCGGGCTCCGCGGCGGCCGCCTCCGGACAGTCCGCCGCGCCGGCAAACTCTACCGCGCGCGCGGGAGCTCCGGCCTCCGGCGGCGCGCGCCACGACTCCGCCCCGGCGCCGGCCATCCGCTTCGAGGAGATCGGCGCCCGGGCGGGGGCGCGCTTGACCCACCACATCCGGAAGTTTCACGGCAATGGCGCCGGCGTGCTGCAGATGTTCACCTCGGGCGGCGCGGCGGTGGCGGTCGGCGACTACGACAACGACGGCTACGAAGACCTCTTCGTGACCGATTCGGACACCGGCCGCGGCTGCCACCTGCTGCACAACAACGGCGACCTGACCTTCACCGACGTCACCGCGGCGGCGGGAGTCGGCGGCGGCAACGAGCCGGGCATGATCGTCTCCGACGCCCTGTGGTTCGACTACGACAACGACGGCCGGCCCGACCTGCTGGTGGCGCGCTTCGGCACGCCGCTGCTGTATCACAACGAGGGCAACGGCAAGTTCAAGGACGTCACCGCCGCCTCCGGCCTCAACAAGTTCACCAACGCGATCGCCGTCATCGCCTTCGACTACGACAACGACGGCTACCTCGACCTGCTGTTCGGCAACTATTTCAAGCCGGTCAACCTGCTCGATCTCAAGGATCCGCACGTGCTGCCCAACGACCTCGACAACGCGGTCAACGGCGGCGGCGTGACGCTGTGGCGCAACCAGGGCAACGGCACGTTCGTCGACGTCACCGACAAGGCCGGCCTGGGCAGGCACACCGGCTGGACGCTCGATGTCGGCCACGGCGATTTCAACAACGACGGCTGGCAGGACATCTACCTGGCCGACGACTACGGCACCGACCGGCTGTTCCTCAACAACCGCAACGGCACTTTCCGCGAGGTGACCGAGGAGGCGATCGGCTTCGACACCAAGAAAGGGATGAATGTCGACGTCGGCGACTACGACCGCGACGGCTGGCTCGACATCTACGTGACCAACATCACCGACGAGTACATGAAAGAGTGCAACATGCTGTGGCACAACAACGGCGTCGACGCCAGCGGCAAGCTGACGTTCACCGACGTGTCGCGCGAGACCGGGACGTGCTCGACGCTGTGGGGCTGGGGGGCCAAGTGGGCCGACTTCGACAACGACGGCTGGCTCGACCTGATCGCGGCCGACGGCTTGCGCTCGGCGGGGGAGAAGAACTACATTCCGGTGCTGCTCGAGATGATCGTCCGGCCCGGTGTCGACTTTACCGATGTCAACAACTGGCCGGACATCGGGGACATGACCTGGAGCGGCTACCAGCGCAAGAAGCTCTTCCGCAACCTGGGCGGCCAGGTGTTCAAGGAGATGGCGGCAGAGGCCGGGGTGGACAACGCCATGGACGGGCGCGGCATCGCCGTCGCCGATTTCGACAACGACGGCCTGCTGGACTTCTACCAGACCAACGCGAACCAACCGTCGTTATTGTATCATAATCGCACAAGCTCTCCCGGCAACTGGATCGAGCTCAAGCTGATCGGCACGCGCTCGAACCGCGACGCGATCGGCGCGCGGGTGACGGCCAAGGTGGAGGGGGCGACCCTGATACGCGAAGTCAACGGCGGCAACGGCTACGCCAGCCAGAGCACGACGCGGGTGCACATCGGGATCGGCGGCGCCAGGCGCATCGACTCGCTGGAGATCCGCTGGCCGAGCGGACTGGTCGAGCGCCTCACGGTGCCGCTCAACCATCTGTCCTATGTCAAGGAAGGCAGCGGCGTGGTGGCCGGGCCGGGGAACGGCGGCAAGGCAAAGGCGAAAGGCAGAAGCGCCAGGACGAAAGACGCGCCATGAGGCGACGGTTCCAAGAGCCACCGGGGGTGCTGCGCAGGTCCCCCTTGTCAGGCGGCTGGCTTGGTTCTATAGGTGGAGAAAGGTGTTGAGGACGCCGCCGACAAAGGGGACCTGCGCAGCACCCCCGGCGGCTCCCCCACCGGTGAGGTGCTCAGAATCGACCTGGATGGCTCGTTTATGAATCGTCGTCCGGTGGTTCTCCCACCGTTGCGGTGCTTAGCATCTCCTTCGATGGCTCTCCCATGAATCATCGCGTTCCGCCTTCGCATCGACGGGCCGTGCCGGTTCGGCCGGTGGGGATGGGCGTCTTGGCGGCACTGGCGCTGCTAGTTGGGGTGCTCGCGGCGGGTGGCGCCGGTCCGGGGGGCGGGGTGGGGGGGGAGGAGGCGCTGTGGCATCACCGGAATCTGGGCAAGGCGTTCTATGAGAATCCGACGACGCAGGGGCAGGCGGTGGAGGAGCTCAAGAAGGCGCTCGAGCTGGCTCCGGAGTCGGCGCGCGAGCGGCTCAACTATGGGTTGGCGCTGCTCAAGGCGGGAAAGACGGCGGAGGGGGTGGCGGAGCTGGAACGGGTGCAGAAGCAGGACCCCAAGCTCCCGCATACGTGGTTCAACTTGGGAATCGCCTGGAAGCGAGCGGCGGAGTACGAGCGGGCGATCGCGCAGTTCGAGCGGCTGGCGGAGATGGTGCCCGACGAACCGGTGACGCACTACAACCTGGGGGTGCTGTACAAGCTGACCGGCAAGGGCGAGGCGGCGGTCGGGCAGTTCGAGACGGCGGCGCGGCTCGATCCGCGGCTGGCGGGGCCGCACTTCCAGCTGTTCAACGTCTACAGGCAGGGGGGCAAGGCGGCCGAGGCGGCGCGCGAGCTGGCGACGTTCCAGGAGATCAAGAAGCAGCAGGCGGGCGCGGCGGTGCCCGAGGACCTGGAGTGGAGCTTCTACTCGGAGATCTACGACCCGATCGAGCCGCAGGCGGGGGCAGGCGAGCAGGGCGGCGCGGCGGCGCCGCGCTTTGCGGACCGCGAGCTGGCCCGCGGGCTCGACACGCCGACCGCGGGGCTGCTGGTGCTCGACGCCGACGGCGACGGCCGGCCGGACCTGCTGGCCTGGTCGGTGGCGGGGGTGCGGCTGTTCAGGAGCGGCAGCGAGCCGGTGACGCCGAGCGGGCTCGAGCAGCTCAACGGAGTGGTGGGGGTGGCGGCAGGCGACTTCGACAACGACGGGCTCGCCGACCTGTGCGTGCTGACCACCGGCGGCGCGCGGCTGTTCCGCAACACCGGGGGCAAGTTCAAGGAGGTCCCTGCGCGCCTGCCCGCGGGCCGTTTCCGCAAGGCGGTATGGCTGGACTACGACCATGACTACGACCTCGACCTCATCCTGCTCGGCGACGGCGCGGCGCTGGTGCGCAACGACGGCGCGGCGGGCTGGAGCGATCACACGGCCGACTTCCCCTTCGTCCCCGGGCACGCGCTCGACGCCGCCGTCTTCGACCTGATCGCGGATACCCAGGGGCTGGACCTGGCGGTGAGCTACACGGACCGGCCGGGCGTCCTCTATCGCGACCGGCTGGGCGGCCGCTTCACGGCCGAGCCCTTGCCGGCGCTGCCGGCCGGCGCCCGGGCCCTGGCCGCCGGCGACCTCGACGGCGACGGCTGGACCGACCTCGTCGCGGCGGCGGGCGCCGGCGGGACGGCGGCCCTGCTGCTCAACCGCCGCGGCCGGCTCGAGGCCGCGCCGGCGCCCGCGGGGCTGGCGGCGCCGCTGGCGCTGGCCGACCTCGGCAACCGTGGGCTCGCCGACCTGGTCTCGGCGGCGGGGATCTCCGGCAACCGCGGTCTGGGCCGTTTCGGCCCGATCGCCGCCCAGGAGGGCTTCCCGATCGTCGCCGTGGCGAGCGCCGACTTCGACGGCGACGGCCGGGAAGACCTCGCGGTGGTGCGCGGCGACGGCACGCTCCACCTGCTGCGCAACGCCGCCGGCTCGGCCAACCGCTGGCTGGGCGTGGGGCTCGCCGGGGTGCGCAACCCCAAGCTCGCTCCCGGCGCGCGCGTCGAGGTCAAGGCCGGCTCCCTCTACCAGAAGAAGCTCTACTGGGGGACTCCCCTGGTCTTCGGCCTGGGGGCGGGCCCCTCGGCGGGACCCGCCGCGGCGGCCGGCGGCGGTACGGTCGACACCGTGCGCATCACCTGGCCGAACGGCCTGATCCAGAACGAGATGAAGCAAGCCGCCGGCCGCGCCACGGTCTACAAAGAGGCGCAGCGGCTGTCCGGCTCCTGCCCCATGATCTTTACCTGGAACGGCTCGCGCTTCGAGTTCATCACCGACGTCCTGGGAGTGGCGCCGCTCGGCGCCAGCTCCGGGGACGGCAAGTACTTCCCGGTCGACCACGAAGAGTATGTCTCGATCCCGGGCGGCTCGCTGGCCGAGCAAGGCGGCCAGCTCGAGATCCGCGTTACCGAGGAGCTGCGCGAAGTCACCTACCTCGACCACGTGCGGCTGCTCGTCCTCGACCATCCGGCCGGCCTCGACGTCTTCACCAACGAGAAATTCAAGAGCCCGCCGTTCCCGGAGTTCCGCCTGTTCGGCGCCGAGCGGCGCATCTACCCGCGGCGCGCCAGCGACGACCACGGGCGCGACATCCTGCCGGCGCTGCTGCGCCGCGACGGCGTCTACCCCGACGGCTTCCGCCGCACGCCTTCGGGGATCGCCGAGATGCATGCCATCGAGCTCGATTTCGGCGCCGCGGCGCCCGACAACCGCGCCGTGCTGCTGGCCAGCGGCTGGGTCGACTGGGCCGACGGCAGCACCTTCCTTGCCGCCTCCCAGGAGAGCGCGGAGGGGTTGATGCTGCCCCGGCTCGAGGTGCGCGACGCGGCCGGCCGCTGGCAGACCGTGGTCGCCGACATGGGCATCCCGGCCGGCAAGCCGAAGACCATCGCCGTCGACTTGACGGGCAAGTTCCTCTCGGCCTCGCGCGAGATCCGGATCGTCACCAACCTGTGCGTGTACTGGGACGAGATCTTCCTGTCCGAGAGCGCCGCGGCGCCGCGAGTCCGCCTGCGTCCGCTGCCGCTCGCGGCCGCCGACCTGCGCTTCCGGGGCTTCTCACGGCCGGTCATCGACCCCGAGCGCAAGCAGCCGGAAGCCTTCGACTACGGCGACTGGATGCCGCTCTCGGGATGGAACCCGACCCCGGGCCTCTACACCCGTTATGGCGACGTCCGCGACCTGCTCGAGCGGGTCGACGACCGGCTGGTCATCATGGGCTCGGGCGACGAGCTGCGGCTGCGCTTTGCGGCGCGCGGGCTGCCGCCGCTGCCGCCGGGCTGGAAGCGCGATTTCCTGCTCGACGTCGACGGCTGGGCCAAGGACGGCGACGCCAACACCGCCTATTCCCAGTCGGTCGAGCCGTTGCCTTTCCACGCCATGTCGCAGTACCCCTATGCCGCGCCCGAGCATTTCCCGGACGACGCGGCCCACCGCCGCTGGCGCGAGCTCTACAACCGGCGCCCCGCGCTGTGCCTGTTGCGCCCGCTGCGGCCATCGGAAGGAGTGTCGAAAGATGCGCGATAAACCCAAGGTCGTCGTCGCGGTCCTCTCCTTGGCGCTGCTGGTCAACACCGCCTACGTGGCGGCGTTCAACGATCCGACCGTCTTCTACATGACCAACGTGGCCCTCCACCTGGGCCTCGGCCTCGCCGTGGCCGCGGGGCTCGCCTGGCTCCTCCTGCGCGAGCGCCGCCGCCGGCGCGGCGAGGGCGCCCTCGGCTCCCTCTTCGCCGCCCCGGGCCTGCGATCGGACGTCGTGGGCTCCGGTGGAATCGCGGTCGGGCTGGCCCGCCTCGTTGTCCCGCCGGCCGCCCTGGTCGCGCTGGCCGCCGGGGTGGCGCTGGCGGTCGCCGGCAACACCACCGACTACCGCTGGCTGCTGCGCACGCACGTCGTGGCGGCGTGCCTGGCGGTCGCCGCGCTGGTGCCGCTGCTCTGGCGCCTGGCGGTCGGCGAGCACGGCAACCCGAGGTGGCGCCGCTACGCCCGCGCCTTCGTGGCCGGCGTGCTGCTTCTCGCGCTGCAGCCGGCGTCGTCGGCGCTCTACCGGCGCTCCCATCCGGATCCGCTGGCGCGCATCCACAACCCGCTGGTCGTCCCCGCCGCCATGCAGCAGGAGGGCGGCGGCCCGCGCTCGCCGTTCTTCCCGTCGTCGGCCAAGACCAACGTCGGCGGCATCATCCCGTCCGACTTCTTCACCCAGTCGGACACCTGCGGCGAGTGCCACAAGGACATCTTCCGGCAGTGGCAGAGCTCGGTCCACCACTTCGCCTCCTTCAACAACCAGTTCTACCGCAAGTCGATCGAGTACATGCAGGACGTCATCGGCACGCAGCCCAGCAAGTGGTGCGCCGGTTGCCACGACCACGCGGTATTCTTCAACGGCCGCTTCGAGCGCCCGATCAAGGAGCAGCTCGACACCGTCGCGGCCCGCGCCGGCCTCGCCTGCACCTCCTGCCACGCCATCGTCCACGTCGACAGCTCGATGGGCAACGGCGGCCTCACCATCGCCTATCCGCCGCTGCACGAGCTGGCGGCGAGCCGCAACCCGGCGCTGCGCAAGGTCAACCACTTCCTCACCTACCTCAATCCGGGGCCGCACAAGCAGACCTTCATGAAAGCGTTCATGCGCGCCGACTCGTCCGAGTTCTGCTCCACCTGCCACAAGGTGCACCTCGACGTGCCGGTCAACAACTACCGCTGGTTCCGCGGCTTCAACGAATACGACGCCTGGCAGGCGAGCGGCGTCTCGGGGCAGGGCGCCCGCAGCTTCTACTACCCCAAGGAGTCGAAGACCTGCTCGGGCTGCCACATGCCGCTGGTGGCCTCCAACGATCCCGGCAACAAGGACGGCAAGGTGCACTCGCACCGCTTCCCCGGCGCCAATGTCGCCGTGCCGTTCGTCAACCGCGACCGTGAGCAGCTCGAAGAGACCGAGAAGTTCTTGAAGTCGGGCTTCATCACGGTCGACATCTTCGCCGTCTCGCCGGAGCAGGAGCGTCCGGCCGCCGCCATGGTGCGCCGCTCGGACGAGGCGCCGCGCCTGGAGTCCGCCTTCGCGGTCGGCGAGGAGTCCGACGCCTCGGGGCCGGCGGTGCTGCGCGAGGTGGGCAAGCTCGCGGCGCCGATCGACCACGCCGGGGCGATCCTGCGCCCCGGCTCGACCGTCAAGGTGGACGTGGTGGCCCGCACCCGCACGATCGGCCACTTCTTCCCCGGCGGCACGGTCGATGCCTTCGACGTCTGGCTGGAGCTCGAGGGCCACGACGCCAACGGCCGGGTCGTCTTCTGGAGCGGCCGGGTCGAGGACGGCGGCAAGGGGCCGGTCGAGAAGGGGGCCCATTTCTACCGCTCCTACCAGCTCGACGCCGCCGGCAATCAGGTCAACAAGCGCAACGCCTGGCAGACGCGCAGCGTGTTGTACGTGCGCCTGATCCCGCCCGGCGCGGCGGACGTCGCGCACTACCGGGTGCGCATCCCGCCCGACGCGGTGGGGCCGATCACCCTGACCGCCAGGCTCAACTACCGCAAGTTCTCGCACTACTACACGCAGTTCGTCTATGCCGGCCAGCCCAAGCCGGGCCAGAGCCCGGCGCTGCTGTCCAAGCACTTCAACAATCTCGAGTACTCGTTCAGCAAGGCCAACATCCCCGCCAACGTCTCCGGCGAGATCCGCGGCGAGATCCCGGAGCTGCCGATCGTCACCGTGGCGAGCGCCAAGGCCGTGCTCGCGCTCGGCGGCGCGGGGACGGCGACCGACTGGCGGCCGGTGGTGCGCAAGGGCGACCGCGAGCGCTGGAACGACTGGGGGATCGGCCTGCTGCTGCAAGGCGACCTCAAGGGAGCCGAATATGCCTTCAAGAAGGTCACCGAGGCCGAGCCGGGCTACGCCGACGGCTGGCTCAACGTCAGCCGGGCGCTCATCCAGGAAGGCGAGCTCGCCGCGGCCAGGCCTTACGTCGAGCGGGCGCTGGCGCTCAACCCCAAGTTCGGGCGCGGCCATTTCTTCAAGGCGATGATCGAGAAGGGCGAGGGCGACTACGACGCGGCGCTCGCCTCGCTGCAAAAGGTGGTGGCGCAGTATCCGCGCGACCGCGTGGCGCAGAACCAGATCGCCCGCATCCTGTTCCTGCAAGGGCGCTACGCCGCGGCGCTGCCAGTGCTCGACCGCGTCTGCATGGTCGACCCGGAGGACGTGCAGATGCACTACACCGCCATGCTCTGTCACCGCGCACTCGGGCACCGCGAGCAGGCGGCCCGCGAAGCCGCCCTGTTCCGCCGCTTCAAGGCGGACGAGGCGGCGCAGGCCATCACCGCCAAGCCCCGGATGCTGAGCCCGGAGGACAACAACGAGCGGCAGGTCATCCACGAGCACGACAGCGCGCCGCTCGGACCGGCCGCCGCCGCCCGCTCGACCGTCCGCGCCGGGCTCGAGAAACCGGCGCCGGCGGCCCCTTCTCACCCGGTGGCCGCGGCGAGCGCCGACGCGCGGCTGGCGCCCGCGTCCCCGGCGCAACCGGCGCCGGCGCCGTCCCCGGGCAACCGGCCGAGGGCGGCGACGTCTCCACGGCCCGCGGCGCTCCGGCCGGCGGCAGGAGGTTGACCATGCGGCCCTCTCGTCTGGCTCTCCTCTGTCTGGGCGGCGCGCTGGTGCCGCTCGCCATCTCCAGGGTGGCCGCGGCGCCCGACCGCGCGGTCCACGCCGGCTCGAAAAGCGGCGGCGCTGCCGGCGCGACGGCCGCCGCGGCAAGCGGCGCGGCTGGAGGTGGGGGCGGGGGCGGCGTGCGCTTCACCGACGTCACCGCCGCGGCGGGCATCCGGTTCAGCCACAACAGCGGGCGGGCGGGCAAGAAATACCTGCCCGAGACCCTGGGGCCGGGCTGCGCATTCTTCGACGCCGACGGCGACGGCTGGCCCGACATCCTGCTGGTCAACGGCCGCGACTGGAAGCCCGGCGGCAAACGGTCGCTCCCGGCCCTCTATCTCAACAACCACGACGGCACGTTCCGCGACGCCACGGCGGGCAGCGGCCTCGACGTCGAGATGTATGGCCTGGGGGTGGCCGTCGGCGACTACGACAACGACGGCAAGGAAGACGTCTACGTCACCGCGCTCGACGGCGACCGGCTGTTCCACAACGAAGGCGGCGGGCACTTCCGCGACGTCACCAAGGCGGCGGGCATCCACAACGCCAGCTTCGGCACCAGCGCGGCCTGGCTGGATTACGACCGCGACGGACGGCTCGACCTCTTCGTCGCCAACTACGTGCAGTGGAGCGCGGACAAAGACCTCTGGTGCTCGCTCGACGGCGTGACCAAGTCGTACTGCACGCCCGAGTCCTACAAGGGCACCTCATCGAAGCTCTATCACAACCTGGGCGGCGGCAGGTTCGAGGACGTCAGCCACAAGGCGGGCATCGACGACCCCAACAGCAAATCGCTCGGCGTCACCGTCTTCGACTACAACGGCGACGGCTGGCCCGACATCTTCGTGGCCAACGACACCCAGCCCAACAAGCTCTACCGCAACAACCGCAACGGCACCTTCACGGAGGAGGGGTTGGAGGCCGGCGTGGCGTTCGCCGAAGACGGCACGGCGCGCGGCGCAATGGGTGTGGACGCGGGCGATTACGACCGCTCGGGGCGCCCCCATCTGCTGATCGGCAACTTCTCCAACCAGATGCTCGGCCTCTACCACAATGAGGGCAACGGCATCTTCGTCGACCGGGCGCCGGCCTCGGCGGTGGGCAAGGCGAGCCTTCTCACCCTCACCTTCGGCGTTTTCTTCTTCGACTACGACCTCGACGGGCTGCTCGACATCTTCGCCGCCAACGGCCATATCGAAGAAGAGATCGGCCGCGTGCAGCCGAAGGTCTCCTACCGCGAGCCGCCGCTGCTGTTCCACAACCTCGGAGGCGGCCGCTTCGCGCCGGTCACCGCCGCCATGGGGGCCGAGCTCAACCGTCCCATCGTGGCGCGCGGCGCGGCCTATGCCGACTTCGACCACGACGGCGACCTCGACCTCCTGATCACCACCAATCACGGCCCCGCCTACCTGTTCCGCAACGACGGCGGCAACAAGAACCACTGGCTGCGCGTGCGCACCGTCGGCACGCGCAGCAACCGCGACGGCATCGGCGCGGTGGTGCACGCCACCAGCGCCTCGGGCACGCAGTGGACGATGGTGCGCAGCGGGTCGTCCTACTGCTCGGAGAGCGAACGCACGGTCACCTTCGGCCTCGGCCGCGACCCCGAGGTGAGCGTTCTCGACATCGAGTGGCCGAGCGGGCAGCGGCAGCGGCTCGCCCACGTCGCCGCGGACCAGACCATCACGGTCGAGGAAGGGCGCGGCATCACCGCCAGGGAGGGTCCGGCCGGCCGGCCGGGGAAGGCGAGATGAACGTGGACGCCGAGCAGAGCCGCGCCGTCGCGCGCCGCTTCCGCGAGGACCTGTGGAACAGCGGCGACCTGGCAATCGCCGACGAGATCATCGCCGCCGACTGCCTGATCCATGCGCGCGTGCCGATGACCACCGATTTTTCCCGCGGCCCCGACGCGATACGCCAGCTCGTCCTCTTCTTTCACCTGGCCTTCGCGGACATTCACATGACGGTCGAGCAGGTCCTGGTCGAGGGCGACATGGTCGCCGCGCGCTGGAGCGGCCGCGGCCGCCATCGCGGCGACCTCCTGGGCCTGCCGGAGGGCGAGCACGAGGCGGTCACCTCCGGCATCGACATGCTGCGCATCGCCGGCGGCAAGGTCGTCGAGGGCTGGGTGAGCTGGGACACCCTCGGCCTGATCGAGCACCTCCTCACCCACTCCCCTGCCGACTCTCCCCCCGGCTCCGAGCCCGGCGCCGAGTTCCTGTCCCTGCTCAAGCGGCTGAGGTAACTTCGGAATCCCGCGCCGGACTCAACCTGCGACAATCTCGTTGAGGCCTTCGACGAGAAGGTCCATCTCTTCCGAGGAGAGCCTGGCGATCTTGCGGCCGAGGCGCTCGGTCGAGAGGGTCCGCACCTGGCTGATCTTGACCCAGGAAGGCTTGGGAAGAGTGTCGGCCGCGAGCTCGAGAGTGAGTGGGAATCCGGCCTGCTGGGGTTGACTGGTGACCGCCATGGCGATGACGGTTCCGGAGCGGCTGTTGAAGACGTCCTGGCTCAATACGACCACGGGGCGCATGCCTGCCTGCTCATGGCCCCGCACCGGGTTGAGGTCCGCCCAGACGATGTCGCCTCTCAGTATCGGGGCCATGCGGCAAAGTCTTCCTCCAGACCCTGCTCGGCCAGCTCCTGCTCGAGCCTCGGGTCGAGCTTGGCGCACTCGCGGGCGAGCCGGCCTCGCTCCATCCGATCGAGAGCGGTCCTCACCGCCTCCTGGATGGCGCGGCTGCGGCTCGGGAAGCGCCGCTCGGCCACCAGGCGGTCCACTTTGCTGAGCAGCTCTTCGTCGAGAGTAATGGCTATTTTGGTGGCGGCCATGATGTTCACGTCCTCGCGAGTATGATGATCTATCATACCACGGTTCGGCAAGAGAGAAAAGCACCGGATGCTCGGCCGGCGATCAGAAGATCGCCGGGATCCAGAGCTGGTATTGCAGGACGACGTCCTTGCGCTTCTTGACGCCACGGTGGTCGATCTCGGTCCACTGGAGCTTCAGGTCCGAGTTGTGGCGGTCGAAATAGTAGGCGAGGCCGACGCCGGCGCGGTGCTCGTCGTTCTGCTTGGCGACGGAGAAGTCCTGCCTGGCGTACTGGAAGAAAGGCTGGAGCTTGATGGCGTGGAAGTAGTAGCCGGCCTCGGCGAAGAGGTCCTTCTGCTTGGGGAGCGCGGTGATGAAGTCCTTGCCGTCGAGCAGCGTGTAGTCCGCCTGGATGGTGACGCCGTCTCCGCCCGCGACCGGCTGCTCGAAGAACAGGTCGCCGGTGTAGGAGTGATAGGACTTCTGGATGTCGTAGCTGGCGCCGAGCGAGAGGGTTGCCAGCTTGCCGAACGAGGTGCCGCGGTAGAGCACCCCGGTTTCCGCGCCCCAGAGGTAGACGGCCAGGCGCCCGGCAGTGCGCAGGGCATTGGCGGAGCTCTTGCCGCGCACGCCCTGGAAGACGCCGGCGCGGTATTCGAGGTGATCGCCGGCCAGGTAGCCGCGCACCTCCGCCCCGTAGTCGCGGCCGTTGCGCGAGCCCAGGGGGGCCGACTCGACGAAGGTGTAGGGGCCGAAGTCGATGCCCAGCAGCGTGGCCGAAGACTGGTTGTGGTTGTAGCTGTTGGGCGTGAAGATGAGCCCGCCTTCGAGGTGGAGCTGGTGGGAGAAGGCATAGACGATCTCGAAGTGCTGGAAGAAGACGTCGGTCGCGTTCTTGCTGCCGTCCGGGTTGCCTTTGCCGAGGTTGGGAGAGTCGAGCTCGGCGAAGGCGGTCAGCTTCTCGCCGTATTTGTAAGAGGCGGAAATCCGGATGCGCCGGAAGAACAGGTTGTCCTGGCTGTGCTGGCCGTCGGGGGTGTCGAGGGCCTCGGCCTGGAGCTGGCCGAGCAAACCGATCCTGGCGCTCTGCTGGCCGTCGGCCGAGGTCACGGTGATCTGCGCCGCCACCGGCGAGACCGCCGCGGCCGGCAGAAGGGCGAGAAGGCACAGCGCAAGCGATCCCCGTCCATACGAGAAACGTCCCATGGTCGCTCCTTCGCGGTTGCGGCCCGCGGCACCGGACGGCCGCGGAGCCCTGGAGCCCGAGGGCTCAATGGATTAAATCGCGAGGAGATTATGGAGCGCTGTGATGCTTGTCAAGCAATTGATGGTCGGCGGGGGCAAGGCTGTCCGGGGCGCTCCGGCAGGCTGGTCGCGGTCGGGGCGGCGTCTGTTTCATGGCAGAGCCATCGCCTATGACTCCTCTTGCACCGTGCCGCGAGCCGTTCGGTTCCTAGAAAGCTCGACCCGCTCTCCGGGACAGGCTTCTGTCGAGTCCGGCGGGCGGGCTTCCAGCGCTCAGAACGTCTCGCTGGTCGAGATCAGGTATTGCACGGCCTTGATCGAGTGGGAGCGGTCGAGCGGGAGGGCGACGTCGACGTGGACCACGGAGCCGTGCGCCGCGCGGCTGCAGGCCAGGCGCAGGCCGGCGCCGATGTCCTTGAGCAGGCCGCGGCCGGCCCCCGATGGGCCCTCCGGCGACCAGGCGCGGCCGGCGTCGAAGAACAGCGCCGCCCCGGCGTGCAGCAGATGGAAGTATTCGCGGGTGGAGAAGAAGCGCTGCTCCAGGGTGAGCACCGCCCGCCGGTTGCCGTTCTGGAAACGCAGCGGGTAGCCGCGCAGGCCGTTGTCGCCGCCGAGACGCAGCTGGGAGTCCGGATCGAGGCGATGGGTGAAGTCGCCGGAGAGGCTGGCGAAAAAGAGGTTCTCGCCCAGATCGCGCGCGTAATAACGCAGGGCGGCGCTGGCGATCCCATCCTCGATCCCGCCGCTGGCCCACCGGCCGGACAGGGACGTGGACGCCCGCAGTGTCTGGCGCTGCGTGAGGCTCCAGCCGTTGGCCGCCACGCCCTTGAAGATCGCGCGGGCGCGGTCGGCGCCGAAAGCGCGGGCCGACCAGCCCAGCCGCAGCAGGAGCTGGCGCCCGAGGTTGAGGTCCTCGGTGCGCTGGATGCGGTCGAGGTCGCGGCCGGTGACGAAGCCGTCTTCGACGAACTCGTAGGACACCCAGGGATACGCCAGCCGCCTCTCCCCGGGAAGCTGTCCGGGAGGCTGGAAACGCGCCGCGGCGGCGAAGCGGTTGTCGTCAAAGGTGTAGCCCAGGCGAAACCGGCTGGTGCCGCCGTCGGTCAATCCCGGCGAGGCCCCGGCATAGATCTCCAGGAACTTCCGCTGGTGGCGGAAGCGGTCCACGATCTGGCCGAGGTCGTAGAGCCGGTCGATGCGGCTGTCCTCGAAGACGGTGCCGCCCGCGGCCCAGCGCGAATCCAGCGCGAAAAACGGCCGATCGACCATGAAGAAGCGCGACCTGCCGTCGCTGTTGGCGGACAAGCGAAGGTCGAGCAGCGTGCGGCTGCCCAGGAGGCTGGGGTCGAGGTAGCGAAAGAGGTTCGACGAGCGGTCGACGTTGTTGCGCCGCGCCAGCGTGATGTCCTTGCCGGTGCCGAGGAAATTGATGTCCTCGACCTCGAACTCGCTGGTGTTGACGCCGCCGCCGCGGTGGAAGCTGACGCCGCCTTCCAGGGTCCAGACGTCGCGCGTCACCACCTCCAGGTCGACCTTGCCGCCGTCCGCTTCCACCGGCCGGATCTTGACGTCGTAGAAGAACGAGTTGGCGCGCAGCAGGCGCTCGGTCTCCTGGACCGCCCGGGAGGAGAAGGTATCGCCGGCGCGGAAGAGCAGCTGCCGCTCGACGACGTTGGCGCGCGTGGTGCGGTGCAAGCGGTTCACCAGCCGGAAGACCCCGCGGTCCTCGCCCTTCCTCTCGAGGTCGAAGACGTCCTTGGTAACGATGCGGATGGTGCCGATCTGCTTGCCGTTCCAGGACCCGGCAGCGGGATCGACCGCGGCGCGCTGGCCGGTGGAGGAGAGTGGCAGCGGCGAGCCGGGCAAGGCGGGCTGGAAGACCAGCGGAGGAGCCGGCGCCGGCGGCGCTTGGGCTTGGGCGCGCGCGGGGGCGGCGGCGATGACGACCAGCGCGAGCAGCCGCGCACCCGCCGACAGCGTGGCGACGGATCCGCGGCCAACGAAGTACAGAGGGCCCCGTGGGACCCCCGCTAGCCTGGCCGGAAGGGTCACGAAAACGCCGTAGATATCCGCGCTCTCTTCTTCAGTGGCCCGATGATACACCTGAACCGCCCCGCCCGCGGTTCCTGTAATGCCTGGACGCGGCGATAAATCCCCCCCGGCGGCCAGGCCGCCGAGGGGAGCAGAGGGTGGGACGGGTTTGCAAGGAGCACTCTGCTGATGGGGTATACGGACCTCGCGCCCCAAGCGTTGGGGGCTAGAACGAAACTCCTCTGCTCTGAGAGGGTGGGTGGGGGCGTCCCGGAGCCGCCCACCGGCGGCGCCAACCAAAGCTAGGACTCCGGCTCTCCCTCGGCATGCGTCGCCTGCTCCGGTCCGGGCGCGGTGTTGCCGGCCGACCAGGCTTCCTGCTGGGCCACGGTCGCGGCGAAGTGCGCGCGCACCTCGGCCATCGAGTCGCCGCCCACCTTCTCGAGCAGGGCATCGGCAAGGACCAGGGCCACCATCGCCTCGGCGATGACGCCCGCGGCCGGCAGCGCGGTCACGTCGCTGCGTTCGTACTGCGACGTCCGGGGCTCTCCGCTGTCGAGATCGACGCTCGGCATCCCCTTGCGCAGCGTGGCGATCGGCTTCTTGTAGGCCGTGATCACCAGGTCTTCGCCGTTGGTCACGCCGCCTTCGAGGCCGCCCGCGCGGTTGCTCGAGCGCAGCCAGCGGCCCGCGCCGCGCGCGATGGGATCGTGGGCCGCGCTGCCGAAGCCGCGCGCCGCCGTGATCCCAGCGCCGATCTCGACCGCCTTGACCGCCGGCACCGACATGACCGCCTGGGCCAGCCGGCCGTCGAGCTTCTCGTCCCAGTGCACATGCGAGCCCAGGCCCGCCGGCACGTTGTGGGCAATCACCGAGACCGCGCCGCCCAGGGTGTCCCCCTCCTGCCTGGCGCGCTCCACCCAGCGCAGCATCTCGGCCTCGAGCCCGCGGTCGATCGCGCGCAGGGGCGAGCCGTCGTCCATGCGCAGCAGGTCGTCCCAGCTGGGCGCCGGCGCTTCCGCGCCGACCGGGCCCAGCGAACGGACGCCGCTGCGGATCTCCACCCCGAGCTCGGCGAGCAGCATCTTGGCGAAGGCCCCGGCGGCAACCCGGGCAACGGTCTCGCGGGCCGAAGCGCGCTCGAGGACGTCGCGCAGATCGCGCCGCAGGTACTTGCGGCCGCCCGCCAGGTCGGCGTGCCCCGGCCGCGGGGTCTTGAGCCGCCGCGTCTCGGCCAGGCGGGGATCGACCTCGACCGGCCCCATGACCTTCTCCCAGTTGGCAAAGTCGCGGTTGGCGATCCACAGCACCACCGGCGAGCCCAGTGTCTCGCCGCCGCGCACGCCGCCGCGGACCTCGGCCGTGTCGCGCTCGATCTGCATACGGCGGCCCCTGCCCTCCCCATGCTGCCGGCGGCCGAGCTCGCGCGCCAGCAGCGCGAAATCCACCGCGAGGCCGGCAGGAAGGCCGCGGAGCACCGCGGTCAGCCCGGGCCCATGGCTCTCCCCTCCGGTGGTGAGCCGTAGTCGGCGCATAGCCGCGTCAGGATATCAGCCAGGCCAGCGGACCAGCGGGGGGGCCGGCGCAGCATGCCGGCGAATCCTTTGATAGCCTTTCTCGGTGAGCCGATCCGAGCCCGTTGCCGCGCCACCCGCAGCCTGGCGCCCGCTGCTCGGCGGTGAGGCGGCCGCGCGCGCCGCCGCCGCCGTCGACGACATCGCCGCCGCCCTCCGGGAGCGCGTGGAATCGCCATCCGCAGCCTCGGCGGCCGGGCCGCCGCCCCCAAGGGACGGCGCACGCAGTCCCGCCCGGCCATCGGACCGCGAAGGCGGTCCCGCCCAGTCATCACCGGGCCGCGACTTCTCGCTGGCCGGCGGGCAGTCCGGCCTGGCGCTGTTCTTCGCCTATTGCCACCTGGCCGAGCCGCGCCGCGGCCACGACGAGGTTGCCCTGCGCTGCCTGGAGCGGGCGATGGAAGGAGTCGGCGCGGAGCCGTCGAGCGCCGGCCTTTACAGCGGCTTTCCGGGCGTGGCCTGGGTGCTCGAGCATCTGCGCAGGAATCTTCTCGACGAGGACGGCGGCGACCCGGCCGAAGAGGACCCTGGAGAGGAGGTGGCCCAGGTCCTGCGCCAGCATCTGGCCTCGTCTCCGTGGCGATCGATCTACGACCTCATCGGCGGCCTGGCGGGATTCGGCGTCTACGCCCTCGAGCGGCGGCCTCATCCTGGCGGGCAGGAGTGCCTTGCGGAAGTCGTTGCCCGCCTCGACGAGATCGCCGAGCGGCGCTCCGAGGGCATCTCCTGGTGGACCCCTTCCGAGTGGCTCTCGCCCATCGACCGGGAGCGCTTCCCCGAGGGCAACTTCAACCTCGGGGTCGCTCACGGGGTCCCCGGCGTGATCGGCTTGCTCGGCGAGGTCTGCGCGGTGGCGGAGCTGGAGGGCCGCGCCCGGCCGCTGCTGGCGGGGAGCGTCTCCTGGCTGCTCGCCCAACGGCTCGGCCCGACCGCCGCGTCGCGCTTTTCCACTTTCGCGGCCGCCGGCGTCGAACCGACCGCATCGCGCCTTGCCTGGTGCTACGGCGATCTCGGCATCGCGACGAGCCTGCTGCTGGCCGCGCGCCTGGCGGGAGAGCAGGACTGGGAAGAGGCCGCCCTCGACGTCGCCCGCGCCACGGCGGCACGTGACTTTGCTGCTTCCGGGGTGGTAGACGCCGGCCTCTGTCACGGCGCGGCCGGAGTGGCCCACCTCTACAACCGCCTCTACCAGGCGAGCCGCGATCCGGTGCTCGAAGAGGCGGCCGTACGTTGGGTCGAGCAGACCCTGGCCATGCGCCGGCCCGGCGAAGGGGTCGCCGGTTTCCAGGCCTGGCTGCCCGGCCCGAAGGCGGCGGCCGACGGCAGCGCCGACCTGCGCTGGACGCCCGACCCCGGCTTCCTCACCGGGGCCGCCGGCGTCGGCCTGGCGCTGCTCGCCGCCATCACGCCCGTCGAGCCTGCCTGGGACCGCGTCCTCCTGGCCTCGGTCCCGCCCCGCCCGGGCGATTGAGCGCGCCTGCCGCGGCGGGCCGGCGGCCTCAGCGCGCGAAGTCGATGTAGCCGCGGTCGGCGTCGGTTGCCACCAGGCGGACCCGCACCTTGTCGCCGACGTCCAGACCCTGCCAGCCGTGCACGATCCGGCCCTCGGCGGGCGGGTGGAAGATGCGCGCCCAGGTGCCCTTCTCGGAGGCGCCGGTCACCACGCCGTCGAAGCTCTGCCCGATCCGCGACTCGAGCAGCAGCGCGGCGGCGGATTTCTGCACCTGCCTCTCGACCTTCTGCGCGGCGTCTTCCTGCTCGGTGCAGTGGGCGGCGAGCCCCTCCAGCTCCTCGGCCGTGTAGGGCTGGTTGCGGGCGGCCAGGGCCGCCTTGAGGAGCCGCTGGGTGATCAGGTCGGGGTAGCGCCGGTTCGGCGCCGTCGAGTGGGTGTAGTCGCGCACCGCCAGCCCGAAATGCCCCGGCGCGCTGTCGCCCGGGCGCTCGAGGACGTACTCTCCGGCGCCCAGCAGCTTGACCACCGACAGCGAGAGGTCCGGGAAGCGCAGCGGGTCGGCCTGGCGGCGCCGGACAAGAAAGCCGGCGAGGGCCGGCGCGTCCGGCTCCGGCGGCAGATGCTCGCCGTAGCCGGCGGCCAGCTCGACGATGCGCGGCCAGCGCTTCGGGTTGCGCACCACGCGGCGCAGCGACGGGAACCCCTTGCCGGTCAGGAAGGCCGCCGTGGTGCCGTTGGCCGCGATCATGAAGTCTTCGATCAGCTCCTTGGCCCGGTTGCCCCGCTCCACCTGCAGGTCGACGATCTCGTCCTCCTGGAAGACCGGCCTCGCCTGCAAAGTCTCCAGTTCCAGAGCGCCGCGCTCGTGACGCAGCTCGCGCAACCGCTGCGCGGCCTGGTCTTGCAGGCGCAGCAGGGAGTCGAGCCCGGGCACCTCGCCGATCCGCCGCGGCGCCTCCGCCTTGCCTTCGAGCCAGGCCCCGACGCCGTCGTAGGCGAGCTTGGCGTGGTTGCGCACCCAGGCGCGGTAGACGTCCGAGCGCGGCACCGAGCCGTCTTTGCCCACCGTCAGCTCGATCACCAGCGAGAGGCGGTCCTCGTCGGGGGAGAGCGAGGTAAGGTCGGTCGAGAGCTTCTCGGGCAGCATGGGGAAAATCCTGGCCGCGGTGTAGACCGAGGTCGTGTTGTGTTCCGCGTGCTGGTCGATCGCCGACCCTTTGTGGACCAGGGTGTCGACGTCGGCGATGGCGACCAACACCTTGACCGCGCTCTCGGGCAGCGCCTCGGCCACCGAGAGCTGGTCGAGATCGCGGGAATCGTCGTTGTCGATCGAGCACCAGAGCAGGGAGCGGAGGTCGCGGACGGCGCCGCCCTCCGGCGCGCCCCCCTCCCCGGCTACCCCGGCCGCCGCGGCGGCCCCGGCGGCCCCGGCGGTCGGCGGGCTGGCAGGCTGGTCGAGCCGGGCGAGCTCGGCAAGCGCCGCCGGCGCAAAGTCGGGGAGCAGGCCTCGCTCCTCCATCACGCGGCGGGCGATCGCTTCGAGTTGTGCTCTCTGCTGGCGCGGCTTCGCGCTCATGGCTCCTCCTTGCTTGGCTGCTCGTACGGCTGAGCGCTCGGCTGCCTGGCCGGCTGCTCGCCGCCTTCTTTGCCGCCGCGCGACCGCGCCGCGCGCGAGCGGTAGATCTGGTAGAGGAACTCGTAGAGCACCAGCTCGTGGGCGCGAGCCGCCGACCGGATCATGCGGTTGAGGTGCATGTGCACGAAGCTGGCGGCGATCTCGCCGACGCCCGGAATCAGCTCGCCCGCCTGCTCGCGCCGGCGCAGCTCGGCGACGACCGGCGCGAGGGCCTGCGAGCGCTGGCGCAGCAAGGACAGCGCCGGGGCCAGCGGGCTCGACTCGGCGGCGGCGGGGTCGAGCAGCGGGTCGAGGCTGCGGCGCTCGCCACGGAATTTCTGATCGAGCTGCACCTGCAAGCTCTTGGCGTTGGCGCTGCCCGGCCCGCCGGCGAACTCCTGGCCGAACCCCAGGCGCAGCCTGCCCATCAGGTCGAGCCTGGCGGCGGCGTCGAGACCGAGGTCGGCGAGCAGCGCGTCGGTGCCGCATAGGGCCAGGCGCCAGCGCACCTCCGCCCCCTCGTCGCCTTCCAGCATGTCGAGGACTGCCAGGGTGGTCTCGCTGTCGATCTGGAAGAGCTGTTCGGCAAGCTCGATTCCCGCCGCGCCGCCGTAGCGCTCCACCTCCCTCTCGTAGGTGTCGAGCTGCAAGCGCCACAGTCTGCCATCCTCGAGCAGCGGCGCTGCGGCTTCATACAGCGCCGCCAGCACCCGCGAGCGCAGCGCCTCGGGCGGACCGTGAAAGCGCACGCGCAGGTGCCACTCGGGGTCGCCGTAGCGGATGAAGAACCATCCGTCGGCGGCCCCTTCGCCGACCGCCGTGCGAACCAGCGGCGTCACCACCTCGCGCAGCACCCGGTCGGCCGTGGAAGTGCCGGTGTAGAGCTTGGCGTAGAGCCATTCGGAGCCGGGCGGAAACGACCGCTGCACCGGGGCGCCGTCCCGCGCTCTCCGGGCCGGCCTCTGACCGGCCGGCGCCGCGGCCTGGCCGCGCAGGCGTTCGAAAGGGATCACCAGCTCGTGCACGAAGCGTCCTTCGGGCCCGCACGCCGGCAGCTCCTCGGCCCCGGGGAAGAGCTCCGCCAGGCGGGCCCGGTCGCGCCCTTCGATCACATCGAGGAAGGTGTCGATCGACAGCACGTTGTCGAGGTCGACGAGCAGCTCGTTGTCGCCGTCGGCGAGCAAGACCACGCGCGGCAGGCCGCGCTTCTCCCGCCAGCTCTGCACCGCGGCGAAGCGCGCCGTGCCGGCGGTCTTGGCGAGCTCCTTGATCTCCTGCTCGCTCAGCCACCAGGAGGCGCGGGAGAGGACGACGCGGCCGGCGGTGACGCGCGGCAAGAAGGGCGCGCCGTCGAGCGGTCCCCAGTTCCAGGCCGCTCCGCCCATCGTTCCCTGCGCCTGCAGCGAGCAGAGGAAGCGATAGACGCCCAGGCTGCGCATGGCGAAGTTGTGGGCGCTGGTCAGGCGCGGGACCACCTCCCGCCCGAGCCGCGCCGAGCGCAGCACGATGCGTGCGCCCTCGATGCCCACCAGCAGGTCGGTGATCGGGATCTGCCGCTCCTCGGGCGCCCCCGATCGCCCGAGGTAGGGGATCTCGAAGCCGCGCAGGACGGGACGCGAGAGGATGTTGCCGATACGCCCCTGGGGAAGGTGCACGATCTCGGCGAACACCGCTTCGGGCCGCAGCTCCTCTTCGGCGCGCAGGTGGCGCTCGACCCACGGCACCAGGGCGGCGTCGGCGTGGCAGAAGCGGCCGAGCAGCCGCGCCCCCGACGGGCCCGCCGCGCCTCCGAGCAGGACCCGGAAGTCGCCGCTGTCGAGCGCTTGCTGCGTGGGAGCGGCGACGACCGCCATCACCTGGAAAGAGTCAGGCAGCGGCTGCTGATCGCCGCCCGGGGCTCCCGGTCCTCCCCGGGGTGTGGGGCCTCCCGGCCCTCCGAGCTGGACGGGCGGCGCCGGCGATGCCGGAGCCAGGCGCTCGAGATCCTGGTCGCTCAGCTCGATCTGCCGCTCGCCACGCGCCAGGGCCTCGGCCAGCTTGCCGAGCAGCACCCCCTGGCGGCTGCCCCAGGGGACGGTCGGATCGGCGGCTTGCGGCGAGAGCACCAGCCCTTGCAGCAGCGGCGAGGCTTCGGCGCCGACCTCGGAGGAACGCTCGAAACCGATGCCGATCTCCTCGTCCAGCGCCTCGACCAGGGGAACCTGCCTGCCCTCGCCGTAGCGCTCGGCGAAGTCTTTGCGGAAGCGCTCGAGGCTTTCCTGCCGGGCGCGGCCGCCGAGGCGGTGGAGGATCGCCAGGCCGCGGGCGATCTCGGCGAGGACCGCGGCCCCCAGGACGGGGGCGTCGGCCGGCTTGACCATGTCCACCTGGAAGAGGCGTGCGAGCTCGACGGTGGTGGGCAGCGCGGCCAGCCCCTCGGCGATCTCCTGGTAGCGCCGGGGCGGGACTCCAGGCCCGGAGGAGTCGATCTCGGCCAGCCTGTCGCGCGCCTGGGCCAGCCGATGTCCGGCCTCGTGGCCCGCGGGCAGCGTCCCCAGGTGGGAGACGAGGTCGTGGATCGCCTCGGGGCCGGTGACTGGCGGCGACAGGTCCGAGACCAGCACCTGGCTGTCGATCAGCTCGGTGATGAAGGCTTCGGCCTCCTCGGCGGTGATCTCCCCGTCCGGATCGGCGGTGACCAGCGCCGCCGCGAGGTCGGAGGCCAGCGCGCCGCCGCGCGCCCGGCGCAGCGTGTCCTCGAGGTAGGACGAGACTTCCACCGCGACCAGGTGATGCGAGCGCACCTTCTTGTCCAGGCGCGCCTCGGCATAGCGCAGCCGGCCGGCGGCGCGGTAGAGGCTGGAGTTGGGGCGGTAGCGCAGCTCGCGGCGCAGCCCCGGATCGCGCTCCAGGTCTTCGCACAGCGCGAAGAGGTAGTCCATGTCGAGGCGGGTGTGGCGCCGGTAGCTGGCGCGCGGAGCCAGGGTGAGCCGGGTCGGCGAGCCGGGCGCCGGGTCGATCGCGGCCGTGGAGCAGCCCGAGAAGAGTCCGAAAGGAGTCGCGCGCGCGGCCATGCGGTAGACGTAGCGCACCAGGGCCCGCTCGGCCCGCTGCCCTTTCTTGCTCTCGGGCTGGGCGCGCCAGGTCTCCAGGCCGTCGAACAGCGAGGGCGAGGCGACGAAGAGCGCCTCGAGGATCTCGGGGCGCTCGGTCAGCTGGCGCAGCCGGGAGCGCAGGCACTCGCGGTCGGCGGCCAGCGCCGCCTCGAGCCCGGGCGAGGAGGCAGCGGCGGCCTCGCGCGCCGGAGTCCGCACCGGATCGAGGGCGAGAAACCCGTGCGCCTGCGGCGGAGGCGGCCGGACCTCGTCCCAGGCCGCCCGCGCGCGCAGACCGGCGCTCCAGGCCTCGAGCTCCTCATAGGGCAGGAGCGGAGTGCGGAAGACGAAGAACCCGGAAGGCTGAAACTCACTGTCGATAGGATTGTGCGGCTTGCTGCTCACCGAGGCGGCACGATATCACTGGAAGTACGATGACCACGACTTGTGCGGGCGGATGGACGCTTCGTACCATGGCCGCAGTGATCCGTGCTGCTGCTTTGAAACGGGATGACTGTCGGCGGTTCAATTCCGTCCCTGGGCACCATGTAAGCCATTCTGTATCAATAGGTTGGCGAGAGCGGCTGAATCAGGGCGAAACGGCCGAGCAAACACCAAGCAAACCCTTCGGATCCAAGTCCAGCGTAGTCCAGCGTACGAGCTGGGCCTCGCCATCATCGCCGCTCGCGGTGCCACAGCCCATACTGTAGGATCGACCGTCGATTCGGGGTCCTCCGCGCTGACCAGTTGGTACGTCTCTCCCCGGCTGTCGAAGGTCGGCGCCTGTGTCGTCGGGGGTCGCAAATGAAGGTGGGCCGCAACGATCCGTGTCCCTGTGGTAGCGGGAAGAAGTACAAGCAATGCTGCCTCGCGCAGCCGGGCGAGGCCCGCTCTGCGAAACGGCAGAGCGCAGTGTCGGCTGCCTTGGCCTGGCTTGGGCAGCGCCACGCGAAAGCCTGCCAGCGCATTTTGGATGAGGTCTACTTCGGGAGCTTGGACGAAGCGCGGAAGGGCAGACTCTCGGAGCTCCCGGGCGACCTTCACGAAATGGTCGAGCTGAACGCCTACGAGTGGCTGCTCGCGGAGGGCGCGGTCGAAGTTGGTGGCGTGTTCCGGCGGGTGATGGATCTGGTGCTCGGAGCTGGTGGGCCACCGCTCCTCGTCGAGCAGCGTTCATGGCTCGAAGCTCTGGCGCGGCACCCGCTCAAGCTCTACGAGGTTCAGGAGGCCGTGCCCGGCGAGGGAGTCCGGGTAAAGGAGGTCGTCTCTAAGGGAAGCGCTCCCGTCTGGGTGCAGGAGCGGTCGGCGTCGCAGAATCTTGTCCGTTGGGAGATCCTTGGCGCGCGTCTGATCGAAGTGGGTGAGGACCGGTGGGAATTCAGTGGTGGCGTCTACCCTCTCGTGCGGGAGAGCCTTCCGGTGCTCATCCGGCGGCTGCGTGCGGTCGAGAGGAAAGGCGGCGGGGCAAGCAGCACGATCATCGACGCCTGGCTCGAGCACCTGACGGCGCCTCCTCGCCCAGCGCCGAAGCTGGTGGACGCGCGCACCGGCGACGCGCTGCTGCTCGTCACCGACCACTACCGGGTCAAGGACTGGGACGGGCTCGCCGCTCGGCTTGCCGCGCAGCCGGACGTCGAAGGCAACCGACGAGACGGCTGGGTGCGGTACCTCGATGACGAAGATGAGTTGTTGCGCAGCATCCGCTACGCGGTCAACTTGGGGAAAGGGCGAGACCGGATCGAGATCTTCGCGCGGACCCGCAACAGGGCCGAAGAAGCGGCAAGCTGGTTTCAGGAGGTCGCTGGCGATGCGGCCGTCTTCATGACCAGAGCGATGACTGATCCTGCGGCGCTGTTCACACAAAGGCGCGAGCAACCGCGCCAGCAAGCCCCGGAAGCATCGCCACGGCTTCCTCAGGGAACACTCGAACACCTCTACCGCCGCTGGGCCGATGAGCCCGTTCCTGCTCTCGGGAACCGAACGCCGCGGCAGGCGGTTCGGACCGCAGCGGGACGCGAAAAGGTCGTCAACCTCCTCAAGGACTACGAGCGGCACGACCGGAGGCGGGCTCGCCAGGAAGGCCATGAGCCAGCAAGTTGGCGCTTCTTGTGGGATAAGCTCGGGCTCACGCCAGAGTAGTTTGGGATCGAATTCGGCTGGTCGAACCTTGAAAGGGCGGTACTTCTCGTGACCGAGGACTATCTGTGCTACTACCACCTCGAGACGTACCTCTTTGAGGACGTCCACCGCCGGTTCCACGAGCACGGGAAGCTCGACGCCTTCGACCTGTTCTCGATCATCATCTGGAAGGCAAACCGCGCGAAGTCGAAGCTGGCGCGGCGGCTGATTGCGAAGTCAGGGAGCCTCGAGGCGGCAGCGAGCGAGTTCACGAGCGCCCTCTCCAAGGCCGAATCCGCGGAGGCGCGCCTTCTGCTGGCCATGAAGAACTGGGGGTTCTATCTGCCGATGGCCTCAGCAATCCTCACCGTGCTGTGGCCAGAAGAGTTCACCGTCTACGATATTCGGGTGTGCAACGGACTGAACGACTTTCATTCCCTGGCTCAGGCCACGGCTGAGGGCGTGTGGCTCGAGTACGGTCGCTATGTTGAGGCGGTACGTTGCGCCGTCCCGGACGCGCTCTCGCTGCGCGACAAGGATCGGTTCTTGTGGGGCCGTTCTGCGGCGGGCCAGCTTCGCCGCGACATCGCGCGCGGGTTCTCACGAGACGACACGCCTGTCGCGTCTCAGGGAGGATCTACTCGATCGAAGAGCGAATCCAATGCGATCTGACCAGGCGCCTCCGTTGCCGTCCTCGACGAACCTCCTCTGGGCCGTTGGCCAGGTTCCGGTTCTGGAGGCTGCGGTCGGTAGAGAGGTGTGGAAGGGGCGCCCGAGCGAGGGGCCCGCAAACAACTCCTTGAGCTGCGCCACCACCCGCGACACCGCACTCTTCGACAGATGCTCCTCACCCAGCAGGGGCTGCAACGCCAACCGAATCCGCCGACTTCAGGGTCTCCGAGCCAAGCGAGCAAGCAGGGAGCAAACGGCCGGGACCCAGATTGGGGGTAGAGAAGCGTAAGCCATGGGCCCATGGTAGACACATAAGTTATTGCAGTGCAAGCACTTAGCGTACTATGTGGTAGGGGGTGGTAAGGCCATAGAAGAAGTGGCTTTACCACTGAAAATCACGGTGTCGGCGGTTCAATTCGTCCCTGGGCACCAAATAAAGCCAATAAAATCAATAGCTTGTGGTAAGTGGTTGGGCGATGAGCCTTCGCCCAATGTTCGCCTGGGCTGTCGCTGGGCTGTCTCAAGATCAACCTCGCAGCCTGCGGCCGGAACCCCGCGGGTAGGGTGTCGGGGGCGCCGCCGGGGCTAGAATGGCTGCTGAGGGGAAGATGCCATGATCGCCGCGACGCCGACCACCTACGAGCACATCACCCTGGACGAGCAGGGCGTTCCCTGGATCAGGGCCGCCAACACGAAGGTCGTTGAGCTGGTCGCCGACGTGAAGGTGCACGGCTGGAGTCCCGAGGAGCTGGTCTTCCAGCACCCGCACCTGACCCTCGGCCAGGTTCATTCAGCCCTCGCCTTCTATTGGGACCACCGCGAAGAGATCGATGCGGACCTGGCCCGACGGGAGGCATACGTGGAGCGGCTGCGAGCAGAGATCGGCGAGTCGCCCATCGTCGCCAAGCTGAGAGCCAGAGGCCAGATCTGAGCTTGCCGGTTCGGCTCTACTTCGACCACAACGTCAACCAGGCGAAACCGGATCTTGCCCGGGCCAGAAAAGGTCAGCCAAGGAGCGGTTGACGATCAGGACCCGAGGCGTCGGAGAGATGTCTTTGCCGGTGAAATCGCGTCCGCGCAGCAGAGATGCCCTGAGTGTTTTGAAGTAGCCCGTGCTGACCGGCAGGCACGCGACGGTGACGTCGGCGTCACCCGCTGCGCCACGCGCTGGAGCCCCAGGGAGGGTCAGGACGGCGCTGTCTGACGTGCCTTCGAGAGGAGTATCCGAAGCGGCGGCGACGGCGGCTACTCCAGGCAACGCGGCCAGGTTGTCGAGGCTGCGTCGATAGAACTCGGCGACCCGCTCGGGCTGCGCATAGTGGTCCGTTTCCGCGACCGGGAGGTGGCCTTGCTGTTTGCCGCCGTCCTGGGGTGGGGCCGGGGTGGCACGGCGAGAGATGACCCGCTGCGGTTACTGGAAGTAGCCGTTGACGTCGATCACCAGGGGGACGGCGGAGCCGGACGAGTTGAGCACGGCGAGGGTGCCGCTGCCGGAAGAGGCAAGCAGCAGGACGGCGTTGTTGGCGCGTGTCTGGCCGGCGGCGAAGTTGATCGTGCTGGTGGCGGTCGGCGTCGCGTTGCCGGGAAAGAAGGTGAGCAACCCCGGCGCCGGCACCTTGGCTACCGTGACGTTGAGCGACACCGCCTTGGCGCTCGCCGGGATGCCGCAACGGCCGGCGAAGACCACCACGCGCTGGCCGCCCGGCGGCACGGCCGGACCGCCATAGGGGCCGAAGCTGTTGCGCGTGTCGAGCAGGCGGCAAGGGGTGACGGTGAAGAAGTCGAGCGGGCCCGAGCTGGTGCCGACCGGCGGCTGCCAGCCGAGCTGCACCATCTCGAAATCGCCGGCATGCAGGCTGGCGAAGGCCGGGTTGAGCACGCCGTTGTTCCAGCGCGTGTCGTAGGTGCCCTGCACGTACATGTCGGTGCCGTTGTCCGCCAGGATCAGGCCGTAGGTCTTCATCGCCTGGAAGATCCTCTGCACCTCCGGAGCGTAGCCGGAGATGTCCTTGCTCGCCTTGAGGCGCAGGCGGGCGCCCAGCGGCGGCGCCGCGGGGTTCGAGCCGGCGACGTGCGAGGCGGGGAAGACGTAGCCGTTGCTGTCGCGCAGGGTGAAGCGGAAGGCATGGCGGATGGGTCCGGATCCGAAGGCCTCGTCGTAGCGCACCAAGCCCGGCAGGATAGCGAGCCCCGCCGCATCGGCGCTCGTCCAGGTGTCCGGCCGCCGGGCGTTGCCGTCGAGCGAGAAGATCGCTCCCGAGCCCGCCTCCCAATGGTCGACGTTCCAGTGCGCCTGGTAGAGCTCGTAGAGGATGCGGTTGTCGCGATCGACCAGGAGCATGTGGTAGTCGTTGCCGGTGCCGCCGCCCGCGGTGCCGCCTTCGATCCACTTCGCCTGGGTCTGCGCCTCCGCCGGGATCGGATAGCCGGGCGGGCGGCCGGGGGCCCCGGGGTCGCTCTGATCGCCGAAGAGGACGAAGGTGACCGGGTAGAGCGGCTGGGTGCCGGAGACCACGGCGTAGGGAAGGCCGTAGATGTTGGGGTTGGTCGGGTCGGTGGGATCCACGTCTCCGCCGAAGTCGGGATGGAGCCCCCTGCCGGTGCCGATCCAGCTGATGTAGGCCGGGCCACCCGCATCGAGCGGCGCCGAGCTGATGTCGACGTTCCACCAGTTGTCCGGCGGAAACAGCGGCAGCAGCGCCGGCAGCGCCCCCCCGCGCACCACCTGGGCTGCCGCGGGCCCGGCGAGGGAGGCGGCCAGCGAGAGAACCGCGGCCAGGGCGGCGGCCGTGGCCAGGCGGCGGCGCCCGCGCAGCGTCGTTGGAGATCGTCGAATGCTCCAGGACATATCGACGTTCAACTATATACCAGGACGCTGGCAACGGCCGTTAGGGTCGCTTCAAGAGGTCGGTTACGGATCCGCGACGCCGGAGTGGTGAGGAGTCCAGGCTGCCGGGAGGAGGCGCTGAATTATGGCTGAGGGGGACGATTACCTCCTCACGGCGTCTGCAGGAGCCTCGTGACCTGCCTGTCGCAGCGCGCATAGTGACGAAGATTCCAGGTGTAGATCGCCTCCGCTTGCGCCTTGAGGGCGCAGGCCGCGAGCAGAGCGTCGTAGATGGCGCCGCCGACGATGCCGAGTCCGGCCGAGGATTCCAAGGCGCGGGCGTACTCATCGCCGTCCAACGCGATGATGGCAAGCCGTTGCCTGACATCCCCGATGAACAGCAGGGCCTGCTCCCCGCTGATGCGGTGCCTTCCCGGCATCCGCGTTAGCGTGGCGTACAGCTCGACGAGGCTGTGCGCTCCACAGCAGCCGCTCTCCTTGTTGAACCGGATGAAGCGCCGCAGGCTGGCGTCGTGGTGGGTGTGATCCCCGTAGAAGACCGCCACCAGCACGGATGTATCGAAGAATGCTTTCACTCGCGACCGCCGCGGTTGGCGAGATCGCGGTCCTCGCGGAGCTCCTCCAGGACCTCTTCGGTGGCGGACGCGGGTAGCGGCTGCCCGATGCGGAAGACCCACACGCCATGCTCCTTGACGAGGGGTCCCGTCCCCCGAACGGGGCGCAACATGATCTGCTCCCCAGCGGTGTCCAGCTCCAGCGCGTCGCCGGCTTGGAGGCCCAGCTCCTCGCGCAGAGGCTTGGGAATGACGATGCGCCCTGCCTTGTCCATGATCAAGCGGTTCGTCATGACGGTACGATACATTGGGTTCAACCATTTATCAATCCCATCTCCCAAGAACATCCTGAGGGCTCGAGCTTCACGACGCCGGCGCCGCCCCACACTCAGCAGGGCCGGGCGAGGAAGGAGAAGACTTCGCCGAAGACGGGATGGATGTCGGCGGCGAGGCCCAGCTCGAGGCGCTCGACGGCGGTGCGCAGGGCGGCTTCGCCGTGCGGCGGGGGCGCTGGCCAGCGCAGGGTCAGGCGGTTGAGGCCGGGGCGCAGGTGCTCGCGGCCGATGCGCATGGCGGCGCGCGTCCAGTGCTCGCTGGCCGCGAATACGGCAACGGGTACGCCGTTCACGAGGACCCCGACCCTGCCGCGGCGGCGGCCAGTTCCGGCTCCGGCCCGCCGGCTTGCTTCAATCTGGGTGCCGCCTCTTACTCGACCGCCTACTCTGCTCTCGCCGCCTGCTCTGCCTCGCTGCCCGCCCGTGCTTTCAGCTTCTCGCATCTCGCCGCTGCCGTTCGCTGGATCGGTCCCCGGTAAGGCCGGAAGGCGCAGGGTCAGCTCGCAGCCTACGTCGCTCTCGCCGTCGCACACCAGGCAATAGGTTGCCTCCGGCCAGGGCGAGCGGTGGGTGCCGCGCTGGGGCAGGTCCTCGAAGCTCATTACGTCCGGGTAGAAGCGCTCCAGGGGCTCCCAATGGTAGAGAGGGGGGATGGCCAGCTCGCTGCCGGCACGGCGGATGCCGTGATGGGCGAGGAGCTGCCGAGTCGCTTCCCGGCGCGCCGGCCGGCCGCGCCGCTCGAGGACCGTGACGATGGCTTCGATCAGGTCGGCGTCGAGGTGGTCGTAGCGCCAGCCGTGCGCGAGGCCCAGCCGGTAGGGCGAGGCGAGGTTGCGCTGCTGCGCCGCGGTGAGCACGGCGGGACAGGGGGCGCAGCGCGCGGCGAGCAGGTCGAACATGGCCACCTCGACGCCGGACGAGGCGTCGAGCGCCGCCTCGCACCAGGGCTCGAGAAAGGACGCCTTCGCGCCGAGGGATAGCAGGCGGTGCGCGCCATGAATTGCGGCGCCGAGCATGGCGGTGGCGTCGATCTCGGGAGAGACCGCCGGTTGCGGGAGGCGGGCGGCCAGGGTCCGCCAGTCCGGCTCGCCTGCTTCCAGGCCGGAGAGACGCAACACCTCGGCGGCCACGGCGGCCATGGCGAGGTGCATCCCCTCGCGGGTCAGGTGGCAGTAGTCGAGGAAGAGGCGGCGGCCGGGCAGCGGCGAGCCGGTGTGCTCGGCGAAGATCGCGGGCAGGTCCACGCAGGCCCAACCGTGCACGGCGGCGGCGCGCCGCAGCAGCTCGCGGGGGGCGCTGCCGGCCTGCGGCGCGGCCAGAAAGGCCTGGGTGGCGTAGGCCGCGGCGTCGATCTCGGCGAGGCTGGCGCGCCGCGCCTCCGGCAGGTCGCCGGCCAGCGCGGCGGCCTCGGCCAGGAGGCGCCATGTGGTGGGGCAGAGGCCGCCGTCGAGGCGTTGCATTTCCCGGGCGGTCGCGATGACCGCCGCGGCCGCCGCGGCCGCCGCGCTCCGCCCGCCGCCGCGCCGCGCCAGCCGCCGCAGCGCCCGCCGGTAGAGCGCATACCAGCGGGCGGTCGCGCCGCCGGGCAACCAGGGCACGGGCTGGCGGTTCTGCCAGTCCGCGAGGTTGACCTCCGGCACCACCACGACGACAGGGATGCCGACTGCGGCGGCGATGGCGGCGATCTCGGCGCAGGCGCTCTCGGCGCGCTGGCGCAGGCGCTCCTCCGCCAACCGCACGGGTCCGGCGACGCCGGCCTCGCGCAGCGCCAGGGCATAACGCTGCCGCGCCCTCGTCGAGGGGACATAGGGAGAGACCTCCGGGGTCTCGAGCAGGTTCCAATTGTTGCCGGCGAAGAGGACCACGACGTCGGGCTGGATCTGCACCGCGGCGAGCAGCGTTTCGACCAGGCCCGGCAGGGTCTCGTTGGTGCGGGCGAGGTCGATCACTTCGCAAGCCCCGGCGCCGGCGACGGCGCGGAGCTGTGCCTCGAGGACTTGCGCCGGTGTGAGATGCGGGGCGTAGAGGTAGCCCGCCGCCGTCGACTCGCCGAACAGGCAGACGCGCAGCGGCAGCGGCGCGCGCTTGGGTGCCAGCTCCAGGCGCGAGGCGAAGTGGTCGCCCAGCGGCAGAGGATCGGGCCGCACCCAGACCGACTCGCCGGCGCGCACCCGCGGCTGCCAGATGCTGATCGGCCGGGGTGCCGGCCTCGGGGCGGTCGCCGGCGTCTGCTGCCCTGCTGGCTCGACCGTGTCGGGAATGTCTGCGGCGGACGCCGCACCGTGGGGCGCCTGCAGAACTCCGTTTTCCTGCAGCAGGCGCGCGGCGCGGAGGCCGCCGGCTGTCGCGAGCAGCGCGGCCAGCTCGCGGCAGAGCTCCTTGCGGGAATCGGCAGGGAGGCCGGCCGGGGCTGGTTCGCCGGCCGAGCCGGGAGGGGGTGGCCGGTCAGACAAAGGTGTAGAGGTCCCCGCCGGGGGCCGTCCGCCCCCCGTCAAACGGGCTCCGGCGCCGCTCCTGCCAGGCGGCGAGCAGCACGCTCCAGTTGTCGGGCAGGGCCGCGTGCTCGACCAGGAAGTCTTCGAGAACCAGGGCGTCGATGCCGGAGCTGCCCACCGCCATCAGGGCGTCGACCGGCGAGCAGACGATCGGCTCGCCGCCCAGGTTGAACGAGGTGTTGACCAGTATCGGGCACCCCGTGCGGCGCCGGAAGGCCTCCAGCAAGGCGGCGAAGCGAGGCGCGACGGCCGGATCGACGGTTTGCGGCCGCGCCGAGCCGTCGACGTGGGTGATCGCCGGCAGATCGAGCGAGGAGATGACGCGGCAAGTCTCCAGCATGAAGGGCGAGGGGTGATCGAGGTCGAAGTGCTCGGCCGCGCAATCTGCGAGCACGCTGGGAGCGAAGGGCCTGAAAGCCTCCCGTTTCTTGATCAGGCGGTTGAGACGGTCGCGTGCCTCGGGGTCCTGCGGATGGGCGAGCAGGCTGCGGGCGCCGAGGGCGCGCGGGCCGAGCTCCATGCGCCCGTGAAACCAGGCGACCACCTCGCGGCGCGCCAGGCGCTCCGCCACCGCCTCCAGCAGCTCGGCCTCGCGGCCCTGAAAATCGAGGGCTGCAACGCCGGTCGCGGCCAGCAGGCCGGCGATCTCTTCTGCCGGCCAGGCCGGGCCGAGATAAACATGGCGCAGCCGCTCGCCCAGAGCGCAGCTTTCGCCGGTTCCGGCGCCAGGCCCGTGCTTCGAGGCCTCGCCGCCGGCCAGCTCGTAATGGGCGAGGGCGGCGGCGCCGAGGCAGCCGCCCGCGTCGCCGGCCGCCGGTTGCACGAAGAGGCCCGAGAACGGCCCCTCCCTCGCGATGCGGCCGTTGGCCACGCAGTTGAGCGCGACGCCCCCCGCCATGCACAGGTTCTCGGCGCCGGTCCGCGCGTGCAGGTAGCGGGTCTTGGCGAGCAAGAGCTCTTCGAGGACCGCCTGCAGGCTTGCCGCCACGTCCTGGTGAAAGCCGGTGATCGCCTCGCCGGGGCGGCGGGGCGGGGCGCCGAGCAGCTCGCACAGCGCGGGCGAGTACATCCGGCGGCCGCGCTTGAAGTCGAAGTAGCGCATGTCGAGGCGGAACTGCCCGGCGGGCAGCGGCGCGACCAGCGCGCGCAGCTTGTCGGCGTGGCGGGGCCGGCCGTAGGGGGCGAGCCCCATCACCTTGTACTCGCCGTCGTTGACCTGGAAGCCCAGATAGGCGGTCAGAGTCGAGTAGAGCAGACCCAGGGAGTGCGGAAACTCGACCTCCTCGAAGCACTCAACCGCCGCGGCACTCCCCCGACCATAGGTGGTCGTCGCCCACTCGCCGACGCCGTCGACGGTGAGAATCGCCGCCTCGCGAAAGCCGGAGAAGAAAAAGGCGCTGGCGGCGTGGGCGGCGTGATGGCCAAAGGCCATCAGCGGCCCTTCGTAGCCCAGCCCTTCGCGGATCGCCCTCTCGGGCTGCCGTGGGTCCAGCCAGGCCAGGTCGGACGCGGCCTCCGCCGGCACCCCCGCCCAGAGCTGGCGCGCCAGCTTCTCGACCGGCAGCTCGTAGTAGGCGAGACAGTCGATGTCCGCAATGCCAATCCCGCCCGCCGCCAGGCAGTAGCGGAAGGCGGAAACCGGCAGCCGCGGGTCGTGCTTGACGCGCGAGAAGCGCTCTTCCTCGGCCGCCGCCACCAGCCGGCCGTCCCGCAGCAGGCAGCACGCCGATTCATGAAAGAAGGCCGACAAGCCGACGATATTCAGCCCGGCAGCGCGCAATGGCGAGTCCGCCTCTCTGTGGCGGCGGGCTCGAGGGTCCCGCTCGGGGAACACTACCGCCCGCTGCGCCTGGCGGTGCGCGGCGGCCCGAGCTCTTCGAGCCGCGCTTGCGCCAGGCGATAGGTGGACACCGCCGAGGGCGCTCCCTTGCCCGGCGGGCTGACGCGCGCGTAGAGGCCGCGCGCCACCTCCGGCAGGCCGTAGTGCTCGGCCAGGCGTCCGAAGACGTACCAGTCCGCGGAGGCCGGCGCCTGATCCTGGCGGGCCGCCATCGCCTGCAAGATCAGCCGGTAGGCCTCGGCGTCCTTGCCCAGCTCGGCGTAGAGCGCCGCCAGGGTGTGCAGCGGCGCGGCGTCGCGGTATCCGGAAAGGAAGGCGCCGCGCTGCGCTTGCTCGATCGCCTGCTCGTCCGCCTGGCCGCGGGAGAGCGCCAGCCAGGCCAGGTTGTTGAAGTCGGCCGCGCCGGCCCTGCCCGACTCGGCCAGGCGCAGCAGGGCCGCCTGCGCGGCGGCGAGGTCGCCCTCTTGCTGCGCCGCGGCGGCCAGCGCGCGCCACGCCGCAACCGCGCCCGGCGATGCGGCGAGCCGCTGTTCGCCCAGGAGCTTGACCTCTTCCCAGCGTCCCAGGCCCAGCAGCGCCGCGGTCTCGAGCTCGAACGGCTGCTCGGCGTCGGGTCGCGCGGCAGCCAGCCGCCGCGCGGCGGCGAGGAGCTCGGGCAGGCGGTTCGCGCCGCGGTAGGCGAAGGCGAGCGCCTGGTCGAGCGCCTGGTCGATCGCTGGCAGGCGGGCCTCCCGCTGCGTGCCGGCCGCGCTCTCCTTGCAACTCTCGAGGATCGCTTCCGCCGGCCGGTGGCGCAGCCCTTCGGCCACCAGGGCGGCCGCTGCGCAGCGCGCCTCGGCCAGCTCGCCGCCGGCGCCTCGCTTCCACAGGGCGGCCAACGCCGGGCCCGGCGACTCGTCGCGCGCAGCGGGGAGCTCCTCGGCGGCCCAATCCAGCCACTGCCGCGCCGCGGCCAGGTCGCTCTCCGCCAGGCGGTGCAGCGCCTCCAGACCGAGGAGCGCGGGCAGCGCCCCGAGCGCCGCGACGCGGTATTCCCCGCGCTCGAGCACGACGAAGACCGCCTGCCGCTGCGCGACGTCCCCGGCGGTGGCGCTGAGCTCGACCCGATAGCCGAGGCGGTCATCCCCCGCGACCTTCTCGCGGTAGGCGGCCAGGGTGAGATCGAGCGCCGCGTCGGGCGGCAGCCCGAGGCCCTTCGCCGCGGCGTTGCGCGCGGCGGCCCTGTCTCCGGCCAGTCCGCCGGCCAGTCCGCCGGCCAGCTCCCTCGCCTGCGCCGCGCCCAGGCCTTCGACGAGCGAGCGCGACAGCAGGGCCAGGAGCTGCCCGGGCTGGGCCCTGCCGCCGGCCAGCAGGAGCACGAAGCGCCTGGCGGCGCTCGCCGGCTCTTTGTCCTGCAGCATCACCTCTTCGTGGCGGCGGGTGCGGCGCAGCAGGGCGGCGCGCGCGAGCAGGGCGGCGGCGTCGGCCGACTGCTGCCCTTGCCGGTCGAGCAGCGCGGCGGCCGCGGAATAGCGGCGCAGGGCGATCAAGTTCTGCGCCCCCGCGGCAAGGGCGGCGAGGGCGGCCGAGCCGTCGCCGAACTTGCGCTCGGCATCGCGCAGTGCGGCATCGGCACCCTCGGTCGCGGCGGTGGCCACCAGGTGCAGCATCGACCTGTACGGCGTCTCGTCGATCCCCGCCGCGAGCTCCTTCATCTCGGCGAAGCGCTCCGCGCGCATGAGCGCGGCGAGCAGGTTGTCGTCCTGCGACCGGTCCTTGAGCACCTCACGCAACGACCGGTACTCGGCAATCGCCGCCGCCAGCTCAGCGCCCGCGCCGTAGCGCTCGCCGGCGGCGTCGTGCTCGAGCAGGAGGGCCAGCTCGGCGCGCGTGAGCTGGTCATGGGAGTCGAGCTGCTTGGCCTGGCGCAGCGCCGCCAGCGCGCCTGCCCGATCAAAGCCAGGAGCGAAGCGGCGTCCCACGGCGTCGTGCTCGAGCACCCAGCCGGCGGTGCGCCAGGCGGCGGCCAGGCGCGGCTCGAGCCGCACCCCCCGCTGCGCCTGCTCGCGAGCCGCCTCGCCCAGACCGCCGGCCAGCAGCGCACGTGCCACGCGGGTGCGCGGCAGGGCCTTGTCCGGCGCCGTGGATGCCTCGTGCTCGAACTCCGCCAGCGCCTCGCGCACCCTGCCGGCGGCCAGATGGGCCTCTCCCACCTGGTCGAACAGCAGCAGGGTCGGACGCGCCTCCGCGACTTCCCGGACTCCGGCGCGCAGCAGCTCGAATTCCTTGGCGCTGATACGGCGCTTGCCGGTGTCGAGGCGCAGCGTGGCGGTGACGACGCCGCCCTCGCCGAGCACGTACTCCTCTGCCAGCGTGACGGATCCCATCTGGCGGACGCGGGCGGCGGGGAGCGGCCGCGGGACGAATCCGGCCGGCGGCACGATGCGGTAGCGGGCTTCGAGGGTGAAGGGGCGGGTGAAGTAGTAGTCGGCAGTCCGCGGCTGAGCGCGGCCGCTCTCCTTGCCGCCGGTCAGGAGCTCCTCGGGCAGCTGGTCGAGCAGAGACGAGGGCGGGATGGCCACCGCCGCGCTCTTCTCGTCGGTCATCGCCCGCCGCGTCCCGGCTGCCTCGAGGTGCAGGCGGAACGGGCGGGACAGGTCGAGCGGGTCGGAGAAGTCGTAGGCCTTGAGCTCCTTGGCCAGGTAGGCGCGCTTGACGTACTCGCCCAGAGAGTCGCGCAGGGCTTCGCGGTCCTCGGCCGCGTAGAGAGCGCGCAGGTCGCGCTCGGGCGCGCCCCAGTACTCGTCGGTCTCGACGGCGCGGGCGGCGCCGAGATCCGAGAGGAGGAACTCGCGGACCTTGAGCGCGCGGTTGTCGGCTGCCGTGGCTTCCGGGGTGCGGGTCAGCCCGGTCGCGGTCGGGCTGGCGATCAGCGCCAGCCGCCCCTGGTCGTCGGCCGGCAGCTCGCCGGCGCGCGCGTAGCGGTCGGTGGGATCGATCCAGATCGCGGGATCGCCCGGGACCACCACGATCGCATGATTGAAGCCGCCGAACCCCGGCAGCGACTCCTCGATGTCGGGCTCTTCTTCGCCGGCGTTGAGCAAGGCTGCATAGGCGGGGATGCCGAGGGCGCGCAGGGCGGCGATGAGCAGGACCGCCTTGTCCTTGCAGTCGCCGAACTTGCGATGCAGGGTCTCGGCCGGGGTGCGCGGGATGAGCCCTCCCTTGCCCAGCTCGATCCCGGTGTAGCGGATCTCGCCCAGCCAGGCGAGCAGCCGGTTGATGAGATCGAGCCGCGAACCGCCGGCGCTCTCGGCCGGACGCGGCAGGTCGGCCGGAGCCGAGCCGCGGATGGTCTCGTCGACGATTTCCGCGTAACCCCGGGCGACGTCGGCCCAGGAGCGGCCGGTGGCAAAGGCCACGTAGGGCGCGCGCGGCAGGTCGGGAGGAAGCCCGGGCACGGGGTCGCCCGAGCCGGCCAGGGGCGCCAGGTCGCGGTAGTCGAAGGTCAGCCGCCGCCGCGCGGGCAGGGACTCCTCGCGCGGCCGCGTCTCGGGAAGCAGCCGGGTGACGTAGCGCAAGGGCATCTCGGCCGGGACCTCGACGACCAGCCGGGCGTGGCGCACCGGCACCGACATCGCCATGTCCGCCACCTGTACGACGCCGCGGTCGAAGAAGGGCGCGGTGTCGCGCACCGAGACTTCCTGCTCGACGACCGCGCCCGGACCCGTCGCCGGCAGGGGGGCGCGCAGGATGCGTCCGTCCGCGAACATGTCCGGGCTCTCGCGCGCCTCGGCGCTCTCGGTCAAGACCGCGGGATCGAGCGGATGCACGACGCCATCGGCAGTGATGACGCGCGCCCGCACCTCCGGCCGCTGCTGGTGCCACGGCGCCCAGCTCTCCTCGACCGCCGACCAGCTCTCGTCGGCCGCGCTGGTGGCGATGCGGTAGACCACGCGGTGGGCGTAGGTCTCGCGGCCCGCCGCGTCGTAGCTATAGCGCGTGTCGGAGAACAGCACCTGGACCGGCTCGCCGCCGCCGCCGTCGAGAGCCGCCGCGGCGCGCAGCACGTCGCCCGGCGCGGCGGCGAAAGGCTCGGCCTCCCAGGGCGCCAGCGGCGCGGCCGGGGCGCTCGCCGCCGCCTTGGCTGCGGCGCCGGCCGAACCGGCCGAACGGGCCGAACCGGCCGAACCGGCCGAACGGGAAGGTCGCGCGCCGAAGGCTGGCGCCTGAGCCAGGAGCAGGAGCAGAAGCAGGACCTGCGGGCCGGCGGCACAACGGCTATGGCGGGGCTGGCGCGTCCGGCGGGACGACCAGACGCGGAAAAACCGCGGCATTGAATCTCCTCGCTGTCGACCAAAGCGTACCATGCCGTCTCTACATATAGACAAACTTCGATCCGTGCCCGTATCATCGTTTCCTACGCCACGGCGACAAGACCTCCTCGGCTTCTGCGGAAAGATGCTCATGAAGACGACTCCCATGCTCCGTATGCTCCGTTCGCGCCGCCCGCGGTGCTTGCTTGCGGCCCTGCTCTGCGCGGCGGCCGCCGCCCCTCTGGCCGCGACCAGCTACGTCATAGTCCGCGACGAGGCCCTGGCCGATACGGCGCCGGTGGCCGCGGTGGTGCGGATCGCCGCGGCCGATGTCGGGGCCGGGGCGGCCGGGGCGCGCGGCGGCGCGCCCGCCACCGAGTACACGGCGGAGGTGGAAGAGACGCTCAAGGGCGAGGTCCCCGGCGGCGTCGCCCGCGTGCGCGTGCCGGGCGGCCTGGCGGACGGCGGCATGTCCCTGAAGATTTTCGGCGCGCCGGCCTTCGCGGTCGGAGAGCGCGCCCTGCTCTTCCTCGAGCCGGCCGGGGACGGCGCCTTCCGCATCCTGCACCTCTTCCTGGGCGCCTTCCACGAAGTCGCCGCCGGCGGACGGCGGCTGGCCGTGCGCAACCTCGCCGAGGCCACCGAGATGCAGCCCGGCCCCGGCGGCATCAAGATCCTCGCCGGCGCCGACACGCTGCGAGATTTCGCCCGCTTCAGCCGCTGGGTCGCGGAGCGCGCCCGCGGCGGTCGCGGAGCGGCCGACTATCTGATCGACGACACCGGCGGCGCGCTGCGCCAGCTGGCCGAGAAGTCCACGCTGCTCGACCCCGGCGACGGCATCAACATGCGCTGGTTCGACTTCGACAGCGGCGGCACGATCTCCTGGCGCGCGCACGCAACCGGTGAGCAAGGCCTTGCCGGCGGCGGCTACGCCGAGTTCCAGCGCGGGCTCGCGGCGTGGACGGGCGCGGCACAGACCCCGATCTCCTACAGTTACGCCGGCACCACCACGGCGGCGGCCGGTCTCACCAAGCCGGACGGCGTCAACGCCATCCTGTTCAACGACCCCAACGGCGAGCTGAGCCCTTTCGACTGCGGCAACGGCGGAGTCCTGGGCGCCGGCGCACCGTGGTACGAGAGGGCCACGACCAGCTTCCGCGGCAAGCAGTACCACCGCATCCGCCAAGCCGACATCGTGATCAACAAAGGGCTTGCCTGCTTCTTCGCGGCCAGCCCCGATGCCTCCAAGGCCGCCGAGGAGCTGTTCGGCCACGAGGTCGGCCACACCCTGGGCCTGGGCCATTCCTGCGGCGACCGGGTGTCCCCGGCGTGCTCGAGCAGCGCCGCGCTCAACGACGCGCTGATGCGCGCCCGCGTGCACGACGACGGGCGCGGCGCGCGGCTGGGCAGCGACGACGTTGCCGGCATCCAGTCGCTGTACAGCCAGCCGGCGGAAGCTCCCGCCGCTCCCACACAGCTGGCGGCCACGCCCCTGTCGACCACGGAGGTGCAGCTCAACTGGAAGGCCAACTCCAGCGACGAGACCTCCTTTCGCCTGGAGGCCGCGGTCCTCGGCGGGACCTTCGCCGAGGTCGGGACGGCGCCGGCCCGGAGCACCTCCGCCGTGGTGCAGGGCCTGCAGACGGCAACCGGCTACACCTTCCGCGTCCGCGCCGCCAACGCCACCGGCAACTCCGCCTACTCGAACGAGGCGGCCGCCGCCACCCTGGGCGTCGTCGGCCCGTGCATCTCAGACAGCCACGCGCTCTGCCTGCATGGCGGCCGCTTCCGCGTGCAGACGCAGTGGCGCAGCGACACCAACAGCGGGCCCGCCTCGGCGGTGCCGATCGCGGCCAACGATTCCGGCCTGCTCTGGTTCTTCGCGCCCGACAACTGGGAGCTGCTGGTCAAGGTGCTCAACGGCTGCACCCTCACCTCGGCCTACTGGGTCTTCCTGGCGGCCACCACCGACGTGGAGTACACGCTGACCGTCACCGACACGCAGACCGGCAAGGTCGCGGTGTACTTCCACGCGCTCCACGCTGCCGCGCAGTCGGTGACCGACACCGGCGCGCTGGCCTCGTGCCCGTGAGCCTTCGTCCTGGCGCGGCGCTCCATTCATTGCGCACCTCATGGGGGCGCTGCTATATTGAACGTCAGTCCGGTGCGAAGTGCCCCCCTCGGTCCCGAGGCGGCCACAGACCGCGAGCAAGGATGGCCCGGCACTTTCTGCCGGCCATGGCAGGCCGCTTTTGGCGGCAAAGGAGCGAGAGTGGGCAGGAAGCTTTTTGTCGGCAACCTTAACTTCGACACCACCAGCGACGATCTCAAGGAGCTGTTCGCGAAGGCGGGCACCTGCGAATCGGCGCAGGTCATGACCGACCGCGCGACGGGCAGGTCGCGCGGTTTCGCCTTCGTCGAGATGAGCAGCGAGAGCGAGGCGCAGAAGGCCATCAGCGACTTTCACGGCCAGGACTTCCAGGGGCGCAACCTCAATGTCAACGAGGCCCGCGAGCGCACTCCCGGCCCGCCGCGCGGCGGCTATTCGCGAGACTCCGGTGGCGGCGGCTTCGGCGGCGGCGGCGGCGACTTCGGTGGCGGCTTCGGAGGCTTCCGCTCCCCCGGCGGCCACAAGCCACGCAAGGACGGCGGCAGCCGCCGCGGCCTGCGCGCCAAGAAGCGCAGTCTCTAGAACAAGTCGAACAGCAAAATCCGGGCGTCGAGCGGCCCGTTCTTGACCGGGATGCGGCGGCGGGGCCGCAGCCCGATGTGCTTGCCGCGCCCCTCGCCGCCGGCCAGGACCACCGCCTGCCACCCTCGGTAGCGTTTCTTGAGCAGGTCGCCCAGCGCGCGCCAGCTCGGCGCGTCCGCGGCCACGCGCTCGCCGTAAGGCGGGTTGACCAGCACCAGGCCAGGTCCCCCGTCCAGGCCATCCGCCGGCGCGAACTCGGCCGCTTCGCCACGGCGGAGAACGGAGCGGCCTTCCAGGCCGGCGCGCGCGAGGTTGGCGCGCGCAGCGCGCAGGGCCTCCGCCGAACGATCGTTGCCAAACAGGCGCACCTCCGGCCCCGGGACGGGCAGCGGCTCGGCCTGGATGGCGGCGAAGGCGGCTGGCGCGAAACCGGGCAGGCGCTCGAAAGCCCAGCTCTCGCGCAGCCGTCCGGGAGCGATGCCCAGCGCCACCCAGGCCGCCTCGATCAGTAGCGTCGCCGAGCCGCACATCGGATCGACGACCGGCCCCTGGCCGTTCCAATCGGAGGCGAGCACGCAAGCGGCGGCGAGCTGCTCGCGCACCGGCGCGGCGGTGCTGCGCACCCGGTAGCCGCGGCGGTCGAGCGGTTCGCCCGAAGTGTCGAGCAGCAAGGTTGCCCGATCCGCGTGGAGACGCAGGCGCAGCGCCAGCTCCGGGTCGGCGCGGTCGACGTCGGAGCGCCGCCCCCAGCGCTCGCGCTGGCCGTCCACCAGGCCGTCTTTGACGGTCAGGGCCGCCCAGCGCGCGTCGCGGATGCGCGAGGCGGCCGCGGTGGCGTGGATGGCGAAGGTGCGGTCGGGATGGAGGAGAGATCCCCCGTCGAGGCCACCGAGGCCGCCGCGGGTACCGTCGAGACCGCCGCGGCCGGCGGCGAGCGCCCGCGCACCGGCGGCCAGGGCCGCGCCGTCTCCGGCCTCCCAGCTCCCCAGCTCGACGAGGATGCGGTTGGCCGTGCGCAGCCGCCAGTTGGCGCGCCAGCAGTCGGCCCAGCCTCCGGTGAAGCCGATCGCCCCGTGCCGCTCGCGCCTGCCCGCGGCGCCGCCGCCTGCCTCCGCGCCGGGGCCGGTCGCGTCGTTTCCCCCGGTCGGCCCGCGCTCGCCGGTCAGGTCCGGTTCGATCCCGAGGCTCCGCATCTCGCCCGCCAGGATCTCTTCGAGCCCGCTCGCGCAGGTGGCGACCAGGGCCAGCGGCCCGCCGGCTGAGGAATCGCCGCCCATGGCGCGAAGGATACCCGGTTCCAAAACCCGAACCCTTTGTCACCCATTTTCGACTGACAGTGTGACCGCCCCCGCCTATTCTCGAAGGCGAGCCCGCGGCCCTGAAGGCCACGGGACCGTGCGGCATGTCCATCGTCCTCGAGCACCTGACCAAGCGCTACGGCAGCCACCCGGTCGTCAACGGGGTCTCGCTGACCATCGAAAACGGCGAGTTCTACGTCCTGCTGGGGCCCTCGGGAAGCGGCAAGAGCACGCTGCTGCGCATCATCGCCGGCCTGGCGGACGGCGACTCCGGCCGGGTGCTGCTGCATGGGCGGGAGGTCACCGACCTGCCGCCGGCGCGGCGCGGCGTCGGTTTCGTCTTCCAGAACTATGCCCTTTTCCGCGGCATGACGGTGGCCGACAATGTCGAGTTCGCCCTGCGCCTGCGCGGCATCAAGGCGGCCGACCGCCGGCGCCGCCGCGACGAGCTGCTCGAGATGGTCGGCTTGACCGGCCTGGGCGGCCGCATGCCCAGCCAGCTTTCCGGCGGCCAGCAGCAGCGCGTCGGGCTCGCCCGCGCGCTCGCCCACCAGCCCGAGGTGCTGCTGCTCGACGAGCCATTCGGCGCGCTCGACGCCCGCGTCCGCCTGGAGCTGCGGCGCACGGTGCGCTCGATCCAGCGCGAGCTCGGCATCACCACCATCTTCGTCACCCACGACCAGGAGGAGGCCTTCGAGCTGGCCGACCGCCTGGCGGTGCTCAACTTCGGGCGCTTGCTCGAGGAGGGCCCGCCCGAGGAGCTGTATCTGCGCCCGGAGACCGAGTTCGTGGCCACCTTCCTGGGCACGGCCAACCTGATGGTGGGGGAGTGCTCGGCCGAAGGAGTTCGCCTGGGGCCGGTCCGCTTCCCGCTTTCGACGCGCGCCGAGGCGCCGCAGGACGCGCGCCGCGTCCAGGTGCTCTTCCGTCCCGAGGACGTGGCGCTGGGCGAATCGGCCGAGCGGCTCTCCTGCCCCCTGCTCGGCAAGGCGACGGTCGACCAGCGCTCTTTCGTCGGCTCGTTCGAGCGCCTGCAGCTGCGGCTGCCGCCCCTGCCCGGCGTACGCGCCATCGCGCCTCCCGTCCCGTTCGGCAGCGAGGAGGTCCTGGTCGAGGCCCTCCGGCCGCAGAGCGAGGCGCGCCGTCTCCCTCTCCATCCCGGCGAGTCGGTGTGGATCGGGGTGCGGCGGGTGCACGCCCTGGCCCATCCCGGGCTGCGCTTCCTGCTCTTTGCCGACGGCTCGGCGGCATCGGCGGCGGCGCTCGCGGTCGGCGGCGAGCTCGCCCGCCTGGCGCATGCTCGCGTGACCCTGCTCGGCTACGGAGCGGCCGGCAAGGCCGAGGCCGTCTTGCAGCAGGCGCGCGAGCAGCTCGGCAGCGGCCTGGCGGCGCTCGAGACGCGGGTCGCGTCCGGTCCTCTGGAGGCGGCGGTCGCCGAAGAGAACGCGCGCCAGCCCGCCGATCTCGCCGTGCTCGCCGCGGCGCCGAAAGGCGGCGTCGAGCTCGCGAAGAGGCTGCTCGCGGCCGGCGGCCACCATCTGCTGCTCGTCCCCGCCGCCGCCGCGCAGGGCGCGCCTTCGCGGCTGCTGATCTGCGTCGCCATCGGCGAGCCGGGCAAGGAGGACGTGTCGTTCGCCGGGCGCCTGGCCCGCCACCTCGGCGCCGAGGCGACCATCCTCACTGTCCTGACCGAGGCCGAGCGCGGCCGGGCCGAGCCCGCCGCCGAGAGGTTTCTGCGGCGCAGCGCGCGGACGCTGTCGCGGTTCGGAGTTCCGGTGACCACGCGCATCCGCTACGGCCTGGCGCGCGAGCAGATCCTGGCCGAGTGCGCCGAGGGTGGTCACGAGCTGCTTGTTCTCGGCGCGCCGCTGCCCGCCGCCGGCGGGCGGATCTGGCTGGGCGGCGTGGTGGGCGCGCTGCTGCACGAGAACTCGACGCCGGTGCTCATCGTGCGCTCGCCGGAGGCGGCCCCGTCATGACCGGGTCGAGCCGCCGCATGCCTCGCGCTTCTCGTTCCCGGCTCACCGTGGCGCTGCTGCTCCTGGCGGCGTGCGCGGTCGCTGCCGCGCCGGCCGCGCTGGCCACCGTGGCGGCCCCCCCGGCCGCCGCGCCACCGCCGGCAAGAATCGAGCTGCTCAACGTCTCCTACGATCCGACCCGCGAGCTCTACAAAGAGATCAACGCGGCCTTTGCCAGGCAGTGGAAGGCGAAGACCGGCCAGGACATCGCATTCCTGCAGTCGCACGGCGGCTCCGGCAAGCAGGCGAGAGCGGTCATCGACGGCCTGGAAGCCGACGTGATGACGCTCGCGCTCGCCTACGACATCGATGCGGTGGCCAAGGCCGGGCTGCTGCCAGCGGACTGGCAGCGCCGCCTCCCCTTCAACAGCTCGCCCTACACCTCGACGATCGTCTTCCTGGTGCGCAAGGGCAATCCCAAGGGGATCACGGACTGGGAAGACCTGGTGCGGCCCGGCATCGTGATCGTCGCTCCCAATCCCAAGACCTCCGGCGGCGCGCGCTGGAACTACCTGGCGGCCTGGGGCTCCGCGCTGGCGAGATATGGCCGCGAGGAGGCCAAGGCGAAGGACTTCGTGAGCCGTCTCTACCGCAACGTGGCGGTCCTCGACACCGGATCGCGCGCCTCGACCGTCACCTTCGTCGAGCGCAGGATGGGCGACGTCCTCGTCGCCTGGGAGAACGAGGCCCTGCTTGCCGTTCGCGAGCTGGGCAAGGACAAGTTCGACATCGTCACGCCCAGCTCGAGCATCCTGGCCGAGCCGCCGGTGGCGGTGGTCGACAAGGTGGCCGGCAAGCATCACACGACGGCGGCGGCCACGGCCTATCTTCAGTTCCTCTACACGCCGGCGGGCCAGGAGATCGCCGCCCGGCATTACTTCCGGCCGCGGGCGGCCGAGGTGGCGGCCAGGTACGCCGCGCAGTTTCCGAAAGTCACGCTGTTCACGATCGACGAGGTCTTCGGCGGTTGGGCCAGAGCCCAGCAGACACATTTCGCCGACGGCGGCGTCTTCGACCAGATCTACCAGGTGGGCCGGTAGCCAGGAGCTGCATGCCCATCTCAAGAGTTCTCCCGGTAGGGGCGGCCTCAGCTCAGCTCAGCGAGCGACTGGCGGGCTGGGGCCGCCCCCCCTTTTCGGCCGGGCTAGCCTGGGACTCCTGGGGCTGACAGAGGCGGGGGAGTGTCTGACCGCTCGCGCCGCGGCGTCTTGCCGGGCTTCGGTCTGGCGATGGGTCTCACCCTCACCTATCTCGCTCTGATCGTCCTCATACCGCTCTCGACGCTGGTGCTCAAGAGCGCCACTCTCACCTGGGGCCAGTTCTGGCACGCGGTGACCGCGGCGCGCGCGCTGGCCGCCTATCGCCTGAGCTTCGGCGCCGCCTTCATCGCCGCGCTGATCAACGGCACTTTCGGCCTGCTGCTGGCCTGGGTGCTCGAGCGCTATGCCTTCCTCGGCAGGCGCCTGATCGATGGCCTGGTGGATCTTCCTTTCGCGCTGCCCACCGCGGTTGCCGGCATCGCGCTCGCCTCGGCCTACGCGCCCAGCGGCTGGATCGGCCGCTTCCTCGTCCCGGCGGGACTCGAAGTGGCCTTCACTCCGCTCGGCGTCGTGGTGGCGTTGACCTTCGTCGGCCTGCCTTTCGTGGTGCGCACGGTGCAGCCGGTCCTGCGCGAGCTCGCCCCCGAGGTCGAGGAGGCCGCGGCGACGCTGGGGGCGGGCCGCGGGCGCACTTTCACCCGGGTCCTCTTGCCGGAGCTGCTGCCGGCGGCCACGACCGGACTGGTCCTGGCCTTCGCGCGGGCGCTGGGCGAGTACGGCTCGGTGATCTTCATCGCCGGCAACATGCCGATGCGTTCGGAGATCACGCCGCTGCTCATCATGATCAAGCTCGAGCAGTTCGACTATGCCGGGGCCACGGCCATCGCCCTGGTCTTCCTGCTCGCCTCGTTTACCTTGCTGCTGCTCCTCAACGTCTTCTCCTGGCGGCGCGCCCGCGGGGCGAGGCCGGCATGAGGGCCGGGAGCCCGCGCGGCGAAGGCGTGCCCGGCGCGTCCGCGGGCGGCGGCCGCTCCCGCCACCTCGGCGAGCCGCGGCTGGTGCGCTGGCTGTTGATCGGCTTCGCGCTGGCGTTCCTGCTGCTCTTCCTCTTCGTGCCGCTGGCGGTGGTTTTCGCCAAGGCGTTCGAGAAAGGGATTGCGGCCTTCGCCGCGGCGGTGCGCGATCCGGAGGCGCTTGCCGCCGTGCGCCTGACACTGCTCGTCGCCGGCATCGCCGTGCCCTTGAACACGATCTATGGCCTGGCGGCGGCCTGGGCGATCACCCATTTCCGCTTCGCCGGCAGGAATCTGTTGCTGACTCTGATCGACCTGCCCTTCAGCGTCTCGCCGGTGATCTCGGGCATGATGTTCGTGCTGCTCTTCGGCGCGCGCGGCCTGTTCGGAGGATGGCTCGCCGCTCACGATCTCAAGGTCATCTACGCCTTGCCGGGCATCGTGCTGGCGACGATTTTCGTCACCTCGCCGCTGGTGGCGCGCGAGCTGATACCCCTGATGGAGGCGCAAGGCGAGGAGGAGGAGCAGGCAGCCCTCACCCTGGGCGCCTCGGGCTGGCATACCTTCCGGCGCATCAGCCTGCCCAAGATCACCTGGGGCCTGCTCTATGGCGTGGTGCTGTGCAATGCCCGCGCGATGGGAGAGTTCGGCGCCGTCTCGGTGGTCTCCGGCCACATCCGCGGCGCCACCATGACCATGCCGCTCGAAGTCGAGGCCCTCTACAACGACTACCAGTTCTCGGCCGCCTTCGCGGTGGCATCGCTCCTGACCCTGCTCGCCTTGCTCACCCTGGTCATCAAGACCTGGGTGGAGAGCAGGTCCCGGCGGTAGGGGGCTATGGCTAGGTATGGTCGTCCGCGACCAGTCGAGAATCGCCGGCTTCCAGGCGGAGATGATGGAGGCGACCCAACCGGTCCACCGCGACAATCTCGGACCGGCAGGGCAGGACGGCGACATCAGAGACCGGAGAATCCAGGGTCAGGCAGGCGAACGGTCTCCCGGAGGCGAGGTCCCAGACGCGCACGGTGCGGTCCTCGGAGGCGGACACGATGCAGCCGTCGAGCAGCACCGCCACCTTGTGGACCACGGCCGAAGGTCCTTCCAGGGTCTTGACCGTCTGGCCGGAGGCCATGTCCCAGACCTGGAGAGTGCCGGCCAGCGAGGCAGAGACGACGCGGCCGTCGGGCAGCACCGTCACCGCGGTGGCGTGGTCCGAAACTCCTTCCAGGCACTTGACGGTCTGGCCCGAGGCGAGATCCCAGACGCGCAGGGTGCGGTCGTAGGAGGAGGCGGAGACAACGCAGCCGTCGGGCAGCACCGCCACCGCGGTGATCCAACCCGAGTGTCCTTGCAGGGTCTTGGCGATCTGACCCGAGGCGAGATCCCAAACGCGCAGGGCGCCGTCCTGAGAGCCGGAGACGACGCGGCCATCGGGCAGCACCGCCATCTCGTTGATGCCCGAATACTCTTTCAGGGTCTTGACGGTCTGGCCTGAGACGAGGTCCCAGACCCGCAGGGTGCGGTCCTGTGAGCAGGATACAACGCGGCCGTCGGGCAGCACCGCCACCGCGTTGACCCAATGCGAGTGTCCATCCAGGGTCTTGACGGTTTGTCTCGAGGCGAGGTCGCAGACGCGCAGGGTGCCGTCCTCGGAGCCGGAGACGACACGACCGTCGGGCAGCACGGCCACCGCGCGAACCAAGTCCGAGTGTCCTTCCAGCGTCTCGACGGTCTGGCCTGAGGCGAGGTCCCAGACGCGCAGGGTGTCATCCTCGGAGGCTGAGACGACGCGGCCGTCGGGCAGCACCGCCACCGCGCGAACCCAGTCAGAGTGTCCTTCCAGAATCTTGACGGTCTGGCCTGAGGCGAGGTCCCAGACGCGCAGGGTGCGATCCAGCGAGCCGGAGACGACGCGGCCGTCGGGCAGCACCGCTACCGCGTTGACCCAACTCGAGTGTCCTTCCAGGATCTTGACGGTCTGGCCTGAGACGAGATCCCAGGCCCGTAGGGTGCGGTCATGGGAGGCCGAGACGACGCGGCCATCGGGCAGCACCGCGACCGCGTTGATCCAATTCGAGTGTCCTTCCAGGATCTTGACGGTCTGGCCTGAGGCGAGATCCCAGACCCGCAGGGTGCGGTCATGGGAGGCCGAGACGACGTGGCCATCGGACAGGACCGCCACCGCGCCAACCTGGTCCGAGTGTCCTTCCAGGATCTTGACGGTCTGGCCCGAGGCGAAGTCCCAGACGCGCAAGGTGCGGTCATCGGAGGCGGAGACGACGCGGCCGTCGGACAACACCGTCAACGCGTTGACCCGGCCCAAGGCTCCTTCCAGGATCTTGACGGTCTGGCCTGAGGCAAGGTCCCAGACGCGCAGGGTGTAGTCCTCGGAGGCGGAGACGACGCGGCCGCCGGGCAGTGCCGCCACCGCAATGACTCCGGCCGAGTGTCCCGTCAGCGTCTTGATCGTCTGGCCCGAGGCGAGGTTCCAGACGGCCAGGGTGCGGTCAGCCGAGGCCGAGACGACGCGGCCATCGGGCAGCACCGCCACCGCTTTGACCCCGCGCGAGTGTCCTTCGAGAATCCGCACCAGCGGTCCGCCCGGAGGGGTGAGGCTTGCCCTGAGGGGGCAAAGCCACGGGACCTTCCCGGGTCGTGCTCGATTCAGAAAAGTTGCAATGGTGGGCTCAGGACGGCTGAGGAGGCGACCAAAGAGCTGGCCGGCCAGCTCCTCCGGCCGCTGGACCAGAATGTGGGAGGCAAGACGCAGGGCGCCCTGGACCAGGCCGAGCTCCGGGTTGGCGGGCGGGGTCTCGTAGTCGGCCAGCAGAGCGTTGATGTCCGTCGCGGCCAGCTTGGCCTCGATCCACCTGTAATCGAGGAGGAGCCGCCGCAGCTCAGCCTGGCGCCCCGCACCGCGCAGGTGGTAGGGCAGCTGCGCGAAGAGATAGCCGTCGTCCCGGCCCCGGTGGAAGCCCTCGGGATAGCGCGCGGCATAGGCATCGACCAGGCGTCCGTGGAGCCCGCCGAGATCGCCAGCCTCGTGCCGCAGGTAGTCGGCCTGGAGGTCGTGGAGGCGCAGCCTGCCGTCGCGGTCCCTCTGTGCGAGCGAGCGCGCCACGAGCTTGGCGCACAGATCGCGGGCGTCGAGGGGGGCCAGCCCGGCAGGCGCCCAGAGAGTCTCCAGCATCGCCTCGGGCGCGGCGACCTCCTCGGCGACGACGGCGAGCTCGAGATAGCGCTCCCGCTCGCCGGGCTCGAGGGCCTCGACGCTGACCGCGATGGCGCGCAGCAGGTCCGGGTAGGGGTAGCCGGGAAAGCTGCGCCGGAACTTATCGAGCTCGGCCCGCCGCAGCCGCGAAAGGGCGTCGTCCCAGCCGCCGGGCCGGTGACGGACCATGGCGCCGATCAAGGCGAGAGCGAGCGGCAGGTAGCCGCACTCTCGTGCCACCTGGTGCGCGACCTCGGGGAGCTCCCGCACCTCCTGGCCTGCCCAAGCCGCGAGGAGGAGGTGCGCCTGGCCGGGAGAGAGCACATCGACCCTGTGCTCCGCCGCGCCCAGCCCGACCAGGACGTCGGCGTCACGGGCGGTGAGCAGCAGGCGGCCCTTGGGGCCGACCCTGTCGAGAGCGGCGGCGTCTTCGCTGCTCCAGACGTCGTCGAGCACCAGGAGGACCGCGCGCTCGGCGAGTAGCCGCTCGAGGAGAAGCTTGCCCTGCTGCGGCGATTCGAGGACGGGCCTCGCCCCTCCCGCCCTCACGGCGAGCTCGGCTTGGAGCTGGATGAGGTCGGGGTGCTGACCCAGCGCCACCCAGAACACTCCGTCGGGAAAAGCCGCCCCGACCTCTTCGTCGAGCGCCAGGGCGGAGGCGAGCACGCTCTTGCCGACGCCCCCCATGCCCTGGACGCCGACCGCCAGCCGGCCGGCCGTGATGCCCAAGCGGGTGGCACCGCTCCCGAGCAGCAGCGCCTTGAGCGCAGCCAGGCCCTCGGGGCGAGGCAGGTAGTGGGGCGGAGGCTTCGGAACGGTGGTGACGCCGCCGGTCGCGGCCCGGTCGATCGGCTGTCGAGACGGGCGGGAGAGAGGACCGGCAAGGCGCAACCGCTCGAGGATCAGGTACGCGACCTCGCCGGGATCACGACCCCGGGCGTCGACATAGCCGTCGATCCCGAGAACTCCGGGGACAGCGCCCTCGTCGGCCCGGATGAGCATGATCTGCTCCGACCTCTTGCTCTTGATCAGGTCGCGAACGACCCGCCACTCGAGCCCAGGCCACTCCTTGCGCTCATAGTCCGCTCCCAAGAAGACGACGACGAGCCGGGAACGCTCGCGGTAGATCTCCTGGAGGTAGAGGTCGAGATTCGGCCGCGCCAGCTCCGCCTCGTGGAAGCGGTCGTAGAAGACCCGGTCCCGGCCGAGCTCAGAAGCCAGCCGTGCGGCGACGGCCGATACCAGCGAACGCAGCTCGCCAGCGAAGGATAGAGCGATCTCGTAGTCGGCCATTTCTTGAAAAGCAGAACAAGCTCAAGATTATCCCAACCAAGACGCCCTCATGCCCGTCTACAGGCGGCCCATGCTTCGCCCGGCGCCAGCTCAGTGACGCGCCGGCAGCGACCACCACCCCTGAGGTCGTGGCTCGTTCCCGCGGCCCCGCGGCCCAGGTAGTGTCCTAATCTTAGGACACTACCGCGGTCCGGGGTGTCTTTCCCGACGTCCGCCGACGTGCTATGCTTTTTTAACCTACTTAAGGATGGCAACCGTGGGTGGAAACGGCAAGTTCGACCTCGAATACGAAGCGATCGTCGACGGTATCGTCGAAGGCAAAGTGATCCCGTTTCTCGGGGCCGGCGTCAACCTTTGTGACCGGCCTGGCGACGCCGTCTGGGAGCCGGACAAGTCCGCGTTCCTGCCCAACGGCGCAGAGCTGGCTGCTCACCTGGCCAAGCGCTTCAGCTATCCCCTGCCTGATCGCGACCTCGCCCGAGTTTCCCAGTTCGTCGTCGAGCTCCGCGGTCCGGCGCCGCTCTACGCTCGCCTGCGCCAGTTGCTATCGGTCCCGCCGCAAATCAACGACGCCCATCGGTTCCTGGCTCGGCTGCCGGCCAAGCTGCGGGCCAAGAAGGCTCCCTCGCCCAACCTGCTCGTCGTCACGACCAACTACGACGATTGCGTCGAGGCAGCGTTCGCACAGGCAGGCGAGCCCTTGGAGGTGGTGAGCTACGTCGCAGACACCAGCGAAGAGAGGCGGAACGAGCGCGGCAAGTTCGTACACCACCTGGCGAGTGGCAAGCGGCGGCTCATCGAGCGGCCGAACGAGTATCGCGAAGTATCCGTTGTCAAAACCTGCGTGTTGCTGAAGATCCACGGCGCGCTGGACCGTGCAGTGGCCGATAACGATAGCTTTGTCATCACCGAAGATCATTATATCGACTTCCTGACCCGGACCGATCTGTCCAACCTGGTGCCGGTGATGCTGGCCGCGCAGCTCCGCGCCAGTCACTTTCTTTTCCTGGGCTACAGCCTGCGCGACTGGAACCTGCGCGTCATCCTGCAGCGCATCTGGGAAGAGCAACGGCTCGGCTACAACTCCTGGGCGGTGCAGAAGGACAGCGACGCGCTCGACCGCCGCTTCTGGGGGCGCCGCAACGTCGAGATCCTGGAAACCGATCTGGACGAGTTCTTTGCATCGGTCGACGAAGGCCTCGATGCGGTGGCGGAAGGAGCAGCCTGAGGTGCGCTCGCCCTACAAAGGGCTGCTGCCCTACACGGAGGAGGACCGTCCCTACTTCTTCGGGCGTGACGGCGATCGTGAAGTGGTAGCGGCCAACCTCAAGGCGTCCCGCCTCACAGTGCTCTACGGCGCGAGCGGCGTGGGGAAGAGCTCGCTGCTGCGGGCTGGGGTCGTTCACGACGTCAACAGCGAGGCAGCGCGGGCCGTGGCGCGCCACCGGCAGCCGGAGTTCATCGCCGTCTACTGCCAGGATTGGCGAGACGATCCGGTCGGCAACGTGGCGGCGGCGCTGCGTAATGCCTGGGTCCAGGTCGCCATCGAGCCGCCGGCGGCGCCGGAGCGCCCCGGACTCGGTGCGCTCCTAACAAGCCATGCGGCCGAGCTGAAAGCCGCGGTGCTGCTGATCCTCGACCAGTTCGAGGAGTACCTCTTCTACCAGGGCACGAGGGCAGCGGCCGAGAGCATTGACCATGAGTTGGCGGAGGTCCTGGCCGACCGGGCCCTCAGAATCAATGTTCTGATCTCGTTGCGCGAGGACGCGCTGGCCAGGCTCGACCAGTTCAAGGGGCACATCCATTCCCTGTTCGAGAACTATCTGCGCATCGACCACTTAGACGTCGATGCCGCGCGCGACGCGATCAGGCTGCCGGTCGAGACCTTTTGCAGGCTGGAAGGAGTCCGCGAAATGGTCGTCGAACCGGACCTGGTGGATGCGGTCGTCGACCAGGTCCGCACCGGCAAAGTTTCCTTTCGCGAAGGCGCGGACGCGCAGGCCGAATTCCATGGCAGCGACAGGATTCAGACCCCATACCTTCAGCTCGTCATGTCGCGCATCTGGGACCAGGAGAGCAGCGGCGGCACGCGAGTGCCGGCAGGTCTCCATCGCATGACGCTGAAGGACCTGGGCGAGGCTTCCACGATCGTCAGGAATCATCTCGACCTGACGATGAGCGCCTTCACCGACGAAGAGCAGGAGGTAGCTGAGCACATCTTCTTCCACCTGGTGACGCCCTCCGGCACGAAGATTGCGCACACGGCGTCCGATCTCGCGCGCTTCGCGGGCCTCGACGAGGCGCGCGTGGAAGAGGTGGTCAAGAAGCTGGCCGGTCACGACCACCGCATCCTCCGCGCCGCGCCGGCGCTCGACCCGACCACCGGCGTCACGCGCTACGAGATCTACCACGACGCGCTCGCCGAGGCGATCCTCGACTGGCAGCAGCGGTTCCGTGCCCGCATGAAGCAGCGGCAGCTCGAGGCCGAGCTGGCGGAGCGCGAGCACCAGGAGAGGGAGCGCCGGGCACGCGAGCAGGAGGTCGAGCGCGGCAAGCGGCAACGGCGCTTGCTGGCCGCGAGCCTCGCCGCCGCGCTGCTTGGCCTCGGACTGGCAGCGACGGCCTTGTGGTACGCCAACGAGGCCAGCCAGGCACGGAGCATTGCCGATCAGAAACAAGCACTCGCGACGCGGCAGAAAAAGGTTGCCGAAGACCAGGCGTGGATCGCCGCCTCTCGCCTGGACCGCATTCGCAAGTCCCTGCTCATCCGCCAGGCCGCCCTCGACGGAGACCAGGCGAAGCTCAACGAGCTGCTCCGGACTCTGCCGGACGCGACAATAAAATTTCGCGTTTCAGCCAATGACCTCAGATACAAGAGCCCGAACAACAAGGAAGTCTTCAGATTCGCTCTGTTCCCGGAAAAGGCCTCGCTCCCCCAGGGTAAAGATGCGATCGCCTTTGCGACCTACCTCTTCGACCACCCCACGTTCCAGACCAAGTTCAGAACGGCCGGCCGAATCAGTGGTTTTGGGGCCAACTACATCTCGTGGTGTTGTCTGGCGCAGATGACGGCGCTCGTCGAGTACGCCGATCCGGAACACCAGCCAACTGTGACCCGATTCAACGGCTGTCCGACCGCGGACACGGCGAATGCGGCCGATGCGAGCCAGCTCCCAGCGGGCAAGAGCCGAGTGCTCGAATGTCCGCCTGCCGGCCGTCCTGCCGCGAGGAACCCATGACACGGATGCAGTCTGGACGCAGTGCTCGACACCATCCCGCAACAGCCCTGGCCATGACGCAAGCTCCGCCCCCGCCGTGCCGGCGGGCGCGGCGATCGACACGCCGGCACCGACGACGAAAAGGCCACGGCCGCTCGCGGCAAGCTCGCCCTGGATGTCCTCGATCGTGGGAGAACCCATGACCTCCACCGCTGCCCGGAGCACCCCAAGCCGGCCGCCCTCGCCGCCGCCGGCCGCGCCCCGGAGCGCAAACGCCCCCACCTCAGTGCCTCCGTGCTCCCGGATACACTTACAGTCTACCTGCCTATGCCCGCTCCCAAGGACTGGACCGAGGATTTCGATCCCGAATCACCGCAGGCGCGGGGCGGTAGCGGCTGGCTCTTCCCGGTCAGGGGAACTCTCCGATTCCCTGGAGGTGGCCGGCAAAGATCAACACCAGCTTGTATTGCTCGCTCAGTGCACATGCCTCCGGCCATAGGTCAGCGATTCTGCGGTGGAACTCGCGCATCTTCATGTTCCCGAGGCGTACATGGATAACCCGCGGTAGCGAGGGTTCCAGCATCGCGCGATTTGAGAAATCCGCATCTTTGGTGACAATCGTCAAGTTCTCTCGACGAGCATAAGTCCAGAGCTCACCGTCTGGCATCGAATCGTTCACATCGTTGAGGTGCAGATATGCAGGGCCTCGCCAGAGCGAGAAATAGTACGGCAGGTTGGCGTCGATGAGATATCTGGCCACTCAAGCGAGCTTCTTGACCACGAAGCCGGAGCCCATCAACTGAGCGGCGAAGGCGAGACAGGCATCGATGTCCTCGGATTCGAGGGACGGATATTGACGAAGAATCTCGCTGCGGCTCTCGCCAGCGCTCAGAAATTCAAGCACCGTCTGAACGGTGATCCGTTTCCCGCGCAACGTCGGCTTGCCGTTGCAAATCGCCGGATCCAGCGTGATTCTTGTCATAACCTCATCGTCTGGCTGACGGGTTTGGGCTCGTTTCGATGCCTCTCGCGCGACCAATTCGCTGAGTGACCTGGCTCCGGTGCGCTCCAGGAGAGTACCGAGCTTGACGTTGCCGGAGAATCCATGGGCGAACTCGGGACCGTAGGTCTCCCGCAGTGTCTTGACCGTCGTGTCGCCCCGCTTTCGGGCGCGGTCGCCAAGTCGATTTCGAGCAGGTGCTTTGCTCATACGCATCTCCCATATTCGATTCTGAGGCAAACGGCCTCTACTTGGCAACCGTCAAGGACCACTCTGCGGCCCCCCGCCTACCCAAAGCGTTGCACGCCTTGCTCCCCGAACCCTCCTTTCGTCACCAGCGTGACGCTGAGTAGTCGATGGTCACGAAAGAGCAGCGTGGCTGTGCGGCGCTCCTTCGCTGAGGGGCCGATGGGGATGAAGAGGAGGTGGAGCTGGCAGGCGCGCAGCTGGTAGAGCGACTCGTATCGCCAGGTCTCGCTTTCCCTGCCCGCGCTGCGGCCCAGCCGTTCACCCAGGATGGAACGTACCGCGTCCGAAGTGATCCCAGTATGCAGCTCGGCGAGCCGTTCTACCGGGGACGGCCGGCCGGCCAGCAGCCTCTCGGGTAAGAGCGTAAGGCAACCGCTCCCGCACACGAGCGCGGCAGCCAGGAGGCCACCGGCGGCGCTGCGCAGAAGTGGCGTCTCGCGAAGCCTGATCTTGTTGAGGCTCGTTGCGGTCTCCAAGGCCACGAATCGAGTCCATCCGTAGTTTACAGGAGGCGCAATGCCGGAAGCTCGTGCGCTCAACCTGGCGAGAGACTTGACGCGGCGGGCGGTGTCTGTCTGGAGGCTTACGGTCCGACGGACGGGCCCGTCGATGCTCGACATGCCTCAGGCTACCTTGGAAGCCAGTGGACTGGATTACACTTGCGGGTTGCGATGCGGCGATTGAAACTGACTACGCTGTTGATCGTGCTCAATGCCGGCCTGGTGGTGGTGGCGGTGGTGGGAGTGGCAGCGGGGGCGGTGCGCGTGCTGCGCCAGCTGGCGGACCAGCAGGCCATGGCCAGGGTGAGCCTGGCGGCGGTGAGCGCTCAGCAGGCGGTCGAGAGGTCCGGCAAGGACGTTCTGACCTATGCCCTGGTGCTCGCCGACCGGCCGAATCTGGGCCGCATCTTGCAAACGGGCAACCGCGCCGCGCTGACCGCCTTCCTCGAGCGTTTCCGCCGCACCAGCAGGCTGTCGGCCTGCGCGGTGATGGTCGGCGGCCGGCGTTTCGCCAGCTCCAAGGTTCAGCTGCCCTGGGATGAGCTGCGGCGGGCTGGAGGGGGGCGCTCGCTGGTGGCGGTCCAGGACGGCAGCCTGGTGCTGGCGGCCTCCGCGCCGGTCCCCGCCATGGCGGGGGTGGAGGTCTTGACCGCGCTGGCTCTCGACCGCGCCTTCGCGCGCCGGATCGGTGGTCAGATCGGCCTGCCGGTCACCGTGCTTGGCAACCGCGCGGCGCGCGAGGAGAGCTCGCCCGCGGCATTGCTGCGCAACCGCGCCTTGGACGCCTCCGAAGCCGTGGCCGGCCGCGTGGACGCCGGCGGCCTCTATCTGGCCGTCCGCCCGCTCTTCGCTCCCAGCGGCGCGGTCGCCGGGCTGGTCGAGACCGGCCTGCCTGCCAGCGGCATCGATGCCTCGGTGGCGCAGCTCGTCGGGCGCCTGCTGCTCCTCGCCGTGGGAGTAGCGGCGCTGGTCAGCCTGCTCTCGGCCGCCGCCGGTCGCTGGCTCGGCACGCCTGTGCGGCAGCTGACCTCGGCCGCCGCGAGCATCGGCCGCGGCGACCTGACGACCCCGATACCGAAAGCCCCGGGTGTCGAGCTCGGCGCCCTGGCGACGACCCTCGAGGAGACGCGCCGCGAGCTGCTGCGCCTCACCGCCGAGCTGCGGCGCCGCCAGGCCGAAGGTGAGGCAATCCTCACCGGCATCGCCGAAGGAGTGTTCAGCGTCGACCGCGATCGCCGCATCCAGTACCTCAACCCACAGACCGCGGCCCTGCTCGGAGTGGAGCCGGCCGCCGCCATCGGCCGCTTCTGCGGCGACGTTCTCAATCCGCAGGGGGCGGACGGCTCGCGGCCGTGCGAGGACGGCTGCCCGATCGTGCACGCCCGCTTCCGCGGCGGCGCCCGCTCGACCGAGCGGCTGCTGCTGGCAGACGGCACGCGGCGCACGGTCGTGATCACCAGTGTGCCGCCGGTGGAGGAGCGCCAGTTCCAAGTGCTGCGCGACGAGACCGACCTCGAGTCGGCGCGGCGGCAGCGCGACGCGGTGCTGGCCAACATCTCGCACGAGTTCAAGACGCCGCTGGCGGCGCAGAGCGCCTCGATCGAGCTGCTGCGCGAACGGCTGCTCGAGAGGCCGGGTGGCGACGTGCTGGCGCGCGACGAGGTGGAAGCCCTGGTCCTGGCCCTCGAGCGCGGCGGCCTGCGCCTGACCCAGCTCATCGACAACCTGCTCGAGAGCGTGCGCATCGAGTCGGGGCAGCACGGCATTCGCAGCCATCCGGTCGCCCTCGACGAGATCGTCGAGGAGGCGGTCGAGCTCACCGCGCCGCTGGTGGCACAGCGCGGGCAGCGCCTCGCGGTCGACCTGCCCTTCCCGCTGCCGGCCGTGCAGGGTGACGCGCCGCGCCTCACCCAGGTCTTCGTCAACCTGATCGCCAACGCCAACAAGTTCGCGCCCAGCGGCTCGGCGCTGCGCATCGGGGGCGAGGTCGAAGACCGGGCCGTGGCCCTGTGGGTCGACGACGAGGGTCCCGGGCTGCCGGCGGCGGAGGAAGCGCAGGCGATTTTTCGCCCCTTCGTGCGCGCCGACGGCGGCCGGGGCGAGCCGGAGCAGAGCGGCATGGGCCTGGGGTTGTGGATCGTGCAATCGATCGTCGAGCGGCACGGCGGCTCGATCGAGGCGCAGCGCTTGGGCGAGGGGACGCGCATGCGGATCACCTTGCCGCGGCAAGGCGCCGGAGGCGCGCGACCGTGAAGATCCTGGTCGTCGACGACGACCTCGAGCTCTCCGGGCTGGTCGCCTACACGCTGCGCCGGGCCGGCTACCTGACGATCGAAGCCGCCGACGGGGTCGCGGCGCTCGCCGCCGTCGAGCGCGAGCAGCCCGCCCTGGTCATCCTCGACGTCAACTTGCCGCGCCTCAGCGGCCATGAGGTCTGCCGGCGCATCCGCGAGCAATCGACGATGCCGATCATGATGTTGACGGTGCGCAGCGCCGAGGAAGATCAGGTCGAGGGTCTGGATCTCGGGGCGGACGACTACCTGACCAAGCCCTTCAGTCCGCGCGCCCTGCTGGCTCGCGTCCGCGCGCTCTTGCGCCGTGCCGGCGAGGAGCGGCCGGCGCCGCTGGTGGCGGGCGACTTCGCGCTCGACCCCGAGCAGCAGACCGTCGTCGTGCGGGGCGGGGTGCCAGTCCGCCTGACCCGGCTCGAGCTCCGGCTGCTCCAGTTCCTGCTCGTCAATGCCGGCCACACCCTGCCGGCCGACCGGCTGCTGAGCCACGTCTGGGGCTCGCGCGGCGCCGGCGACCGCCAGCTGGTCAAGCAGCTCGTCCATCGCCTGCGCCAGAAGATCGAGCCCCAGGAAGGCCAGCGCTACCTCCACACCGTCGCGGGGGTCGGCTATTCGCTGCGCACCGGCGGCGAGCCCGGCGGCCCCGCCCCTTGATCGCATATGACAGATCAGGAAATGTACGATCAATTGGCTTTTTACACTCTCGAGCACGGGCGTACCGACCCATCGTTTATCCATCAATACATTGTGGATGTCTACGCGGCGCAGCATCCCACCGAAAGCACAAAGACCATCAGGACGGCTTTCGCCCTCGTCGGGTTATGTCTCCACCTCGAGAAGCACTATTCAGGCAAACAGGTTCAGCTAGCGCATATGGAACTGGCCAAGAAGAGAAAGCAATGGCCTGCGTTCAATCCACCCGCGCATATCGGAGACATTACCGTTGCGGACGTCTTACGCGCCAAGCCTGGAGCAGCGCGGGATCAAGCCATCGAGAAATGGTGCGCTTCCGTTTGGAGGTCGTGGAGCAATAGCCACCAAGACATCAGGGATCTTGTGCGGACCGAGCTCGGCATCGCATAAGGAAAGCCTATAACCTCGAGGGGATGACTGAGCCGGTTGCCTACCTGCTTGCCGGCGTCCTCGAGAGGAGCCTATACTTCTAGCAAACGAAGCCTGCTAGAAATGCCTCCTTCCCGAAAGGTCCGTGCTCCCTCCCGGAAACCCGTCGCCAAGCATCCCCACCGCGGCGCGCTGGCGCTACTCGCGTTCTTGATCGTCTTGCCCTATTGGAAGTTGGCGACACTGTGCGGCGTCATCGTAACGGACGACATCGCCGCAAGCGACATCATGAACGAGGGGTTTCCCTACCGCTACGCCATCGGCGCAGCCCTCCGTCACGGCGAACTGCCCACCTGGCTGCCGGACATCTACGGCGGCATGCCACTGCTCGCCCGTGCGGAAGCCGGCGTGTGCTACCCGCCCAATCTGCTGCTTTATGGGATATTGCCACCGTATCCTGCGCTCAATCTCAGCATTCTACTGACTCTCGTCATCGCGGGCGTGGGGATGTATCTATACACGCGCCAGATCGGCGCTGCGCGCACCGGCGCCCTCATTGCAGGCCTCAGCTTTTCGTTCAGCGGCTTTGTCGTTGGCCACATCAAACACCTTAGCATGACGGCTACCGCGGCGTGGCTTCCGGTCGCGCTGTGGCTGCTAGAGCGCGCCATCGTAGAGAATGACCGGCGGCGGCAATCCACGGGGCTTTGCGCCTTTGGCTTGGTGGTCGGCGGGCAGTATTTGTGCGGCCATTTTCAAATCGCGTATTACGCGACTATTGTTTATGTTGCGTATTTCGTTGTGCGCCTGCTCTCTACCGACGTGCGACGGGCCGCGCCCGGTGGCGCGATGCGGCTGGTGCGCTGGTTCACGATCGCGCTCGTCGGTGCAGGCGCGGTCAGCGCGGTGCAGCTTCTGCCGACGTACGAGTTGGTCGGGCTCACGCAGCAGGCGAGCGGCGTCTCCTTCGAATATGCATCGAGCCACCCCTACGATCTGGCGGATCTGTGGACTTTCCTTTATCCCTATGCGAACGGCGATGTTGGCGACGGGAGCTATCGGGGCCACGGCGTGTTTTGGGAGGACGAGGGTTATGCCGGCTTGCTGCCGCTCCTGCTGGCTGCCTACGCGTGCGTTCGCGCCTGGCGAGAGTGGCCGGTCAAGTTCTTTCTGCCGGCGCTGCTCCTCGCCCTGATTTTGGTCGTCGGGCCCCACACGCCGATCTATGCCGCGGCCTTTCATCTTGTGCCCGGGATGCGCTACTTCCGCTTTCCAACTCGCTTTCTAGTTGTCGTCGACGGGTCGATTGCCATCCTGGCGGCGCTGGGTGCGACCCGCCTGTTGGCGCGCTCACACCAGCTCAACCGCGGGATGGCAGTTGCGGCCGTTGCACTCGAACTGTGGTTCTTTCAGATGCGACAGAACGCTGTCGCACCGATGGCGCAATGGCAGTCGCGACCCGAGACCGCGAAGCTGCTCCAGGGCGACGCCGGTTCTTTCCGCATATATTCGATCGGCGGAAGGGAATCTCACAAGGCCGCCTTTGCTCGGGCGCACGGCTGGGAGAATGATCTGCAGCCGTTCGTCGCGCAACGGGACTTTCTCCAGCCTAATAGTAACGTCCTCTATGGCATCGCCAGCGCTGATGGCTATGCGCAGCTCACGCCCAGCTACGTCGTCGACCTCTGGGGCGATCAGAACCGTTCCGGCCTGATCTCCCAGACCGCGACCGTGCGCAACGGGAGAGTCATTGCGACGGCGACATTTCTCAGGATCCTGAGCCTCTACAATGTAAAGTACCTGTTGTCGCCCTGGCCGATCGAATCGGAGGCACTGGTCTCTCTCGCCTCCGCCGGACCGGTCTTCGTCTATCGCAATCCGCTGGCATTGCCGCGCGCCTTCATGGTGGGGAAATATCGTTTCGTGTCCGATCGCCAGGCCGCCGAGCGCCTGCTCGTGGCACCCGACTTTGACCCCAGGGAGGAGGTGATTCTCGAAGAAGATCCGGCGATCGTGGTCCGCGACTTCGGCCGGGCCGACGTTGCGATCGATAGCTATGGCTACACTCACGTCGCGGCGCGCGTCGCGACGAAAACACCGGGCTTGCTCATCGTCTCCGACACTCCCTATCCCGGCTGGAAGGCGACCATCGACGGCCGGATGACGCGCATTTATCGCGCCAATATCTCGCAGCGCGCCGTTCTTGTTCCGGCGGGAGTTCACGAAGTGCGGTTTGAATTCCGCTCTGCGACGATCCGGGCGGGATTCTGGCTGAGCGTCGGCGGAATCCTCCTCCTCGCCGCGATGGTGTGCTGGAAACGATACGCCCCTCATGCCTCGAGTCAGCACGGCCGTCCATCACCGTAAGGCATGACGGCAACCATCTCGCCATCTCAACTCAGGGACCGCCTGTCCAGGACCGGTCAGCCCTGCGCCTCCACACCGCCCTTGTCATGGCCCTCGCCATAGCGCGTGAAGCACGGCTCGAACAGGTAGTGGCTCACCAGCGCTGCAAACCGCTCCGTCAGCTCCCGTCCCGACCCGCGCTCCAACCCCGTCCGACGCTTGACCGCCGCCGTCAGATTGTCGTAGACGATCCGACTCGGTACCCACCCCAGGAAGGCGAACGCCCGCACGTGGCCATCGAGCAAGGACACCTGGTCGCACGCCTCGTAGAGCCAGACGAAGTCGCGGCCCGAGTACATCGGCCGCAGCGAGAACTTCCAGAGTCGAGCAAACTCAGGCTACTGGACTTGGAGCTGGGGGTGGGTCAATTTTTAAGCGTTGGGTGGGTCAATTTCTCAGCGGCGCGTTCACATAGTGTGTTCCTTTTCAAGCGGGGCTCTCAACGCGTACCCGCGGCAGCGCTGGTCGAACATCCGCGCGAGCATCGGGCACGTTAAGGTCGGCATAGTCGCAGATGCATACTTCGCGCCTGCCGTCGTACAGTCGGTGCGTCTTCCGGCTTTCGAAGCGGCGCGGGTACACATCGTCTCGACCGCGGAAGAGGGATCGGAAAAGAGCTATCTTGGCGTCAGATCGAGACGTCCGATCGACTGGGCTCGCGATCAGGTTCATCGGGGCGTCCTTAGCGGCGAGAAACCGCCCAGTCCTCCCACTGCAAGCCAGCGACCCGCACGAACTCCTTCGCGTTGGATGTCACGAGGATGGCGCGACGTCGCCTGGCCTGACCAGCGAGGAGGACATCATAGGCGCCGATCGGTGTGCCCTCGGCTTCAAGCTCAGCGCGAACGCTTCCTGCGGCTTCCGCGTCATCCTCGTCGAACATTGTCCACTCGAGGGGGCCGGCTAAGAATGCCTCGAGTCGCGGCCTGTTACGGTCCTTCCGCTGGCTCTTCGCGACTCCGTACCAGAGCTCGAACGCCACGATCGAGGACAGCAGGACCACGCTCTCCCGCGCGCTGGAAACGCCGACGTACGTTGGCCTCGGTGCCGTTGATCAGCGCGATGCACGCGTTCGTGTCAAGCAGGTACTTCGTCATAGAACACGTCGCGCCGGGGGGAGGGTGGCTGCTGACGCCCTTCGGGCATGAAAGGCTCGGCGGCCAGGCGATCCAATTCTGCGAACCACTCCGCAACGTCCGTGAACATCGGCTCGACAAGGACTCCTCGCCCGGCGCGGCGTACTCTTACCCGGTCTCCTTCGAACCTGAACTCACGAGGCAGGCGGACGGCCTGGCTGCGCCCGTTCTTGAACAGCTTG
>DASZZM010000098.1:0-135204 GCA_035544895.1 Thermoanaerobaculia bacterium
ACTGGACCCTTCGTGGCGCCAATGCCATCCTCGCTCTGCGCTGCGCCAAGCTCAGCAACCGCCTCGAAGAGTTCTGGCTGCCCCGGGCCGCCTAGCCCGACCGGCCTCAGCCGGCCGACCTCACAAATTTGTCGTGCACCCTCTAGCTCCGGATCTGGTAGGGCAGCTTCAGGAGGCGGGCCCTGGGAGGTGAATTGTGGTGCTGAAGAACTATTGCGAATTGTTGATGAGCTGGCGCCCGTGGACCGCGTGGAGAACCTCCGCATCTCGGACACTCCTGGTGCTCGTCGCCGCCTCTTGGGCGGCCGCGGCCCATGGAGCGGGCTTCAGCATCCTGCATGGCTTTCCCAATGATTACTCGGACGGGTCAGGTCCGTTTGCCTCGTTAATCCTCGACTCCTCCGGCATCCTCTATGGAACAACCTTCGGAGGTGGTGGGAATGGCGGCACCGTGTTCAAGATGAAAAGCGACGGGACGGGCTACGCCATCCTGCACGGCGCCAGCCTGCACTCACCTAACAGCCCGGGCCCAGAAGTGGAATTCTTCCCCTACGCGTCGTTGATAGTTGACTCCTCGGGCTACCTCTACGGGACAACATACCACGGTGGCCCGTCGGGAGAAGGCACCGTGTTTAAACTCAAGGCAGATGGGGCAGGCTTCACCGTTCTGCACAGCTTTAGCGGCGGAGCCTCGGACGGTGCCGACCCCAGAGCCTCGTTGGTCCTCGACTCGTCCGGCAACCTTTATGGGACAACACGCAAGGATGGCGCATCAGGCCACGGCATCTTGTTCAAAGTAAGGATTGACGGGACAGGCTTTACTGTTCTGCGCAGCTTTGAGGAACGGGAGTACTCCTGGGTCTCGTTAACTCTTGACTCCGCCGGCTATCTCTACGGGACGACGAGCTCGGGTGGCCGGTCGGGTGGTGGCACCGTATCCAGAGTAAAGACCGACGGGACGGGATATTCCGTCCTGTACAACTTTGACCTTGACCAACCCCACCACCCAGAGACCTCCTTGATCGTGGACTCCTTGGGCAACCTCTACGGGACGACGCTGTTGGGTGATTCGTCATGTAAGGGCGGCACTATATTTAGACTAAAGACCGACGGGACAGGTTTCACCGTTCTGCACTGCTTTGCCGGCGGACACGCTGGTGAGGGTGACCCCAAGGCCTCGTTGTTTCTCGATTCGACCGGCAACCTCTACGGGACAACGGAAAAGTACGGGACAACGGAAAAGAATGGCGATTCAACGGGCACGGTGTACAGCGTAAAGACCGACGGCACAGGGTTTAACATTTTGCACAGCTTTATCGGCGGACCCTCGGATGGAACTGGCGCCATATCCTCAGTGATCCAAGACTCTTCGGGCAACCTCTATGGGACAACGGAGGGGGGTGGCCCCTCACGCCGAGGCACGGTGTTCAAAATAAACATCCAAGAAGCTACAGGACTAGCCGCGACAACGACTGAAAAGTTCCGAGAGGAAGAGGTCCGCGGAGATGCTCTGAAGCAAGCCGGAAAATACCGCGACGCACTTGCGTATTATTTGTCCGCTTTGCGGAAGTCAGATGAGCAAATACAGGAATCCGACGAGGACCACCGGCTGCGGGAAAAGATCATCGGTATCGTAGTGAAACTTGATCCCCCTCCGGCGATCCCGGAAGACGCAGAGCGATTTATGGTGAGGGGCCGGGCGGCAATCGAGGCTGCCAAGACGCCGTTCGAATTCGAGAAAGCGGCTTTGGAGTTTCAAAACGCGCTTCGGGAAGCTCCCTGGTGGGCGGATGCCTATTTCAACCTAGGAACGGTACAAGAAAAGGCGGGACAGACGAAGCTGGCAGTGGAGAATTTTAAGCGCTACCTACTGGCTGCGCCGAACGCCCGCGACGCGAGGGAGGTAAAGGACCAAATCTACCGGCTGGAATACAAGGAGGAATTGGCCGAAAAAGCACGCCAAGAGGCAGTCCAGCGGAGGGCAGATGAGGACCGACGGCAGGAAGCGGAGCGACGCCAGTGGGAAGCCAGGAGGCAGAACCTGGCCGGAGTCTGGACCAGCCCCGGAGTCCACCGAGGCAAACGATATTCGTACGATGTGAAGGTCCAGGGAACGACAGTGGAGATCCCTATCGGGGCATACTACGATGACGGCGGTGACCGCAATAACACCGGCATAAGCTTTCGTGGAACGGTTGATGGCAGAACCATCACGGGGACCACTTCACAGGACGAGACCTGGTTAAGAAACGGCAGCGTGTTCAAGCGGCCCTTCACTGCAACCATCAGCGAAGATGGCAACACCATCGAGATCGACTACGTAAGCGTCGGGCCCTTGGGCTCGGACAAAAACGGCTATGCGCGTGGATGGGATGAAGGCAGACACAAAGTCATACTTACCCGGTCACAGTAAGACGTCAAATCGCCACTAAAGGTATCGATCGTACGAAGTTCTTCAATGCACCGAGCCGCCGACAGTCCGCGGGGAGTTCCGTGTCCTTGCGGCAAGCGTGTATAGGGGTGTGGCGCCGGAGGTCCTGCGCGCCGCCGGCGGGCGGGCGGGTGGCCCGGGTGGCCGGGCGGTCGAGCCCGTCGGGTCAGAGGGCCGCAGCCGATCGCCCTGGCCGCATCTTTCTGCGGGATACCGCGGTCGAGGCGGGTCTTCTTGAGGTGGTCGGCAAGGGTGCGGGGGGAGGCGGTGTAGCCGGCAGGGTGGGACGCCCGGTCCAGCGATGAGGGACAGGTGGATGGCCCCTCGGAGGTTCGAGGTGAGCGCCGCCGCGGAGCAACAGCTCGCCGGTGGCGAAAGGTGTCGTCCGGCTGCTGCTGCCGGTACTCCTCCCAGGCCAGGCTCAAGGTCATGCCTTTGCGCCTCAGCTCCTCGTGCACCTGCCGCCAGTCCGGCTCCGAGGTGGCAGCCGAGCGTCCGGGTCACCTCCTTCTGGGTCATTCCCCTTCAAGCCGTGCGTTCTTGAGGTGCTCGCCCACCGTCCGGGTGCGGGGTAGTCCGGGCGAGGAATCCGGCCTCGAAGGGTCAGTGAGAAAAGATGCACACATCCCTGGGGGTGTGTGCATCTCTTGTGATACCAACTTGAGAGGACGCGGCCTGTCAAGGCGGCTCGGCGAGCACGGCGTCGGCGGCGGCGAGGGCGGCCGGGACGCTGGCGGTGTGGCCGCAGTCGGCGAGGCCGGCGGCGACGGCGGCGGCGGTGCGGCGGAGCAGCTCGGGCTGGGTGACCACCCAGCCCATGTGGCCGATGCGGAAATAGGTCCCCATGATGGCGGGATGGCGGCCGGAGGCGACGGTGACGCCGTGCGCCTGGATGCGCGCGATCAGCGAGTTGTCGACGCCGCGCGGAAAGTACAACGTCGAGACCGTGTCGGCCGCGAGCTCGGCGCGCGCCGCCACGGGGGCGAGGCCGAGCGCGCCCCAGGCGGCGCGCAGGGCACGGCCCGCGCGGCCGTGCAGGGCGAAGCGGTGCGCGAGGCCGCCGGCGAGGATCTCGCGCAGGCCCACCTCGAGGGCGCGCACCAGGCTGGTGGCGGGAGTGGAGAAGTAGCTCGACTTGCGTTCCTCATAGGCGCGCATGATCGGCCGCCAGGACTCCCAGTCGAGGTACAGAGTGGGGAGGGGCGCGCGCCGCGCGGCGCGTGCCGCGAGCGCCCGCTCGCTCGCCACCATCAGGGCCAGTCCGGGCGGCAGGCCGAGGGCCTTCTGGGAAGCCGAGAAGTAGACGTCCACGTCCCACTCCGCCATCGCGAAGCGCTCGCCCCCGGCGGCGCAGACGCCGTCGAAGACGGTGAGCAGCCCGTGCTCGCGGCCCAGCCGCGCCAGCGGCTCGGGGTCGAGGCGCACTCCGGTCGACGTGTCGACGTGCGCGGCGAAGAGAGCTTTGAAGGGCGGGGTGCTCTGGCCGGCTGCGGACCCGCCCTCGATGGCCTCGCGGGCCTGCTCGAGCGTCGGGGCGTCGCCGACCGCGGCCTTGAGCTCGACGACCTCGGCGCCGAGGCGGCGCAGGATGATGCCCATGCGCGCGGCGAAGAAGCCGGTGTCGAGCGTGAGCACGCGGTCTCCCGGCTCGATCAGGTTGGTCGCCGCCATCTCCATCGCCAGGGTCCCGGCGCCGGCCAGCACGAAGGGCTGGCTCCCCGGCGCGGCGGTCCACACCTCGCGCGTCAGATCGAGGGCGGCGCCGAAGGCGGCGACGAGGGAGGCTGAAGTATGGGCCGGCGGCGGGCCGGCCGCGGCCGCGGCCACCCCCGGCGAGATCGTGACCGGCCCGGGGATCATCAGCAGCGGCGCCTCCTCCGCGAGCCGCGGCGGCACCGCGCGCTCCGTCGCTTCCGTCTGCGTCGCTTGCTTCATCGCCCCCCCTCGATCGGCCCAGGGCCGGACGGAACAGAAACCATGGAATGTTATAACCGGCCCGAGGGCGCCGTCGATTGCGCGGGCGGCGGGCTCAACGCTCGCAAGCGTAGCGGGAGGCGGCGAGGGCGCGGGCGTAGAGGGCCTGGGCGGTGGCGTTGGGGTGGGCGTCTTCGCGGCTCACCCAGTAGCGCTCGCCGGGGCCGGGGAGAAAGAGGGGGGCAGGATCGATGATCTCGAAACCGCTCGCGCGGCCGATCGCGCCGACGCGGGAGAAAGCCTCGGCGATGCCGGGGTCGTGCGGGTCGTGCAGCTCGGGGAGCAGGATGAGCGTGCCGGGAATGCCGTCGGCCCGCAAAGACGCGCCGAGGTCCCGGATGGCCTGCTTGGCGCGCTCCCAGGCCGGCAGGCCGTCCTTGAAGAGGCCCACGTAATAGGTCTTGTAGTTGGCGAGCCGGGGATCGGAGGTCTTGAGCAGGCGCGCCGAGGCCAGCGAGAGCAGGGCCGAGTGCCAGTAGAAGGGGTTTTCGGAGGGAACGGCGTCGGGCTCGGCGTCGTTGAAAGAGAAGCCCAGGATCACCCAGTCCGGGCGCAGCCGCGGCCGGATGCGCAGCTTGTAGCGGGCGAGCTCCATCGTCGTGTTGCAGTTGCCGATGCCGGCATTGTGGACGATCGCCGGCCGGCCTCCCCGGCGCGGGCACTGCTCGGCGAGCAGGCGCTCGAGCTGGTCGGGAAATGTCTGGCCCTCGGGGACCCCCCAACCGAAGGTCAGCGAGTCGCCGACCGCCACGGCCACGCGCTCGCCCGCGCGCCGCCGCGCCTGCGTCGCCGGATCCGGCAGCCGGAAGCCGTGCTCTTCGGTGCGCACCTGCGCTCCCATCAGGTAGGCGCTGGCGTTGGGCCGCTGCTCCTCGACGACCCCCGGCACGGAGGAGACCATCTTGATCTGGCGCGCATACCGCCACATCTCGACGTCGTAGACGCTCAGCCAGTACTTCGACGCCAGGCGCAGCCCCGCCTCCGCCACCCCGAACGCCGCTACCAGGGACGCGCCGAGCACGAGACAGCCGAGAAGTCGCTTGTTCATCTTCTGAGACCTTGAGAGGTTGCGGTTGGCGGCAGGTTCCGATCGGCGGGCGACTATAGCATCCCTCCGCCGTCGCGGCGGGGAGCACTCACTCACCATCGGTTGACCTGTCGGTTGACATGTGGCACACATGTGAGTAAGCTGAACACATGTCGGCGATGATCCAGATTCGCAACGTTCCGGACGAAATTCACAGGAGGCTGAAGGCGCGGGCCGCCCTGGCGGGGATGTCGCTGTCGGAGTACCTGCTGCGCGAGCTCGAGAGGTCGCTCGAGCGCCCGACTCGCGAGGAGCTCCTGGCTCGCCTGCGCGCCCTGCCGGGCGTCGAGCCGCATGAATCGATTGCCGCCGCGGTGGCGGCCGAGCGCCGGGGGCGATGATCGTCCTCGATGCCTCGGCGGTGATCGAAGTGCTGCTGCAGACCGCGGTCGGAGAGCGGCTCGCCGAGCGTCTTCTTACCGCGGAAGCATCGCTGCACGCTCCTCACCTCCTGGACGTCGAGGTGGCCCAGGTCCTGCGCCGCTTCGTCATGCGTGGAGAGCTCGATCCGGCGCGAGCGCGCCAGGCCCTCGAGGCTCTTGCGGACTTCCCTCTGGAACGCTACGCGCACGATCAGCTCTTGCCACGCATCTGGGCGCTACGGGAGAACCTCACCGCCTACGATGCCGCCTACGTGGCTCTGGCCGAGGCCCTGGGAGCGACGCTGCTCACCCGGGACGCCCGCACCTTTCGGGCGCCGGGCCACTCAGCCCGGGTCGAGGTGGTCTGAGTCGGGTCGGGTGGGGGCGGCAGAGGTTCCGCGCCAGGAACCTGTGGCAGGCATCGAGCGGCCACTTCGAGCGGGAGCCCTCGGTCCGCCGGTAGGCCCCCGGTATGCCTGTTGCATTGACTCGGTGCGCCATGCTCTTCCTCCCGCTCAAGATCCGTCATCTCAAGCGCTACCGGGAGATCTCCCGGCTGCTGCGCTACGTGAAGCCGGAGCTGTGGAGGGGAGGCGGCCTGGGCGGAGAGCTGGCGGAGCCGGGAGCGGGGGAGGGAGAGGCGCAGGAGGCGGAAGCCGAGCGGCTGGCCGCCGAGCTGGAGCGGCTGGGCCCGACCTTCGTCAAGCTCGGCCAGCTCCTGTCGACCAGGGCGGACCTGCTGCCGGTGTCCTACCTCAAGGCCCTGTCGCGGCTCCAGGACCGGGTGGCTCCCTTCCCCGTCCAGCAGGTGCAGCGGATCGTCGCGAGCGAGCTGGGTGTCCGCCTCTCCAAGGCCTTTTCCGAGTTCGCGCCGACTCCGCTCGCCGCGGCGTCGCTCGCCCAGGTGCACCGGGCCTCACTGCGCGACGGCCGGCAGGTCGCGGTCAAAGTCCAGCGCCCCGGGGTGGGCGAGCAGATCCTGGAAGACCTCGAAGTGCTCGGCGAGATCGCGGAGCTCCTCGACCGCCACACCGAGGCCGGCGAACGCTATGAATTCGTCGGGCTGCTCGAGCAGTTCCGGGCGAGCCTGCTCGAGGAGCTCGACTACCGACGCGAGGCGGAGAACCTCAAGGTCATCGCCGCAAACCTCGCCAGCTTCGACCGCATCGTGGTGCCCCTGCCGGTGCCCGACTACACCACCGCGCGGGTGCTCACCATGGATTTCATCCGCGGCCGCAAGGTGACCGAGCTCACCCCGCTCGGCCGCTTGGAAGTCGACGGCGCGGCGCTGGCGGAGCAGCTCTTGTCGGCTTACCTCAAGATGTTCCTGGTCGACGGCATCTTCCACGCCGATCCCCACCCGGGCAACGTCTTCCTGACCGACGACGGCCGCTTCGCGCTGATCGACCTCGGCATGGTTGGCCGCGTGACTCCGGGCCTGGCCGAGAGCCTGCTCAAGCTGCTGCTCGCCGTCGCGGAAGGGCGCGGCGAGGAGGCGGCCGCCATCGCCCAGGGCATCGGGCGCCCGACGGAGGCTTTCGATGAGCCCGAGTTCCGGCGCCAGATCGCCGAGCTGGTGGCGCGCTTCCAGGGGTCGAACCTGGCCAATCTGCAGATGGGCAGGGTCGTGCTCGAGATCTCGCGGGCCGCCGGCGAGAACGGGATCCTGCCGCCGCACGAGCTCTCCATGCTGGGCAAAGCCCTGCTCAACCTCGACGAGGTCTGCCGCACCCTCAATCCCGAGCTCGACCCCAATGAGGTGATCCGCCGCCACGCCATCGAGCTGCTGCGCCAGCGGATGTTGAAGAGCGTCTCGCCGAGCCACCTCTTCAACGCCCTCCTGGAAGCCAAGGAGTTCGCCGAGACGCTTCCCGGCCGCATCAACAAGATCTTGCAGCGCATCGCCGACAACGACCTGCGGGTGCGCGTCGACTCGATCGACGAGCGCCAGCTGATGGCGGGCTTCCAGAAGGTCGCCAACCGCATCACCATGGGGCTGGTCGTCGCCGCCCTGATCCTCGGCGCGGCGCTGCTGATGCGGGTCGAGACCAGCTTCCGCATCCTCGGCTACCCGGGACTCGCCATCCTCCTCTTCCTTGCCGCCGCCGCCGGCGGCCTCGCCCTGGTGGGCGCCATCCTCTTCTACGACGAGCGGCCCAGGCCTCCCCGCCCCCTCAAGCGCTCACGCCCGCGCTGAGCATTGCGGCGACGCGGCATCTCGGCGAGTACGTCGTCGCCCCGGAGGGACGTCCCCTTTTCGCCGTCCTCGGCGAGGCCGTCGAGCGCTGCGGCGCCGAGGAGCGGCCCCTCATCGTCGACCTCCGGCGCCGCCGGGCATGGACCCGGCGGCTTCCGAAAAGCGGGAAGGGGATCGAGGTGCCCTGACTTAGGTGTGCGCGCCGCCGCCTACGTGCGCGGCGAGCTTGTCGTGCAGGCCGCGCACCTGCTCCGGCGTGAGGGTCGCGACGAGGTGTTGGAAGATCGAATCGATCGGGTCGGGTTTGAGCTCCGGCTTGCTGAGCTCCTTGATGAGCTCCGGCTTGAAGTGCTCGGGCTTGAAGTTCTCCTTGAAGAGCTCCGGCTTCCACCACTCTTTGTGGAGCTCCGGCTTGAACCCCTCCGGCTTGATCCGCTCCGTTACCTGGGCCTGGCTGCCCAGGGCAGTCACCAGATCGCGCAGCTTGAGGTCGGAGAGGCGGGCCTCGAGGTCGACCGCGCCGGGCCGATCGCTCTTGCCGATCACGGGTTCTTTCTTCTCATCAGCCATGTCAAGAACTCCTTTCTCTTCTGTGGTCCTTGGTTGGAATTGGCCGCCCGTGGCGGCCGAAACTCAGGCGAAGACGTTGCTCTGGTCCGTCCGCGAGTGGGCCAGGAGGTCGATCACCGCGCGTGTGATCGGCTGCCCGCTGCGCCCCTCGTAGAAGGTGAACTGGGGATAGGGGTTCAGCTCGAGCGCCACGAGCCGTCCGTCGCGGCTCTCCTTGAAGTCGATGCCGCTGACCGCAAGGCCGAGCTGACGGGTGAACGCGACGCAGCGGGCGGTGACCTCGGCCGGAAGCGCTGCCGGCTCGACGACCAGGTCGGCGGCTCCGGCCAGCGCGCTGCGCCGGTAGTCTTCGTTGCTGGCGCGCAGGCGGGTGACGAAGGCTCTCTCGCCGACCACGTGGACGCGGTAATCCACTCCGGCGACGTATTCCTGGAACAGCGTCGGGCAGTGCGGCAGCAGCTTCAGACGCTCCAGCCGTTCGGGAGTCAGCACCTGGGCCAGGGTGGCGACGTTGCTGACGCCCTTGAAGATCACCTGGCCCGCGAGCTCGTCGTAGAACCGGCGCGCCTCTTCGGGCACATTGGTCAGCAGGGTGCGCGGCACGTCGAAGCCTGCCGCCGCCAGCAAGCCCACCTGGTAGGGCTTGGAGTAGTTGGAGTAGGCGTTGGCCGGGAGATTGACGCTTGGGCAGCTCGCCGCGGCGAGCATGCGGTTGAGCTGGCCGAGGAGCGCGTGCAGACGCTCCACGCGGTTCGGATCGAGGTGACGGGGCACGCTGTGGCGGACGAAGATCGAGCCCACCGGCGAGGTGCCGTCGCAGTCACCGCCGCGCACCCGAAAAGCCCGGCGCATGCCGCTGGCCTCGCTGCTCACCAGGTAGCCGTCGGGGCGGTCCTCGTCCACCATGAGGAACCGGTTCCCGCCGTCGCGCAGGCCGCGCGCGAGAGCGGCGGTGACGGTGTCGCTGTGGGCGCCCAGGAGAAGGATCATGACCACAGCTCCGCGGCCGCCGCGCCTACGCGCTCGACCAGCTCCGGCGGCTCGGCTTGCAGCGAAGGGGCGATGTCCAGGCCGCTGATCGCCGGCTCCCCGGCGGCCGGCAGGTCCAGGCGGCAGAACGAGATCCCGGTCGAGCGTTGCCAGCCCGCGAGGGACCGGTTCTCGCCGGCAAGCCAGGCGGCGCCCGCCGCCGCCGCGGGCGATGCCGCAATCAGCTTCTCGCCCACCATGAAGACGCTCACCCTCCCGCTCCCCGCGCTCCCGCTCTGCTCGTCGGGACTCGCCGCCAAGGGTCCTGGTTCGAGGCTCCCACCGGCACTGGCGGCGAACGGCCCGAGCTCCGCGCTCCAGCTCGTCGAGCGCGGCAGGCCTTCACGCAGCAGCGCCGGGCAACTCTCGTCGCGCAGCCACCAACCCAGGCTGCAACGGTTGACGACGGGACAGCTCAGGCCGGCGAGCAAGGCAATCAGCGCCGCCGTGGTCTCGTGGTAGACGAACATCTGGTCCTGGGCGTCGAAGCCCTGCCCCGGCCACCAGCGGCGCGGCAGGCGCACCAGGACCCCGGAGAGCTCGTCGAGCCGCAGCTCCTCGCCGCGGCAGCGCAGAAAGCCTCCGACCCGGGTGCCCACCCGAGTCAGCGCAAAAGGCGTCTGCTCCGCGAGCTCCGCCTCCCGCAGCCGGATGGTGGCGTGCCCGGCCGCCCTCAGGCACCGCTCGACCGCCGCGGCAAAGGCGTCCTCCGGCTCGGCCAGGATGAGGATCATGCGCGCCCCCTCGAGCGCCGGCCGGCTGCCGCCACCTCTGGCGGGCCGCGGCGCTCGCTTCTCCTCTTACCGGCGCGGGGGCGCCGGGAAAGTTACGCGGGTGGTGGTTCTAACTTAGCTAACCTGCGCTGGCCGCCGCCGGCGGGCGCGGCCGGATCTCGGCGAGGATCGTCTGGGCGATGGCTTCGGCGGCGCAGCGATGGCCGTAGGCGGAGGGGTGGAAGTTGTCGACGCCGAGAGGCAGGGGGGAGGCGCCGCGGCAGCGGCTGAACGGCTCGATCAGGTCGAGGAAGTGGAAGCCGTGACGGCTCGCGAGGTCGCGGGCGAAGGCGTGCTGGTCGGCGAAGCGGTAGTAGCCGAAATTGCGCACGATGCGCGGGAAGACGGCCACCAGCACATCGAAATGATGGCGCCGCGACAGCTGCTCGAGCACGCCGAAGTACTCGGCCACCGTGTCGCTCGACACCAGGTCGAGGTATTTCTGCGGGTCGGCGGGGGGCTGACGCGGCGCCAGGACGCGGAAGCGCACGAAGCGGTAGAGGGCGCTCTTGACCAGGTAGGGATTCGTCCGCGCGCCGCTCATCCCGCCCTTCTGCCGTTCGGCCTCGAGCAGGGTCTTCAGGATGTCGCCGTCCATGTGCTCGCGGTTGCTCAGCGTGTAGGGGAGCAGGACCAGGTCTGGCCGATAGCGCAGCCCGCGCTCGCGCAGCGTCTCCACCTCCTGTTGCGTGTTGTAGCCCGAAACCGAGAGGTTGATCACCTCGGCGCGCAGGCCGCGCGCGGTAAGGGTCCGTTCGAGAACCGCCGGGAAAATATCCGCGTAGCGCTCGACGCGCAGGCCCTGGCCGATGCTGTCGCCGATGACCACGATGCGGTAGACGCCGGGAGCCTTTGCCACCTCGTGCTCGATGTCGCGGTAGCCGAGGCTGTTGCTCGCCCCCAGATAGTCGTAGAAGCTGAGCTCGCGGCCATGGTACGCCAGGGGCGCGGGCTCGTAGGCGATCTTCGGATTGCGCGAGAGCTGGAACCTCCCCTTGCGGATCACATACACCTTGGGGGCCGCGCCCACCGCGCGGACCAGCACCTCCGCCGCGCCCAGGGCCAGCGCCAGCCCGGCGAGCATCAATCCGAGTTTCTTGATCATCGGCTCGACGGGCGGCTCGATGATCGGATCATTGCGGCGGCGGCTGGGCGGCCGGCGGGTTGCCGCCCCCGGACTGGGTGGCGAGATCCTGGCGCTGCTGGTCCAGCCGGTTGACGGCGTCGATCTTTTCCTGCTCGGAGCCCTGCATGTTCTTGATCTCGTCGGCCTGGCGGTTGATGTCCTGCGCCTTGCGCTCCATCTCGCGGGTGCGTTGCGCCTCGCTCGTGGCGGCGGCGGGAGCGGCGGCGGCATCGCTCGCCGCGGGCTTTTGCCCCTCGGTCGGCCGCTGGCAGCCGATCACGGTGGCGCCGAGCAGCAGGGCGCCGGCCAGCATGAACGGCGCAACGGGGGGCCGGTGGGGACTGCCGGACCGCTTGGCTCGCTTGGCGAGCTTGGCTCGCCTGGCTCCAATATCGCGGACGCTACGGGGGGCTCTCATGCCTTCCTCCTTGGACCACTGAGGGGACCTCAGTGGACCGCCTGGGCAGGACGTCAACGCTGCGGCCGCCACGCGGTGGGATGCCTGGGCTGGTAGAGGCCGAGCTTGCCGCCGCCGGGGACCTGGAGCGAGGTCACCAGGCCCCAGCCCTGGTCGCTGATGGGCTGGGCGATCTCGACGCCCTTGCCCTTGAGCTCTTCGACGGTGGCCGCGACGTCGTCGCACATCAAGTAGAGCACATGGCGGCCGTTCTCGGCCTGCGCCTCGCCGCCCTCGCCTCCTTGCTCGACAGGATGGATGCCCAGCTCGGCGGGCGGCAGGGCGAAGATGAGCCATCCCTGCCCGGCATCGACCGAGGCGAACCCGAGCACGTCGCGGAAGAAGGCGCGGACCTTCTCGGCGTCTTCGACATACATCAGGGCATGGACCGCGTTGATCATGGCTTCCCTCCGGGCGCACGCCCAGCCGCGAGCGTGCCGGCCATCGGTCGTCACTGCGCGCCCAACTGGGCTCCGCAGGCTTCGGCCGATCGTTGCTGGGAAGTCTGGCGCGCCGCAGCAGCGCTTTGTTCGATCTGATTGGGCAGACAAGGAATCGAAGCTCTCGCCGCATCTCGCGATCGCAGACTACCACGGGATAGGGCTCGACGACTCCCCTTCGTGATGGCGGGCTGGGGGCTTCGGCCGGGAGGTAGTCAGGTATCATTACATCCGAGGTCCAAGGTGTTCACCGCGCCTGGCAGAGCGGCGCGAAGGGAAAAGGAGGTTCCACATGACAACCCTGCGACGAGCGGTTTCAGGGCTCCTGAAGGGTGACGCGGCCCCGACCCTGCTGGCCACGGCGTTGCTTCTCGTGGCGAGCGGTCCCGCTTGGGCGGCGTCTCACTCCTCCGGCGGCCACGGCGGCGGGCGTGGGTCCGGCGGCCATGCCAGCGGGGGCGGAGGCGGCCACCAGGGCAGGGGTGGGGGCGGGGGCTTCCACAGCAGCGGCGGGAGCCGGGGCTTCCACAGCAGCGGCGGGGGCGGGGGCTTCCATTTCCAGGGCCCGGCGCCACATGCATCCGCTCCAAGGCACGGGTCGATGTCCTTTCCGGGACCGCGCTTCGCAGTGCCGTCGGGGGGTAGGGTGGGTGGAGGGTCAGCGGCCTCGCCACCGCGCTCCTTCTCGAGCTCTGGGGGCAGGACGGTCCTGCCAGTGAGGCCGGGCACCCATGGCGGACCCAACCGCCAGCCGCACGTCAGCCGCGGTTCTCGCGGCGACTTCGACGACCGCTTCGGCCGCCGCTTCGACCGCGACTTCGACCGCCGCGTCGACCGCGACGTCGACCGCCGCTTCGGCCGCCCCTTCGACCGCCGATTCGACCGCCGCTTCGACCGCGATTTCGACCGCCGCTTCGACCGCCGCATTTCCTCCCGGTCGTTGTTTGGCCGGCCGTTCTATTTCGACCCGTTCTTCGACTTCTACCCATTCGACGGCGGGTTCGGCTTCGGCCTGAGGCTCGGCGGGGGCTGGGACTATCCCAACTACAGTTACTCCCCGGGTTACTACGGCGGGGGCTACAACGGCGACGGCTACGACGGGAGCTACTACGGAGACGGCTATGGCGGAGGCAACTACGGCGACGGCAACTACGGCGACGGCTACTCCAGCGGCGGCCGCAACGACCAGGGAGTCTTCGAGCGCCAGCGGGGGGAGCAGTTGGACCGCGATGACGGTGCGAGCTGGCGCGATCGGGCGCGCCGCGACCGTGAAGCCTACCGGGACCGGTCCCAGGACATGCCACGGCAGGCGCCACCTTCAGGCTCGCGGCGCTACGACGCGCCTCCCGACCGCGGCGCGCCCGACGTCGACTCGACCCGCGACTCGCGGGCCAGCAGGCTGCGCCTCAGCATCGAGCCCGACGACGCTTCTGTCTACGTTGACGGCCGGTTCGTCGGCACCGGCGCGGAAATCGCCGGCCGCGACTCCGGGCTGGTCGTCTCATCCGGCCCGCACAAGCTGGAGGTGGTGAGGCCGGGGCGGCGGAGCGAGGAGCGTGACTTCGCAGCGGCGGCGAGAAAGGACGTCAGTCTCGAGGTGCGGCTCGAGCCGTCCGGCCCCCCGGTTCGCTGAGATTGAACGCGTTTGGCCGGTGCCGAGCCGCGCGAGCTTGTAGCAGGGCGCGCCCCGGAAGAGCTAGTAGCCCCGCTTGCAGAGCCGAAGGAGAGCGAGTCCCCGGCGGCTGCTAGTGGCTCTACCCCCGCCAGTCCAGGATCTTGTCGATGGCGGCCTGGGAGACAGAGTGATAGGTGGGGCGGGCGCGGGCGTAGATGCGCAGGGCCATCTCGGTGCCATCGGGGGTCTTCACCAGCTCGCCGTAAAGCGGCTTCAGGAACTTGCGCCGCCCGACGGTGGTCAGGAAGCTCTCGAGGGCCGGGTAGGCCGGCTCGTAGCGATACTGGATGGCGAGCTGCAGCCAGGCCGCGAGGATCTCCGCGTTGCCGGAGGAGGTGAAGCGGAAGGCGCCGTCGAGATCAGCGAGCTCGTTGAGCTCGGGCGGGCGTTGCCCGGGTTCTCCGCTGGCTCCTGCGAGCGAGGCCGGCAGATCGTGCAGGAAGTGCAGCCATTGCTGGGTGCTCCAGCCCGCCGTCGCCAGCTGGCCGGCTGGCGTGCCCCTGGCGAAAGCCGCGAGGGCCTGATCGACGCGGGCGAAGGCTCCGGCCTGAAAGCGCGGCGCGCCGGCCGGCAGACCGGGCGCGAAGACCCACTGCTCGACGCCGATCCGGGCCGCCAGGCCGGGCGCCGCGTCGAGCAGGTTGGCATGCAGGTAGGCAAGGAAGCGCGCGGTGTCCATCGAGTGGAAGGCGAAGGAGTCGAAGTAGCCGCGCAGGAAGCGGTCGAAGCGCTCGCGCCCCACCGCCTGCTCCACGGCGGTGAGGAACAAGGCTCCCTTCTGGTAGGCGATCTCGGACGTGGCCTCGTCCGGATCGCGCCCGGCCAGGTTGAGGAAAAGGTGGGTATCCGGGCTATCTTCGCCGCGCTCCCTGATGGCGTCCTCGAGATCGTGGCGGCCGAGCACACGCAGCATGTCGGCGTACTCCTTGCCGTTGAGGGCCTCCATGATCCGCCACTCGAAATAAACGGTAAAGCCCTCGTTGAGCCAGAAGTCGTTCCAGGTGGCATTGGTCACCAGGTTGCCGGACCAGCTGTGCGCCAGCTCATGGGCGACCAGCGAGACCAGCGACCTGTCGCCCGCCAGGATGGTGGGGGTGACGAAGGTCAGCCGCGGGTTCTCCATCCCGCCGTATGGGTAGCTCGCGGGCAGGACCAGCAGGTCGTAGCGGCCCCACTTGTAGGGACCGTAGAGTCGCACCGCCGCGTCGATCATGCGCGGCGTGTCGGCGAGCTCCCGGGCGGCGCGCTCGACGACCGCGGGCAGCGCGTAGACGCCGCTGCGCCGGTCGAACGCCCGGAAAGACAGGTCGCCCACCGCCAGGGCAAGCAGGTAGGAAGGGATGGGCTGGCGCATGGCGAAGCGGTAGACGCCGTCCGGGGACGCGGCCTGCGGGTTCTCGGCGCTCATCAGGGCCAGCAAGCCGGGCGGCACCGCCACGGTCGCTTCGTAGGTGATGCGCACCCCAGGGCTGTCCTGGCAGGGCACCCAGGTGCGCGCCAGGATCGCCTCGGACTGGGTAAAGAGGAAAGGCGAGGGACTGCCAGCCTGCTCGGGCGTCAGCCACTGCAAGGCGGCGGCTTCGGGGCGCGTCGCGTAGTCGACGTTGACCCACTGGGCACCGGGTGGAAGGCGGATCTCGAGCGGGCGGCCCAGGTTCGGCACGGCCTCGCCGAGGGTGAACGGAGCGTCGGTCGAGCCGTCGGCGAGCGTTACGCGCTGGATGTCGAGGTCCCGGGTATCGAGATAGAGACGGTCGGCGCCGGTCAAGTTGCGCAGCCGCAGCCCGGCGCGGCCGGCGATGCGCCGATGCGTGAAATCGACCGACAGGTTGAGCTGCACGTGCTCGACCACCACCTCGTTGGGGCGCGCGAAGGAGTGCGGATCGCCCGCCGAGGCCGCTCCCGCGGCGGGGCCCGGACGGCCGGGCGCCGCGGTCTCCCGCGGCCGGACGGTGGGCGCCGGGCGCGGCGGGCCGCCGCAGGCCAGCAGCCAGGGCAGGCAGCCGAGCCAGAGCAGGGCGAGGGGGGAGTAGTCGAGGAGCTTCATCGACGAGAAGCCCCTACCTGGCGTGGAGCCTCGGCCGGCGAGGGATCGGCGATGGCGGGCTCGCCGAGGTCGAGGGCGCGGTGGACGCGTTGCAGGATGGCGTAGACCTCGGGGCGCTTGAGCTTGGCGCCGGGGCCGGACTCCTCGACGCGGTCGAGAGTGGCCCTGGCGAGCTGGACGGGCAGGGCGGTGAAGGCGACCAGTCCGCGCTCGGCGCCGGCGTGTTGCAAGGCCAGCACGTACTCGACGGCCGAGCACAGGCTGCCGCGCGCCAGGGCGAGTACCTCGCCGCGGTCGATGCCGTCGGGCAGGAAGCGGCGGCCCTGCGCGGCGTCGGCGGCCGAGTCCTTGAGGATGTTGACCAGCTGCAAGCCTTCGCCGAAGGCGCGCGAGCGCGCGCGCAGATAGCCGGCCGCGGTTGCCAGCGCGGGCCTCCCGAGCAGGAAGATCTCGGTCAGGAGCTCCCCGACGATGCCCGCCACCACGTAGCAATAGCCGCGCAGGTCCTCGAGGTCGCGCAGCCGCAGCTCGCCGCGCTCGTCGATGCGCCCGATGAACCCCGCCATGCCGCGGCAGGTGCGCAGGGTGTGGTGGCGAATCAGCTCGACCGCCGGGGGGGCGAGGCCGGCGAAAGCCGCCATCACCTGCGGCAGCTCGGCCAGGAGGTCGCGGTAGCCGGGCTGCTCGCACGGCACCTCCACAGCCCAGCTTTGCGCGGTGGCGGCGACCTCGTGCGGCGCCGGCCGCACCACCAGGTCGCCAAACCGCTCGAGTGCCGCGATGCGCCGGCGGCCGGGCCAGGCTGTCGCGTCCTCAAACGTGTCGGCGACCCGGAAGAGCAGGTAGGCGATCGTCACCTCTCGGCGCGTCGGCTCGGGCAGCAGCGGGATCGCCAGGGCGAACGTGCGGCTGGTGGCGAGGAGGAGCTGCTCGAGATCGAGCTCCGGACCCTCCTCGTCGCCCACGCCATCGTCGTGGTCGCCCGCGTACACGTCGCAAGGATAACAGCTTGGCGCGGCGCTCTTCCGCGGCTCGCGCCCGCTCAGCAGAAGCCTGGTTTGCAGGAGACGGTTGGACAGCGGCAGGTATCGTGCTGAGAGATCGGGAAGGCCGCGCCCTGCGCGGCGGGCAGTTGCGCCGTTTCGAGCTCGTGGAGCGTCTCGCGAGAGAGGCGCATCTTGCTCATCTTCTTCTTCATTTGCGTTTTTCCTTTCGCATGGAGGGCCGCCGCAGACGGCCCTCCACAAACGAGGTGCCGCCGGAGCTTGAGAACGCGGCGGTGAGCCGCGGGCTCACTGAAGATGGGGCTTCTCTGGGGCCCGCTCGGCTCAGCTCGTGCAACAGGGCACGCAGCCCGTCGCCCCCGCGCACTGTGCGTAGCAAAGGTTGGAATAGGTGAAGCCGTTGCTGCAGGTTACGGGGTCGTAGTACTGCGGGCAGATGCAAGAGCCGGTGCCGCGGGCCGGGGCCAGCGCAGCCGCGAGCAAGCCGAGGGCTGCGGCAAGCTTGAGCAGAGAGAGTCTTCTCATGACGTCCTCCATCAACGGCGAAAGGAGCCGCACTATTGACTGTGCCGCCGAGCCCGCCAATGGAGACCAGGAGGCGAGCCTGATGCTGTGCTACTTGGGTGGCTTCAGGCGGATTGGAATGTCTCGCGGTCTCTCGCCGGTTGACGGATAACGTCGTGGCCGTCTATCCTGTGGCCATGCGCTGCTCGCTCCTGTCATCGAGTTACCGTTCGCTGGCCATTGCCAGGAGGGTCGCCGTGTAGGCAGACGAGCAGATTGCAGCCCGCACAAGAGCCTCCCGGCGATGAGCCGCGGAGGCTTTTGGCGTTTCAGGAGGGTGCCGCTGGAGAGGCCGGCGACCGGTCCCGAAAACCGGGGGTGCGCAGCGATCCTGGGCACGGGGTTCGAACCCTCCACCCTCCGCCATGTGTTCTTTGCAACGGGGGCGTAGACCGCTATGGAGACGGTGCGGGCTGTAGACCCGCCGTGCCTGACCGCGCCCGCAAGGTTCGATTCCTTGCGCCCCCACCACCGGAGAGGTGACCGAGCCTGGAAAGGTGCCCGGTTGCTACCCGGAGGCCGGCGGCGCTCACGCTGCTGCGGGGGTTCGAATCCCTCCCTCTCCGCCAATCCCGAAGTCGCCCCATAAGTCTTTTTCTTGGAAGGTTTAGGAAGGGCCTTCGAGTCTTTCTTCCTCCGGGTGACACAAACTAGTGACACATCCCTCGCCAGGAGGTACTCAAGGTGGGAGAGGGCAGCGCGGAGTTGTTACACCCCAACCTTGACGTAGAGCTGCGCAGTCTTCAACTCGCGCGGTGACCCATCGAGCGCCGCCCTTAGGTCTGCCCGAACACGCGACCAGTCCTCGCGTCGACAGCAGCAAACAAGGATGTAGTGCCGCGGCGGGTGCAGCCAGCCATCCGATCGTCTTCCTGTGGCGTCTCGCGGCATCGCTGCAGGCTAGGTACTGAGCTCCTCAGGTGAGAGCTTGAACGGATTTACCACCCGCAGGCCATCAAGATCTTGATCGTGCTGGAAGTCCTCGGTCAGAAGAATCGAGCACTCGGCGAGCCGCGCGGCCGCCACGATCAGGGAATCCCACCACGATAGGCCAAACCGGTCCTGTACTGCCCAGGCGGCAGCGAAGGCCCGCTCGTCGATCAGAACCGGCTGCCATGCCCACAGTGCACGCATCATCTTCCGTGCCGTAGCTCGGTCAATGCCAGGGTCAAGCTTGCGGGTCACGGTTACATAAAGCTCCCCGAGCACTTGAAAGCTGACGCGGCCGCGACGAGTAGTCCACAGAAACTCGGCCCATGCGCGGGCGCGGCTCTGTTTTCCGGGTTCACGGGTGTCCATCTGATAGACGAAGACGTTGGTGTCAGCGAAGACCAGCGCGGTCATGAAGGTCCTCGCGCGTAGGAAGGGGGGTGCCGCTCCGCCGCAAGGGCCGCGGCTCGATCTCGAAGAATTGCTGTCTTGCCGTCTCGTAGCTCTCGGAGGACTGCATGTGGTCCCGGAGCATCTCGCCCACCAGCCGAGAGATGCTGGTATCTCGCTTTGCGGCCTCGATCCGTACCCAGCGGGCCACCTGCTCCTCAACCGTAATGGTGATATTCCTCATGGACACGAGAATAGTGGAGCACGGATTTCGTGTCAAGCCGCGCGGAGTCGCGAAGTGCGGGTTGGAAGTGCCACTTGACTCACCTGAGGTGGGAGATCCGCCGAGACGGGTGGAGTTTCCCTTGTCCTCTTGGGAAGTGGGCGCAACTCTCGTATTCTCCGGGTGGAGCGAGGCGGAGGCCGGTGACACAAGTGGTGACACACGAGACGAAATAGCCGGCAAAAGGCGGCGGAAGGGTGAAGCTCTGGGCCAAGAGAGGAAGAGGGGGTACTTCGCGGCGCAATACCCGCCCTGCGGTAATTCTCCACACTGTGAGCATTCTGCAATATTTAGAAACGAGCCAAGTCGCTATCGGAGAGTGCGAAGGTGTTCCGTCGATCCGCAGACCAAGAGCGAGGAGAAGCTGCCCAATGGAGCCCGTAACGTCCTTCGCGAACGCACTGCGCGCCCTCGAAGAGCTCAAGCAGCTCGCGGTCGTCGAGGACTACGCTATCGCCGGTGCGATGGCCTTGGTGTTCTGGACAGAGCCGATCCCGACCTATGACCTCGACGTGCTCGTGTTTCTCCCGGAGCGGGAGAAGCCGATCGTGTCGCTGGGAGCCATCTATCAGTGGGCTACGGTCCGCGGATATGCCGTCGACGCGGAGCACGTCCTCGTCGAGGGCGTGCCTGTCCAGTTCCTACCCTCGCACAACAAGCTGGCAGACGAGGCGATTGAAACCGCAGCGACGCTGGAGTATGAGGGCGTTGCCGTCCGGGTTGTCCGGCCCGAGTACCTCGTAGCGCTCTACCTCGAGCCCTCGGCGCGGACCGCTAAGCGGCGGGAGCGCGCCGCGGCACTGATCGAGGCCGCGGGGACGGATCAGAGAGTCCTCAAGGATCTGATCCATCGGTTCAAGCTGGAGCCTTGAGGATGCGACGCAGATCTCGGCCCACCCCAGAGCTGATGCGCAGGTTACGGCAGGCGAAAGCGGATCTGCATGACCGGCGCAGTGCGATGTCGCTCAAGGAGAAAGTGGCGATCGTTCTTGAGCTGCAGCACATCTACCTGCCGCTTCTCAAGCGGCGCCGGCCGCTGGCTTCCTGGGAACATCCTTGGGAGGTCGAGCCATAAGCGGGCTCGTGGGCTCTCGCCCGACACCAGGCCGCAGCCGGGTGAAGCCTCTCAGCTACCCAACCTCGGTGCCGGGGACGTGGTCGCCGCGCAGGACGCTCTCGAGGAGGCCGGGGATGGTGCCGTTGGCGATGAGGGAGGGGATGCCGAGCTGGGCGAGGGCGAGGGCGGTCTCGACGCGGTGGAGCATGCCGCCGGTGACGTCGGCGCCGGCCGCGCCGCCGATGGCTTCGCGGGCGGTCGCGAAGCCCTCGGCCGAGAGCCGCGGGATGGGGCGTCCGGCGCTGTCGTAGACGCCGTCGGTCGCGCCCAGCCAGATGGCGCGCCGGACCCTGACGCCGCGCCTGCCCAGGCGGCGCGCCAGGAGCTCGAACAGCCGCTCGGTCGAGCAGATGGAGACCCCCCACTCGCGATCCAGCACCACGTCGCCGTAGAGCACCGGGATCAGGCCATGGCCCAGGGCCAGCAGCAACGGCTCGTCGGCGATGTCGACCGGGCGTCCGGCGGCGGCGACCACGCAGCTCGACGGCGCGAGCGAGAAGGGCAAGGCGCCGGCCGCCGACAGGGCGCCGATAACCAGCCGGTGGAGGGCCGCGGCGCGGTCCTGGGTGAGGGAGACCCCGGGGAGCTGGTCGGCAGAACGCAGCCCCTGGGCGAGCGAGTAGCGATGGGCCGCGACGTGACCGAACGAGCCGCTGCCGTGGCCGACGATGAGCTCTCCGGGAAGCGAGCGGGCCGAGCGCACGATCTCGGCCGCCAGGCGCTCGAGGACCTCGGGGCGCGCTCGCTCCTCGCCCGCCTTGTCAGTGATCAGGCTCCCGCCGAGCTTGAGCAGAACCGCCTGGCGCATGGCACAGCCGGTGCGGCTCTAGAACAAATGCTGCGAATCGTTCTCGGGGCCGCTGCCCACGCTGTCCTGAATCACGAAGCCGACGGCTGGCAGGCTCTCCAGCCGCTCGGCGACGTCTTCCTCGGAGTCAGCGTCACAGAGCACGTGGACGTTGGCGCCGGCGTCGAGAGTGGCCCAGGCGGCAAGGCCCTCCTGGCGCAGCTCTCGGACGGTGCGCAACACCGCCAGGGTGCCCGGCGCCCAGTAAAAGATCGGCGGGTGCGAAGACATGGCGATCAGGTGCAGGTCGACTGCTTCCTCCTCGAGCACCGGGCCAAGAAGCTCGAGGTCGCGGTGGATGATGGCCTGCCGCACCTTGGCCAGCCGCTCGGGAATCAGCTCCTGGCGCTTGGCCGAGTAGGGGCTGGTCAGAGCGAGGCGGTGGCCGTCGCGCGAGGAGACCACCTTCGGGCCGATCTCGACGACGGCGATGACGTCGCGCAGGTCCCAGTGCTCGGCGTCGGCGAGCTGGAAGGCGTAGCTGTGCTCTTCGTCCTCGCCGGCCGGCCACTCGACATAGCCGCCCAGGACCGAGCGCGCGGCCGATCCCGAGCCGCTTGCCCGGGCGAGCCGCGACAGCTCGACGGCAGGTGCGTCCGCCTTGCCGAGAGCGCCGGCCGCGGCCAGGGTCAGGGCGGCGAAGCCGGAGGCCGAGGAAGCGAGCCCCGCGGCGCTCGGAAAGCTGTTGCGCGTCGCCACCCGCAGGCGCTCGTCCCGGCCCGCCCAGCGCCTCAGGCGGTCGAGCTGATCCTGGACCATGCGGGTGAACTCGGCATCGGGGTGGCTGAAGTCACCCGCGGGCTCGGCCAGCCAGATCTCGTCCCGATCGCCGCCGGTCACCTCGGCCGTGCACAGGGTGACGCAGCGCTCGAGCGTCATCGAGATCGATGGATTGAGGGGCAGGGCGCGGTCGAGGTCGCGCGCGCCCCAGTACTTGATGAAAGCGATGTTGGCCGGTGCGGCGATGGTGGTCTTGGTCATCTGAGGATCTCCCGCCGTAAGCCGGCAGCGGCAAGAGCGACGGGGTGATGGACGAAAGGCCGCAGCCACTCCCAGCCAGCCACGCGCTCCACTTCTGAATGATAAACCAACAGACACCCGCCGCCGGGTCCGGCGAGCGAACCGGCGCCGGAGAGCTTGGCGGCCCCGCCGGCTGCCTCGACGCGGCGGACCGCCTCGCGGACCGGCCCAGGCACGACCTCCAGCTCTTCGAGGCAGGCCTGATGCTCGCGCAGCAAGGCGACGACCCGCGGCGCGTCCTCGGTCTGGCGTGTCAGCTCGGCCCGAAAGGCGCGAGTGGCTGCCTCGATGCGATCGAGCAGGCTGTCGCTGTGCGCCGGGTCGCGTTCGCGCCGCTCACGCACCGCGGCGACCACCGCGCCGGTCGGCTCGGGAGGTGTTCCCGTGTCGTAGACGCGCAGGTGCCGGAGCAACGGCGAGCAGGCCGCGACCGGCTCGACCGCGAGAGCGCCGGACGGCAGTCTCTGCGCCCATAGCAGGCCGCCGCGCAGGATGGCCGCGGTGTCGACCCCGGACGGCAGTCCGTGCTGGCGGCGCTCCACCTCGAGGGCAATGCGCTCGACGAGGTCGAGGGCGGCGGGGAGAGCGCCGGGTCCCTGCCCGGCGCTGGGATCGGACGCGCCAGGTCCCTGCCCAGCGATCTGACTGGACGCGCTGGGTCCCTGCCCAGCGCGGAAGGCCAAGTAGCCGGCGACGACCGCCAGGGCGGTCGCGGCGGAGCTGCCGAAACCTGAGCCGATGGGAAGGAGGGAGTCGACGCGCAGCGAGAGCCCCGGCGGCGCCTCCTCGCCGAGCGACTCGGATGCCTCGCCCAGGGCCGCTTTGACGAGGTGGGCAGGGTCGGAGCCGCGCAGGCGCTGGAAGCCCGCCGCGTCGGGGTGCCTGGCGTATGCGTGCCAGCTGTCACGGGCGAGGAGAGCATAGGAGCGCACCGCCGGCCAGGAGACGCGCTCGTAGTGGCGAAGCTGGGGCAGATCGAGCTCGATGTCGTGAGGGGGCTCAGGGGGTTCAGGATGGGACGCAAGCGGCGTGAACGCGGCGGTGAGCCGCAGATCGATGGCCGCGACCAGGGCAGGACGCCCGTACACCGCGGCGTGCTCTCCCATGAGGATCAGCTTGCCCGGGGCCGAGACCACGAGCCGGGCCGGGGATTGATCGGAACGCGCCGGGTCCCTGCCCGGCGCTGGGTCCGGCGCGGGACCCGAGGCTGTGATCGAGGAGCCGACGGAAGAGGGGCTGACCCGCAGAGGCCTGGCCTCGCTCAGGTGGGCAGCTGCGACCCGTCGGCGAGCTGGCCACGCCCGAGCTTCTCGTGGGCACGCGCCAGGTCATGGGACGTGAAGGCCGCCATCAGCGACAGCTCGCCGGCAAGCACGATGGCGCCGAGAATCTCGGCCAGGCGCAGGGTGGCCTCGCCGCGGCGCTCCGGGTCGGGAGAGACGCCCAGCACCGCCAGGGCCTCGCGCTGGGTGTCGAGCGCGGTTCCGCCGCCGATGGTCCCCAGCGGCACGTCCGGCATGTAGATCGAGGCAAATACAGAGTCGGGCCCGCGCGGCTCGATGCAGGTGACGCCCAGTGAGCCCTCGACGACGTGCGCCGGGTCCTGGCCTGTGGCGATGAAGAAGGCCGCCAGCACGTTGGCATAGTGGGCGTTAAAGCCCAGCGATCCGGCGGCAATCGAGCCCAGCAGGTTCTTGCGGTACTGCACCTCGACCAGGTCGCGGGCGTTGGTCTTGAGGTTGTGATGCAGGACCTGCGCGTCGAGGATGATCTCGGCGTAGATCCGCTTGCCCCGCCCTTCCTGGAAGTTGATCTGCGCCGGTTTCTTGTCCACGCAGTAGTTGCCCGAAAGGCCCACGCAAGCAACTCCGGTGGCCGGCTCGATCAGCTCCGTGACCACGCGGTCGCAGGCGATCGTCGCCATGTTCATCCCCATGGCGTCGCCCGAATCGAAGCGGAAACGCAGGAACACCGTGGTGCCGAAAGCGTAGGGCCGCACCTCGAGCAGCTTGAGATGGCGGCTCGTCGCCTCGGCGACGCGGCCCAGGTCGGCCTCATGGTCCTTGATCCAGCGCAGGAAGGTCTGGGTCTGCACGATCCCCGAGGTGCGGAACACCGGCGCCCGCGTCATGCCCACGTCCTCGGCGCGCGCCACCGCGCCGCCGGCCTCGCGCAGCGCCGTGCAGCCGCGGTTGGTGCTGGCCACGAGCGCCGCCTCGGTGGTGGCGAGGGGGACGAAAACGTCGCCGTCAATGTGGTTGCCGCGCACGCGCAGAGGCCCGCAAATGCCCATCGGCACCTGCGCCACGCCGATGAAGTTCTCGCAGTTGCGGCGCGAGGCGCGAGTCACGTCCAGGGAGTGGTGGGCGATGTTGCTCAGCGGCGTCCGCGTCATCTCTTCGAGGGCGCGGCGGCGGATCTCTGCCGCCTCCTCCGGCGACAGGTCCCTGGGCAACTCGTGGAAGCGGCGCTCGCCGTTGACCAGGGAGCGGACGAGCTCCTCTTGGGTCGGCAGCGCCGCGGCGGCGGCTGAATTGGTAGCGTTGGTCATCATCCCGACCCTTTGCGGAGCTTGGCCTGACGTAGCTCCATTACCGTTTTCACCCCAAGGCAGAACATGCAGATCTTGAGCTCCTGGACGATGCGCTGCACTCTCTCGGCGACCCTGTCCGCCGACTCGGTGGCCGGTTGCAGGAAGGGGTACGCCATGCCGACCAGGTCGGCGCCCAGCGCCAGCGCCTTGGCCGCGTCGATGCCGTTGCGCACGCCGCCGCTGGCAATCACGGTCAGGCCGCCCACCGCCCGCACCTCCTGGATGGACAGCGGCGTCGGTATTCCCCAGCCGGCAAAAAGCTCGCCGAGCTCGAGGTCGCCCGCGCGTTGGGCCTCGATCCGCGCCCAACTCGTGCCTCCGAGTCCCGCGGTATCGATGATGCGAATTCCCTGCCCAGCCAGCGCGCGGGCCGTGGCGCCCGAGATACCGCAGCCGATTTCCTTGGCGATGACCGGAACCGGAAGCTCCCGGACGACCTGTCCCATCCGTGGCAGGAGGCCGGCGAAATTTCGCTGGCCTTCCGGCTGGATTGCCTCCTGCAACGGATTCAAGTGCAGGACCAGAGCATCCGCCCCGATCATCTCCACCGCCTGCCGGCACTCCCGGACCCCCAGGCCGTAGTTGAGCTGCACGGCTCCCAGATTCGCCAGCAGCGGAACCGACGGGGCGGCATCGCGGACCTGAAAGGTATCAGCTTTTGCCGGATCTTCCAACGCCTTGCGCTGCGAGCCCACGCCGACCGCCACCCGCATCCGCTCGGCCCCGGCGGCCAGGTTGCGGTTGATGCGGCCCGCCGCCTCGGTGCCCCCGGTCATGCTCGAGATCAGCAGCGGCGCGTCGAGCCGCTTGCCGAGGAACTCGACGCCGAGGTCGATGTCGGCGAAGTCGATCTCGGGCAGCGCCGCATGCTCGAAGAGGTATTCGTCGAAGAAGTTGGCCCCGAGCTGCATGCGTGCTTCGAGGGCGAGCTGGATGTGCTCGGCCTTGCGGTCGCGCTCGGGTTGGGCCTGCTGCGGGCCGACGCCGGGCGCCGCGGTGACCTCGGGAGCGCTCACCGCTCGCGCTCCCGGAGATAGTCGAGAAGCCCGGCGAAGAAAAGCCGCCCCTCCTCCGCCAGGCCGAGCAGTGCCAGGGCGCCGAGCGACTCGCGGGCGGCCCGCAGGCGCTCGGCTGCCATCTCGGTGACCGCCCGCCGCGCGCCGGTGCGCTCGAGGACAGCCCGCGCCCGCATCACCTGCTCGGGAGTCGCCGCCGGATTGCCGAGGGCGGCGGCGAGGGCCTGCCGCTCGGCGGGCGAGGCCGCGGCGAGGGCGTGGTGGATGAGGAAGGTGAATTTGCCCTCTTTCAGGTCTGCGTCGACCGGCTTTCCGGTGGCGGCGGCATCGCCGAACATCCCCAGCAGGTCGTCCTGGAGCTGGAATGCCTCGCCGACGGCGGTGCCATAGAGCGACAGCTCGGCCTTTGCCTCCGCGGAGGCCCCTGCGAGAATGGCGCCGAGCTGGATGGGACGCTCCGCGGTGTAGCGGCCCGACTTGAGGCGCAGGACGCGCAGCAGCTCGCGGGCCTCCGGCTCGACGGCGGCCTGGGCAAGCAGCAGCTCGAGATACTGGCCGCCGATCACCTCCTCGCACATCGCCGAAAAGCTGCGTGTGAGCGCGCGCCCGGCATGGCTCCGATCAGCGCGATCGGCGCCCTCGGCGCGCTGGCTCCGATCGTCGCGCTCGGCCAGCGGCAGCGAAGTGAACAGCTCCACGGCGTAGGAATGGGCCAGGTCCCCGATCAGGATGGCCGCCGCCACGCCAAAGTCCGCGGCGTCGCCGCGCCAGCCGAGCTCGCGGTGCAGATCGCGCAGGCGCGCGTGCGCCGCCGGCTGGCCGCGTCGCACCTCGGCGTGATCCATGATGTCGTCGTGGATGAGCAGATAGGTGTGAAGGAGCTCGGTCGCCATGGCGAGTGGCCACACCTCGCCGTCCGAGCTGCCGCCGCACGCGCGGTAGGTGTAGTAGACCAGGGCCGGGCGCAGCCGCTTGCCGCCACCGGCGACCAGGCGCGCGACCCCGTCGATCAGCTCTTGCATCTCCGGCAAGCCGAGGCCATCCGCCGCGCCGCTCTCGGACGGTCGCCCGGCGGCCTGCCGTTTGGCGCCCAGCCAGGAGCTCAGCGCGGAATCCAGCCGGCCGCGGAAGGCGTCGAGCAACCCGGAGAACTCCCGCCCGGTGCGATCTGAGTGCGCTGGCAGACCCGCGGAGGGCACGGGCGTGGTCGATGGCGCGCTCAGGAAGGGAAGATGCAGCCGCTGTGGGGGTATGGTGTCTCTGCTCCCTGAAATACGGCGTTGTCAGCGCCCGCGGCGGGCGCCTTTCAGCTTTGCCGGGCAGCGGGACGAAGGTCTGCTCCGCGACAAGTCTACCCGTCCACGCTCTCGGCGCAAACTCTCGCGCCCGGCGGCCCCAGGGAAACGGATAGAATCCATCCGCTGCGCGCGGAGGAGCCGGGCCGCGAGGAGCCGGGCTCGGCGCTGGGCTGCGCCAGGAGATAGCCATGCGGTTGGATCTGTTTCAAGTCGACGCGTTCACCGACCGCGCGTTTGCCGGCAACCCGGCCGCGGTCTGCTTCTGCCCCGAGACGCCCGCCGAAGGCTGGATGCAACAGGTTGCCCGCGAGATGAACCTCTCCGAGACCGCCTTCCTGCTGCCGCGCTCCGACGGCTGGGGCCTGCGGTGGTTCACCCCGGCCGTCGAGGTCGCGCTGTGCGGGCACGCCACGCTGGCGAGCGCGCACGTGTTGTGGGAGACGGCGCGCCTGGCCGCCGACCAGCCGGCACGCTTCCACACCGCGAGCGGCCTGCTCACCGCCGAGCGCCGCGGCGGCTGGATCGAGATGGACTTCCCCGCCACGCCCGTAACCGAGGTGGCGAGCCCGCCGCGGGACCTGAGCAAGGCCCTCGGCGTGGCACCCCGGTTCGTCGGCAAGAGCCGCTTCGACTACCTGCTGGAGGTCGCATCGCCGGCCGAAGTGACGGGGGCGCGGCCCGACTTCGCCATGCTCGCGGCGCTCCAGGTGCGCGGCGTGATGCTCACCGCCCGCGCGGACGGCAAGCCGTACGATTTCATCTCGCGTTTCTTCGCTCCCGGCAGCGGGGTGGCGGAGGACCCGGTCACCGGCTCGGCACATTGCAGCCTGGGTCCCTTCTGGGGGGAGCGCCTGGGCAAGGAGGAACTGCTTGCCTTCCAGGCCTCGGCGCGTGGCGGCGCCGTACGTGTGCGCCTGGCGGGAGATCGCGTCACGCTGATCGGCCAGGCCGTGACCGTTCTGCAAGGTAGCCTTCTTTCTGCCTGAAGGAAGGGAAAAGTACCCCCTCCCCCTCGCGCACCGACGAGTTTCGTCTTAGCCGGGGACGGAACCCTGGGAGCGGATCTCGACGAGCGCCTTGTGCCAGTAACGGATCAGGTCGTGGAAGCCCTGGAGGATCTGGCCGAGCGCCTTCTCCTCTTCCGGCGGTAGCGGCAGGGTCCGTCCGATCACGTCGTAGAGCCGGCTGGAAGCATCGCCTCCGGGCCGTGCCTCTCCCGGCCCGGATCCCTCTCCGATCGCGCTGGTCTCCGGCAGGGAGCCGGGGTAGACGTCCCAACCGGAATAGATGTCCGGCACCGCGCCGCCGCCGGCACTTCCGCTGCTTCCGGCGCTTCCGGCACTTTCAGAGCCAGCAGAGCCAGCAGAGCCAGGGACCGCGGCGTGCACGGAGTGCGCTCCGCCTGTCCCGCTGATGCCGCCGAGCAAGCCGACTTCCTTGGCGCCATGGCGTGGACGCCGCTCGCCTTGCCAACCCTGCCAGGCGCGCAGCGCCTCGGGACGGCCGTTGACGATCTGGATGGCATTGTGCAGGTCGTTGAGATCGCAGTCGAGGGTCTCGAGCAGCTTCTCTAGGGTCTCGAGCGACGGGCGCTGCCTTCCCGTCTCGTAGGCTGAGAGCATGCCCTTGGTGATCCCCGCCCTGTCTGCCACTTGATACTGTTTCCTCCCCTGCCGTTCGCGCAGCCAGCGCAATGCCTGGCCCAGGCCGGCCAGCTTGCCGGACGCCGCCGCCCCTGATGGCTGGTGTTGCCCGGGCGTGGATGCAGATGGGGCGGCCGAGGCCGGCTCGGCGGGGTCGGGAGGCTCTGGCGGTTCGGGTTTACGCACGGTAGATCTCCTCGAATCGTGCCCGCCGCCTGGCCATCGCCCCCGATGAGGGCGGTGGGGGCGGTGAGGGCTGGCGGCAGATGTCTTCACGGGCTCGAGTCTAGGCGTAAACAAGGCGTAAGTCAAGCGGCAAAGGCGACAGATTTTGTTGGCAGATACGACCAGCACCAAGATCGGCGGCCGCCTGGTCAGACGGCGGATCGCGTCCTCATGGCGCCTGTGCGCTCTCCTGATCGTCCTGTCGGGCGCAGCGTCAGCCGCGGCGCCGGGAGCAGCCGGCGAGGACCGCCGCGTCAGCTGGCTGCGCGAGAACGTCCTGGCGGTGCGCTCGATCGCGGCGGGCGACCTCGACTTCTCCGACCTGCGCCCGCTCGGCGCCATCCTCGGCAATGCACGGGTCGTGATGCTGGGCGAGATCTCGCACGGCGACGGCAGCGCTTTCGCGGCAAAGGTACGTCTGATCGAGTACCTGCACCGCGAGCTCGGCTTCTCGGTTCTGGCGTTCGAAAGCGGGCTCTACGATTGCGCGAAGGCCTGGGACCTGATGGGCCAGGGCGAGGACCCCGGACGCGCCGCCCGGCGCGGCGTGTTCGGAATCTGGTCGGGCAGCGAGCAGGCCGCGCCGCTCTGGAAGTACCTGGGGGAGCAGGTGCGCGGGCCGCGGCCCCTCGAGCTGGCGGGAATCGACAACCAGTTCACGGCCAGCGCCGCCGAGGACTTCCTGCTCGGCGACCTGGAGCGCTTTCTCGCGGGCAGTGGTTCGCGTGTGTGGCTCGGCACTGCCGGCTGGAAGGCCGTGCGCGACGGTCTGGCCAAGCTCATCGCGGACGCCGAGCCCAAGCCGCCCGAAGCGGCGGTGCGGCAACGCTTCCAGCACGGCATCGCAGATCTCGCCCACGAGATCCGGCGCCACGGCGCCAGCCCGGACAGCTCCTTCTGGCTGCGCGTGGTGGACGACGCCCGCGTGCTCGCGCTGATGGATTGGGAGAGCGACAACGCGCGAGCCAGCCGCCTGCGCGACGAGCAGATGGCGGCCAACCTCGTCTGGCTGGCGCGCGAGCGGCGCCCGCAGGCGAAGATCGTCGTCTGGGCGGCGACGCGGCACATTCTCGGCGACCTCCGCGGCATCGAGCTGGCCGGCGCCGGCGCGCGGCAGGCATATCCAGGCGGCGCCGCCATGGGCGCCGCCGCGCGCCACGCGCTTGGGGACGCCGTCTTTGCGCTCGGCTTCCTTGCCGCGGACGGCGCCGCCGGACGACTCTGGGAAGCGCCGCGCGCGCTCGCGGCCCCGCCGGAAGGAAGCCTGGAGGATCTGCTCCGGTGCTCGGGCTATGCTCTGGCGGTCGTCGACCTCCGCCGGCCCGGCGCTGGCGGCGACTGGCTGCGCGAGCCGCTGGTGGCGCGGCCGCTGGGTTACGTGCCCATGCGCGCCGACTGGTCGCGCAGCCTCGACGGGTTCTTCTTCATCCGCACCATGACTCCGAGCACCCGCGCCGCGCCGCCGCCTTCTGGAGGCTCGGTCCCATGATCTCGCGGTGGTTCCGGATGGCGCCTGCCGGCATGCTCGGCGCTTTGCTGTGGCTGACCTCCAGCGAGGCCCTGCCGGTCGGCGGGCCCCTGGCGCCGAAAGCGTCGGACGCGCCGGCCGCGCAGAGCGCAGCAGGCGCGCTGGACGGAGTGCCCTCGCCTGCCGCGCCGGCCCTGCCGGCGCCGTCGAATGGCCCGGGCGGGGCGGTGCTCGTCGAGCCGGCGGTGCAGATGCGTTTCCGCCGCGTGCCGGCGGGAACGTTCCGCATGGGGAGCCCGGCAGGGGAAGAGCAGCGCCAGGATTTCGAGACCCAGCACGGCGTGCAGCTCACCCGGGCCTTCTGGATGGGCGAGACGGAGGCGACCCAGGGGCAATGGCGGGGGTTGGTGAGCCGCAACCCCTCGTTCTTCGCCCTCTGCGGCGACGATTGCCCGGTGGAGACGGTCAACTGGTACGAGGTCGCGGCCTTCGCCAACGCCCTTTCGGAGCGCGCCGGCGTCGAGCGCTGCTACCGGCTCGAAGGCTGCTCGGGCACTCTCGGCGGCGGTTGCGCGGGCGCCGGCAAGTGCCGGGGGGACTTTCGCTGCACGGCCGCCGCGGTGCGCGGTCCCGCGTGCGCCGGCTACCGGCTGCCCACCGAGGCCGAATGGGAGTACGCGGCGCGCGCCGGCGCGCCGGGCGCAGTGCCCGGCGGCGCCCTCGAGCTGCGCGGCGACAACGACGCCCCGGCGCTGGACCCCATCGCCTGGTACGCCGGCAACAGCGGTGTCAGCTACGCGGGCGGCGTGCCGTGCTCCCGGTGGGCAGGGACCGAGCGCCGCGCCAGGACCTGCGGAACGCACCCCGCCGGGCGCAAGGCGGCAAACGCCTGGGGTCTCCACGACATGCAGGGCAATGTGCTGGAGATGGTCGAGGACCTGGCGACCTGGAGCGCGGTAGAGAGTCGCCTGGTGACCGACACCTATCGCGACGGCATCGTCGATCCGTGGAGCCAGACGGGCAACAAGCACGTCTTGCGCGGCGGCAGCTGGTACAGCTTTCCGCGCTTCTGCCGCTTTGCCTGGCGCGGCTCCACCTACTTCACGACTCGCGTGCGCTCCGCCGGCTTCCGGCTGGCGCGAACGGTGCCTTGAGTATCTGAAGTTAGTAGCGGAACCTGCCCTCAGTGTGGCTTGGGCTGGGTGAGGCTGAACCAGTTGCCGAAGGGGTCGCGGAAGGTCGCCTCGACGCCGTAGAACTGGTCTTTCGGCGGCGACAGGAACTCGACTCCCTTGGCCTTCAGCTCCTCGTAGGTCTTGTGGCAGTCCGCCGTGTCGAAGGCTCCCGCACCGAGCGCGCCCTGGCGCACCAGCTCGCCCAGGGTCTCGGCGGCCGCGGGCTCGAGGTGAGGGCCGGGAGCGATCTTCATCAACACGATCTCGATGCCCGGCTGGCTCTTCGGACCGACGGTCAGCCAGCGAAAGCCGCTGTCCATCGTGGCGTCGGTGCGCACCTCGAAGCCGAGCTTGCCGACGTAGAAGTCGTGCGCGGTGTCCTGGTCGTGGACCCAGATGGTGGTGTGCGAGAGGCGCTGGATCATGCGGAGGTCCTTTCTCGTTGGCGTCTGCCGCCAAGGATAGCGGTGCAGCTCCGCTCCGCGCTTCTCGATTCTTGCGCTATTGTTACGGCCGCCGCGGCGCGAGCCTGCCGAGGAAGCAGAGGGGGACGAAGGTAACGCGGCAGGGCGCGCCGAGGCCGAAGACCCGCTTCAGCTCGCGGCGGTAGGCGCTCGGCGGGCGGCCGACGCGGGCGTGGAACTTGGCGCTGAACGAGCCGAGGCTCGAGTATCCGGCCGCGAAGCAGACCTCGGTGACCGACAACTCGTCCTCGGCGAGCAGCCGCTTGGCGAGCTCGATGCGCCGCCGGGTGAGGAAGCGGTGCGGCGACTCGCCGAAGGCGCGGATGAACAGCCGCTGGAAGTGAAAGGGCGACAGGCAGGCCATCCGCGCCGCCTCCGCCAGCGGCAACGTCTCGCCCGGCCGCGCCGCCAACACGTCGCGCGCCCGGCACAACCGCCGCAGCGTGTCAGGGTCGAAGAGCGGCCTGTTCGCCATCGCCGGTCGGTCCATTGATTTCACAATGGACAGTAACACGGGCGCCCCTGAAGATGCGGGCTCAGGGCCGGGCCAGGTAATCTTGCGCGCGCAGGATCCGCAAGCCTGGAACCGGGGGAATCCGGTGATCGGCCGCCGCTCCCGCCATTGGCGGCACTCCCGGCAGGTCGTTGGTAAGGAAAGTGGCACAGCCCGCGAGCAAGGCCGAAGCAAGCTGGATCGCGTCCGGCGTTTTCATGTTCGTGGCCGCGCGCAGCTGGGCCGCGACGCGCGAGGAGCCTTATCTCCGCCAGGCAGGGGAGGCAAGGGAAGTGTCCTCCAGGACACCACCCAGACGGGACTCAGCGCGTGAGGTCTAGACGTCGCCTTGCGCTGTCGAGGACGAAGTGCAGGTTGAGCAGCTCGTTGAGGTCGGCGAACTTCACGTAGAGGACTGCGGCGACGCTCTGGGCCACCAGCTGTCGCTCGGAGCCCTCGCGATCGACCTTCACGGTCAGCGGATCACCCCCGAGATTGAGTAGCTTCCCTCCCAGAGTATTCAGCAGATCCTGCGCCGCGATCCAGGCGCGGTCGGCGATCAAGAATGCAGGGATTGGCGTGTCGTCCCCGTCCAGGGTCACTTGCAGAGACGTCAACTGCGTGGGCGGCAAGACGGTGATGGGTTTGCCCGCCTTCAAGAGGGCGCGCAGCTCCGCCAGCGTCTTCCCGGTCCGGCATTGGAAATGGGGCTTGTCGATGATGCTGGCGAAATCGCCGCCCCACTCCAGCCCCAGGCTCTTGCCGATCTGTCCGGCTTCGTCGTACTGCGGCGACGCGTCGAGGAAGCTCACTCCCTTGAAGATGCCGATGTCCCAGGCGATTCCAAAATTATGGTTGCTGAACCCACCCTTGGCTTTGGTCACGATCTTGCCGGGCTTGGTGCGGCCCTGGGCGTAAAGCGCGTCTTGCTCGGCGAGGGTCCTGGTGCCGCCTATGACCTTCGCGTTGATCTTCGCCGCCCTGACCTGCTTCAGGAAATCCCGTGCCTGGACCTGCGCATCCGGCAAGAGCGTCGCGATGTTCTTTTCGCTCCGGGCGTCCGCCATGGCTCGCCACCTCCTGGTTCTCGATCTTGTCGCAGGGTCAGCGCGATGTCAAACGCTAAGTAAGCGCCGAGAGCAATCCGCGTTCCCGGCCAGGCGCGGCGACGCAAGCGTGGCGGGACTACTAACCCTCCAGCTTCTTTTGCGCGTTGCGGAAGAGCAGCCAGCAGAGGAAGCCGAAGACCACGGCGCAGAGGATGCCGCCCGAGACGGGGCCGTTCTTGAAGGCGCCGAAGCCCTTCCAGAGATTGCCCAGGTCGATCCTCTCGAGCAGCGTCGGTCGCTCCATGCGGAGCACCCGATCGCCGAAGAAGACGACCAGGGCGATCAGGACGCCTCCGAGCGATCCGCCGGCCACCAGGCCCGTGGCGTACAGCATGCCCGAGGAAAGCTCGCTCTCCTCCTTGCGGCGGGTGACCTTATCGGCCAGCGCCTTGACCATGCCGCCGATCCAGATCGGGAAGGTGGTCGACAGCGGCAGGTAGGCGCCCACCGCCCAGGACAGCGCGTGCGCTCCGGCCATCTGCGCCATGAAGGCCAGTCCGACGCCGACCAGGACCGGCGCCCAGGGCAGGTTCTGGGCCAGCAGGCCCTTGATGATCGTCGCCATCAAGGTGGCCTGCGGCGCCGGGAGCTTGGGGCCGCCGATGCCATGCGCCTCGCCCATGGCGAAGGTCTGGTCGAGCAGAAAGAGGGTGCCGCCGATGACCAGCGTGGACACCAGGACGCCGATAATGAACCCCACCTGCTGGTGGCGCGGGGTCGCGCCGACCAGGAAACCGGTCTTCAGGTCTTGCGAGGTCGCGCCGGCGTTGGCGGCGGCGATGCAGACCAGCGCGCCGACGCACAGGGCCACCGGCTGGAACAGGTCGCCGGTGCGCTTGACCAGCACGAAGACCACGCAGGTCGCCATCAAGGTGGCGATCGTCATCCCCGAGATCGGGTTCGACGAGGTGCCGATGATGCCGACGATGCGGCTCGAGACGGTGACGAAGAAGAGTCCGAAGACGACCACCAGGAGGCCCATCAGCAGGGAGCCCGGGAACTCGCCGTGCGGGAAGTGCGGCAGCACGGTGATGATCAGCGCGAGGACCAGCGAGCCGACGATGACCACCCCGATGCCGAGGTCGTCGTCGGTGCGCAGCTTCTTGGCGCCGCCGACCCCTTCGCGCATGGACTTCACCGACTCCCGAAAGGCGGAGACGATGGTGGGCAGGGTCTTGAGCAGCGTTATCACGCCGGCGCAGGCGACCGCGCCGGCGCCGATATAGCGGATGTAGGCGCGGTAGATCCACTCCGCGTGAGAGTGCCCGGCGCGCCAGGCGTCCGAGAAGCCGAGGTCGGTCAGATCCTTGACCAGGCGCGGCTCGGGCACCAGCCAGGAGATCAGCGGAATGAGCGCCAGCCAGGCCAGTACGCCGCCCGAGGCGAGCTCGCCGGCGATCTTGGGGCCGATGATGTAGCCCAGGCCGAGGTACTCGGGGGTGACGTCGCTCTGCAGCGTGGCGTCGGGAATGAGGCCGTCGCGCCGGGTGCGGAACCAGGTCGCGGTTTCGTTCCACAGCCCCAGGATGCCGTAGAGGAACTTGTAGAGGAGCGCCACCCCCACGCCGACAAAGACCATCTTGGCCAGGTCGCCGCCGCGCTCGCCGGCGATCAGCACGTCGGCGCAGGCGGTGCCCTCCGGATAGCGCAGGACGCCGTGCTCCTTGACGATCAGCGCCCGGCGCAGCGGGATCATGAAGAGCACGCCGAGCGTGCCGCCGACCGCCGAGAGCACGAAGATCGTCACGTAGTTGAAGTACTCGGCGCCGTGGGCGAGGAAGAGCAGCGCCGGCACCGTGAAGACGACGCCCGCCGCCACCGACTCGCCGGCCGAGCCGATCGTCTGCACGATGTTGTTCTCGAGGATCGTGGACTTGCCCCAGCGCTTGAAGACGGCGATCGCGAGGACGGCGATGGGCACCGACGCCGAGACCGTCAGGCCGGCGCGCAGCGCCAGGTAGACCGTGGCGGCGCCGAACAGGATTCCGAAGAAGGACCCGAGGATGATCGCCTTTGGCGTGAACTCGGGGACCTCCTGCGAAGGAGGAACGAAGGGCTCGAACTTCTCCGCGCTCGTCTCGGCCATCGCAACCTCCAAGCCTGCGGCACGCGTTGTCGTGGTGTCTGGAAGCTGGCGGGGATGCTACAAGGGACTCCCCCGCCGGCGCAACCGCCGGCCTTCCCGCATCTCGCTGGGGAGACTAGGTCTTTGCGCTGTAATGGACGGCGGGAAGATCTTTGAAATCGGCGTCCTGGGTCCACAGCCCGGCGTCGAAGGCCCTCGCCGTTGCCAGGATGATGCTGTCGGCCAGGGGCAGGCGATGCGTGAGGCCCAGCGCGACGGCGCTGCGGGCCAGGGCCGCGTCGAGCGCAACGACGGTTGCCTGCTCGAGCAGCGCCATGGCCTGAAGGGCCGCTTCCTCGCCGCGCTGGCGGTGGACGATCCTGCCGACTTCCAGAATCGTGATCGTGGGAACGAGGAGATTCTCGACGTCTTCGATGGCGGGCGCGAAGAAGTCAGCCGCCGGCCCATCTGCCAGGTACTCCAGCCAGCCGCTCGAGTCGACGACGTTCACAAGCGGTCGGGATCGCGCTCGACGGCGGTGTCGATGCCCTTGAGGAAGCCGCGCATCTGGCGGATGGGGTGAATCGGGATCAGCTCGATGCGGTCGCCGTAACGGAAGACCTGGAGCTGCTCGCCGGGCTTGATACCCAGCGAGTCCCTCACCTCGCGAGGGATGACCACCTGAAACTTGGGCGAGACGGTGACCTTCGGCATGACGCGCTCCTCATCGATCCAGTCATCATCATACCAGAACGCAATCGATACCCTGGAGGGGCGACCTCGGTAAGCTGGCGTCTGGGCGAAGGGAACCTTCCCGCCGGCTGCCGAGTAAGACAAGGGTAGGCGGGCAATGGTGGGCGAGCCACATGAAGATCTTCTCGAGCGATTCGTGCAGGGCGACCAGGACGCCCTCGAGCTGCTCTTCCGGCGCTTCGCGGCCGAGGTCCGCGGATGGATCCTGCGCATCGTCCGTGATTCCGGAGCGGCGGAAGACGTGCTCGTCGAGTCCTTCTGGCGGGCCTATCGTGGTCGTGCCCGCTTCGACGCTTCGCGGAGCTTCGGGGCGTGGATGCGACGGATCGCCACCAACGCCTCCCTGGACCACTTGCGGGCGGCGCGCCGTCTCGCGAGGTGGAGCGGCGTCGACCACGACGCTTCGGCCCCGGCAAGTCCCGATCCCGACCTTCGCGAGTCCGTCGCCGTTGCCTTCCGTCGGCTGCCGCCGAAACTACAGATCGTCGCAGCCCTCGCGCTCATCGAGGAGAGGCCCCACGCCGAGATCGCCGAGGCGCTCGCTCTCCCGATCGGCACGGTCAAGTCGCGAGTGTCGCGCGCCAGCGCGCGGCTGAGGAAAGAGCTTGCCTCCCTGGGAATTCGCCCATGACCGATGACCAGTCTCTGCGCCTTCTGCTGCGCTCGGCGCTGCCACCCATGACCGATCTCGGACCGGCGAGGGATCTCTGGCCGTCGATCGTCCATCGCCGGCCGGTCCCATCGGGGTGGCCGTGGCTCGATCTCGCGGTGGTGGCGGCCGTGGCGCTCGGGCTGGCGCTGTTTCCCGACTGGCTCTGGCTTCTCGCCTATCACCTGTAAAGGAGGGCACGATGCGACCGCATCCTTATCTGCGCGCCTACATGGCTGGAATCGTGGTGCCGACGCTCTTTCTCCTGCTCGTCGTCGCGGTCGACGCGTACCGCCACTACTACTTCGAGGTGCCCAATCAGTTCGTCATCCCTTTGCCGGCGCGGCCGTTGGCGCGCGCCTATCTGTTCCCGATGGCTGTCGTCCCGAACGTTTGGGGCTTGTGGAACATGCTCCATCTTGCGCTGAGCTCTCGCTTCCGGCTGTCCCTCGGCGTGCATGGCGCGATCCTCGTCCTGCTCTTGATCCCGGGAGGCGTGGCTTTGGCGCGACTGCTTGACGACTTCACCATTCAGATGCGATTTGCCCTTCCGATGGTGCCCATAGGGATGGCTGTCTACTACCTCGCGTGGAAGCATCTCGTCGGCCGGCTGAACGCGGAGGTGGGGATCGCCTGAGCGCAGAAGAGCGGCTACTGCTCGCGCAGCGCTTCCATCGGGTCGACCCGCGCAGCGCGCCGGGCGGGCAGGTAGCAGGCGAGCAAGGCCACCACGCCGAGCAGCGCCGAGGCCGCGAAGAAGGTCGTGGGATCGCGCGCGGTCACGCCGTACAGCCACGCCGAGAGGAGGCGTGTGGCGGCCAGGGCCAGCGCCAGCCCGAACGCTGCGCCGAGGGCGGCAATCGCCAAGCCTTCTTTCAGCACGGCGGCGGCGATCTGCCCCGGTCGCGCGCCGATTGCCATGCGGATGCCGATCTCCCGCGTCCTGCGCCGCACCACGAAGGCGAGAACGCCATAGAGGCCGACGGCGCTGAGGAACAATGCGAGGCAGCCGGAGCACAGCAGGACCGCGGCCGCAACCCGCGCGTCGGTATAGAAGGCGCGCACCTGCGCGAGCATGCTCATGGCCTCGGTCACCGGCACGCGGGGATCGATGGCGGCGATGGCATGCCGGATCGCCGGCAGCGCCCTTTCCGGATCTCCGTCCGTCCGGATGCACATCCGCGAATCGATCTCGTCCGCCTGCTGCCAGTAGGGCACGAAGAGCTTGGGCGTCGGTCCCTCGACGTTGCTGGCGAGCTGGTGGTCGGCGACGACGCCCACCACGCGCAAGCTCTCTTGCGGCTCTTCGCTCGAGACGATCGTCTGGTCGAGGGGCGAGCGCGCACCCCAGAGGCCGCGCGCGAGGGTCTCGTCGACGATGGCCACCCGTGGCGACGCCGGCAGGTCGTGGCCGTCGAAATCGCGCCCTTGCAGCAAGGGTATGCGCAGGGTCGCGAAGTAGCGTGGCGCGATGACGAAGAGCCGCGCGCTGCGGGCGGACTGTCGGCTTCCCGGCGCGATCGCCCGGACCTGGGAGCTGCCGTGCCACACCAGCCCCTGTCCGCGCGCCAGGCTCACCGACTCGACGCCGGGAAGGGCTGCGAGACGCCGCACCACCTCGCGCTGGAAGGCGTGGGCGCCGTCCGGGCCGTAGCCGACGAGGCGCGGGCGGAGCCGCAGCACTGCCACCTGCCGGGGATCGAAGTTGCGTCCCGACAGGATCCGCCCCGCGCTGCGCGCCAGCAAACCGGCGCCGGCCAGCAGGGCCAGCGACAGGGCGACCTGCGCCCCGGTCAACAGCGCGCGCGCCCGGGTTGACCCGGCTCCGCCGGCGCCGAGCTTCAAGACGGCCGCGACCTCGATCCCGGCGCAGCGCAGCGCCGGCCAGAGCCCGAAGGAGACCCCGGCGAGCAGCGATAGCAGCAGCGCGCAGGCGAGCACCGGCGCATCCAGGCTGGTGTCGTAGAAGTGGCGATAGCCTTCTTCGTCGACCCCGTAGAAGCCGAGCAGCAGCCGGCTCGTCCACAGCGACAGCAGCAGCCCCAGGCCGCCGCCGGCGACGGCGAGCAGCAGGCTTTCGGTCAGGAGCTGGCGCACGAGCCGCGGCCGTCCGGCGCCGAGCGCCAGGCGCAGGGCGAGCTCGCCGCCGCGCGCCGCGTTGCGCGCCAGCAGCAGGCCGCCGAGATTGGCGCAGCCGATGAGCAGGAGGACCGCCGCCGCCGCCGACAGCAGGCGCGCCAGGTCCAGGAAGGTCCGCTGGACCGGCGAGCCGCGCACCGGTTTCACCGTGACGACCTGGTGCCCATGGTCGCCAAGTTCGCCGGACTCGCCGCCGGGGCCGCGGGGCGCGCCGAGGGGCGGCGCCTCGAGCCGCGCCGCGAGAGCCGACAGCTCGGCTTGTGCTTGCTCGGCCGTGCGCCGCGGCGCCAGCCGGCCGATCATGCGCACGATGCGGCAATCGCGCCGCCGCAGGGCGTCGCATGAGCGGTAGCCGGTGCCCAGCATCATGGCCGGGATCCAGATCTCATTCGGCGGCTCCCCGATGAGGACGCCGTGGAACTCCGGCGGCATGATGCCGATGATCTGGAAAACCCGCTCGTTGACGCGCAAGGTCCTGCCGATGGCGGCCGGGTCGGATGCCAGCTTCCGCCGCCAGAAGTCGTAGCCGATGACCGCCACCGCATCGCGGTCGGGCACCGCGTCTTCCCGGGCGGTGAAGAACCGCCCGCGCCAGGGCCGCAGGCCGAGCGCCGCGAAGTAGCTGCTCGACACCACAGCGCCCTGCACTTCGCCGGACTCCTGGCCCCACCTCTGGTCGACTGCGACGTAGAGCGGCGCCGTGGAGTAGTGGGCCGCCAGGTGGTCGATGGTGGTCGCGTGCGCGCGCAGGTAGGCGTACTCGTCGTAGCCGACGGTGGCGTCCATGTCGCCGGCCCTCCCGACCGCGACGTTGACCAGCCTGCCGGCGTCCGGCACCGGGAGCGACCGCAGGAACAGCGCATCGACAAAGCTCGCGACCGTCACGCTGGCCGCGATGCCGAGCCCGATGGTGGCGAGCGCCGCGACGGTGAAGCCGGGGCTCTGGCGCAGGATGCGGACCGCGTAGCGCAGGTCTTGCGCCAACCTGTCCAGCCAGGTCCACCCCCGGGAAAGCCCCATCCGCCGCCACGACGGTCCCGGCGAGAAAGCCATCTCGGTAATCTATCCGATTGCGCAGTGAGCTACTGTAGGCGGCCATGGAACCGTTCGCCCGGAAGCTTGCGCTGCCTTACCGGCGCGAGGATTTGGCAGTGCAGGCGCGCACCGAGGAGTACGTCGGAGTGACCCTGCTGGCCTCGAACCGCACGGTCGCGTGGGATGAAGCCTTCTTGGACCGCTTCGATCTCGTGATCGATTTCCCGCTGTCCGGGGAGTGCCGGAACGGTCAGGAGCCAAGCCCACGCGATACCTGATCAACGAGGTCTTCTACAGCCTGCAGGGGGAGGGAGTGCGGGCCGGCACACCCAATCTGTTCGTGCGCTTTGCGCGCTGCAACCAGGCGTGCCGGGTCGAGAGCCACGGATTCGACTGCGACACCGAGTTCGAGTCCGGCCGGCGGCTGGGTGCCGAGGAGATCGCGGCCGAGCTCGAGCACCTGTCGCCCGCTTGCGAGTGGGTGGTGCTCACCGGCGGCGAGCCCGGCTTGCAGCTCGATCCCGAGCTGATCGACGCGCTGCACGGCGCCGGGTACAAGCTAGCCATCGAGACCAATGGCAGCGTCGAGCTGCCTCCCGGCCTCGACTGGATCACGGTCAGCCCCAAGGTCGCCGAGCACGCCCTGCGCCAGCGCACGGCCGACGAGGTCAAGTACGTGCGCGCCTACGGCCAGGGCATCCCCAAGACAGCCGTGCGCGCCGACCACTACTTGATCTCGCCCGCCTTCGACGGCCCCGACCTCGATCGCCGGACCCTCGACTGGTGCATCCGGTTGTGTAGAGACAATCCTCCCTGGCGGCTCTCCGTGCAGCAGCACAAGGGGTGGCGGGTGCGCTGAGAGTGGGGGGGAGGGCGGCAGCAGGGAGAGGGCATCGCCGGCGAGGGCGATGCACCTCCGGTCCTGGCCGGCGGCCCACGCAAGATGCGAACCAAAGCCGGGCCAGGCGGTGCCCGCGACGCGCTCTTGCAGGAAAGGCGGGAGGGGTCGTCGGCAGATCGGGGCGCGAAAAGAGCCTAGATCTCGCCTAGCTCGCCGGCGCCGCGCGAGGCGACAAAGTCGTCCACCACCCGGGGAAAGGGAGCGTTGACGTCGATCGGATCGTCTGCTTGCGCAGCGAGAGCGTCGAGGATCTTGCGGGTGCCTGGATAGCCGGCGGCGACCGACGCGCCGGCCCCCACCCAGAGGACGGGCCGGCCGGCCAGCTCCTTCTGCACGGCTCCGGTGCGGCCGGGATCGGCTTCTCGAGCCCCGCGGCGTTGGCGGCGATACCGGAAGGGAGTGCCGGCCAACCTCCGAGGGGTGCGGCCGAGCTATCGGACATGAAGTCTCAGGCTACCACGCCAACGGCATTTGCGTGAAGTCAAAGATGGCGATGGGAACTAAGGTCATCTCACGCAGTGCCAGCGGTGCACTCAGGCGCTGGCAACAGGTATAAACGATCAAGATACTTGCAGTAGAGGAAGCCCTTCGATGCGTTCGAAGTGCCGCCGGTTCCTGGTCATCAGGGCCCCTCCATTCTGGAGGACGATCCCGGCGATGAGGCTGTCGCCCATGCCGATCGGCTCACCGCGGAGCTCCAGCGTTCGACGCACCTGGGCGGCACGGTCTGCGGACGCAGGGTCGAGAGAAAGGGCAGGGACGACCTCCAGGAGCTGCTGGATCGTCTCCTGCTGCCTCGGTGTCCGTGCGCCGGCGAGAAGCTCGAAGCGGGTTACGACCGTTGTCACTAAAGTTCCCAGCGCCAGCTCGGTTGCGACTTGTGCGGCCGCCTCGTTGCGGCCAGCCAGGTAATCGATGAGGACATCGGTGTCGGCAATCGTCATCTCCAGGAGTCCCGGATCAAGCGCGTCGCGTCGCGCAGCTCGTCGGCCTCTTCGGCGGTCAAGCTTCCCTTGAGCCGAAGAGCGGCCCTGCGCCCCTTCTTCTGCTTGGCGAGAGTCTCGAAGTAGGCCTCGATAGCTTCCGCCACCACTGCCGAGAACCCTTTCTCGCCTCTACGAGCCGCCAGTTCGACAAGCTTGGCCCGGTGCTCGTCCTTGAGCTCGATAGTCGTTCTCATGGGTCCACTATACATCTCCATGCATGTGCATGCAGACCCCATCCCCATTCCCATTCCCTTCCGGCAAACCGGTACCATGTCGCACGATGACGGTCGAGCCGTCCTTCTTCGAGCTGTACGGTCAACAGGCGCGGTTCGCGGCGGAGGCGCCGGGGCGCGTCAACCTGATCGGCGAGCACACCGATTACAGCGGCGGCTACGTGCTGCCGCTGGCCATCCCGCGGCGCACGCGGATCGAGCTGGCTCCGCGGCCGGACGCGACGGTGCGCGCTTGGAGCGCCAACATCGATGCCGGCGGCATGGGCGGCATGGGCGGCATCGAAGGTCGGGGCGCCGGCGAAGCCGGCGGCGCCATCGCGGAGTACCAGCTTGGCGCCGAGGCCGCCGGGCGGGGCTGGCTGGACTATGTTCAGGGGGCCACTCGCGTCCTCGGGCTGGAAGGTGTCCCGCTTGCCGGCGCCGACTTGCGGATCGAGTCCACGGTGCCGTCAGGAGCCGGGCTGGCGTCGAGCGCGGCGCTGGTGGTTGCGGTGCTGCGCGCGTTGCGCGCCGCCAACCGGCTGGAGATCGACGACGTCGCCCTCGCCCGGCTCGGCCAGCGGGTGGAGAACCAGTTCGTGGGCGCGCCCGTCGGCATCATGGACCCGATGGCGGCGAGCCTCGCCGACGAGACCACGGCCCTGTTCATCGACACGCGCAGCCTGACCTACGAGCGGGTGCCGCTGCCCCCGGGCGTCGAGCTCGCCGTGGTCGACTCCGGCATCGCCCACCGGCATGCCGCGGCGCCGCGCGGTCCCGATCATGGCTGCGAGAGCCGCGAGAGCTCTCGGGCGCGTCCTGCTGCTCGCGCGGCGGGCGAGGCTGGCCGAGCCGGCGGCGCTGGCGGCGGTGGCGGCGGTGGCGGCGATTACCGAGCGCGGCGCGAGGAGTGCGACCGCGCCGCCCGGCTGATGGGTGTCGACCAGCTCCGTGAGCTTGGCAGGGCTGACCTGCCGCGTCTCGGCAAGCTGCCGCCGCCGCTCGATCGCCGCGCCCGCCATGTGATCTCCGAGAACGCGCGGGTGCTCGCCGCGGTGCGCGCCATGCGCCACCAGGACGCGCCCCTTCTCGGCAAGCTCCTCTACGACTCCCACCGCTCCCTGGCCGAGGACTTTGCCGTTTCGCTGCCGGAGCTCGACCTCCTGGTCGAGCTGGCGCGCGGCGATCCCGACGTGCTCGGAGCCCGCCTGACCGGCGGCGGTTTCGGCGGCGCCGTCCTCGCCCTCACCCGCCAGGGTGCAGCCCGCGCCGCCGGCAACCGCCTCGTCGCCCTCTACGGCTGGCGCACCAGCCGCGCCGCCACGCTGCTCCTCCCCGCCGCCCCCTAGAAACGAATCTCCTGCCGCGCGAGGGGGCGTTCCCCTTCGCCCGTCTCAGAAAAACTCTTTCGCGCAACTTTTCTCATAGATGGATGCCGTGCGTGGTGGCTCTGATGGCCGCTCGACCAACGGCTCCAGGAGAGGTATTCGCCATGCACGCAGGACGACGCATCGCAACTCTGCTTCTCGCCGCACTTCTGCTCGCGCTCCCGGCAGCGGCGGGCCGCGTGCCCATGGAGCAGGGCGCCGGCATCGCGGCGGTCTCGCTCTGGGGGCAGATCCTCACCCATCTGCACGCGTTCCTGGCCCGCATCCTGCCGGCGCCGGCCAGGCCCGCCGCGGCGCAGTCGGAGTGCGCGGGAGGCATGGATCCGAACGGCCGCTGCGGGTAGATGCTCTCGCCGCCGCGGCTTTCCTTTCGCGCCGGCTCCAAGGCAGCCGGCGTTCTTTTTGGATGTCACAAAAACCGAGCCCCCGGCCTTCCGACCTGTCCCCTGCGTCAGGCTGGAGCGCACAGTACCAGTTGGACGGCCATGGGGCAGCAGCGATGATCCTGATCTTGAGCCAATCGCCCCTCGAGCCGACGACCGAGGAAGTGATGGACTGGCTGGAGAGCCTGGGCGCCCGTTGCATGCGGCTCAACGGCGAGGACCTCGACGGCCGGGCGCCTCTCGCGCTGGCCGTCGACGGCGGCGAGGTCGAGATCCGCATCGCCGCCGAGGGCCTGGCCATGCCGCTCTCCGAAGTGCGAGCGGTGTGGTTCCGCCGCTGGTTGGGGGAGCGGCGGCACGTCGACGCCAGGCTCCTCGACGAATCGCTCGCCGGCAACTACAAGCTCGACTACGATCTGCGGCGCCAGCTCACTCTCGAATGGCGCAAGCTGAGCGATTTCCTGTTCGCACGGCTCTCCGACCGCCCCTGGCTGAGCCATCCTTGGAAGGCGAGCCCGACCAAGCTCGACGTGCTGGTGCGCGCGGCGCGCCACGGCCTGGCGACGCCGGCGACGCTGGTGACCACCGAGCGCGGCGAGCTGCGCCGTTTCCTCCGGCGCCATGGCGCGGTGGTCACCAAGCCGATCGGCGAGGTGGAGATGTTCGTCTACGATGGGCAGCGCCACTGCATGTACACGGCGCCAGTGGACGCGGCGGCGGTCGAGGAGCTGCCGGAGCGCTTCGCGCCCTCTCTGTTCCAAGAGCGGCTGGACAAGCGCTACGAGCTGCGGGTGTTCTACCTGGACGGGGAGTGCCATGCCATGGCCATCTTCTCCCAGCTCGATGCGCAGACGCGGCTGGATTTCCGCAACTACAACAAGCTGCGGCCCAATCGCTCGGTCCCCTACCGGCTCACCGACAGGACCGTGGCAGGCCTGCGGCGGCTCATGGCCGATCTCGACCTGGAGACTGGCTCGATCGATCTCATCCACACCACCGACGGCCGCGAGGTCTTCCTCGAGGTCAACCCGGTGGGCCAGTTCGGGATGGTGTCCAGGCCGTGCAACTACCATCTCGAGCGCAAGGTCGCCGAGCACCTGGTGAGGAAGGCGGAAGGTGGAGCCCGGCCGCAAGGATGAAGATGGCGAGCGCCTGTTCGACCGGCTGACCGCGCCAGGGCGCGAGCTGGTGCCGGTCGCCTATCGCTTCCTGCACCTCTTGCCGCCGGACAGCGCGGCCCCGGTGCGCCTTGCCGAGAGCAGGTTCCACCGTGCCACCGGCTATGTGTGCTGGCGCTTCCACCGGCCCATCTCGAAGTGTCGTAGCGATGTGCCCTGACTCACTGCCCGGCGCAACGGCGGAAGCCGGGGAAGAAGGCCGGGTCTTTGCCCTCTTTGCCTGCTGCGTGCCGGTGCGCGGCGCGCGGCGCAGTGTGGTCTGCGACCTGCAGCGCCAGTCGTTTCGCTTCATCCCCAACGGGCTGTACGAGATCCTGACCGAGCAGCGCGGCAAGAGCGTGCTGGAGATCAAGGATGCCTACGGCCGCGAGTACGACGAGGAGATCGACGAGTATTTCGAGCTGCTGGAACGCGAGGAGCTCGGCTTCTGGTGCCGCGACGGCGATGCGGAGCGTTTCCCGCCTCTGGACTTGAGCTGGGAGGCCCCGGAGCGCATCACCAACGCCATCGTCGACGTCGACGGAGACTCGGACCACGACTTCCCCCGGATCTTCGACGAGCTGGACGATCTCGGCTGCAAGGCGCTCGAGCTGCGCTTCTTCCGCGCCTGCGGCCTCGGCGAGCTGCGCCGCATCCTGGAGGCGGCACGCCACCGCCGCCTGCGCTCGATCGAGCTGCTGCTCGGTCACTGCGACGAGCTGACGGACGCCGCGCTCGAGCAGCTTGCCGGCGACTATCCTCGGGTGAGCGGTATCGCGGTCCACTCGGCGCCGCAGGCCCGGCAGGTCGAGCTGGAGCGTCAAGGCGTGGTCGTCGAGCACGTCACCCAAGTGATCGATTCGCACCGTTGCTGCGGACAGATCCATCCCGGCTATTTCGTGACCAATCTCGAGACCTTCAGCGAAGCGCAGAAGCACAACAGCTGCCTCAACCGCAAGATCGCGATCGACGCGCGGGGCGAGATCAAGAACTGCCCGTCGCTCGGAAGGTCGTTCGGCAACGCGCGCGAGGTGTCGCTGCACTCCGCGGTGGCGCATCGCGACTTCGCGGCCCTGTGGTCGATCAACAAGGACCAGATCGCGGTGTGCAAGGACTGCGAATTCCGCTACATCTGCACCGACTGCCGGGCCTACCTTACCGATCCGTCCGACCTCTACGCAAAACCGTCGAAATGCACCTACGACCCTTACACCGCCGAGTGGCGCCCTAGGGCGGGGCGGGCGGAGCTCGCGGCAGAGCCGCCGCAGGCCGCGCCGCCCGCGTCCAACGCCCCCGGCGAACTGATGAAAGGAGAGCACAGATGAAGAAGAAGATGGAGAAGCTCAGCGACGAGCTGTTCCGGCCGATCACCGTGCGCGAGGGCCGCTGCGCCTACGGCGGCCGCACGGCCAGCACCATCTACGAGACCGCAAACCCGAACCCCGACTTCCAAACCGACGGCGAAAGCCACAACTGAGCCGGGCGCCCGAGACGGCAACCGGCTCGCTCACGAGGAGGACGGCAAGGATGCCGCCCTCCTCGTTTCATTCCCATCCTTCCCGGCGTCGTACGTCCGCCGCGCCGGAATGGTTTGACAGGGCCTCTTGCGTGATGTAACTTTGTGACATCACTCGGGAGCCATGCCATGTCCACGACCATGCATCGCCTCCAGATCTCACTGCCGGAGTGGCAGGCCGATTTTCTCGCCGCGCAAGCGGAGAGGGACGGCGTGAGCATGGCCGAAGTGGTCCGGCGGCTGGTTCAGCGGGAGGCCGATTCGGCTCGCCAACCGGCGGCGACCGCCTCCGCTTCCATCTGGGAGATCGCCGGGATCGCCGAGGACCCGGGGCCCTTGCTCCAGGACGTGCCGATCAGCGAGAACCCTGAGCTCTACCTCACCGCTCCGCCGCGCTCCTCGCGGCGCCGGCACTGAATCCGGAGCCGGCGGTGGGCGGGCAGAGGGTCCTCATCGATACGGGCGCGATCTATGCGTTTGTGACCCGCACCGACATTCACCACGAGAGTGCCAAGCGTTTCGTGCGAGAGTGGTTCGAGGTGCCGGGAATCTTCGCCCTGGCCGATGTCGTGTTCGCGGAGACCATGACCCTGCTCAAGGCGCGGCTCGGCCCGGGAGTCGCGCTACGGGTCGGGCGAGAGTTGCGGCGGAACCCCGCCTATTCTTGGCTCAATCTCGGAGAGGAGGGCGAGCGAGAGACGTGGGCTGCCTTCCAGCGCTACGCAGACAAGGAGTGGTCCTATACGGACTGCGCTCTCCTCGCCCTGGCTCGCCGCGAGCGCATCGCGCTCGTCTTCGCCTTCGATCGCCACTTTTCGCAGATGCCGGGAATCGAGCGCGTGCCGTAGGGCGCGCGCAGGCGCCCCTGCCGGGCCTGGCGGCGGGTCAACCGCAGGGTACGTCGCTGCAGCTGGCCACGCAGCTGTAGTTGTTCCTCGAGCATGTGTGCGACTGGAGCCCGGCGACGGCGGCGGCGAGAGCGCCGGGCGTGAGCGAGCGCACGGTTTCGCGGTTGAGCTTGATGGCCCTGACTTGCTTTTTCATGGCTTTCCTCCCTCTTGGTGCGGAATGCCTTCTCAAAGGTCATGTGTGGCCCCGTGAAGCGACCGGGACAACGCACAAGTGGAAAGAGAAGGGGGACTTTGTTAGCCTCCCGCGCAAACGATTCGCGCACGATCGGATCCGGAGCTCGCGGGAGGACGACGCGACATGACGACAACGATGCGACCGGCCGTCCTGGCATGGCTGCTCGCGGCGCCGCTGGTTGCCGGCGGCCCGGGCGAGCAACGGCGGGCGTGGGCGGCGGGCTTCACCGTCGAGCAGGCGCTCTCGGCGCCGTTTCCGTCGCAGCTGGTGGCGGCGCGGCACGGGTCGCGCGTGGCCTGGGTGGTCGAGGCCAAGGGCGAGCGCAACCTGTGGGCGGCGGACGGCCCGGACTTCGTCCCCCGCCAGATCACCCACTACCGCGGCGACGACGGCCAGGAGATCGCCGGCCTGCAGCTCTCACCCGACGGCTGGACGGCGGTGTACGCGCGCGGCTCCGAGCTCAACGAAGCGGGGGAGGTCGCCAACCCGGCGAGCGGCGCCAGGGCGCCCAAACAGCAGGTCTGGGCGATCGACGTCGACGCCGGCGCCGCCGGCAAGGCCGAGCCGCGGCTGCTCGGCGACATGGGCTGCGCGGTCGAGGGGTGCGAGGACGTCCAGATCTCCCCCGACGGCCGCTCCGCGCTGTGGCCGGCGCGCCACAAGCTCTGGCTGGCTCCGCTCTCCGGCGCCACCCCGGCGCGCGCGCTCCACGACCTGCAAGGCGACAGCGCGCAGGCGCGCTGGTCGCCGGACGGCAAGCGCATCGCCTTCCGGCTCAACCGCCGGGACCACAGCTTCGTCGTGGTCTATGAGCTCGACGGCGAAGCCGTGCGCTACATGGCTCCGAGCGCCGACCGCGACGAGCTGCCGAGCTGGTCCCCGGACGGCAAGCGGCTCGCCTTCATCCGCGAGCCGGCGCGCGGCGACAAGCTGCCGCTCATTCCCGTGCGGCCGCGGCCCTGGAGCCTGTGGGTGGCCGACCCGGCGAGCGGCGCCGGCCGCGAGGTCTGGCACAGCAGCCGCGAGCCCGCCGGCTCGCTGCCCCTTTTCGCCGAGGAGTCGCTGCGCTTCGCGGCGGGGGACCGCATCGTCTTCGCGTCGGAACAGGGGGAGGGAGGCCGCAACCACCTGTACTCGGTCCCCGCCGGCGGCGGCGAGGCGCGGCTCCTGACGCCGGGCGATTACGACGTCGAAGACGTGGCGCTGAGCGCCGATGGGCGCGCCGTCCTCTACTCGGGCAACGAGCATGCGGCGGACCCCGCGGACGAGGACCGCCGCCACCTCTGGCGGGTGGACGCCGCCGGCGGCCCGTCCCGGCAGCTCACCCGCGGCGAGACGATCGAGTGGTCGCCGGTCGAGACCGGCGACGGCAGGGCGGTCCTCTGCCTGGGCTCGACCGCCACCTTGCCGGCCATGCCGTACCGGGTGACCGCCGCCGGCCGCTCGGCCCTCGCGCGCGACTCCCTGCCCGGCGACTTTCCGGCCGCGCGGCTGGTGGTGCCGCGCCAGGTCGTCTTCAAGAGCGCGGACGGCCTGGCCATCCACGGCCAGCTGTTCATGCCGCCGCGTGCCGCGGGCGCGATAGGGGCAGGCCCTGGCGCGCCGCGGTTGCCCGCCATCATCTACACCCACGGCGGCCCGGTGCGGCAGATGCTGCTCGGGTTCCACTACATGGGCTACTACCACAAGGCCTACGCGATGAATCAGTACCTGGCCAGCCAGGGCTTCGTGGTGCTGTCGGTCAACTACCGGCTCGGCATCATGTATGGGCGCGAGTTCCGCGAGCCGCCGAACACGGTCTGGCGCGGCGCCGCCGAGTACCAGGACCTGGTCGCCGCCGCCCGCTTCCTGCGCGGCCTGCCCGAGGTGGACGGCCGCCGGATCGGCCTGTGGGGCGGCTCTTACGGCGGCTTCCTGACCGCCCTGGGGCTGGCGCGCAACTCCGACCTGTTCGCCGCCGGTGTGGACCTGCACGGTGTGCACGACTGGTCGGCGTTCCTGCCGGAGTGGACCGAGGGCTCGCCGTCGGCGGCGCCGGACGCCAAGGAGGCGGTCAAGCTCGCCTTCGAATCGTCGCCCGACGCCGCGGTGGGGTCGTGGAAGTCGCCGGTCCTGCTCATCCATGGCGACGACGACCGCAACGTCCCGTTCAGCCAGACGCGGGACCTGGTCCACCGCCTGCGCGAGCACGGCGTGCCGTTCGAAGAGCTGGTCTTCCCCGACGAGATCCACGGCTTCCTGCTCTGGAGGACCTGGGTGCAGGTCTACAAGACCAGCGCGGACTTCTTCGCCCGCCGCTTGCAGGCTCCGCCGGCCGCCGGCTCCGCGCCTTGAACCGGCGGCCCGCGGTCAGCGGGCGGCGGTGGAGCGGAGCCCCCCTGGCCGCCGCGGCGCTCGCGCTCGCCATCGCCTGGCTGCTCGGCGCGGTGCGCACCCGCGCCGGCTGGGACGAGACCTACTACATGCTGCAGACGTCTTCGCTGGTCGAGGACGGCGACCTCGACCTGCGCAACGATGCCCTGCACTCCAGCCTCGCGACGCCGGAGCTGCTGGCCTTTCTGACCACCACCCAGCCTGGCGGCGGCCTCGACAACGTCTTCAGCATCGGGCCGGCGGTGCTCTGGTCGCCTGCCTACGTGGCGGCGCTTCCCTGGCGCGAATCACGCGGATCCCTGGGCATGGCCGGGGCCGTGCCGCGGCGCTGGGACGCGGCGCAGCTCGCGGCGCTGCACCTGCTCTCGCTCGCCCTGCTGGTGGCGGTGGCCTGGTGCCTGTGGCGCCTGTTGGAGGCCGCGGGGAGTTGCCCGGGCCAGGGGCCGCGGCCGGCGTCCGGGGTCGTCCCCGCCGCCACCGCGGCGCTGCTGCTGGGCACACCGCTGGCGGTCTACGGTCCCGCTCTCTACACCATGGCGCACCTGCCCAGCGCCGCCGCCGTGTGCCTGCTGCTCGCCGGCGTGTCATGGCTGGATCGCGAGCCGCGGCCGCTGCCCGCCCTGATGGCCGGCGCGGCGCTGGGACTGGTCTTCCTGATGCGCTGGCAGGACGCCGTTTTCGCGCTGCTGCTCGGGGTGCCGCTGGCGCCTCTGGTGCCGCTGCCGGGGAGGCGCCGGGGCGACCCGCGGCGGCTGGCCGCGCTGCTGGGGATGGCGGCGGCCGGCGCCCTGGCGGTCGCCGCGCTGCAGCTCCACGGCTGGCGGCTGGAGCGCGGCGCGTGGCTGACCGTGCCGCAGGGCGAAGAATTCCTGCGCTGGGGCAGCCCCGACGTCGCGGACTTCTTGCTTGCCGGCCGGTCCGGCCTGCTCGCCTGGTCGCCAGTCTTCGCGCTCGGCGCGGCCGGGCTCCTGCTGCCCTGGCGCAGCCGGCTGCCGGCGCGCTGGCGGCTGGCCGCCCTGGCGGTGCTCGCGGCGGAGGTCTACGTCAACGCGGCGGCCCAGGACTGGTGGGGAGGGCACTCCTTCGGCGCCCGGCGCATGACTTCCTGTGTGCCGCTGCTCGCCCTCGGCCTCGGCAACCTGGCCTGCCTGGGCGCGGCGGCCGGCCGCCGGTGGGCGGGGGCCGCGCTCGTGGCGCTGCTGCTCGCGTTCGCCATCTGGGGGTGCTTTGTCGCCAACCTCTACTGGCAGGGGGTGAATGACCTCTCGCTGGTGGTGCGGGGGGCGCCCTCGCACGCGCCCGAGGGCGCCTACCAGGAGAGCGGCGCGGTGACCGAACCTGCCGCGGCGCGCCGCCGGGCGTTCAGCCTGGCGCTGGGCGGCCGGAGCTTCAACTACTGGGCTGCCTCGCCCGCGGTGACGGGCAGCCGGGGGACAGCGTGGACGTGGCTCCTGATGGCCGCGACCGCGGCAGGGACGGGGGCCCTCCTCGCCTGGACGCCGCCCCGCCGCCTGCTGGCCGGAGTGCTCGCCGGGCTGCTCGGTCTCGGCGTCTGCTGCCAGCTCCGGCTCGCCACGGGTCCCCGCCCCGATGCCGCGGAGCGCGCGGCCTGGCAGCGGCTGGCGGCGCAGTGGAGAAGCGCATGGCGGGGCATCGATCTGGCCGCCGCCAGGCCGCCGCCGGGGGCGCGCGGAGCGTGGCTCTCCGCGGCGGATGCCCGAGCCTTCCTGGCGCTGTCTCTCGAATGGCAGGCGGGCGATCCGCGGCACGCGCGCGGGCTCCTCGACAGGCTCGCCGGCCGGGGCTATCCCGCGGCCGTCGCGGTGCGCGACGAGAGCGCGGCCGTGGCGCACGGCGAGACGGTGCTGCGCCTCCTCCCTGGCGCCTTCTTCACGCTGGAAGAAGAAGAGCCCTACCTGGGCATTTCTCTGCCGCAGGCCGGCCGGACGAAACTCGTGCACCGAGAGGGCGGGGGCGTCCCCTTCTCCCCCCTGCTCTTGCCGCCGCGCCGGCAGGCCGCCGCCTTGCAATGCGGACAGTGGCGGCAGGTCGATGTTGCCTTCGACGTGCGCATCCCCGGCCTCGAGCCCAAGGCCGACTACGACCTGGTCAGCCTGCTCGACGGCTCCGCGGCGGAGCCGGCGCGGGTCGTCCTGCGGGGCGCCGGGACGGTCGAGCTGCAAACGGCGCGTGGCACGCGGCAGGCAGCGGTGGGTCCGGTTGGCGGCGGCTCGTGCCGCGTGCTCCTCCGCTACAGCCCTGCCGAGGGCCTGGTCAGCCTCGACTTCTTCGGCCCGCGCGGCAGGCTCGTGCACCTGGCGTCTCCCCTGGCCGCCGGTCAGCCGCCGCCTGTCATGATCGGTCTCGGCCGCCCCCGCCAGTCGCGCCGCCCCACCTATCCCCTGTGGGACGCCACTTTCTCCGATCTCTGGGCGACGGCCCGGCCCTAAAACGAGACTCGTCCGTGCGTCAGGGGCGGGCGGCGCCAACTAGCACGCCGATTAGCTGTCATGATCGTGTCGCGGCGCCGATCGGAGGTGGCCGTGGAGTGTCCGTGCGTCAGGGGAGGGGGCGTCCCCTTCCCCCCCGGAGGGGAGGGAAGGGGATCGAGGGGTTGCGGGGGGCGATCCGATAGATTGGAGTCCACCATCGCCAGTTAGCGAGCGCTGTTTAATGCCTCGGGGTCGCTGCAGGCGGTGGCAGCTAAGACGTCGGGCGGGGCGAAGGGCAGGCAGGAGGCAAGATGGGGCAGTGGCTGGTGGCGGCGTTCGAGCAGTATGGCTACTGGGTCATCGTGGTGGGCATTTTCGTCGAGAGCCTGGGCATCCCGGTCCCTGGCGAGACCGTGCTGCTCGCGGGAGGCTTCTTCGCCCACCAGGGCTCGCTCGCCATCGAGTGGGTGATCGCGCTGGCCTTCGCCGCGGCAGTCGCCGGCGACAACACGGGTTACTGGATCGGGCGGCGCCGCGGCCGCGGGTGGGTGGAGCGGCGGGGCCGGCTGGTCGGGCTCAACGCCGAGCGCCTGGCGGCGATCGAGGGCTTCTTCGCGCGCCACGGCGCGAAGACCCTGCTGTTCGCGCGCTTCGTGGCCGGGGTGAGGATGCTGACCGCGCTGTTCGCGGGGATCAGCCGCATCCCGTGGCGGCGCTTCGCGCCCTTCGAGGCCGCCGGGGCCCTGCTCTGGTCGGTCTCGGTCGGGCTGCTGGGCTACTTTTTCGGCCAGAGCTGGCACCTCGTGGAGCGCTGGATCGGGCGGGCGGGCCTGTTCCTGGTCGGGCTCGCCGCCGCGGTCGTCTTGCTGCGCCTGGCGCTCCGCCACGCCGACCGGCTGTGGCCGGCCGGAGAGGCAGCGCGCCCCTTCGGACTGACCTGGCGGCAGCTCTGGCTGATCGCCGCCAAACTGGCGGCGGTGGGCATTCTCGCCAGAACGGCCTACCTGGTGGACAGACGGCCGGCGTCCGGGTTCGACCGCGCCGCCGACAGCGTGCTCCACGCGCTGGCCGGGACCGCCTGGGATGGCGCGATGCGCGTCTTCGACGCTCTCGGTTCGCTGCCGGCGGTCCTTGCCGTCGCCTTGCTGGCCGCCGCCTGGTGCCTGCGGCGCGGGGACCGTCTGGCACTCTGGACTCTGCTCGGCGTGCTCCTGCTCGCGGTGGCGCTGAGCGCCGATCTCAACCTCGCCTTCCGCGCCGTGCGGCCGTGGGACTGGGCCGGGGTTGCCGGCCTGCTGGGTGCCAGCTTCCCGAGCCGGCACGCGCTGACCGCGGTCGCGGTCTACGGCATGGTCGCGTTCCTGGCGGCCCGCAGCGGCGGCCCGCGCGCCTGGCTGGCGCCGGCGCTGGCGTCAATCGCGGTGCTCGCCTGCGGCTGCGCCAGCGTCTACCTGGACGAAGCCTGGGCGACCGACGTCATCGCCGGCTACGCGGCCGGCGCCATCGTGCTCCTGCTCGGCATCTACACCCTCGACAGTCTCGAAGCCCGCCGCCGCGGCGCCGCCGGCTGAGCTCCGGCAGCCGCGGCAACCGGGGCACGAAGATTGCTGCGAAATTCGGCTAGAGGAAGGCGTGGGCCGCGGAGGCCGCCGAGCAGGCGGCCAGGCTTCGCTGGAACGGCCAGCCAAAGAGGTGATCTCGAATGCCCCTCGCCGGAGTCTTGTCCCCAAAGGACGTCGAAGGGCTGATGCGTGCGGTGCCGGGGGACGGCGCGCCTTGCGTGTCGCTCTACATGCCGACCCTCCGCGGCGGCGACACACGGCAGAACTCCATACGCTTGAAGAACTTGCTGCGCCAGGCCGAGGAGCTCCTGGCCGGCTGGCAGCCGCGCCGCGAGCGCGAGGAGCTGCTCGCGCCGGCGCGGGAGCTGCTCGAGGACATGGCGTTCTGGCAAAGCCCGGACGAAGGCCTGGCGGTGTTCAGCGCTCCCGCCCTGTTCCGGTCGTGGCGGCTGCCGCTGCCGTTTCACGAGCTCGCGACCGTCGAAGAGCGCTTCCACCTCAAGCCGCTCTTCCCGTTGTTCAACGACGATGGGATTTTCTACATCCTGACGCTCAGCCTCGAGCACGTGCGGCTGCTGCGCGCCAACCGCTGGGGCGTCGAGGAGCTGGACCTGGGCGCGGTGCCGAAGAGCTTCCGCGAGGCAATGGGCGATCTCAACCGCCGGACCACGCAGTTCCCCCCGACGACGAGAACGCAAGTCGGGGTGGCGCGGTCTCCCATCTTCCACGGGCACGGCACGGCCGAGGATGAGATCAAGAACGAGATCCGGCAATACTTCCGGCGCGTAGACGGCGGGCTGGCCGCCCTTCACCTCGACCGCGGCGCGCCGCTCGTCCTCGCCGGGGTCGAATACCTGCTACCCATCTACCGCGAGGCGACGAATCATCCCAAGCTGATGGAGGAGGGGTTGACCGGCAACGCCGACGGCCTCGAGCCCGCGGAGCTGCGCGCCGCGGCGTGGGAGATCGTCGAGCCGGTGTTCGGCGCGGCGCGGCGGCGCGGCGCCGAGCGCTACCGCGAGCTCGCCGGCACCGGGCTCGCCTCGGGTCAGCTCCAGGAGGTGCTGCGCGGGGCGCACGACGGACGGGTCGAGCTGCTGTTCGCCGCCAGCGGCGTGCGCTGCTGGGGGACCTACGATCCCGTCCGGCGCGAAGCCCGGCAGGCGGAGGGGCCGGGCATGGGGCGCGAAGACCTGGTCGACCTCGCCGCGGTCCAGAGCTGGCTGCACGGCGGCAAGGTCTTCGTAACAGAGCCCAACGAAATGCCCGACGGGCGGCCGGTGGCGGCGGTCTTTCGCTACTAGGCAAGGCGCGCGCCGCACAGGCATCTCGAGACGTCCTCCGGCTGACCACTAACCCTTCTCTCTCGCCGCTGGATCAAAGCGGGGGTGCTGAGACGGCGCCCACCACTCGACAAGAGACTGCTCCGAGCCCATCTGGCGATCGGCGTCGGCATGGCGCTCTCGCTCGAGGCCCTCCCCGCCCCGCCGCCGACTTTTGTCTTCGCCGGCACGGTGGTGGCCACCCGGGCGACAACCCTCCGCGCAGTCCCCGCCTCCGAGCGGACGATGGCCGTGCGCGTCGACGAGGCCTTTGCCGCGCCGCCGCCACTCGCTCACTTCCGCGGCCGCGAGGTGACGGTGCTCCTGGCAGAGGGCTCGAAGGCGATGCAGCCGGGCGAGCGGGCAGTGTTCTTCACCGCCGGCTGGCTCCTGGGCGAGGGTGCTGCCGCCGTCGTCGAGACAGAACCCTCCGAGCGGTGCGGCAGGGCACGGGCCCTGGAGCGGCTCGCCGCGTCGCTGCGGCGCTGGGAGGACGAGGGCCTTCGCCGCCGCATGGCCGCGGCCGACATGGTGGCGATTGGCCGGGTCACCGCCGTGCGCTCGCTACGGGCGGCGACGGCAAGCCGGCATCGATCGACCAGATGGAGGGACCCGGGGCCATGGCGGCGAAGAGAGCGCTCCTTGGCCCTGGGGGATTCCGCCAGAGCCGGATCGAGGCGCGGGACACCGGCGGGGCGCGCCAGGACGGGCCGGCCGTGCGCCCTGCCCCCGGCGCCGGGGAGACGGTCTACGCCGCCTTCCTGGGTTGGCGCGACTTCCGCGACGGCGTCGCCGTCGCCGACGTCGTGGTGGTGCGCGACGACCATGGCGGCAGAGGCCCCCGGCCATTCTCCGATCTCGTCGATCCCGGCGACGGCCTTCCCGGCCGGCGGGTGGTCGACCTGCACATCCCCAAAACCCTCGTCTTCTCGCCGCTGGTGCCCGGCCTGCCGGACGTGGAGACACTTCTTGCCGCCCTCGCCAGGGTGGCCGAGGAGGGCCAATGAGGCGGCCGAGGCGGCCGATCCTGCTCGTCGGCATCGACGACGCCGAGATCCGCGCCGTGGCCGGCGCCCTTGACGAGCTCGGCTTCCCCTATCACTTTCTGGGTACCCGAATGCCGATTGAGCTCGACGTCTCCAGGAGCCGCATCGCCTGGCGGCTGGGTCCTGGCCTCGCCGCGGTCACCTGGTCCCCGGGAGCCCCCTCTCCCCGCCCCTTCGCCGCGGTCTACACCCGGGTGCTCGCGCTCGCACCCACCCACCCCTTCGACTCCCCGCATTGGACGCGCGAAAACTTCCTGCGGGCGGGCTTTTACGACGGCGAGATCCTCGGCCTGAAGCTCGCCCTGCTGCGCCACCTCCAGGCTTGGAGGATTCCCATGTACAACGGCTTCGCGGCGGCTGACATGGAGGTCAAGGCCTTCAGGTTGCTGCGCATGCGGGAGGCCGGGCTGCCGGTCCCGGAGTCGCTGTTCACCCAGGATGGCAAATCCGTGCGCAAGCTCGCGGCGCGCCGGCGGCGCCCGCAGCGAGGGACCTCCCCGCTTCTGCTAGTCGAACGATTTCTGGGGCCGGCACCAGTCGAGGTAGTCGTGCAGTCCGACGCCCTGGTCGCGGAGGTCGCGGGCGAGGTTCTGGGTGGCGAGCGACATGATGCGCTCGGAATGATCGAAAGGCAGACCGCGGAAGACGGCGCCGTAGACGATGCTGAATGTCGCGGTGGTCAACCCGATACCGAGGCTCAAGGCGACCGCGGCCGCCACCGTATGGCCAGGAGACTTGGCCAGCATGCGCAGGCCATAACGCACATCGCGCCAGACAGTAGCCATCGTGTGACCCCTCTTCCTCGCGCGGAAGCCCGCGCGCCCGATCAACCCGTCCTACGTCGGAAAGGCGGGGAAGGTTACAGCGCCGTGTGAGCGCATGGACGATAAGATGCGCCGAGTGAAAGGAGAGGCATTTCCATGGCAGAAGCGAGCAAGCCGGCGATCGGGACCATCGGCTGGGTGGACCTCACGGTCGGCAACGCCGACGAGGTGCGCGATTTCTACCGGGAGGTTGCGGGCTGGGCCGTCTCCCCGGTCGACATGGGCGGCTACAACGACTACTGCATGGTCGAACCGGGGAACGGGAGCGCGATTGCCGGCGTCTGCCACGCGCGCGGCGCCAACGCCGACCTGCCGCCGCAATGGCTGATCTACATCACCGTCGCCGATCTCGACGGCAGCCTCGCGCGCTGCCGCGAGCGCGGCGGCAGCGTGGTGCACGGCCCCACGGCAATGGGCGCCCGGGGCCGCTACGCGGTGGTTCGCGATCCCGCCGGCGCCGCGGCGGCGCTCTTCGAGCCGGCAGCCGGCTGAGGGGCCGAGGGGGTCCGCGCTCCGGCCAGGTCGCCGAATTGTGTTAAAGTCAACTGGTTAGGTACTGTGGCCAGCTTTTGAAGGGCTTGTGGAGGGCTGTATGGGTCTGCTAGATCGTGGCGCGCTTCATCGGCTGCCAGGTCGCGGCTTGGGGCCGCGGCTGGCGGTGTGTTCGCTCCTGATCGCCGCGCTGTCGCCCGCCGGGGATCCGGCGCGGGCGGCGAGCACCGGGACGACGGCGCTGTTCATGCCGCAAGGCAGCGGCGCGGTCAGCCAGTTCGGCGACTACATCACCTCGAACAACCCGACCGCGCCGGCGACGCCGCTCAACACCGTCTACCGCTACTTCATCGAGGTGCCGACGGGGCTGGCGCGCCTGCGCGTGCAGATCTTCGACGCGGATGTCGGGGCGGGCGCCGGGGAAGACGTCGCGCAGCGCGACCGTTCGCGCGGGACGTTCAGCACCAGCGCCAAGTACACCCTGATCCGCCCCAACGGCACCACGGCGGCGACCCAGACCTGCAACGCCACGGCGACGGCCTTCTGCGCCGACAACGCCTGGTCGAGCTTGCTCGACAGCACCACCGACACGGCGGCCGGACACTGGGAGCTCGACGTCGACCAGAGCTCGGCGGTGACCACGGGCAGCGACATCAATGCCATCGGCATCCGGGCGGACGACGGCGACGCGACCTCGGGCGGCACCGAGATCCCGGTCTACTATTCGGCCCAGGCGCAATATGGCGAGAACCCGCCCGGCGGAGGGACGCCGGGCACCAAGAACTACACCTTCTACCCCTACGTGACTTCGGGCTGTTCCTTCAGCGAGAACGACTTCGATTACGACCTCGGCAACGGCGGCGCGGGACAGAACGTCGGCTCGATCGGCTTTGCCAGCCGCAGCGGCAGCTTCACCAAGAACTTTGCCGCGGCCTCGCTCTCCGCCAACAACGTCTGGCAGACCAACAGCGTCAGCGGCTGGACGACGGATTCGGACTCGATCGACTACGGCGTCTGGAAGATAACGCCGGCGATCTCCAACTACTGCACTCCGACGCCCTGCTCGGCGTCCAGCATGAACGGCAACTACGCCAACATCTACGTGGCCAACTTCCAGTCGGCCGGCGGCGCTCCGGCCAACAACAGCCCGACGCCCAACACCTTCCGCGTCTACCTGCCGACCGACGGCGGCACGGCACCAGTCAAGTCGTACATGGAGCAACTGGTGCGCTGGTTCTCGGGCCCGAAGACCCCGACGGTGGGCTCAACGACCGTAGTGCAGGTGACGGTGCGCGTGGTCGACCCGGCGGCGCAGTCGATCGCCTTCTCGGCATCCAACCTCGTCACCGCCAACGTGCCGGCGGGGGGTGGCGCCACCTACGCGGGCAGCGCGGCGGTCAGCCAGGGCACGATCACCGCCCAGCCGGCGGTCGGCGGCACAGGCAACATCACCTGGAACCCCGGCACCCTGGCGGCAGGCGGCACGGCCCTGCTCACCTACCGCGTCAACGTCACGCCGACCTCGGCCGGCCAGCGCATCCCGGTGACCGCGACGCCGGCCTCGGGCAACGGCACCCGCGGCACGTGGGTCGACGAGACCGGCAACACGACGCAGGCCCGGGCCACGCTCACCTTCGGCCCGCTGTGCGAGCTGGCCTTGACGCAAGGCCTCATCACCGCCGCCGAAGTCGTCGACCTGCACGCCATGGCGAGCGGGTCCGGCTCCGCGAAGGGCGTGGTCGTCGAGTGGCAGACGGCGGCCGAGATCGGCGCCGCGGGCTTCGACCTCTACCGCTTCGAGCCGGCGGCGCGGAGCTGGCACAAGGTCAACCGGACCCTGGTGCCGAGCCTCTCCGGCGCGCCGCAAGGCGGCACCTATCGCGTGCTCGACGAGGAAGCCCCCGCGGGCGCGGCGGCCGGCACGTTGCGCTACATGGTGGTGGAGACCGAGATCAACGGCGCGACCCGCAGCTATCCCTTCAATGTCGCGGTCGACGCGGTCGAGCCGCCGGGCGAGCCCGTTGGCGTCGCCGCGGCGGCCGGCGGCGCCGCGTCTGGCGAGCGGGCGGTGGGAGGTGCGGCGGCGACCCTGCAGGAAACGGGTTGGGAGCGCAGCCCGCGCCGCGACCCGGGGGGCGAGGAGCGGTATCGATCACAACTCGCCGGGGATCAATTGCAAGTCGCCGGGGATCAATTGCAAGTCGACGTCGCGGTCGCGCCGGGGCTGATGACGGCATCCGCGGAAGATGCCGGGAAGGGGAGTCTCAAGATCGGGGTGCGTGAGAACGGCCTTTACCGGCTCGACGCGGCGGCGATCGCCAAGGCGCTCGGCGCGCCGGTCAAGGAGGTTGCCGACAGGATCGCCGGCCACGGCTATGCGCTTTCCAACCAGGGCCGGGCGGTGGCTTGGGCGGCGGAGTCCGGGGGGCAGGCGCTCTCCTTCTACGGCCAGGCCATCCACAGCATCTACTCGCGCGACAACGTGTACTGGCTGCGCAAGGGGGACGGTCTCGCGATCGAGAACGCGGGCGGGGGCCGCGCGGAGTCGTCGTCGGCGAGCCCGCTCGCGAGCTTCACCGACACCGTCCATTCGGAGCAGGACGTGTTCGCGGGTACGGCGATTCCCGCCGACCCGGAGTCCGATTACTGGTACTGGGACTTCCTGATCGGCGGCGATGCCGCCAACGGCACCAAGAGCTTCACGGCGGGGGCGCCGGGCGTCAACGCCGGCGGCGGCAGCCTGGCCGTCCATCTCAAGGGCGCGACCGACACCCATCACCACGTCCGCGTCGGCCTCAACGGCGCGGTCCTGGGCGAGACCTCCTGGTCGGGCATCGCCGATCAGAGCGCCTCCTTCGCGGTCTCGGGCCTGTCCGCCGGCGGCAGCAACACCGTGTCGCTGACCGCCCTGGCCGATCCGGGAGCCGGCCTGAGCGTCGTCTATGTGAACAACTTCGACCTCACCTACGAGCGCGGCTTCAGGGCCCTGGGCGATGCGCTGGCCTTCCGCGGCTCGGGCAACGCGCGCGTCACGGTCACGGGCTTTTCGGGTGTGCCCGTGCGCGTCTTCGACCTGACCGACCCGCTGCGTCCCCGGCTGGTGCGCGACGCAACTGTCGAGCTCGAAGGCAAGGGTGGCGGAGCGCGCGTGACCCTGCGGCCGGCGACGCCTTCGACGCCGTATCTGGCGGTGGGTCCCGCCGCCGTGCGCTCGGCGCAGTGGGTCAAGCTGTCGGTGCCGAGCGGCCTTCTCGAGCGGCCGAGCGGGGCCGACTACCTGGTCCTCACCAGTACGGAGCTGGTGCAGGCGGCCTCCTCACTCGCGGCGCTGCGCGCCTCCCAGGGTCTGCGCACCGCGGTGGTAGACGTCGGCGACGTCTACGACGTGCTCGGCTTCGGCCTGCCGAACCCGCATGCCATCCAAGCATTCCTGGCTTACGTGCACGCGCGCTGGAGCCCGGCGCCGAGGTACCTGGTGCTGGCGGGAGACGGCAACTACGACTACCGCAACCTGCTTGGCTACGGCGGCAACCTGGTGCCGCCCCTGATGGTGAGCACGGATTCCGGGCTGTTTGCGGCGGACAACCATCTGGCGGACGTCAACGGCGACGGCGTGCCGGACTTCGCGGTGGGCCGCCTGCCGGTGGCGAGCGCCGCCGAGCTGAACGCCTACGTGCAGAAGCTCTCCGCCTTCGAAGGAGCCGCGGGGAGCGGGTGGGCCAACCGCGCCCTGCTGCTGGCCGACGCCCCGGGCCCGAACGACGGGGTCACCAGCTTCGCCGCCGACAGCAACACGCTGGCCAAGAGCCTGCCGGCGGGGTACGCGCCGCAGCAGATCGACGTCGCGCAGGGGATCGCCGGCGCACGGTCGGCGCTCTTTGCCGGCCTGGGCGCCGGCGCCGGCTTGGTCAACTTCCTGGGGCACGCCGGGCTCGACCGCCTGTCGCCGCAGTCGCTGCTGACCAGCGGCGACGTCGCCTCGCTCGCCAACGGTCCCCGCCTGCCGGTGATGGCAGCCCTGAGCTGCAACGTGAACCGTTTCGACGTGCCCGGCTTCTCGTCGCTCGGCGAGGTGCTGGCCCGCCAGTCCGGGGCCGGCGCGGTGGCGGTCTGGAGCGCCTCGGGCCTGTCCTTCCATCCCGAAGGCAAGGAGCTGGCGCGGCTGTTCTACCTGGCGCTCGCCAACCCGGCCAACCATCGTCTCGGCGATGCGATGCGCGAAGCCCTGACGCGCTACGCCCAGGGCCAGGCCGTGGCCGCGACGCTCGACCTCTACACCCTGCTGGGCGACCCGGCCGTGCTGCTCAAGCCGGTCGCGCCGACACCGCCGGCGGGTACGACGTCGACGGTAAAGGAGTAAGCCGCGCGGGGCGCGCCTGAGCGCGCGGCGCGGGGAGCACTCGCGATGGGCCGACGATCGGTCAGCCCGGCCTTCTTGCAGACTCGGGGCGTTCCCGTTCCCGCCTCCTGCGCCCTCTTGGCGGCGCTTTGCGGCGCCATCTCGGCGGGCGCCTCCTCCTCACCGGCGTGCGGCAGCCTGCTGACCGACACGCCGCCGAGCGCGGACGCGCAGTTCGGAAGCTCCGTCTCGCTTCAGGGCGATACCCTCGCGATCGGGGCCAGCCTCGACCGCCAGGGACAGACCGCCGGCGGCTCTCTCACCCTCTTCGCGCGCGGCGACTCGGGCTGGGTCCGCCAGACCAGGCTCGCGCCGCCCGGGTTGCGCGATGGGGCCCGGTTCGGCTTCGCCGCCGCGCTCAGCGGCGACATCCTGGCGGTCGGCGCCCCCTTCGACGACAGCGCCCAGGCAGGCGGCTCGGGCGCGGTCTACGTGTTCCGGCGCGTCGGCGGCGCCTGGAGCCAGGAGGCCAAGCTGGCCGCCGTCGAGCTCCGCGGCGGCGACGGCTTCGGCCACAGCGTCGCCGCCGGCGGCGACGTCCTGGCCATAGGAGCTCCCTTCTCCTCGCGGGCCGGCAGCCTGGCGGGCACCGTCTACGTGTTCCGGCGCCGCGCGGGCGGCTGGAGCGAGGAAGCGGCGCTCGAAGCCGGCGACCCGTTTGCCTTCGGAGAGCTCGGGTTCGCGGTGGCCGTCGACGGTGCGACGCTGGTCGCCGGGGCGCCTTTCGCCTCCGGTCCGAGCCCCCGCATATGCACCGGGGCGGCCTATGTCTTCGTCCGCGGCGGCGGCACCTGGACGCAGCGCGCCAAGCTCACCGCCCAGCAGGCGGCGGCCGGGGCCGAGCTCGGCGCGGCTGTCGCCGTCGCCGGCGGCATCGCCGTGGTGGGCGCCCGGCGCGACCTCGTCGCCGGGCAAGCGTCCGCCGGCGCCGCTTACTCCTTCGACGGCAGCTCCGGCAGCTGGCAACAGACCGACCGTATTGCGGCGCCGAACGCCTCGGAAGGCGCCCTGTTCGGCGTCTCGCTGGCGCTCAACGGCCCCCTCCTGCTGGTCGGGGCGCGCGGCGATGGCGAGGTCGCGGGCGGGGCAGGGGCGGCTTACGTCTTCGCCCGCGATCCGGGGAGCGGGCGCTGGCTGCCCAGCGGCAAACGGATTCCGGCGGCAGCGACGCCCGGGGCCGCCTTCGGTCAGTCGATCTCCTCGAGCGGCAACGACATCGCGTTCGGCGGGCCTCTGGACGACCTGCCTGGGGCCGGCCACGCGGGCGCAGTGGCGGTCTGCCAGCTGGCGCTCGCCAGGCTCGCCATCACCCTCGACGACGGCCTGACGGAGGTGCTGCCCGGCCAGACCGTGACCTACACCCTGACCGTGTCCAACTCCGGCGACCAGGCGGTCACCGGCGCCACCGTGACCGACGTCTTCCCGCCGGAGCTCACCAACGTGCGCTGGTGCCCGCCCCAGGCGGGAGCGGGCTGCGCGCGGCCGCAATCCGGCGACATCGACGACGTCCTCGACCTGGCCGCCGGCGCCCAGGCCGTCTTTACGATCACCGCCCAGGTCTCCCTCGGCGCGCGCGGCGCGGTCACCGATCGGGCGTGCGTCGCCGCGCCTGCCTTCGGCGTCGCTCCCGGCAGCGTCTGCGCCACCCATACCGACACGGTGCGGAGCGCCGATCTCGCTCTCGCCCTGAGCGCACCGGCTACGGTCGCCATGGGCCAGATTCTCGTCTACGACCTGCGCGTGACCAACCACGGGCCTTCGCCCGCGACCGGCGTGCTCCTCACCGATCCCTGGCCGGCGGGTCTGCGCCCCCTGGCGCCGGGCGACCCGCGCTGTGTCCGGGACCAGGACCAGGGCCGCTTCTCCTGCGCCCTCGGCACCCTGCCGGCGGGGCGCAGCGTGTCGCTGCGGCTCGGCTTCCGCGTGCCCGCCTGCTACCAGGCTCCGACCCCGATCCAGAATCTCGCCGCCGTGACCGCCAACGAGCCGGACTTCGATCCCACCAACAATTCGGCGGCCGCCCAGACAGCCCTGGTGCCGCCGCCGCCGGGAGTGTCGGGCAGGCCGGCGTGCCCCGCCGACCTCTCGATACAATTCGCGCCCGACGCCGAGATCAGCGCTCCGCAGGCGGCGGGCTCGATGCCTGCCGGCGCCGCCGCCCGGCGGCAGCCGGCAGCCCGGAGCGAACCCGCCTCCGCCCCCGTCCGGCTGCCACCCGGCGAGACCGCGGCCGCCGCGCCGCCTGACATCTCGGTCCTCTACACCGTGACCCTGCAGAATACCGGCACCGCCGAGGTGGCCGGGGCGCGGGTGGGCAGCGCCTTCTCCCCCAACCTCAGGCGCCTCCTGTGGTGCCGGGGGGCCGGCTGCGACCCCTCGATCCCGGGCCGCCTCGCGGACACCGTCTCGCTGGCGGCCGGCGAGACGGCGACCTACCAGGTGGCGCTGTTCGTGCCGCCCAACTTCAACGACTTCCTCTGCCATACGGTCACCGCGACGCTGCCCGGAGGCGAGGTCGATCCCACACCGCAGGACGATTCCGCCAGCCAGCTGCTGTGCCTCACCCACGGCCCTCCCTGCCCGGCGCCTGCCGCCGGCTTCTGCCCCGGAGCCCGGCAACCCGATCTGGAGGTCGCGTTCATCCGCGACGCCGAGATCGACCCCCTGGCAGGGAAAGTGCTCTACACGGTCGCCGTGCAGAACGGCGGCGCCGCCGCCGCCGGCGGGGCGCAGGTGACCGGCGCCTTCTCCCCGGCCTCCCCGTCGTCCGTCCCGCCGGATGCCGCAAAGATTCTCTGGTGCCGGGGGCTGGGCTGCACCCCCGCCAACCCCGGCCCCCTCGCCGACCTGCTGACCGTGCCCGCCGGCGAGACCGTGGTTTACCAGGTCGAGTTGACCGTGCCAGGTACCTTCAACGACCTCCTCTGCCACACCGTCACCGCCTCGGCCCCTGGCGCCTCACCGGAGACCGGCCCCGCGGACGACACCCAGAGCCAGCTCCTCTGCCTCACCCACATCGGCCAGTGCCCGCCGCGCCCCGCCGGGTTCTGTCCGGGCGCCGCGCTGCCGGATCGTCCCGACCTCGACGTCGAGTTCGTCGGCAGCCCGGAGATCGACGCCGCCGAAAGCAAGGCGGTCTACACCGTCCTGGTGCAGAACGGCGGCGGCGCCCCGGCCGTCGCGGCGCAAGTCAGCGGCGCCTTCTCTCCCGCCCTCGAGCCGGTCGCGTGGTGCCAGGGCCTGGGCTGCACCCCGGCGAGCCCGGGTCCGCTCGCGGACACCCCGACTCTGCCTCCGGGCGGCTCCGCGATCTACGAGGTGGCGGTGACCGTGCCGGCCGGGTTCCACGACAACGTCTGCTATACGGTCAGCGCGAAGACCCCAGGCGACCTCGAGCCGGGTCCTCCGGACAGCACCCGGAGCGAGCTGCTCTGCCTCACCGACGGACTCCCCTGTCCGCCGCCTCCGCCCGGCTTCTGCACGGAGGGCGGCGAGGGCCGTCCCGACCTCGAGGTGGCGTTCTTCGGCGACCCGGTGATCGATGTCGTCGCCGGCACCGTGCTCTACACCGTCTCGATGCAGAACGCCGGCGACGCCGACGCGGTCGGGGCGCAGCTTCGCAGCCTCTTTGCGACCTCCCTCTCGTCGGCCATCGGACCGGTCTCCTGGTGCCAGGGCCTGGGCTGCACCCCCACCAACCCCGGTCCTCTCGGCGAGACGCTCACCCTGCCCGCCGGCGGCTTCCTGTTCTTCCAGGTGAAGCTGCAGCTGCCGCTGGGCTTCGGCGACTTCCTCTGCTACACGGTGAGCGCGGCGGTGCCCGGCGACGCCGAGCTCATCCCGGACAACACCCAGAACGAGCTTCTCTGCTTCGGCAGCCCGGCCTTCTGCGCGTCACCGCCGTCCGGCTTCTGTTTCCACGTCGATCCGCAGTGACGGCTCGCGGCAGGGCGAGCCAGGAGTTGGGCCGCGGGCAGGTCCCTTACCTGCGCGGCGGTCCCCCCGGCTCGGTCCGCGCGCAGCAGGTCGAGAGGAGGGGCGGGTCTTCGACGATCTGGCCGCGCGGGCCGGGCGCCGGCAGCGCCTCCGGGCGGCCCGGCACACCGCCGGGCGGCACGATCACCCAGCGGCCGGCGCCAACCCGCGCCGGCGGGCCGCCGGCCTTCGCCTGCACCGTCGCCTCGCCCTCCTCCACGGCGACGAAGGTGCCGGCCGCCGGGTCCACCAGCAGGCGCACTGCGGTGCCCTTGATACCCATGACGGCGTCGGGGGTTTGCACCTGGGCGCCGCCGCCCGGGCGCAGGGCGAGGCGGAGGCGCCCCAGGTAGAGCATCACGGTGGAGAGCAGGCGTCCCGCCGCGTCGCGGGCCGGACCGCGCTGCAGCGCCGCGTCGCTCTGCCCTTGCAGGGTGTAGATGCCGATGCCGGAGAGCGACTCCACCTGGTCGGAGAAGAAGCGCACCTTGAGGAACGACTCCTTCTCCACCAGGCGCACGCGCAGCCCGTCGGCGATCGGATCGTTGAAGCGCAGCTGGCGATCGGGCTGGCCCGCCGCCAGCGCCAGCACCGTTCTCTGCACCAGCACGACGGAGCCTACCGGCGGGCCGAGCGCCGCCGCCACGGCGAGCGACGCTCCGAGGCCGGCGGCGAGCGCCGCGGCGAGCGGCAGGCGCGATTGCCCAGGTCGAGGCGTCATCGCAGCGCCCAATTCGCTCCCAGGCCGATGACGTAGCGGCGGAAGCCGAGGTCCGGCAGGCCGGCCCCGAGATCGACGTTCGAGGTGCGCGAGGTGTAGGTGCCGCGCAGCGTCCAGACCAGCCGGGGCGCCATCGCCCAGGCGAGCGCCGCGCCACCGCGCCAGGTGGTGTCCCGCCGCGCGGGGCCGAAGAGGACCAGCAGGTTCGACTCCGGGTAGCGGTAGCGGTCGCGGCGCACCGCGCCTTCGAGCAGCAGGTGAAGGCGCGGCGCCAGCGGCAACGCCAGCGCCGCGCTGGCCTCGCCGGCGCGGGCGGCGAACGCCCGCCGCGCCCGGCGGTCGAGCGCCCGCACCGCGATGCCGAACGAACGGTCGGCGCGCCCGAGGTAGAAGGTCTGCGCGAGAGCGGCCGACAGGTCCTCGCCGTCGCGGCGCGGGTCGGCCAGCGGCTGGCCGCCGAACCGGCGCCGGCTGTAGCCAAGATCCAGACGCGCCGCCGCGGCCGCCGACTCCGGCAGGACGAAGGCGGCGGCGCCTTCCCAACTGCGCAGGAAACCGGCACCGTTCAGCCAGGAGTCGCTGAAGCCCGCCTGCAGCAGCGTCGAGAAACGGCGGCCGCCGAACGGCAGCCGGGCGCTGCCCAGCGCACCGGCGAGGAACCCCTGCGGATCCTGGCCGCGGGCGAGCTGGACCACCGCGCGCACCTGCCCGAAATCGAGATAGCGGAAGTCGCGGTGCACCGACTGCCCGGCCTCGACGCTCACCGCCGGGTCCCAGCCGACGCGATCGTGCCAGGGGTACCAGGCGAGGCGCAGGCCGAGCTCGGCGAGCCCGTCGCTCTGCGCCCCCCTGACCAGCGCCGCGGGTTTGCCGCCGGGCGTCGGCAGGTCGAGAGACGCGGCCAGCAGATTGGGATTGGAGTCGGCCGCAAGCGCCGCGCCTGCGCTCCCCTCCCACGCCCCGCGGTCATCGAAGGCCACGCGGTCGAAGCGCCACTCCGGCAGCGCCATCCCGCCGCGCTCGCCCGCCGGCGCCGGTGGCGCGGCCGCCGCCCCGGCCTGGACGCCCGCCGCGCCGCGGGCCGCGGCGAGGTCGGCGACGACGCGCTGCCTGGCCACCTCCGGCGGCACCTTCGCCGCCAGGCTGGCCTCGAGATCGGCGGCCGCCTCCCGCGGCCGGTGCAGCCGCAGCAGCACGAAGCCGCGCCAGTACCTGGGAGATCCCGCCCGGGGATCGAGGTCGACCGCGGCGGTGAGCTTCGCCAGTGCCTCCTCGTCGCGGCCGAGCTGCAAGGCGGCCAAGCCCTCGGCCAGGGCGACCTCGGACCCGGCGATGTCCGGGGCCGCGCCGGCGGCCACGGCGGGCGCCATGCCCGCCGCCGCCAGGCACAGGACCGCCATACCGCATAGGATGACCACCCGTAGCCGGGACGCATGCCTCATCGACACCTGCGTAGCGGCCGAGCGCCGCTCGTCGTGACTGGAAACGCCGCCTAAAGCATACATCACTCTTCGCGCCGGTTCCGGGTTCGCGCGGCCTCCGCGCGGCCCCGGGGACGCGTAACCGGAGTCGGCCCCGCGGCGGCCCGCCGGTCTCACTTCTCGGTCAGCACCTCCACGGCGTCCCATCCCTCCGGCGGCGGCTCCGCCAGCAGATGCCGGCAGCGCTCCCTGAAGACCGCGGCGGGCGCATCGCCCAGGCGCTCGGCGAGATCGCCAAAGATCGCCGCCGCGGCGGCGAAATCGCGGCCCCGGTAGGCCGCCAGGCCGCGCGCGAAGCCTTCCACCCGCTCGCGGTCGGCGGCGGCGGCCGGCAGCTCCGCCACCACTTCGTAGATCGCCACCGGCACGTGCTTGCCCTTGACCAGCACCCGGTCCAGCTCGCGGAGCAGCAGCCCGTTGCCCGCCGGGGCCGCCGCGACCGCCGCCTTCGCGGTGTGCTCGGAGACCAGCAACGCGGTGCCGTAGAGCTTGTTGAGGCCCTCGATGCGCGATCCCAGGTTCACGTTGTCGCCGATCACGGTGTAGCCGAAGACCGCCTCCGATCCGATGTTGCCGACCGACATCTCGCCGCTGTTGAGGCCGATGCCGATCCCCAGGGCCTTTCCCGGAGGCAGCTTGCCGCGCTGCCGCCAGCCGGCGTTGAGGCGCGCCAGCTCGTCGCGCATGGCGAGAGCGGCGCGGCAGGCGCGGGGGGAGTGATCGGGCTGGGCCAGCGGCGCTCCGAAGAAAGCCATCAGCGCATCGCCCATGTACTTGTCGAGGGTGCCTCCGTGGGCGAGGACGATGCGCGTCATCGGGGTGAAGAACTCGTTGAGCAGCTCGACCAGGGCCTCCGAGTCGAGGGTTTCCGAGAGCGAGGTGAAACCGCGGATGTCGGAGAACAGCACCGTCAGCTCACGCCTCTCGCCGCCGAGCTTGACGCGCTCGGGGTGGCGGAGCATCTCTTCGACCACCGCCTCCGAGACGTAGCGCTGGAAGGTCCGCTTGATCTGCCGGGCGCGCTTCTCGACGTAGCCGAGGCGGTAGCGGAGGCCCGCGACCAGGGCAGCGACTCCGGCGAGCGCGGGCGAGACGACCTGGAGGTGCCAGCCGGAGCGGGCGAACGCCTGGAAGCAGGCGAGCGGCCAGAGCAGCACCAGGGCGATGGCGAGGAGCGGTCCGTAGAGGTGGCGCTCCACCGCCACGGCCAGCAGCGCCACCGCCGGTCCGAGCAAGAGCAGGGCGAGCAGGGAGACCCCGACCTGCAGTCCGGAGTCGCGGATGAAGCGCCTGGCAAGGAGGTTGTCGGCCACGTTGGCGTGCACCTCGACGCCGGCGATCTCGCCGCCGAAGGGTGTGGCCTGCACGTCGGCGATGCCGGCTTCGGATGCCCCGACGAAGACCAGCCGATCGCGCAACGCCCCGGGCGGGACGGCGCCTGCGAGTACCTGCAGGGCCGGGATGGTCGCAAACGTCCTGGCGGGACCGCGGTAGTTGACCCACAGGGCGCCGGCCTCGTCGGCCTCGATCCGACTCCCGGCCAGGCTGATCTCGGGCAGGTTGTCGCGGCCCGGAGCGAGCGCGAGCGGCCCGGCGGCCCGGAACCGCTGCACGGCGCGCAAGGCGAGGGCCGGGAAGTAGCTGTCCCCGTAGCGGACCAGCAGATGATAGTGGCGCAGCACCCCGCTCTCCCGCTCGTGGCTGAAGAAGCCCTGCGACTCGGCGGCACGGGCGAAGACCTCCAGGTTCGGCTCGACCGCCGGCCGCCGCGGGATCGCGAAGCCGCCGGGCGGCTCGATCACCCGCTCGATCCGGGCGCCGGCCAGGGCCGCCGGCACGGCCGGCGCGGCGGGCCTGGTGCCCTCGGACCCCTCGGACAGCGCCCGGGAACGGAAGAAAAAGCCGAGAACGACGTTGCCGGCGCGGGCCAGCGAGCGCGCCAGGGCGCCGTCCTCCGCGGTGAGATTGCACAGCGGGTCGGCGCGCGACGGCTCGGAGAACACCATGTCGAGGGCGATCACCCGCGCGCCGCCGGCCGCGAGGCGATCGATCAGCTCCCCGACCCGCGTGCGCGGCCACGGCCAGCGGCCGAAGCGCTTGACGCTCGCCGCGTCGACGTCGCAGACCACCACCCGGGGATCGGGCCGCGCCTTGCCGCGGGCCCGCATCAGCAGATCGGTCGCCACGTCCTCGACCGGCCGCAGCGCGCCGGCGAGCTGCACCGCCATGGCAAGCAGCGAGGCGGCGAGCCCCAGGGCGAGGGCGGTCAGGCGAATGCGGGAAGCTGACATCCGGGTGCCGTAGGGAGTGCGCTCAGGGCAAGGCGCGCACCTCGCGGCCGAGCTGGGCGAGGCGGGCGGCGAAGCGGGCGGGGTCGAAGGCGTAGGGGTCCTGCAGGGCGGCGGCGAGGCTCTCGGGCGACCCGGCAAGTCCCGAACGGATGCGCCGCCCATCGCTCGCCAGGAGGTGGCTGACCAGGGTCTGGACCGCCTCGGCCGCCTGCTTGGCCGACTGGTAGTCGGCGGTCTCCAGGCCGCCCTCATCGTCGGCGACGGCGAGCAGCAGGCGGCGCGCCTGGGCGTCGTCCCAGCCCGCGCGGTCGAGCCGCGGGATCAGGGCGGCGACCTCGGCGCTCGCGCGCTCGGCCGTGGCCGCTACCTCGGCCGGAGGGGCTCCGAGATGGGCGAGCTGTCCGGCCAGCCGCTCCACTGCCGCCTCGAGGGAAGCCCGCCGGTCCGGCGTGACGGCGGTGATCAGGTGGCGCAGCACCGCGTAGCGCGCCGGGCTCCAACGCGGCTGCCCGGGCCGGCCGCCGCCAGAGCCCGCGCCGCCGCTGCCGGCTGTGCCGCCGGCCGCGGTCCGCCAGCGCTCCTGGGCGAGCGGGTGGTGGCAGGTGTCGCAGGCGAGCTCCGAGAGCTCCGGCCAACCCGAATCGCCGGAGCCGGAGCCAGCGGCGGCGCGGGCGCGGCGGGCGAGCTGGTCGAGCTCGGCCCGGAAGGCGGCCGCCTGGCCGACCGCCCAGGCGCGCGGCCCGTGGGTGTCGGAGAGGCCGGTGCGGTCGGTCTTTTCGCCGAACGGCAGCCAGTGCGCGGGCATGCCTTCGCTGTAGTTGTCCAGCTCGAAGGAGAGCTGGGGGTGGCCGGCGGCGATCAGCTCGTGGCCGACGGTCTTGCCGGGGCCGCCCAGATGGCAGGACAGACACACCGCCGAGCGCACCTCGAGGTCGCGCAGGTCGATCAGGCCGGCCGCGACCGACTGCTGGTGGGTCCAGCCTTCCGAGCGGTGTCCTTCGAGCCAGCCGCTCGCCGGGCCGTGGCACCTTTCGCAGGAGACGCCGTCTTCGATCTCCAGCGGTCCCTGGCGCTGGCGGGCAGGCGCCGCGAGCGCGTGGCAGTCGAGACAGACCTGACTTTCGGCGGCGGGGCCGAGGCGCATTCGGCGGGCGATCACGGCCGAGCGGTCATCGAACAGGACGGCGTAGGCCTGGGCGTGAAGGTCCTTCTTCTGCCAGATGAAGTACTCGTCCTGGCGAACGCCAAACACCCTTCGCGGGCGGACGGCGCCATGGCAGTTGCTCGAGCCGCACGCCGCGGGGCCGAGGTAGAGCCCTGCGGGGGCGGCCTGGGCGGCCTGGGGAGGCGAGGTGCCCGGGCGGGCGCCGGGTTGCGTGGCCGCGGGGGCCGCCGGGACCAGGTTGATCACCCCGGCCAGCGCGGCGGCGGCGAGCCAACTTGCGAGACCTGCCGGCTTCATGGCCGCTTCTCCGGCGCGGGCGCGGCCTGCGCGGCGGGGGGGCGGGGCGGCTCGTCGGCGACCTGGTAGAGTCCGCCGCCGCGCAGGTAGAGCCGGCGCATCTCGTCGCCGTTGAACGGGCGGGCGCCGAGGCGGTTGAAGACGCTTACCTGGTTGCCGCTCTCGTCGGCGGCGCGGTCGCGGTCCAGCCCCTTGGACAGGGCGAGCGCGGGCGCGTGGGTGTGCCGCGTGGCGATCAGCCGCGGCTCGGGGCGCGGGCTGAAGCCGAGGTAGCCGGGCGTCGTCTCGGGCGAGGTGAGCTGCACGACGGCCAGGCCGTTGTGGCCGCCGGCGACATAGGCAAAGAGGCTGGCGTTGGTCGAGGCCACCTTGACGTCGCGCGTGTCGTCGAGCTTGCCGCCGGCGTCGAAGAACCGGTCGACCACGGGATGCTCCGGGCGCTCGACGTCGACGATGGCGACCCCCTGCTTGCCGGCCGCCAGGTAGGCATAGGTGCGCGCCACGTACACGCTGCCGGCGGCGAAGCCACCGGCGCGGGCGGCCAGCCGCGGGGCCTGCGGCGCGGTGACGTCGACCACCGCCAGGCCGTCGCGGTCGGCCACGAAGGCGTAGCGGAACTGCACGGCCACCGCGGCGGGCTCGCGCAAGCCGCCGAGCGTCGCGGCGATCCTGGGCGCCAGCGGCTCGGAGGCGTCGACGATCACCAGGCCGCGCTTGCACACCACGTAGACGAAGTTGCCGGCGACCGCCAGGTTGACCGCGCCGTCGAGTGCTCCGCCCGGGTTGAAGGTGAGGGCGCGGGAGAGGAAGTTGTTGCGCGGGTTGGCGTCGGTGAGCGTGTCCACGTTGACCAGGATCAGCCCTTCGTGGCGGTCCGTGACGAAGGCGTAGTGGTAGATGGGGTGCAGGGGTTGCTCGTGGTTGGCCGGATCGCCGTGGCGCCAGGCGGCGACCGGCATCGAGGTGGGCAGGGCCACGGCGGTGGCGTCGCGGGTGGCGACGGAGGTGCGCTGACCGAGGGGCGACACCGGCGCCGAGACGATGCGCTCGGAGAAGTCCTTGTTGTCGAGGCTGGCGACGTCGAGCACCACCAGGCCGCCCGGCCCCTGGGCGGTGAACAGGTATTCGCCGCGCAGCTGCAGGCTGCGCACCTCGCCGCGGCCCCCGCCGCCGGCAATCCCGGCGATCCCACGAAGGGCGCCGCCGCCCGCGCCCGCCGGCGGGTGGTGGTGCGCCTCGCGCAGCTCGCCTTTGCGGACCAGGTGGGCGCGGTAGAAGTCCGGGTAGGCCAGGCGGTGGAGGTAGCTGCCGATGACCGCCTGCGGCTCGTCCCACTCGCTCACCGCCACGGCCTCGACCCCGCCCCTGCCCTCGGCCAGCCAGGCGTAACGGCCGATGAAGTTGACGAAGTTGGTGCCCTGGGTGAGGAGCTGCGCCATCCAAGCGTTGTTGTCGCCGGCCGCCGAGAGATGGCAGTCGGTGCAGGTCTTGGTCTCGCGCGCGCGCACCGTGTGCGGGACGTGCGGGTTGAAGGCCTGGCTGCTGAAGCCGGGCGCCGAGATGGGCGGCTGCTGCATGTAGAAGCGCTGCCGGCTGGCGTTGGTGGAGGAGAGCACCAGGGCGGATGAGGAGCGCACGGGCGCGATCTTGCCGCCGGTGGCGGTTCCCGAGATGCCCAGCATGTAGGCGTCGGTGCGGATCACCTGCGGATTGTAGGAGGCGTAGTTGCGCGTCACCGTCCCCTCGTAGTGGTTCATGGCCGATCTCTGGTTGGCCTCCTGCGGCAGGTGGCAGCCGGAGCAGGAGGTCATCCACGAGGAGTGGCAGGCGTAGCAGGTCATGCTGCGGTCGGCGTGGGCGAGCGCGGCGGGATCGTCCGGGACGAAGCCCCAGGTCGCGCCGTCGCGCTGCAGCGTCTTGGCGAGGCGCGAGCGTTCGCTGTAGTGCGGGTTGCCGGGGGTGATCGAGTCCTTGACCTGCACCACCTCCCACTCGCGTCCGGGGTCGAGCATCGAGCGCTGCAGGAGGCGGCCGGCGCGCCAGACGAATCGCCGCCGGCCCGAGGGGGTGAGGCCCAGGGCCAGGTCGGTGCCCTGCGGCGGCGCCGCCGGGCCGGAGGTGCGCAGGGTCGCGTAGGCGCGCACCGTGCCGTGGCAGTCCACGCAGCCGATCTCGATTGCGCCCCCGTACTCGCCGTGCAGCAGGCCGTCGCCGTGGGCGTCGGTCGAGAAATGGCAGTCGGCGCAGTGCATGCCTTTTTCGAGGTGGATGTCCTTGAGGTGGACCGCCTTGTCGAAGCGTTGAGGATCGTCGAAGGCGACCACCTGGCCGCCGGCGTCGAGCAGGCGCCCCTTGCGGTCCTGCTTGTAGACGGCGCGGAAGATCCAGCCGTGGCCGTGGTAGTCGGCGAAGCGGGTGTGCGCCAGCCGCGGATTGAGCTCCGAGACCCGTTCCAGAAACGCGCGGTCGGACCACAGGCCGCGCGCCGCCGCCCCCTCGGGGTTGCGGTCGAGGCTCGCTCGCCGCTCGGCGTCGTTCGGGTAGCGCTGCGCGGGCGGCCACAGGGCCTCGCCGTCGGTCTCGTAGTCCCACATGGTGTAGCCCAGGTAGGTATTGACGAAGGAATTGGGCTGGTGCATGTGGCACACCATGCACTGGCTGCTGGGGATGGCGCGGGTCAGGGTGTGGCGGATGGGGTGGCCGGGCTCGCCGCGCGGGATCGTGGGATCGCCGCTGGCGCTCCACCCGAGGTGGCCGAAGGCCGCATAGGGGCCGGAATCGGCCGGGTCGCGGTCGTTGGCGTAGACCACGTGGCATGCGGTGCAGCCGCTGGAGCGGAAGTCTCCCGGATGGTCGTTGGTGCCCAGCAGCGAGAGGTGGGGGTCGTTGAGCCGCGTCTTCTGCAAGTTGATCAGCGCCGGGCTGATGCGCAAGCCGGTGCCGCGGCCGCGGCTGCTCAGCCGGATGTCGGGGCGGCCGGCTTCCTCGCGCGGGTTGGGGTTGCCCGCGTCCGGGAACGAAGAGGGCTGCAGGAGGCCGCCGCGCTCGAAGGCGCGGAAGTACTCGCCCGGCTGGGTGATCTCCCAGCGCGGCAGCGGCGCGACGGAAGGCAGCGCGCCGCGCTCGAGCTGCTCCGCGGTCGGCGGGGTCGCGGGCCGGATGGTCTGCGCCTTGCCCGCACGGCTGTAGCTTTCGCCGAGGACGGAGACCTTGCTGCCGAGGATGCCGTTGGCATAAGCGGCGGCCCCCCAGAAGATCGACGAGGTGGTCATCGGGCTCTTGAGGAGGCGGTTGACCTGCTCCTGGTGGCAGGGGCCGCAGGTCTCCTGCGCCACGCGCAGGTCGCCGGGGTTGATGAAGCGCACGAACTCGGGCGACTCGTCGAGCAGCAAGGTGTAGCTGCGCTCCGGGTTGGCCGAGCTCAGGCGGCCGGCGGCGCGGCCGGGTGCCGAGGAAGCAGCCGGAGCACCCTGGGCGGCCGGGGCCAAGGAGGCCGAGACAGCCGGAGCGGGAGTGGCGGAGGCAGAAGGCGGCGGCCGGTGGGGCCAGCGCTCGGGGTAGCGCGGCCGCACGTGCGCCGACTGGAGCGCCGCCTCGTAGGCCTGGCTCCAAGCTTGCGCACCCGCGGGGGGCGTCACCGCGGCGTCGCCGCCATGGCATTCGACGCAGCCGATCTGCACCGCCGCCGAGGCATGGATGGGCTCGATCCCGGCATGGCAGGCGAGGCAGCCGCGGCTGGCGGCCTCCGCCGCCTCGCGCGACTCGCGCGGCCGCGCCGCTCCTGCCTGCGGGCGGGGCCCGCCGGCCTCGCGGCCGCCATCTCCAACCGCGCCCTGCGCGGCCCAGCCCGCCCGGGGTCCCAGGCAGAGCGCTGCGCCCAGCGCCAGCGCCAGAGAGGCCGCGAGCCCGGCGGCCAGCCAGAGCCTGAAGAAGCGCCGGGTCTCGGTCGGTTTCACCGGGGGACTCGCATCAGAAAGACAGGACCAGGTCGCTGAAGGCCGCGAACAGGGCGCCGCGGTTCTCGTAGATGTCTTTGAACCCGGCGGCGGGCAGCAGCGCGGCCATGCCGACCTGGACCACGACGTTGTTGCTGAGCAGGGGACGGAAGCGCGCGCCCAAGCTCAGGTCCCAGCCGATCGCACGGTGGATGGGCGCCTGGAAGAGCAGCAGCTCGAGCGTCTCGGTGCGGTCGAAGCGCAGGTAGTTGGCGGTGGCCACGACGCGCAGCTTGGGCGTCAAGTCGAGGTCGAGCCCGGCGCTCGCCAGGTGCAGGCCGGGGTTGACGAAGTTGGGCTGCCCCTCTTCCTTGCTGCTGCGCAGGTCCGGCAGCAGGCTGCCGCGGTTGACCAGCGCCACGCCGGTGCCGGCGAGCCGGATGCCGAGGCGGTTCCAGAAGCTGAAGCCGCCACCGGCGAAGGCGGGGTCGTCGAAGATGCTGTCGAAGCCGCGCGCCGTGCGGCCGGTGGGACGCCCGTCGCCCGAGGCGTAGAAGTAGGCCAGGCGCGGCCGCCACCAGTCGCGGTCGATCGACAGCTCCAGGGCCGCCATCCCGGCCCGGACGTCGACCTTGTCACGGCCCCCGCCCGACGGATCGGGACCGGCGATCGGGTTCGCGCTGTCGCTTCCGGTCACGTAGTAGAAGGCGTGGTCGACGTTGAGCGGGCCGAGGTGGCCGAGGCCCGCCCAGCCGAGATAGAGGGCGTGGACGGCGTGCGGCGCAAAGGAGCCCACCGGGTCGGGGCGGGCGAGGAAGCCGTTCTTGTCGAAGTGGAAGCTGGCCTGGTCGGCCAGGTAGTGGAGAGAGGCCTCGGCCGTGTAGCCCGGGACCAGGAAGTCCTGGCGGTAGACATTGGCCACCGTCACCTGCTGGCGGCGCAGCTCGAAGGTGTTGAGACCGCTGTTGGTGTCCTTCTCCAGCCGGTCGAACCAGGCCAGGTTGAACTGGTAGCGGTTGGCCTGCCAGGAGCCTAAGAGGCGCATCCCGAGGTTGGTGTCGGTGAAGATGAAGCCGCGGAAGTCGCTGGCGAAGGGCTGCACGCCGGCGCGTAGCGAGACGAAGTCGTAGCTGGGAGAGAGGTCGGCGAGCTTGGCCTCGCCGAACAGCTCCTGGAGCGCCAGGAAGCCGCGCGTCCGGCGGGTGCCGTTGCGCACGTCCGGGGTGACGATGCCGTTCTCGGCCACGTGCAGGTAGTTGACGTCCGCCACCAGGCTCGCCTTGACCCGCCAGTCGATCGGCCGGAAGGCGGTGTTCCCCTTGAACAGGTCGGCGGAGAGGGCGACGGTCTGGGTGGCGAAGAGCTGCCCGTCGCGGCCGAAAAAGCGGATGCTCCCCGGGCGGCGGGCGCTGGCGCCCGAAGGGGTGGGCAGGCTGCGGGGTTCGACCAGGGTGTCGGAGACCGCGGCGAGGTTCAAGAACAGGTCCTGGCCGCGGATGGGCAGATCGCCCTTGAGCCGGTTCTGGTTGTAAGGGTCCCAGGGGCGGCTGGGGACGTTGAGCTCGTAGGGCGGCAGCACCACGCGCCAGCGGTCGGTCGTCGCGCGGAAATCGGCCGCCGCCGGCTGCTCGGGTGCCTCGTAGCTCTCCGGCACCGAGAGCAGCGGCCGGCGCGGGAACCTGCCCGGGAGCTGCACCAGCAGGTCCTGCCTGGAGCTCGCCGGGCCGCCGCCCGGGCCGGGCGCACCGACCGTCGCCGTGACCACGTAGGCGCCGGCGGCGAGGCGCTCCGGCCAGGCGAGGCTCCAGCTGCCGTCGGCGCGCACCGGGGTGGTCTGGGGATGAGGACCGGGCGTGGAGGGTGCGGCTGGAGGGGCGGCCGGCGTAGGGGCGGGAGAAGGCTGGAGGGCGCCCTGGGCGGGGGCGATCGTCACCTCGACCGCCGAGCCCGCGGCTGCGTTGGACGAGCCGGCGATCGTCACCTCGGGCGTCGGGCTGTAGAGCGGCCGGCCGCCGTTGATCTCGATGCGGACCGCCGTGGGGCCGCTTGGGACGTCCTGGATCTGGGCCGCCGCCGGGACCGGCCAGAGGGTGAGGAGAGAGGCCAGCAGGACCACCCCGAGCAAGGCGCTCACTTCTCCGGGTTGCGCGGGAACTTGAGGAAGGGGAGGCGGACGCCGGCGACGAAGACGCGGTCGGCCCAGGTCTCGGGCGGCGGCAGGAAGCCCTGCGCGCCGAGGAACGAGACGTAGTCGTCCTGCTCGACGCCGTCGCCGCTCACTCCGAGGCCGCCGGCGAGGTCGTTGCCGTGGTAGAGCGGCAGGCTGCCGGGAAAGAACACGATGCCGCTCTGGTTGGGGTTCGGCGCCTGCGAGCCCTGGGTGCAGGGGTTCAGCCGGTCGTGGTCGTAGAGGGCGAGGAACGGTCCCGTAGCGCTGCCGTCGATGCCCGGCGGGTAGAGCGGCTGGGCGCCGAAACCGATCGTGCGGTTGCTCACCGCCGTGCCCGGAGGCACCCCGGGCAGGTCGTCCTGGGCGCTGGCGCTGCCGGCGCTGAAATAAACCACGTTGCGGGCCTTGGCCACCGCCACGTCGATCGAGAAGACAGTCGCGTCGGGCATGCGGAAGAGGGCCAGGACGGTCCCGTCGAGGTCGCCGACCGCGATCACCATGCTGGTGTGGGTGCCGACCGGCAGCCGGATCGCGGCGCGCGTGCGGCCGGCCGCGGCGATGGCCTGCTGGACGACCTGGTGCACTTCGGAGGCCGAGAGCCGAGCGCCGGCGGAAGGCCCCACCAGGTAGCCGTCCGGCGCGCAGCCGCCGGCCGCGGGCCCGGCAGTGAAGCTGCCGGCGGCCGTCCCCGGGGAGGTCCCCGCCGGCCGCCGCGTCTGGTCGACGAAGGGAAGGCGGATGCCGTCGATGAACACCACGCCCGGCGCGGCGACCGCGGGGAGGAAACCGCCGGTCGAGAGCGCGCTGAAGGCGGCGAATTCGGCCTGCTCCGGCGGCAACCCGGCGACGCCGATCCCGCCCACCACCGCCGCGCCGCGGAACACCGGCAAGCCGCCCGGGTCGACCGCCCGCTCATCGCTGTCGAAGAGATCGGCCTTGCCGGTGACCGGCCCGGTGCCGCAGCCGGCATGCGCCGTTCCCTTGCAGGTGCCGCCGGCCAGCGATCTTGCCGGCGGCACGGCTTTGCCGGGGTTGAAGGTGACGTTCAGGTCGCAGCCGCGGTTGGTGTTCTCGATGCCGTAGAGGGCGCCGTTGGGGGTGCGCGCCACGCCGGGCGGGAAGTGCAGGCCGGAGATGAAGCGGACGGTGCGTGAAGAGAGCGGTGCGTGATCGTTGCTGAAGAAGGCGCCGGTGCGGGCAAGGCCCACGGCCAGGTCGTCGTTTGCGGGGTCGGCGCCGGGCTTGCGAAACACAGCCAGAACATTGCCGGCGCGGTCGACCACACCCACCGTCGTCGCGGCGGAGCCCAGGGCCGCCGCGGCGGCCTGGACGAGGCCCGTCACCTCCGCGGCGCCGAGGGCTGGCCCGTCCGGGCACAGTGCCGGGGGTGCCGGGGCTGAAGGTGGCGGATCACCGCGAGGAGGCGTGCCGGGCCCTGGTCCGGGCTGCGGCGTGCCGGGCGGTCCTGGCGGCGCCCCTGGGGAGCCTGGATGGCCGGGGTCTTCGCCGCCGTCGCCCGGCGAGTGCATGCGCAAGCCATCATCGTGTTGGGCTGCGGCAGAGGGTCCCGCGCCGGCAACGAGGCATCCGGCCAGGACAAGAGCCGTGCAGGACCTCGGCAGGTGTCGCACCGGCAGCAACGCCATAGGCCAGGCCATATAAATTAAGTCACGCTAAATTATCCACCACACTACCCCTCGTGCTGGGTGCTGTCAAGCTGGCGGCGCAGGTAGACTACCGTCGATGGCCGCCGATCTCGCCTTCGACCTGCTCGAGCTTCCCGCCGCCACGGCCGGCCCGCGCGGCGTCATCGCGGTCCTGGCGACGGCGGCAGAGGGCTCGCTGGTCGCTCTGAGCCTCTTTCGCTCGGCCGCTTCAGCCCTCGCGGCGCTGCCGGCGGGCACCGCACGGCGCCCTGACCAGCCGCCGCTGCCGGAAGTGCGGAGACAGCTTGCCGAGTACTTCGCCGGTGAGCGCAACGATTTCGACCTTCCCCTGGCACCCCGCGGCTCCGAGTTCGAGCGCCGGGTCTGGCAGGCCCTCGCCGCCATCCCCTACGGCCAGACCCGGTCGTACTCCGAGGTCGCCCGGTCGATCGGCCGTCCCCAGGCCTGCCGCGCCGTCGGCCGCGCGAACGGCCGCAATCCCATCGCCGTGGTCATCCCCTGCCACCGCGTCATCGGCTCCGACGGCTCGCTCACCGGTTATGGCGGCGGCCTCGACCTCAAGCGCTTCCTGCTCGACCTCGAAGGCGCCCGGCGCGCCGCCCCGGCCGCGGCGCCGCAGCTCGCCCTGCCCCTCTGATTTCCGCCTCCTGCCCCGTGCTTGCCCCGGCCTTCCCCTTTGGCAGGGCGCGGTCACCCTTCTGTGGGCGCGAGCCGCGCCGCCTGCGGCCGCGGAGCGAGGCTCGGGTGATAGGCGTGACAGGTGCTGCAATCGGTCGGGGCCGGCCGGGGCGAGAGAGGGGCGGGCGCCGGCTGCGTGGCGGCGGGCGCGCCCGGGGCCGTCCCGGTCGAGCTCGGCGTGGTGGAGATCGTCCGGATCGAGGCGGCCCCGCTGGGCGCCGCGCCGGCGCCGTCCCCGCCGTGGCAGCCCTGGCAGGCGGTGATCGAGGGCAGCAGGACGTCGGAAGCCGCGGTGCTCGCGGCCGCGCCGCCGTGGCAGTCGAGGCAGTTGCCGGCCTGCGCGTCCACGTGGTCGAGGTGGGAGAAGCGGGCGTACGGCAGCCAGCGCGCGGGGATCGGGGCCCAGGTCACGGTTGGCAGCGGTCTGGCGCCGGCATCGAGGAAGTGGCACTCCTTACAGGCGGTGCCATAGAGGTAGCGCTCGGCCTGCACCACGGCGCGCTGCGCCTGGGCGCCGAAGTCGATCTCCCGCGGCGGTGCTTGCGGGTTGCGGATCAGCCGCCGGTAGAGATCGCGCACCGACTCGTCGCGGCTCCGGCGGTCAGCGTAGACGCTGAGCAGGAACTCGCGCACGCGCCGCGGCTGGCCGTGGGGCGCGACCCGGTCCGGCCGCCGATCGTCGAAGGTGAGCGGGTGGCAGCCCGAGGTGGCGCAGCTCCGCTCGTAGGAGACGGGAACGATCGCGGTCTGGCCGCCTTCCTGCTCCACGCGATGGCAATCCTTGCAGGCAAGCTGTACGCGCCTGCCCGATGGGGTTGGAAGCGCGGCGCGCAGGTGCCTCTGGTGGTTGAAGCGCAGGGGGGTGGGGTCGGCGCGGCGGGCGATGGCGTCACGCAGCGGCAGGCGCGCTCCCCCCGGCAGGGTAACCGAGAAATCCGCGTGATCGGCGGCGAAGGCGCGGATGCTGCGGGCGAAGCGCGGCCCGGCGCCGGCCGTGACCGCCGCGCCCACCAGCTCCGCGCCGCCTGCCTGGCCGGCCTGCGCCGTGCCCGCGGCGGCTGCGTTTGCCTCCTGGGGCGGAGTCTCTCTGACCTGGAGGTTGCCGTGGCAGTCCACGCAGGCCTGGTCGTCGACCTCGCCTGCGCGCGACTCGCCGCGGTGCTCGGGGTGACAGCCGCCGCAAGGCGGGGTGAACGTCTGGCGCGCCTGGTGCACCAGCCCGAGCAGCGGTGTCTGGACCCTGTGGCAGTCCTCGCAGCGCCGCGCGGCCGGCCCGCGCCAGGGGGCGTGACAGGAGACGCACGAGAGACTGGCGTGGGCGCGGCGGACGCCGCCCGGCTGGAAGAACACGGCCCTGCCCAGCCGCGGAAGAGCGAGAACGACGGCAGCCGTGAGCAGCGCCAGGCCGGCGGCGAGCAGCGGCTTGCTGAGGAAGCGCCGGCGCAGGCCATAGGCGCCGACGTAGTCGGTCACCGGGACGGACAGGGGCACCGCCGCCGCTCCCTGCGCCTGCGGCTGTGCGACCGGGCGCACGGTCAGCAACAGCGGGTCGCTTGGACGGGTGACCTGCACTTGGATCTGGAAGCCGCCGATACCGATCGTGTCACCGCTGGCCAGGCGGGCTTCGCCGACCGGCTTGCCGTTCAGGTAGGTGCCGGTGACGCTGCCGCGGTCGAGCAGCCGGTAGCCGCCCTCGTGCCTGTCGATGACCGCGTGCTCGAGCGCCACGGCGGGGTCGTCGAAGCGCAGGTCGGCGTTGGTGCCGCGGCCGATGCGCAGGACGTCGCCCGCGACCTCGCTGCGCAACGCTTGCCGGCCGGCGAGCTTCTCGATGAGGAAGGGCACGGGGGGTGGGGTCGGGAGCCTTTTGCGCCTAGAGGCGCGCGTAGTAGAAGACCGCCAGCAGGTGCGCCGCGACCAGCACCACGAGGACGACCGACAGCGGCAGGTGGACGTAGAGCCAGGCGTCGAGGAGGTTGCGGTAGCGCTGTTGCGCGATCAGGCGATCGAGCAGCTCGCGGCGCTGGCGCCCCAGGACCAGGAGCTGGCGCAGCTCGTCCTGTTCGGCGGCCGGCACGCGCGGCAGATGCGCCGCCCAGCCGGAATCGGCGGCGGCCGCCCTCGCCCCGCGCCAGCCGAGCATCACTTTCCAGCCCGCCATGCGGACGGGCCGGGACTCTTCGAGCAACCCGCGGCAGACCTGCTGAAAGGGCGCCGAGCGGCTGGCCGAGACGCGCACCATGCTCTCGGCGAGCTGGTTGAGCTGGGCGGCGATCTTGGCGGCGGTGAGCTCGCTCTCGACCTCGCTCAGGCGGCGCGGCACCGCGCTGTAGAACAGGGCGCCGGCGACGCCGCTGCCGACCACCACCAGCAGGACGGCGAAGGCCGCCACGGCCACCCTGTCGTGAAAGCGGAAGCCGCTGTGGAAGAGGATCAGGGCGGCGGACAGGAGTCCCACGTAGATGTGCGACTGCAGCCAGCCCTCGAGCGTTCCCCAGGTGCTGCGGTAGGAGCGCTTGCGCACCCCGAAATAGAGCAGGACCAGGATGGCGAGCAGCCCAAGGATGCCATAGGCAAGCCCCATCGTGGATCCGCCGTGGGGAAAGCGGCTCGCCGCGTACGCCGCGTAGGACGCGGTAAACGCGGCGAAGGCCCACAGCCCCCGCCGCCGCCAGCGCTTGCCCGGGGCCGTGCGCCGCGGAGTCACGGGTGTTCCCCGCGCACCACCAGCTCGGCCAGCCGCTGCTGGTACTCGCCGGGCTCGAGGCGGATGGCCGCGCCGGTCGGGCAGCTCCTGACGCATGCCGGACCGCCGTCGATCTCGCGGCAGAGGTCGCACTTGACGGCCACGGTGCGGCCGGGGGAGGAGGGGCCGGCCGCGGCGCGCCGACCGGCGCCGGAGCCCTGGGGGTCGTCCGGGCCTGGGGTGGGACCGCTCCCGGCGGCAAAGAGCGATCGGATCCAGCCCAGGATGGCGGCCTCGCCCTTGGGGTGGACCATGAAGATGTTGTCGTAAGGGCAGTTGCGCTCGCAGTTGCCGCAGCCGATGCAGTTGCTCTTGATGTAGACCTCGCCGTGCGGGTCGCGGGCGATGGCGTCTGGCGGGCAGTCGGTCATGCACAGCGGGTTCTCGCACTGCCAGCACGAGTTGGGGGCGAGCAGGTTGAAGAACTTGATCCCGGTCAACGACAGTCGCGCCTGGCCGTCGGCGTGCACTCCTTCGCAGGCGCTGATGCAGTTGCCGCAGCGCACGCACTTGTGCTCGTCGATGAACAGGGCCTGCGTGCCCATGACCACTTCCCGCCGGATGAGGTCCGAGAGCACGCTGCCGGCGCCCGGCGTCGCCTCGGCGACGAGCGCGGCGATGCGCCTCTCCTCGAGCTTGTCGGCGAAGCCGGCGGCGAGCTCGGGATGGACGGCGAGGAAGCGGTCGAAATCCGCCTTGTCGAGGCGGATCAGCTCGCTGGGGAAGATGGCGGTGACCGTGGCGGTGCGCGGCGCGTAGCGCCGCAGCGCGGTCTCGCCGAAGAAGTTGCCGGCTACCAGGTAGGCGAGCACAAGCTCCTTGCCGCCCGACAGCTTGGCGATCTTCACCTGGCCGTTGCGGATCAGGTAGAAGGCGTCGCCGATGTCGCCCTCGCGAAACACCGTCTCGCCCTGCTCGCAGCGCTGGATGATGGCCGAGGAGACCAGGCTCCAGAGGATCGACTCGGGCGCCCCGGGAAAGAGATAGCCCTGGAAGGCGCGGATGAGGAAGGCCCGATCGACCGTGGTCTTGACCGCTGCATCGGTCGCCATCAGCTTGAGCATTGCCTTGCGCGGCATCTCGATCAGCCGCACGCCGCGGCGCGCGATGGCGGTGGCATTGCGCCGCCGGCCCGAGATCAGGCTCATCTCGCCGAAGAAGTTGCCGGCCTTGAGCGTTGCCACCTGGCGCTCCTCTCCGCCCTCCGCCCGGACCGTGATGTCGACCTCGCCGGAAACCACGATGAGGAAGGAGTCGCTGTAGTCGTTCTGGCGCAAGATCACGGCGCCGTCCGGACAGGCGCGAACCTCGGCGGACAGCAGGACGTCGCGCAGCAGCTCCTCGTCGGCGACGCCGAACAGCGGGATCTCGTCGCGCAGCTCGGCGATGCGCTCGCGCGCCGTGCCCTGCCAGTAGGGCAGCCGGCTCTTGAGGACCTCCTCGTCGGCAGGCAGCACGTCGTGGCCCAGGATGTGCTCGACGACCTCGAAGCCCTGGTTGATGCCCAGCTTGATGAGATCGCGCCCGGTCAGCGCGCCGGCCAGGAAGAGCCCGGGCACGCTCGACTCGTAACGCTGCGACAGGACCGGGCGGGCGTCGCGGCCGCTGCCGGTGAAGCGGACGCCGAAGCTCTCGAGCAGAGGCCGCGGCGGCGTGGCGCCGAGCTTCGCGATCACCTGGTCGGCGGGTACCCGGACGCTGCCCTCCGGCTTCTTGAGCTCGACCGCGCCGGGCTCGATGTGGTGGAGGGTGGTGCTGAAGTGGATGGTGAGCTGGCCGGTGGCCTGGCGCCCGAGGACATCGCGCTCCAGGCTCTCCTTGGCGCGCAGGATCTCCGGCGTGCGCACCACCAGCCCGACGCGGTTGCGCTCGCACAGCGCCAGCGCCACCTCCAGGGCAGAATCGCCCGCTCCCACCACCAGGATGTCGCGGCCGGCGAAATCGTCCGGATCGACCAGCCGCGTGCTGACGTGCGGCAGGTCCTCGCCCGGCACTCCGAGACGCCGAGGATTGCCCTGGGTGCCGACCGCGAGGAGCACGCGCTCGGCCTCGTATTGCTCGCCCGGAGTGCGCAGGACGAAGCCTCCCTCCTCTCGGCCGGCGGGCTCGAGGCCGGTCATCTCCTGGCCGAAGCGGATATTGAGCCCTCCGGCCGGCGCCGTGAAGCTCGACCAGCCCGCGAGGACGGATTCGCGCGAGCCGGCAGCGAAGGGAATCGCGCCGCGCAGCGGCACGGGCGCCGGCTCGGCCATCACGTGCTTGCGTTTCTGGTAGCAGTGAACCGTGTCGGCCAGATGGCGGGCGCGTTCGAGCACGACGTAGGACAGGCCATTGGCGTGCGCGTTGGCCGCCGCCGACAGCCCCGCCGGACCGGAGCCCACGATGATCAGATCGAAGCGGTGGAGCGGCATCGAAGGAACCTAGCGGGGCGTCGCGCGACAAGGGAAAGAATAAAAAAAGTATACACCCTGCGCCGGGCCGCTGCCCGGCGCTACGGGGGCGCTCAAACAGATTGCGCTCCGTCCTCGCCTGACCTGGGCAGGGCTAGAGCTTTTCGGCGAGCCCGGGGGGGCTCCCCCTGGCGCGGAGGAGCCCCGAAGCGGCGGACGTCAGAACTTCTGCCAGTACCCGAGCAGGATGACGTAGTCGGCGAAGGCCGCGTCGCCGTGCTGGCCCGGGGTCAGAAGATCGGCGACGCTCCTCTGGCGGTTGCGGTAGACGGCCACGGGGACGGCGAGCGAGAAGGTATGCGGTCCTCGCGACCAGCTCAGGCTCGGTTCCACCGAGACTGCATAGCCCGGACGCCGGAAACCGTCGCTCCGGCCGATGAGATCTCTCACCGGCACCCCTTCGATACGGCCGCCCAGGCCCGCGCCGAACCCCTTCCAGCTCGCCGCCGTATAGGTGGCTCCGGTCCGCGCCAGGTACTGGTCGGCGATGGACATCACCGCCTCGTTGGGATCGCCGCGGAAGGTGAGCACGCCGTTCTTGTTCTGCGGGTTGATCAGGTAGGTGCCCGAGAAGTAGAGCGCCGCGCCGCTGTGGGCGATGCGCTCGAAGGCCTGGACGTCGACGATGGCGCCGAAGCCGCCGTCCCCCGGCTGGATCGACTGGTCGACGGTCTGGATGGTGGTGACGCGCTGCCCGTTGACGATGCGCTGCTGCGAGTCGATGACGTTGTCCTTGCCGGTCGGCAGCTTGATCCCGAGCCCGAGCGAGACGTTGCCGTCCGGGTGCGCCTTGGGCTCCCAGAGCAGGCGCCGCGCGGTCAAGGTGATGTCGCCGACGGAACGGGCCGAGACGACGTTGCGGTCGACCACGACCCCGCCCGCGCGGATCGGGCTCGACCGCTCGGCCATCAGGTAGGGGATGCCGAGCGAGAAGCTCCACCAGTCGTTCGGGTTGTAGCGGATCCCGAGCTCGGCGAGGTGGATGTTGTTGACCACCTCGCTCCCTTGCTGAGCGCGTTGCACCTGCTCGACGTCGCCGACGAAATGGCGATGGGAGCGTTGGTAGCGATAGCCGGTGGAAACCTGCCAGCGGTTCGGTCCGGTATAGGTCTCTTGCACGCCGAGCACGGGCGCGTCCAGGCGTGCGGCCACTCACCCCTGGGCCCAGGCGTGGCGCGGCGCGGCGAGCACGAGACCGAGCAGCGACAGACTGGCGGCGAAGGCGACCCGACGATGCAGAACTGGACGGCGAGACATATCGAGCTCCCCCTGCTGGACTTGAGTGAACGTTGAACCTCAAGTTTAGAGGGAGCCTTGCCGCGGATAGATAGATCATGCCGCCCAAAAACGATCCGGGAATGCCCGGCTCCAGGCTCCCGCTGGGTAGCACTCGCGCCGCCCGGCTTCCCGCCGATCGCGGCGGCGGCGGCGCTGCCCGTGCCGTAGCGAGCCGCAAGTCACTTATCAACAAGGGCTTACCGGCAACACCCCCGATTATCCGCGCCCCCGGACCCAGGACTAATTCCGACCTGCCGGGAGTGCCGCCAATGGCGGGAGCGGCGGCCGACCTGCCGGGAGTGCCGCCAATGGCGGGAGCGGCGGCCGACCTGCCGGGAGTGCCGGCGATGGCGCTGCGCCGGGAAGGGACCCGGCGCTTCCGATCAGACCGCCGGCCGACCTGCCGGGAGGGCCGGCATGGCGCTTGCGCCGGCCGATCGACCGGCGGCCAATCGTCACCTGGGCAGGACATGCCTGCCCTCCAGCCAGGTCCATGCCACGAGCCTTCCGCCCACATTGAACCGCTCGAGCTCCGCGCGGGACGGATGGGAGGGATGGACAGGGTCCGGTTTGGAGGTGGCATTCGTTTTGAAGTAGAACTAACCTTTGCTCCGGGGGCTTCGCCCCACTTTCAGATCGGTCAAAGAAATCATGGCCAAGGTTCGCTGAAAAGATACCTGCCGAGAGGAGAATCCGTGCGCGCTTCCCATGCCTTGCGCTGTCGCCGTCTCGTCCGCGTCTCCGCCCTTGCCCTGCTCGCGCTCTTTCCGATTCTCGCCACTCCCGCCAGCGCCCAGTACTTCGGCCGCAACAAGGTCGTCTACGGGCACTTCGACTGGCGGATCGAGCACACCGAGCACTTCGACATCCACTACTACCCGCAGGAAGAGCCCTCGATCCGCGACGTCGGGCGCATGGCTGAGCGCTGGTACGAGCGGCTGTCGTCGGTCTTCGGGACCAAGCTGTCCCGCCGCACGCCGATCATCCTCTATGCCAACCAGAGCGACTTCCAGCAGACGACCGTCACCCCCGAGCTGATCAGCGAGGGGACCGGCGGCTTCACCGAGCCGCTGCGCGACCGCGTGGTCCTGCCGCTGACCGCCGACGGCGAGGACAACGACCACGTGATCGGCCACGAGCTGGTGCACGTTTTCCAGTTCGACCTCCTCAACAAGATGCGCAACCGGGGCAGGCGTTACCCGGGATCCGCGCCGGTCGAGCCGCGCGTGCCGCTGTGGATGATCGAGGGGCTGGCCGAGTACCTGTCGCTCGGCCGCGACTCGGCGCTGACCGCCATGTGGCTGCGCGATGCGCTGATGCGCGACGCGCTGCCCGACCTGACCAAGCTGTCGCGCGACTACCGCTACTTTCCCTACCGCTGGGGGCAGGCGTTCTGGGCCTACGTTGGGGGGCGCTGGGACGACCGCACGGTGATATCGCTGTACGTGCGCAGCACGGTGGTGGGCGTCGACGCCGCCCTCAAAGAAGTCGTCGGCCTCTCCCCCAAAGACTTCTCGCGCGACTGGCGAGCCGCGATCGGCGCCGCCTACGGTCGTTTCCTCGAAGCCCGCCATGGCGGCGAGGGGCTCGGCAACCGTCTGATCCCGCAGCATGGCAAGACGCTGGACGCCAACATCGGTCCGGCGCTGTCGCCGGACGGCACGCAGGTCATCTTCCTCTCCAGCCGCGGGCTGTTCAGCTTCGACCTCTACCTGGCCGACGCGCGCACCGGGGAGATACGCAGCAAGATCCTGTCGACCGACTCCGATGCGCACTTCGACGCACTGCGCTTCGTCGACTCCGCCGGCTCGTGGTCGCCCGACGGCGGCAAGTTCGCGCTCATCGTCTATACCCGCGGCGCCAACAAGATCGCCATCGTCGACATCGCGTCGCGGCGCATCGAGCGGGAGATCGGCGTCCCCGGCGTCGGCGCGATGTGGGACCCGGCATGGTCGCCCGACGGCCGGTCGATCGCCTTCAGCGGCTCGGCCGGTGCCGTCTCCGATCTGTACCTGCTCGACCTCGCAACCGAGAAGGCGCGCAAGCTGACCGACGACCTCTACGCCGACTTGCAGGCGGCATGGTCGCCGGACGGCAAGACGATTGCCTTCGTTTCCGATCGCGGTCCCGGCACCAACCTCGCGGAGCTGACCTTCGGACCGGTTCGCGTCTGGCTGCTCGACGTCGCGGGAGGCCCGCCGCGGCCGGCGACGCCGCCGGGCAAGGGCAACCAGATCAACCCGCAGTTCAGCCCCGACGGGCAGCAGCTCTACTTCCTCTCCGACGCCAGCGGGGTGAGCGATCTCTACCGCCTGGAGATCGGCGGCGGCCGCCTGTTCCAGGTGACGCGCGCCGCCACCGGGGTCGCCGGAATCACCCGGCTGTCGCCCGCGCTGACCGTCGCGGCGCGCAGCGGCCGCGCGATGTTCTCGGTCTTTGCCAACACCGAGTACGAGATCCATGACCTCGAGCCCGCGCAGTTGCAAGGCGAGCCGGTGCCGGCCGAGGCGCCCAGCGCCGCGGTCGCCGAGAACGCGCCGAGCCTTCTGCCGCCGGTGCGGCTGGCCGCGGGGCAGAGCCAGGTGTCGGCCTACCTGGCGAACCCGGCCGGCCTGCCCAAGGATGAGAGCATGAAGGAGACCGGGTACCGGCCGCGCCTGCAGCTCGAGGCGGTGTCGCAAGGAGCCGGGGTGGCCTACAGCTCGTTCGGCTACGTGGTGGGCGGCGACGTGTCGGCGCTGTTCAGCGACATGCTCAACCAGTATCTCCTGGGGGTGAGCGTCCAGGGGGGCAGCTCGGTCTTCCACGACTACGGCGGATCGGCCTTCTTCCTCGACCAGAAGGGCCGCTTCCAGTGGGGGGTGGGGGCGGGCCACGTGCCCTACCTGTCGGGGTTCAGCTCGATCACGACCGTGCCGGTGGACGCCGGCAACGGCCAGACGGTGCCCGGCACCGCCTTCGACCAGGTGTTCGAGAAAATCACCCAGGACCAGGTCCAGCTGCTCGGGCAGTACCCGTTCTCGCCCACGCGCCGGGTCGAGGCGACGGTGAGCTGGAACCGGTTGAGCTTCAGCACGCAGGTGTTCCGCGACGTCTTCGTGGGCAACCAGTTCGTCGGCAGCAGCCGCTTCAACGTGGCCTCGCTGCCGGCGCTCACCCTCTACCAGGGCAGCGTGGCGCTGGTCGGCGACAATTCCGCCTTCGGGTTCACCTCGCCGGCGCGCGGCCAGCGTTACCGGCTGGAGGTGGGGGCGACGGCCGGCGACCTCAAGTTCGAGACCGTCACCGCCGATTACCGGCGCTATTTCTTCCTGCGTCCGGTCACCCTGGCGATGCGGGGCCTGCACCTGGGGCGCTACGGCGGCGACTCCGAGAGCAACTTGCTGGCGCCCCTCTACCTGGGCAGTCCGTGGCTGGTGCGCGGTTATGACTTCGGCAGCCTCAGCGGCGCCAACTGCACCGCTGTGCCGGGCTCGCCGAACGCCTGCCCGGAGTTCGACCGGCTGATCGGCAGCCGACTGGCGGTGGCGAATTTCGAAGTGCGGATCCCGGTGTTCGGCAGCCAGAACTACGGCCTGGTGGAGCTGCCCTTCCTGCCCACCGAGCTGTCGGCCTTCGTCGACGCCGGGGCGGCGTGGAGCGCGCACAACTCGGTCAAGGTGCGCTTCGCCCGCAACACCATCGAGCGCGTCCCGGTGGTCTCTGCCGGCCTGTCGGCGCGCCTGCTGCTCGGCGGCTTCGCGGTCCTCGAGTTCTACGTCGCCAAGCCCTTCGAGCGCCCGCAGAAGAGCACCGTCACCGGCTTCTTGATCTCGCCGGGGTGGTAGGGAGGGGAAGCGCGAGAAGCGAGCGGACCGGGGGGCGCCCTGGGGCACCAGTGTAGGCGGCAGAGCCAAAACGGGGCTATCTCTCCACTCGGAAGTCCCCCGATTTTCATCATCCTTTTTAGTGCTTGCAAGCGGGTACTAATTTCGCTAATCTAATGCTAGTTTCCTCGAACGGCACGCATAGGCATGTCGTAGGTAATTATCTTGCGCAAAGGGCAAGGATTTCCGGTACCCATACGACTTTCGTCCCGACGGACGAGTGGCTGCAGTCCCGTCGTTGCCCGAAGTAGCCGGGCAGCCTTGCTGCTGGCAGGGACCGCCCTCGTGGCGCTAGCTGCCGTTGCCGCGCCCGCGCTGCCGTCGACTGCTGCGCTGCGCATTGTCTCGGACCGCGTGCTGTCCAAGGACCTCGAGAAGGCACGGGACGTCCGCTGGGCGAGCGACCAGAAGGTGTACCTGTCGCTGAGTCAGGGCGGCATGGTGGAGGCTTCCCTCGATCCCGGAGGTCCCGCTCCCCGCGAGATGATCCCCGGCAACAAGACAGTCGGCGGCTGGCGTTTCGGCTCCTGGATTGGCGCCTCGCCCAGCTACCTCGTGATGGCCGGACACTTTGGCCTGACCTGGCGGACGCTGGACCAGCCGCTGCGGCAGGAGGCTCGCCTGGAGAAGGTCGAGGATATCGACGTGGCCGGCGACCAGCTCTTGGCCCTCGGTATCCAGGTGGACGAAAGCCGAGGGGTCGCGCCTGATGGCACGATCGTGTGGCTCGGCTCCCTGGCCAAGGGTCTCTCCGACCTCCGGCCAATCCTTTCCGACGCCCGCGGGCCGGGCGCTCTCAACCATACGTCCTGCGGCCATTTCGAGGTTGGCGGGGTGCGCTTCCTCGCCGGCGGCTCCTTCATCGTGGTTCCCGGCGTGCAGCCGGGAGCGTACCTCTATGACTCCAAGGCCAGGCTGGTGCGCACCTGGGACACCGCGGGGCTCGGCATCGACACCGATTGCGCGAGTCTCGGCGACAAGGAGATCGAGAGGTTGGCGACCGACATTGGCGCACGGGAGGCGTGGCTCAACCGTCGCCGCACCCTCGACGAGATCTTGCCCCTCCCGCAGGGACCCGGCTTGGTGATTCGCAGCGTGATCGAGGGCCGCACGCGGTGGCAGATCAAGGTGCTGCGCGAGGCGGGCGGAGTTGCGACCATCGACATTCCGGCCGATCCTGTGAATGTGCGGTCGCACCTCCGCGGCGATGTCCGCGGCGGCAGGATCGTTTTCGTGATGTACACCTACCGGGAAAGCAGAAGTATGCCTCCGCCAGCTTCGCGGCTCATCGTTGCCGAGGTGCTGGAGCGGGGAGCAAGGTAGAAACGAGGCGCCTTCAAGAAAGAGGAGGTCCCATGTCCCGCTTCAAGCTCTGTCTGGGAGTTCTGTTCCTCGTCTGTCTCGCGCTCGCTCTGTTGCCGTCCAAGGTCGCGGCCGACGCCCAGACCTGCTCGTACTTCAACAACGCCCGGGTCGTCTACGACTGGGACAACAACGTTGCCTGGTGCGAGAGCTCTTCCAATGCTGGCTGTGGGCAATGCATCTTTTCTTCTTGGCCAGCCGGATACACCGTCTGCAACCAGGATACCTATGGTTACTTGATCTGCATCTGCTATCAGTACTAGGACCATGGCGGCCTTCCCGCTCCTGTTCTTCCTGCTTATCCAGTCGCTCGGTGCCCAGGACCAGTGGCGGCTGGTCTACCAGGATGGGGAGGTCGCCGCCGCGTGGGGAGAGCCGCGCTTGAGCGCGGATCAGAGGTCGCGGCTGCAGTTTGCCTGGGTGTGGTCGGAGTCGCGGGCGCCGCGGCGGCTGGAGCCCGACGCCTTGGCCAGGACGCCGAGCCCCGTTTCTCCGCCCCCGGTGTCGTTGCAGATCCGGGTGGCGCTGCCGGCGCCGGGGCAAGGTTCCCGCGCGCCGCGCGCCGCCCGGCGCCCGCCGGTACCCACGGGCCTGTGGGCCATCGCCGCGCCGATCGAGATGTGGCGGGATCTGCCGGAGGACCGCCTGCCGACCTGGGCGGTGCCGTCGAGCGGGCGCCTGGCGGTGCCTATCGACCCAGCCCGGCGCTGGCGCGTGCGCCTGCGCGGTCAGGGGGAGGGGAGCTGGTGGGCGGACGTGGCGGCCGGCCGCACCGCAGTGCTGCTGGCGCCTACCCCGGCCGCCGGCATCGACGTGACGGTGGAGCGCCCCGACGGCTCGGCGCTCCCCGTCGTGCGCGGCGCGGTGCTGGAAGGCGCCACCCGCGGCGACCCGAACCGGCTGTGGGCGACGTTGCGCGCCCAGCCTGGGCGGCTCGCCGTGCCGGGCCTCCCAGACACCGAGGAGATCACGCTCACGGTGACGGCGAGCGGCTTTGCGCCTGCCGCGTTGCGCGGGCGCCCGAGCGACCTGCCGCGGCGCGTGCGCCTGAGCGCCGGCGCAGCCGTCTCGGGCCGGGTCACCAATGCGTCAGGAGCGCCGCTCGCCGGCGCCGAGGTGCGGGTCGAGGCCTGGATGTCGGCGCGGCTGCCGCAACGCTTCTCTGTCGGCATGAAGACCCAAACCGACGGCGGCTGGCGGTTGCCCGGCCTGCCACCCGGGCGGGGGGCACTGCGCATCAGCGCACCCGGGTTCGTGCCGCTGCGCGAGCTGATCGATCTCGGGGCCGGCAGCAACGACCTGGGTACCAGGGCACTCGTCCCGGCCCAGGCGGCGGCGGCCCTGACCGTGGATGACGTGGGTGCCCCGGTCGCCGGCGCCAAGGTCGATGCCGGCACCGGCGGCCTGGCCGTCTCGGATGGCCGGGGGTTAGCCCAGCTCGTGGACGTGCCCGCGGCGCCGCTCACCCTGAGCGCTACGGCGCGGGGTCATCTCGCCGGCAGCGCGCGCTACAACCCGCCTTTCGCCGAGACGCTGCAGATCGTGCTCCCCCGCGCGGCCACAATCCACGGCCGGCTGTTGGAAGCGCCCAGAGCTCCGGTCGGCGAGGGGTCGGTCCGCATCGAGCAGGCCTCGTGCCAGAACGAAGACCGCCTCGGCGACGGGGGCCGCTTCGACATGGATCTGACACCGGGCCAGGCGGCGGTGCTGATCCTGCGCTCTCCCGCCACCCGGGAGCTGCGCCTGGGCGTGGCGGCAGCCCTGGCCGGCGAGGACCGCGACCTGGGCGACCTCCTCGCTCCCCCCGGCCTGGCGGTCTCAGGCCGGGTGATGAGCGGCCGCGACGGCCTGCCGGTCGCCGGCGCCCGCGTCTGGCTGCCGCGTCCGGGAACCGACGGCCCCGCGGTGGCCTGGGCGATCCGGGACCTGCTGCAAGCCGCCACGGATGAAGAGGGCCGCTTCCTTCTGACCGGGCTCGCGCCGGGAGCCGCGGTGCTCAGGGTCGAGGCGGCCGGGTTCGCGCGCGCCCACGCCGAGGTCTCCGTGGCGGCCCCAGGCGGCCAGGACGGTGCCGGCCCGGGCTCCGCCCCGCCACCGGCCGACATCGGCGACATCGCGCTTTCGGCGGGCGCGACCCTGCGAGTCCTGGTCAAGAGCACCGGCCCGGCGGCGGCCCTGGAAGGGGCGGACGGGGCGATCGCGCGTGCCGACCTGCGCAATGACTGGCTGGAGCCGGACATGCTGACCGCTCCGGTGCAAGAAGGGGTCGCAACCCTGCGGCACGTCCCCGCGGGGGCGGTCACGGTGTCGGTGCTCTCCGGGCGCAAGCTCCTGTGCGAGCAGCATGTCCTAGTGATCGACGGCGAAGAGCGCGACGTCAACTGCGGCAGAGCGCGCCTGACTGTCGTCGGGCTGGTGCGGGTGGGAGGCCACCCGAGCGGTGCCGGGGGGCTGATCTGGCAGCCGCCCGTCGCCGAAGGGGCGACGAGCCGGATCGTCAATCTCACGACACCCGACGGGTTGACCCAACAGCAGGTTTTCGGAGTGGGGCGGCCCCAGGTGGACGTGCAGGTGGCGGCCGACGGCAGCTTTGCGACCGACGAGCTGGCGGCGGGCCGCTGGCAGGTCTCCTGGGTGCCGGAGCAGGGCTCTTCCCACACCCCCGCACAGACCTTCGAGATCCCGGCGGTCGAGAGGTTCGACACCCTTCTCGACTACCCCGGCCTGGCAGTCGGCGGCAGCGTCACCTACGAAGATGGGCGGCCTGCGGCGGGGGCTCACGTCCAAGACCTGGTGGGCGGCGCGGTGGCCCTCTCCGCCGCCGATGGGAGCTTCGAGCTTGCCGGCATCAAGCCGGGCAAGGTGGCACTCCAGGCCCAACTCCTCGAGCTGTCGAGCCCGGTTGCCGAGGCCGCGATCGACGGCGACCGCCAGCCCGAGCCGATGCGCCTGGTGCTGAGCAAGCGCAAGCCTGCCGCCATCGAGGTGCGAGTGCTCAGCGCCGACGGGACGCCCCTTCCCGGAGTCTTCGTGTTCATGGAGGAGGAGGGCAAGGGCCAGCGCATCCTGACCACCGATGCCGAGGGCAAGGCCTCGGCCGGCGTCGAACCTCCCCTTTCGCCCCGCGTACGGCCAGCGGTAGCCACCGGCAGCGGCTGGATCTTCGGCGGTTGGGTGTCCTCGGCGCAGGCCCAGGACGAAGGGCTGACCCTGCAGCCCGGGCCAGCCGGGTCGCTGCTGCTAATAAGCGCCGGCAAGGAAGGCCCGCCGCGTATTGTCTCGGAGAGCGGCTGGGACCTCACCGCGCTCTTGCGCCAGCTCGGCACGGCGCCCGTGCTTTCGCCGGAGCGGCCGCTGCGGCTCGACGGCCTGCCGGTTGGCCGCTACGTCGTGTCGCTCGCAGGCACCAGCGTCACGGTCGCGGTGAGCGCCGACTCCTCCACGGAAGCCCGGCTCGAATGAGCCATCATCTGCCCTTGGCCATTGGCCTTTGGTTAGTTTGACATGACTTGGGGAAGCAAGGCGCATCCCCTAAAATGACCAATATGACCATGACACGAAACGCCAAGGTCTGGACTCTCGCCGACGCGAAGGCGCATTTGAGCGAGGTGGTCGAAAGCGCCCTCAAGCAGGGTCCCCAGCTCATCACCCGACACGGCCGGAAGGCGGTCGTAGTCATCTCGGCAGACGAGTGGGAGCGCAAGTCGCAACGCGAGGGAACCCTGGCCGATTTCTTCGCGGCCTCTCCTTTGCGGGATTCGGGCCTGGCTGTCGAGCGCCCCCATGGGGGTCCACGCGATGTTAGCGGTCCAGCAGCCTGAGAAGCGCCAACGGTCCAAGCACAAGAACCGGGATGACAATGCCACCAATGCCGGCGACGGTTCTGACTAAATAGCTACAGCTATAACAGAAGAACGCAACCCACAGGCCGCCAACATCAACAACGGGGATCGCGGCAAGGATAAGGAACGCGATTTTATGATTGGCAACATAGCCGCAAGTGCGGCGGCTGACTGCCAGAACTCGCTGGCGTTCTGGACGTTCATTGTCACTACGGCTGGAGTTCTCATTCTCACTGCCTATACCGTAGCTGCGTTCTGGCAGGCAATTCTTACCAGGAGAGCGATCAGGGAGGCGAGAGAAAGCAGGGAAGAGGCGGCGGCGGCAACCCTTCGGAGCAATGAGGCAACAGAGGAGAGCAACAGGATTGCCGAGAGGAGTCTTGAGCTTGGCCGGCGCGCCTGGGTTATCATGACCGGAATGGTTGCCCCGACGAAATTCAATCCCGGCGAGCCCTTGCGCATCAAGACTACAATGCGAAACTCTGGCGGCGTGCCAGCCACTAATGTGATCTCTAAACTTGCGATTGCGATAATCCCATCCACTGCGCAGCTGCCTGATGAGCCGCCACCTACGCACGGCGAGGAATTCTTCGCGGTAGTACCAGTTGGCCGTCCCGTCAAGGGCCTCGGTATCTTCGATGGTCTGTCCGAGTCGGAGGCGAATGGCATCGAAAGCGGCAGGGACACGTTGTATTTCGTTTGCCGCATCGACTATACGGATACCTTCAGGAAACCAAGATGGTCTATCGCCTGCTGGCGATATGCCAGGGAGTTTGATCGCTGGGTAGTCGCAGCCAAACACAATCACGCTGAATAGCGTAGCTGCGGGAGGTCTTCGATCCCGAACAACTTTCGCACTCCAGCGCGCGCTATCGGTTCCCAGGGCATACGTCCAAAAAAGAACAAGGCCGCGATCGCCAAGGCTGGCAAGGTCGTGTTGTTGGTCACTGCGTGGCGGGCTTGACCACCGGTTAGGTCAGCGAGCGCAGGGCGGCGGCCAGGCGCGGCAGGGCCGCCTCGATCTCCGGCTCGGAGACGGCTCCGGCGCTGAGCCGGAACCAGCCGTCGTCTTCCTGGAAGATCGATTGAACCCTCGGCGGCCTCTCATACCGCAAGCCACTCTGGCGCGCCGCGGCCAGGACTCGGACCTCGTCGCGCCGGGCGCGGCTCCTTCCTTGACCGTCAGCCTCGACCTGGCAGGGCAGCCAGTCGCCGATCCCTACGTTCCGACGGTGCCTTTGATCGTCAACAGCTTGTCTTCACCCGGCCAGGGAGAGCAGCCGCTCCCCGCGGCAGATTCGGCAGGCCGGGGTGTGGCGGTGGACGGCCTGGCCGAGGCCTGTCACGGGGCGTTCACGCCATTCGACGAGAAGATCTTCGGAATCCTTTCAAGGACGCTGCGAAACTCGGCGTGTACTCCTAAGAGTGGATGCAATCGGGCCGATCCCACCGCTGCCTATAACGTGACCGTGTTTCGCGGCGCCGAGGCCGGCAGGAGCCTTCACGCTCCCGCTTCCCGGTCCCCGTTCCCGCGCGTGCGAGGATGGTGCCGACGAAGGAAACAACCCAGTAGCCGTTTTGGTTCGCAACGCCAGGGAACCCTGGCCGATTTCTTCGCGGCCTCTCCTTTGCGGGATTCGGGCCTGGCTGTCGAGGGGGGTCCACGCGAGCTCGACCTATGAGCTACTTGCTCGATACGAACATCATCTCCGAGTGGGTGAAGCGGCAGCCGAATCCGCGAGTGGAAAACGCCGCGACCGCCTGGCCACCTGGCTAACCGGAAATTTGCCCGCCCGCTTCGAAGGGCGCATCCTCGACATTGATCGCCGGATCGCCGAGGCCTGGGGGATCGTCATGGCGCGCGGGCAAAGAGCCGGTCAGCACGTCGGCGTCTTTGATGCCTTCTTCGCCGCCACGGCGGAAGTCCACAGGTTGACGCTGGTGACCCGAAACGTTGGGGACTTCTTGAAGCTCGGCGTTCCCTTGCTGAATCCCTGGCAACCGGAGATAGAGCAGTTAGGTTTTCACTGCATGGGCGACTGGCGGTGCTGCTGCCTGGCGGAGCGTACTCCGGCGCTGGGCCGGTGCGCCAGACGGTTGGGACTGGTTGTTAGGATTGATACCGGGCCTCTCATCGCGCTCTCCCGCGCCGAAGCCTTGGATGTGATCGGCTGTCTACCGCTTCCGGTTCCTCTGCCCTGCCGAGGTTCGCGCGGAGCTGAATCGAGGCCTGCCACTGGGCTACCCCTCGATCGATCCGCCCTGGCTCCGCACTGTTGCGCTTGAGAGGCCGCCGCACCCCGTCACACAAGCTTCCCTGGACTTGGGCGAAGCGGCGGTGCTCGATCTCGCCTTGAGCCAGGGGATCGGCTGGGTTTGCCTCGACTATCAAAAGGGAAGAAGAACAACCCTGGCAGCCAGGCTCCGCGTGACTGGCACTGAAGGAGGGAATCCGTGCACTTTTCTTGGGCGGAATTTGGGCGACTGGCTCACCAAAAAAGGGCGCAGTCAACAACAATTGGGAAAACTTTGCGCATTGCCAAACATTGTTGTAGTTTGGTAGTTTGTCGCCTTGATACGGCGCCGAGCGAAGATCATCAGGAGAGGCTGAAGTGGCAATCTACCTCGCGCAGACAACCTTTCGAGCCAGGCCGAAACGCACCGGTTTGTCTCTTCCTGATCTCACTAACCTCACAGCTAACCAGCTTCACACGTCGTCTGCTGACTGCTGCGCTACCAGTTAGAGCGTTTACGAGATGCTCGGTCACCGATGCTCTCCCTCCCAGTCTAATCACGACCTCTGCCCTCGGGGCCAGCACCAGGCCAAGTGTCCGCCACATGTCGGTTATCATTCGCCAGTAAGCCGTCAAGCTAGAATGGCGATCATCTCTAGAGACCTGCCGATATGTGGGCTTCGGGGGCCCTCCAAGAAACCAAAGACGTAACCATTGATCCTCCTCAAACCTCGTGACGTCGAAATACGGAGGAGATGTAATAACGCAACTGCACCTCGGGAACTTCGCTTGTAGACGGGGTAACTCACGCATGTCCATCTGCCAGACGGCCGCACGGCCAGGAGGGGGAGGGGTCTCATACCGATATGTCAACTGGCGACGAAGTACCTCGAACACATCCCGTATCGGCGGACGCAACCCCCTCAGCCTCCAAAACTTGACGGAGTAACGTGGCTTGGTGCTGATAGTCCGAGGCATCTGATTGCTGAAATATGACGGCGACCTCTGACCGTGGAGCGATCCCAGTATCAGTGCCGCGACAAAGCAATCGACCCGTGATTCCCTCCATTTAAGATGATCACGCAGATAGAGAAGCTGACCAAGAGTTTGCCGGCTGTACGCCAAACGAAAGAATGCGCCCAACTCTTGGCACTGACTCTCCTTGGGTGGCGCGAAGTGGCGCTCAAGCGCTGTTAGACGGTGCCGAACGGTCGCGATGGCCGGTGCATTTGTCTTCGCACGGGTCAGACAAAAAGCGACTGGATTTAGATCACTGGCGACTGCATTACGACCCATTAGAAGGGCCTGGAATGGAGTCGTGCCACGACCACAGAACGGGTCCAACACAAAGTCGTCCGCCCGTGTTAGCCGGTCTATCCAAGTCTCTACAAAAGACTCCGGAAACATTGCAAAGTACGGGCAAAGGGCATGGAAGCGATGCCTCACGGCCGAAGCCGCTCATCAACTGCGTGCGTCGCCCATTCGTCGCACGCAGCGAGAAGATCGGGCCTCATGCCGCGCGCCAAGGAGGCAATTCGGCATCTGTCGAACAGAATTCCCCCACGCATTGATGACTCTAGCCAGCCTTGACGTGGAATCCTAAACGGCACGAAGAACAGCCGCACCGGCAAAACGGCGGGCGTATCTCGCATCCACATGGCGCAGAAAGTCTGAGGTTGTAGGTGCGTGAGCTTGTCCTTCCAGTCACTTCCCGTTGCGCATTGCCCAAATCCGATCAGCTTTCCCGATCTACCGTCATAGAAGGGGCACCAGACAGACAAATCGAGCCCAGCGTCCTTCTGGTGTCTTCTGGAGGCGCGGTCACTCCGACACCCCGCGCCCTCTCCCATTTGAAAACAGAGCTCGCTGAGGGCCACCGCAAACTTGCGGTTAGTACTGCGACGGGGAGAACCGAAATGATAAGAGTGTGCTGGCGATGAATCACAGCCGAAGTAACGCTCTGCTGCACTCAGCGACACCAGCTCGAAGAGTCTAGCGCCGTCGACGCCAGGAGGGCCGGCATCCTTGCCAAACTCGCTTAGAAGTAGAAGGAACCGATAAACGGACATCTGTTTCGCCTCAGATGACTCGATGTACTGTGGGAAAACACGGAAGGCGTACATTCCGACCTGGCTGCCACCACACGCTTCCAGACGATCCTCGATTTCCTCAAATGCTGCCTCAGCCAGGGATTGGGTCTTTTCCGCCCCGCGGTCCCCTGCTTCATCAACCTCTGCGTCGCCGCCGATAGCTTCAATTGTGCCGGTTCGGCGGATTACCTGAATGAGATCTTGCAGGGAGCTGTTGTGGTCGGCCGCCATCAGTGCGCGCAGCTCTAGCCAGTCCGCATGTGTTTCCGGACCGGCGGAAGCGGAAGGCGCTAGTAGCTGCGCCACGACCTATGTAGCCCTCTGCCGCCTCGGCGGGGGTTGCTTTTGAAACTCGGTCATTTCACCATGGAGGTCACGGGCCAAGAGCAGGATCTCGCTGGCCGTTTGAAGGAGATCGACTTCTCCCTGGTAACCCGTGAGGAACCTGCCCCGAGCTTCTTGAAGAGACTGTTTGGCAGCAACCAGCGCCTCTCGGAATAGCTGCTCGTCTCCCTTGCCAATGTCCCTGGCCACTAACAACGGGAGCCCGTGGCGAAGGGCGGCTATGCCGTTCTTTGTTTGGAGTACCTCATCGAGTATCCGAAGATCCGGATTCTGAGACTCGACTACCGGCTTCTTCTGCTTGGACTTGCTGCCATAGAGCCACTCACATAACTCACCGAGTTCTAGCAGTTTATTTTTCGGAACCGGGGAACGAGTATCGAAGCTCTTCTCCCTAGAGAGTCCTATGAATCTCTGAATGCCAGGATAGTCAAGGCCAGTGTAAAGATGAGAAAAGGAAAAATGTCGTTTCGTACGATCGTCCCTGCTGAAAACACCAGCCTTTTCGGCCTCTTCTACCACCATCCAGGCCCGGTAGAGACGCTGCACGGTTGAATGCTGATCGCCGACTCGTCTGGCGATCTCGTCGAGTGAAACGCTCAGCTCGTTGTGGACCCAGGCCGCGTACCGTGCTTTACTGTAGGACTGCCACTGCTGTGGCCCGTTAACATGCTTGAACCCAACATACTGCCAGATGTCGTCTCTGGAACAGATGACCACCGGCAGTCTCTGGAGGTGTTTCGCGGCTGCCGCGCTGATGGAGGGCAGATCGGTCGCACCGACATCCTGGCGCAACTTGGAGTCGAGGAGCAGCCTCACGGCGGCCAGACGCCGGTTACCTTCTATGACCACTAGCCGGCCACCCTCTTTGGCGGCGAACAAGGGTTCAAAGGGAAAATAACCGTTAGCAGCGATCGAGAGTGCGATCTCGTCGACAGAGAACTCGCGCCAGAGTATGTGAAGGATGTCTTTCTGGGATTGGGGATCGCCGTGCTCGACGAGTCGTGGATTCTGTGTGTCGAAAGATAGCTCTGTCCCCTGGATCAGTTCAGCCTCAGTGGCAGGGGCACTGTTTTTCTTCATATTCTGCTCCCGGTGAGTAGCGCGACTGCCTCACGAATCAGTAAAGCCGGAGCTAGGCGGCGGCGGTTCCGAGAACCCGCGAGCCGACCAGGGATCTTGGCCGAGTAGTATTCGCGCCGCGAAGCATGGCATGGGCCCCAGACCGAGGGAAGGGCTAGCAGAGATTTATGCGGCGAAGTGATGCCACACAGCTTTGGTACTTCGGCAAGGCGCTTTGACCCGTGCCCATCGATTGGCTCCAGAGTAGGCGCGTTCAGGCGCCCGGAACTGGCTGAGGCGTCCTGGGAAGGAGCAGCGAAGGGGAAGCGGGTCATGGGTGCCTAGTTCATTGAGTCGTGCGCCTGCGTCTCGGCCGGGAGTGCCGGGACACTTCGCCCGCGCCTCTGGAGGTCCCCTTGTACGAGGAGGGCGTGCATTTAGTCTAGCGCCAGTCCAAATGGCGGAAGCGGTTCGCTACTGAGGAACGGTCGGAAGCGCGTTTTCGTGGAACGTCGCCGTCTGCGTCGCGGTGACGCGCAGTTGCATGCGTCCTGGCCATATCACCCCGTCACCCCCGCCGCGCCGCGCGATGATATGGGATCGCGCCTCCGAGCGAAGTGGTCCAATTGTGGTCCAACTCGCCGGCAATCGCAACCTCTAGGCAGGCTCTCGCGCTTCGCCGGCGCCGGCCTCGATCGCCCACGAGGTGCATCGACCCCGGATCCAGGGCGTGACCGTCGACGGGCAGATCCCGCGCCGCAAACAGGCCGCTGGCCGGCTCGGGGCCGAGAAGATGACCCGGCCGCCGCGGATGGTGTAGCGAACGTCGACGAAGTTGCGGGGGTAGGCGGCCGGATCGCCGGCGAGGACGACGAGATCGGCGTCCAGTCCGGGCTCGATGCGGCCGCGCCGGGCGGCTTCGCCGAAGCGCTGGGCGGGATTGGTGGTCAGAGTCGCGAGGACGTCGCGCCATCCGAGCCCGGCGCTCTCCATCAGCTCGTACTCCGTCGTGGGGTCGTAGTCCGTCAGGTAGCCGACGTCGGTGCCGAAGAGGATCTGCCCGCCGAGGCGGGAATAGTCGCGCACCTCGTCGAGCAGCTCGAAGAGGTAGGGAGGGTGATCGAAGAGCTTGAGCGTCGGGATGACGGCCATGTTCTGCTCTTTCATCCGCTCGAGATGCCGCGGTGTGAGGCCGCGGGCATCGTCGAGCACGTGGGCCAGGACGTCGACATGGGCGCGGATTGCGACCTCCAGCCCGGCAAGGTTGGAAGGGTGGCTGAAGACCAGCTTGCCATGACGGTGGGCCGTGGCGGCGGCCGCGGTGGCGATCTCTTCGGGCATCGGCAGCACCGTGCCGCGCTTGACCCATGAGCCGGTGAACAGCTTGATGATGTCGGAGCCGCCGCGCACGTGGTTCTCGACGACGTCGACGGCCTGTTGCGGCGAGCGCGGCTGCGGCAGCTGACTGAGCACGACGGCGGGCAGCGTGGTCTTCAGGTAGTAGGGGATGCCGTCGGGCGGATAGAGCCCCTCGCCGGCGGTGAAGATGCGCGGCCCGGGAACTTCGCCCGACTCGACGCGCCGGCGCAGCGCGGCCGTGTTCTCCAGGCTCGACGCGGTGTCCACGACGGTGGTGAACCCGTAGCGCGTCAGCATCGCTTGGAGATGCCCTGCCAGGACGGACGCGGGCTGGCTTCCCGCTCCGGCCCAACTGTCTTCGGTGAAATGGACGTGGCTGTTCTGGAAACCGGCGGTCAAGACCAGCCCCTTGCAGTCGAGCTCTTGCGCGCCGGCCGGGATGGCCACGCCGGCGCGCGGCCCGACCGCCGCGATCTTGCCGCCCGACAGGACCACCGTTCCATCGAGGATCGGAGCCGCCGCCGGCGCCGGATAGATCCTGGCGCCGACCAGCGCGAGCGCCGGCTTCGGGCCGCGCGAGAAGGCCAGCGGCGCCGCCAGCAGAGCCAGCAGACCAAGCGGGAGCGCCAGCGCGGCGCGGCGGTTGCGCGTCGTTCTCATCCCTCTACTTACGGGGCGAGGCTCTTCGGGTTTCCCATTGCCCGGCGGCGGGGCCAAGGATGCCGTCAGTTTGGTGGCTGGCTGCCTCGGATGACGGATTCGAGCAGGGCGCGGGGACCCTGGAGGGCGGTGCGCTGCATGTAGCGGTGGACGCCGGCGAGGCCGCCGAGCTCTTCGCCGCCTCCGGCGCGGCCGGGGCCGCCGTGCAGGAGGGCGGGGAGGGCGGCGCCGGGGCTCCACCATTCGGCGGCGACCTCGGCCGAGCCGACGGCCAGGCGGCCGTTGTAGGGAGCCGCGGCGAGTAGAGCATCATGCAGGAAGGCGGGGTCGTCGGAGTAGAGAGTCGAGACCAGGGAGCCTTCGCCGCGGCCAACCAGGCCGGCGGCTTCTTGTGCGGCGCCGCCATAGGGCAGCAGGGTGGCGGCCGGCCCGAAGACCTCGCGGCGATGGATCTCCTCGGCGCCGCCGTCGTCAGCGCGCAGCAGCACCGGCGAGATGAAGAAGCCGACCGCGGGGTCGCCGCCGTCGTGCCGCGTCACCTCGCGCGGGCTGCCGAACACGATGCGGGCGTGGCGCGCCAGGGCTTCGATGCCATCGCGCACGCCGTCGCGCTGCGCGGCGCTGACCAGCGGCCCCATGCTCACGCCTTCGGCAAAGGGGTCGCCCACCTTGACCGCGGCCAGGCGGCCGGCGAGGGCGTCCTCGACGTCGCGCACCCGTTCGGCGGGAGCGAAGATCCGCCGCGTGGCGGTGCACTTCTGCCCGGTCTTCTGGGTCATCTCGTGCGCCACGTCGCGCAGGAAGAGGTCCCAGGTCGGCGAGCCGGGAGCGGCGTCGGCGCCGAGCACCGCGGCATTCAAAGAATCGGCTTCGACGTTGACCCGCACGCCCTTGGCCAGCACTCGCGGATGCGAGCGGAGCTGCGCGGCGGTCGTCGCCGAGCCGGTGAAGGCGAGCACGTCCTGGGCTTCGAGGTGGTCGAGGAGGTCGCCCGCCGGGCCGGCCAGGAAGGTCCAGCTCCCTTCCGGCAGCAGGCCGCTGCCCACCCAGATCTCGGCGATGCGATAGGCCAGCAGCGCGGTCTGCGTGGCGGGCTTGACCACCACCGGCATCCCCGCCAGGAAGGCGCACGCCAGCTTTTCGCAGAAGCCCCAGGCGGGGAAGTTGTAGGCGTTGATCAGGACGGCGGCGCCGCGCAGCGGCGTCCAGACGTGCTGTCCCCAGAGGGGGGCGTTGCGCGCCAGTGCCACCCCGTCGCCGGCCGGCAGGAGGTTGTCGTTGCCCAGGGAGGCGCCGAGGCCGCCATAGAAGCTCAGCGCGCCGGTAGCCCCTTCGACGTCGAACCTGGCGTCGGCGCGGGTGTTGCCGCCGTTGCGCATGGCGATCTCGAACAGCTCGTCGCGGTGCTCGCGCATGATCGACGACAGCTTCTTGAGCAGGGAGGCGCGCTGCGCAAAACCCAGCTCGCGCAGGCTGGGTCCGCCCACCTTGCGGGCGTAGGAGAGCGCCGCGGCCATGTCCACGCCGCGCGTGGATGCCGTGGCGAGGAGCTCTTCTGTGGCCGGATTGAGCAGGCTCGTGCCGCGGCCCTCTCCCTCCTCCCAGCGGCCGTTGACGAAACTGCGGATGCGGATCGGTTCGCCCATCGCTCGTGCTCTCCTCGGCGCGCCCGGGCCTTGCGGAAGGCGGTCAGCGGTCGAGTCGCGCCAGGTGCGGCAGACTATCATCGTCGGCCATGGAGGCGAGTCGAGCGATGGTCAGGTTCTAGTTGGCGCCGCCGGTGCGCGGCCCCGAGACATAAAGCGGCGCTGCGAGGTGGGTGTGGAGGACTGCTCAAAGCATCTATTGGATCGCCCCCCGCAACCCCTCGATCCCCTTCCCTCCCCTCCGGGGGAAGGGGACGCCCCCACCCAGATGCCCCTGGCCGTGGCGCGGAGGAAACCTCGGCGGGCCGATTTACGTCTAGAGTAAGGGGGATCGATCCGGCGTTTGGCCAGGGGAGCTCTGGGCTCATGAAAACACGACTGATGTGGATGCGGCTGTTCGCGATCGTCTTGGCGCTCCTGGTGCTCGCGGTGTGGAAAGGACGGCTCCGCGCCCAGGATGGGGCGCATGCGGGCATGCAGCACATGGGCCATCCGGGGAGCGGCGCAACCGGGGACGCCGAGCAGAGCCGCCCGGTGCAGCACGGCGCGAACCAATCGATGTCGCACATGCACATGGAGATGGGCGCCCACATGAAGATGACCGCGGCGCGCCCGCCGCGGGAGGGCGACCAGAAGCGGGCGGACGAAATCGTCAAGACCCTGCGCGGCGCGATCGACAAGTACAAGGACTACCGCCTGGCGGTGGCGGACGGCTATTTGCAGTACTTGCCCAATGTAAAACAGCCCATGTATCACTTCACCAACTGGGGACACGGCTACCAGGAGGCGTTCACCTTCGATCCGGCGTCGCCGACCTCGTTGCTCTACAAGAAGACCGCGGACGGCTTCGAGCTGGTAGGCGTCATGTACACCGCCCCCAAGGAGTGGTCCGAGGACAAGCTCGACGAACGGGTCCCGCTGTCGGTGGCGAGCTGGCACCAGCACGTCAACATCTGCCTGCCGCCCAAGGAGCGGTTCGCCACGGCCGACTGGCAGAAGTTCGGCTTTGCCGGATCGATCTCGACCGAGGAGGCCTGCCGCGCCGGCGGCGGCGACTTCCATCCGGTGATCTTCGGCTGGATGGTGCACGTCTATCCTTTCGAGCGCGATCCGGCCAAGGTCTGGGCGCACTGAACGCCGCGCCCTCTCCTCCTGCAGTCTTTCCTCCAGGACCGAATTGGGGATACGCTGGTAGGCCCACGCCTGGGATTGAACCCGGCGGGGGCGAGGCGGGACTTACCGGCTGGAGCCGCCCGCACGGATGGCTGGATGGCTCCCTGCAAGGACCGACCCGATCGACCCCGATCGACCCCATAAAAGGGGGGGGGGTTCCACGCGCTCGACTCCCGCCGCTCCGGCGGGAAAAGGAGGGTTTATGCGCAAGACCATGGTTCCCGTGTGCTGCCTGTTCGCGCTGGTGCTCGCCTACGCCGCCCCGCAGGCCGCGGTCGCGCAGCAGCAGCTCTTCGCGCACCTGCGCGCCTTCGACGAGGTTCCGGCGATCTTCAGCCCAGGCGGAGGCTTCTTCAACGCCACGGTCAGCCCGGACGGCACCTCGATTTCCTACACCCTGGAGTACCACAACCTGGCGGGCAACGTCTTGCAATCCCACTTCCACATCGCACAGCCCGGCGTCAACGGCGGCATCATGATTTTCCTGTGCTCCAACCTGGGCAACGGGCCGGCCGGCACGCAGCCCTGCCCGCCCGATCCGGCCACGATCAGCGGCACGATCACGGCCGACAACGTGATCGCGGTCGGCAGCCAGGGCATCCCGAAAGGCGGGCTCTTCGCGGTGCTCCGCGCCATCAAGTTCGGCCGGATCTACGCCAACCTCCATACCGATCTCTATCCGGGCGGCGAGATCCGGGGCCAGGTCTCGATCATCAACCCCTGATCCGGCCCTGATCCGGTAGACGCCGGCCGAGGGCAGACGACCCGCCCGGGCCTATAATTCCGGGCGAGTCGACGATGCGCAGCGTGCTCCAGAAGATCCTGAGGAGGCAGCCACAGGCGGCTGCTTCCTCTCCCCTGACGCCGGCCGGGCTGCTGGCCAGCGACCTGTGGGTTGACCAGCCGGACGCGCAGCGGCGGATCGAGAGCCGGCTGAAGAGGGGAGAGATCGGCGCGGAGCAGGCCGAGAAGCTGCGGCACTTCGTCGAGCGCGGCTACCTGACCTTCGCGTCGGCCCTGCCGGAAAGGGTCTACGGCGAGCTCGCCGAAGACATCGAGCGGGTGTGGCGGGAGAAGCCGGCCGATCTCGCCTATGCCAGCCAGGGGCGGCTGCGCTCGTTCGCCGAGGCGGAGAGCGGGCGCGACCGCCGGCCTTCCTATCGCATCGCCGACCTGTACTCGCATTCGGCGGCGGCGCGTGAGATCTACCTGTGGCGGCCCATCTTCGACTACGTGGAGCTCATCCTCGGCGGGCCTGCGGTGGCCACGCAGGCTCTCTATTTCGAGTACGGCAGCCAGCAGGCGCTGCATCGCGACCCCGTCTTCGTCCAGACCCGGCCGCCGAGCCACCTGCTGGCGGCCTGGGTGGCCCTCGAGGACATCGACCCGAAAAGCGGCCCGCTGATCTACGTGCCCGGCTCCCACCGCCTGCCTTACTACCAGTTCGAGCCGGGCGAGCACCGCTTCGACCATGGCCGCTACGGCGAGCGGGAGTCGAACGCGATGGCCGAGTTCGACCGCGAGCAGGTGCGCGCCCATGGCCTGGGCAGCGAGACGCTGACCTGCCGGCGGGGCGAGGTGCTCATCTGGCACTCCTCGCTGCTGCACGGCGGCTCGCCGGTCGAGGATCCCGCCCGCACGCGCAAGAGCTTCGTCATTCACTTCTCGACCCTGGGGACCTACAAGCTGCGGCGCCAGAGTCTGGTCGAGCTGGTGCCGGGCCCCGGCGGCGAGCTGGTCGAGCGCCCGCGCATCTTCGAGACCGAGACCCTGCTCGAGGCCGGCGGCTGCCGCGGCTTCGCCAACCCGGTCGTCGGCTACAGGCCGCCGGGGGTGTAGTCAGCTCGGCCGTGGGGTGCTGCCGACGAAGATGACGCTGAGGCTGCCGGCCGAGGCGAGCTCGGAGGGCGGGATCTCTTCGCAGCGGAAGTCGGCGGCGGCGTGGCGCGAGCGGCGCGGATCGGCGAAGTCGAGGCTGGCGCCTGGGGGCGGCAGGAGGCGGAAGAGACGCAGCTCCTGGAAGCGCGGCCGCAGCAGCGATTCCCAATCCCAGAGATAGAGGTTCGCGCGGTGGACGCCGCTGGCGCGGTGCTGCTCCATGACGCGCTCGTCGGCGATCGGCGGCACGGAGGCGAGCAAGGTGCCTTGGCGCGCCAGGACGCGCTGCGCGGCATCGAGGGCCGCGGCGGGCGCGACGAGATGGGCGAGCAGATTGGCCGCGACGATGAGGTCGAAGCGCCGCGCCTCGGTCAGGCTGCCTTGCAGCTCAGCCCGGCCGCGGACGAAGTGGAGCCGCGGGCCGGCGAACCGGCGCTGCGCGTAGGCCAGGCTCGGGCCGTCGGCATCGAGGCCGAGCACGCTGGAAGCCCCCGACGCCAGCAGGTGGGCGCTGCCGTAGCCGGTGCCGCAGCCGAGGTCGAGGACCCGCCGGCCGGAGGCGAAGCGGGCGGCGAAATGGTAGACGGCGAGGTGGGCCTGGAAAAGGTCGTTGGCGACTTCGGGCGAGACGGCGCCGCCGCGCGCCGGCAGCCCCTCGCGCAGGCGGCGCAGGACGTTGATCCAGCGCGCCGGATGGCGGCGCCAGGCTGCGAGGGCAGGGGACATGCGAGGCGCGGGCGGCAGTTCGGTCAGGTCAGCGAGCGCAGGGCGGCGGCCAGGCGCGGCAGGGCCGCCTCGATCTCCGGCTCGGAGACGGCCCCGGCGCTGAGCCGGAACCAGCCGTCGTTCTCACGGGAGTCGAAGGCCTGGAAGGGCACGATGCCGATGCCCGCCGACTCCAGGACATAGCGCCGGATGTCCTCGTTGGTGGCGAGCTCGCGGCCCTCGGGGGTGCGGCGCCCGAACGGATGGATGCGCGCGGTGAGGTAGATGGCGCCCATGGGCGGGATGCTTCCCACGGCCAGCCCTTCGGCGGCCAGCGCCTGGAACCCGCGATGCAGACGCTCGAGACGCGACTCGATCTGGCGCTTGAAGGCGGCCTGGTAGGCGCGGATGGCGTCCGCATCGTCGAGCATCGTAACCGTGGCGGCCTGTTCGGCGCGCGGCGGCCAGGCGCCCACGTGGCCGAGGAAGGCCGACATGCGCGTGATGATGTCGACCGGCCCGACGGCCCAGCCGACGCGCAGCCCGGTGGCGGCGAACGCCTTGCTGATGCCGTCGATCAGGATGGTGTAGCGCGCCATCTCGGGCAGCAGCTCGGGAGGGGTGAAGTGCACCGTGGCCCCGAAACACAGCATCCAGTAGATGTGGTCGTACATCAGGTAGAGCGGCCGCTCGCCGCGCCGCTCGCGCGCCTCGTTTTCGGCCAGGATCGCCGTGCAGATGCCGTAGAGCGCCTCGCGGGTGATCGCGGTTCCGGTGGGATTGAGAGGTGAGTTGAGGCAGAGCAGCCGGGCGCCGGGAAGGGCGTCGCGCAAGGCCTCGCGCGTCGGCATGAAACGGTGCTCCGCGCTGCAGGCCACCGGCACCCCGACGCCCCTGACCATGTGCACGTAATGATTGTTGTTCCAGCTCGGCACCGGGTAGACCACGCGGTCGCCGGGATCGCACACCGCCTGGTACAGGCAGAAGATCGCCGGCCGGGCGCCGCCGGCGATGAGGATCGAGTCGAGCGGATAGTGCAGCCCGAGCTCGCGCGCGTAGAAGCGCTGCACGGCGTGGCGCAGCTCCCGCAAGCCGTTGGGGGGAGGGTAGTTGGTCTCGCCGCGCTCGATGGCCGCGTGGAGGGAGCTGGCCAGCAGGCCGGGGATGGGGAAGTAGCCGGGGTGGAAGTCTCCCACCGTCAGATCGCAGATCGGCCGGCCGGCGGCCTTGAGATGGCGGATCTCGGCGGCGATCTTCAGGATCTCCGAGCCGACGAGCCCGCCAGCCATCCCGGAGACGCGACGCCGCGGCTCGGGTCCCGTGTCCTGCGCGAAGGCAGCGAGATCAGAGGTGACTTCCGCGGTCTTTTCCATCCACGCAACTATGCCATACGGCGGCGGGAGCCGCCAGCCGGAAACCCGGCGGTGCCGGCGGCATGGCGGCCACGGCGGCCCGAGGAAAGGTTGCGTGATCGGGCGGGCTTTTTCCGTCCATGTGAGCAGGGGCTGGCCGCGCGCGGGAGTGGGTGGAGCAGTACGGTGAGTCGCGCGGCCAGCTCCAGCCGAGTGGAACGCCGGGGAAAGCGAGGGGGGCCGATGAGGAGTGGACGGTATGCGTGGGGCTGGTCTTGGTTGATGGTGTGCCTGGCAGGGGGCGCCGGGGCGCAGCCGTTCGGCGGCTGGCTGGCGCTCGACGGCAGGAGCGGCGGGGTGGCGGTTCCGTCGAGTCCGGCTCTCGGCCCGAGCGATGCGATCACCATCGAAGGGTGGGTTCTCCTGCACGCCACGGCGGGGGATTGCAAGAGCATCGCCGGCAAGAACGCGCAGAAGGCCTGGTGGGTCGGGGTGTGCGGCGGCGACAACCGCGGCGCCGTGCTGCGCGCCGCGCTCGCGGGAGCGGGGTCCGCGGTCGACGGCGGCGTAGTCCCGTTCGAGGAGTGGACCCACTTTGCCGTGGTCTTCGACGGCGTGCGGCAGTCGCATTACATCGATGGCGAGCTGGCCGCGGCGGCGGCGCGCCAGGGACCGCTGCCGGCGAGCGGTGACGAGCTCGAGATCGGCGGCGACGTGTCGCTTGCCGGCCACACGCCGGACGCCCGGCTCAACGAGATCCGGCTGTGGGGGGTGGCCCGCAGCCAGGAGCAGGTCCGCGCCACCCTCAACGTCGCCGTCGCCACGCCGCAGCCGGGGCTGATCGCGGTATGGAGCCTGGCGCGCGACGGCAGCGATGCGCTGGGCGCCCACGGCGGGACGGTCGAAGGCGCGGCGCAGTTCGGCGCGCCGGTAGGAACCGGGACCTGCAAGCCTTCGGCCGTCGTCATGTGCCTCGCGGGCCGCTTCGCGGTGAGCGTGCGCTGGCGCATCGGCGATCCGGGAGACCCTACGACCCTGGTCACGGGCAACGGGCAAGTAGCGGCCTGCGCGAAGGCGGATTCGGGGCTGTTCTGGTTCTTCTCCGCCGAGAACTGGGAGCTGCTGGTCAAGACGGTCGATGGCTGCAAGCTCAACCGGCACCACTGGATTTTCTCGGCGGCGACCACCAACGTCTTCTACCGGATGGAGGTCGTCGATTCCGGGACGGGCGCCTCGAGGCTCTACTTCAACTATCCCGGTCCGCCGGCGCCGGCCGTGACCGACACCGACGCCTTCGCCACCTGTCCATGAGAGCGCTCGATGCGATCTGTCGGCGTGGCGGCTGGCCGTCTGCCGGACTCGGCCTCCTTTTTCTCCCAGGCCCTGGCGTCCAGAATTGGGGACGGAGCGGGGCTCCTGTTGCACTTGCGGCTCACCTGGAGCTAGGATGTTTCTAAACAGCTATCCAGGTGGCGGGGCGCGCTCCCGTTGCCCTAGGCGCCCTCGCGGAGGTGCGATTGGCCGAACAACGGGCAGACACGATCTCTCGGACGCTGGAACTCCTACGGGTCGCGGCGACCCTGGATCAGGCCAGGGTCTTTCTCAAAGAACACGGCGTGCCGTCCTCTGCCGGTTCCTGGCCGGAGATCATCGCGAAGCGCTTCTGGCCCGCCATAACGGATGGCGCCGTTTCGCTGGTCGATCTGGTACACTTCCTGGGTGCAGTAGAGGAGCAAGGCGACCAACACGTCTTCTTCTTCCAGTGCTCACCGGCGGCGGCGGCCAAGCTCCTGGATCGCTCTCGCGTCGAGCGCGAACTCGCACAGAGAGGGGCGGCTGTCGTGCTTACTCAGCCCCGCGTTCTGGAGTTCCCACAAGCAGCCACAATAGTCGATGCTCGCTGGGAAGGCGCTGGAAGCCAAGCGGCCTTTATCCTGAAGTTCACGGAGACGCGTATCCGAACCGTGTTCGTGCGCGAGGTTCAGCAAGGCGACACCATCTCCAGGGAATACAAAAGGGAACAGGTTCGCGCCGTGAACCTGTTCAAGCTTCACGCTAGCGGGCTCCTGGAGATGCGCATCAAGTCCCACAGGAACTCCACTCTGTACGGAGCTGATGTCGCGAGGATGTGGACTCTAGGCGGGGGTATCCTGCCTTCGAAGCAGTTCAGTGATTACTCCGTGACCAACGCGAAGAAGGCCCTTTACCGGGATCGTCACGCCCTGGGGTGGATCCGCTACGTTGATTCGACATTCAGGGATGATTACGGGATCTCCGTGACGGCGGCCACCGGCAAGCCGATCGCGGACGACGCGCAACCAACTACTAGTCTGTACGACTCCCCGGGCGCGGAATCGGCACTAATTGAATTCGTCGGGCATGGCGGCCATCCCGACAACGCGAACGTCTGGATCATCCCGGAGTCCGAAGGCGGCCTGCCGTCGCAGGCGATCCACGTCCTCTTTACCTCCGAGCTGAACGAGATCGTCATCACCACGCAGTGCACACGCGAGGACTATGGGTACGTTCTTGGACGACTTACGACGCTCAATGTCTAGCCTGTCGATTCGCCTTTCTCTGGGCGAACCGGCCACCAAGCGTCTGCTGGATCTGCTGGAACGTTCCAGTCCCGAGAACGAGTACACCTTTCCGCGCCTCGTGGATCTAGTACAGCCGCCATCCCCGGCAAACCTGGCCCAAGTGCTAGCGAAGCTGGAAGAGAAAGGACTGGTGAAGAGAGTACTCCGGTTGGAGTCTCCTGCCGTACCGGGCGCTGGAATCCGTGACTTTCACAGCTTGGACGAAGTACCAACAGTGGCCTACGACGATAAGCAGGATCTTGATGTTCCGGTAGAGCTCGAGAAGCTTCGTGTAATCTACAGCCTCCCGTGACCTCTCTTGAGCGGCTGACCCGCTTTGTTGTCGATCTTCGCTTTGAACTGCCCTCAGTTCCACCCGAAGAGAGGCTGGCATTCATTAAGAGAAGGCTGGCAACGCTGCCAGCCGAGGAGCGCAGAATCGCAGAGGATTTGGTACTCATGGGGGCCAATGCCATGGATCCAGAGGTTTGGAAGCAAAAGCGAGCCGAGCGGTGGGCGGCGTTTGCCTTTGGGGTCGTTTTCGTGACAGCGATCCTGGTGCTCGTAGTTCGTATTCCCAACCCCACTCCAGCCCAATATCAGGTGTTTCGTATCATCCTTGCTGGTTCGATGGCCGGTGCCCTTATGTTTGTGCCTGGGTTCCTGGACGTCCAGGTGGGAAAGTGGATTCGTGCAGGAGGTGCAATCGCCGTCCTCGTCATTCTCTATTTTTGGAGCCCCGCGCAGCTGGCCGTTTCTTCAGTTCCGCCGTAAGGGCCGAAGGCCGAATTCCTCCCACGAGTAGCCGAGGTTAGAGAGCAGCTTCGCCAAGACAGGCTCGGCAGATACCGGCCGCTGGGCCCTGCGCCCCGACTGAGGGGCGAAGCTCAGCCGATGGCGGCGTCGAGGTCGGCGAGGCGCCAGAGGCCGAGGCTCTTGTCGGCAAAGAGCCCCAGCTCGAGGGTGTAGCGCTCGTCGATCAGGCGAAGGGGAGGCGGGAATTCGAAAGGCGCGAGCTCGAGATTGAGCGGCCGCCACTCTCCGGTCACGATGTCGCGGTTGGCCGTGTGGCGGAGGAAAGTGGTGGTCAGCAGGTAGGTGGCGCCGCTGGCGCGGAAGCCGCGCAGAGCCGCCCACACGTCGCGGTAGGAGAAGTGGACCAGGCAATCGCGGCAGAGGATGAGGTCGGCGTGTGGCAGGTGGTCGGAGGTGATGTCGAGATGGAAGAAGGTCCGCGATGGCGTCTGGTAGCGCTCGCGGTTGGACTCGACGAGAGCCGGGACGACGTCCACCCCGATGTAGGTGACGCCGGCAAGGGCTGTCTCGCTCATCCAGCGAAAGTCGCCGCAGGGAGCGTCGAGAACCGAGCGGCAGCGCAGCTCTCCGAGCAGGCCAGGGAGCTCCCGGCGCAGCGCCGCGGTCTGCTCACGATCGGAGCCGGGGCCCGACAGGGAATCCGCGCCGCGCCAGGAGTTGCGGGCGTAGATCTCGGTGAAGACCCGTTCGGGGCCCTTGAGACGCAGGGGAGCCGTGCGCACCAGGTGCGCCATGCGGCGGGCGAACGGGACGTGGTCCCTGATGAAGGCCTTCACGGTTCGCAAGTCTAAGCCAGAATACGCCGAGCCCGGAAACCACGCGGGCGGCAGTGGCGCCACGAGGTCCAGGGCTGTAGGCTTGGGACTGGGAACCGATTCTCAATGCAGCCGTACCGTCGTTGGATTCTCGCGCTCGCCTGCTGCCTCGTTGCCGTACCGGCTCTGAGTGGCGATCTCTTCGATCCGCGGAGCCTGCCCACCGTCGTCAAGGTCTGGGGCCGCCGGATCGCCGCCGACCAGGTCGTGGTCCGTGGAGCAATCGCCTACGTGCGCAGCGGCGGCCGGCTGACGGCGCTCGACGCGCGCAGCGGCAGGGAGATGTGGAGCCGCACCCTGGGCGAGGAGGCGTGCTGCCGCGACAACCTGCTGGTCACCGCCGACACGGTCGCGGCCGGAGCGGACGCCAAGCTCTTCCTGCTCGAGGCCAAGGACGGCAGCGTGCGCGCCGAGGTGGACCTGGGCGGCAGCGTCTCGCGGCTCGCCGGACCGCCCATCGTCGCCGCGTTGAGCGGCGGGCCGGGGGGCAACGAGCTGGTGGCGGTCGACGCCGCTTCCGGGATGGTGCGCAACCGCGTCTCTCTGGGCGCGGGAGGCATCTTCGACCTGGCGGTCGTCGACGGCTATGCGGTGGCCAACCTGGCCGGGGAGGACATCGAACAGCCGGCGGCAACCGTGGGCTACGCCGCGGATGGCTTGCGCGAGCTGTGGCGCCGCGAGACCGCTTCTCTGCCGGCCTTCGCGCGCATCCAGGAGCGCCTGTACCTGGAGATCGCGACCGAGGACTCGCAGCCGGATCGCGTCTTCCAGCCGATCGACCCGGCCAGCGGCGAGCTCGGGAAAGCGCTGCCGGCCCGCCGGCCGAGCGCCCTGGATGCCGGCTGGCCGTGGGAGCTGCAGAGCGTGGCCGGAAGCCTGGCCGCGGGGACCGGCGAAGGGCTGCGGCGCAACGACCTCGAGAGCGGCAGACCGGTGTGGACTGTCGAGCTGCCCGGCCAGGTCCGGGCGGTGGCCAAGGGCGAGGGTGTGCTGTACGTCGAGCTCGACCGCGGCGGCGGACGCGGTCTGCTGGCGACGATCGACTGGGCTACGGGTGACGTGCGGCAGCTCGCTTACGGGTTGCCGCGCAGCCATGCTTTCCAGCTCGCCAAGGATCTGCTCATCGTCGTCGCGGACGGCGAGGTGGCGGCTTTCTCCGCCACGGAAGTCGGACCCCCCGAGGCCGCCACCCGCTCGATCGCCGCGGAGGTGCGGCGCATCCTCCTCGACAACCGCGGCGACGACAGCGCGCTGGGGAGGGGCGAGCCGATCGCCGACCGCGTGCGCGAGCTCGAGCCGCTCGGGCCTGCCGCCTATCCGGCCATCGCCAGCCTGCTTCCGGCGCTCGGCCCCACTTCGCTGGTGGCAGCCTCCGAGGTGCTGGCCGCCGGCGCCTACCGGCCGGCCGCGGCGGCACTGGCTCGACGCCTCGCGGGTAAGCTCGAGGAACCGGTGCCGGGGCAGGGGCGGGACGACTGGAACCCGCAGTTCGCGGCGCTGCGTGCGCTGGCCGCGCTCGGCGGCGACGCGGAGGTGCCCGCCGTCGCGGCGGTCCTCGAAAGCCGCACGCGGCGCGGGGCGGTGCGCAGGGAAGCCCTGGCCACGCTCGCCGCCATGCGCTCTCCGGCCGCCGAGCGGGAGCTCCGCGACTTCTTGTCGCGGCCGGTTCCCCACAAGGTGGCCTGGACGCCGCCGTCCCCGAAGCGGCGGCCGGTCGAACGTGCGGAGTCCCTCGCCGCGCCGGGCGGCGCGGCTCCCGCGCGCGCCGAGGCGGAAAGCGCGGAGGAGACGCCGCGGAGCGCCCAGGCGGATGGCGGTTTCACGGCCGAGCTGCCTGGGGGCCGGAGCCTGCTGTTCTTCCATGACGGCTACATCGGCAGCGCAGATGATCTGTGGGTGACCGAGCTCGACCGGGAAGGGCGGGTCGCGGGCAGCTCGCGGTTCACCGGGGTCCGGTTGCCGCGCACGGAGGCCGAGCTCCGGGCGCGGGTGGAAGGCGACCTGGCCGAGATCCGCAGCGCGGCGGGAACGGTGGTGGCGCGCTTGTCGCTCTCCCGACTCGACGTGGACAGCGACGGCGACGGCCTGACCGATCTGGTCGAGCAGCGGCTGCGGCTCGATCCTCACAACCCGGACAGCGACGGCGACGGCCTCTCCGATGCCGAGGACCCGGCGCCGAACGCCCGCCTGCGCGCGCCGGTCAACCAGGAGCAGGAGATCGCGGCCGCGGTCTTCCGCCAGTACTTCCTGTTCGACGACGACGCCGGCCGGCCGAAGGAAGTCGCCATCATGGTCAGCGACTTCGCGCTCGAATGGAGCGGCAGGCGCGACGCCACGATCACCCTCGACGCCAGGGAGGCCGAGCGCTTTCAGGAGGAGGTGGGCCGTGACGGCAGGATTCCCTTGATCTCGATTCGCCGCGGCGATCCTCTGACCGGGAGCCACCTGGCGGCGCCTCGCGGCACGTCCGCCGGTCCCGACGAAGATGTCTACACCCTGACCGTCGACCGCGGTCCCGGCTACGAGGTGACCTATCGAGTGGTGGTGCGCAACTTGAACGCCGCCGACCGCCCCGCCCCGCCCCTCTGGGTCATCCGCGAGCTGCGCACCTACTGAGACGAAACTCCCAGCTGCGAGCGGGCCGGGGCGTCCCCTTCCCCCCCGGAGGGGAGGGAAGGGGATCGAGGGGTTGCGGGGGGCGATCCGATCGACTGGCGAGGGACCGCCGGCGCTCTGAGGGTTATTCGGAGCTGATCATCGGGCTCACGCAGGCCGTCGCCAGAGTCCCGGTTCCACTTCCAGACGCGACGCAGGTCCAGATGCAGTGGAGATGGTCGCACCCTGCCGAGGAATGGTAAGGATCGGTGGCGTTCGGATCGCAGTGGCAGGCCTGGTACGGGCACTGCCCGGGCGGACAGGAGGGAGAAGTGCTCGACGTGGACACGAACTGCGGCCGGGAGGGCTGACCGCCCTTGAGCACGGCAGGCTCCACGCCGGCGAGGAAGTTCGAGGAGGCCGGCAGGGCCGTATTCGGCCGCCCGTCGCCCTTGGTGTCGATCTTGACTCCGCCCTTGTACTGCGGCGCCTGAACGTAGGCCCAGACCGAATGGTTGGCGGGGCCGAGGTCGATACGGCGGGTCAGCTCGCGGCGGGCGCTCTTGTCCCCGGCAATCGGCGTGAACACCAGCTTGACGTTGAGGGCCAGCGGCGCCGAATAAGTGCCACCCTGGGCCTCGGTGCGGAAGATGCGCATCGTGGTCGTGGGCTGCTCGCCGTTGAGACCGACCGCGACGTCGTAGCTGCCGCAGCTGGTCTCGACCGGCTTGGTGCTCACCAGCGACAGCGCCAGCAGCTGGATGCGGGTCGCCGCCTGCCCCTTGTCGTCGAACACCGCATCGTCGAGTCTCTGCACGACGGTGTCGATGTCGCCGAGGCTGCGGGCGGGTTCCGTGGCGAGGGGCCGGCCCTTGAAGACGATCGTGCCGGTGTAGGCCTGCGAGTCGGCGCAGAAGAAGCCTGCCGGGATGGGCTCGCTGGCAAAGCTGGTCTTGGCGAAGCCGGCGACGGTCATCCACAGATCGACGCCCTTGCGGACGGGCTCCGCGGCGAAGGCGGCGGAGGCCGCGATCAAGGCCAGGATCACGGCGGCGCCCATGGCCGAACCCATCGACTTCTTCATCTCTCTCATGTCCGCTCCTTTCCGGGTGGGGACCGGTCCCCCCGATGACGAAAGACACTCTGTATAAGAGTCAGTGCTCGCGGCGGTCATGCGGGAGACTAGATCGCACGGCTAGAGCATCGCGCCTCTGGGACGGGACACTCTAGCCGGAGCGGTTGCTGGCGTTGCGTGCCGCGGCGAGGGCTGCCTCGGCGTCGGCGAGCGCCTGGGCAGCCGCGGTGGAGCGCTGGCGGACCTCGTCCGCGGTTCTGCCGGCCTCCTCCCAGCGCCGGCGCGCAACCGCGGCGGCTTGCTCGGCCCGCTTGGCAGCGGCGAGGCGCGAGGCGGCTTCGGACTTCGCCTTTTCGACAGCGGCTTCGGCGCGGGCCAGGCGGGCGCGCAAGAGGGAGCTCTCGCGCTCGCGCTGCCTGGAGGCGAGCAGCTCGGCCTGCTCGCGCAGCCGCGATGACTCGGCCGTCCGGGCTGCTTGCGATGATCCGGGCGCTCGGCCCTGCGGCCTCGATGATCCGGGCGCTCGGCCCTGCGGCCTCGATGATTGGGGCGCTCGGCCCTGCGGCCTCGATGATTGGGGCGCTCGGCCCTGCGGCCTCGATGATCCGGGCGCTCGGCCCTGCGGCCTCGATGATCCGGGCGCTCGGCCCTGCGGCCTCGCTTGGTCCGGCTGGGGCGGAGTGAGGCGCGATGGGCGCGAATGGGCGGGCCGGCGCTCGGGGGTGCGGGCGGGGCCGGTTGCCGGAAGCACCGGGGGGCGGGGCCGCGGGCGGGGGACGGAGCCGGCGGCGAGTTGCAGGCCGGCCAGCACTTCGAAGCCGGGCGGCTCGAGATCGTCGGTCAGCCACCCGCGCTCGACCGCCGCGGCCGCGGCACGATCGAAGGCCAGGGCCTGCAGGGTGGACGTCAAGCGGTCGACCACCGCGGTGCCGGCGGCATGGCCCGCCTCGGAAAGGAACGCGACCGCGCGGCCGCGCAGCTCCTCGTGAAGGGAACGCACCTCCTGCAGCGCCTCGCGCAAGGCCCCGGTCCCAGTGGCACGGCCGGCGAGGCTCTGGCGCTGCGCGGTGCGGGCGCGCTCCCCAGCCGCCAGCAGCGCCTCGATCTTGTCAGCTTCGCGGCTGAGGAGCTGGTTGATCGCCCAGGTGGAGGCGGCGGGCTTGCGCAGGCCCTGGACCTCGGCGGCTTCTTTGCGCTTGCCGGCTTTGCGCAGCCGCGCCGCGAGCGCATTGCGCTCGGCGGTGAAGTCGGTCAAGGGCAGCGCGTAGAGGCGCGCGAGCTCGATGTCGGAGTCGGGGGACTCGTTCTTGCGAGGTGGCATGCGCGAGTGTAACCGGATCGGCAGGGCTGCCGTCTGAGAGATTGAGCGGGGGCGCCGGCGGTGTGGGGGTGACTCGACATTGCCGGCGCCACACCCCCAACCGCTCACCGCAGTGGGGTTCCTCCGTCCCCGGGGTCTCCACCCCTGCCGGCGGCAGAGGTGGAGACCCAATTTCTCCAGCCGCAGTCGAGGGCGCAAAGCCCCGTTCTCCTCCCCTCAGGACCGTTCCGGCGAGCCGGAAGGGCCGGAGCGGGGGAAGAACGCTCACCCCGGGGGATTGGCCTGCCGGCGAAGCCCGCCTGTGACCTGTACGGAAGAAAACGCCTGAGTAGGTGGCTGCAAAGAGCTGCGGCGGGCCTGTCTTGGCCCGCCGCAGGATTGCGCGCCTTCGGGTTGCGATCAGGCGGATGCGGTGCGCAGGTGAGGCGGCGGAGGACCGGAGGGCTTGCGCTCCCTGTTTCCTCCGCCCTGGCTGCGGCGGGGCTGCTGTTGCTGCTGCACTCTGGCCGGCGCCGGCGCGTTCTGCCGCGCGGACTGCGGCCGCGCCGCTTGTGCGTGTTGCGGCGGCTGTGGCGGCGGTGGCGGCGATTGGCGGGCGGCGCGCTGCTCCCGCCCCTGCTGCCCCCGGACTTGCGCCTGGACGTGGGCCGGCTGGAGCGCCTGCTGGTCGCGCTGGTGACGCGCGTCGAGCTGCCGGTGCTCGAGCTGGTGCTGCTGGCGCATGGCGCTGAGCTCGGCCTGGTGGCGCTGGGCGAGGTCGGCGGAGGTCGCTTCCTGGGGGCGGCTCACCTTCTGCCCGCGCTGTCCGCCGTGTCCGCCGCCGGCCGGCTGAGGGGTCCCGCCCTGCGCTTGCGCCTGCCGCTCGTGCTGGTGGATGCTCCTGAGCTGGTCGTACTCAGCCTGGTGTTGCGCCGCCAGGCCGTGCTGATCGGACCTCTGCTGGTGCGAGAGCTGGCCGGCCGAGACCGCCGCGCGCGCCGACTGCGGCGGCGGAGGAGGCGGGGTCCCGCTCTTGGCCACCGCGGGCCGGAACATGGCAACCCTGTTGCCGCTCACGCGAGCGGCGGGAGGGGCCGCGCCTCCGGTGGTGGACACCTCCGCGACCTGGAGTCTCTGCACTCGCCGTCCCGTGGCCTGCTCGACGTGCTGCACGGCGACGCCCTGGTTGACGACGCGGTTGTTGACCACCGTGTAGTTGGTGATGTTGGTAGTGTTGTTGATGATCGTGACGTTGCGCGCCGGCGGCACGATGTAGTTGGTCACGTACGGCGACAGGAAAGTCCGCTCCTCGACGAAGCAGTAGGCGTGCGGGACGATGTCGACGGCCAGGTTGACGCCGCCGAACCGCAGGCCGATGCCGGCGCTGAAGCCGACGCTGGGAGGCAACGGCGCCCAGCCGATATAGCCTGCGCCCTGCTGCCAGGCCACCCAGGCCGGACCCCACTCGTAGCCGGGGACCCACAGCCAGCCGTAGTCAGGATCGAAGACCCATCTGCCGTAGTGATAGGTGGCCCAGCCCCAGCGCTCGTAGGACACCCAGGTCCAGCCGTAGTCGGTGTAGACCCAGCGGCCCACGGTATAGGGACGCCAGCCGTACCTCACCCGTGCCGGCGCCCAGACCCAGCCGTAGCTCGGGCGCTCGACCCAGCGCCCGTACGGTGCGAGGTGGTTGTAGAAAAAATCGATGCCGACCGAGCCGCCGACGACGCCGCGGACCCCGATCGAGACTTCGCCCAAAGCCATGCTCTGAGCGGCGCCGGCGAGGACCAACGCGATCAGCGCGATTCTTGTTGCTTTCATATGCCGCCTCATTGCCAGGGTGATGGAGCTTGGCCGCCGAGCGGCTTCGTCCCGTTTCAACCCGGTCTGTCAAGTGTTTGGGTGTCGTGCGGTCGTGCAACCCGCTTGCTCTTCAAGGAGCCGGTTCGGCAAGAAGTGTGCCCGGCGCGAAGCAAGGTTGTGGACGCGGACCACGCGGCATGAAAAGCGCGAGAGAAGGCTTGAAAAAAAGACTACAGATATGAAGAAACGATTTTCTCGCCGCATAAGGGGTCCGGGACTCTCTCGACAGCGAGACCGCGGCGTGCCCCTCCTCGGGGCTCCCCGTCCCGGCTGGCGGACGGCGCCGTCCTCGCGCTCTAGAATGGGGGCGCGGCGGGACGGGGTGCGCTGTTTGCATAGACGCCAGAGCCCGCCGCGGCTCGTGGCCGCAGCCATGCCCGCCCCCTTCGCATCGCAACGATTCCCGGGCGCCCCCGGTAATTCCGGAGCCAGCGGCGCCAATGGAGCCAGCGGCGCCAATGGAGCCAGCGGCGCCAGCGGAGCCGGCGCTCGGCTGCGCGTGGTCGTCGCCTACGGCACCCGCCCGGAGGCGATCAAGATGGCGCCGGTGATCGAGGAGCTGCGCCGGCGGCCGGAGCGGTTCGAGGTGATTGCTTGCGCCACGGCGCAGCACCGCGAGATGCTCGACCAGGTACACGAGCTGTTCGGCCTGCGTCCCGACTATGACCTCGGCCTGATGCAGCCCGGACAGAGCCTCAACGGGCTCGCGGCGCGCGCTCTCGCGGCCCTCGACGGCCTGTTGCGTGAGCTGCGTCCGGCCTGGCTGCTGGTGCAGGGCGACACCACCACCACAGCGGCCGCGGCGCTCGCGGCGTTCCACCTGGGGCTGCGGATTGCCCACGTCGAGGCTGGGCTGCGCACCGGCGACCTGGCCCGTCCGTTTCCCGAGGAGGCCAACCGCTGCATCGTGGACCTGCTGGCCAGCGCGCTGTTCGCGCCCACCGCCATGGCGGAGCGCCGCCTGCGGGCGGCGGGCTGCGATCCGGCCAGGATCTATCTCACCGGCAACACCGGCATCGACGCCCTCCACTGGATGTGCCGGCGGCTGCCCGCCGAGCCGGCACCGGCCGGCGACGAAGTCCTGATCACGGTGCACCGCCGCGAGAGCTTCGGCGAGCCGCTGCGCCGCATCTTCCGCGGCCTGCGCGAGCTGGCCCGCCGCTTCCCCGCGGTGCGCTGGATCTACCCCGTGCACCGCAATCCCAACGTGGCCGGACCGGCCGCCGAGATGCTCGGCGGTCTGGCCAACCTGGAGCTGCGCGAACCTCTGGCCTACGACCAGACGGTGCGGCTGATGCGCCGCGCCCGGCTGATCCTGACCGACAGCGGCGGCATTCAGGAGGAGGCGCCGACCTTCGGCAAGCCGGTCCTGGTCCTGCGCGACACCACCGAGCGCCCCGAAGGCGTCGCGGCCGGCATCGCGCGGCTCGTCGGCACCGATCCCGCCCGCATCGTGCGCGAGACCGCCCGCCTGCTCACCGACCCTGCCGCCTATCGTCAGATGGCCGCCACCTCCAGCCCCTACGGCGACGGCCAGGCCGCCCCGCGCATCGCCGCCATCCTGGCGGGCGAGCCGTTTACGCCCTTCCGCCCGGCGGAGTCTCCAGGGGCTTGCGCCCTGGCGGCGGCAGGGCCGGCGACGACGCCTGCGGATCTCTGACCCGGACCCGCAGAGGACAGGGCCGCTCAGCCGCAGGGCACTCTCGAAAAGGATCGCCCCCCCAGCCGGCGGCCGCGGCCCCGGCGCGCCGCGGATCTTGCAGATACTGCTGGAGCCAGGTCCCGATCCCCAGCTCCCCGAGCTGCCCCATCATCGCCGCGCGGTCCGCCGGGGCGGCGGCCTGGGAAGCCGGGGAAGGAGGGGGCGCCGCGCCCAGGCAGGGCGCGCACAGCAAGGTTGCGAGCGCCAGCCAGCGGCGGGGGCGAGACCGTCTCGAGGCCGATGGCATGTGTCAGCCGCTAGAGTAGCAGCCTCACGGGCAGGTGGCGAAGGCGGCGGTGTCCTGGATGGGAAGGAAGGCGGTCGCCTGAGGATTCCGGTAGACGTTGGTCTGGCCCGTCTGGCTGTCGGTCACGGAGAGGGCCACCTGGACGTTGGTCAAGCCGCCGGCGAAGACCCAGAAGGCGTGCGTGGGGACGCAGCCATTGAGCACCTTGACCAGCAGCTCGACGTTGGCGGAAGCGAAGAACCAGAAGCTGCCGGTGTCGCCGGTGAGGGGAGCGGCCTGCGCGGCGCCGCTCGCCCCGTCGGCGGTCTGCCAGGTCGCCTCGACCCGGAAGCGGCCGCCCTGCAAGCAGAGAGCGGTTGGGCCGGGAGTGCACCCGTTGGGCGGCGGAGCGGTGGCGCCGACCGTGACCGCGGCGCCGGCGCTGGCGCTGTTGCCCGCGCCGTCCGAGACGGTCACGCGGGCGGTGTAGCTCCCCGGGACGCGAAAGAGCTTGGTGGGGTTGCCGGCGAGCGAGAAGGTGCCGTCGTCGAAAGTCCACAGGATCTGCTGCACGGCGCCGGAAGGCTGCGCGCCGAAGGCGACCGACAGGGGAGCAACTCCGCTCGCCGGCCGCGCCGAAGCGGCGACGCTCAGCGCCGAGCCGGCGGAGCGCAGGAACCAGGGGGTCGCCGCCGGATCGGTCTTGAAGTAGGCCAGCAGCTCGCCGGCGACCTTGTCGGCGCCGCTCGGCGACGGGTGGGTGAAGTCGGCCTGGGTGTCTGCGCACGCCCAGGTGAAGCCGTCGGAGCGTGGCGCCGTGCCGTCGGCCCACAGGTAGGGGCCCCAGAGCAGCAGCGGCGCCGTCACCGCGCCGCGCGCGGGATCGAAGTTGAGAGAGGCGTCGCCGGCGATCTGCTTGGCAATCATCCACTTGACCGCAAAGCCGGATTCGAAGGCGAAGGGCTCCGGATTGAGGGTCGCCGCGTCGTTGGTGTAGGCGCGCGTGCGGCTGGAGAAGAAGGCCAGCTTGATGTTGGGATAGCGGCTCAGCAGGTTGCGGGCGATGGCCTCGAGATCGCCTTGCAAGGTCTGGGCGTGAGCGGGAAAGGCGCCCAGGCCCGCCGGGCGCGCCAGTGCCTGCTTGACCCACGCCACTTGCACCTGTCGCGGCGTGACGCCAGCCTGGGCAAGCCGCTGGTCGGCCGTCGCCCAGGTGGGCGCCCCCGGGCTGATCCAGGAGTCCGCCGCCATGCCGCCTTGCGCGCCGTTGACGATCACCAGCCTGGGGTTGCGCGCCGGGTCCGCGCCGGCCACGCCGGCGAAGCGCATGAACTCGATGTTGGTGTTGGACATGCCGACGGACAGCAGGGCGATCTTGCCGTTGACCGGATCCGAGTTGCCGAGCCCGTCGAGCGGCACGATTTGCGACGCCCGGGCCAGCGCGGCGGCGAGGTGGCCGGGCGGCCGCGTGTCGACCCCGTCGCCGTACAGGCCCCCCGGCACACCGCGATAGAGGCCCGCGCCCAGCTCGGGCAGCGGGGTGATCCCGGTCGTGGTCAGCGAGCAGTCCGCCGCGGCCGCCCGCGCGAGCGCCGCGGCGAGGAGGACGGCGGCGGCTGCAGAGCCTTGCGCGCGCATGGGTGGCAGGTGCGGCGGAGAGATTCCCTAGGGCAACAGGTCCGCCACCAGGACGGGCGCGCCCGCGCCGGCGCCCTGGGGCCGGACGCTTGCCTCCCGGCCGAGCACGACGACCGAGCGGTAGGACCCCTCGTGTGGCTCGCGATACACCGTGAGGACTGAACTAGTGAAGTCGAGGATCCAGAGCTCGGGAATGCCGGCGCGGGCATAGAGGGGCGCCTTCCTCCGGCGGTCGTGGGCCAGCGATGCGCCGGCCACCTCGACGATGAGGACCGCGTAGCTGGGATGCGCATCACGATAGTCGCGGGGCGTCCCCGGTACCACGGCCAGGTCCGGCTCCGGTTCGGAATCCGCAGCGAGCACGAGTGGCATCTGGACGCGGATGTCGAAGCCCTCCGGGAACAATTTCTGGAGCGCGTTCTCAGCCAGACTAACGGCGGTGGCATGGAGGCTGCTCTGCGGCGTCATGTCGTATATGACGCCGTCCACCAGCTCCACCCGCTGCTCGGGCCGCAAGAGCCCAGCCTCCGCCAAGCGCTCGTATTGCTCGCGCGTCCACCGATGGGTTTTCACCGTCGCGATCGACATCCGTCTGACTCCTCCCGGGCAGTTTAGCACCCGAGGCGGCGGCGGCGCGAGGGATTCCGGCGACGCTTGATAGGGAATCCTATTGATGATAGTTTGGAAGGCATGAAAACCACGGTTGATATTCCGGAGACCGAGCTGAAGGAAGCCATGCGGCACGCGGGGGCGAAGACCAAGCGCGCGGCGGTGATGATGGCTCTGTCCGAGTTCAACCGCAGGCGGCGGCTACGGAAGCTGACCGAGAAATTCGGGACCCTGGACGAGTTCATGACCCACGAGGAGCTGCGGCGAATGCGGGAGGAGCCTTGAGCGAGGGTGGGCGATTCCTCGTCGATACTTCGGCGTGGATCGAGACGCTGCGGGCCGAGGGCGACCCGAAAGTGCGGCGCAGAGTCAGCGAGCTCACGGCAGACGACCGCGTCGTTCTTTGCGATGCGGTGCGGCTCGAGCTCTGGAACGGCGCGCGGAGCGCCAGGGACCACCGCCTGCTCCGCGAGCTTGAAGAGCAGCTCGAAACCGTTCCCACTACGTCCGAAACCTGGGAGCTGGCGCGCGATCTCGCGCGCTCGGCGCGAGGCCAGGGGGTGACGGTCCCGGCCGCCGACCTCTTGATCGCCGCTTGCGCCGAGCAGCACGGGCTCGGACTCCTCCATCACGACATCCACTTCGAGCGGCTCGCGAAGCTCAGGGCAAAACGACCTTAGCAACAGACTTTTCAGCGCGTAGCGTTTGCGGTCGGAAGTCCCGCGCCCTGTCTGGCACGAGATTCGCTTTGTGAGGTAAATGGGGAACGCTGTAACACCCCTGGGTGCCGGGAACGGGCGGCAGAGCAACCGAGAGCGTTGCGAATCCGTGGTTTTCTGCGGCGGTTCTCGGCAGGAGGTCGGGAAGTCATGGACGTACTGGACCTGGATGTCAAGGCTCGAGCGGAGGGGAGCCCTGCCGGCGCCCAGCCGCGTGATGGAGATAGGCGCAACGAGCTAGAGCTCGACGACTTCGCCTTGCTGGACGTCGATCTCGAGCTGCAGGAAGTCGGCCTCAAGGGTCTCGGCCTCGCCGGACCGAGGCCTGCCGCGCGGACCGCCGAGGGACGGCGGCCCGCGCTCTCGAAACTGCCATCCGACCAGGACGCCTCGGGCAGGACGCTCGGGCAGGAAGAGCTCGAGAGGGTTCGCGAGGTGCTCGCGAGCGGCGTCCTGACCAGCACCAAGGGGACCGCGGTGCGCGCCTTCGAGAGCCGCTTTGCCGCGACCTTGCGCGTGCCTCATGCCTACGCCTGCTCCTCGGGCACCGCCGCCATCCACGCCGCGGTCGCCGCCATCGATCCGGAGCCGGGCGACGAGATCGTGACCTCGCCGATCACCGACATGGGAGCGCTGACCCCCATCCTCTACCAGGGCGCCATCCCGGTGTTTGCCGACGTCGACCCGCGCACCTGCAACGTGACCACCGAGACCATCGCGGCGCGGCTGTCGCGGCGCACGCGGGCGATCCTGGTGACCCACCTGTTCGGCAACCCCGCTCCGATGGGCGACATCATGGCGCTGGCCGAGGCCTCGCGCCTGCCGGTCATCGAGGACTGCGCGCAGGCCTTCTGCGCCCGCGTCGGGGGCCGCGTCGCCGGCACGATCGGGACGATCGGTTGCTTCTCGCTGCAGCAGGGCAAGCACATCACCACCGGCGAGGGGGGGATCGTGGTCTGCGCCGACGAGCAGCTGGCGCGCCGGGTCTACCTGTTCATCAACAAGGCGTGGGGCTACGGCGACCCGGCGCCCGACCATACCTTCCTGGCGCTCAACTACCGGATGTCGGAGCTGCAAGGGGCGGTGGCCCTGGCGCAGCTTCACAAGCTGGGCTTCTCGGTGCGGCGGCGGGCCGAGATGGCGTCGCTGCTCACCGCCAAGCTCGCCGGCATCGACGGCCTGCGCACGCCGTGGGTGGCGCCGGGCGCGCTGTCGAGCTTCTGGAAGTACTGCCTGTGGGTGGACGGCAAAAAGGTGCCGGGCGGCAACCAGGCACTGGGCAGGCTGCTCAAAGAGCGCGGGATTGCCTGTGCGCCGCGCTACATCCAGAAGCCGGCCTTCGAGTGCGAGATCTTTCGCCGCCAGCGTACCTTCGGGCGCAGCCGCTTCCCGTTCACTCTGGCGCGTCCGGAGGCCCTCGACTACTCGCCTGGTCGCTTCCCGGGTACCTACCTGGCGCTCGACGAGATCCTGGTGCTGCCCTGGAACGAGCGCTACGCCGAGGAGCACGTGGCTCTGATCGCCGGCGCGGTGCGCGACGCGGTGAAGGAGCTTCGGGGAGGCAAGCCGTGAGGTCGCGGCCCCCTAAGCCAGTCGAATTCGGCCTGGTCGGCGCCGGGGCCATCGCCCAGGCCTACGCGCAGGCCTTCCGCGGCTCGCCGGAGGCGCGCGTGGCGGCGGTCGCCGACGTGCGCCTCGAGGCGTCTCGAGCGCTCGCCCAGGAGCTGGGCTGCGCCGCCTTCGCCGAATACGCCGAGATGGCGGAGCGGGTACGCCTCGACGCCGTGCTGGTCTGCACGCCGCCGGCCACGCACGTCGACATCTGCCTGCACTTCCTGGTGCGCGGCGTCGCCGTGCTGTGCGAGAAGCCGCTGTCGCTCGACTCGGCCAGCGCCCGCCACCTGGTCGAGGTCGCCGCGGACTCCGGGGTGCTGCTGACCATGGCCTCCAAGTTCCGCTACGTTGAGGACGTGCTGCGCGCCAAGAGCATCGTGACCTCGGGAATCCTCGGCGAGATCGTGCTGTTCGAGAACGTCTTCACCTCGCGAGTCGACATGTCGCGCCGCTGGAACTCCCGGCCGCGGGTGTCGGGCGGTGGCGTGCTGATCGACAACGGCACCCACTCGGTCGACCTGGTGCGCTATTTCCTCGGTCCCATCGGCGAGGTCAATGCCGTGGAGGGCAAGAAGATCCAGCGCCTGCCGGTCGAGGACACCGTGCGCCTCTTCATGCGCTCGACCGACGGCGTGATGGCCTCGATCGACCTATCGTGGAGCCTCAACAAGGAGCTGCCCAGCTACCTCGACATCTACGGCTCGCACGGCACGGTGCGGGTGGGCTGGAAGGAGTCGAAATACCGCCAGACCGGCAGCTCGGACTGGGTGGTGTTCGGCGGCGGCTACGACAAGGTAGTCGCCTTGCGGCGGCAGATCGAGAACTTCTGCCGGGCGATGCGCGGCCGCGAAGCCCTGCTCATCCAGGCCGAGGACGCCATCGCTTCGGTCGAGGTGATCGAAGCGGCCTACGCGTCGCTGCGCGGCTGTCACTGGGTGCCGGTGCACTCCGGCGTGCCGCCGCTCGGCGCCGAGCTGGCGGCCGCGACGGCGGGCGCGGCCACGGCAGCGGAGGACACGGCGCCGGCCAGCGTCTCTTGAGCGCGCGAATCCATCCCACGGCGATCGTCGAGGACGGGGTCGAGATCGGCCCTGGCACGGCGGTGTGGGACCACGCGCACATCCGCGGACCGGCGCGGATCGGCGCCGAGTGCATCATCGGGGGCAAGAGCTACATCGCCTACGGCGTCGAGATCGGCAACCGGGTCAAGATCAACGCCTTCGTCTACATCTGCAACGCGGTCACCATCGAGGACGGGGTGATGGTTGGCGCCGGCACGATCTTCACCAACGACCGATTCCCCCGCGCCGCGACGCCGGACCTGCGCGAGCTGCGCGGCTCGGAGCCCGACCAGCACACGCGGCCGACGCGGGTGCGCGAGGGCGCCAGCGTCGGCGCCGGATCGATCATCGGCTGCGATCTGACGATCGGGCGCTTTGCCATGGTCGGCATGGGGTCGCTGGTGACCCGCTCGGTGCCCGACTTCCATCTCGTGCTCGGGCGGCCGGCGCGCTCGGTGGGCTGCGTGTGCCGCTGCGGCGAGCCGATCGTGCGTTTCGCCGCCGGCGAGCTGCCGCCGTGCGGCGAAGCTGCCTGCGTGGCGTGCGGCCGCCGCTATGCGCTCGACGATCGCGGGCAGGTCGCGGAGAGGCCGGCATGAGCGGCAGGTTCTGTACGCCTTTCGGTAGGCGCGGCGCCATGAGGCGGGCCGGCGTGCGCCCGCGACAGCCGGCCCGCGCGGCCCCGTCCGGCCTCGGGGCCTGGTGTAGACTGTGGGGCTTCCGCCGGGCGGGCGGGCGGGGCGAGCGAGCCCTGGAGGAGCCGCCGTCGATGATCGATCTCAAACGGGTGCCGCACGAGCTGTTCGCCTGCGCGCTGGAGAGCAATTTGCGCCGCCTGGGAGCGGTGCGCAAGCTCGATATACATTTCCTCGACGCGGTCAAGGTCCGCCTGGCGGCGGACTGCACCTGGCTGTACCGCGGCCAGCCGGGCGATCGCGTGGTCTCGGGCAACGTCCTGCGCGGCGAGAGCTCGCTGTGCGACCAGCGAGTGGCCGCGGCGTTCCTGCGCCACGAGCTGCCGGCGATTCCGCGGACGTTGCTGCTCACCCGCATGTCCTTGCACGGCCGGCAGGTGGCCGTGGTCGGCGTGGGGCGCCGGAACGGCGCCTTCGCCGCCGGCGAGCGGCGCGTCCTCGAGCGGCTGTGCGCGGTCTTCGTCGCCGAGCTGCAGCGGCGCGAGCACGAGCGGCTCGCGCGGGTGCTCGACCGCATCCGCGGCAAGATCGTGGCGGAGCTGCGGCCGCGCGACCTCGCCTACCAGATCCTCGACGGCCTGCACCAGCTCGTCGATTACGATCATTCCTCGGCCTTTCTCGCCTACGATTCGGCCGCCGCCGTCTTCCGCATCGAAGCCGAAAAGATCGTGTGGACCAAGGCCAAGAGCGGCTTCGTCGGCCACGAGATCCACGTCACGCCGGAGCGCGTGTCGGCTCTCAGCCGGTCGACGGCGATCCACGTCCTGGGGGCGCCGGGCGGCGCGGACCAGGCCTTCCGTCAGGTGCTCGACTACCACCGCGGTCCCGGCGTGCCGCCGGCCGCCAGCATCCTGTCGGCGCCGCTTTTCTTCGGCAGAGAGTTCCTGGGGCTGCTCAAGATCGCGCTGGCGCGGCACCAGCCCTTCGATGCGGGCGACGTCGCGGTGGTCGAGCGCTTCCTTCCCTCCGCCGCGGTGTCGATGCGCAACGCCCAGGTCAACCGCTCGCTCGAGCGTCAGGCCATGCGCGCCGAGCTCAAGGCGGGCCTGGTCACTCTGGCGAGCGCGGTGGCCCACGACGTCAACAACGCGGTGGGCACCATCCTGCCGCTGGCGCAGCAGATGCGCGAAGAGCTGCGCGGGGCTGAGATCGACCGCGAGACATTCGACAAAGATCTCGGCGTGATCGTCGACAACGCGCGCCTGTGCACGCGTATCTTTACCAACATGCTGCGGGTGGCGGGGTCGGGGCGCGCGGCCGAAGGTCCGGTCGACCTCAACCACGTGGTGGGCGAGACGCTGCCCTTCTTCCAGGGGCAGGCCGGCCGCCGCGGCGTCGAGGTCGTGCTCGATCTGGCCGCCGGCCTGCCGGCGGTGCGGGCGTCGCGCCACGACCTCCAGCACATGATCCTCAACCTGGCCCAGAACTCGCTCGAGGCGCTGGGCGACGGCGGCGGAAGGGTGACGATCGCCACCGCCGCGGCGGCGCCGGGGTTCGTCTCTTTCTCGGTCGCCGACGATGGGCCGGGTATTCGCCGCGACCTGCTCGACAAGGTCCAGGAGCCCTTCTTCTCGACCAAGCTCGGCGGCACCGGGCTTGGGCTGTCGATCTGCCGCGCACTCGCCTGGCAGTGCGGCGGGAGCCTCGAGGTGAGCAGTACGCCCGAGCTGGGACCCGGCACGCGGGTGACCATCACCGTTGGGGTCGAGGCGGCGGCGGGGCTGTCGACTCTCGCCACGGCGGCAGCGGCCCGGCCGCGGGAGCTCCAATGACGGTCGCGACAGCGGCGGCAGGGCGGGAGGGCCAGCCGCATGGACGCATCTTGATCGTCGATGACGACCCTGGCATGCGCCGCATGCTCAGCCGCGTCCTCGCTCCCACCTACCAGGTGGAGGCGGCCGCGGGCGCCGCCGAGGCTCTGGCGCGGCTCACAGCCTGGCGTTGCGACCTGGCCCTGGTCGACGTGCGCCTGTCCGACGGCAACGGCTACCAGCTCTGCCAGGCCATTCGCGAGCGCCGGCCGGAGACCGACGTCATCCTGATCACCGGTTCGCTCTCCGAGCCCGACGAGAAGCTCTACCGTTCGCTCGAGGAGGGGGCGTTCTACTTCCTGTTCAAGCCCTTCGACCGGCGCGTGCTGCTCGCCCTGGTCGAGCGCTGCCTGCGCGGACAGCAGGAGAGGGCGGCCAAGGAGCGCCACGCCCGCACGCTCGCCGCCGACCTCGACAAGGCGCGGCAGTTCCAGCGCAGCCTGGTGCCCGGCGGGCCGGTCTTGGCGGCCGGCTGGCGCCTGGAGGGCCGCCTGCTCTCCTGCGACGCGCTGGCCGGCGATCTCTTCCTGGCGCTCGCGCCGGCGGGCGGCGAAGGGCTGGTCTGCGCGGCCGCCGACGTGGTGGGCCACGGCGTGCGTGCGGCGATGTATGCCGGCATGCTGCACTCGACCCTGGACGCCGCGCGGCGGCGCAGCGCCGAGCCCGAGCGGCTGGTCCGCGAGCTGCTCGACGGCATCGACTTCTTCGAAGACGCCACCTACGCGACATTGTTCTATGCCCTGCTGCTGCCGGACGGCCGGCTGCGCTACGTCAACGCGGGTCACCCGCCGGCGCTCTGGCAGGGGGGCGCGGGCGGCCGGCGCATCGAGCAGCTTCCCGCGACCGGCCTGTTTCTTTCCAAGCTCTTCCGCGACCGGCCGCCCAGGGTGGTGGAGATCGCTCTTGCGCCCGGCGACCGGCTGCTGCTTTACACCGATGGCGCCTCGGAGATCAACGACGCCGGCGGCCGCGAGCTCGGGGCCGAAGGGCTCGCCGAGACGCTCGCGGCCTGCCGCGGCCTGCCGGCCGGCGCCGTCCTGGACGCCCTGCTCGCCCGCATCCGCGAGCATGGCGGCGGCAGGCCCGTGGCCGACGACGTCACCTTGTTGCTGGTCGAGAGGTCGGGCGAGGCGCCAGGCCTGCCCAAGGAGGAAGCATGAGCGCGACGGAGGGACGGGCGAGAGCGGACGGGGGAGTGGGCCCGGCAGGCGGTGAGGCCGAGGAGATCGTCGGGCGCACGATGGTCGTCACCGGGGCGGCGGCCGGCATCGGCAAGGCGACCGCGGTCGAGCTGGCGCGCCGCGGCGCGCGCGTGGTGGTGGTGGCCCGCAGCGCCCGGCGCGCCGAGGCGGCGCTCGCGGAGATCGCGGCGGCGGCCCGCGGCGAGCCGCCGGAGGTGGTCGCCATCGACCTCGCCTCACTCGCCGCGGTGCGCGCCGGCGCGGCGGAGCTGCTGCGCCGCCACCGGCAGCTCCATGTGCTGATCAACAATGCCGGCGTCTGCACGCCCCGGCGGCAGACCAGCGCCGACGGCTTCGAGCTCACCTTCGCGGTCAACCACCTCGCCCCGTTCCTGCTCACCAGGCTGCTGCTCGGCGGTCTTCGCAACGGCGCGCCGGCGCGGGTCGTCAACGTCGCCTCGGTGGTGCACCGGCGCGGGCGCATGCACTGGGACGACCTGCAGCTCGAGCGCCGCTGGTCGGGCCGCGCCGCCTACGCGCAGTCGAAGCTGGCCAACATCCTGTTCACCCGCGAGCTGGCGCGCCGGCTCGCAGGCAGCGGCGTCACCGCCAACTGCGTCCATCCCGGCCTGATCGCCAGCGAGCTCGGCCGGCGGTTTCCGCTGCCCGTGCGCTGGGCCTTTCGCCTGCTCGGCGGCAGGCCTGAGAAGGGCGCCGAGGGCCCGGTGCTGCTTGCCACCTCGCCCGCCCTGGCCGCCGTCAACGGCCGCTACTTCGATCGTACCCATGAGGCGGCCCCCTCGCCCGCCGCCAGCGATGCCGCCGCCGCCGCCCGCCTGTGGGAGATCTCGGAACGCCTCGTCGGACCAGACTGAGCCCGGCAGGTGGCCGACAATAACTTCTGATTAGGCGATCATAATCCCGCTACATCAAGCATGCTACAATGCTTGCGACCAGAAGCAGTTTACGGCCTGGGTATGGAATGACTGAAGGCGAGATCTAAAGTTGCTAGCGAACGCTTCCTTATCCGCCCTGTTGAATCTCGTGGTTCTCGGCGGTCTCCCGTTCCTCCTGTACTTCGCCTATCAGAAGTGGCGCTACAAGCGGGGGTTCGGCGAGGTCGCGCAGCGAGCAGGACTTCAACTCGGTGAAGGCCGGTATGTTATATACAGCTTGGCATTCGCGCTCGCCGGGGTCGCATTCCTCGTTACTTGGCCGCCACCTTTGGAACCGTTCCTCAGACCCGGATCGCCACAACAATCGTTTCGAGGCCTTGGCCTCGCTGGAGCCGCTGTTCCGATGGCGCTGCTCTACGGAGTGGCCCAGACTGGGTTCACTGAAGAGCTCCTATTTCGGGGTCTGATCGCGGGCAGCCTGTCGCGCCGGTTTTCTCTCCTCTGGGCGAACCTGGTGCAAGCCTTCATCTTCCTGATACCCCACGTGCTCGTGCTCCGAATCATGCCTGAGATGTGGGGCATTCTGCCAGTCATCTTCGCAATTGCGCTCCTTGTAGGTTGGGTGCGGATTAAGTCTCGCTCGATCATCGGGGGCTGGGTGATCCATGCATCCGTTAATGTTGCGACCTGTCTCAGTGTAGCGATCCGAACGGCCACCTGAAGGCTGGAACCTAGGCAAGTTGGTCGCCAGGGCGCAGCGCCCCCTTCGGTGCCGCCGGCGACGATCTGCCCGTCCTCCGGCTCGCCCGCCTTGCGGGATGTTCGCAGGGGTCAGGCCCCGGGGTGGAGGCGGTCAAGGATGGCGGCGAAGTCGGTGCCGGCCGGCAGGGTGCCGAAGGCGAGGCTGCCCTCGCCTCCTAGTACTACTGTGTCATAAACACTAGCCAAGCGGCGGTGACTTGTGGCAGGCTTGCGCCATGCCCAGCCATCAGCCACCGGAGGCGAAGCGGTTCGACGCATACCTGGAGAGAATGAGCAGGGCCGTCCGGCACGCGGA
>DASZZM010000099.1:0-27114 GCA_035544895.1 Thermoanaerobaculia bacterium
AAGCAGGCTGCAAACTGCCGCAGGATGCCCCGTCGTCGCTCCACCTCGCCCAGCAACAACAGACCGCCGTCCGAAGTCAGGGTCCCCCCGTTGAAGGAGGCCACCACCCGCCTCCGGCCCAACCCTTGAAACTCCAGCTGCTGAGGGATACAGTCTGTCGCCATAGGGCTGCTCTCCTTGTGTGGTCTAAGTGATTGGTGACACAACACTTATACCACATAGAAGCAGCCCTTTCTCACTCTTCCATGAGAAATGCGGGCTAGCTTCCTGCCGCCTCGCTCGCGGACTTTCTCGCCGACCCGCGCAATCCTGCGGCCGCCGAGTCCTTCCTGCGGCGGGCCCTCGAGGCTGGGCGACGTCGAAACCCTGGCCGAGGAGCTGCGCCCCGCCGCCGGCCGCCTGGCAGTCTCCGGTTCCGGCCCTTAGAAGGGTCCGATCTCCGTACCGCTTGGCGTGCCGATCGGGCGTCTGGCGCTCAGCCAGGCAATGGCCAGACAGACTAGGAGTAAGAAGCCGCCGAGGGTCCAGCCGACCAGCGCCGGCAGGGACAAGATCACCACCTCAACGATGGCCAGCGAGACCAGAACGATGAGGACCCCGACCACCAATCGCCGGCGCGCCCGGCGATCCTGCGGCGGCATTCCCGCGGCGTCACGCCAGGCATGAATCGTCAAGGCGACGAAGGAACCTGCAAAGGTCACCCCAAAGACGATTGGCAGAAGCCACTCTGCCCGCGGCACGACGAGCGGGCAGACGCAAGCAAGAAAGAGGATGGCGACGAGCAGGATCTGCCGCCGCTGCGCGCGGTCCGTCCGCTCGCCTCGTACCGGCGCGAGCTGGTCGCCTGCCGCGGGGTCAGGCGAAGAAGCAGCCGCTGCGCCGCTCCATCTCTCGCGCTTCGCCTCCGGGCCAGGGTTCCGAGACCATACGTACGCGAGGAGGAGAACCGCAAGCACGAGGAAGGCGGTGCACGCAATCTCGGCGGTGACGAGCAGCCGCTGACTGGCCAGCAACCGGCCGAGCGCGCGCGGCGAGATCATCCGGAACGCGGTCGCTCCCAGGACAAAGAGAATCCCCAGCACGAGGCCCGCGGACAAGCGACGGACTCGCGGCGGCAAGTGTGCGCCGACGTCCCGCCACCACCAGATCGGGTAGAGGGCCGCCAAGAACAGCAGGGGAACATTGCCAGCCGTTGGCGGCAGCATGGCGAGGGGAAAAGAGACGACAACGAGCCCAACCACGATGAGGAGGGCAAAGAGAACAGGGTGCCTACTGATGAAGGCAAAAAGACGAGGGTGCTTCCGCATGATCTTATTTTAACTCCAATCCTCTGCGCCGCGTGATCGGATCTCGTGACGAGCGAGCGCCGACCGGAGTTCCAGGAGCGGGCTTACCCGCCGAGGTAGGCCTGGCGGACGTGGTCGCTGGCGAGGAGATCGGCGCTTGGGCCTTCGAGGGCGATGCGGCCGGCTTCCAAGACGTAGGCGTAGTGGGCGACCGCGAGGGCGGCGGCGGCGTTCTGGGCGGCGAGGAGGATGGTGACGCCTTCGGCGGCGATGCGGCCGATCATCTCGAAGACCTGGTCCACCAGCATGGGGGCGAGCCCGAGGGAGGGCTCGTCGAGGAGGAGGAGCAGAGGCTCCGCCATGAGGCCGCGGCCGATGGCGCACATCTGCTGCTCGCCCCCGGACAGGGTTCCGCAGGGTTGCCCGCGGCGCTCGCGCAGGCGCGGGAACATGGCGTAGACCCGCTCCAGGTTCTGCCTGGCGCGGGGGCGCAGGGGCGGCGAGAACGCCCCCATCAGCAGGTTCTCCTCGACGCTCATGCGGGGCCAGAGCTGGCGCCCCTCGGGGACCAGGCAGAGATGGTGGCGCACCCGCTCGTGCGCCGGCCGCGCGGTCAAGTCCTGCCCGGCAAAGACGATCCTCCCCCGGCGCGCCGGCACCAGGCCCGCCAGGGCGCGAAACGTCGTCGTCTTGCCCGCGCCGTTCGGCCCGAGGATGCTGACTACTTGGCCCCGCCCCACCTCGAGATCCAGGCCCCAGACCACCTGGATCGCCCCATACGCCACTTCGAGGCCACTCACCTCCAGCAACCGGTCCACGTGAGGGTCCTCAGCCATTGCTGGTTTGCGCTCTGCCAGGTCCGCATGCTTGAGACGACCCGGCGCAAGAGAGAGGCATGGAGACTGGCGCCAAGTGCCGGAACGGTGCGGGAGCCTCCGGGGGTGCTGCGCAGGTCCCCTTTGGCGGCGGCGTCATCAGCACCTCTCGCCACCCCTTGAACCCAGCCAGCCGCCAGACAAGGGGGACCTGCGCAGCACCCCCGGAGGCTCCAGACACCATCGTCGCATAGCAAGCTCTCTAGCCATCCCGCCCTGGTGCCGCCTGCCTCGCAGCCTTCTTGCCCGCCTTCTTGCCGATATAGGCCTCGATCACTTCCGGGTTCGCCTGCACTTCCTGCGGCGGCCCCTCGGCGAGCTTGCGGCCGTGGTTCATCACGACGACGTGGTCGCAGACCGACATGATCGCACGCAGGTTGTGCTCGACGTAGAGGATCGTGGTGCCGGAGCGCTGGATCTCGCGCAGCAAGGCGAGCACCGACGCCGTCTCGGCGCCGGTCAGCCCGCTGCACACTTCGTCGCACAGCAGGAGGCGCGGCCGGGCGGCGAGGGCGCGGGCCAGCTCGAGGCGCTTCTGGTTGCCCACCGAGAGCGTTCCCGCCGCCGCATCGGCCAGGCCGGCGAGGCCCACCCACTCGAGGATGCGCCGCGGTGTGAGCGAGCCGTCCGCCGCCCGGGCGCTGCCGAAGCGGCTGCCGACTTCGACGTTCTCGAGGACAGAGAGCGCACTGAAGGGGCGCGGGACCTGGTGCGTGCGCACCACACCGGCGCGGGCCGCCGCGAAGGACTTGGCACCGCCGAGGCTGCGGCCCTCGAAGATCACCGCTCCGGAGGTGGGCCGGAGGGAGCCGGCGACGATGCTGAGCAGGGTCGTCTTGCCGGCCCCGTTGGGGCCGATCAAGCCGCAGATGAGGCCCTGCTCGACCTCGAAGCTCACCTCTTTCAGCGCGGCAAGCCCGGCAAAGTAGCGGGTCAGGCACTCGACCCTGAGGATGGCGGTCATCGAGGCTCCATCCGGCGAGGCTCGCGGGCTCGCAGCCGCCTTCTCGCCAGTGCCGCGACCCTGTTGACCAGCCCGAGGATCCCGGCGGGCTCGAACAAGACGATGAGGATCAGCAGGGAGCCGTAGATGAGCAGGTGAAGCTGCGGAAACGACGCCACCACCTCGTCATGAATGAGGCCGTAGACGACCCCGCCGATGACCGGCCCCCAGATGGTCCCGAGACCTCCGATGATCGGCATCAAGAGGATGCCGACGCCGATGCCAAAGGCGAACTCGCCCTGGGGATGGATGTAGGCCGCATAGCGGGCATGGACGCCCCCGGCCGCGCCAGTGAGCGCGGCGGCCAGCGCGTGGGCCAGGAGCTTGGTGCGAAACGGGTTGACTCCAAGGTCGCCGGCGGCATCCTCGTCCTCGCGCACGGCGACGAGGGCCAGCCCGAGCTTGGAGCGGCGGACGGCGATGGAGACGGCCACGGCCACTACCGCCAGGGCCAGGGCGGTGTAGAAGTGATGAAGCTGGCGGAAGGCCCCTGGCTCGACGATGCGGTAGCCGCTCGCTCCGCCGGTCGGCGACAGGTTGGTCATCACCACGCGGACGGCCTCGCTCACTCCGATGGTGGCGATGGCGAAGTAGGGGCCCTTCAGGCGAAAGGTCGGCAGGCCGATGGCGAGCGAGGCCAATGCCGCGACGCCGCCGGCGAGCAGAAACGCGGCCAGCGGATTGACCGCGGCATTGATCGCGACCGCCGCGGCGTAGGCGCCGAGCCCGTAGAAGACGGCAAAGCCGAAGGAGACCTGGCCGCCGAACCCGCCCAGAAGGTTCCAGGCGACGCTGGCGGTAATCCAGACGAAGGTGACGAAGGCGAGCCGGATCGAGTTGGGGCCGAGGCCGGTCAGGGGCAGCGCGGCAAGGCCGGCGACGAGCAGCAGCGGCGGCGCCGCGGCAAGGAAGCGGGAACGCTGCGGCCGCGGGGCGTCCTCGGTGCCCTCGCTGCCCTCGGTGCCCTCCGCCAGGGCCGTCATGCCAGGCGGCGCCTCTTGATCCACAGCCCGGCGATGCCGTCGGGCAGCACCAGCAAGGCGAGGACCAGCAGCGAGAAAGCGATTGCGGGCTGGTAGCTGGCGGGCAGCGCCAGGATGCTGAAGGTCTCGGCGAGTGCCAGGATCAGCGCACCGGCGGCCACGCCGGCGAACGATTCGAGGCCGCCGAGCACGATGATGACGAAGGCGCGGAGCAGGAAGGAGCCGCCGAAGTCCGGGCTGAAGGAGTAGAGCATGGCGAGCAGTCCGCCGGCCGCGCCGGCGAAGGCGATGCCGACGCCGAATGCCACCTGCGCGGTCCTCTCCACGTTGACCCCGGCGATCCGCCCCGCGTCGCGGTTCTGCATCAGCGCGCGCACCGCCCGGCCGAACCAGGTCTTGCGCAGGACGATCTCGAGGATGGCGAGCGAGGCCACCGCGGTGCCGCACACCACCAGCCGCACGGTGGGAAACGTGATCGGTCCAATGTTCATGACCGAAAGGGTCCGCGGTGTCAAGATCGACCGGTCGGCGTTGCCCCACACCAGATAGCCGAGGTTCTGCAGCACCAGCCACAGGCCGAAGAGCAGCATGAGCGAGGCCAGCGTCGGCTGATCGGAGGTGGGGAGACGCCGGATGAGGACGCGGTGGATACCCATTCCGACGATGAAAAACGCCGGAAAGGCCAGCAGCACGCCGAGGAGCGGATCGATCGCGAATCGATTGTAAAGCTCGTAGACGAAGTACGCGCCGAGCATGAGAAACCCGGCGTGGGCCAGGTTTACGATCTTCATCACGCCGTAGACGATCGTCATCCCGACCGACATCGCGGCATAGACGCCGGCCAGCAGCAGCGCGGCGATCAGCAGGTTGAGCAGATCGGCTGCGGTCAGATCAATCTCCTGGACGCCCCCGCCCTCTCGCGGCAGGGAGTTGCGTCTCGAGCCTAGTGGGGCTTCGGCGCGATGGCCTCCCCGGTGGCGGCGTCGTGCGGGAAGACGATGTCCGACTTGTCTCCAGGCTTGTTCTGGACGATGAGGAAAGGAGTATTGATCTGGCCGTTCTTGCCGAAGCGCAGCACCTGGCCAGGCAGCAGGGAGTCCTTGAGCTCGACGGTGCGGAGCTGATTACGGATGGCGGTCTTGTCGAGGCTGCCGGCGCGCTCGATCGCGGCCGCCAGGGCGCGCACGGCGTCGTAGGCGGTGGCCGGATACCAGGAATCGGGCGGGTGGCCGGTGAAGGCCTGGTAATCGGCGGAGAAGCGCTTGACCTGCGGATAGGGCAGCTTGGCGGACCACCAGATGCCGGCGAAGATGTAGTTGGTGGCGTCGCCCAGCGCCTTGCGTGCGTCGGATTCGGGGCCGCGCGCGCCATAGCTGATCATCTGGTGGACCATGCCGGTCTGGATGTATTGCCGGTGCATGGTGATGTAGTCCTGGAGGTGGGCGTCGGCCAGGAAGATGTCGGCGTGCGCGTTCTTGACTTTCTGCAGGAGTCCCGAGAAGTCGGGCGAGCCAAGATCGAATTTCTCGCTGAAGACCACGCTGAAGGCTCCGGGATGCTCGTGGATCCACTTGTCGATGCCCTTGCCGTAGTCGACGCCGTGGTCGGTGTTCTCGAGCGCCAGTGCAAGCTTGAGGCCCTTGGACAGCCTGGCCTTGCCCGGCGGCGCGTTGACCAGGCTGCCCAGGAACTCGGCCGTCGTATAGCCCAGCAGGTCGGTCGGGCTCAAGGTGCCGAAGATCCACTGGTAGCCGTGGCTGAAGATGGTCGAGGCGGCCGCGCCGGTGGTGATCCACGGCGTCTGGTAGCGGTCCGGCATGACCGACTCGGCCTCGCCGAGAGCGGTCGAGTAGCCGCCGAGGACGGCGACGACGTTGTCGGAAGTCATCGCGCGCTCGACCAGGCCGGAGGACTTGGACTGGTCCGAGCCGTCGTCATAGAAGATCTCTTTGATCGGGAGCTTCTTGCCCCGCTGCTTGACCAGGATGCCGCCGCCTTGATTGATCTGATGGATGGCGAGCTCGATCCCCTCGCGCTGATACTGGCCCGGCTTGGCTTCCCGCCCGGTGATGGGCAGGACCACGCCGATGGCGATCTCGCCGGCGCCGGCCTTGGGCGCTTCCGCGACGGCAAGCGATGTCTCCAGCGCGGGGTCGAGCTGGACGAGCAGGGCCCCGCCGGCGGTCAACGCGGCGGCCAGCAGCAGCACGCGGCGCAATCCCCTCGCCGATCTCGCATTCATCGCTCTCTTCGCGTGTTCGATCGCAGGCATGGGCGCGGCGCTCCTTTCCCGTATGAGACCCGGATACGGCCTCAGGTCTCTCTTAGCAGAGGCTCACGATTGCCGAAACTCTAGCACCGCTTGCCCGCGGCGGCGAGGGCGACTCCAAGGCGCCGACAGCGAGGCGCAGGCCAACTCCTGGCTGGCCACGTCAGCCCTCCTGTAATGCTGAGAGATCTGTCTGCCGGCCTGTGTTGTGAAAAATCAGCACCATTGCGTTGTTTTTTACCCTGATCAGGGTAGAAGTTGTTGAATCAGGGTACACATGGTGCAGATCGAGCGCAGTTTTCTGTTTTCCGGTACACTTCAAATCGTGGGCGGTAACGGGGCGGAAGTGGAGCGCGCGCGGGAAGTCCTGCGTCACCTGATTGAGCTCTCAGGGATGAGCCAACGTGACGTGGAAAAGCGCCTCGTCGAGCGGGGATCCGGCACCGACATCACTCGCCTGCTGAGCGGCAGACTGGAGCTCAAGCTTCGCCACGTCGTCGACATCAGCAGGGTGCTGGGCATTCACCCGCTGGAATTCTTCCGCATGGTGTTCAGAGAGCCCGAGCAGCGAAGCCCGTTCCTGCAGAGGCTGGATGATCTGGTTGCCCCTCGCAGGGCCAAAGATCCCGCTCATCGACCCGCTAGCCGGCTTTCCCCCGAGGACATCGAGGAGCTGCAGGCGCGCGTTGTTGAGCTTTTTAGTGAGGTTAAGAAGCTGCGGATGGCCGCGGGCCAGGCCAGGTTGCGGTAGGCGATGGCTCGGTCAGCCGACACGGAAGTCAGAGCTTTTGTCTCGTTTGAAGCGCCCGAGGCACTCCGCTCTTAGAACTGGCGCCTATGAGAACTTTCTTTCTCATGTTCACCCTCAAGGGGTCACGATGAGGCTGCTGGGTCCTGCCGTAGTTCTTCTGCTGGGAGGCGCGACGGCCGGCGCCGACAGCCTCTTCACCCTCACTCCTTGCCGGGTGGTCGATACGCGCGCGACGCAGACGCCGTTGACGGGGAGTCAACTCTTCACCCTGATCGAAGGGACGTGCGGTGTCCCGATCTGGGCCACGGCGGTCGCGGCCAACGTCACCTTGATCAATCCAACGGCGAACGCCAGCCTGGGCTTGGCGCCGGGCGATCAGGCGGCTTCCGGCACCAACGTCGTCAGCGTGGCCGCCGGCGGAGTCCGGGCAGGCTTTGCGGTGCTGCCGTTGGCCACGGATCAGAGCGGCACGGTGCTCGCCTTTCCCACCTTCGCGACCGCGGGTGCGAAGACCGATCTCGCGATCGACGTAAGCGCCTATTTCGCGCCGGACAACGCCGGGGCGCCGGTCGAAGGGCAGGGCCAGATGTACTCCCAGGGGGGCGACGGCGATCCCGGCGGCGCGACCGACCCCAGACTCGATCCGCGCCCCAACACGCTCGGCCAGCCGCAACTGCCGTCGAACACCAATCCGGCCCGCCTCGGAGGGCCTGGCCGCCCGGCCGCCGCGGCCGGCATCATTCCGATCGGGATGGACCGCGTCACCCACCGGTACTTCGTCGACCATGGCGCGATCAAGGTCCTGATCGGGGTGTCCTCCGACATTGGCTGCCACCTCCACCTGACGAGCGACGGCTCACAGTGCAGCTTCGACTCGAGCCAGTCGAGCTGGTACGTCAACGTGCTCAGGGACGCCGCCAGCAAGGGCCTCAACAAGATGCGGCTGCTGGTCACCCGCAACGGCGGCGACTGGCAGTCCAAGGAGACGTGCGCGGCCCTCGAGGGGGCCTTTCATGACCAGCCCTTCCGGTACCACCAGGACAAAACGGGTAAGCACGGGATCGGCTACTGGTACCTGGACCAACAGAACATCCAGTTCTTCAAGAACCTTAAGGCCGTGGTCGAGTTCGCCAAGCAGCAGGGCATCTATGTCGAGGTCACCTTCTTCGGTCCCTGGGTCGGCATCTTCGAGCTCGGTCCCTGGCACCCCGATCACGCCAGGCTGAGCACGGATCTCACGACTCCCATCGGCTTCAACGACCGCAGCTACTTCGCCAAGCTCGACCCTTCCAATGGCGGAGTCAACGTGAACGAAGCGATGCGCGCCTACCAGATGCAGGTCATGCACTGGACGGTGGACACGCTCTGGAGCTATGACAACGTTTATTGGGAGATTGCCAACGAGCCAGAGAAGTATATACCGGAGTCCACCGGCTGTGGCGCGCCGACGACCGCAACGGCGTTGGCGGCCGACGTCGCGCAATGGCAGAACATGATGATCGACGATCTCGCGGCCTACGAACAGAACAACTACGTCAGCACGGGCCTTCTCGCCCACCCCCACTTGATCGCCGTCCAGCCCTTCTCGCCGGAGGGAGCGAATATCTATGCCGCGAACGGCAACGTCGATGTGATCAATGGGCACTACACTACCGTGAGACCGAAGAACGGCGGCTTGGGAGCGATCGACCTGGCGCGAGGCTATGCCAACCAGCCCAAGATCCTGGGATTCAACGAGGGCAAGATCACCGGGCTCAATGCCGACGGTTCCACCAACAAGGACGGGACCGCGAACGGAGGACAAGCGGACTCTGCTCGGGCGGAAGCCTGGGAGTTCATGGTGGACCAGGGAGGGACCTTCGACCACTTCGGTTACTACTACTCGTCAGCCAATGGCCGGCAGATACGCCAGCAGCTCGGCGCGCTGAAGAGCTTTCTCTCCTCGCTCGCCTTGCGACACCTGACGACCTCGCCGGACGTGGCCGATCGATCCCGTCCCGGGGCGCGCTGGGTGAACATCGGGCCCTCGCCCTACAACCCCGTGACTCCGCCCGACAACACCAAGTTCTGGGCGGCCCTGGAGCCATCGAGCACGGCCACGATCATCCAGTACGTGCTGTACATCCATCATAGCCAACCGCGACACATGGATGAGAATCCAGCCGAGCCATACCTCGCCTTCGGAGGGTATCAGCCCCTCTTCGGCAGCTACCAAGAGTCCTTGCGGCTGTGTCTGGGCCCTCAGCCGGGCACGTTTGCGGCGCAGTGGATCGACCCTTCCACGAACATGCCCATCGGCTCGGCGCAGACGATCCCGTGGGCTGGCAGCACGACGTGCGGCAATGGCGGGCCAGGATCCGTGACGGTTACCACGTCGCAGAGCTACTCCTATGACATTGCGCTTCTGGTGACGAAGCAGTGAGGTGGACGATGCGAGACAACAAGCCCTCGAAAGGCGGACGAGCGTACCTGGGCGGGAGCCTTGTCCTGATCCTGGCCAGCACGGCGCAGGCACAGAGCCTGACCAATCCTCTGACCCTCGACCAGGTGAGCTGCGACGAGTTCCAGCTCGAGCGCCTGGAGAAGCGGTTCGTGGTCATCGAGGAAGATCCGGCAGCTCCGGGCTTTGCGCGGAATCCATCGCTCTTCTTGTGGAGGTCTTCTTCGGCTGGCGGCGTATACAGCGGGCTTGCCGTAACCGGCGGCATAGGTCTGCTAGGAAACGAGGAACAACTCGCATTCGACCTGTTTGCCCGCCAGTTCGGCGAGCGCTTGAACCCTCGGCGGCCCCTCATACCGCAAGCCACTCTGGCGCGGCGAAGCCAGGATTCGAACCTGGTTGCGCCCGGCGCGGCACCGGCGTTGATCGTTAGCCTGGACCTGGTAGGTCAGCCGGTTACCGATCCCTATGTCCCGACGGTCCCCCTGGTCGTCAATAGCCTCTCTCTGCCAGGCCGGGGAGAGCAGCCGCTCCCGGCAGCCGACTCGGTGGGCCGAGGAATTGGAGTGGATGGCCTGGCCGAGAGCTGCCACGGGCAGTTCACGCCGTTCGACAACAAGATCTTCGGAATCATCTCGAGAAGCCTGCGCAACTCGGAGTGTACTCCCAAGAGTGGGTGCCATCCAGACGATGACACCGCGTACAACGTGACCGTGTTGCGCGGCGCCGATCCGCAAACCTACCGGGCCAACGTGTATCTTTACTCGAAGACGTGTCCCAATGTTGGACCGTGCGAGTATAGTCAGTACGCGAAAGTGGCTCTTGAATTCACGATGACCTGGGATCAAAACGGAAGCCTGGGCATGGGACAGGTGAGAGTCCTGCCCCTCTGCACGGGGGGCCAGACCTCCGGCTGCTCGAACTATGAGATTGCCCGGATCGCCATGTACCTGTTGCCGCCTCTCTTTGCCGGCCATGAGCAGCAGGGCCAGGACGTGATCGGCGCGGCGGCCCGGCTCGTGGTCGAGTTTCCAGCAAGCCCGGACAATACCCTTTCGGCCACAGTGAACTGGCGGGACCTGCTGGCGAATTCGGCGTGGAATTAAACTGTCGTTAGGCCGCCCCGCAAGAGACGCAGACGAGTTTCCCCACGGCGGGCTCAGGCCTGCCCTTGTCTACTCAAGTGAGCTGTGACCCGGCAGCTCGATCGCCCGGCAGAGGGAGACGTTGAGTTAGACTCTCCCGAATGAACGCCTGGGCATGGACGCCGATGTCCGCTCTACAGGGGTTGCTGCTGGTGCCGGTCGTTGCCGGATCGCTCTATTCGATCGCTTGCGTGCTGGCACTGGCGCGCTGGCGGGCGCTGGCGCGGCGGCCGCGGCCGCAGCCGGGGGCCTGGCCGGCGGTGACCCTGTTCAAGCCGGTCTGCGGGCTGGAGAAGGGCCTGGAGGAGAACCTGCGCAGCGCCTGCCGGCAGGACTACCCGGAGGTGCAGGTGATCTTCTCCGTCCAGCGCGCGGACGATCCGGCCCTGCCCCTGCTGCGCGCCGTGCAGCGTGAGTTTGGCGGCCGCGGCAGCCTCGAAGTGGAGGTCGTGATCGACTCCGCCCGGACCGCCCCGAACGGCAAGATCCGCAACCTGATGGGTGCCCTGCCGTTCGCTCGCCACGAAGTGCTGGTGATCAGCGACAGCGACGTGCGGCTCGGCCCTGACTACCTGAAGACGATCGTGGCGCCGCTGGCTGACCCGGCTGACCCGGCCGATCCGGCCGACCCGGCCGACCCGGAAATCGGCTGCGTCTGCACGCTCTACCGCGCGACCGGCGCCAGTAACCGCTGGGAGAGGCTCGAGCAGCTCACCTTTAACGCCGACTTCGTGCCGGGCCTGGTCTTTGCCCAGGTGACCGGGGCGGCGCAGTTCCTGCTCGGCGCCTCGACCGCGCTGCGCCGCTCGACGCTCGAGGAGATCGGCGGCCTGGCGGCGCTCGGCGACTACCTGGTCGAGGACTTCGAGATGGGGCGGCGCATCCGCGCCGCGGGCAAGCGCGTCGCCGTCGTGCCCTGCTTCGTGGACACCATCGTCGATCTGCAGACGGCCGCGCAGTGGTGGGGCCACCAGGTCTACTGGGACCAGAACACGCGCGCCGCCAACCCGGGCGGGCTGTTCGGCACGCTCCTCATCCGCGCGGTTCCTTTCGCCCTGCTGTTTGCCGCCGCCCGCCTCGCCGATCCGCTCGGCCTCGGCGTGCTCGCCGCCGCCATCGCCGTCCGCCTGGCCGCCGCCGGCCTTTTCCTGGGATGGGGCCTGGGCGACGCCGCCGGCGTGCGCGGCCTCGCCCTGCTGCCGCTGCGCGACCTGGCCGGCATGGTCTCCTGGGTGCTCGCCTTCACGCGGCCGACCGTCGTCTGGCGCGGCGGCAAGTTCGCCCTCACCCGCGGCGGCAAGATGGTCCCGCGGCCCCACCCGCGCGAGGAGCCGGCCGCGTGAAGCGGCTGATCGTGACCGGGGACGACTTCGGCCTGTCGTCCGGGGTCAACGAGGCGATCGAGGAGGCGCACCGCCGCGGAATCCTCAACACCGCGAGCCTCATGGTCGGCGCCGGGGCGGCGGCCGATGCGGTCGCGCGGGCGCGGCGGCTGCCGGCGCTGCGCGTCGGTCTGCACGTGGTCGTGGTCGAGGGGCGGCCGGTGCTGCCTCCCGAGCAGGTGCCCGACCTGGTCGATGAGCGCGGCGAGCTGCCGGCGCACCTGGTCAGGGCTTCGCTCGGCCTGTTCTGCCGCCGGCGCGTGCGCCGCCAGATGGCGGCCGAGATCCGCGCCCAGTTCGCGGCCTTCCGCGCCACCGGCCTCGCCCTCGACCATGTCAACGCGCACAACCACATGCACCTCCACCCGACGGTGCTCGGGCTGATCCTCGAGATCGGCCGCGAGTTCGGCATGCGCGCGGTGCGTGTGCCGTACGAACCGCCGCTGGCATCGTGGCGGGCGGCGCGCACGGCGCCCGCCGGGCGCTGGCTGTCCGCCGCCGGCAAGGCGCCGTGGATCGCCTTGCTGCGCCGCCGGCTGCGGCGCGCCGGCCTCAAGTCGAACCAGTTCGTCTTCGGCCTCAACGACAGCGGCCACATGCACGCAGAGCTGGTAACGCGCCTGCTGGGCGTCCTTCCGGACGGCGTGAGCGAGATCTACTTCCACCCCGCCGCGCGGCGCTGCCCGGAGCTCGAGCGGCGCATGCCCGCCTACCGCCACCAGGCCGAGCTCGCCGCCCTGATCAGCCGCCCAGTGCGCGACGCCCTGCAAGCCGCCGGCATCCAGAGGATCGCTTATGGCGATTTGTAGACCGAAACTCCCCTGCCATGAGAGGGAGGGGGCGTCCCCTTCCCCCCCGGAGGGGAGGGAAGGGGATCGAGGGGTTGCGGGGGGAGATCCGATAGATGCTTCGAGTAGTCCTACACCTTCGCATTGCAGAGCTGATTCATACGGCAGGGGTTCCCACGGACGGCGCCTACCCGGAGAAATTCTCCCATGACCCGAGTCATCACCGCCATGAGCGCGGCATGCCTGTCGGCGGCCGCGGGTCAGATCCTGGTGCGCCGCGGCATGCAGCAGCTCGGCCCGCTGGAGAGCTGGGCGCCGCGCCAGCTGCTCGCCTACTTCTGGCACGCGCTGACCAATCCGTGGGTGGCCGGTGGCACGGTGGGCAACGCCCTGTTCTACTTCCTGTTCCTGGCGGTCCTCTCCTGGTCGGAGGTGACCGTCGCCTTGCCGCTCACCGCCCTGGAGTACGCTTTCGCGGCGGTGCTCAGCATCATCTTCCTCAAAGAAGTGGTGCCGCCTCTGCGCTGGGCCGGCATCGCCCTGGTGATCGCCGGCGTGGCCCTGATTGGCATCGAGCAGAGACAGAGCCGCACGGGTGGCTCCGGCGACCCGGCCCAGCGAGGGCTCCATTCTTCTGACCACGCACGGACAAGGACCTCATCCCCATGACCATACAGTCTGTCGCGAGTCCCCCCAGCGTACCCCGGCGCACGGTTCCGGCGGCGCGCATCCAGTTCCTTCCCGAAGACCGGGCCTGGATCGCCGAGCGCATCCAGGAAGTGCTGGCCTCCGGCCAGCTCACCTTGGGCAAGTACGGCGCCGAGCTCGAGCGCCGCTTCGCCGCCCTCTGCGGCACCCGCCATGCCGTCGCGGTCAACAGCGGCACCAGCGCGCTCGAGATCATCTTGCGCGTCCTGGAGGTGGCCGGGCGCGACGTCCTGGTGCCCACCAACACCTTCTTCGCCACCGCCGCCGCGGTCGTGCACGCGGGCGGGCGGCCGGTGCTCGTGGACATGGACCCCGATACTTTCGGCATCCGCCCCGAGGACGTGGAAAAGGTGCTGACGGCGCGCACCGCGGGCGTGGTGGCGGTGCACATCGGCGGCCTGGTGTCCCCGCGCATGGCCGAGCTGCGCGAGCTGGCGCGCCGCAAGGGGATCTGGCTGGTCGAGGACGCCGCCCATGCCCACGGCTCGGCGCACGGCGGGGTCGCCGCGGGCGCCTTCGGCGTCGCCGCCTCCTTCAGCTTCTATCCCACCAAGGTGATGACCTCGGCCGAAGGCGGCATGATCGTCACCGACGACGACCGTCTCGATCAGGAGGCGCGTATCTACCGCGACCAGGGCAAGGGGAGCTTCCTGCAAAACGCCCACACCCGCATGGGCTACAACTGGCGCCTCTCCGAGCCGCACGCCATCATCGGCCTGCGCCACCTCGAGCGCCTGCCGGCGATGCTCGCCGACCGCCGGCGCATCGCGGCGCTCTACGACGAGGGACTGCGCGAGCTGCGCAACCTGCGCGCGCTCACCGTGCCGCCCGGCGGCCTGTGCAACTACTACAAGTATGTCGCGGTGCTCGCCCGCGGCCTGGACCGCGCGGCGGTCAAGGCTCGGCTCAAGGAGAGCCACGGCGTCTCGCTGTCCGGCGAGGTCTACGAGATGCCTCTGCACCGGCAGCCGATCTTCGCCGACGATCCCGAGCAGGCCAAGCAGGCCGGCGCTCCCAGGGTGGCCGGCGCTCCCGGCGTGGCCCGAGGCGGCTCGCCGCTGCCGGTGGCCGAGGACCTGTGCGCGCGCCACGTCTGCCTCCCCGTGTTCTCGGGCATGGAGGATGAGGACGCCCAGCACGTGCTCGCCGCGCTGCGCGCGGTGGTGGGATAGCGCCATGGCCAGAACGGTCGTCACCGGCGGCAGCGGTTTCATCGGCTCTCACGTGGTCGACGCGCTGCGCGACGCCGGCCATGAAGTTACGGTCATCGATCACCGCGCCCGCCCGCACCGGTCCGACGTGGGCTTCGAGGACATCGACCTGATGGACCTCTCCTCGGTCCTGGCGGCGACGCGCGGCGCCGAGCACGTCTTCCACCTCGCCGCGGTCTCCAACGTCAACTACGCCTTCAAGTACCCGGTCTACACGACCGCGCTCAACGTGGTGGGCACGGCCAACGTGCTCGAGGCGGCCCGGCAAAACGGCGCCAGGCGCTTCTACCTCGCCTCGACGGTCTGGGTCTACAACGGCTCGCCCGACGGCGAGGGACTCGACGAGCGGACGCCCTTTTACCTCGACGGGGCGGGGCACATCTACACTTCGACCAAGATGGCGAGCGAGATGGTCTGCCACAACTACGGCCAGCTCTACGGCGTCCCCTTTACGGTCCTGCGCTACGGCATCCCCTATGGGCCACGCATGCGCGAGGAACTGCTCATCCCGGTCTTCATCCGCAAGGCGCTCGCCGGCGAGCCGCTCTCGGTCGCCGGCAAGGGCGAGCAGTACCGCAAGTTCGTCTATGTCCGCGACCTGGCCGATGCGCACGTCGCCGCCATGCGGGACTCCGCCGCCGGCCAGACCTACAACCTGGAGGGCGCGCGCAAGGTGACGGTGCTCGAGGTCGCCGAGGGCATCCGGCGAGCGATCGGCGAGCACGTGCGCATCGAATTCACGCCCGCGCGCCCCGGCGACTTCGGCGGCAAGGACGTCTCCGGCGAGAAGGCGCGGCGCGAGCTCGACTGGTGGCCGCGGGTGGACTTCGCCGCCGGCCTGGAGTGGACCGTCGACTGGTTCCTGCGCAACTGGGGCCACCCGGCCGCTGAGCATCCGCGCCCAGCTCAGCTGTCCACAGTGGGGAGCACGTAGAAAGCGACTCGTTAGCACGCCAGGGGAGGGGGCGAAGGCGAGGGTATCGAGCTTTTTTTGCTAGATTAGACAGATCATGGGGGTAAATCGCTTGGCCAGATACCCGGGGGCCTGCTTCTGATCCGGGCGGAAGGAGCCGTCCGTCAAGAGCCGCCCGAGCGGGTGCCGCACGCCATTCGCGCCGCGTCGCGCTGGCTGCTCGCGGCCCAGAAGCCCGACGGCCACTGGTGCGGCGAGCTCGAAGGCGACACCATCCTGGAGTCCGAGTATGTCCTGGTGCTGCACTTCCTCGGCCGCCTCGACGACCCGCGGGTGCGCAAGGCGGCGCGCTACCTGCGCGTCCGCCAGCTCGACTCGGGAGGATGGGCCATCTATCCCGGAGGCCCGCCCGAGGTCAGCGCCTCGGTCAAGGCCTATTTTGCCCTGAAGCTCGCCGGCGACGACCCGGGCGCTCCGCACATGCGCCTGGCGCGCGAACGGATCCGCGAGCTGGGCGGCATCGAGGCGTGCAACAGCTTCACCAAGATCTACCTGGCGATCTGCGGGCAATACGACTGGTGGCGCTGCCCGGCAGTGCCGCCCGAGATGATCCTGCTGCCGCGCTGGGTCTACTTCAACATCTATGAGATCTCGTCCTGGTCGCGGGCGATCGTCGTGCCGCTCTCGGTCATCTGGGCTTTGCGGCCGGTGCGCCCGGTGCCGGCGGGAACGGGAATCGACGAGCTTCTTGTCGAGGTTTGTTCAGGAGAAGAGAGCCGTCGCCGCGGCAGCAGGATCGTGCTGGGCGGCGGCTCGCCATTTTGGCGCGGTCTCTTCCACCTCCTCGACCTCGGTTTGAAGGCGGGCGAGAGGCTGCGCTTGACGCCCTTTCGCAAGCGCGCCCTGGCGCGGGCGGAGGCCTGGGTCCTCGAGCGCCTGGAAGGCAGCGACGGGCTCGGCGCCATCTTCCCGCCCATCGTCAACACCATCTTCGCGCTCTCCTGCCTGGGCTACGAGGAGGACCACCCGGCCGTGCGTGGACAGCTCGCCGAGCTCGAGAGGCTGGAGATCGAGGAGGACGGCAGCCTGCGCCTGCAACCCTGCTTCTCGGCGATCTGGGACACCGCGCTGGCGGTCGCGAGCCTGACCGGCTCGGGGCTGCCCGCCGACCACCCCGCCCTGCACGCGGCGCAGCGCTGGCTGATCGAGCACGAGGTCACCCGCACGGGCGACTGGAGCCGGAAGACCCAGGGCGCCGCTCCCGGCGGCTGGTGCTTCGAGTACCGCAACCCCTTCTACCCCGACAGTGACGACACGGCGCAGGTGCTCATCGCGCTGGCCGCGCTGCCCGGCGGCGGCCAGGCGCCTGCCGCGCGCCGCGGTCTCGCCTGGCTGCTCGCGATGCAGAACGAGGACGGCGGCTGGGGTGCCTTCGACCGCGGGTGCGACAAGCAGGTCCTTACTCACGTTCCCTTCGCCGACCACAACGCCCTGCTCGATCCGAGCACGGCCGACGTCACCGCCCGCGTCCTCGACTGCCTGGGCCGCCTGGGACTGCCGCGCGACCACCGGGCGGTCGCCGGCGCCATCGCGTTTCTGCGCCGCGAGCAGGAGCCGGACGGGACCTGGTACGGCCGCTGGGGCTGCAACTACATCTATGGCACCTGGCTCGCCCTGACCGGCCTGGCGCGCTTCGACGCCATTGCCGGCGAGGATTGGTGCGAGCAGGCGGCCGGCTGGCTGCTCGCCCGCCAGAACGCCGACGGCGGCTGGGGGGAATCGCCGCTGTCCTACGACGATCCGGCGCACAAGGGCATCGGTCCGAGCACTGCGGCGCAGACCGCCTGGGCGCTGATGGCACTCGCCGCGGCAGGCATCCGGGACGGCTCGGCGGTCGACGGCGGGGTCGACTACCTGTTGCGCACGCAGTGCGCCGGCGGTTGCTGGCACGACGAGCCCTGGACGGGCACCGGCTTTCCACGTGTCTTTTACTTGCGCTACCACCTCTATGCGACCCTCTTCCCTCTGCTCGCCTTGGCTCAGAACGGCCGGAACGGCGAGGACGGCAACCATGGCCCGCCGGCCGACGGGGCGCAGGGCGGTCCGCCGCACGCCTTTCCGCACGAGGTCCCGGCCCCGGCGGCCCCAGGGCAAGGAGCTTGACGATGCGATTCCCGCTGCACATTACGACCGACATGATCCGCCACCAGGTGCGCAACGCCAGGGCCGGCAAGAAACGCTATCCCTACGTGCTGATGCTCGAGCCGCTCTACACCTGCAACCTCGCCTGCCTGGGCTGCGCGATCGAGCGCCACACGGGGAAGCTCAAGGACCGCCTGCCGGTCGAGGCCTGCCTGCGCGCGGTCGAGGAGAGCGGCGCCCCGGCGGTGTCGATCTGCGGCGGCGAGCCGACCGTCTATCCCGAGCTGCCCGAGCTGATCGCCGGAGTCATCGCCCGGCGCCGCCACATCTATCTCTGCACCAACGCCCTGCTGCTCGACACCAAGGTCTTCGGCGTCGTCCCGCCGCACAAGCGGCTGACCGTCAACGTCCACCTCGACGGCCTGCGCGAGACGCACGACAAGGTCTGCGCCCGCGAGGGGGTCTTCGACAAGGCCGTCGCCATGATCCGCGAGGGCAAGCGGCTGGGCTATCACGTCATCACCAACACCACGGTTTTCAAAGAGACCGCGGTCGAGGAGGTCGAGGAGCTCTGCGAGCTGCTGAGCGGGCTCGGGGTCGACGGCATCCTCATCACCCCGGGCTATCACTACGAATCGGTGCGGCACGACATGTTCCTGGCGCGCGCCGAAATCCAGGAGAAGTTCAAGAGCCTGCTCGCGTTGTCGAAGCGCTACCGCTTCGCCTCGACCCCGATGTTCCTCGAGTTCGCCGCCGGCCTGCGAGACTATCGCTGCTCGCCTTGGAGCACGGTGACCTATACGCCGCTCGGCTGGAAGGGACCGTGCTATCTGATCGGCAAGACCTACAGCGAGTCTTTCGCCGACTTCTGGGAAGGCACCGATTGGGACTACTGGGAGTCGCGCCAGGACAGCCTCTGCCAGAACTGCGCCATGCACTCGGGGTTCGAGGCCTCGGTGATCACCGAAGCCCGCCAGAGCCCGCGCGACATGGCGCGCCTGGCGGCCTGGAACCTCACCGGATGAGGGATATCCAGCTGAGAGTGCAAGGGAGGGTGGGCGGATTCGGCGCGGGCGGGAGCTAGAGCCATGACGGCCCTGGTCACCGGCGCAACCGGTTTCGTGGGCGGCCACGTGGCGCGCGCCCTGCTCGCCCGCGGCGACGCGGTGCGCTGCCTGGTGCGCCCGGCCAGCCGCCGTGACAATCTCGACGGACTGGCGGCCGAGGTCGCGCTCGGCGATCTGCGCGACCCGGGATCGTTGCGCGAGGCGGTTGCGGGCTGCGACGTGGTCTATCACTGCGCCGCGGACTACCGGCTTTTCGCGCCCCATCCGGACGAGCTGTACGCCAGCAACGTTGCCGGCACCGAGAACCTCCTCGCCGCCGCCGCCGCCGCGGGCGTGGGACGGGTGGTCTATACCAGCAGCGTCGGCGCCCTGGGTTTGCGCACCGACGGCGCGCCCGCCGGCGAGGAGACGCCGGTCCGCCTCGACGACATGGTGGGACACTACAAGCGCAGCAAGTACCAGGCCGAGAGGATCGCCGAGCGTTGGGCGGCCCGCGGGCTGCCGGTCGTCCTGGTCAACCCGTCGACCCCGGTGGGCGAAGCGGACGTCAAGCCCACCCCCACCGGCCAGATGGTGGTCGATTTCCTGCGCCGCAAGTTCCCTGCCTACGTCGACACGGGGCTCAACCTGGTCGACGTCCACGACGTCGCGGATGGGCACCTGCTGGCGGCCGAGAAGGGAAGGCCCGGCGAGCGCTACATCCTGGGCCATCGCAACATGACCCTGAAAGAGATCCTCGATACGCTGGCGCGCTTGACCGGGCTGCCGTCGCCGCGCCTGCGCGTGCCGCACTGGCTGCCGCTGGCCGCGGCCCACGTCGATGTCCGCATCTCGCGCCTGCGCGGGAGGACCCCGCGCGTCACCCCGGAAGCGGTCCGCATGGCGCGCAAGAAGATGTTTTTCGATCCGGCCAAGGCGGTGCGCGAGCTGGGACTGCCGCAGCGGCCGGTCGAGGAAGCCCTGGCGCGCGCGGTCGATTGGTTTACCGCCCACGGTTACGCGCGGAGAGCCGCATGATCGAATCCGCGGCCCCCACGGCGATCGTCGCTCCGCTGCGCGCCGAGCTGGCGATGCTCTTGCGGCTGGTTCAAGGCAGGCGCCGCGTCGCCGCGGGTGGCCAGGAGCTCTTCTTCGGCCGGCTGGCGGGAGAGCCGGTGGTCCTGGCGGCGACGGGCGACGGGGCGGCGGCGGCGGCGCGCGGGCTGGCGGCGCTTCTCGCCGCCGTGCGGCCGCGGCGCCTGCTCGTGCTCGGGGTCGGGGGTGGGCTCGCGCCGGGCTTGCCCACCGGCGCGTTGATCGTGGCCCGGCGCGTGGTCGAGGAGGGAAGGGAGGCTCCCGCGCCCGATGCGGAGTGGCTGTCCCGCGCCGGCAATGTAAGCGGGGCGGTCCGGGCGGAGCCAGGAACCATCGTGACCTGTGCGCGCATCCTGTGCGAGCCGGACGAGAAGGCGGCGCGGTGGCGGGCTCTGGCCGAGCCGGGCGCCGCCGCGGTGGACCTGGAGTCGGCGGCCTACGCGAGCGTGGCGGCGGCCGCGGGCGTGCCCTACATCCTGGTGCGCGCCGTGCTCGACCCGGCGGAGGAGCGGTTGCCGCTCGATTTCGACCTCTGCCGCAGGCCGTCCGGGGAGGCGGAAGTCGACGCGCCCGGGGGCGCGGCGAGAGCGCGGGAGACGTTCACCGCGGGCGCGGGAGGGGTGAGCGCGGCGCGGGTGCTCTGGCGGGCTGTCCTGTATCCGCCGGCCTTCCCGCGGCTGTGGGACCTGCGCCGCCGGCTGCGCCGGTGCTCGCGTCGGCTGGCAGACATCGCCCTGGAGCTCGTCGCGGAGCCACCCGGCGCGGAGCCACTGGGGATCGCGGCGGGCCGCACGGAGAGGCCGCAAGCGCAGGCACCCGAGAGTTTTTCGCCAGGCCCGTATAAACTTGGCTTGGACGAGCAAGCCCGGGAAACCCAGTCCGCGGGCGGGAGCGAGAAGCTTCTCGCCACCGCCGAGGGGAGGCGCGGATGAGGAACCGCGTGAGCGACCGCATCTCGGAGCGGCCCGCGCCGCGGGGTCGGCGTGGCGCCGCGGGCCATCCAGCGCCTCATTCGGGGCCGGATGGGCGCGGCGTGAAGGCGGCCCCCGACGAGGCTCACCCCGGCGCGTCGCCCGCGGCGGCGATGGCGGCGACAGCGGCGATGGCGCCGATGGCTCCGATGGCGCCGATCACCGCGATGGCTCCGATAGCCGCGATGACCGAGCCAGGCGATCAGACCGGCTGCACTCCGGCCGAGGTCGCGGACCTGCTCGAGAAGACCAGCCGCACCTTCGCCCTGGCGATCCCCTTCCTGCCCGAGCCGACCCGCTCGCAGGTGGGCCTCGCCTACCTCCTCTTCCGCATCGCGGATACCTTCGAGGACGCCGATCTCTGGCCGCGCTCGCGGCGGCTCGACGCCCTGGCCCGCTTCGGCCGGCTGCTCGCGCGGCCCTCCGCCGCGGCGGCGTGCCGCGATGCCGAGAGCTGGCTGGCGGATCCGCCCTGCCTGGACCCCGGTTACCTGGAGCTGTTGCGGCGGGCGCCGGCCGTGCTGGCCACCTTCTGGCAGCTCGACGAAGCGCCGCGCCGGCTGATCGGCGAGCACACGCGGCGCACCGTCTCGGGCATGGCCCGCTTCGTCGGGCAGGCCAGCAAGGAGGGAGCGCTCGAGCTCGCCAGCCTGGACGACCTCAAGGCGTACTGCTACGTGGTGGCCGGAATCGTGGGTGAGATGCTGACCGAGCTCTTCCTGCTCGACCGCCAGACCCTGGCACCCCTCCAGCGCTTCCTGCGCGAGCGCTCCGCCCGTTTCGGCGAGGCGCTGCAGCTGGTCAACATCGCCAAGGACTGTCTCGCCGACGACGTCCACGGCCGCCGCTTCCTTCCTCCCGGCTGCGACGTCGCGCAGGTTCTCGCGCTGGCCCGCCGCGATCTGCGGGTGGCCGCCCGCTACGTCCTCGCCTTGCAGCGGACGGGCGCGCCGCGCGGCATCGTCGGCTTCACCGCCCTGCCGGTCCGCCTGGCCCGCGCCACCCTCGACCTGATCGCCCAATCCGGCCCCGGCACCAAGCTCTCCCGGAGCGAGGTCCTGCACATCGTCGACTCCCTCAACCACGCTCTCGACCAGGGACTGGCGGCGGTGTGAGGGTGCGCACGTCGGCCCGGGTCGGGAGCCAGGGGATGGCTCCGCTGCCGCGGCACGCCAGGGCTCCACAGGCGCAGGCGAAGTCCGCGGCCTCCGGCCAGCTCGCGCCGCGGCAATGGGCGTCGACCAGGCCGGCGCAGAAGGCGTCGCCCGCGCCGGTCGAATCCACCGCATCGACCCGGTAGGCGGGCACGAGACGCTGGATGCCGGGGGCGCTCAGGGCGGCCCCTGACTCTCCCATCGTAACGATCACCACCTCCGGCCCAAGCGAGCGCAGTCGATCCGCTGCCCGTAAGGCGTCCTCGAGCGTGTGGATGGACGTTCCCATCAGAGCTTCGGCTTCGAGCTGGTTGGGGATCAGGACGCCGGCGCCGCGCGCGAGCTCCCGCGCCTCCAGCACGCAGGGTGCCGGATTGAGAAAGACCGGTACTCCAGCCTCCCGTGCCAGGGACATGGCCGCGGCTGCCGTGGCCGCCGGGATCTCGAGCTGGAGCAGGAGGGCGGTGGCGGCCCTGATCCTCGGCGCCGCCAGCTCCACCGCCGCGACGGAGAGGCGCAGGGAGGCCGCGGGGGCCACGACGATCGCATTCGCCCCTCCCGGGAGGATCATGGGGAAGGCCACGCCCGTGGGCGCGGAGGTCTCGCCTTGAACGAAGCCCGTCTCGATGCCCTCCTGCTCGAAGAAGCTCAGGAAGGCTTGACCGAAATCGTCGTTGCCGAGGCATGTCACCAGGGCCACGTCTCCACCCAGCCGACGCAGAGCGGTCGCCTGGTTGGCTCCCTTGCCGCCGAGGCTGCGGGCCAGACCGTGCGCGAGGACGGTTTCTCCGCGCTCCGGCAGACGCGCGACACTGACGCAGAAGTCCATGATGCAGCTCCCGACGACGACGTAGGAGAGGGAAGGGAATGCCCCCACCCAGTCGGGCTGGGAGTTGCGTTCTGGATCGTGGCGGGACACGCCGAGACAACTATCATAGTCGTGACCTTCCAGGGATCTTGGTGCGATGCCGCCGGCAAGCTACAGGAGGATCTATGAGGTGGTGGCCAGGATTCCCGAGGGGCGGGTGGCGACCTACGGGCAGGTCGCGGCGCTGGCGGGGCTCGGACGCCGCGCACGCCAGGTGGGCTATGCCCTGCATGCCTTGCCCGAAGGGAGCGAGCTGCCGTGGCAGCGGGTGATCAACGCGCGCGGCGAGGTGAGCCCTCGCGCGGAGAGCGGACGGGAAGGCTACCAGCGCTTCCTGCTCGAAGAAGAGGGGATCGTCTTCGACACGGCGGGACGGATCGACCTCGCCCGTTTCCGCTGGGAGCCGGATGCGAAGCCGCCGCGGCCCGGCGGGCGGAAACGCTCGGTTTTTTGACGCGCATTCCGGCGGCGATTCTTAACAAGAGAATCTGGAAGAGCTATGAGATCTAAACATTCGCATAGGGCTATCGGCGTCGCCGCCGAACTGGTATCATCCGGCCCGCAAATCGATCAGTAGCACCGGGCGTTGTGATGCCCGAGCAAACGCCCTGTGTGACGTCAGGCGGCGCATAGGCGATCCTGCAACGACTGCAACGCGCGAGGCAGTTGAAAGGAGCATCCGGGTGAGCCACGACCATGCCGTGCCAGAGCCGTGCGGGCCCCAGCGAGCGGGCCTGCGCCGCCGGGACTTTCTCGTCGCCGGATCGTTTCTGGCTGCCGTCCCGTTCCTGGGCCGCGCCGCCGTCGCCGCGAATCTGTCGGAGCGCGCCGGGTCCCAGCCCGCTGGGTCCCTGCCCACCGCGGCGGCCGCGGCCGCCACTTTGCCTGTCTCCATGGGCTACCTCGATGGCAGCCAGGAGATCCATAACCTGCGCAGGCTTTCAGCCGACCTGCGCGTCCTCACCGTCATTCGCCGCGGCAACACCTTCAGCGCCGGCAGGCGGGTCGTGCCCGCCACGGACCTTTCCTCGGGCGACCCGTCGCTGGTAGGCGGCGCCGTGCGCATGACCGTGCACGGCCTCTATCCTCCCTGGCCGGACGATCTCTCCGCCATGCCCCGGGCGATCGATCTCGACGTCTTCTTTCCCTCGCTGGAGCTGCCGAAGGGGCACACCGCCCACTACAAGGCCTGGAGCTATCGCCGCCTGCCGGCCGAGAACCACAGCGCGCGAGTGAGCTTCCTGCTCTGGCCGGACTGGTACAGCGACCTCGAGGTCTCTCTGCGAGTCCTGCCCGCGGATCCCGCGGCGCCGCCGCTGCTCCTGCGCTCCGCCTTCACCCTCGGCGCCGACCCCGGCCGCCCGCGCCTGGCGCGCGGCGCCTATCTGCTCGGCCTCGCGCCCGATTCCTGGGAGGCGCCGGTCGATCTTCCTGAAGATCCGGCAAAGCTCGAGCCGAAGCTCTTCTCCATCCTCATCACCTTCGAGCCCGAAGGGGTCTCCTCGGGTGGCAGGAGATGACCCCGGCCTGAATCCGCAGGCTCCTGTCCAGCAGGGCGCCGGGCCGACGTTCGCCCGTCACCTCGGGCTGTTCGACGCCACGATGATCGTGGTGAGCGGCATCATCGGCTCGGGGATCTTCATCAATCCGTACGTCGTGGCGCGCGCCGTCCACACGCCGCTGCTGATCATTGCGGTATGGGTGGTGGGCGGGGCGATCGCCCTGGCCGGGGCGTTCGTCTTTGCAGAGCTGTCCACGGTGATGCCGCGGGTGGGCGGCCAGTATGCCTTCTTCCGCGAGGCCTTCCACCCCTTGGCCGCCTTCCTGCACGGCTGGGCACTGCTGCTCATCGTGCAGTCCGGGGCCACCGCGGCGGTGGCGGTGGCCTTCGCCCAATACGTGGCCCGCCTGGTTGCGCTGCCTTCCGGCTCCGGCAAGTGGCTGGCCGCCGTTCTCCTGCTGGCTCTCGCCGCCTTCCACGCCCTGGGCATCCGGCCAGGGGCCATCCTGATCAACATCGTCACCTTCGCCAAGACCCTCGCGCTCGCCGCCCTCATCATCGGCGCCTTCGTCCTCTCCCGCGGCTCCGGCCTCGCCTTCAGTCCGGCAACCCCGCCGGAGCTCCACGGCCTGTCGCTGCTCTCGGCCTTTTTCGCCGGGCTGGTGCCGGCGATGTTCGCCTACGGCGGCTGGCAGAACCTCAACTACGTGGCCGAAGAGGTGCGCGACCCGCAGCGCAACCTGCCGCGGGCCATCCTGATCGGCGTCGCCTGCGTGATCGCGGTCTACGTCAGCGCCAACGTCGCCTACGTCCACGTCCTGTCGGCCCCCACCCTCGCCGCCACCCAGACCCCGGCCGCCGACGTTGCGGCGCGCCTCCTCGGCGAGCCTGGCGCCCGCGCCATCAGCCTTCTCATCGTCGTCTCGACCTTCGGCTTCCTCAACCTGTCGCTGCTGTCCGCCCCGCGGGTATACTACGCGATGGCCGCCGACGGCCTGTTCTTCCGCTCGCTGGCCAGGCTGTCGCCGCGCTTCCGCGTGCCGACCGCGGCGATCCTGCTGCAAGGCGGCCTGGCGGCGTTCTTCGCCCTGATCAGCGCCTACGACCGGCTGCTCTCCTACGCGGTCTTCGCCGACTGGATCTTCTTCGCCGCCTCCGGGGTGGCGCTGCTGGTCTTCCGCCAGAAGCTGCCGGGGGCCTCACGCCCCTATCCGACGCCGGGCTACCCCTGGGTGCCGGTCCTGTTCACGCTGGCCGGCGCCGGGATCGTGGTCAACATCTTCTTCACCGACCTGCGCAACGCTCTGGCGGGATTGGCGATCTTCCTGCTCGGCGTCCCGGTCTACTTCGCCTGGCGCGCCCTCGGCAGGCAGCGGGCGGCCGGCTGAGCGCCTGAGCTTGTCAAAGTCAATCGCACTTGTCGGGTCCGGCCAGCGCCTCGCGGGTCAGGACTACAACCGCGTCTCGGCTCCGCTTTCGCGGTCCACCCGCCAGGCGCTCTGCTCGTGCCGGGTGCCGGGCAGCCGCACCGGACCCATGTTCTCGGTCGCGAAGAAGCTTTCGATGAGCTGCCGCGTGGCCTCGCTGACCACGACCGCGCCGGGCTCGGCCAGGCGCAGCAGATGCTCGGCGGCCGCGGGAGGAGCTCCCTGCGCCAGTTGTCCGTGCACCGTGGTCCCCGGCATCGCGCCCACCATCAGGCCGGTATGGATGCCCGCCCGCATTTCCAGCCGGACCTGCCTCTCCTGCTCGCATCGGGCGCTCAGCTCGGCGATGGCGGCGCGGATCGCGAGAGCGGTGTACACCGCCCTCCGGCTGTCGTCTTCATGGGCTGCCGGGTAGCCGAAGTAGACCAGCAGCCCGCTGGCAAATCGGCGGTCGATGTAGCCCGCGAAGCGCCCGACCGCCTGGGACCAGACCCTGTCGAGATCGGGAACCAGCTCGTGAAGCACCTCGGGCAAGTCGTCGGCGTCGAGCGCCCCGCCATCGGCCCGGGCGAGCAAGAGGTCGCAGCGCAGGACGGTGAGCTGGCGGCGCTCGGCAGCGATCCGCGGAGCGGCGGGGGAGGTCTCGGTCGGCGCCTCCGCGCGGGGATCCTGCAGGAGCTCGATCGCTCCCTGTGGAGGGCCGCCGCGGACGCCGCCGGCGGCCTGGCCGAGGCTGGGCCCTTGCTGCGGATGCCGCGGATGACGCGGATGATCGCCGAGCGCCGAGCGCGCGAGCGCCTGCAGATCGTCGATCACCTCGGCGGCGCTCTGGTAGCGCTGCGCAGGGTCTTTCATCAGCAGCCGGCCGACGACGCGATCGAGCTCCGGCGGCGCCTCCGGACGCAGGCGGGCGAGCGGCTCGGGGTCGGCGTGGAGAAGCGAGTAGAGCACGGCCTGCTCGCGCTCGCCCCGGAAGGGACGCCTCCCGGCCGCCATCTCGTAGATCACGGCGCCCAGCGACCAGAGATCGGTGCGCGCGTCGACTTCGTCGTCGAAAGCCTGTTCGGGCGACATGTAGGCCGGGGTGCCGAGCAGCGAGCCGGCGCGGGTCAGGGTGGTGGCGCCCGCCAGCTTGGCGATGCCGAAATCGAGGATC
>DASZZM010000100.1:0-6062 GCA_035544895.1 Thermoanaerobaculia bacterium
GAGATCGGTGCGCGCGTCGACTTCGTCGTCGAAAGCCTGTTCGGGCGACATGTAGGCCGGGGTGCCGAGCAGCGAGCCGGCGCGGGTCAGGGTGGTGGCGCCCGCCAGCTTGGCGATGCCGAAATCGAGGATCTTGACGATTCCGTCGCCGGTGAGCATCAAGTTGGCCGGCTTGACGTCGCGATGCACGATCCCCCGGCCATGCGCCTTGGCCAGGCCGCGGGCGGCCTGCAGGGAAAAGTCGATCACCTCCGCGAGGGGCAGCGCGCCGCGCTCGAGCCGGCGCTTGAGCGTCTCGCCCTCGTAGCAGGCCATGGCCAGGAAGAGCTGGCCATCGGCAGTCTCGCCGACCTCGTGGATGGTGCAGATGTTGGGATGGTCGAGGGCCGAGGCGGCGCGCGCCTCCTGGAGGAAGCGCGCCTTGGCGTGCGGGTCGCGGGTCAGCTCCGGGGGCAGGAACTTGAGCGCCACCGGACGGCCGAGCCGCGTGTCCTCGGCCTTGTACACGACGCCCATGCCGCCGCCGCCGAGGACCTCGAGCACGCGGTAGTGAGACGCCATGTCGCCGACGGCGCCGGCGGCGGCAGCGGCGGCCGGCGGCTGGCCCGCCCGGTCCAAGGCGCCGCCCGCGGACTCGTGCTGCCAGTCGTGATGCGCGCCGGAGATCGTCGCGAGATCGCGCAAGGCACGCACCAGCCCGCGGTCCTCGGGGTCTCGTGCCTCCCGCTCTTCGCGCTCCCAGTCGACCGGCGCGCCGTCCGAGACGGAGGCCGCCAGCTCGTGGAGATGCTGGTCACGCCCGGTCATGCGCCATCTCCCGGGCAAGGCGGACGAGGGCGCGGGTGACCGCCATCCTCGCCGCGTCGGGGCTGGCCTTGCCGAGGATTCCGGCCACCTCCAGGTAGCCGAAGCCGAGCTCGACGCGGGCCAGGATCGCCTCGCGGTCCTCGGGCTTGAGCTTCTGCAGGGCGGCTTCATAGCGCGCGAACGACTCGCGGCCGATGGCCTCCTCGATGGGCAGGGGACGAGGGTCGATGGCGGCCTCTGCCTCCGGCACGGCTTCCGGCCGCCGCCGCACGCGGCGGATCTCGTCACGCATGCGGTTGAGGATTCCCTGCCGGAGATAAGCCTGAAACGCCCCGCTGTGATGTGGCTCGAAGACGGCCATGCCGCGCAGCGAGGTGAGCAGCGTGTCCTGGACCAGGTCGTCGGTGTCGGCGACGCCGCGCGCCCAGCGCGGCAGCCGCCCTCTGGCCCAGCGCTCGAGCTGCGGCAAGTAGCGGACGTAGAGGACGTTGAGGGCCTCGCCGTCCCCCGACCGGGCGCGTTTCAGCAGCGTGCGGGTGGATTCGCCCGAAGAGAGAAGCCCGGCAGACGGGAGACCCTCGCCGGAGCCTTCTGGGTCGGCCATAGAGAAGATTTTAGATCAGACCCGGTTGGCCCGCCGGCTGCGATCTCAAGAGCTGCCTGTTCGGTTGGGCGCCCCGGCACGTTGGAGAGGGCAAAGGGGGTCAAGGGATCATGACGACTGCAACGCCCGTGCAGCAGGACGGCGCCTTCGGGTCGGCTCTCTCCGTCGCCGACGAGGTGCTCGAGCAGCTCTGCCGCCATCATCGCCTGCGCTGGCAGGATGCCGAGGATTTCGGCTCCTACGCGCGGCTCAGGCTGCTCGACAACGACTACGAGGTCCTGCGCCGTTTCGCTGGACGCAGCAGCCTGCGCACCTTCCTGACGGTGGTGCTGCAGCGCTTGCTGCTCGACTTCCGCAGCGAGGTCTGGGGGAAGTACCGCCCTTCGGCGCCGGCCAAGCGCCTGGGCGCCGTGGCATTGCGGCTGGAGCGGCTGATCTGCCGCGGCGGCCTCACGACGGAAGAGGCCGTATCCAACGTGCTGATCGACCTGGGCGCCGAGGTCTCGCGCGGCGAGTTGCTGGAGCTCGCGGAGCGCCTTCCCAGGCGGCCGCCCCGCCGGTTCGAGGAGGTGCGGGACGTGCCGGTCGACGGCGGAGTCGAAGATCACCTTCTCGATCGGGAGCGATCGACCGCCGCCCGGCTGGTCAAGAGCGCTCTCGGCGGCGCCCTCCCTCTTCTGCCGGCCGAAGACCGCCTGATCCTGAAGATGCGCTTCGCCAGCGGCCTCTCCGTCCGTCAGATCGCGGCCGCCTTGCGTCTTCCCTCGCGCCCTCTTTACGCCAGAATCGCGAAGTCTCTCAACAGGTTGCGGCTCGAGGTCGAGCGGCGGGGCCTCAGCCGCGAGCAGGCGATGAGTCTGTTGGGGTGGAAAGGCTGCGACATGAAGGTGGATTTCCTCGCCCCGCCGGAGAACGGATCGAGCCGGTTGCTACGGATCTCCGAGATCCCACCGGCAGTGCCGACTCCCGAGGGATGAAGCGGCACTGGGATCAGGAGAGCTCCGCCAGGAGGCCGCGGGCGGTGAGCAGGTCGGGCGTGTCGAAGCCTTCGCGGAAGGTGACATAGATCTCCGAGAGCAGGCGCCGTCCACGCTCCCGCTCGCCGCGGTCACGGTGGAGGCGGGCGAGGCTCGTCGCGGCGCGCAGCTCGAGCGACCGTGCCTGCTGCTGGCGCGCGATCTGCCGCGATTGCTCGAACCAGGTCTCCGCCTCCGCGGCAGGCGAGCCGCCCAGCCGCAGGAGATCGCCCTTGAGGCGATGGACCTCCGACCAGAAGTAGCGCTCCTCGCCGCCTGGAACGCCGGCGAGCGCCAGGTCGACCCAGCCGATCGCCTCGTCGCGGCGGCCCGCGCCAAGGCAGGCTTCCGCCAGCAGGCAGGGAAAGAAGCTGGCGTTGATTTGCGCGCCGGCGGCATGCCAGGCGGCCCTGCCGCTTGCCATCGCCGCGATGCCTTCCTCGCTCTCCCCCTGGGCGGCGATGGCCGCCCCCCGCAGGGTGGTGCCCCAGGCGAGGAAGTTGCCGAGGCCGTGCGCCTGCGCGATCTCGATCACCTGGTCAGCGCTCGTCCGGGCGCCGGCGGCGTCGCGCACCTGCAGGAGGTTCCACGCGGCGCCGCAGAGCAGGAAGCAGCGACTGAAGGCGTGGCTGAATGCGCCCGCAAGCCGCAGCGCCTTGCGGCTGAGCTCTAGCGACTGGTCGGGATAGCCGAGCTGCCAGAGTCCCGTCGCCGAGGCCATGAAGATCGCCATCGGGTCCTGGCCATAGATGAGCGCATGGCGGGCGTGGTGCTTGTCGAGGTCGTAGATTGCCAGCCCTCGCTCGGCCTGCTCGCGCGCCGCGGCGGGGTCACCGAGGAAGGCGAGGGCCACGCAGAGCGCGCCGCGAGCCTCGAGCTCGAAGTCCTCGTCCCGCTCGGCCTCCGCGATCTTCAGCAACTCGCCGCCGAGCTCCCGCGCCTCGCCCAGCCGGGCCTTGACCAGCAGGTTCTGCGACAGCCGGACCCTGACCGCGAACATCGTGGGCGAGTCTCCAACCTGGAGGCAGAGCGCGAGCGCCCGGTCGCTGCAGGCGCGATACTCGGGGGAGGCCCAGCCCTCGAGGGCGAGGAGGGCGCCGCCACGGACGCTCTGCAGGAGCAGCTCGCGTCCGTTGCGCTCGATGCTCTCCGGCAGCTCCGCGAGCAGCTCGAGGCCCTGGGTGGCGTGACGGAGCGCCTCGACGTTGGCGGAGACCTCGAGGGCACGCTGCGCCGCCTGGAGCCAGTGGTCGGCCGCCCGGGCGCTCTGGCCTGCCTCGGTCCAGTGCTGGGCCACCATCTCCGGTTGGCTGGCGGCAATCTCCGGGAAGCTCCTGATGAGAGCCTCGGCGATGCGCCCGTGGTACTCGCGCCGCTGCCGCTTGAGAAGCGAGTGGACCAGGGCCTCCTGGATGAGCGCGTGCTTGAAGACATAAGTGGCGCGGGGCGGCAAGCCGCGGCGGTGGAGCAGACCGGCCGCGACCAGGCGGTCGAGCTCGCGGCCGAGGGTCCGCTCGTCGAGCGCGGCGACCTCCCTCAGCATCTCGTAGAGGAACTCGCGGCCGATGATGGCGGCGAGCTGAGCGACCGGCCGCGCCGTTTCCAGCCGGTCGAGGCGGGCCATCAGCGCTTCCTGGAGGGTATCTGGGATGGCCAGCGGGCGGAAAGGCCCGGCGAGCGCGTAGGCGCCACCTCTCTGCTCGACCAGTCCCGATTCGATCACCATCCGCGTCAGGTCCTCGATGAAGAGCGGGACTCCCTCGGTCTTGCGATGGATCTCCTCCGCCACCTCCGGTGGAAGGTCCTGGCCGCCGGTGATCTTGCCGATCATCTCCGCCGTCTGCTCCTGGTGGAGGCGGCCGAGCTGGATCCGGCTGGCGTCGGTGCGCCAGGACGGCGGCGGAGTGAAGTCAGGGCGGAAGGCGAGGAGTGCGAGGATGCGGTGGGCCGTCGCCTGCTCGAGGACCAGGCCGAGCCAGTCGAGGGTCGAAGGGTCGGCCCAGTGGAGGTCTTCGATGACCAGGGCCACCGGCTGGTGGACGGAGTCCTCGAGCACCATGCCGGCGACGGCCTCCAGGGTCCTCTGCCGGCGCTCCCGCGGCTCGAGATCGAGAGGCGCATGACGGACCTCGCAGGAAATCGAGAGAAGGGAAGCGAGGAGGGGTATCTGTCCCCGCGCCGACTCCAGGCCCGCGACGCGGCTCTCGAGGCGGCTCAGGTTCTCCTCCTGGGAGCCGCCGCTGTCCAGGCCCAGCCAGGCGGCGAGCATGGCGATCAACGGGTAGAAGGCGCTGTTCTGGTGATAGGGCGAGCAGCGGCCCTCGATCCAGTGGTGGGATTCCCGGCCGATCCGGCGGCGGATCTCTTCGAGCAGGCGCGATTTGCCGATGCCGGCTTCGGCCGCGAGCATCACCACCTGCCCCCGTCCCTCCTTGGCCGCGGCCCAGCGCTCGAGCACCAGCGCGATCTCCTGGGAGCGCCCGACCAGCGGGGTGAGCCCCTTCCTGAGCTCCACATGGAAGCGCGTCTCGGCGCCGCTTTCCCGCACCACCCGGTAGGCACTCTGCTCGTGCCGGGTGCCGGGCAGCCGCACCGGCCCCAGCTTCTCGGTCGCGAAGAAGCCTTCGATCAGCCGCCGCGTGGCCTCGCTGACCACGACCGCGTCGGCCTCGGCCAGGCCCAGCAGCTGCTCGGCCACCGCCGGAGGCACGCCCTGCGCAAGCTGCTCGTGGGCGCCGGCATCCTGCACCGCGCTCACCACCAGGCCCGTGTGGATACCCGCCCGCAGCTCCAGGCGGACGCCCCTCTCTTGCTGGCAGCGGCCGCTCAGCGCGCGGATGGCGGCGCGCATCTCGAGCGCGGCGTACACGGCCCTGCGGCTGTCGTCTTCATGGGCTACCGGGTATCCGAAGTAGACAAGCAGGCCGGCGGCGAGCCGCCGGGCGATGTGGCCGGAAAAGCGTGCGATCGCCTGGGAGCAAGCCCGGTCGATGTCGGGCATGACCTCGTGGAGCACCTCCGCCAGGTCCTCGGCGTCGAGAGAGCTGCCCTCGCGGCCGGCCGGCAGCAGCTCACAGCACAGGACGGTGAGCTGGCGGCGCTCGGCGATCATCCACGGCAAGGGCGGAGCCTCGGTCGGCGCCTCCGCGCGGGGGTCCTGCAGGATCCCGATCGCTTCGGGTAGAGGGCCGCCGCGGACGCCGCCGGCGGCCTCGACGAGGCTGGACCCATGCCGCGGATGACGCGGACGATCGCCGAGCGCCGAGCGCGCGAGCGCCTGCAGGTCGTCGATCACCTCGGCGGCGCTCTGGTAGCGCTGCGCAGGGTCTTTCATCAGCAGCCGGCCGACGATGCGCTCGAGCTCCGGCGGCGCCTCCGGACGCAGGCGGGCGAGCGGCTCGGGGTCGGCGTGGAGAAGCGAGTACAGCACGGCCTGCTCGCGCTCGCCCCGGAAGGGGCGCCTCCCGGCCGCCATCTCGTAGATCACGGCGCCGAGCGACCAGAGATCGGTGCGCGCGTCGACTTCGTCGTCGAAAGCCTGTTCGGGCGACATGTAGGCCGGGGTGCCGAGCAGCGAGCCGGCGCGGGTCAGGGTGGTGGCGCCCGCCAGCTTGGCGATGCCGAAATCGAGGATC
>DASZZM010000101.1:0-73403 GCA_035544895.1 Thermoanaerobaculia bacterium
ACTGGACCCTTCGTGGCGCCAATGCCATCCTCGCTCTGCGCTGCGCCAAGCTCAGCAACCGCCTCGAAGAGTTCTGGCTGCCCCGGGCCGCCTAGCCCGACCGGCCTCAGCCGGCCGACCTCACAAATTTGTCGTGCACCCCCCGGCCGTAGTGGGGTGACACCCCACTACCGAGCGCTCACTGCGCTTCTCCGGCTACCCCTCTCCCTTGCCCCCGAAAAGACGCGACAGCCAGCCCTTGCGCTTCAGCTTGAGAGGCTTCTCGCGGCTGCCCAGCGCGGCCCTGTGACCCGAAGGATCGGTGGCGACGGCGTAGAAATCCACGTTTCTGTTCTGGTGGAGCTCGCGAGGGACCCCGACCTCGTAGTCGGCCGCCGCCAGGTGGCGGACCGCCAGGGGCTGGTAGCGGCCGCCTTCTGGGCGCGCCCAGCACTCGACGGTCTTGACCGCGAGATCGTCGGTGACGCGCAGCGGAATAGTCGCCGGCTTGTCTTTCTCGAACTCGAGCTTGAAGCCGCCGCGCAGCGCGATGACGGGCGGGGCGGCGTCGAGGCGTGCCAGCAACTCCTCCAGGCGCAGGCGCTGGCCGGCGAAACGCTCTTTGTAACGGCTGGCCGGCACCGTCCCGGCGAGCAGCTCCAGGCCTTCGAGCGGCTGGCCCGCCGCCTCGGCGCGCGCCGCCGCGGCGAGCACGGAGTCCATCCGCTCCTCGCTGCGCCGCATTCCTTCGGCGCGCTCGATGCGCTCGGCCAGCCCCGGACGTTCCGGCCAGGCGCGGCGCAGCAAGTCCAGTTGAGCCAGCGCCGTGTCCGGCCTCCCCGCTTCGAGCGCGGCGGCGGCGCCGGCCTCCCGGGCCGCCGCCGCCCGCTCGCGCAGCTCGCTCGCCCTGGCATCGCGCGGCAGCAGGGCGAGGAGCTCGCCGCTCAGGCGCAGCAGGTCTTCGTCGTTGCCCGCCCGTTGCGCTCGCGCCGCCAGGGTGTCGAGCTCGAGGATGCGCTGCGCGCGGGCCAGGTCACGGCGCAGGGCCGCGGGCAGGCGATCCGGCAGCCCGCCGCGCTGCCGCCCCGGCGCGGCGGCCGAGTCGGGGAGGTGCCGCTGCACCGCGGTGATGGCGGCAGTGGCGGCAGGGGCGGCAATGGCGGCGCCCAGCCTGCGACGGTCGCCGGTGCGCAAGCCGTCAGCCAGGTCATCCGCGAGCCGCTTCCGCCGGGCGGCCTCCAGGTCCGCGCTCAGCCGCTGGTAGCGGTCGCGCTCGGCCGGCGAGAAGGCGGCCTGCTGCTCGGCGGAAGACAAGCGGGTCAGGGCGCGCGCCGCGCCTTCCAGGTCGCCGCTGCCGAGCAGCTCGGCGGCGACGCTGAGCTCGAGTCCGGTCCGGGAGGGCGCGGCCGGCGCCGCTGACGGACGCGCCGGCGCCGGCCGCGGGGCCGGCGCTCTGGCGGCTGGCCCAGGCGCCGGCCCCGGCGGCTGAAGCGGCGAGCGAAGGCGCATCAGCAAGACAGCCGCCAGCGCCACGGCCAGGCCGCAGGCCAGCAGCACGACCCGCCGGCGCGGCAAGCGCGGCGGCCCGGGAGCCGCGGCCGCGGCTCGCGAGACGGCGGCCGCCGCCGGCCGGGAGGTGCCGCCGTCCAGGTCTTCGGGCGTGAAGACCGGGAGCGTTTCGGTGCGGAACTTGGCACTGGCCTGACCGTCCGCCAGGGTGTGCAGCTCGCTTTCGGGAAGGCTCGTGGCTTCGGTTGCGGGCGAATAGGAAAGCCCGAACGGCCGGGTCGTCTCGTCCCCTTCCGGCGGATCGAACATCCGCGACGGGCCAAGCGTCGCTTCGGCGGACGGATCGCCAGGGTCCGATGACCGGGTCGCCTCCAGCGCTCCGGTTTCCGTCGCCGCCGTCGCCGCTCGGCTGGAGGCGGCCGAGGATGCGGTTGTCGCCCCGGCCTGCGATATGCCGCCGAGCGCCGGATTGGTGCTGTCGGCCGTCTCTCCTTCGCCACGCAGGGCATGGCGGAGCGCCGCTCCGAGCTCCGCGTAGGATGCGGGCGCGTCCTGGTGATCCGAGCTGAGGCAGCTTTCGAGCAGGCGGCGCAGGGCGCCGCTGTCGGCATGGTCGGTCGGCGGCACCTCGACTCGCGGCGCCTCGGGCTCTCCCGTCACCGGGGCTTCCATGACCTGGCAGGCGAGCTCGGCCAGCGCCCGCAGGTCGGTGCGCCAGCTCTCGCCGGCGAGCCGCAAGACGGCCTTGCCCCAGCCGAGGACCTTGACCTGCTCGCCGCTCCTGTCGCCGGGACTGACGAGAAGGTTGTCGGCCGACAGGTTGCGGTGGTAGACGCCGCGCTCGGCCAGGGCTTCGAGCCCGGACACGACGGGCAGCAAGAGGGCGATCACCCGTTCCGGCGGCGAACCGCCGAGCACCGAGAGCCTCGTGCCAGGGATGAATTCGGTAACCAGGAAGGCATCACCACCCTTGGCGAAGCCGAAGTCGAGGACGCGCGGGATCGCGGCATGACGCACTTCTTGCAGCGCGCGGGTGACGCGCGAGAAGGGTTCACGCTGCCGCGCCGGATCGTCGTCGATGCCGCTGAACAGTTTGACCGCGACCGGCTCTCCGGTCTGCCTGTCGGCGGCGCGGAAGACGCTGGCCACGTCGCTCGCGTGGACGAGCTTGTCGAGCCGGTAACGCTCGGTGATCCGGCGCAGCTCAGTCATATGTCGCCCGCAAGGAGCCGGCGACGTGCATTGTAATCCCACCGGTTGTGCCGACTCCGACGGATGAGACGGCACTACGCTGTGGGGGCGGTGGACTCCTCAAGGCATCTATTGGATCTCCCCCCGCAACCCCTCGCGAATCCCCTTCCCTGTTTTCGGAAGCCGCCGGGTCCCTACCCGGCGGCGCCGGGGGGGAAGGGGACGCCCCCTGCCTCTCGCGGCAGGAATTTCGTCTCAGTTGGCGACGTAGCCGAGCGCGTTGAGCTCGCGGCGCAGCTTCTCCGGGACCTGTTGCGGCTGGGCGCGCTTGCCGAGCGCGGAGAAGCGCTGGCCGATCAGCCTCCGGAGCTCGCCCACCGCGGCCGGGTTGCGCGCCGCTTGGTTGACCGTCTCACGCGGATCGCGCGCCAGGTCATAGAGCTCGCTGCGGCCGATCGGGAAGTGGTGCGGCGGGGCGCCGGGGATGCAGACCGGATCGACACCGTCCGGATTGTCGATCAACTTCCAGCTCCCTTGCACGACGGTGTGCAGGCGGGTGAGACCGTATTCGGAGAAAGCCGGCTTGCCGGGCCCCCCGGCGCCGGGCCGCTCCAGGTACGGCACCAGCGAGCGGCCATCCAGGTTCGCGGGCGGCGGCACCGCGAGCAGGGCGAGCAGGGTCGGAGCGATGTCGATCAGCTCCACGTCTTGCGGCACGCGGGCGCCGGCGGGAAGCAGGCCAGGCGCCGCCAGGCCGAAGGGCACGTGCAGTGTCGTCTGATAGACCGAGCAGGCGTGGTAGAGATAGCCGTTGTGGCCATAGAGCTCCTCGCCGTGGTCGGCGGTGAGCACGACCAGCGTCCGCGCGAGCTTGCCCGCCTGGCGCAGCTGTTCGAGCAGGGAGCCGGCGAGCCGGTCGCTGCCCATCACCGCCGCGTCGTAGAGGGCCTCGAGATGGCGCAGGTCGGCGGCGTCGAGCCGGACACGCTCCTTCATCACCCGGTCGAGCCGCCACTTCTTGGGTCCGAGCAAGCCGGTGTACCCGGGGTCGAGCACGCGTTGCGCCGCATCGCCTCCGTTGAAGTAGGGGCCGTGAGCGCCGAACAGGTGTACCCATAACAGGAAGGGACGCTCGCCGCCGGCGCGTCCGGCCCATTCGACCGCGCTGGCAATCGTCTTGCCGTCCTTGCCGGCGGCGCAGCCGAAGGCGTCCCAGCCCTGGTGGTTGGCGTCGCACATGTTGCTGAGGAAAGCGGCCGTGCGATAGCCGGCGGCATGCAGCAGCTTGGGCAGGGTCGGCACGCCGTCCGGGAAGCCGTAGCCGTTCTCGTTGACGCCGTGTCCGCTCGGATACAGGCCGGTCAAGATCGAGGCGAGCGACGGCCATGTCGCCGCGCGCTGCGCCATGGCCCGCTCGAAGACGACTCCCGAGCCGAGCTCGGCGTCGAGGCGTGGACTGTTCTGCCTCAGCCGGTAGCCGTAGGCTCCCAGCCGGTCGGCACGCAGCGTGTCGATGGTGACCAGGAGCACGTTCCAGCCCCTGGCCGCGCCGCCGAGCTGCCGCCTTGCCGCCCCTGTCTCGGATGTCTCGGGCCGATGCCGGCAGGCGGCGAGCCAGAGAAAGAGCGCAAGAAGCGCGGTGCCGGTTCGCACGGTGGGAGACATGGGACCGCGCATTCTAGCCCGGCGAGTGCCGAGTGGCTCTCGATCTGGCACCGGTGGCCGGGGTTTTTTCGCGAATGACTGGATTATGTTCTTTGCTCATGGTATAAAACCTCTCCCTGCCGTGCTCAGGCGTGCCAAGGCAACCGCCGGGCAATGTCCCGGCGCGCCTGGGCGCCGCCGCCTGGGTGAAGGCCTTCTTTCCCCTCACAGTCTTCCCGCTTCCGGTGCCGTCGCCTCCACTCCCCCTTTCGGGAAGGAGACGAAGCATGTCGAGCATCGCGCTGGAAACCCGCGAAACTGTCGAACCGCCGGCCGCAAGGGCCGCCTGGGAGGAGTTGATCCGCCGCTTTGGCGCGGGGCTGCGTGCCCGCGTCTACCTGGCGCTGCGCCGGGTCGGCTCGCGGCCGCGCGGCGACGAAGTCGAAGAGTTGGTGCAAGAGGTCTACTGTCGCCTGCTGGCAGGCGGCTGCCGCCGTCTGGGCGCCTGCCGGGGCCGGGGCGAAAAGGTCATGGGCGCCTACCTGGGAAGGGTCGCCGAACGGGTGGTCTACGATCAGGTCCGGGCCGCCCGCGCGCTCAAGCGCGGCGGGCGCTGCGTCCTCGAGCAAGGCGTGGTGGGCGAGGACCTCGCCGAGCGCGCCGTCGATCCTGGCGCGACTCCCGAGGAGGCGCTGCTCGGCGAGGAGCGCCTGCGCCTGTTCCTGGAGAGCTGCGGTGCGCTTGCCGGACCGCGCGACCGCAGGCGCAACGCGCGGATTCTCGCCCTGGTCCTGCTCGGCGGCTGGAGCAGTGCCGAGATCGCGCGTGCAGCTCGGGGCAAGCTCAGCGCGCGGAGCATCGAGTCGCTGGTCCATCGCACCCGGAGCCGGCTCATCGCCGGCCGCCGCCCCGAGCGATGAAACGGCACTGCGATGTGGCGGTGGTGGACTACTCAAAGCATCTATTGGATCTCCCCCCGCAACCCCTCAATCCCCTTCCCTCCCCTCCGGGGGGGAAGGGGACGCCCCCGCCCTCTCGCGGCAGGAATTTCGCCTTAGGCGGTTTATGATCGCGCCATGGTGCGCATCTTCACCGAGCCACGCTGCCTCGAGCACGCCGTGCCGCGCGGCTACCCGGAGCAGCCGGAGCGGCTGGCGCGCGTGGTCGACCACCTGAGAGCGCGGGGCTGGCCTTTCTCCGCCGAGACGCGCGGGGCGGCGCCGGCCGCCGCGCTCCCCTCCGGCCGCGCGCGCGCCGCGGTCACAGCCGTGCACGAAGAAGCCTATGTGGAGCGCTTCGAGCACGCCGTCCGGCGCGGCGACGGCCTGCTCGATTCGGCGGACAACCCGCTTTCGTCCGGCACCTGGGAGGCCGCCTGGGCGGCGGTCGAGGCAACGCTGGCGGCGGCGGAGTGGGTGGCCGCGGAAGGCGGCCGCCAGGCGTTCGCGGCGGTGCGGCCGCCGGGCCATCACGCCGAGAGAGGGACCGCCATGGGTTTCTGCTTCTTCAACAACGTGGCGGTCGCGGCCCAGCATCTGAGGCACCTGGGCGCGGAGCGCGTCGCCATCTTCGATTTCGACGTGCATCACGGCAATGGCACCCAGCATCTCTTCGAGGAGCGCGCCGACGTCTTCTACGCCAGCACTCATCAATATCCCTTCTACCCCGGCACCGGCGCGGCAGAGGAAACCGGGGTCGGCGCCGGAAAGGGAACGACGCTCAACGTGCCATTGCCTGCCGGCACGGATGACCAGCGCTATGGCGAAGAGATCACCGGCCGCGTGCTCCCCGCGCTGCGTGACTTCGCGCCTGATCTGCTGCTGCTGTCGGCGGGGTTCGATTCCTGGCAGAACGATCCGCTCGGCGGCATGGCGGTGACCGAAGAAGGATTTGCCAGATGGGGCGCGTGGCTGCGCGAGCTGGCTTCCGAGGTGTGCGGCGGCCGCGTCGTGGCGGTGCTCGAAGGCGGCTACGACCTCGATGCGCTGCCGCGGCTGGTCGAAGCGCACCTGCGCGGCCTGGCGGGCGGCTGATCCTTCGCCTGTTTACAGCCGATCTACAGGATGTTGCGGTGCAGCCGGCGCGAAACCGCAAGATATCGGTGTCGAGGCCGCGGCCGATCAAGTCTTGCGGCATCTCTTTTATCTTCCGCACTTTGAGCACATTGACTTCTGGCTATGTTGTCCATAGAATGGAAAAAGCTCACGTAATACTTGAAAGGTGACCCGACATACCAGCGGCAAGTAAGGTGTAAGCCGGGGCAGACCAAGCCGGTAGGGACCGGCGCCCGGATCAATCCGGGCCCGGCGCAATAGGCTCGACGGCTGCGGACGCAGCGGAGGTCGTGGTGATGAAGCGCAACGTCCTCGCGGTACTCGTGGTCATGGTGGCGGCGCTCCTGGAGCCGGTCGCGGCGTCGGCCGCTCCTCCATTCGGCTTCTTCAACGGCAAGGCGGGGGGCGGCAACTCGGGCAACGGCGTCTTCCCGGTGACGGGCTGGGCGCTGGCGGACAGCGGCGTCGCCGCCGTGGATATTGTTGTGGACGGCGGGATCATCGGGCGCGCCCACTACGGCCGGACCCGTCCACGCGTGACGGCGCAGTTCCCCAACTTCCCGGACTCGGCGGCACCCGGCTTCGCCTTCCAGATCGATACCACCCACTTTCTCAACGGCATGCACACCGTCACCGCGCGCGTGCAGAGCAAGAAGGGCGAAGTCACCTATCTGAACTCGCGCGACCTTCAGTTCACCAATACCACTGCCGACCTGTTGCCTTTCGGCAAGACCGAGTTTCCCAACCAGGGCGACGAGATGTTCGGCAACTGCGACCTGACCGACCCGCGCCGCCTGTATAGCGTGATCTCTGGCTATGCTCTCGACGCCGGGGTCACGCAGCAGGACGGAGGCGTCGCTTACGTCGAGCTGCTGATCGACCGCTCGCTCTCCGGGGTCTTCGTCGAGCAAGATGACGGCAGCTTTCTGCCGGTCGGGTCGGCCAACAGTAAACGCGATTGCCACTTTTCCAAGGCCCAGGGCGGCCTCTCCGACTGCTACGGCATCCGCCGCCTCGACGTCGAAGAAACCTTCCCCACGTTGCCGGACAGCCCCCATAGCGGCTTCCGCTTCGTCCTCGACATCGGCAGGCTGCTGGCTACGACCGATAAGCTCGGCCAGCCCATCGTGCCTTTCTACACGCCCGGCAGCCACACGCTCACCATCCGGGCCGGCGATCACTTCACGCAAGTTACCGACATCGCCGAAACCGAAGTGACCTTCACCTGCCGCGACTTCAGCCAGAACGACGACTCGCTGGGACAGATCACGTTCCCGGACGGCGGGCTGATCTATGGCGGCACCATCAACGTCAACGGCTGGGCGTTGGATCTCGAGGGAGTGCAGCAGGTTCAGATCCTCATCGACGGCACCTCGGTCGGAATCGCCACCTACGGCCTGCCTTTCCCCGGCATCGCGAGCCTCTATCCGAGCTATCCGCAGAATGCGAATCCGGGCTTCACCTTCGCCCTCGACACCACTCAGCTCTCCAACGGCGACCACGAGCTCGAAGCGCTGGTGATCGACAACCCGGGCGCGGACACTTTCATCGGCAAGAGGACCATCACGGTCGACAACCCGATCCCTTAAGGCGAAACTCCTCCTGCGGCGAGAGGGTGGGGGGCACAGCCGGCGGCGTCCCGGGTGGTACGATCTGGGGTATGGCGCCGCTTGCTCCGCTGGTCTTCTTCGGTACGCCGGAGTTCGCCCTCCCCACGCTCGAAGCCCTGGTCGCGGCGGGCCGGCAGCCGGAGCGGGTGGTGACCCAGCCGCCGCGGCCCGCCGGGCGGGGCGGCAGGCCGCAGGATCCGGCGGTGGCGGCCTGGGCGCGCCCTCGCGGCTTGACGGTCGTGCAGCCGGAGCGCGTCCGCCAGCCCGAGTTCTTGCGCGAGCTGCGCGCGCTCGCGCCGCGCGTCGCGGTGGTGGCGGCATTCGGGCAGATCTTTCCGCGCGAGCTCCTCGACCTGCCTGGCGCCGGCTGCATCAACCTTCACGCGTCGCTGCTGCCTCGCTACCGCGGCGCGGCCCCCATTCAGGCGGCCATCGCCGCCGGCGAGACGCGCACGGGAGTGACCACCATGCTCATGGAGGAGGGGCTCGACACCGGCCCCATCCTGCTGCAAGAGGAGACGCCGATCGGTGCACGCGAGACCGCCGGCGAGCTCTCCCGCCGTCTTGCCGTGGCTGGCGGCCGCCTGGTGATCGAGACCCTTGACCGGCTGGAGCAGGGGATCCTGGCGCCGCGGCCGCAGGATCCCTCGCTCGCCAGCTACGCGCCGCGGCTCACGCGCGCCAGCGGCAAGGTCGACTGGAACGCGAGCGCCGGCGAGAACGCCAACCGTATCCGCGCCTACACTCCCTGGCCTGGCGCGACCGCCGAGCTGCGCGGCGCTCCGGTCAAGCTTCTGGGCGGCGAGGCGCTGGCGGCTGAAGCCGCCTCCGGCAGTCTCCCCGACGGTTCCGCGGCGCCCGCGGGGAGCTTTCTGGGACTCCACGACTCGCTGGCAGCGGTCGCCTGCGGCGCGGGCGGCAGCCGCGGAGTATTGGGCATCTCCCGGCTCCAGCGCCCGGGCAGGAAGCCGCAGAGCGCGCGCGATTTCGTCAACGGAGAGCGCCTGCGGACCGGAGAAGTTTTCTCGTGATCGCGCGGCAGGCATGAACAAACGCCGGCCGGCCGCTCCAACCGCTCCCCAGCCCGCCGCTGGGCGCAGCCGCCGGATGACTCCTCGGCGCACGCCGCAGGACAACGTCCGCGCCGCGGCAGGTTGGGTGCTCGAGCGCACGCTCAAGTCGCTGGCGCCCGTCGATTCGTTCCTCGACGGCACCATGGCCCGGTTCGACGAGCGCGACCAGGGCCTGCTGCACGAGCTGGTCATGGGCAGCTTGCGCTGGCTGCGCCGGCTCGATCAGGTGATCTCCGCCGCCAGCCACCGCCGATTCGACGAGATCGAGCCGGCGCTGCACTCGCCGCTGCGTATCGCCGCCTACCAGCTTCTGTTTCTCGAGCGCATCCCTCCCCATGCCGCCGTGCACGAGGCCGTCGAGCAAGCCCACCAGCTCACCCACCGCGGCGGCGCGAGCTTCGTCAACGGCGTCCTGCGCCGTATCGCGCGCGATCCGTCGACCGCGAGCTGGCCGGTCGAGGAGTCCGACCCGGTGCGCCGGCTGGGAATCGAGATGAGCCACCCCGACTTCCTGGTGGCGCGCTGGCTCGAGCGCTTCGGCGCGGAGCGCACGGTGGCATTGCTCGAGGCCAACAACCGTGAAAAACCCTTGCAGTTGCTGGCCTTCCGTGACCGCGGCGGGCGCGAGCTGCTGGCCGAGACCTTGATCGACGCCGGGCTCGAGGTGGAGCCGGCCGCGATCTCGTCGCTCGGCCTCACCGTGCGTCGCGGCAATCCCTTGACCTCGGCGGCCTTCAGCCGCGGCGAGCTCTATATTCAGGATGAGGCGAGCCAGGCGGCGGCGCTGATCCCTCCGCCGCGGCCCGGCGAAGCCATCCTCGATGCGGCCGCGGCGCCGGGAGGCAAGAGCTTTTCGCTGCTGGCCTGCGAGCCGGGCGTGGCGCTCACTCTCTCCGACGTGTCGCCCTCGCGCGTCGCCCTGCTGCGCCGCAACTTGCGGCGCCTGCGGCGAGCTCTGCCGCTGCTGGTCGCCGACGCGGGAGCGCCGCCGTTTGCTTCCGCCAGGCGTACCTTCGACCGCGTCGTCGTCGATCTGCCCTGCACCGGAACCGGAACCCTGCGCCGCCATCCGGAGCTCAAGTGGCGGATCAGCGAAGAGGAGATCGGCCGCCTGTCGCAGCAAGCCCTGCGGCTGCTCGCCGGCGTCGCGCCTCTGGTTGCTCCGGGAGGCGTGCTGGCGGCCATCACCTGCTCGCTCGAAGAAGAGGAGAACGAGAGAGTGGCGGACAGCTTTCTCGCCAGCCATGCAGAGTTCTCGCCGCTACCTCTCGCCGGCTTGCTCGAGCCGCCCCTGGCGGCCGGCGTGCTGGCTCCCGGCACCTGGCGCATCTTGACCGGCGGGGACCATGACGGCTTCTCGGTCAGCGTCCTCGCGAAGTCCGCGGTTGGCGGGACACCAGCATCGCCGCGCGACGGATCCGGCGGCGCCGCTCCGTATTGACAGCCCAGGTGGGTTGCCTTATCGTCTTGGACAGCCACTTCGCAGCAGAACCGAATTCAGCCGCATTCAAGGAGGAGGAGGAGAGATGGCTGGTAAAGCTGACTTGATCAATGACATTGTGGATTCCGTAGAGGGGCTGACCCGCCGGCAGGCAACGCAGGCTTTCGAGGCGGTTTTTGCGGCAATCACCGAAGCTGTGAAGGCTGGCGAGAGCGCCAAGGTCCCCGGCTTTGGCAGCTTCAACCTCTCCGAGCGCGGCGCACGCAAGGGGCGCAATCCCGCAACGGGCGAGACGATCACGATCAAGGCCAGCAAGAGCGTCCGCTTCAAGGCAGGCAAGGAGCTCAAGGAGGCGGTCAACAAGAGGCGGCGCAAGTAGCCGCCGATCAGCGGATCTGCTTGTAGAGCCCGGCCAGGCGCTGCGGCGAGACTCCGAGAACGAACAGAAACCAGATCAGCCAGTTGGTGGCCACGGTGCGCGCGATGCCCTGCTCCAGGAAACGGCGCGCGCCGGTCGTCACCGGCGTCGCGATGATCGCAATCCTGCCGCGGCGGCGCAGGCGCCACGCGAAGTCGAGGTCTTCGAGAATCGGCCAATCGCGGAAGCCGCCCAGGTCGTCGAAGGCCCGGCGCGTGACGAACTGCGCCTGATCGCCCAGCGGCAGGCGGCTCGCGCGCGTGCGCAAGTTGATCAATCGCGCGCCCAGGCGCAACGCCGGGTGGGCGCTGTCGAAACGCACCAGGAAAGCGCCGCCCTGCGCCCCGCCGGCGATCGCCGCGCGAATGGCCTGCTCTCCGCCCGCGGGCAGCGCGGTGTCGGCATGGAGGAAGAGGAGCAGCTCGGCTGCGGTGGCCGCGGCGCCACGGTTGAGCTGGCCGCCGCGTCCTGCAGGCCCGGTGACGACGCGTGCGCCGAGCTCGCTGGCGACCGCGGCCGTCGCGTCCGCGCTGCCGCCATCCGAGACGACCACCTCGTCGCCGGCGGAGAGCGCCGCCGGCAGGTTCGCGCGCAAGGCGCTCTCCTCGTTCAGGGTGGGAATGACGATCGCGAGCTTCGCCAGGGAAGCGGATGCTAGCATACCCCCCGCGCTCCGGAGGCATCCACCCAATGAGCTCTTCCCAGCCGCCGCCTTTCAGCCATCTCGATCGGCAGGGCAGCGCGCACATGGTCGACGTATCCGAGAAGCCGGTGACCCGCCGCGTGGCCGAGGCTTCGTGCCGCGTTCTACTCTCCGCCCAGACGTTGATCCGCCTGTCCAACCTGCCCAAGGGGGATGCTTTCGCGGTGGCGCGGCTCGCCGGCATCCAGGGCGCCAAGCGCACCGCCGAGATGATCCCGCTGACTCATTCTTTGCCGCTCGACCAGGTGGAAGTCGAGCTGGCTCCGGTCCCTGACGGGGTCGAGATCCGGAGCCGCGTCGTCGTCACCGCGCGCACCGGAGCCGAGATGGAAGCGCTGCTCGCCTGCTCGACCGCCGCGCTCGCGCTCTACGACATGGTCAAGGCGGTCGAGCGCGGCGCCGTGATCACCGATCTTCGCCTGGAGGCGAAGAGCGGCGGCCGGAGCGGCTCGTACCGGCGCGGAGCATGATCTCGACCGGGCTCGACCGGCTGCTCGCCGACCCACGGCCGCTGCGCGGCCGGAGCTACGGGCTGCTCGCCCACGCCGCCGCGGTGGCGCACGGCCCGCGGCCCATCCACCTCGCGCTGGCGGCGACCGAGGCAGGCCCACCGCGGGCGCTCTTCTCACCCGAGCACGGCTTCTACGGCGTGGAGCAGGACATGGTCGCCACGGCAGGCGGGCGCGACCCGTGGACCGGGGCGGCGATCGCCTCACTATACGGCGACGCCGAATCGACGCTGCGCCCGCGGCCAAGCGCTTTCGCCGGCCTGGACCTGTTGATCGTCGATCTGCAAGACGTCGGCTCCCGCTACTACACCTACGCGGCGACGGCGATCTGGGCCGCCGAGGCCGCGCTCGCGGCGGGCTGCGAGGTCTGGGTGCTCGATCGGCCCAATCCACTGGGCGGGCTGGCCGTCGAGGGCAACCTGCCCGATCCCGCTTACTCTTCTTTCGTCGGCGCTTTCGCTCTGCCGGTGCGCCATGGCCTCACGCTCGGCGAGTTGATGCGCCTCGAAGCGTCGCGCCGGGGCTGGGGCCGCGGCCTCGAGATCTGGGTCATGGAGGGTTGGACTCGCGCCATGCATTGGGGCGAAACGTGTCTGCCGTGGATCGCGCCCTCGCCCAACATGCCGACTCCGCTCACCGCGCTGATCTATCCGGGAGGCTGCCTGATCGAAGCCACCGAGCTGTCCGAAGGGCGCGGCACGACCCGGCCCTTTCAGCTCGCCGGCGCCCCCGGCCTCGATCCCCTGGCGCTGGCCGATCGGCTGGCCGCCCTGGAGCTGCCCGGCGTCGCCTTCCTGCCTACGTTCTTCCGGCCGCAGTTCCAGAAGCATCGCGGTACGCTGTGCGGCGGTGTCGAGCTGGTGCTGACCGACCCTCTGCTCTTCCGTCCGTACGCCACCGGAGTCCACCTGCTGCGCGCCTGCGCGCAGTCGGCGCCGCGCCAGTTCGCCTGGCGGGCCGCCCCGTACGAGTTCGTCTCCGACCGGCCTGCGATCGACCTCCTGACCGGAGGCCCCGCCTGCCGGGCCGCCGTCGAGTCAGCCGGCACCGGCCCGCTGGACGACTGGATGGCCAGCTGGAGCTCCGACGAAGCGCGCTTTCGCGCCGAGCGCCGCGCCGTCTTGCTCTACCCCGAGCCGGCGCCCGATCGTGAAGCCGCGGCCGCCCCAGCCAGCGGCGGCCAGCGGGAAGTCGGGGTCGGCGCGGCGGAGCCGCACGGTTGAGAGCTCCGCACCTCCTGCGCGTCGACGACGGTCCTCAGCCCTTCGCGCCCCTGCTCGCCGCCCTGAAGGCGGCCGGCCTGCGCACGGGCTGGCTGGCGCTCGGCCCCACCCCCCCTGCCTCACTCCCCCCCGATCTGGCATCGGCCGTGGCGCTCGGAGCGCTGCGCGCCGTCGCCGTAGGCCCGGGCGCCAGCGTGGCGGTCAAGGCCCTGCGCGGCCGGCCGGTGCTCAGGGACCTCTTGCGCGAGCATTTCTTGGGATGTGCGCTCGTGCTCGTCCAAGGAGATCTCGCCGCTCCGGCTCTTCACCCTGTCGGCGACAGCTGGCGCGTCTCCCTACCGGACACCGCGTCACGCCTCTACCGCACCGACCAGCTCGTCGCCGCCCTGCGCCGCCCTCACCCCTGGCTTCCGTAACCGCGACTTTACGGGCCACGCGGGATTTGCCACAATGCCGCTTCCGCGGCGCCACCTCCACTCGCACCTCCCGAGGCCACGTCATGGAAACGATCAAATTCTTCCTGCCCGGCCCCACCCACGTCCTCGAAGACGTCCGGCAGGCCCTGACGGCGCCCGCGATCGGCCACCGCTCGGCCGCCTTCAAGAGCCTCTACCTTTCCATCGCCAGCCGGCTACCTGCCGTCCTGCGCACCGCCGGCGACGTGCTCATCGCCACCGGCAGCTCGACCCTCATCATGGAGAGCGCCGTGATCTCGACCGCGGCCTCGCGGGTACTCAACCTCACCTGCGGTGCCTTCTCCGAGCGCTGGCACGCCATCACCCGGTCGGCCGGCAAGTCGGCCGACCGGCTCTCGGTCCCCTGGGGCGAGGCGATCGATCCGGACCTGGTGCGCGGCGCCCTGCGCCGCAAGCGCTACGACGCGGTGACTGTCGTGCACAACGAGACCTCGACCGGGGTCGTCAATCCGCTTGCCGATCTGGCCCGCGCCATCCGCGAAGAGAGCGACGCCCTGGTCCTCGTCGACGCCGTGAGCTCGCTCGCGGGGGCGCCGCTCGAGACCGATGCCTGGGGCCTCGACGTCGTGCTGGCCGGCACGCAAAAGGCCTTGGCGCTGCCCCCCGGTCTGGCGGTCTTCACGCTCTCCGAGCGGGCCGCGGAGCGCGCCGCGGCCGTCGAGCGCCGCGGCTTCTATACCGACCTCCTGCGCTACCGCGACAAGCATCGCGAGGGCGGCCCGATCACCACGCCGGCGATTCCGCTCTTCTACGCCCTCGACCGCCAGCTCGACCGCATCCTCGGCGAAGGCGTCGAGGCACGATGGGCGCGGCACGAGCGCCTGCAGAAACAGACCGCGGCGTGGGCGGAGGCGCGCGGCTGTCGCTTCGCCGCCGCGGCGGCGGCGCGCTCGCCGACCGTCTCCTGCTTGCGGCCGCCCTCCGGCGTCGATCCACAGGCGCTGGTCAAGCGCCTGGCCGGCAAGGGTTATACCCTGGGCGGCGGCTACGGCGACTGGAAGCCCGCCACCTTTCGCATCGGTCACATGGGCGAGGTGCGCGAAGGCGATCTCGCGGCGCTTCTCGTCGAGCTCGACCTGGCAATCGCCGCCGAGACCGGGCACGCCGCCGGAACGAGGACCGCCCTGGCCGGCCCGGCGGTTTGAAGCCATGCACCGCATTCTCATTGCCGATTCCCTGGACCGCTCGGGCCTCGACCTGCTCGCCGCCTCCGGGGCCGAGATCCACCAGCTCGCCGACGACGAGCGGCCGCGCCTGGGCGAGCTCGTCGGCGGCTTCGATGCGCTGGTGGTGCGCAGCGCCACCCGGGTGACCGCCGACCTGCTGCGCGCCGGCAAGCGGCTCAAGGTGGTAGGGCGGGCGGGGATCGGGGTCGACAACGTCGACGTCGAAGCCGCGACCGAGTTGGGCATCCTGGTGGTCAACGCCCCCACCGCCAATCTCATGTCGGCCACCGAGCACACCTTCGCGTTGCTGCTCTCGCTGGCGCGCCGCATTCCCGAGGCCGACGTCTCGACCAAGGCCGGCGGCTGGAACCGCAAGCTGATCGGCGTCGAGCTCCATGGCAAGACCATGGGCGTGATCGGTTTCGGCCGCATCGGCCAGCGTGTCGCGGCGCGGGCGCGCGGCTTCGAGATGAAAGTGGTCGCCTACGATCCCTTCCTCGACCCCGCCGCCGCTCAGCGGGTCGAGGTCGAGCTGCTGCCGCTCGAGGAGCTGCTGCGCCGCTCCGAGGTAGTCACCATCCATACCCCCTTGACCGAGCAGACGCGCAACCTGCTCTCCCGCGAGCGCCTTGCCCTGCTGCCGCGCGGCGCCCTGGTAATCAACTGCGGGCGGGGCGGAGTCATCGACGAGGAGGCGCTGCTCGAGGCGCTCGACAGCGGGGCGGTAGGAGGGGCGGGCCTCGACGTCTTTGCCGAGGAGCCGCCGCGCGACCGGCGCCTGGCGCGGCATCCTCGCGTCGTGGCGACGCCTCACCTTGGGGCTCAGACGCGCGAGGCGCAGGAGCGGATCTCGACCGAGACCGCGGAGATGGTCCTGGCGGCGCTTGCCGGCTCCTTCGCCATCGCCGCCGTCAACCTGCCCTTCCGTGCTTCGGGCGGCGGCCGCATGGAGCCCTACATGGCGCTTGGCGAAGCGCTGGGCAAGATGGCCTGCCTGCTCCTCGGCTCCGCCATCGAGCGCGTGCAGGTCGATGCCTGGGGGATCGAAGAGCCTTTCCGGCCGCCGCTCGAGGTGGCGGTGCTCAAAGGGGTCCTCACGCCCTCCCTCGGCGAAGAGGTCAACTACGTCAATGCCAAGCCGCTGGCGCAGGGCAGGGGGATCGAGATGGTCAACGCATCGCACAGCGCTCCGGGTGACTATCCGCAGCTGGTGGGCGTCACCCTGACCGGCGGCGGCGGCAGCGTCGAGCTGGGTGGCACGCTGTTCGGCGAGCGCGACCCGCGGGTGGTGCGTTTTGGCGGTTACCGCCTGGAGTTCCGGCCACAGGGCAAGCTGCTCGTGCTCGAGAACCGCGACGTTCCCGGCGTGGTCGGCAAACTGGGCACGCTGCTCGGCCGGGCCGGGATCAACATCGCCGACATCCACCTGGCGCGGCGCGACGGCGAAGACAAAGCGCTTGCCGTACTGCGCCTCGACCAGCGCCCCGGCGAGGACGTCATCGCCCGTCTGCGCGAGCTCCCCGAGGTCTTGTCCGTGACTTCCCTCGACCTGGGACGGCAGACCCGCCCCTAGGAGGAAACTGCATGCGCCAGGGGAGGGGGCGTCCCCTTCCCCCCCGGAGGGGAGGGAAGGGGATCGAGGGGTTGCGGGGGGAGATCCAGTAGATGCTTTGAGTAGTCCACCTCTGCCACATCGCAGCGCCGCTTCACCCTCGGTGATTGGCACAACCGGTGGAAGCAAGGAGTTAACCCCATGTCCCATGTCGGCTTGATCTTTGGCGGGCGCAGCGTCGAGCACCAGGTGTCCCTGGTCTCGGCGCGCTCCATCGCTGCCGGCCTGCGCGAGGCCGGACACCAGGTGAGCGCCCTGGCCATCGCCCAGGACGGCTGCTGGCTCGACCGCGATGCCTCCGAGGCCGTGCTGGCCGGGGACACCAAGGCCATCGGGCCGGTGGGCCGCCCGATTGCGCCCACCCTCCACCCGCTTCTCTCCTCCGGGGTCGAGGTGCTGTTCCCCATCGTGCACGGCACGTGGGGAGAAGACGGCTCGCTCCAGGGTCTGTGCGAGATGCTCGACCTGCCCTACGTCGGCGCCGGCGTGACCGCCAGCGCCCTGGCCATGGACAAGCTTCTCTGTAAGCGTCAGCTCGCCGCGGCCGGCGTACCGGTGGTCGATTACGCGGCGTTTTCCCGCGAGCGCTTCGCCGCCGAGCCGGAAGCCTGCCTGCGCGAGACCGCGGACCTGCCTTTGCCTCTGTTCGTCAAGCCCAGCGTCGGCGGCTCGAGCGTCGGCGTCCGCCGGGTGGACAGCCGCCACCGCCTGGAGGCCGCCGTCGCCTTTGCCCTGAGGTTTGACGACACGGTGCTGGTCGAGCGCGGCATCGTCGGCCGTGAGCTCGAATGCGGAGTGCTGGGCTATGACCGGCTCGCGGCGTCGGCGGTCGGCGAGATCGTTTCCAGCACCGCCTTCTATGACTACGCGGAGAAGTATCTGCTCGATACGGCGCGGCTGGTCGCGCCGGCCGAGCTCCCCGCCGGGGTCGCCGGCCGGCTGCGCGAGCTCGCCGTGGCGGCATTCTCCGCGATCGGCGGAGTGGGCATGGCACGGGTCGACTTCCTGCTCGCCGGCGACGACGACCTCTACGTCAACGAGATCAACACCCTTCCCGGCTTCGTGGCGATTTCGATGTATCCGCGGCTGTGGGCCCTCTCCGGGGTGCCGCTTCCCGAGCTGGTCGACCGGCTGGTGCGCATCGCCCTCGACCGCCACCGCGACCGCCGGCGGCTCGACCAAGGCATCAAAGCATGGCTGGCCGAGCTCGGAGCGACGACGGGCAAGAGATCGCCGGGGGCATGAGTCGGGATCGCGACCCGCGCGAACGCATTTCTGGTGACGACTTACTTAAAAAAAGAATCTGCGCGCTTTAGCCCGCTTGCGACACTGGAAGAGTAAACAACGCATTGGCGTTGTGTGTCCGCGGGCGCCGGAACCACTGTCGGCTTCGCTGCTCCGCGGGTCGAGGAGGCATACATGCCCGGCAGAATCGTTCGCAGCGCCCTCACCGGTTTCGCCCTGGCGGCCGTTCTTTGCCTGGCCGCTCCACCGCGCGCCGAAGCCGCGAGTTGGAGATGGGGGGAGAGCCAGGCCCCCGGCAGCTCCTTCCTTGCGGCGGCCTGGCTGCAGGCGACAACTCTTTGGCAGTGGCTCCAGGGGCGGGTCTTGCCGGCGGCCGGCCATGGCACAGGGCAGAAGAGCGGGATCCCGTCCGCCGCCGCCGCGTCGGCCGATCCGCCACCCCCTTCCCAGCCGCCGACGGGCGACCAGGGACCCATGATCGATCCCAACGGCCTTCCTCCCCACTGACCCCTTCTATCCGAACGCGGGGGGGAAGGGGACGCCCGTTCCCCTCGCGCACCAAGCCGGCGCTCGCAGCCCGGGTCGAGTCTATGAGAGAATACCCAACTAGAGGCAGCGCGTGAAGGAGGACCCTGTTTGAGCCACCCCGCTCCGGAGACGCTGGCGGCGTTCTTGCGCGGCGAGCTTTCGCCTCCGGACACGCGTGCGGTGATCTCCCATCTGCTCGAGGGCTGCTCGCGCTGCCGGACCGCGATGACGCCGCTCGTCCCGCTGGCCTTGGAAGGGGCAGGAGCGGAAGGTCCGCAGGATCTGGACGACATCTCCTGGCTCGATCCGCAGGAGGCGGCCGCCTACGACCGGGCGATCGACCGCGCGCTGGCCGCCGTGCGCCTGCACGGGATGCGCGCCGTGCGCGAGAAGACGCGCTACAAGAGAGCCCTGATCGCCCTGGAGGAAGCAGGGGTCGAAGCCCTTTCGCTCAGCCGCGACGGCCGCTATGCCACCTACGAGGCATTGCTCGCGCGCAGCCAGGCGCTGCGCCGCGCCGACCCGGCGCAGGCCCGCGAGCTCGCCTGGCTGGCGACCCGCGTCGCCGAGCACCTGGGACGGGCCGGCTATGCCGCGCCGCAGGTCGCGGACTTTCGCGCCCGGGCTTGGGGCGAGCTCGGCAACGCGCAGCGCATCTCGGGCAGCCTGCGCGAGGCCGAGCAGTCCATGGCCCGCGCGCTCGACTTCCACGCCGAGGGCACCGGCGATCCCCTGCTCGAAGCCTGGCTGTTCGACCTGCGCGCCTCGCTTCTCGGCGACCAGCGGCAGTTCAAGCCGGCGCTGAGCCTCCTCGACACCGTGCATGACCTCTATCTGCGCCACGGCGAGCCGCACAGGGCCGGCCGCGCGCTGATCAGCAAGGGAATCTTCACCGGCTACGGCGGCGATCCGCAGGCGGCCTTGGAGCTGATCGGACGCGGCCTCGCAATGATCGGTCCGGCCCTCGATCCCGGCCTCGCCCTGCTCGCCCTGCACAACCAGATCAATCTCCTGGTCGACTGCGGACGCTTCCGCGAGGCCCGCACCCTGCTCTGGCGCAACCGCCACCGCTGGCAGGAGGCCGGCGAAAGCATCGACCTGCTCAAGCTGCACTGGCTGGAGGGCAGGATCAACGTCGGCCTCGAGCTGCTCGACCGCGCCGAACGCGACCTGCTGCGCGCGCGGCAGGGCTTTGCCCGAGCGGGCCTCGACTACCACGCGGCGCTCGTCGCGCTCGACCTGGCCGCGGTTGCCATGCGCCGCGGCGACACCCACGACGCCAGGGCGCTGGCGCAAGAAGCCGCGGACGTCTTCACCGCCCTCGACGTCGAGCGCGAAGCCATGGCCGCGCTGCTCATCCTGCGCCGCGCCTTCGAGGTCGAGGTGGCGACAGCCGGCCTGATCGACAGCGTCGCCGACTTCCTGCGCCGCGTCGAGCTCAACCCCGCCGTCCGCTTCGAGCCCAGGTTCCTGAGCTAGCCCGGGCCGGTCCGCCCGCGGTCCGCGGCAGCCGGGCCGGCCCCTACCGCACCTCTCTGCCTCCCGTGCATACGTCAACGCAAGCTGCCGCAACTTCCGCGAAGGCGGCAGAATCCTCCGGATCGTGCCAGTACCTCGGTCTAACACTCCGAGGAGGCGATCCCCTGACCGAGCGCTGCCCGCGCGTGGGGCTGGCCTGGCAGCGGTCGGCATGTTGACGGCAGGCTATACTGGCGTGAGGGGAACGGTCCTGCCAGTCCCGCCGGAGTCGAGAGCCGCCCGCGGCCCTGGCGAGATCGGACGTAGGTACCTGCTCCAGAGAATCTGCTGCGGCTGAGAGGTGAGACATTGGCACGACGAAACTTGGGAAAGCTGGGCGAGAACGCTCTTGAGCGTTGGGCAGCAGATCGAGGGATCAGTGCCCAGAAAGTAGACGATGACCGCACCGGGTGGGACCACCTCCTCGAGTTTGCAATCGAGCGCAAGCTGGGACCTGGTGGCGCACCGCTGGCCATGGACAGATGCCTGGCGCCGCTGAGTTGCCTGGTGCAGGTCAAAGCGACGACGGCCGCTAGGGCGTCGCGGCCCGCCCCATTGAGGAATTGCCTGCGGCTGGCAAAGAGCCCTCTACCCGCATTCTTTCTGATTCTGCGCTTTGGGCGTGGATCTGCTCCGAAGGCAGCGTACCTTGTACCGATCGACGAGACATGGGTGCGCCGAATCCTCGAGCGGGTCCGCCTTGCCGACTCCCAAGGACTGGGCATGAGTGGCCTTACCTTGACGGTTACCGCTGCCGAGTCCCATCGCATCGGAGCCAATGGCGAAAGCCTGGAGCAAGCGATCCGGGCTCACATCGGTCGGAGCATGGAGGACTACGGGACAAGAAAGGCAGCGTGGAACCGTGACGTGGGGTTCGAGACGGAGAGCGGGCACTTGAGCTTCACCGTTTCGCAAGAGAGTCTCCACGGCGTGAGCCTGGTCGAGTATCTGGTGGATCTCGCACTGGGGATGCGGGAGCCGTTGACGATCCAAAGCGCGAGCATGAAGGACGTGCGGTTCGGCATCGCTGCCAGTCGGCCGCTGGTCGAGCTTCCCGAGGGGGTGCTGGACCTGATGCCAGAGCCAGTGGGCAAGGTCGAGGTAGGGCTGAAGTGCGGCACTGCCTGCGCGTGGCGGATGATGGACCTCTTCTGCCCAGTGGGTCTTGCGGCTGTTATGGAGCCCAGCGATCTCAAATATCGCCTGACCAGCAGGTTCATGGAGTTCATGATCAGGGATTCGACGCTCAGCTTCAGCCTCACGGTGCCAGAGTTTAACGCGCAAGAAAACCTACGCGAGCTGCGCGAGTTGGCGAGCATGGTGTTGTTGTTCGAGGAGAGTGCCGGTAGCCGCGAGCGAATGGACTTCACCTTGACGTTGGAAGGCAGGATCTTGCTGCAAGCGGGCCTCGAAATACCCGCGCGCTTGCCGCCCGAGCTCGTGGAACTGGCCACGGTCATACGTGATGTCTGGAAGGTTGCGAAGCACCTCGACATCCACGACAGGGTGAATATGTCGCTGGCGGAGCTCATTTCCCAAAAGGAGCAGCTCACGACGTTCCTATCGCTGATCGAGCCGGCGCGAGGGGCCATTACGGTACGTTTCTCGAATGACCGAGTAATCAGGACTCGTGGCCGGCAGGTCTGTTTGCCAATCGGTATGCGCGTCAGCCTCGGCAATTTCCAAGGCACGCTTGTAAGCTCTCTCTGGGGCCGGCTGAAACGGACGGATATCGAAATCGGCGACGAGATCGGGTACGAACTTGTCAGGCCGCAGCATAGAATCGAGAGGAGTTTCGCAAGCCGCGACAGCGAGCCCACTCCGACCCTGGCCGAGCTGGTTCACGCGGTGGCAGATGCCTATGACTCGGTGGAGTGCCTGATCCTTCCGCAGTACGCGATGGGATGAGTCAATCCGCCAGGTCGCGCCGGTGATGGCGAAGCGGAAGGCGTCCGGCCTCGAGCTCGATGGCGAAGATCTCGCATTCCACGGGCCCACATCCTCGTCGATCTTTGCGCAGGCGAGGGCGAGAGCCGCGAACTCAACCAAAGAGGCCAAGCTGGGTAGGAGCTCCGGAGGAGTCGGGAAGTAGCCAGCGAGCACTTACGATTTTGGCCTTGCCTTCGGTGGCGACCTCCTGATGCCTGGGAAAATGTTTGGCGGTGTGCTCGACGAGGAACGCCGAGAAGATCTTGTGTTTGATGGAGACGAGGACCCGCGGCTCGAAGCCGATCGTTCTGGAACCCTTGGCGTAGAGGCGGCGGCTGAATTAACGTGCGGAAAGCACCGGCTCGTGGCATCAGCCGGAGGGGTAGCCTCGCAAGGCCACCTCCGTCTCTCCGTCTCACGTCCGATAGACCTCGCTTCTCGTCACCTAACGGACACAGGCCGGCGGGTCGTGACTAAGTGTTTTGAAGCAGTGACTTACGGTTGCACTGCGTCGCTACTCCGAGTAACCGAGAGAGTGCCGCTATGGAGGGGTTGACGATGAAGAACGAGCACGTATCGGCCGGACAACTAGCGAGATTCTCCAAAAACCACGCCACGAGCGAAGAGAGGATGTGGCTGGTGAGGCATCTCCTCAGTGGGTGTGAGAAATGCTCCAGGCTTGCAGCCCAGGTGTTCCACTTGGAGTCCAAGGAAGCCGAGACACTGGCGGAGGGCCTTTCCAGCCTCCCCACTATCCGGAGTTTCCGGGAGGCACAAACGAAACACGTCGAGATGGCTGCCGAGCGCCTCTCGGGCAGGAGCCAATGGGCCATCCTGTCGACACTGGACCCCGAGCAGCGGGTGATGTCCATCAGGAGCCGCAAGGAGCTCCAGCATTGGGGTCTTTATGACCGGATGCTGGAGGCTTCCCGATTGGCCAGAAGGAACGTACCCTGCGAAGGTGTCGAGATCGCCGTCCTGGCGTTGCAGGTGGCGCAGCTTCTGAGCCGCGAGAGCTATGGTGAACAAAGACTGGCTCTCCTGAGATCCGACGCCTGGAGGACCATTGCACATGCGAAGTGGATGGCAAGCGACTTTGACGGCGGCAAAGCGGCAATTGAAGAGGCCTGGGCAGAGCTCGGGTGTGCATCCGATCAGCCAGGCCCCTGCCCGGAGCTGCTGCTGGATCAGGAACGCAGAGCCAAGCTGTTGAACATCGAGGCACTGCTTTTGGCCGACCTCCGCCAGTGGAGAAGCGCCGAATCCAAGCTCGAAGAAGCGCTGGAGATCTGCCGCGAGGCTGGCAACCGCCATCTCGAAGGAAAGACACTGGCGACGAAGGGGTTTGTCGCTGCCTACTTTGAGCCGCAGCGCGCCGTCGCTTTGATCCGGGCCGCGATGAGGCTCATCAACTCAGGCGAAGAGCCGTGGCTGGACGTCAGTGTCCGGCACAACCTTGCCATAGCGTTGGTCCATGCCGGCAGAGCGGGCGAAGCCCTGGATGTGCTCAATGCGGCAAGGTATCTCTATCGCAGGTTCGATGACTGCCACGTGCAGCTGCGCCTTCTGTGGCTCGAAGGGAAGATCCTTCGCTCCTTCGGCGACCTGCGCAGCGCCCAGAACATCTTCAGCCATCTCTGGGAAGAGTTTCGCGCACGGGGACTCCACCTTGCGCAGGAGCGGGTCTCCCTCGACCTCGCTTGGGTTCATGCCAAGCAAGACCGACTCGACCCTGGCCCTCCGCCCCTTGTATAGCAATCGAGGCACGAAAGCAGGCGGACGGCGCCCCCCTGACACATCTTCCACCAGCCCCTCAGCTAAAGAGCAGCTTGCCTCAATGAAGATACCCAGGCCTTACCGCTCCAGCGTGTAGAGCACGTCCGCCCCGGTCGTGTTGCCGCCGCTCTCGGCTTGCAGGGTCCACTGCTTGTTCATGATGTAGCGGACGCGGAAGGTGTTGACCGGCTGGAAGAGGCCGATGCCGTAGACCACGTAGAGGTGGGGTGAGAGGTACTTGCCGAGGACCAGCGAAGTCTGGTTGAGGCCGCCCTTGCTCTCGAGCCTGGCCTCCTCGAGGCCGAAACGGCTGCCGATCTTCTTGGCCAGCATGTTGCCGCCCTTGAGGCCGAGGGAGGTCGCGGCGTTGGCCACCAGGCTCCCCTCCTTGGCATTGGCCTGGCCCAGCGGGTGGCCCAGCATCACGTAGGCCAGGGCATCGGCTTCGCCCATTGGCGGTTGCGACCAGACGGTGACCTCGGGCACCTTCAGAGTGCCTTTGGCCTCGATGCCGGCCTTGACCGTGCCGTCGTCCGAAGTGCGGTAGGCGCGCAGGTCGATGCCGGGATTGTCGATCGGGCCGCCGCCGAAGATGAGGCGCCCGCGCTCGATGGTGAGGTCCTGGCCGTAGGCCTTGAACGTGCCTTCGCTGATGTCGATCTCGCCGACGCCCATGGTCGGCCGGCCCGGCTCCTCGATGGCCAGGAGCGAGCCCGAGGGCTTGCCCTTGAGGCCCAGGGCCGACAGGTCGATGCCTTCCTTGTCGAGGATCACCCGCACCCGGGCGCTCACGGCGACGGAGCTGGCCCTGGGTTTCTCGACGGTCGGCGACGCGGAGACGAAGACCACGTCCTTGGAGGGCTCGACCGGACCGGCCTTGTGCTTCTCGATGTCGGTCCGCGCGTAGGGGACCTCGACGTCGCCGGTGAGCCTCGCCACGGTGCCCTGGTAGGTGAAGTCCAGCGTGGGCGAGACCCGCAGCCGCACCTCCTCGGTATTCATGACCTGGAAGTTCTTGCCCTGGATGGTCAGGTGAACCGGCGTCGCGACGCTCGGCGCCAGGCTGGCCCGCCCCTGGACCGCCACCGTGCCCGGACCTGAGCGGACGGCGCCGTCGATGGTCAGGCTGCCGCTGCCGTCGCCGGTCGCGGCGAGCTGGAAATCCCGCACGTCGAGGCCGTAGAGCGGCACCTGGGCGCGGCCGTTCTGCAGGCGGGCCGTCCCCAGCAGGTGTGGCGCGCCGACCGTCCCGGCGAGCCGCAGGTCGGCGTCGAAGGCGCCGCCGACGTGCCGCAGGTCGGGCGCGAAGCCCTGCACGAAAGCGAGGTCGGCAAAGTGCGCGGTGATGGTGCCGGCGAGCGGCTGGTTCTCGAGCACGATCCCCGGCGCCAGCCTCGGCAGGCGAAGCTGCGCCCCCAGACTGCCGATGCCTGTAAACGACAGCGCTGCCACGGCATCGCCGCCGCCGGCCCCGGTTTGCGCCTTGATCGAGCCGCGCTCGAAGCGGACGACCTGCGTACGCCCCCCATCGGCAGGGAAGCGCAGCTCCCCCGGCCCGGGAGCCAGATCGACGTCGGCCGAGGCGAGGCCGGCCGGGCCGCCGCGCGCCCTGGCGGTGCCGTTGACGGTGCCGGTGACCGTCAGGTCGCTCGGCAGGACGGCCGAGAGCAGGGAGAGCGGCAAGGCGGCGAGGGTGGCGTCCAGCCCCCAGGGCCCGTTGCTCGCCCAGCTCGCGTTGGTGCACAGCCGGCCGCCGCCGGAGCGCCAGCAGAGCTGGCCCAGGCGCAATGACCTGGCCGAGGCGTCGAGAGGCGCGGCGCCCTCGAGGCTCCAGTTGCCAGCGGGCTGCGAGCGCAGGTCGAGGCGGGCGAGCTGGCCATGCCAGGCCGCCGCCGGTCCGATGCCGCCGGCGATACCGCCGGACAGCGCGACGTCGAGCCGCGTGTCAGGCCTTTCACCCACGCCCGAGGCGGTCAGGGTGACCGTGTGGGCGCTCGCCCTGCCGCGGCCGTGCAGGGCCAGGTCGGAGACGTTCTGCCCGGCGGCGGTGATGCCGGTGCCGGTCACGTCGACCTGGAAGACGCCCTCGGGCGCCAGGTCGAGGTCGGCCGCCACCGTCGCCTTCGCCGCGCCGGCGCCGGCGGCGCGCAGCCCCTCGGTCTGCACATTGGCCTGGATGTGCGGCGTCTTCGCGGTCCCCGAGATGTGGCCGCGGGCGGTCAGCGACCCCGCGTCGGCGGGCAGCGCCAGGCCGATATTGGGGGCCGACAGGTCGAAGCCGAGGTCGAAGCGGTCGCCCAGCGTGCCCGACGCCTTCAGGCGTGCCGTGCTCCACCGCACGTCGAGCTGGGAGAGGTCGTAGCGCGGGCCGGAAAGGCGCAGCGCGGCGCTGACGGCGAGCGGCTGGCGGCGTAGAGTGCCGCGCAGGCTCGGCAGATCGACGGTGCCGCTCATCCCGGCCGGCAGCATCTCGCCGCGGGTCGTGGCGGCGAAAGCCAGGCTGCCCGGAAAGTCGGGCGCCAGCGCCGCCGGGTCGAGTCCCTGGCCCGAGAGCCCGAGATCCCAGCGCAGCCGCGGGCTCCAGGCGACGTTGCCCTGGCCGCTCAGGTGTCCGGACAGCAGGTTGGCGTCGAGCCGGCTGATGCGGAAGCTGTTCTTGCCGCCGGTGCCCGCGATGGTCACGCGGCTCGGCGGCAGGCTGGCCAGGGTGGGCGCCGCGGCCGAGGCCGCGGCGAGGCGCGGCGCCGGGGTTGGGTTGCCGCCCGCGATCTCGGCGTCGAGCTGCGCCTGGTAATTGTCGAGGCTGCCGGTCACCCGCGCCCGCCCCTCCCGGCTGCGCACCGACGGGGCGCCGTTGAGCGGCCAGGCGAGGTCGCTCCAGGATACGCCCGCGTCGAGCAGGACGTCTTGCCCGTGCAGGGTGACGCTGCCCTGCGCGCTGAGCCGGGTGGGCCTGCCCGGCACCGTGATGTCGGCCTGCTCGAGGCGCCACCGTTCCCCCTGGCGCGCCAGGCGATAAGCGGCGCTGAGCGTCCCCAGGGTGGAGACGGCGGCGCGCAGGTCGCCCTGGCTCGCCAGGGTGTCGCCGCGCTGATGTGCCGTGATGTGCGCCTGCCCGGAGGCGCTGCGCAGCGCAGCCGTCCCGCGCGGCGGCCAGGCGAGGTCGTGCCAGCTCGCTTCGCCATCGAAGTCGAGATCCTGGTCATGGAGGACGACCCGCCCGCGCGCGGCCAGGCGGGAGGGGGTGCCCGGCAAGCTGACGTCGGCCTGCTCGACCTGCCAGTTCTCGCCGCGACGGACGACCCGGTAGGACAGGGAGAGGCGGCCGGCCGGAGCGACGGTGCCGTCGACAGCGCCCCAGCTGGTGAAGGAGTCGATCCGCCCCTGGATCGAGACCTGCCCCGAGGCTGGTATGTCGGGCAGATTGGCTTGCAGCCGCCGCGGATTGACGCCGGAGAAGTTGAGGCGGCCGGCAAGGCGCAGGTCGGTCATCGGCTGGAGCAAGACCGCGTCGAGGCGGGCCGGAAAGGGCGCCGTCAGGTCGTGGGCAATCCGCATGCGGTCGAGGCTGCCGGTGGCGGAGCCATGGCCGGCCAGCGGCGCCATGCCGGCCGGCCGGGCGGTCCAGCGCACCAGGAGGTCGACCGGGTAGGAGCCTTGCGGCTGCACCGAGCCGGTGACCTCGGCGCGCAGCAGCGGCGAGCGCACCACCAGGCGGTCGATCTTGAAGTTGTCGTGGATCTCGGTTGTCTTGAGGTCGATCTCGTCGTACGCCGCCGGCGGCGTGCCGGCCGGGTCGGAGGAAGAGCGCATGGTCAAGTTGGTGACGCGGGCATCGCGCACCATGATGTTGGTGTGCAGGTGGACGTCGGGCAGCGGGCTCGGCTGCTGCTGCGGCGTCGGCGTAGTCGTGATGTGCACCCCGTCGGCCCACAGGCGGTCGATGTCGAGGCGCCGCCGCCACAGCTCGCCCAGGCGCCAGTCGAGCGCGAGCCGGTCGACGTGCACCTCGATGCCGGGCCTTTTGTAGGTGAGGCCCTGGATGGTGAGCGGGCCGCTGATCCGTCCCTGCAGCGCCTGCACCTCGAAGGAGCCGGGCGTCAAGGCGCCCAGGCGCTTGAAGAGGAAGCGGCTGCCCGGCTGGGTGCCGAGCACGAACCAGGCTCCGGCCGCGAGCAGCAGGACGAGCACCAGGATGCCGCCGCCGCCCCACAGCGTGAGCCGCTTGACCCATCTCTTCATAGCTCTCCCTTCAAAGGTCCGGCCCCACGCTCAAGTGGATGCGGATCGGGTTGCCCGGCAGGCTCAAGGCGAAGGCGACGTCGGCCCGCACCATGCCGATCGGCGACAGCCAGCGCAGCCCGACGCCGGTCCCGTTCTTGAGCGGCTCGGAGAAGTGAAGCCCGGCGTTGCCGGTGTCGTAGAAGGTGGCCACCCCCCACTTGGGCAGGAACCGGTATTCCACCTCGACGCTGGCGGTGATCAGGTCGGTGCCGCCGATGACGTGGCCGCGCTCGTCGTGCGAGCCCAGCGTCTGGTAGCCGTAACCGCGCACGCTCGAGTCGCCGCCGGCAAAGAAGCGGTCGGTCGGGGGGAGCTTGCGGAAGTCGTGTGTCGCGGTGTAGCCCGCGTCGGCGCGGGTGATCAGGCGGAAGCGCTTGTTGCCGAAGCTCTGGATGAACTTGCCGGTTGCCCTGAGCTGGGCGAAGGTGGCGTTGGACAGCACGGCCTTCTCGGCGCCGCGGATCACGAAGTCGTACTTCTCGCCGCGGGTCGGGTAGATGCGGTCGTCGGCATAGACCCGCGACCAGCTGGCCTGCGGCGTCACCAGCTTGGAGACGCCCGAGTCGACGCCGACCGTATAGGTCTCGCGCTGGAAGTTGAGCGAGACGCCCTGGCGCCAGCGCCCGAGCTTGAAGGTGTAGCCCGGACCGATCAGGAAGCTCTTACTGGTGCTGGTCCTGGTGTGCAGGTCGGCATAGGCGGTGGTGAAGGTGAGCAGATCGGTGCGCGGGTACGCGCCGAGAATCAAATAGTCGGCCTTGCCGCTCTTCTCGATCTGCGACACCCTGGCTTCGACGTCGGCGCGATGGCCGCGGCTGTTGATCCGCCGCACCTCCAGGCCGGCCGTGCCGCGCGGCCCGGTGTCTGTGCCGTAGCCCAGGCCGGCCGTCCACTTCTGCCGCTTGGCGGGTTCGAGGTCGACCTCGATCGGCACCTCCACCCCTTGCGCCAGGTCGCGCCGCGGCACCACCTCGACGCGCGAGAAGTACGGGCTGTCGGCCAGCGCCTCCTGGAGCTGGAGGAGCTGGCTCGCGGAGATCGGGTCGCCCTGCCGGAACGTGACGTAGCCCTTGAGCAGCTCGGGCTTGAGCTCCTTCTGCTTGAAGGTGACCGGGCCGAAGTGGAAGCGCGGCCCGGTGTCGTAGTGCAGCACGACCTCCGAGGTATAGGACGCGATGTCGACCCTGATCTGGCTGACGCGATAGGCGGCGTCCAGGTAGCCGTTCTCGGCGGCGTAGTCGTCGAAGGCACCCTTGCCCGCCTCGTACTCGGGCTGCAGCAGCGGCGCCCCTTCGCGCAGCGGGAAGCCGTGGACCAGCCCCTGGAAGCCGGGATCGCCGGCGCCCTCGCCATCGACCCTCAAATCCAGGGCGGTCACTCGCATCTGCGGCCCGGGGTCGACCGCGAAGCGCGCCACCCAGGTCGAGCCCTCGTGCGCCAGCGAGTCCTTGACCACCGGCCGGAAATAGCCGAAGGGCTGGAGCGCCTCTCCGATCTCGTCCGGCGCCTTGGCCGCGAGGCGGCGGATGCGCGACTCGTCGAGGTCTTTGTCCTTGCGGTGCTCCTCGATCTCGAGGAGCGCCAGGACGTTCTTGCGCAGCGCGCCGCGGAGACCCTCGACTTCGACCCGCAAGCTCTCGGCCGCCAAGGCGGGAGGGGGCGCAAACGCCGTCACGGCGCCGATCGCGCCGATTGCAGCCAGCGCCGCCGCCCATGCCGCCAACACCGCCAGCGGCTTCCGCGCCGGCGCGACTTCCGCCTCCCTCACGGCCAGCCCGGCCTGCACCCCCTGCGCCGCCGGCTGCATGAGATGGGGGCGCTGCTCGCGGGCTGGCATCATGGCGATGGCCTCGATCTCCTGGTCTGGCTCCCATTGGCTTGCGGGGGCAGGTGCGCGGGCCGCGCGGCCGGCTGCCCTCCGCCCGGCGCCGGCGGTGCGGGCTCCTCGACCCGGGCGGCCCCTTTCTCGGGCCGCACCGGGACCGCCCGGACCTGCTCCGAATAGGCGTGAGTGAGCTCGGCGCCGAACAGGAAGATCCAGGCCGAGTAGTAGATCCAGAGCAGCATGACGACCAGCGAGCCCGCCGCCCCGTAGGCCGAGGCCGTGGCGGTGTGGCCCAGGTAGAGGCCGATCAGCGTCTTGCCCACCTCGAAGAGCACGGCGGTGACCACCGCGCCCAGGGCGACGTCGCGCCAGAGGAGGCGGGCGTCGGGCAGCAGGCGGTAGATGAGGGCGAAGAGCAGGGCGACGATGCAGAACGACACCAGCAGGTTGGCGCCCTGCAGCAGCCTGGCCGACAGGTTGAAATGGGTCTCCAGGTAATCGCCGAGGGCGGTCAGGGCGGCGGAGACGAGCAGAGAGACCATGAGCAGGAAACCGATTCCCAGGACCACGGCAAAGGAGAGGAGCCGCTTGCGCAGCAGGGTGGTGATCACCGCCCCCGGCCGCGGGGCCACTCCCCAGACGGAGTTGAGCGCCTCCTGGAGCTGGACGAACACGCCCGAGGCACCGAAGATCAGGGTCGCCGTTCCCAAGGCGGCCGCAAGCTTGCTGGTCGCCGGCTTGGCGGCGCTCTGCAGGATCACCTGGATGAAGGCTGCTCCCTGCGGTCCCATCCACCCCCGGAACTCGCCGAAGATCTGGCCCCGCACCGCATCGGCGCCGAAGACCCGCCCCGCGAGGGCAATGACCACGAGCAGCAGCGGGGCCAGCGAGAAGATGGTGTAGAAAGCCAGCGCGGCGCTCTGCGTGGAGGCGCCGTGGTCGCTCCAGTTGGAGACCGTGTCCTTGATCAGCTTGCGCCAGTCGTGCAATTTCAGGTGCTCTTTCCGTCCCGCGCGGGCAAAGACAAGACGACACGCCGGCCCCGGAGCAGGGCAGCCTCGATTGATATGGCAAGAAGAGTGCCAGAGGGGGGAGGCCGGTCCGGCAGCAGGACCGGGCAAGAGGTGGGTCCGGGGGAGAATGGGTAGGCCCAAGGCCGGCCGCGCCGGGCGGATGTGGGCGCGGGCGCCGGCCCGGGGGCGGCCGGCTGGGCTAAGTCTGGATCTGTTCGAGGCGGGCGGCGATGAGGCGGATCAGCTGGAGGGCCTGGCGCTCCTGGCCGGCGACCTGGCCGAGCTGGAGGAGGGCGGCCAGGCCATCGCGGTCGATGCGCAGAGCGCGAAAGATGGGCAGCGCCTCGGCCACGGTCTGCCTGAGCCTGTCGACGCAGCCGAGCTTGGCGTAGACCGCCGCGAGGTCGAGGGAGATGACCGCGACCTCGTATGGCAAATTGCGCTCGGTGAAACCCTTGCGCGCCTGCAAGAGGACCGCTTCGGCGTTGCCGAGCTGTCCGAGGTCGCGCAGGAGCATCCCCTCCTGCCAGGCGGCGCGAAGCACGATGAGGCTGTCGCCGAGGTCCTTGTAGAGGTCGCGCGCCTCCGAGTAGAGGGAGAGGGCCTGCTCGGGCCTGTCGAGGTCGATGTAGCAGCACACCAGGTTGTGGCAGGCGGCCAGCAGCAGGTGCGGGTCCTCCTGGCTCTCGATCAGCGGAATGGCGCGGTGCAGGGCGCGCACGGCGCTCGCCGCCTCGCCCGAATTGAGCGCGGCGAAGGCCTTGTGCACCAGCACCCTGGCGATGGAGTGATTGTTACCGAGCTCGCGATGGATCGCTGCCGCGTCGTCGAGGAAGCCGAGTGCCGCATCGAAGCGGCGCGTCGAGATGCTGAGCGAGCCCATCTGCTCGAGAAGGCGCGCCCGCAGCGCGGGGTCGCCGGTGCCCTCTGCCAGGTATCCCCGCGCCGACGCCATAGCCCTCTCCGCCTCCCGCAGGCGCCCGCCGACGCGCAGCGCGTTGCCAAACTGCCCCCAGGCGCGCGCCCGCAGATCGGCGAGCTTGGCCGCGCTTCCCGACTCGGCGGTGGTGCAGTGCTCGGCGATGCCACGGGCCAGGTTTGCCCAGTGCAGCATGCACTCGGGACTCTTGTAGCGCTCGCCATGGCTGCGCTCGATCAGGCTATGGGCCAGCTCGAGGCTCCAAAAGCGCACTTCCCGCGCCACGAGCTGCGGCAGATCTTCCCCAACCTGGGCGTCGAGCTCGGCAAGCAGACGCTCGGTTGCTTCGGCTGGCGGTGGAACCTCGGCCAGGAAGTTCTCTACCGACTGGCTTGCGCGGTCGAACGCCCGATCGTAGTTATAGGTGTACTGGAGGGGCGAATGCTCGTGCTCTCCTCCCTGTTCTGTGAGCTCGAGCCCCGAAAGCTGGATAAGGCGGGCCAGCCGGCTTTCTGGCCAGCCGATCTCCCCGAGCCGTTCGCCGCACGCGGCGCAGCCGGCGAGGAGATGGCGGACGACGAGCGCATTGCGCGCCGCGTGCTCCCCTTCAGTGGCGCATCGCAGAAAGCCTTGCAGTTCTTCGACGGTCGGGTGCGTATCGCCCATTGGAGCCTCCAGGCGTCCGTGAGTTCAGGTTGCTCGGCTCGCTTCGGTCATGGCTACGTCGAGAATGAGCGAGCAGTCATGGTCGAGACGGCTTCAGGACCGAAGTCATCGAGAGGCAGCGGCCCCAGGGATCAACTCCAGCGCTGCAGTCTGAATTGCTGACGCTGCCGCCCGGCGTTACCGCCGGCGCGGCCTTGGGCTGTGCGGAACGAGACACCCGCTCCCAGCCGCCGGCGAGCATGTCGGTGAGCCAGCCCCAGGCGTCGGCGAGCCAGCGGGAGGCACCCAGGCCCTGGCCTGCACTCTCCGCGTGCGCGGCCAGCGCGGTGGCGGATTGCGGCCCGGCAAGGGGTGCGGCGGCGCTGTTCGGCACGGCCGCCAGCGCCAGGCAGAGAGCTGTCACCAGGACACAACTGAGTCGGCCGAGTTGACGGATCATGGCATCCCTCCTCTTGTGGCACCCAGGCCGACTCCCCCCTGAGGGCGGAGGTCGGCCGGAAGAGCCGGCAGAAATATCAGTGACAACTACACTTCCCCTGTCAATTGAGTGTCTCGACCTGCCCCCAACCGTGACAACTAAGCGACACTTCGGCGCGGGATCGCGGCCTCCTCCTGATCTTCTGCCTCGCAGTCCCTCCCGGTAACTGCGGCGCAATCTATCGCGTCTAGTTCCCACCGGCTGTGCCGATGCCGAGTAAGAAACAACGCTCGCTAGCTGGCGATGGCGGACTCCAATCTATCGGATCGCCCCCCGCAACCCCTCTCGGTCCCCTTCCCGGTTCTGGGAATCCGCCGGGTCCCTACCCGGCGGTGGCCGGGGGGGAAGGGGACGCCCCCTCCCTCTCGCGCACCACCAATATTCGTTCTAGTCATCTCGCCCGGCCCGTTGCTGGCGGAAGGTGGCGCGCGGGTCGCGGGCCGAGGCCTTGCCGGCGTGAAACACGGCATAACGCAGGCCGATCGCGCCGGCGGTGCCGAGCAGGCCGGCGGCGACCCGCCTGCGTCGCGACCCGCCGGGAAGGAGAGACAGCGCAAGGCTGGCGGCGGTCGCGAGCCTGGCCGCCTGCCAGAGACCGCCGGAGAGTCCCGCGCGCAGCGGCCTGCCCACCTCCGCGACCCGGCCCGCCTCGTGCTCGACCGCGCTCATGGCCGCCAGCTCCGCGACCTTGCCGGCGACGCCGAAGCGATGGACGATCCTCTCCTCGCGCGCGGCGAGCGGCATCAGGCCGAGCAGCGATGCCGCCCCCGACGCGGCCGAGCCGATGAACAGCCCGCCGAGGCTGCGCCGGCTCGCCTGCCAGACCGGCACGGCGGTATTGGCGAGCAGCACCGCGGTGTATCCGGCCAGGGGCAGGCCGAGGAGCGCGCCGCCGTAGCCGGCGAGGTTGCCGAGCTTGCGGAGTCCGCCGCGCCGGCCGGCGAGCAGGGCCGCCCCCATGGTGAGCGAGGAGAAGGCGGCCAGCACCCAGGAGCCGACGCTCATCGGCGAGGTGGGGCGGAAGACCCGCAGCATGTTGAGAAACCGCTCAGGGCGCCCGAGGTCGTGCACCAGCAGGGCAGAGCCGGCCAGGGCGCCGAGCGCCGCGGTCCAACGGCAGCGCGCCACCAGCCCGCGCACGGCGGGGCCTCCCGCCGCCTGCGCCGCGCCGCCCAGCACCGCCGCCGCCCCGGCCGCGCCGCCGGCATAGAAGTACAGCGGCACCGCCCAGATCCAGACCGGTTCCTTGAGCACCGGGCGGCCGTAGTAGGTGGGCTCCGGGCCGCCGAACGAGCGCGAAGGCAGCTCCCGCCACGGCTCCGCGGCCTGCCGCCCGGCCGGTTGGCCTTCCTGCCGCGGCCCGACCCGCTGCGCGGAGCCCTCCCCGGCAAGCAGTCCCAGGCCAGGGTCGATGTTGCGCCCATCGCCGGCCGGCGGCTCGCCCGCGGGCGAGCCGCCGAGCGCCGGAGACGGCGGATGTGCCGGCCACTCTTGGGGCGAGCCGCCGCCCGTATCCTGGCGACGAGTTGGCTTCATCTACTCCGGCGGGAGTGGCTCCCCCAGTCGCTTGGCGACCCGGCGCCAGAAAGCCGCCAGATCGATCGAGACCTCGGGGAGAGCTTGCGAGCGGTACGTTCCGCCGCTCGGCAGCGCGACCACGAAGTGGCCACCCTGGTTGACCAGGAAATCGATCTGCCGCTCCTGCGCATCCACCACCCAGTACTCGCGCACGCCGAAGTCGGCATAGAGCTGCATCTTCTGACCGCGATCACGCCGGGCGGTGCCGGGCGAGAGGATCTCCACTAGCAGGTCGGGGGCGCCTTCGATCTTTCTCTGCAGGATGGTGCGGCGCTGCGCCGAGATGTACAGGATGTCCGGCTGGACGACGGAATGCTCGGCGAGGTTGACGTCGAGCGGCGCCGCAAAAGCAATCCCTCCTGTGGTTTCGGCGATCGAGTCGAATTGCCTTGAGAGCATGATCGCGATGATCTGATGCAACGGCGAAGGACTCGGGCTCACGTAGAACCTCCCCAGGATGAGCTCGCAGCGCGGCTCCTCCTCCCCCAGCGCCTCGTAGTCTTGTCGCCTGTACGGCCCGAGATCCTCCGGCAGCACGAGCGGAGGCTCGGTCAAGAAGGCCACGGACATGGACGCAGTATATCCCCTGATGACGGGATCTTCCAGGTCCGTTACCGAAAGCGGCAACAATTCGGTGCCTTGCTCACTTACGCTTCCCCGACGCCAGCACGGATGCGATCGCGGCCGCTGCCATGCCGATCGCGGCAAGGGCCATCGCGCCCCAGGCCTGGCCGGCCAGCTTGGCCGGCGCCACCGGGTGTGGCGGCAGGTTGTAGACCTCGGGACGGTCGACCAGCAGGAAGAAGGCGTTGAGGCCCTCGGTGCCCGGCTGTCCGGCCGCGTCGGCGCCGTAGAGGTAGGCTTCCTCGATGCCATGCCGGTGCAGGCGCTCCACCCGGCCGGCGGCGTGCGCCCGCAGGTCCTCGATCTCGCCGAACAGGATCGAGTCGGTGGGACAGGCCTTGGCGCAAGCGGGCTCCATGCCGTCCTTGAGGCGGTCGTAGCACAGCGTGCATTTCCAGGCGCGGCCGTCGTCCTCGCGGCGGTCGATCACTCCGAAAGGGCAGGCCGCCACGCAGTAGCCGCAGCCGTTGCAGACGTCCGGCTGCACGTAGACCGAGTCGAGCTCGGTGCGGATGATCGCCCCGGTCGGGCAGCTCTCGAGGCAGCCGGCGCGCCGGCAGTGCTTGCAGACGTCGGACATCAGCAGCCAGGAGAAATTGCCCAGCCCGGTCTCCTGGCCGGTGAGCGGCACCGGCCGCTCGACGAAAGACACGTGCCGCCAGGTCGAAGCGCCGAGCGCGCCGGTGTTGTCGTACGACATCCCGGTGAAAAAAAGGCCGTCTTCCGGCAGCTGGTTCCACTCCTTGCATGCCACCTCGCACGCCTTGCAGCCGATGCACAGGGTGGTGTCGGTGAAGAAACCCTTCGCCATCAGGCCCCCCCTTTCGTCTCGCCGCCGCCGCTCCCAGCCGCGCTGCCGTGCGCGCCGCCCGGCCGGGCGCGCACGCCCGGAAGGTCCCGCTCGGCCGGCTTCGGTGGGGGACCGAGCTCGAGCCGGCCGCTGGTCACCACGCGGCGGCCGCGGCTGCGCCGGCCGGGCTCGATGTTGGCCGACAGGGCCTTGGACTCCTGGATCGAGACGTTCGGGTCGGCCACGAAGCCGATCAGCTCGTTGGCGGCGTCGCCGCGCGTCCGCCCCCTGCTTCCCCAGTGGTAGGGCACGCCGATCTGATGGATCAGGCGCCCGCGCAGGCGCAGCGGCGGGACGCGCTCGGTGACCAGCACCCGCGCCTCGATCTCGCCGCGCGCCGTGCTGAGCGTCGCCCAGCCGCCGTTGGCGAGCCCCTTCTCGCTCGCCAGCTCGGGCGAGACCTCGCAGAACATCTCGGGCTGGAGCTCCGCCAGCCAGGAGAGCCAGCGGCTCATGGCGCCGGCGGTGTGGTGCTCGGTCAAGCGGTACGTGGTCAGCAGGTAGGGGAAGCGCGGATCGCCCCAGGCGCGATGATAGGGGTTGTCGCGCCGCCGCCATTCGATGCGCGCGGGATTGCACAGCTGGCCGTAGAGCGGGTTGCGCAGCACCGACTCCTGCGGCTCGTAGTGCGCGGGCAGCGGGCCGTCCGCGAGCCCGTTGGGAACGAAGAGCCAGCCGCGGCCGTCGCCCTGCATGATGAACGGGTGCGTCCCGGCGATCGCCGCGATGCCGCGGGCGCCGCGCCGCGGGCGATAGGAAGGCGGCCGGTCGACGATGAAGTCGGGCACGTCCTCGCCCGTCCAGCGTCTCGTCTCCTCGTCCCACCAGACGTAGCGCTTGCGCTCCGACCAGGGGCGCCCCTCGGGGTCGGCCGACGCGCGGTTGTAGAGCAGGCGGCGGTTCGCCGGCCACGCCCACCCCCACTCGCGCGCCACCCACGACTGCCGCTCGCCGGCCTCGCGGCGCGCCGGCTGGTTGACCCCGCCGCGGTAGCTGCCCGAGTAGATCCAGCAGCCGCAGGCGGTCGAGCCGTCGGCCGCGAGCTCGGCGAAGCCGTCGACCGGCCGGCGCTCCGCCACCCGGTAGCCGCTGATCTCGGCGAGCACCGCCGCGGCCTCCGGCTCGTCGTGCGGACCGCTCACCGGATAGTCCCAGGTGAGCGCCTGGATGGCGCGGTCGGGGCGCTCGGGCGATCCTGCGTAGAGCGCCTTGAGGCGCCGCCCCAAGTGATAGACGAAGTGCAGCTCGCTGCGGCAGTCGCCGGGAGGCTCGACCGCCTTGTGATGCCATTGCAGCAGGCGCTGGGTATTGGTGAAGGCGCCGTCTTTTTCAGTGTGCGCGGCGCAGGGGAAGAAGAACACCTCGGTCTCGATGTCCTCGCTGCGCACCTCGCCGCGTTCGATCTCCGGCGCGTCGCGCCAGAAATCGGCGGTCTCGGTCAGCGCAAAATCGCGCACCACCAGCCAGTCGAGCCTTCGCATTGCCTTGCGGTGCAGGGCGCCGTGCATCGAGCCGACCGTCGGGTTCTCGCCCATCACGAAATATCCCTTGACCATGCCGTCGGCCATCGCCGAGACCGTCACCATGTGGGAATGGTCGCCCTCGATGTGCGGCAGGCAGCCGAATGCCCAGTCGTCTTCCTGGCGCGCCTCCTCGCCGTACCAGGCCTTGAGCAGGGACACGGCGTACTTGGGGAGCTCGCTCCACCAGCCGGTCCTGGCGGTATGGTTTTCCAGGTACCTCCCGAGGCCGACGTCGCGGCCCGCCTTGGGCATCGGCAGGTAGCCGGGCAGCAGGTTGTAGAGGGTCGGGATGTCGGTCGAGCCCTGGATAGAGGCGTGGCCGCGCAGCGCCAGGATGCCGCCTCCGGGGCGGCCGATGTTGCCGAGCAGGAGCTGGATGATCGCCGCGGTGCGGATGTACTGCACTCCCACCGTGTGTTGAGTCCAGCCCACCGCGTAGCAGAACGCCGCGGTGCGCTCGCGGCCCGAGTTGGCGCACAAGGCCTCGGCGACGCGCAGCAGCAGTGGCGGCGGCACGCCGCAGACTTCCTCGACCAGCTCGGGGGTGTAGCGCGAGAAGTGACGCTTGAGGACCTGGAAGACGCATCGCGGATGCTCGAGGGTGGGGTCCGAGCGCGCGGCGGCGGTCTGGGGGCCGCCTTCGTACTGCCACGTCGCGGGGTCGTACCGGCCCTTCTCGGGGTCCCAGCCGCTGAACAGGCCGTCGAGGTCCTCGGTATCGCGGAAGGCTTCGGAGACCAGGGTCGGGGCGTTGGTGTAGGCCACCACGTAGTCGCGGAAGTAGCGCTCGTTCTCCAGGATGTAGCGCACGATCCCGCCCAGGAAGGCGATGTCGCTGCCCGCCCGGATGGGCACGTGGATGTCGGCGACCGCGCTGGTGCGGGTGAAACGCGGATCGACGTGGACGATGGTGGCGCCGCGTCGCTTGGCCTCCATCACCCAGCGGAAGCCGACCGGGTGGCACTCGGCCATGTTGGAGCCCTGGATGACGATGCAGTCCGCGTTCTGCAAGTCCTGCTGGAAGGTGGTAGCCCCGCCCCTGCCGAAGGAGGTCCCCAGACCGGGGACCGTGGAGGAGTGTCATATCCGGGCCTGGTTCTCGACCTGCACGATCCCCAGTCCGCCGGTGAACAGCTTCTTGATCAGGTAGTTCTCTTCGTTGTCCAGCGTGGCCCCGCCGAGGTGCGCGATGCCGAGAGTGCGGCGCAGTGGATGCCCCTCCGCGTCCTCTTCCTCCCAGGTCGCGTCGCGCGTCGCCTTGACCCGCGCGGCCACCATCTCCATCGCCCGCTCGAGCGGCAGGGCCTCCCACTCCCTGCCGCGGGGCCTGCGGTAGAGCACCTGCCGCAGGCGGTGCGACCCGGTGACCAGCTGGAAGGTCGCCGCCCCCTTTGGACAGAGGCAGCCCTGGGAGATCGGCGACTCGGGGTCGCCCTCGATATCGCTGATCTTTCCGTCCTTGACGAAGACGAGCTGCCCGCAGCCGACCGCGCAGTAGGGGCAGATCGACCGCACTACCCTGTCCGCCACGCGGGTGCGCGGCGCCAGCTCGCGGCTGCGCCGGGAGGCCGCGGTATCGCCCAGCGCGCGCAGGTCGCCCTCGCGAATCTGCCTGACGACCGGCCAGCGCGCGAGAGCGTCCCAGAGCCCCATGCGCTAAAGACTATCTCGGATGAAACGGCGCTGCGATGTGGCGTTGGTGGACTACTCAAAGCATCTATCGGCTCTCCCCCCGCAACCCCCGCGGATCCCCTTCCCGGTTTTCGGAAGCCGCCGGGTCCCTACCCGGCGGCAGCCGGGGGGGAAGGGGACGCCCCCGCCCCTGGCGCTTGCATCGCCTAACTGCGGTAGTCGCTGTGCTACCCTGCTGGCCTCTGGGTGGGGGCGGGGAAGGGGAGAGCGCCGAGCATGATCGTCGTACTCAAGCCTGACGCAGAAGAGCTTCAGCCAACCCTCCGCGAGGTGACCAGGATCGCCGGACGATTTCCCGGCGTTGCCGCCCGCCCCTACACCTACCGGGGCGCGCAGCACGAGATCACCGAGGTGCATCTCATCGGACCGACCGCGTCGGTGCCGACCGACGCCTTCGACGGCATTCCGGGAGTCTTGCGCGTCGTGCGGGTGTCGGCGCGCTATCGCATCATCGGCCGCCACGACGGCCTCACCGAGACCGCGGGCTTCGAGTACAACGGCGTCCGCTTCGACGACTGCCGGCTCAACGTCATCGCCGGGTTGTGCGCCGTCGACACGCGCGAGCACGTCGCGGCCATGATGGCGGCGCTGCACGACGCCGGGATCGTCACCACGCGAATGGGCGCGTACAAGCCGCGCACCAGCCCCTACGATTTCCAGGGGCTCGGCCGCGCCTGCCTGCCCTACGTCTTCGAGCTCGCCGGCCGTTACGGTATCCGCGCCGTGGTCATGGAAGTGACCGACACGCGTCACATCGACGAGATCAACGAGGCCCTTGCCGCGGCGGGCGACCCGACGGGCGTCGTGCTGCAGGTGGGAACGAGGAACGCGCAGAACTTCGAGCTGCTCAAGGCAGTCGGCAAGCAGGAGAGGTTCCCCGTCCTGGTCAAGCGCGGCATGGGCATCACGCTGGAAGAATCCCTTAACGCGTGCGAGTACGTGGCCAGCGAAGGCAACCCGCGCATCATCTTCTGCTTGCGCGGTGTCAAGACGCACCTGGGCGATCCGCATCGCAACCTGGTCGATTTCGCCCACGTGCCCGTGGTCCGCCGCCAGACGCGGCTGCCGGTGTGCGTCGACCCGTCGCACAGCGTCGGTCGCATGGACCGGGCGGTGGACGGCATTCCCGACATCTTCCTGGCCGCCGGGCAGGGCATCATCGCCGGCGCGACCTGCGTGTTGATCGACTTTCACCCCAAACCTGAGGTCGCGCTCTGCGATGGCCCACAGGCCCTGCGCCTGGAGCAGCTGCCTGGCTTCCTCAACTACGTGCGGCGCCTGCGCGCCGCCTACGAGCGCTCGGTCGAAGAGCTGCGCACGACGACCTGTCTGCTCGTCTGATAGGCGCACCCCGGAGTTCCTGACCATCGCGTAAACGGGAGTCGTCGGACTACAAACCGGCGTCCGGGTACCTGCTGGTGTGCCAGAGCGCCAGCACCTCGATCGCTTTTGGCTCGTCGTTGACGCGATAGTAAAGGTGATACCGAACGCCGCTCAGGTGAACGCGCCGGACGCCTGAAAGCCTGGTGTTCGCGGCAACCGCTCCGATATTCGGCTGACTCGAGATGAGCTCGAAGGCCCTCTCGATAGCTCTGCCGAATGCTTCGCGAGCACCCGGCCGATTGAGATCCCACCACTCGGAGGCCTGGCGGATCTCTTGAGCCGCGCGGCGGGTGATCTGGAAGGGAAGCCGCGGTCTCAATCTCTGCGCAGCTCTCGCAAGAGCTCGTCGCCGGAGATGACCTCTCCGCGGTCTGCCTCCTGGATCGAGGTGAGGAGGGCGGCCTCCGCTTCAGCTCCCAGGCTGAACGTCTCCTCATCTTCGGGTGCCAGGATCGTCACGACCGTACCCTCGGCCAGGTCCTCTCCGGTGACCTCGATCTTGCCGTTGATGACCGTTCCTGTCGTTACCCGCATAGCCCGATTCTACCGTTTCTCCCGCCGCAGAGGAGAAATCTCGCCAGTCGAGAGCGCCGACCAGCAGGAAGCGGACCTCATGGGCGATGAACTCGCGCAATAGATCGAGGGTGTCCTTGTTCACCGGGCAGCTCCCCTTTCAGTTCCCAGGCAAGCAGGGAAAGCTCCCAGACCATCTCGACGCGCCGCGACGGCGAAACCCGGGCCCAGAACTCGCGGTCGAACTCGTCGTCGGCCTCCCGCAAAGTCGTCTTGCGCGTAGCGAAAACCCTGTCGACCCTGTCGCCCATCGCCTGCCATGATACCAGCCCCGCGGACCGGGCCCGCCGCCCATTCTGCAGACTGGCCTGACCCAAAAGCAAAAGGCCCCGGTCCGTCGGAACCGGGGCCTTCAGGGTCGATGTCAGTGGCGTTGGGTACCCCCTTGTCGGGGTTACTTCCGGAGGCGCCAAGGACGCGCTTTGGAGGATTTCCCCTTACGAGGACGCCACCTCCACCAAACCGGGTTTATCTAAGTCCACTGGACCACCTCCTTTCTGGGCGTGACCCTAATCGGCGGGTCCCAACCCGCCCGGCTCCGTGGGCCGCCCCAGCCTCATTAGAGCCGCCACATCGCACCCCCAGAGGGGAGCGTGTGGAGCGATGCAAATATGGTGCAGCAAGGCGCCCTTCTTGTCAACCAAAATATTGAACCGGCTTCGACTCACCCCTTCCCGCGGCCTTCCGCCTCCTTGACCAGCTCCCACAGCCGGCTCGGCTTGAGCGGGATCTCGAGGATCTCGAGGCCGGGCACGGCCAGGGCGTCTTCCAGGGCCTGGGCGAAGAGAGCGCCGACCGGGATGGCGCCGGCCTCGCCCGCGCCCTTGCTGCCCAGGGGGTTGAGCGGGGAGACGGTCTCCTCGTGGCCCACCTCCACGCGCGGCACTTCCAATGCCGTGGGCAGCAAGAAATCCATGAACGAGGCGTTGAGGAGCTGGCCGTTGTCGTCGAAGACCAGCTGCTCGTAGTAGGAGTTGCCGATGCCTTGCGCCACGCCGCCGTGGACCTGGCCGTCGACCAGCAGGGGGTTGAGGAGCTTGCCGCAGTCGTGGACCACCACGTACTTGCGGATGGCGATCTGCATGGTCGCGCGGTCCACTTCGACGATCATGGCGTGGGCGCCGCTCGCCGTGGCGCCGCGGTAGGGACCGAAGTAGCGGGTGGCTTCGAGGCCAGGCTCGGTGCCCGGCTTGACCGCGCCGCGCATCGGATTGGCGGCCCGGGCGAGCTCGCCCAGCGGGATGGCGCGCTCGGGTGCGCCGGCCACCCGCGCGGTCCCCGCGGCGAGCTCGATCTCCTCGTCCTTGGCGCCGAGCAGCTCGGCGGCGAGGCGCAGGGCCTTGGCGCGCACGGCGCTGGCGGCTTCGTGGACGGCGTTGCCGGCCACCACGGCGCCGCGGCTGGCGAAGGTGCCGGTGCCCCAGTGGAACTGGTCGGTGTCGCCGGTCACCACTTCGACGTCGCCGACCGGCACCCCGAGCTGCTGGGCGGCGACCTGGGCGAAGACGGTGAAGTGGCCCTGGCCCTGGGTGCCGACGCCGGTCACCACCGTGACCTTGCCGCTGGTCTGGATCTGCACCCGCGCGCCCTCGAAGGGGCCGATGCCGGTGCCCTCGACGTAGGCCACGACCCCGATCCCGGCCGACCGACCGGCGGCGCGCAGACGCGGCTGCTCCTCGCGCACGAAAGGCTCGTAGCCGATCATCGCCAAGGCCTTGTCGAGGACCGGCTGATAGTTGCCGCTGTCGTAGTAGAGCGGCGCGAAGTCCTGGTAGATGATCTCGTGGTCGTGGGGGAACTCCTCGGGCGCCAGGAAGTTGCGCCGGCGGATCTCGACCCGGTCGAGCCCCAGCTCCCGCGCCGCGGCGTCGAGCAGGCGCTCGATCACGAAGACGCCGTGCTGCCGGCCGGCGCCGCGGTAGGGAGTCACGATGGTCTTGTTGGTGAAGACCGCGGTGAACTCGCTGTCATAGGCCGGCACCCGGTAAGGCCCCAGCAGGGTGCACTGGCTGTTGAGCGGCACGGTCAGGCCGTAGGGGTCGTAGGCGCCGGTGTCGTGAAGGAACGAGTCCTTCACCCCGAGGATCCGGCCGTCGCGCGTCAAGGCGATCTCGGCGTCGTGGATCTGGCCGCGCTCCTGGGTAGTGGCGACGAAGTTTTCGGAGCGGTCTTCGATCCACTTGACCGGCCGCCCGAGCCGCATGGCCAGCCAGGGGATGAGGACCTCTTCGGGGTAGAACATCATGATCTTGGGGCCGAAACCCCCGCCGATGAACGGCGCCACTACCCGCACCTGGTGCTCGGAAAGCCCGAGCATGGCGGCCAGGCCGTTGCGGATCGGGATCGGCGCCTGTGTGGTGTCCCAGACGGTGAGCCGCTGGGCGCGGGCGTCCCATTGCGCCACCACGCCGCGGTTCTCGATCGCCGCCGCGGCGCCGCGGTCGTAGAGCAGGCGGCGCCGGATGACCACCGCGGCCGCCGCGCGGGCGGCGGTGTAGTCGCCCTTCTTCTGCGCCACGTGCGCGGCGACGTTAGAGGCGAGATCGTCGTGCACCAGGGGTGCACCGGGGGCGAGCGCCCGTTCGAGATCGACCACCGCCGGCAGCGGCTCGTATTCGGCGGCGATCTCTTCGAGCGCGTCCTCGGCCACGTAACGGCTGCTGGCCACCACCAGGGCCACCGGCTCTCCCAGGTGACGCACCTTGTCCCTGGCGAGCGGCACTTGCGTGCGCTGAGCGAAGACGCTGCCCGCGATCGGCGGCGGCGGCACCAGCAGCGGCCCGGGCTGCCAGTAGTCTCCCAGGTCGGCGGCGGTGTAGACCGCGATCACCCCCGGATGGCTCCTCGCCCGCGCGATATCGAGGGCGCGGATGCGCGCGTGGGCGTACGGGCTGCGCAGGAAAGCCACGTGTCCGGTCTCCGGCAGGTCCAGGTCGTCGACGAAGAGCGCCTGGCCGGTGAGCAGGCGCGGGTCTTCGTTGCGCTTGAGGCGTTCTCCTAGAGGCTGGGCGCTCATCGCTTGTCGGCCACGAAAGCGACGACGCGGGCAAACGCGGCCTCGCCCCCTTTGAAGCGGAAGGGAAAGCATCCCAGCCAGATCCGCTGGTCGAGCACTTCGTCGATCTGGCCGCCGAGGTTCTCGGCGTGGAAGACGCCGCGCGGGAAGAGCAGCACGTGGGTGCATTGGTAGTCGGCCGGCCAGGGGAACGCCTCCTCCAGCTTCATGCCGATCTTGGCCTCGACCTCCGGGATGACGTCGGGGCGCGCCACCCGCACCTTGGTGTTGAACGGGTGGTCGGTCGAGATGGCGTCCACCGCCATCCAGCGGATGCCGCGGTCGAGCACCCACTCGCAGAAGGGGCGGCGCGGCCCGGGGTGGCGGAGGAAGGCACGCGGCAGGTCGGGCGGCTCCTGGTTGTGCACCTTGTACCAGTCCTCGTTGTAGTAGTGGTGATAGCCGGTATGGATGACCAGGATGTCGTCGCGCTCGATGGTGATGCCGGTCCGCCTCTCCCACTCTTCGAAGTGCTCAGGCCCGTAGATGTCGTAATCGCCGATGCCGAACTGCGACAGGTCGACCACGCAGGCCGGGCCGAAGAGTTTGGCGATCGGGATGCCGGCGACGTCCGGGCCGGGATCGTAGAAGTGGATCGGCGAGTCGAGGTGGGTGGCGATGTGGTTGGTGGTGCTGATGTGCTGGGCGTTGACTCCGTCGAAAGCCAGCTTCTTGACCCACTTGATGGTCGGCCCCTCGTAGAAGGCGAACGGCGGCGAATCCATGCTGAAGTTCTGCGACAGGTCCAGGACGCGGACCTTGCTGAGATCGTAGGGAATGTACACGGTTGGCTCCTCTCAGAACCCGTATTGATCGGCGAAGGCGAGCAGGGCTTGCTCGAAGATGGCCAGGGGCGGACGCACCCAGCCGGCGCCGATCTGGCCGACGCCGGCCTGGCGGTGGGCGATCCCGGTATTGACCCGCGGCGCAATCCCCAGCTCCACCACCTTGCGCAGGTCGATGCCGGTCGGCGTGCCGCGGAAGCCCAGGGCCGGAATGGTGAAGTGGGTGTGCTCGGCGGCGGTGATCTCGTACATCTCCAGGGTGGCGTTGAGCGCATCCTGAGGAGTGCCGCCGATGAAAGTGACGATGGCCGGGGCCGAGGCCATGGCGAAGGCGCCGATGCCGGCGGTCTCGGTGATCGTGCTGTCGCCGATGTCAGGGTTGGCGTCGGCGCTGCCGAAGCCGGGGAAGTACAGCCCGTCGGGCACCGCGGCGGGAGCGCTGAACCAGCGCTCGCCCAGGCCGCTGACGCGGATTCCGAAGTCGGTGCCGTTGCGCGACATCGCCGTGACCAGCGTGCTTCCGGCGACGCCGTGGGCGGCGTCCGCCATCGCCTTGCAGGCCGCCATGACCGGATTGAGCACGGACAGCGCATTGTCGCCGAGGAAGCGCAGGACCTCCCCGGCCACGTCCGCCGGCGCCGCCCCGGCGATCCATGGCGCGAGCAGCTTCAAGTAGAGGAGCGAGCCCGCTTTGTTGCGGTTGTGGCCCTCGTCCCCCATGTGCAGCGCCTCGGCGATCAGCGCCCGCATGTCCAGGCCGCCGCTCGCCGCCAGTGCCTCGCCGAGGACCGGGGCCATCACGCGGTTCATCCATCCGAGCTTGGCGAGCACGTCGGCGCTGAAGGCTCCGTAGCGCAGGACCTTGCCGTAGCCTTCGTTGAGGGTAGAGAAGGTGCGGTGGCCGAGGGTCGGGTCCTCGACCACGTAGACCGCCATCGATGCCGAGATGACCCCCGCCATCGGGCCGACCGCGCCATGGTGGTGGCAGGGCGCGAGCTCGACCGCGCCGCGCTCGACCAGCGCCGCCGCGGCGGCTTCGTCGCCGGCCAACCCCTCGTAGAGGAGCGCTCCGATCACCGCTCCGCGCAGCGGCCCCGAGGCCCGGGCCCACTCGATCGGCGGCCCGGCATGCAGCAGCAGGTCGTCGCGCATGCCGGGGATGGCCTCGCGCGCGCTCTCGACCGCGGTCAGCACCGGCCGCGAGGCGAGCATGCGGTCGAGCGCCGCCCGGTTGGCCTGATCGACGTCGATGACCTGCTCTGGAAGCATCTCTTCCCCCGCGCCGTTCAGCGCACCCGCCTCATGCGCTCCAGGCGCCCGGCCAGCTTCTCATCCCCGCCTGCCGGTGGACGCCAGTCCACGTGCAGCGCCGCGATTCCCTGCGCGATGAGACTCGTATGGAAGGATTCTAGCCCCACGTTGATTACCGCGATCGGTCCCTCGACCGCGGCCAGCGGGACCGGCGGGGCAGCGGCCTCTGCCTCCACGTAGACCGTCTGCGCCTCCCCTTCGCTTCCGCCGGGCGAGGTCCCCGCGGCCGCTGGGGAGGCCGCGGCCGCCCGAGACGCCGGGGCCGCGGTGGCAACCGTCTGGCCGGGGAGGCTCCGCCGGGCGTGCTCCACGGCCTCTCCCACGGTGCGGCACACCCGTGCCCCGGCCGCCGCCAGTGCCGCCATCTGTCCGGCGAGCCCTTGCGGGTCCTTGTCGGTGCCCACCACGATGGCGACCATCTCGAGCCGGCGGCCGGCCGCCGCGGCCCGGGCACGCGCGCCGGCGATGGCCGGCGCGAGGTCGCCGGCGGGATCGGGATGGGCGCCGTCTCCCAGCACTACGTCGAGGAGGATCATGGCCACCGCGGGATCGTTGGCTTCCTGGGCGAGGCGTTCGAGGAGCAGGTGGTGGTCGATCATCGGATGGGGCCTGCCGACGGTGAGCTCGTCGGCCCCGAGGTCGATGAGCGCGTGCCCTTCCAGCAGGCCATGGCGCGGGTCGCGCAAGGGCTGCGCCGCCGCGGCCGAAAAGTTGGCGAAGACCGGCCCTGGCAGCGCCCGGAGGCCTTGCATTGCCTCGGCCGCCAGGGAGCCGCCGGAGAACAGCCCGCGCAGGAAGCGCTGGCCCGGCGCCCACCGCGGCGCCGGCTCCTCTCCGGCCGGCGACGGGGCGGCGGCCGGCGGGCCTGTCTCCCCGGTTTCGCCGCGGGACCGCGGCCGGCCGCCGGCAAGCAGCGCGACCGCGGCCGCCGCGGTCGCGGCGAAGCTGGCGGCAAAATGCAGGTTGCCGAGCTGCGGCGCCGGTGGATCGGCGCCGAGGAAGTCGACGACGACGGGCTTTCCCGCCTGCCCGGCCTGCGCCAGGAGTCGCGTCGCGACGGCCGGCGCGGGCGGCTTGGCGACCAGCACGATGACCTCAGTCCCGGGGTCGCGGCGCAGCAGATCGAGGGCCGGCCCGGCGGTCGCCCCGCCCACCTCGGCCGCGAGGTCGCGCCCGCCGGTGCCGAGCGCGTGCGAGATGCCGGCGCCCAGCCGGTGGATCTCGCAGGTCACCGCTTGGAGCCCCGTGCCCGAGGCGCCCACCAGCCCGACCGCCCCGCGCCGCACCCGGTTGGCGAAGCCCATCCCGACGCCGCCGAGGATGGCCGTGCCGCAGTCCGGCCCGAGGACCAGAAGGCCCTTGTTCCGTGCCGTCCGCTTGAGCGCGGCCTCGTCGGCGAGCGAGACGTTATCGCTGTAGAGAAAGACGTGGCGGCCCAGGTCGAGCGCCTCCCGCGCCACCCCGGCGGCGTAGCGGCCCGGCACCGAGACCATGACCCAGCTCGCCTCGGGGAGCTGCCTGACCGCGCCAGCCAGGCTGCGCGGGCGGAAGCCGAGGCCCGCCGCGGCGCGGCGCCCGGCGAGCTGCTCGTCCACCCGGGCGAGCGCCGCGCCCGCGGCCCCTTCGCTCGCCGCGCGCACGACGACCAGCAGGTCGGCGGGACCCGCCGTGGCGGCCGCCCCTGCCGGCAGGAGACCTCGAGCCGCCAGCAGCTCACGGTTGGCGGGGGTCGCCATCACCACTCCGGCCTCGAGCACTTCCGGCAAGCCGGCCAGCGCCGCCTGCAGCCCCATCAAGACGACCGAGTCGTGATAGGCGCCCTGACGCACGGCAAAGCGGGTGACCGGTACCCCGGTCATGGCGAAGCACTCATCCGCGCCGCGCCGATGGGGTCTTACTCCCGCGGCTGGGCGGCAAGCTTGCGGGCCGCCAGCTTCACGGCGTCGACGATGTGCTGATAGCCGGTGCAGCGGCAGAGATTGCCGGAGATGGCGCGCCGGATCTCGTCTTCGGAAGGGTCGGGATTCTGCGCCAGGAACGGCACCAGGGTCATCAAGAATCCGGGAGTGCAGAAGCCGCACTGCAACCCGTGCGCTTCCCAGAAGGCTTGCTGCAAAGGGTGCAGGTCGCCAGGGCCGCTGGCCAGCCCCTCGACGGTGCCGATGTCGCGCCCGTCGGCCTGGACCGCCAGCAGCAGGCAGGAGCGGACGGGCTCGCCGTCGAGCAGCACCGTGCAGGCGCCGCACACCCCGTGCTCGCAGCCGACATGGGTGCCGGTCAGGCCCAGGTCGTGACGCAGGAAGTCGCTGAGCAGGAGGCGGGGCTCGACCTGACGTTCGTGGCGCCGCCCGTTGACCGTGACGGCGACGGAGTGCGCCGAGCTCATGACGCGTCCCTTTCGCCCCGCGCCCGCGCCGCCGCCTTCGTGAGGCTGCGCTCGGCCAGCACCCGCGCCAGGTGGCGCTTGAACCCGGCCGAGGCGTGGATGTCGCCCGCCGGCTCGATCTCGTCTGCCGCCGCCTCCGCCGCCGCGGCGATCGCCCGTGGCGCCGGCGTCTCACCGCGCAGCAGGGCGGCCGCCCCGCTCGCCTGGACCGGCGCCTGGCCCACGCTCAGATAGACGAGCCTCGCCTCGCGGCAGCGGCCATCCTCGTCGAGCGCGACCATGGCGGCCAGCCCCACCTGGGCATAGTCGCCCGGGCGCCGCGCCACCTCGGCGAAGCACCAGCCGGCGCGCGGCGGCGGCGGCGGCAGCGCCACCTCGACCAGGATCTCGTCCGGCTCGAGGGCGGTTGCGAAGAGGCCGGGAAAGAACGACTCGGCCTCGACCCAGCGCTCGCCGGCGGCGCGCCGCAGCCGCAGGCGGGCGCGCAGCGCCACGGCGACCGCCGGCAGCTCGGCCGCCGGGTCGGCGTGGGCGAGGCTGCCGCCCAGGGTTCCCCGGTTGCGGATCTGCGGATGGGCGATCGCCGGCACCGCCTCGGCGAGCAGCGGCGCCAGGGCGGCGATCTGCGGATCGCGCTCCAGCCGGCGCTGCCGCACCATGGCGCCGAGACGCAGCCCGCCATCTTCGCCGGAGCGGACGAAGTCGAGCTCGGCGAGCCGGTTCAGGTCCACCAGGAGGGCCGGCCTCGCCAGGCGGAAATTGAGCATCGGAATCAGGCTCTGGCCCCCCGCCAGGACCTTGGCGTCGGCCCCGCCGCGGGCCAATGCCTCCAGCGCCTCGGGCAGCGAGCCCGGCGCCGCGTACTCGAACGCTGCCGGCTTCATGTGGCGCCAAGGATACCCGATCGGGAATCTACCTGCAGGGCCTCTCCTACCCGCCGGCGGTGCCTGTGCGCCAGGGGTGGGGGCGTCCCCTTCCCCCCCGGAGGGGAGGGAAGGGGATCGAGGGGTTGCGGGGGGCGATCCGATAGATGCTTCGAGAAGGCCGGCACCGCCACATCGCAAGCGCCGTTAAATCCCTTGGGGTCGTCTGTCACTTAACATAGACGGTTTTGATATTGACGAACTCGCGGATGCCGAAAGGCCCGAGCTCGCGGCCGTAGCCCGATTCCTTGATGCCGCCGAAGGGCAGCCGCGGGTCGGAGCGCACCAAGTCGTTGACGAAGCAGCAGCCGGCCTCGAGCCGCCGGGCGATCGCCTCGCCGCGCGCCACGTCGCGGGTGAAGACGGCGGCGCCCAGGCCGAACGAGGAATCATTGGCGACCCGCACCGCCTCCTCCTCGCCGTCCACGGCGATGAGCGCCGCCACCGGCCCGAAGAGCTCCTCCTCGTAAGCCGGCATGCCGGGCCCGACGCCGGCGAGCACCGTGGCGGGGTAGAAAGCTCCCGCCCCCGCCGGGACCTCGCCGCCGAGCAGGCAGCGGGCGCCCTGGCGGCGGCTGTCTTCGACCTGGCGGTGGAGCGCGTCGCGCAGGTCGCGGCGGGCCTGAGGACCGATCTCGGTCTTCTCGTCCAGGGGATCGCCGAGGACCTTGCCGCGCATCTGCTCGACGAAGCGGCGCTCGACGTCGGCGGCGAGGCGCCGCGGCACGATGAAACGCTTGGCGGCGATGCAGCTCTGGCCGCTGTTGATCAGCCGGCTGGAGACACAGGTGGCCACCGCGGCGTCGAGATCCGCGTCCTCGAGGATCAGGTAGGGGTCGCTGCCGCCCAGCTCCAAGACGCTCTTCTTGAGCAAGGAGGCCGCCTTGCCCGCCACCGCGCGCCCGGCCGGTGAGCTGCCGGTCAGGGTCACCGCCACGATCTTGGGGTGCGCGATCACGCGTTCGACCTGCCGGTTGCCGATCAGCAGGGTGCGGAACAGCCCCGCGGGGAAGCCGGCGTCGCGGAACACCTCCTCGATGGCGAGCGCGCAACCCGGCACGTTGGAAGCGTGCTTGAGAGCTCCCGCGTTGCCGGCCATCAGCCCCGGCGCGGCGAAGCGGAAGACCTGCCAGAAGGGGAAGTTCCAGGGCATGACCGCGAGGACCACCCCGAGCGCCTGGAAGGCCACGTAGCTGTCGCTGGCGTCGGTCTCAATCTTCTCGGGAGCCAGGAACCCCTCGGCCTGCTCGGCGTAGAAGTCGCACACCCAGGCGCATTTGTCGGTCTCCGACCGGCCGCCGGACAGCGGCTTGCCCATCTCGCGCGCCATCAGCACGGCAAACTCCTCGCGGCGCGCGCGCAAGCCGGCGGCCGCGCGCTTCATCAACCGCGCGCGTTCGGCAAAGGGCGTTTCCCGCCAGGCGAGGAAGGCCCGATGGGCGCCGTCGATCGCCAGCGACACCTCCTCCTGGGACATCTCCTGGTGGCTCGCGATGGTCTCGCCCGTCGCCGGGTTCACGCTCTCGATGGCCATGGGTGTGCCGCTCCTTTCCGCTCGCCCCTGGGTCTTCTCGTTCCCCCTCCCCTCGTGCCCTCCTCCCCCTCGCGCTCTTCCCCTGCTCCGCGTTGCAATGATCGCACCGGCCGTGGGGTCGATCCGCTGCTCCCGGGCTGCTCAGAGACAGATCCTGTGCCTGAGGAGGTACCCGTAGCCGACGCGCATGCCACCGGTGAGACCAAACGCCAGGGCGCGGGCCCTTCGGGCGCCGCACGGCCAAGCCGACGTATAATTGAGAGCATAAGGGGAAAGCGAGATGCGAAGGCCAGCTTGGAGCTCCTTGAAAGCGGACCACTATCACAACGATAAGAAGTGTCCCCGTTCCTAACCCTGATGAAGCCGAAGAGCGGTCTGTTTGAAGCGAGTGCAGTGGTCCGAAAACAGGGCGGCGAGTGACCGGTCACAGCGCAGGATCTATGTCTAAGGCACCCAAGGAGCGTTCCTCGCGAGTAGGAACGTGGCTTTCCGTTCTTTCTGTCCTGGTGACTGTCGCAGCGTGGCTCGTTCCGCGTCCACGAATTCCGGAGCCTCCGAGCTCCCGACTCCTCGCTTGGGCTCTTGCAGTCGCTTCTAGCCTCGTCTTCGTGATCTTCATCCTGAGTCTTCTAAGGGCCCGCACAGTTACTCTGAAGATTGGGATGGTGATTCTTGCCGTCTACGCTTCGAGCGCTGCAGGACTAATCCTCTCGATCAACCGGATCTCGGGTCCAGTTGCGAAATCGCCTCCCGTCTTCTCGCCACAGAGGTTTGACGCCCGGCTCGACTTCACCGCCTACTGCAAACAACGCTACGGCTCTGACACGATCATTAACATAGACTCAGACAATATCATGGAGTGTATCGCCCAAGGCAAGAGGCAGAAGCTTACGCCCGAGGAAGCCTGCCTGTGGCTCTTTGGCAGTAGAGCAAACAGGGTTGAGCCGCTATCCCCAGACGTGATGTGCGACACAAGCAGAAGGACCAAGCCGCCTTGCACCGCGGAAAAACGATTCTGCGGCCCAGATAAGGACTACTGCTGTCCTCGTTTGGAACCTTAGGACGACACCGCTGGAGGTAACAAACAAATGTGCAAGATCTCAGTTGCGCCTTACGGCCTCGCGGCCACCGCAGTGGCATTGCTTGCCTTCCTGACACCGCGCTGGGCCAACGACTCTGAGCTGTCATCAGGGGCTCTACGCCCGCCCGCTCTCGGCGTCGGTTCGCAGATTAAAGTTAGTTTGGCCGGGCGAAGTGTCGACATGGCCGGCGATTGCCAGGGCGAACCCAGCGACTGCACCTCGACTCTTTTAGCCTTGACGCCTCGGTCCAAGAAACCCAATTGCCAAGCATTCCCCCAATTCGCTGCCCATCATCTCTCTGACCTCGTTTTTAGAGAGACCAACCCTCCACGACTATCTCTACCAGGGTGGCCGGTACCCCGAACGCCAATTCAATACGCCAAAATGCCCCGCGAAGAGGAAAACTACAGGCTTTCAGAAGCTCAGGCTCCTCGATGGTCACTGTTTGGTGTCTGGCTCGAGCGCGAAGGAGTGGTTCTATTGACCGATATCTCCTCGGGATCCATTGTTCACATCTCCCTTCATGAGCAGATCTTGCGCCAAGTCCGAGCCTCCCGGTTGTCTTCCAAAGAGTCCTACAAGCCGCGAAAACTAGTACGGTGGTCAAGAGGCGGATTTCTCTTACAACTGGTCAATGGTCCATTTGTCTGGCTAGACGATAGTTATCATGTCAAGAAGCAGATCTCGTTCGATGGGTTTGGCAATTCTCTGCTCGGAGTGATCGACGGAATTTGGTCGTGGTGTGAGGTTGCCGGAAAGATACTTGCTATCGCCGACATCAGGCGGCCTGACGGAACCTATTATTCTGCATTGGTGGAGCTCGACCCGCGAGATCGATCGAAGTTTAGCCTTCTTCATACAATGACTGATGACGATCAGAATCGGCAATATGCGCGAATGGGATTCTCATTCCTTTGTTCCATAGGAAAGAAGGCCTACGCATTGCTCGTTGACCAGCAACCTGGGGTGTACGAGCTGAACGGATCTGTCCGGCGCCTCCGGGACTTTCCGCAGGGATTTAACAATTTTCCGAGAGTCTCGAAGATCTTCGCCATGGATAATATTGCAAGTATTTATAACGCGCTTCAGGAAAAGGCGATGGTCGTTGGACTCTTCAGAGATGGAAAATACCTTGATCTGTTGCTTCGACGTCCCACAGGCGGAGGCCGAGGAACGTATTGGAGTGTCGCAAGACTCGATCCTTTGGCCGAGAAAATCGTTGACGTGGCGGATCTTCCGAGCGAGAGCGCCGATTTGCTGGTGTTCCCAGGAGACGCCTCGTGGGCGCTCATTGAAAAGGGGCCAGTAACAGGATGGAAAATGCAGACGGTTGAAGCCGTCAAGAGAATCCCATCTCCTTTCCGTGGTCGCGAGCAAGCGTCGTCTTTGTTCCGCTTCGCGGAGAGAGTCGGCCTCGATGGTTCGGTTGTCGAGCCTCGCTTTGGTTCAAGTCCGCATTCTTCTTGGACATCGTTTTTCCAGCTACACGCAACTGACACATCGAGCGCGCCAACTGGACCCTTCGGGGCCACCGAAGTACCTTGACGTAGCTTGTCTTGGCGCTTGGCCTTCCGATTTTCTCGCCCGTCGCCGGGTTCACGCTCTCGATGGCCATGGGTGTGCCGCTCCTTTCTTCTCGCCCTCCTCAGAGCCAGATGCCGTGCTTGAGGAAGTAGCCGTAGCCGACGCGCATGCCGCCGGTGATCTCGGGGCCGAGCGCCAGCACCACGGTGAGGCTTGCCGCCGCCTGGGAGAGGGCGATGGGCACGATGTTGGGGTGGCGGTCGTAGACCCAGCACCAGCCGAGCGCGGCGAGGAAGGTCGCCGGGGCGAGGAAGGGATTGGGCAGGTGCACCAGGGCGAAGAGCGCCGGGGCGACGAGCAGGGCGACGCGCCGGCTGAAGGTGTCGCGCGCCTCACGGAGGATGACGGTCTGCAGCACCCACTGCTGCACCAGCGCCCAGAGGACGAGAGTGGCGAAACGCAGCGGCAGGTGACTGCGGGGGTGCAGGGTGCCGAGCCACCATCCGGCGGCGAAGAGCAGCGCCACCACCGGCAGCGTCAGCAGCGCCGCCCAGCCGAGGCCCGGCAAGATCGCCTCGCGGGCGAATCCCCAGCTCGCCCTCTCGCGGCGGTTGCTCCAAACGCACAGCGCGAGCCCCGCCCCGATCGCCAGCCATGAGGTCCAGCGCACCGGTCCGAAAAGCGGCGCCGCCACCCACATCTGGGCGAGGAACAGTGCCAGGACGCCGCAGGTGACGATCATGCGGCGGAATTGTTACGCCAACCGGCAGTGCCGGCAAGCCGCGGACCGCGCGCCGCTCGCTAGCCTCATTCCGCCGGCACGGCGTGGAGCTTGAGGCCCAGAGCTTCGACGACGCGGAGCACGGTCGCCAGCTCCGGATTCCCGTTTGGGGAAAGCGCCTTGTACAGGCTCTCGCGGCCGAGCCCGGCCTTGCGTGCGACCCGAGTCATTCCTTTGGCGCGCGCGATATCGCCGAGCGCCGCGGTCACGACCGCAGGATCGCCGTCCTCGAGCGCCGCGCCGAGGTAGGCCGCCATCGCCTCGTCGCTGTCGAGATGAGCCGCGGGATCCCAACGTGTAGTACGGGTCTTGGGCATCGTTCCTCCAGTTACACGGTTCGGGCGAGCTCGATCGCCGTGCGGATGTCAGTCGCCTGCGTTCGCTTGTCGCCACCGGCCAGCAGGATGACCAGAGTCTCGCCCTGGGCGACGAAGTACACCCGGTAGCCGGGTCCCCAGTCGATCCGCAGCTCGGAGACCCCTGCGCCGACCGCCCGAACGTCGCCAGGATTGCCGAGTGAGAGGCGCCGGATTCGCACCAAGATCCGGGCCCGTGCCCGATGGTCCCTGAGCCCCTCAAACCAGCGGGCGAAGGTCGCCGTCTGGCGCACCTCGATCACAGCGGCAGTGTATCCCATAGGATACGTGCCGTCAATCCTTCACGACGCGGACTTAGTTGCTATCGTGGCTCAATGTGTCGCTCGCATTAGGCTCCGTCTGTGCCCGCCGCAAGATGCGGCGCCGTTCCCGGGAGGGGGCGGGGACGGCGCATCTGTGGAGTTCTGGGCAGACTCCCAGCGCAGAGAAGCTACCTCAAGGCCGGGTCAGCGTCTCGACGTCGGCCTGGCTCAGGCGGAAGAGGAAGAGGGAGTCGCCCACCCGCTCGTCGGGTAGGCGATGGCGCAGCCGGTTGAGCAGGCGGGCGCGGCGCAGCCGATCGAACAGGCATGGCTCGTCGCGGCAGCGCAGGAGCCCGAGGCCGGCGAAGCGTTGCCACCTCGGCGGTGGGCCGGACGGCGCGGCCCGGGGAGCCCCGCCGCGGGCGCCAACTCTGGCCGCCAGCGCCCGGTAATCCGCCAGCACCCGGACCTTGCGCGGCTCGGCAGGCCGCTGCCGCGTCTCCGCCTCGCTCCAGGCGGTATCGCGGACCAGGGGCAGGTAGACGCCGAGCAGCGTGGTGGCGCTCACCGCGTAGGTGCCGGCGCCGAGCGGTGCGAGCGGCTGCTCGGGGCGGTCGCTGACCAGGATCTCGGGCGTGAAGCCGGGGGGCAGCGGCCCGTCGCCGAACTGGGCCAGCTTCAGGCGCTCGCCCGGATGCCGCCGCGCGTAGGCGGCGAGACGCATGAGGTCCTGTCCCCAGTCGACGTTGCTGTCGGCCAGGTACAGGTAGCCGTTGCGCGAGCCGCCGGCCAGCTCGTTGAAATAGCTCAGGTAGCGGGGAAAGGTCCGCGCACAGGCCACCGCCAGCCAGCAGCACGCCGCCGCCGCCGCGAGCCAGGCCGCCGGGGCGCCGGCAGGCCGGCTTCCCGCCGCCACATCGCTCGCTTCCGCCGTCTCGCCCGCCGCCTTCCGCGATCCTGCCGAGCCCGTGGCAGACCTCCTGGGCGAGATCCACGCCAGCGCCGCCCCCGCCGCCATGAACACGGCGGGATAGAGAGGCAGCAGGTGCCTCTGGCCGATGTTGAGGTGGGTGGCGAGGGCGGAGACGCCGTAGGTCACGGTCCAGGCGGCGAGGCCGAGAGCGAGCAGCGGATCGTTCGGACGGACCCGGCGCGCGGCGATCGCGCCCAGGCCGGCCAGCATCAGCGCGATCGTGGCCAGCGGCGTCTTGAGAAGAAAGGCCACGGGGAAGTACCAGGGCCAGCCGGACGTCGAGTAGCTGCCCAGCAGATAGGCGCTGCGATGCCGGGAGGACCCGATGGTGTAGGCCAGGCCGTAGAGATAGGCCTCGGGCAGGAGCCGGTGCCGGCGGGCGAAGTCGAGCAGGGGAGCCGCGACCGGAGACCGCCGGCCGTCTACCGGGTCGCGCAGCACCGTCTCCCAGGCCTGCGCCATGCTGGCGGGCCAGGCCCCGCCGGCCGCCACCGGAGCCGCCATCCGCGCCGTGGCGGCGTCGGCGCCGCGGAAAGGGCTGAAGCGGAAGCCGTACACCGCCCAGATGGCGAGACACGCCGCCGCCGCTAGCGCCAGCCACAGGCCCGCAACCGCACCCGTTCGCCGGACGGGCGGCGCGCCGGACGGCCGGCGGGAAACGTGGACGGCAGTCATCAGCGCCATGGCGGGCAGCACCAGCGGCCAGGAGAACTTGACCAGGCTGAGGGCCGCGAAGGCCAGGCCGGCGAGGGCCAGCCGGCCGGGGCAGGGTGCCGCCAGGAAGCGGGAGAAGGCGGCCAGGGCGGCCAGGGCGGCGAGCGCCAGGGGCAGGTCGGTGGTGACGTAATGGCCGTGCGCGAGGAGAGTCGGGTCGAGCGCGGCGACGAGCAGGGCCAGGAGCGCCGCGCCCCGCCCGAAGAGCCGCTCGGCGAGCCGCGCGATCAGCAAGCAGAGCGCGACCAGCAGCGCCACGATCATCGCCCGGGCGGGCTGGAAGAGACGCTCCCCAGCCCCCGGGCGCGCCAGCCAGTCCCGGCTGAAGCGTACGAAGTCGCCCTCGTGCCAGCCAGGCGTCTCGGGCGGCGGCCAGTGCGGCCCGGCCAGCAGCACGGGCAGGGCCGCCCACATGCGGGCGAGAGGGGGATGCTCGGGGCTCAGCCGGTAATCGCCGGTCACCAGCGGCGCCACCCCCGCCGCCAGGTGGGCGGGCTCATCGAAAGTGATGCTGTCGGTGAGGGCCGAGCCCATCGCCAGCGCCGCGCTTGCCGCCAGCAGGCAGATCACGGTCGGCCAGAAGAGGCGGTGGATCCCTCGCTCAGTGATGCTCGTTGAAGAAATCGATCACCCGATTGTCGAAGTCGGAGTAGAACCGGTGCGCCGAGAAACAGACGTCGAGCTGCTCGCGGACCGCACCCGCCTGGCGCGCGAACCTCTCCGGAATGGCTGCCCGCCACGGCGAATCCTTCGGGTGGTCGCGCAAGAAGCCGCCGGCGTCGAGCAATCCATGCTCCCGAAGACCCTGGTAGATGGCCGCCGAGTCGGCCGGCTGCAAGCCGGGAATGCGCCAGAAGCGCAGCGGATAGACCGGCGAGGGGTCATTGATGTTGAACTTGGCCGCCACGCCTTTCGACACCAGGCTGCTGAAATTCGCCAGGGCGCGCGGATCGCCGTTGCGATCGGTCTTGCCGAGCTCGTCGTTCTGCGCCATCAGCCAGATGGTCGGCACGCGCGAGCCGGGGCTGGTGTCCCCGGGAGCGAAGTAGATCGCCGCGGCGTGGAAGTTGAGCAGGAACGCGGCCTTGGCGGCGAAGGCGCCGCCGCTCGCGATGCCCAGCGCGTAAACCGGCTCGCCGGCCTTCAACTGTTTTCTCTGCACGAAAGCGGCGAGCACTGCCTTGACGCGGCGGACGTCCGGGTTGTCGAGGGCGGGTTGCTGATTCCACACCTTGCGCTCGCGGTCGGCGCTGTCCAGGGCGATGAGACCATAGCCGGCGGCCACCGCGTCCGCGGCGAAGATGCGCGCTTCGACGGCGTTCAGGAAGGCGCTGGCGCCGCCGCCGTTGCCGTGGAAGAGCACGATGGCCCCGGAGTGCCGGGGCGGAAAATAGGAGAGGACGGCAACGCCCTCCAGGGTTTCGGCGCTCGGTTTCCAGGCGGGGGCGCGTTTGAAGACGGCGGTGATCGCGATCTTGGCCGGCGGCATCACCAGGATGGTATGCGCGGCATAGCGGTCCACCACCTTGTCGACGTCGCCCGTCCAGCGGTCGAAGACCGCTCCCGGCGGGTTGGGACTGGCCCAGATGTGGACCAGGGCGCTGGCGGCGTGGCCGCCGCCGCCGCTGCCGCCGCGCACGATCAGCTCATAGAGCTTCGCCGGTGACGGGACCGTGGCCGCCAGCACGGCGAACCCGCCGGCGAGGTGGCGCAAGAGCCGCGACATTTCCATCCCTCGGGACAGGCCACCAGAAGGCGCCCAGCGTAGAGCGGCTGATTACGGCAGCGGCGTCGCTTCCGCGGAGGTGCAAGCGTCGCCGTGGCAGTACTGGAGCTGGTGCAGGACGCCCGAAAGCTGATTGATCAGGCTGTGCCTGGCGAACGACGACCGGTTGACCAGCTCGTAGGGGTCGATCGACAGGTTGTACATCTCGCGCTCGCCGTTCGCGTACTCGACATATTTCCAGCGATGCGTGCGCAGCCCGACATAGGGTATCGGCGGCCAGATCTGCGAGTCGAATGGGTCGGGCGGCTCCTGCAGCCCGGCCGCGCCCATGCGCGCCGGCGGGGTCTTGAGCTCCAGGTTCAGCTTGGGCTTCTGCTGGTACGCCTTGCCCAGGTCGGAGAAGGGGCGTTGCTCGATCAGCACCGCCTGGCGCCAGCCGGGCGGCTCCGTGCCGGACAGCAGCGGCACGAGCGAGCGGCCGTCGTGCGCGAAGCGGAGCTTGGTCCCGGCCAGCTCGGCGAAGGTCGGCGCGAGGTCGACGCTGCTCGACAGCGCATCGATGGTGGCGCCTGGCGGCACCCCCGGCCCGCGCACGATCAGCGGCACGTGGATGTCCTCTTCGTAGGCGGTGTACTTGCCGGCCAGGAAGCGGTGCTGGCCCATGTGGAAGCCGTTGTCGGAGGTGAAGACCACGTAGGTGTTGTTGATCTGGCCGGTGCGCCGCAGCGTGCGGATGATGTTGAGGACCAGCTCGTCGACCGCCTGGAGCGAGCGGATGCGCTTGGGGTACAGGTAATCGATGAAGTCGATGCCCTCTTGGGTGAGCGGATCGAACTGCAGATCCTTCGGCTTGGCGCTGACGTCCGCCTCGTTGAAGTTCGGCGCCCGCGGCGCGATGAGATCGGGGAAGAGGTTCTCGTGCCGCGGCGCCGGCGTGGCCGGCCGGTGCGGCGCATAGGTGGCCAGGTAGAGGAAGAACGGTTGCTGTCCGCCGGCCATCCGCTGGATGAAGTCTTTCGCCTTGCCGGACAGCACGTCGGTCAGGTAATCCTCTTCGGCGGTGCCGTGGAAGACCAGGGTGCCGTTCTCGTTGAGCGTGTAGTTGAACTCGGCGTAGGCGTCGTTGTCGGCGGGCACGTTCCACTCCGACCAGCCGGGAGGGACGTAGGTCTTCTCGCTGCCGCGCGGATAGTCGTTGATGTACTTGCCCATCAGCGATGTGCGGTAGCCGGCCTTTTGCAAGGCGGTGCCGATGGTGGCGCGGTCGAGGTTGAGCTCCTGGAAACGGCGGAAGCCGCCTTCCGGATAGGTATTGGTGAAGACACCGTGATTGTGCGGGTACATGCCGGTCAGGATGGTGGTGCGCGAAGGGCAGCAGAGCGAGATAGGCACGAAATAGTTGGTGAACGTCAGGCCCTTCCCGGCCAGGAACACCTGCAGGTTCGGCATGTAGTCGAGGCTCAGCAGGTTGACGTCGAGATCGTCGGCGAGAATCATGATGATATTGGGCTGTCCCGGCGCGCCCGCGTCCTTGCCGGCGCGGTGCCGGGCGCTGCCGGTCCCCGGCGCCAGGAGGCCGAGCGCCAGGGCGGGCAACAACACCTTGATCCAAACAGTTGAACGGCGATATCTCATGCGGTTTTCCTCCGCCGCGAAGATTAACCTTTCTGCGCCCGCCTAACAAGCGGAAACGAGCGAAGAAGGGGAGATCAGCGCTCCTCCGCCGCCGTCCAGGGTGAGAAGCCGCGCTCGACGGCCTGCGCCCAGACGATGGCGTAGGGGGGTGCGGAGAACGCCGTGAAGCGATGAGCTCCGGCGGCCAGGGTGCGCGGGCCGGCGAGGTCACTGCCGTCGAGCTGGCCGCGGGCCGGACCGTCGCGCCCGACGATTGCATAACGGGCCGGTATCTCGAGCGTGAACGTGAACGGCAGGCCCGCGACTCCAGCAGCGGCAGGCGCGCCCAGCAGCAGCTTGCCGCAGACGCGCAGGCTGCCGCCTCCCACGGCAATGAAGTTGCGGGCCAGGAAAGCCCGGCCGCGCGGCGGCAGGCGCTGGCTGTCGGGCACCGCCGCGCAGGCTCCGGCCGCGATGACCGCTTCCGGGATGGTGTCGGCGATCCGGCCTTGCAGCATCGCCTCGCGCGTGATGTCCTCGAGCACGGGAAAGAAGGCGCGCCGGCGAAAGATGGTCTCCCCCTTGAGGTCGAAAACCGGATCGCCCGGTCCGGTCAGCCGCGAGGTGGCGGCGAGCAGCGCGGTCTGCGGGCCCGTCTCGTTGCCGCGCAGCAGGCCCTTGTTTACGTCGACCGCCAGCTCTGTGGCGAAGGCGAGCGCGAGGACCGCAACCCCCCACCTGGGCAGCCCGCCGCCCCGGTGGCGCGTCGCCAGGTGCGCCAGCCAGAGCGCCAGGAGGGGCTCGGCGGGCAGGTAGGTCTGCGCCGTCACCAGGGGCCAGAAGACCTGGACGCCGAGCAGGTAGAGGCCGGTGACGAGAAGCAGGACCAGGCGAGGCGCGATCTCGGCGGCGCTCCCGGCACCGCCGCGCGGTAATCGCGTCGCCCGCGTCGCGCGGGTCGCGCGCGCCGCGGCCAGGTGGAGCAGGGGCAGCCCGGCGCACAGCACCAGGAGCCGCTGCACGGCCCCGGCTCCGTGCCCGGTCACCAGCAGGTTGTGCCCGACCGCACCGGCGAGCATCGCTCCCAGCGCCTGCCGCCGCCAGAAATAGACGACGAGCGCGAGCGGCACCACCAGCGCTCCGCACGCGGCGGCGCCGATGACCGCCGCGGAACCCCCCTCCTCACCCTGGCTCCTCCGCGGCAGGTAGGCGAGGCTTGCCGCCGCCGCGGCGAGCAGGCTGGCCAGCATCAGGATGGACTTGAGCGAGACCGCGACCGCCGCCCCGAGCAGCAGCCCTCCGGCAAAAAAGCGCCCCAGCTTCCGGGGAGGCCCGCCGGGCGCGGCCGTAGCCCGCCGGGAAGGGCTGGTCAGCAGGCACACCAGGGCGCCGAGCCAGCAGGCCACCCACGGGACGTCGCTGCGAAACTCCACGGTCTTCCACAAGAAAGGCGGCAGGAGGGCGGTGAGCAGGGTGCCCCACAGCGCGGTGCGCGGCCCGAACAAGCGGCGGCCGAGCAGCCAGGTCTGCGCCAGGGCGAGCAGGTATAGAGGCAGCATCGCCAGGCGCAGCCAGAAGAGCACGCGGGCGCTCTCGCCCAGCGCCGCCAGCAAGGGGGCGAAGAGCATGTGGAACAGGGGAGTGTGGTTGTCGAAAAGATCGCGGTACTGCACCAGGCCCCGGGTCCAGCCCCAGGCCACGTGCGCGTGCTGCGCCTCGTCGGAGTTGAACCGGTAATGGAAAGCTCCGAACAGGCGCAGGGCGAGCGCCGCCAGCGCCAGGCTCCCCGCCGCCGCGCGCTCGCGCGCCGAGAGCCTTGGCTCCGCCGCGCCGTCCTCGCGCGGTTCTTCCTCTCGCGCCCCGCCCTCGGGCGACCTGCCCGCCGCCTTGCCGCCGATCTCCATCGCGCGCAATAGTAGCCTCGACCGGCTGTGCCGGCCCAAGGGATGAAGCGGCGCCGAATCTCACTCTCGGGGCCACGACTTCCTGCCCGCTTGCCGCTCCCGGCCCTGTGCTAGGCTTGCGCTTCTCGGCCGAGGTCTCACCCGATGCGCCGACTCCCCTTCCGTTTCCTTTCAACTACGAGGCATGAGGGCTGATGAAACCGACCAAGAAGATCGGCATCCTTTTCGGACAGGAGAACACCTTCCCATGGGCCTTCATGGAGCGCGTCAACTCCATGCAGGCCGAGGGCATCGTCGCCGAGCCGGTGCGCATCGACAAAGTGATGCAAGGCGAGGACAGCGGCTACGCGGTGATCGTCGACCGCATCTCCCAGGACGTCCCTTTCTACCGCGCGTACCTGAAGAACGCCGCGCTCAACGGCACCGCGGTGATCAACAACCCTTTCTGGTGGAGCGCCGACGACAAATTCTTCAATAACTGCCTGGCCACCAAGATCGGCGTCGCCGTCCCGAAGACCGTCCTGCTGCCCTCCAAGCAGCATCCGCCGGACACCAACGAAAGCTCCATGCGCAACCTCGCCTACCCGCTCGATTGGGAGGCCATCTTCGCCTACGTCGGGTTTCCGGCTTTCTTCAAGCCGTTTGCCGGCGGCGGCTGGAAGAGCGTTTACAAGCTGCACAGCCGCGAGGAGTTCTTCCGGGTCTACGACGAGACCGGCCAGCTGGTGATGATGCTCCAAGAGGAGATCGTCTTCCGTGAGTACTTCCGCTGCTATTGCATCGACTGCCGGGACGTGCGGATCATGCGCTACGACCCCAAGGCGCCTTTTCACGAGCGCTACGTGCGCAACGCCCCGCCGGTGCCCCAGGACATCCTCGACCAGGTGCGCGACGGCGTCCTGCGGCTCAACCGCGCGCTGGGCTACGACTTCAACACGGTGGAGTTCGCGGTGCGCGACGGCGTCCCCTACGCGATCGATTTCTGCAACCCGGCGCCGGACGCCGATCTCAACTCGATCGGCGAAGAGAACTTCGCCTGGGTGGTCGAGGCGACGGCCCGCATGGCGGTGCGCAAGGCGCGAGAGCACGTGCCTGGACGCAACAACTTGACCTGGGGCGAGCTCGTGGCGAGCTTCGCGGGCAGCCGGCAAGAGGCCGCCGCTCCCGCCATTGGCGGCACTCCCGGCAGGTCGACCGCCGGCACTCCCGCCGCGGTGGGCTGAGCCGCCGGCGGCGGATTCCAGGAGGCCGGCCATGTCCGAAGCGCGGTGGTTCACGCTGGGTATCGAAGAGGAGTTCCAGCTCATCGACCCGCAGACGCGGGACCTGCGTTCTCACATCCAGCACCTGCTGGCCGACGACGCGGCGACCGGCGCCCTCAAGGACCAGCTCAAGCCCGAGCTGCACCAGTCGGTGATCGAGGTCGGCACCAGGATCTGCCGCGACATCAAGGAGGCGCGCCGCGAAGTGGTGACGCTGCGCCGCGACCTCGCCGCGCTCGCCCGGCGCAACGGGCTGACCATCGCCGCCTCGGGCACCCATCCGTTCGCGCACTGGAAAGACCAGGGAATCACCATCCATCCGCGCTACGAGGAGATCGTCGAAGACCTGCAGCAGGTGGCGCGCGCCAACCTGATCTTCGGTTTGCACGTGCACGTCGGCATCGAGGACCGTGAGGTGGCCATCCACATCATGAACGCCGCCCGCTACTTCCTGCCGCACATCTTCGCCCTGTCCACCAACTCGCCCTTCTGGCAGGCCGCCAACACCGGCCTGAAGTCGTACCGCAGCAAGATCTTCGACCGCTTTCCGCGCACCGGCATCCCGGACCACTTCACCAGCCTCTCCGAGTACGAGAACTACCTCAAGCTGCTGGTCAAGACCCGCTGTATCGACAACGCCAAGAAGATCTGGTGGGACGTCCGCCTGCATCCGTTCTTCAACACGCTGGAGTTCCGGGTCTGCGACGTGCCGATGCGGGTCGACGAGACCATCGCGCTCGCCGCCCTCATCCAGGCGATCGTCGCCAAGCTCCACAAGCTGATCGGCATGAACCTGGGATTCCGCCTCTACCGCCGCCTGCTGCTCAACGAGAACAAATGGCGCGCCGCCCGCTACGGGATCTCCGGCAAGCTGATCGATTTCGGCAAGCAGGCGGAGGTCCCTTGCGTGGACCTCATCCACGAGCTGCTCGCCTTCATCGACGACGTCGTGGACGACCTCGGCAGCCGTGCGGACGTCGGCTACATCCACGAGATCCTGCGCCACGGCACCGGCGCGGATCGCCAGCTCTCCGTCTGGCGCGGCTCCGGGCACGACCTCAAGGCGGTGGTGGACTACATCGTCGCCGAGACCCATGCGGGTCTCGAGGGCTAGACGAACCATGGTCCCCGAGCTGCGGCGCGCCTTCAACGCGGCCTTCCGCGCCGAGAGCTATGCCGCGATGTTGCGCTGGCTGGAGGAGGAGGCCGGTTTTCCGGTGCCGTTCCGCGTCTGCGAGACGCCTCTCTTCCTGACCCGCGAGCTCGCCGCCGAGCTCGAGCGCGCGGCGCACGAGGTGCTGGCGGCGGTGACCGCGCCCGACTACCTGTGCTCGGCCGAGCGGGCCGTGCCGCCGCGCTATGCCGTGCCGCGCGAGGACGCGCACACGACCTTTCTGCAGGTCGATTTCGCGCTGGCCGCGGGCGCCGGCGGCGAGGTCGTGCCGCGGCTCATCGAGCTGCAAGGCTTTCCTTCGCTGTATGGCTTCCAGTGGCTGCTCGAGCGCGCCTACCGCGCGCATTTCGCGATCGGCGCCGGGCTGTCGCCCTATTTCGGCGGCCTCTCCGCGCCGGCCTACGTGGAGTGCCTGCGCCAGACGATCGTCGGCGGCCATGATCCGGAAAACGTGGTGCTGCTCGAGATCGAGCCCGAGGCGCAGAAGACGCGGGTCGATTTCGCCGCCACCGAGCGGCTGCTCGGGATCAAGACGGTCTCGACCGCCGCGGTGGTGGTGCGCGGCGATAGGGCCTGCTATGCCAGCGGCGGGCGCGAGGTGCCGATCGAGCGCATCTACAACCGGGTGATCTTCGACGAGGCGGCGCGCCGCGGGCTCGACCTCGGGCCGCTGTTCCGTCGCGAGGTGGAGGTGGAGTGGGTGGGCCACCCCAACTGGTTCTGGAAGATCAGCAAGTTCTCCCTGCCGTTCATCCACGGCCGCTACTGCCCGCCTTGTTATCTGCTCGCGGACCTTGCGGAAACGGAGTACCCGGAGGATCTCGAGAACTACGTGTTGAAGCCGCTTTTCTCGTTCGCCGGGCTGGGGGTCGAGCTCGGGGTGACGAAGGAGCGCTTGCGCGGCATCGCGCAGCCCGAGAATTTCATCTTGCAGCGCCGCGTCGACTACGCGCCGGTGGTCGCGACGCCGGACGAGCCGGCCAAGGCGGAGGTGCGGATGATGTTCGTGTGGGGGAAGGAGGGCCCGCCGCGGCTGGTCAACAATCTGGTGCGCATGACCAAGGGGCGGATGGTGGGCGTGGACTTCAACAAGGACCGCACGTGGATCGGGGCCAGCGTGGCGCTGCATCCGGAGTGAGGTAAGGACAAAACGAAGAGGGGGGCTGGTGGTAGGCGGCCCTCGGGCGGCCCTCGCAGGTCGCTTGTCGGGCGGCTGGCTTGGTTCTGTAGGCGGCGAAGGGTGACATGGACGCCGCTGCCAAATGCGACCTGCGAGGGCCGCCCGAGGGCCGGGGGACCGTGTGCCACTTCGTTCGGTGGCCGGGGCAACCAGAATTGAAGCGGTATCCGATTTAAGGGTCGTGGTGGGGTGCTGGTAGAATCCGTGGTCTCAGCTTTCAGGAACAAGGGTGGGCCGACGGAGGCCGGTGGAGGGGTCCGGCTGAGGGGGTTGGCCGTGGCGGGGAGGGGGAAGGACTGGAAATGTGGAGACAAGGAGTGAAGGAATGAATGGGATGAGGGGACGGATCGTGGGGACGGGGATGTCGGTGCCGGCGCGGGTGCTGACCAATGCGGAGCTGGAGGGGATGGTGGATACGACGGACGAGTGGATCCTGGCGCGCACCGGGATCCGCGAGCGGCGGATCGCGAGCGCGGAGGAGTCGCTGTCGAGCTTCGCGGTGCCGGCGGCCGAGGCGGCGCTGGCGATGGCGGGGATCTCGGGCCGGGAGATCGATCTGGTGCTGTGCGCCACGATCACGCCCGATACGCCGTTTCCGGCCACCGCCAACCTGATCCAGACTCGCATCGGCGCCGGCCGCGCCGGCTCGTTCGACCTCGCGGCGGGGTGCACCGGGTTCGTCTATGCGCTGAGCGTAGCGGAGATGTTCATCGAGAGCGGCAAGGCGGAAAGGGTCCTGGTGGTGGGGGGAGAGATCCTCTCGAAGATCACCGACTGGAGCGACCGGACGACCTGCGTGCTGTTCGGCGACGGTGCCGGGGCCGTGGTGCTCCAGGCCGCCCGCGATGAGGGCAGGGGAGTGCTCGGCACGGCTCTGCACAGCGACGGCTCGCTCGCCGATCTGATCATCCTGCCCGGCGGCGGCAGCAAGCGCCCGCCGTCGTGCGAGCTGTACAGGAGCGGCCAGCAGTACCTGAAGATGCGGGGCAGCGAGACGTTCAAGATCGCGGTCAAGTCGCTCGCCGACGTCAGCCTCGAAGTCCTCGCCGCCTGCGGTCTCGGCCTGCCGGACGTGGCCTGGCTGATCCCCCACCAGGCCAATCGCCGGATCATCGAGGCCGTCGGCAAGAGGCTGGATTTCCCGGCCGCCAGGACCTACGTCAACGTCGACCGCTACGGCAACACTTCCTCGGCCTCGATCCCGATCTGCATCGACGAGCTCAACCGTGCGGGCAAGCTCGCCGCCGGCGACCTCCTCCTGCTCGCCGCCTTCGGCGCCGGCCTGACCTGGGGCGCCGCCGCCATCCGCTGGTGACCCGGCGCCTCAGGCGTCGCTCCGCTCGCGTAACGAATCCCCTCGTTATCGCGCCTTCCTAGAGAGGTGGATCTCGAGGACGGCCAGGCCAGGACCAGCGGCAGCCCGGGCAGTCCTCCTCCTCAGTAGTCCGATGATCACGGAAGCAGGGATAAGATAGACGCAGCTTCCGGTGCCTGATTTATGCCCCAGGCCACGCCAACGACGGCCGTCGAGATGGCCCGCTTCTGGGAGCAGCTTCTCCAGTACGTCGAGGAGGGGCGAGTCATCCCGGTCATCGGCCAGGACCTCCTGGAGCTGGAGCTTGGCGGCCGCCGGGTCATGCTCTACGACCATCTGGCCGGCCGCCTGGCCGGCAAGCTGGGTCTCGCCGTCGAGGACCCGCCCGCCTCGCTCAACGCCGTCGCCTGCAGCTACCTGACGGGTGGCGGCGAGCTGGAGGACGTCTACTCCGCTCTCAAGTCGAGCCTCCCCGGCCGCGGCGAGCTGCCGATCCCGCGGCCTCTCCTCGATCTCGCCGGGATCCGGCCGTTCAAGCTGTTCGTCACCACCACCTTCGACGTCCTCCTCGCGCGCGCCATCAACGAGGTGCGCTTTGGGGGTGCGGAGAAGACCGAGATCTATGCCTACTCCCCGAGCTCGGTCGAGGACCTGCCGGCGCCGCTCGCGCGGCTCGACCGCCCGGCCGTCTTCCATCTCTTCGGAAAGCTCTCGGCCGTGCCCGACTACGCGGTCACCGACGAGGACGTCCTGGAGTTCATGCACTCCCTGCAATCTGAAACCCGGCGCCCCAACTTGCTGTTCGACGAGCTCGATCGCAGCCATCTGCTGTTCATCGGCTGCAGCTTCGCCGACTGGCTGGCCCGCTTCTTCTTCCGCATGGCCAAGCGTGAACGGCTCTGGCTGGCGCGCGGCAAGACCCACGTCGTGGCCGACGCCAAGGTGCGGGACGACCCCGGATTGGTCCTCTTTCTCCAGCGTTTCAGCACCCGGACCAAGGTCTTTCCCGCGGGCGGGGCCGTCGAGTTCGTCCGCGAGCTCGCCGCGCGCTGGAACGAGACCCATCCCCGCGAAACGCCCGCTGCCGCGCCGCGCGCCGGCTCCCTGTCCGGCGCCGAGGGCGCTTTCCAGATGGAGCGCGGTGCCGTCTTCTTGAGCTATGCGAGCGAGGACCGTCCGGTCGTCGAAGCCATCAAGCAGGAGTTGGAGACCGCCGGCGTCGACGTCTGGTTCGACAAGAAGGACTTGCAGCTCGGCGACGTCTTCGAGACGAAGATCCGCCGCAACATCGACAACTGCTCGCTCTTCGTCCCCATCCTCTCGCGCCACACTCTCACCACCCAGCGGCGCTTCTTCCGCGTCGAGTGGGACCACGCCGACAAGGTGGCCGTCCGGGTGGCGCCTTCGCTGCCCTTCATCGTCCCGGTGGCGATCGACGACATCTCCCCCAGCGATCCGACCCTGCCCCAGCGCTTCCGCGACGTGCACTGGCAGCGCCTGCCTGGCGGCCGCAGCACACCCGAGTTCGTCTCTGTCCTGCGCCAGCTGTTCCGCGACTACCAGAAGGCGGGCGGGGGCGCGCAGTGATCTCCGAGGCTACCGCCGCCGCGGCGGCCGCCGATGCCGGGTCGGTCGACGCCGAGAACCCCTGGCCCGGTCTCGCGTCCTTTCGCGAGGCGGACCGCGACTTCTTCCACGGCCGGGAGTCGGAGGCCGAGGCCCTCCACCGCCTGGTCCTCCGCGAGCGCTTGACCGTGCTCTTCGGCCTCTCCGGCCTGGGCAAGACCTCCCTCCTCCAGGCCGGCCTCTTTCCCCGCCTGCGGGAGGGCAACATCTTCCCCGTCTACGTCCGGCTCGACTACGCGGACGGCCATCCGCCCTTCACGGAGCAGATCCGGGCGGCCATCGCCCGCGCAGCCGCGGCGGCCGGGATCGAGGCTCCCGCCGGCGGCGGCGCCGGGACGCTCTGGGAGTACTTCCACCGCCAGGGCGCCGACTTCTGGAGCCCGCGCAACCGGGTTGCCGTCCCTCTCCTCGTCTTCGATCAGTTCGAAGAGATCTTCACCCTGGGAACCTCCCGGGCTGCCGGCGCCGGCGGCGCCGCGGCGATGCTCGACGAGCTGGCCGACCTCGTCGAGGGCCGTCCTCCCGCCGCCGTCAAGGCGCGCCTGGACGCGGCGCCCGAAGAGGCCCGGCGCTTCACCTTCAGCCGCCACGACTACAAGGTCCTGTTCAGCCTGCGCGAGGACTTCCTGCCCGACCTCGAGGGCCTGCGCGAGCGCCTCCCCTCGATCGTCCACAACCGCCTGCGCCTCACCCCCATGCACGGCGACGAGGCGCTGCGGGTGGTGACCGCCCCGGGCGGTGCGCTGGTCGAGCCCGAGGTGGCCGGGCGGATCGTGCGCTTCGTGGCGGCGGAGCAGGCAGGCGCCGGCGCGCCGCTCGCCGGGCTCGAGGTGGAGCCCGCCCTGCTGAGCGTCGTCTGCCGCGAGCTCAACAACAAGCGCCGGCTCCGCGGCGAAACGCGCATCACCGGCGATCTTCTCGAAGGCAGCCGGACGGAGATCGTCGCCGACTTCTACGAGCGGAACCTCGCCGACCTCTCCCCCGAGGTGCGGGCTTTCGTCGAGGACCGGCTGCTGACGGTGTCCGGCTACCGCGAGAGCGTCGCCTGGGAGAACGCCCTCTCCGTGCCCGGGGTGACGGGGCTGGCCCTCGCCACCCTGATCGACCGCCGCCTGCTGCGCAGCGAGCACCGTGGCGGCATCCAGCGTATCGAGCTCACCCACGACCTGTTGACCGGCGTCATCCGCGAAAGCCGCGACCGGCGGCGGCTGAACGAGGAGGCCGCCAAGGCGGAGGGAGCGCAGCGCGACGAGGCGGCCAGGGCCGAGGCGGCGCGGCGCGAGGCCGAGGAGAAAGAGCGCGCGCGGCGCGCCCAGCGCGATCTCCGGCGCACCCGCTGGACGGCCGCGCTGCTGCTGGTCCTGTTGCTCGCCGCCGTGGCGGGGATCATCTGGGGGGCCATCGGCATGCGACGGGAGGCGGCAGCCAGTGCCCGGGCCGCCTTTGCCCTACGAAAGGCAGAGGAGGCAGCCCGAAGGGCGGTGAGGGAGAGCAAACGGGCGGCAGTTTTTGCGCTGAAGGTCTCCAGGCTGCAGTCGGAGGCCGCGAGGCACATGACGGAAGATGCCAAACGCGATGCCGAGGTTGCCAACCAGCTGAAGCAGCAAGCTTTGGACTCCGCCTTCCAGGAACGAGAGGCAAACGCCACGGCGCAGCGGGAGAGGGCGGAGGCGGTCGAGCACGGGAAGACAGCCCTATCGCGGCAGCTCGCGGCCCAGGCGTTGAGCCAGGCGAGAACGCGCCCCGACCTGGCCTTGCTGCTCGCCGTCGAGGCCAATCGGCCCGCCGCCACCGCCGAGGCTCGCGGCAGCGTCCTCGGTCTTCTGCAGTCCCAGCCCGGGCTCGTGACCTTCCTGCACGGGAACACCGCGCCGGTGTCCCGCCTGGCCTTCAGCTCGGATGGAAAGATTCTCGCCTCCGGTGCCGAAGACGGCACGGTCCGCCTGTGGAGCGTCGAAGGCCGGCCGCTGCTCGACGCGCCGCTCTACACGCACAGCCCGCGGCTGACCAGGGCGATCGTTCCGCCAAAAGATGCCGTGCGCTGGCTCGCGTTCAGCCCCGACCGTGACCGGATCGCTTCCGGGTCGCTTGGCGGAACCCTCCGTCACGGCGACGTCGGCCGGCGGCAACCGCTCGGCCAAGAGGTCAGATTGGGAGGGACACCCCTCGGCTTCAGCCCCGACGACAAGTTGGTTGCCGTCGGCGGCAGCACTCTGAAGCTGCTGGACGCCAAGAGCCTCCAGGCGGTGGCGACCTTTTCGCCTGCCCGCGAAGTTGCCGAAGCGCCGCAGGCCGCCGCCTTCAGCCCTGACGGGTCGCTGCTCGCCGTCTTGGGCAAAGCAGGCTTGGCGCTCCTCGAGATCGCAACTGCCAAGGTGCATTGGTTGGTGCAGAATCCGCCGGATTCGGCTTCGCCGCCGCCAGAAACACCGCAGAGCGCCGAGCTCCTCTTCAGCCGCGACGGCAAGCTGCTCGCGGCCGGCGACGCCAACGGAAACGTCCGTCTCTGGAATGTCGCGACCCTCCATCCGGTCGAACAACCGCTGCCAGGCGATGGAAAAGTCTTGGCCCTCTGGTTCAGCAAGAACGCGGAGCGCCTCGCGTGGGCGCGCACCGACGGCTTCGTGCACGTGTGGAACGTTGCGGGCTGGCGGCAGGAGAGCAAGCCGGTTTTCGTTGGGGCGCTGTTCAGCATGGCCTTTAACGGTGACGGCACGATGCTTGCGCTGGGTGGCCGTGACGGCAGCATCCGGCTGTGGGACACAACCGTCAGCCGGCACCCTCTGGGCGAAAGCCGCGTGGTCGGCCGGCTCGCCAGCGTGGCGTTCACTCCGGACGGCAGGATTCTCGCCACTGGTGTAGAAGTCTACGTCCCTGGTGAATTTGCCGCGATCGTGTCCTTGTTGGAGGTTGCGACGGGCCGGAAAATCGGAGAAATCAGGGCCAACGGGATACGCAGCCTGGCGTTCAGCGGAAATGGCAAGGTCTTGGCCTATGTCGACGGCTTTGACGTCTATATCTGGGACGTCACAAAGCAAGAGGATTTCAGCCTTCTTCCGGTCGACCAGAAGCAAGAGGAGTGCGTCTCGGTCCTCGCATTGACCCCGGACGGCAAAACGCTGGCCTGCGGAGGTACGAAACTGACCTTGTGGGATCTTGCCAGACGACAGCGGATCGGGATGCCGCTGCTCGACACGGCCGTTTCCGCGATTGCCTGCGGCCCTGATGGCGCGATCCTGGCGGCATCGGGCGACGACGGGATGATCCATCTCTGGAACCTGGCCTCGCGCGTCGAGATCGCAAGGTTCGGACCGCTGAAGCGGGAGACAGGCGAGGTCCATGCGCTGGCCTTCAGTCGCGACGGCACGATACTGGCGTCAGGGTCGTTTGGGGGAAGCGTTCGCTTGTGGAGCGTTCCAGCACTGCGCGAGCTTGGCAACCTGGAGCCCCGCCCTGGCCTTCGGGTAAACAGCGTGGCCTTCAGCCCGGACGGCAGAATGCTGGCGGTGACCTTCGCTGACTCCGTCGTCCTGTTCGATGTGAGAAGCGGCCTGCCCCTCCCGGATCTCCTGCCGGCCGCGTCAGATAACGAACCCCTGAACAGTGCCTTCAGCCCGGACGGCAGGAAGCTCGTGGTCGGCGACCGCTCCGGCATGTTGACCTTCCTGGATGTCAGCCTGGAGGCCTGGAAGGCCCGCGCCTGCCGCCTGGCAAACCGGAACCTGACGCCGGAAGAGTGGTCCCGCTACCTGCCCGACGAGCCTCGCTACCCGACCTGCCCCCCGCACCAAGAGCTTCACCGGTAAAAGAACCGCAGCGCTTTGGGCAGCCGCCTCCTCCAGCTCTTCTCGTTATGGGCGCCGCGGGCGTCGGGGCGGAACATCAGGTGGTCCCGATCGTAGCCGCGGTTGTGCAGATGGGCCGCCAGGGCGGCGACCAGCGGCAGCAGGCCGCCGCGGCCTTCCCGTGCCCCGCAGTCGAGATAGATGCGTGACACCTCGGGAGCGGGCTGGCCGGCAACCCAGCGCAGGATCTCGCCGTCCGCCACCCACAGCGACGGCGACATGGCGAGCGCGCCGCCGAACAGCTCGGGATGGCGGAAGTGGGCGTAGATTGCCGCCAGGCCGCCCATCGAAGAGCCGCCGGCGACCGCGCCGAGCGGCCCGCCGATGAGCGGGAGCCGCTCGCCCAGCCAGGGCGTCAGGGTGCCGCCCACCCAGTCGAGCAGCAGGTCGAGCTGCCCGCTCGAGCCCGCGAAAGGGAAGGGCGACAGCTCGTTGCCGCGCTCCACCCCGCCGTGATCGATGCCGACGACGATCGGGGCCAGGCGCCGGCCGCGCGCCAGCTTCTCGACCGCCTCCTGCAGGTGCCACCCTCCGGCGAAGGACGTCTCGTCGGTGAAGACGTTCTGGCCGTCGAACATGTAGAGCGCGAAGCGCGGCCCCTCCGGCGTGAACGTGGAAGGCAGATAGACGCGCACGGCGCGCGGCGCGAGCCCCGGCACCCGCCGGCCCGGCAGAACATGAATCTGCCCCGGGCGCCATTCGACGGCCTCCGGCGGCCCCTCGGGCGGCGCGGGCGCGCCGGCGACCTGGGCAGTGACGAGGGCCTTCGCCGCGACGGCCGCCTCGGCCGAGACCGGCGCGTCCGGCGTGACCGGCGCCTCGGCCGTGAGGGACGCCTCTCCCTCGTCCGGGTCCAAGACCTGTGCCGCCGCCGCTTCGCCCTCTGATCTGTCTGTCGACACCAGGCTGATCCCTATCTAGTGTAGTGTCCAGCAAATGACTGGACAATTGATCGGGGTTGGGTTAGGCTTGGTCATGCCTCGAAAACTTCCCGCCTTGAAGCTGGACCCCAGCGATCAGGAACAGCTCCAGCAATGGTTGACGGCGCACGGAACGCC
>DASZZM010000102.1:0-1716 GCA_035544895.1 Thermoanaerobaculia bacterium
GCGCACGGCGAGCAGCGAGTGGCCGCCGAGGTCGAAGAAGCTGTCCTCGACCCCCACGCCGCTGCGCTCCAGGACGTCCTCCCAGATCCCGACCAGGAGCTCTTCGGTCGGCGTCCGCGGTCCCACCGGCGCCACGGCGAGGCGATCGTCCCCGGCCGGCGCCAGCCGCGACAACGCCCGGCGGTCCACCTTGCCGTGGGCCGTCCGCGGCAGCGCCGGCAGGCCGATGAGCTGCGACGGCACCATGGGACCCGGCAGCAGGCGTGCGGCGTGGGCGCGCAGCGCCGCGCCCTCCACCGCGCCCACCACGTAGGCCACCAGACGGCGTTGCGCGCCCTCGCCCGCCGCCAGGACCACGGCCTCCCGCACGGCCGGATGCGACTGCAGCGCCGACTCCACCTCTCCCAGCTCGATGCGGAATCCGCGCACCTTGACCTGATGGTCGCGCCGGCCCACGAACTCCAGGCGGCCGTCTCTGAGCTGGCGCACCAGGTCACCCGTCCGGTAGAGCCGCTCCCCCCGGCCGCCGCCCAATCCGTCTGGAACGAAGCGCTCCGCCGTCCAGTCCGGACGACCGAGATATCCCCGCGCCAGACCCACGCCCCCCACCCACAGCTCGGCCAGCCCTCCTTGCGGCACCGGACCGCCCGACGCATCCAGCACATAGGCCCGGCGGCCCGGCAGCGGACGGCCGATCGACGGCGTCGCCTCGCTCGCCGAGACCACGCCTCCGGTCGAGTACGTGGTGTCTTCCGACGGACCGTACAGGTTGTGCACTCGCAGGCCCGGACGCGACGACGACAGCTCTCTGACCAGCCGGCCCGGCAGAGCCTCCCCGGCCAGGTTCAACGCCAGCAGACCCGCGGGGAGCGCGCCGCTGCGCCACAGCTCCGCCGCCAACGAAGGCACCGTGTTGAGCAGGCTCACCTCCTCACCCCCACCGGCAAGCAGCGACAGGGCATCGTCGAAAAGCACCACGCGGCCGCCGCAGCTCAGCGGCACGAACAGCTCGAACACCGACAGATCGAAGCCGATCGAGGTCGTCGCCGCCACCCCCGACAGCTCCGCCGCCGAGTACGACTCTGCGGCCCACGACAGCAGGCCCAACGCATTGCCGTGCGAGATCCCAACCCCCTTCGGGATCCCCGTCGATCCCGAGGTGTAGATCACGTAGGCCAGGCTCTGTCCGCCCAACTCCACCGCCTCCGCCTCACTCCGCTCCTCCGCCCGAATGGCCGGCATCTCGCGCTCCAGGTCCACCACCCGCACTCCCGGCGGCACCTCACCACCCTCTCCGCCGCGCACCAGCAGCACCGACAGGCCCGAGTCCGCCATCAGGCGCGACAGACGCTCTGGCGGGTAGCCCGGATCGAGCGCGACATACGCCCCTCCCGACCGCAGCACGCCCAGCAGCGACCACACCAGCTCCGGGGTGCGCCGCAGGCTCACCCCCACCCGCACTTCCGGACCCACCCCCAGACGCCGCAGGTAGCGCGACAGACGGTTCGACCAACCCGCCAGCTCGCCGTAGCTCATGGCGCCCCACGAGCCGCTCAGCGCCACCGCCTCCGGCCGACGCGACGCCAACGACCAGAAACGACCCTCCAGACGCTCCCCCTCGCCCCCCGCGGCAGGGCCGAGCGTGAGGCCCGACGCGTTCCACTCCGCGACCAGCTGCCAGCGCTCCGCCGGCGAGAGCAGCGCCAGCTCCGCCAG
>DASZZM010000103.1:0-178970 GCA_035544895.1 Thermoanaerobaculia bacterium
ACCCCACCACCACCATCCCCACCACCAGGGCCACCGACAACCCAATCACCCGCCATTTCGTCTTGATTTTCATGCGCCGGACCTCCCCCAAAGGCCGCTCATTCTACCCCCGCCCAACGAGAGGAAACGGTCCTAGAGCCCCCTGGGGGTGTGCCGTGGGTCCCCTTTTGGCGGCGGCGCCCTCAACACCCTCCACCACCTACCAGAACCAAGCGAGCCGCCAGCCAAAGGGGACCCACGGCACACCCCCAGGGGCTCTCGCACCCTCCGCCCCCTCTTGTCTTTGTTTTGTTTTGCTTTGCCTTCTACGCGACCAGCTCGCGCCGCAGCAGCACCACCGTCTGGTCGTCGCCTTGCGGCAGCCCTGCCGCGAACCTGCTCATCGCCTGCTGCAGCGCCTCGAGCACCTGAGGCAGGGGCACTTCGCGCTGATCGCGCAGCAACTCGATCAGCCGCGCGTTGCCGAACTCCTCCTCCGCCGCCGACTCGCACTCCGTTATCCCATCCGTGTACAGGCACACCAGATCGCCCGGCTGCATCGTCAGCGTACGCGCCTGAAAGCGGCTTCCCGGCAGCACCCCGATCGGCAGGCCCGTCGAGCCCAGATCCTCGACCGACCCCTCGCGGCGCAGCAACAGCCCCGGATTGTGCCCGGCGTTGAGATAGACCAGGCTCCCCGTCCCCGGGTCGAGCTCCGCGAGCAGCATCGTGATGAACTTGTTGGCGGCCGTCGACTCGAGAATGTGCCGGTTCAGGCGCTCGAGCAGCGGCGGTCCGAACCCGGCCTGGTCGAGCAGCAAGTGCAAGGCCGAGTGCAGCGTCGACACCATCAAGGCGGCCGGCATCCCCTTGCCCGACACGTCTCCGATCACCAGACCGACGTGGCCGTCCTGGCGCACGAAGAGATCGTAGTAGTCGCCGCCGATCTGGCGCGCCGGCCGGTTCCAGCCGAGCAGCTGGTAGCCGGGCACCGGCGGCGCCTCGCGCGGCAGGATCTGGCGCTGGATGTCGGCCGCCAGGTGCATCTCGCGCTCCAGCCGCTCTTTCTCGATCGCCTCCAGATGCAGCCGGGCGTTCTCCAGCGCGGTTGCAGCCTGATTGGCGAACAGCCGCAGCGTGCGGCGGTCCGCGGGCGGGAAGGGGCCGACGCCGCGCCGGCTCTCCTTGTCGCCGACCGCCAGCAGGCCGCGCGGGCTGCTGTCGATCTCGATCGGCACGCCCAGCAGGTAGCGCGTCCCCGGCAGCAGGTCGGCCAGCGCGGCCCCCTGCCGGTCGTCGCCGGCGAGAAAAGCACGCAGTTCCGCGTTGTCCGCGGCGAACCAGGGTGCGGCCTCCCCGCCGAACGTGCGGTCCAGCCGGTAGCGGCTGTTGTCGTCGATCACGTACAGGGCGCCGCGCCGCGCGTCGAGCAACGAGACCGCGCGCATCAGGATCTCTTCGGACACGCGCTCGAGGTCCAGGGTGGCGGCAACCGCCAGCCCCACGTCGTACAGCGACTCGAGCTCGACGATCCGGTAGTTGACCTGGAACTGCTGCTCCTTGAGCTCCTGGCGCAGCCGCCAGTTCTTGAACGAGGAGGCCAGGAGCAGAGTCAGGGAGTCGGCCAGCCCGATATCTCCGGCGCCGCCCAGGAGCTCCAGCCGGCCGGCGCTCTCGGCCGGCGCGCCGCCCTGGAAGCGCCCGCGAGCGAACAGCAAGCTCCCTCCCGGCATGCGCAGCCGCCCGAGCCCGGCAGGCGGCGAGGCGTCCTCGACCACCACGGGCAGGGCCGGCTCCCCCACCGCCACCTCCGCAGCCAGCAGGTCTCCCCTGTTCAGGTAGAGGGCGGCGGCCGAGGCGCCGTGCTCCTGGCACCACATCTCGAGCAGCCGCTCGAGCAGCGGGCGGTCGCTCGCCTCGTCCTGGCAGAGGACCAGCAGCTCTTCCCAGATCTGGCGCGAAGGTGACACCGCGCCTCCCATCGCCTCCTCCATTTATGCCGAGCTGGACCGCAGCCCGGTCAAGGCGCTCGGCTCATCGGGGAAAATCGGCGCGTACTGCGCGAGCCCCATGATGTGGAAGGTTTTCTCGATGGTCGGCGTCAGGCAGCAGAACCCCAGGCGGCCGTTGATCTCGATCATCTTCTCGATGATCTCGATGAGGATCGAGATGCCGATGGAGTTGACGATCTTGGTGCCGGCGAGGTTGAGCAGCAGCACCTTGTAACCCTCGTCGAGGAGCTTGTAGGCAGACTTGGCGATCTCCTCGCCTCCCTGGTTGTTGATGTAACCCTCCGTGTAGATCACCGCCAGGCCATCGCGGCGGTCGACGGTAAGATTCAGGCTCTCGGTCATCGCAGCGTCCCCGCTTTCATCGCTTCTTGCTCATCACCACGATCGTCCCCTCGACGCCCGAGCGGATCTCCACCTCGTCCATGAGCCCGCGAATGATCTTGAGTCCCCAGCCGCGCTTGCGCTCGGCCACCAGCTTGTCCTCGATCCGCGGATCCCCCACGCTTTCGGGGGCGAAGCCGATTCCCGTGTCCCGCACCGTGATGCGCAGCTTCTCCGGGTCCTTCTCTCCCAGCACTTCGAACGTCACGAAGACCTCGCGGTCGTGGGAATGGCTGTGCTCGAGAGCGTTGATGCAGGCCTCGACCACTGCCATCCGGACCTCGTCGATTCTATCCGGACTCATCTTCATGGACTCGGCCACGGCGGTCGCGGTCTTGCTGGCCTCGATCTCCATCTCCGGGACCATCGGGAGAGCCAGCGTGACTTCTCTGAGCACAGCGTCACCAGCCATTCGCGCGGCCGTGTCGGGAAACCGGCTTCTGATTCAGAAAGAGAGGTAGAGCTGTACGGCGTAGATCACGATGGGGTGCACCAGGTCATGGGCCAGGAGCCAGCCAAAGCTGCCGAGCGCGGCAACAGACAGTAACACTTTGGCAGGCACATGGGGCAAGGCGACGTGCTTGCGGACCAGATCGAGCATGGCTTCCTCCTCATCCTCGCCGCGAGAACGTCGCAAGGCCGTTGCCAGGGCGGCAGATCTTCTGGCACCTCTCCCTCAAACCATTAACCCTCAGCGATTTACGACCTCACCACGAAAACCGGCGGAGATCTGCCTCAGCGCTTCGTGCGGCATTTTGTCGCGGCAAGGAGCTTCTCCAGCTTCCCACCGGTCAGACAGCGGTCGTAAAGCCCCTGGAATCATCTCTGTGTGACAAAATGTCGCTGGCGCGTCAAGAAGTCGCATCGCATTCCGGCAGAGCCTGAAGCACCGAGCTCCCGGGGGAAGCCGCCCCCGCGTGTCCTGCCGAGGCTAGAACCCCTTGCGCTGCAAGGTCTTGCGGTCGACGCCCAGAATCTTGGCGGCTTCGCTCTTGTTGCCGCCGGTGAGCTTGAGGATGCGGGCGATGTGGCGCCTCTCCATGGCCGAGAGGTCGAGAGGCTCGGGCGATTGCAGGCCCGGGCTGCCGAGCAGGGAGCGGACCAGGTCGGCGTCCACCTCCCGCTCGGCAAGGGAGATTGCGCCCTCGATGAGGTTCTGCAGCTCGCGGACGTTGCCGGGGAAATCGTGGGCCAGGAGCAGGGCGAGGGCGTCGGAGCGGAAAGGGGGCGCCGGAATGCCCTCGCGGCGGCAGAACTCCTCGACGAAGGTGCGCACCAGGTGAGGGATGTCCTGCCGCCGCTCGCGCAGGGGAGGCAGCTCGATCTCGACCCCCTTGAGACGGTAGTAGAGGTCCTCGCGGAAACGCCCCTCGGCGACCAGCGCCTCGAGGTCCTGGTGGGTGGAGGCCACCAGGCGGACGTCCACCGGGATCGGGCGGCGCCCGCCCACGCGCACGATCTCGCGCTCCTGCAAAGCGCGCAACAGCTTGACTTGCAGCGAGGTCTGCATGTCGCCGATCTCGTCGAGCAGCAGGGTGCCGCGATCGGCCAGCTCGAACTTGCCCGGGCGCGCCTGGACGCCGGTCGCCACTCCGCCCTCGATGCCGAAGAGCTCGCTCTCGAGCAGGGTTTCCGGCAGAGCGGCGCAGTTGACCGCGATCAACGATCCTTCGCGGCCCGACAGCAGGTGCAGGAGCTTGGCGACGAGCTCCTTGCCCGTGCCGCTCTCGCCGCGCACCAGGACGTTGACGCTGCGCGGCGCCACGCGCTCGACGACCTCGAGGACGTGGCGCATCGGCGCCGCGTGGGCCACGATGCGCCGGCCCGCCACCTCGTCGGCGAGGTGCCCCTTGAGAGCCTTGTTCTCCTCTTCCAGGCGCTCGCGCTGGGTCTCCAGGCGCTCGACCTGGCGGGCGGAGTCCAGCGCGACGCCGGCCAGGGCCGCCACCGACTCGAGGAAGCGCCGGTCGTCGGAGGTGAACGAGGACGCCGCGTCGCCGCGCACCTCCTTGTCGAGCACCGCCAGGTAACCCAGGAAGACGCCGCGGTAGGCGAGCGGCGTGGCCAGCAGCTGGCGGTATGGGCGGCCCGCCAGATCGCCGCCGCCGCGCGCCAGCTGGTGGCCCTCGGCCAGCAGCTCGCGCCACAGCGGCGCGGCGAGGAGGACCGCGCCGTCCGGCGGCGCCTCGCTCCAGCCCACCGTCGCCACCCCGCGCGGCCCGCCGTAGGCATCGCGCGTCACCGCCACCGCGGCCGCGGGATCGAGCACGGCGCACACCCGGCCGAGCAGCTCGTCGACCAGCTCCTGCTCGGCGCGCTGAGCGTGCAGCGCCAGCGCCAGGTCATACAGAGTCTCGAGCTGCAGGATCCGGCGCTTCTCTGCGAGGTTCGACTCCGGGCGCATGGCTGACTCTCTAAACCACAGATTCTAAACCGGAATTTCCCGCTCGCGCGCAGCGGCGCACCGCACGCAGGGGGGAAGGGGACGCTCCCGCCCATCTCGCGGCAGGAATTTCGTTCTAGCGGGCGGCCCGCCGGCCGCCGGCGGCCGAGGCGCGGGGAAGGCGGGGGAGGCGGGGGCGGGAGACGGGCCGGGCCGCGGCCAGGGCGCCGCGCAGGTAGCGGCCGGTGTAGCTGTGGGGCGCCGCGGCCACCTGCTCGGGGGTGCCGACGGCCAGCAGCTCGCCGCCGGCGGCGCCGCCTTCGGGTCCGAGATCGATCACCCAGTCGGCGGTCTTGATGACGTCGAGGTTGTGCTCGATGACGATGACCGTGTTGCCGAGGTCGACCAGGCGGTGGAGAAGCTTGAGGAGCTTGCCGACGTCGTCGAAGTGCAGGCCGGTGGTGGGCTCGTCGAGCAGGTACAGGGTGCGGCCGGTCGAGCGCTTGCACAGCTCACGGGCGAGCTTGACGCGCTGCGCCTCGCCGCCGGAGAGCGTGGTCGCCGACTGGCCGAGGCGGATGTAGCCCAGACCGACCTCGCAGAGAGTGGCCAGGACGCGCTCGATCGCCGGGATGTTGCGGAACAGATCGTAGGCCTGCTCGACCGGGAGGTCGAGGATCTCGGCGATGTTGTGTCCCTTGTAGCGCACGGCCAGGGTCTCGCGGTCGTAGCGCTTGCCGCCGCAGACCTCGCAGGTCACGTAGATGTCGGGCAGGAAGTGCATCTCGATCTTGATCTGCCCGTCGCCCTTGCAGGCTTCGCAGCGGCCTCCCGGGACGTTGAAGCTGAAGCGGCCCGGCCGGTAGCCGCGCATCCGCGCCTCGGGAGTCATCGCCATCAGGTTGCGGATCGGGTTGAAGACGTTGGTGTAGGTCGCCGGATTGGAGCGCGGCGTGCGGCCGATCGGGCTCTGGTCGATGGCGATCACCTTGTCGAGCTGCTCGAGGCCCAGGATGCGCTCGTGCTCCCCGGGCCGGTCGGCGGCGCGATAGAAGTGACGGGCCAGAGCCTTGTAGAGGACGTCGTTGATCAGCGTGCTCTTGCCCGAGCCCGAGACGCCGGTGACCACGGTCAGCGCGCCGATCGGGAACTCGGCGGTGATGTCCTTGAGGTTGTTCTGCCGCGCGCCCTCGATCACCAGCGGTTTGTCGCGGCCCTGCCGCCGCTCGCCGGGCATCTCGACGCGCAGCTCGCCGCGCAGGTACCTGCCGGTGAGCGAGGCCGGGGCGGCTTCCACCTCGCCGGGAGTTCCCTGCGCCACCACTTCGCCGCCGTGCACGCCCGCCCCCGGGCCGAGGTCGATCACCCAGTCGGCGGCACGGATCGTCTCTTCGTCGTGCTCGACGACGAGAACCGAATTGCCGAGGTCGCGCATGCCTTTGAGAGTGGCGAGCAGCCGCGCGTTGTCGCGCTGGTGCAGGCCGATCGAGGGCTCGTCGAGGACGTAGAGGACGCCCATCAGTTTGCTGCCGATCTGGGTGGCCAGACGGATGCGCTGGCTCTCGCCGCCGGAAAGCGTCGCCGAGGCGCGGTCCAGGGTCAGGTAGCCGACCCCCACATCGTCGAGGAAGCTCAAGCGGTCGCTGATCTCCTGCACCACCTTGCCGGCAATGGCGCGCTCGCGGGCGTCGAGCTCGAGCTTCGCCATCCAGGCCTTGAGGTCCTCGACCGCGAAGTGCGAGAGCTGGTCGATCGAGTAGCCGGCGAGCTTGACCGCCAGCGCCTCCGGCCGCAGCCGACGCCCGCCGCAGGAGGGGCAGAGGCGGACCGACATGTACTTCTCGATCTCGGCGCGGACGGCCGCCGAGTCGGTCTCCTTGTAGCGCCGCTGGAGCATCGGCACCACACCCTCGAACTTGCCGGTCCAGCGGTAGCTCGACCGCTTGCCCTCGAGCTTGAAGGTGAGCTCGCGCTCGCCGCTGCCCTCGAGGATCACCTCGCGCGCCGCGGCGGGGAGGCGCCGCCAGGGGGTGCCGAGCGAGAAGCCCATCGACTTGGCGAGAGTCTGGATCATCTTCATGCGCCACGATTTCGAGCCCTCGGGCCAGGGGGCGACGGCGCCGGCGTCGATCGAGCGCTCGGGGTCGGGCACGATCTTGTCGGGATCGACCCCCATGAGGGTGCCCAGCCCCGAGCAGGTCGGGCAGGCGCCGTAGGGGCTGTTGAAGGAAAACAGGCGCGGCGTGATCTCGGTCAGGCTGGTGCCGCATTCGGCACAGGAGTAGTTGGCCGACAAGGTCTCCTCGGCGGCGCCCTCGGGTGCCAGCACCACCAGGCCGCCGGCGACCTTGAGAGCGGTCTCGATCGAGTCGGAGAGGCGTTTCTCGATGCCCGGCTTGACGACCACGCGGTCGATGACGATGTCGATCGAGTGCTTCTTCTGCTTGTCGAGCATGGGCAGCTCGCCCGCCAGCTCGACCATGGCCCCGTCGACCCGCGCCCGCAGGAAGCCTTCGCGGGCCATCTGGGCGAGCTGCTTTCTGTACTCGCCCTTCTTGCCGCGCACGTAGGGGGCGTAGAGCACCAGGCGGCTGCCCGCGGGAAGCTCGAGGGCGCGGTCGACCATCTGCTGCACGGTCTGGGGGCGGATGATCTGGCCGCAGCTCGGGCAGTGCGGCACGCCGATCGAGGCGTAGAGCAGGCGCAGGTAGTCGTGGATCTCGGTCACCGTCCCGACCGTCGAGCGCGGGTTGCGAGAGACCGATTTCTGCTCGATCGAGATGGCGGGAGAGAGCCCCTCGATCGAGTCGACGTCGGGCTTTTCCATCTGTTGCAGGAACTGCCGGGCATACGAGGACAGCGACTCGACGTAACGCCGCTGTCCCTCGGCGAACAGCGTGTCGAAGGCGAGCGACGACTTGCCCGAGCCCGAGACGCCGGTGATGACCACCAGCCGGTTGCGGGGGATCTCGAGGGTGATGTTCTTCAGGTTGTGCTCGCGGGCTCCGCGGACAGAGATCGAATTCATGCGAGCGGCACTCTAGCAGAAGTGAGGCGGTAGTTGGGTCTGAAGGCCGCTCCCGGCGGCCCCGCAAGTGGAACCCGGAAGGGCGCGGAAATGTTCCCCTCCCCGGCGGGAAGCATGGCGGGTGAGGGACCGCCAGCTAGCTTCTCCCTCGGCGGGGCCGCGGCTCGCGCGCCCGGGCAGTCAGGGTTTGCTTTGGGAAGCTTTCGAGTATGGGCGGAAGAGCCGCGGCCGGTCCGTCTATTGGTTGTGTGAAGCGAGCAGGGCCAGGCAGCCGCTTCGGCCCGTCTTCTCGCCGGCGAGGTGGATGATGACGGAGATTCCCCCGAAGGGAGCGGCCCCTGACGGCCGCCGCCTTCGCGCCCTTGCTTTCGCGGGCGGCGGTTTCGATACCGCCATGCAGCTCGGCGTCGTTCATGCCTTGCTGGTCGCCAGTGGCGCCGCCCCTGATTACGTAGGCGGCATCTCTGCCGGGGCCGTGAACGCGGCCGCGCTTGCCGAGATCCTGCAGGCCGGTCAGGGGCTGAGCGCAGACGACCGGCGCGCCGTCCGCGTCGACCGTCTGCGCAGGTTTCTCAACTCGTACCAGGAGTTGCCTGCCGATCTGCTGCGCTCCATCCTGCCCGACGCCTACGAGATCAATGCCAGGCGGCCACTCCTACCACCCAAGCTGCCGATCCATTTCGGCGCCGAGCGCCGCGCCAGGGACGGGGCCAACCAGTCTCGCGCCGGCTTGATCCGGCTAAGCAACCGGCTCCTGGAAGTACGGCTTCAGGTGAGCACGCTCGCCGGGATCATCAACCGCGTGCTCCGCCTGGTGGCGGCTTCCGAGGAGACCTCCTGGCGGAAACGAGTTGGCACGAGGGTCTGGAACCTGTGGCTGCTGTGGCTGACGGGCTGCCGCCACATGGTCGCCATCGGCCCCACCTTCTGGTCGCTGGTCAGGGCGGCGGTCCTCCACGAGCCCGCGCGGAACAAGCCCCCCGGCCGTACGGCGGGAGACCTCATCAGCTTCTACGAGAGCATCAAACGCAGGCTGGCGTGGGCCCTCCGCCTGCTGGGAGTGATCTGCTTTGCCGTCGTCTGGACGCTGATCGTTCCTCCCGTTGGATTCTGCGTTTTCCTCGGCCTCTACCTGCGCCGTCCGGCAAGCAAGAGGGGCACTTTCTGGCGGAGCTGTCTGGACAGGATCCTGACGCATTATTCGATCGGCGACGGGCTTGCCGACAGCTACGTGCTCAAAGAGCACCTCATCCGGTGCTTCGACCCGTCCTACTACGGCAAGCCGGCGATCGATAGCATCGTCGACAAGGCTCTCGCCTACTCGCACGAGCCTTCCGAGGCCAGCGCCACCCCCAAAAGGCTCGGGGCCTACCGCAAGGCGGAACCCGCCATCTGGGTCGCGCCGATCGCCGCCGACGTCGCAACGGGAGAGCTGAGGGTGCTGCCGGAAGACGTCTCGGTCGTGGAGGCGCTGCTCGCCGCCACCGCCGTCGTCCCCATCTTTCCTGCCGTTGCCGTCGCTTCCCGGATGTTCAGGCCCGGCGCCACCACCGAAAGGCTCTTCATCGATGGCGTCAACGTCTCCAATGAGCCGATCCGGGCGCTCGTCGAGCTTCTCCGGGAAGACAGCGCCCTCGATGCGGCAGCGGTCGTCGACGTCTACGCGGTCTCGGATCTACAGAGCGACAGCGGTGCGAATGGAACGAGAGAAGAGTATTCCCGCATCATCGAGGTCGCCGCGCGGGCCCTCCAGCTCCGGCGCTTGCGGGACGCCGCGATCGAGCAGCACCTGACCGGCCTCTACTCACGCTGCCTCCCGTCCGGCAAGGCGCGGGTCCAGATCGAGGGCCGGCACTATGTCCGCGCCAATATCCTGCCGCTCGGGCTGGAGCGGCCCGTGGCGGTCAACCGCGAGATCTTCACCGGGCAGTCCAACCTCGACCTCAAGACGCTGATGCTCGAAGCGGTTGCCGACGGCTGCCGCGCGGCGCTGGAGGCGATGATTCCGCGCGCGATCTCCACGGTCGCGAAGGGATTGCCGTCCGTGCCTTGCCGCCAGGCCGTCGAGTGGCGCCTGGGGGACGGAGCCAAGCTTCCTGGAAGCTCCGACCTCTTCGGGCCAGGGCTGGCGGAGATCTGCTCGCACTGCGCTCTCGCTCGCGGCCGGAAAGGGGCCGGGGCGGATTCCTCCCAGCGCCTGCTCGCCCGCCAGGAACGCGGGAGCTGGCCCGAGTGGCCGCTCGAGGGGAACGGGAAAGATGCGGCGCCGGTGCCGGTCCTCTCGCGGAGATCCCGGACGGCGGATGGCCCTCCCCTTCCCGCCCCGCTCCCGGCCGACTCCCGGCCGCGCGTCAGCCTTCTCTTCGGGGGTGGAGTGTTCCGCGGCGTATTCCACATGGGAGTGATGAACGCCTTGCACGAGCTCGGCCTCGAGCCCGACCTCGTCGCCGGCTCGTCGGTGGGCTCGATCATCGCCGCCATGATCGCTCAGGCGTTCATCCAGCCAGGGCCGGAACGCCCGGTTCAGATCGCGAATCTGGCCGCCACCTTCCTCGGCATCGATCAGCTCGTCATGACCGACCGGCTTGCCGACTTCGTGCGCGGTGTGACGCTGCGGGCCGCGGACGCGCACTTCTCGATCCGCGATCTCGACCTCGTGCTGCGGCGCTTCGATTACGATTCCAGGCGGGGCTTCGACGTGCGTCTGCGCCGGGTCGCGGCCGGTCTCGAGCGGCTCTTCTACCTGAGCCCCCTTGACTTCTTCGAGCTGGTCAAAGCCGCCCGGGCCGGCAATTCCTCGCAGTTCCGCGCCCTGTTTCAGTCGGCGTTCCAGCGGTTCCTGGACCGCGGCAGCGTTGGCCAGGAGATCCTCGGCACCGAGCCGCTCGCTCTACTGATCCGAGAGCAGGTGATCCACCGCCTGGCTCCGGACACGAGTGACCTTGCCTTCGATAGTTTCAACTCCAGCGCCGAAAAATTCGGCGTCAAATCCGTCCGGTTCCTGGCCACCGCTACCAACCTCAGCGAGGGCAAGCTCAAGATCCTGGGCTGCCCCGGCGCCTCGGCCGAAACGTCGTTGCTCTACGGCCTGCTGGCAAGCAGCGCCTTTCCCGCCGTATTCCGGCCCCGGGCCGCGTGGGAGATCTTCCGCAGCGCAACGGAGATGGATCAGTACATCGACGGCGGCACCATGGACAATCTGCCCATCGACGCGGTGGCCGACTCCCTTTACCGCGCCGCACAGCGCGGCGAGATCGCGCGCCGGCCCATGGTCGGCGGCCAGGAGGTGCCGCACCTCATCTTCACGGCATCTCTCGAGGTGGACAAGGTCGGCCTACCCAACCAAGACGTCGAGGTGATGCGCAAGAGTTTCCTGCGGCTTCGCCAGCGCGCGCGCACGTTCGGCTACAATCGAAAGATCGACGTTTACGCCGACGTCCAGCGTGACTTGCGGGCGATTCACCGCTTCCAGGCAAGCTCGGCCCACACCTGCTCCGGCTGGAAACCGCTCGACCTCCACGTGCTCGCGGTCCGGCCGCGCTGGCTGTGCAACACCTTCGGTTTCCATCCCATGCTTGGCTTCCGGCGGCCGAAGCAGGCGGAGAGCATTGCCCACGGCTGCGCCTCGACTCTCGCCACGTTTTTCCACGAGAACGCCGCGCATCCCGAGTGGATGAGGGCCTGGGGTGTAAGCCGCATCGGCGAGGTCGATGAGAGCGCCGTAACCTCTCGTGACCAGCGCGGGCCGGCGCTCAACCCGCGACGTGAGGGCAAGAAGGAAGGGGACTGCTGGTTCCGCAACGCACCTTGTCCGTTCAGCCGCGCCATCCTGAAAGACAATGCCGCGCTCGCGGACCGCACGCCGCTCGTCGACAGTCTCAACGCAATCTATCTCGCCTGCGGAAAACCGGAGACCCATCGGCCGCCGCACGCCGTCCAGGAAGCCGAGCAATAGTCCTAGTAATCCACGTACCCGTTGGCCGAGCGGACCTGGAGGCCCCCTTTGTCGACTTTGACTCGGACGTGGTGAAAGGTGCCGTCGTTCTTGAGGTGGGAAGGGTAGTAGCCCAAGGCGTACTGCTCGCGGAGCTCCTTCATGATGCTGCGGAAGGCGGGCTCGATGTCGGCGACGCGCTCGATCGGCTGGATGCGGCCGCCGCTCTCCTCGACGGCCTTCTGCAGGGTCTTGTACTCCCTGTCGTTGGCGGCGGGGCCGCGCCAGGCCGAGGAGTAGGACTTGTGCTTGCTGCCGCCCTCGAGCTGCAGCCAGTAGATGAGCGCCTGGCTGGTGCGCGCCTTGCGCAGCACCTCGGCCATGGGCAAGACGCTGTTGACGTCTCCACCGTCGGAGAGCAGCACCACCACCCGCCGCCCCTGGCGCATCTCCAGCAGCTTCAGAGACATGTACAGGAAGTCGTTGACCGCCGTGCCGCCGCCGGCCGCGATCCCGGCGAGCGCGTTGCGCAGCGCCTGCGGGTCCTCGCTGAACGGGGTGACCTTGACCAGGTGGTCCGAGAACGCGGCCAGCATCGCCTCGTCGAGCGGCTTCATGCCGTCGATGAAGGCATTGGCCCCCCGGCGCGCGGCCTCGAGGAGGGGGCCCTGCATGCTCTCGCTGGTATCGAGCAGCAAGACCGCGGTCAGCGGCAGGTCGCCGCGCCCGAAGGTCACGATCTTCTGCTCGACGCCGTTGTCGAGGACATGGAAGTCGCCTTCGGCGAGCTGCAGGTCGCGCAAGCCGTCGCGGCTCACCGTGGCGTAAAGCTGCTGCAAGCGCACGTTCATCTTGTCGTCGATGCGCACCGGCAGCGTCACCACCCGGTCGAAAGCCATGGCGCCGCTCTTGCCGTAGGCGACGGCGCGGAACTCGCGCTGGATGTTGTCGTCGCCGACCTTCGGCACCACGCGGAAGGGCGGCTTGTGCGCCACGCCCACGGGCTCGCCGTTGACGATGAACTCGACGCGGTCGATCGGCTCGTTGCCCGCTACGTGGACCTCGAAGAGGACCTCGCCGAAGACCGGCTGGTCGGGCTGCGGGCTGGCGATCTTGACGTTGACGGCGGCCACCGCCGGGCCGGCCGCGCCCGCCCAGGCCGCGGCCGCCACCGCGGCCAGGACCGCGAGCGCCCGGCGCCTCACTCGGCGCCTCCGCTGCCGGCCGGGACCCCGAGCGCCTGGGCGAGCGCGCCCATGCGCGAGTGTGCGTTCTCCGCGACGAAAGAGCGCGCCGCGGCGAAAGTGTCCGGACTGACGCTGTTGTAGCGGAAGCGCGAGGTGTCGTCGCTGCCGGGCGGCAGGTTCAGGACGTTTTCCAGCAAGGCCTTCGATGCCCTGAGGTCCCCCTTGCGGTCGAGCACCGCGGCGAGCTGCACGTACAGCCTGGTGCTCTTGGGGAAGCGCGCCAGGGCCGCTTTCAGCACCGCCTCGGCCTTGCCGTAGGCTCCCGCCTCGCTCTCCAGCTCGGCCAGCTCCTGGAAGGCGACGTTGGCCACCCACGAGCGATCGTCCCCGGCCGCCGCCAGGCCTTCGAGCAGCTTCTTCGCCTCGTCGCGCCGGTTCAGCCGCTTGAGGTTGACGGCCAGGCGGAGGCGCGCCTCGGGCTGGCCGGGCTCGGCTTCGAGCACGCGGCGCAGGGTCTTGACCACCCCGTCGTACTGCTCGTTCTTCTCATAGATCAGCGCCAGGCTCAGGCCGGCTGCGGTGTTGCGCGGATCGAGCTCGGCCGCCTTGGTGAACAGCTCCGCGGCCGGCTGGTGCAGCGAGGCGCGCTCCATCAGCTCGCCCAAGGCGGTGAGCAGCCGGCTCGCCACCCGCGAGGCGCCCTCGCTGCCGGACTGCTCCTGGTAGATGATCGCCAGGTCGTGCACCATGGTCCTGGCGTGGGCCAGCACGATCGTGTAGCCGCCGCGCGGGCCAGGGCCGAGATAGCGGCGGTAGACCTCGTAGTGCAGCTGCGCAATCGGCACCAGGACTTCCAGGTTGTCCGCGGCCAGGCCGTGGATGACCGCTTCCTCGGCTTGCAGCAGGCGCTTGCGGGACCTCGCGTCGCCGTCCTTGACCGCCGCCTTCTCGAGCGCCATCAGGCTGCCGCAGGCGCGCTCCACGTCGCCGCCGGCCCAGGCCGCCAGGGCCTGCTTGTAGAGCGCCGAGACCTGCTCCAGCTTGACGCTCTGGCCGAGCTGCGGCCCGAAATCGCTTGCGGCCGCGGGCTTGCCGGCGGCCGCGGGCGCCGCCGCCGGAGGGGCCTTGCCGGCCGGGGGAGGATTGTCCGCGGGCGGGGCATTGTCGGCCGGCGGGATACCGGCCAGCCACGGGTCCACGGGCGCCGGGGGGGCTACCTGCGGCTGGCCGGCGGCCGGCGGCGTGCCGGCGGGCTGCTGTGCCGATGCGGGCGCGGCGACCGCCGCGCCCCAGGCCAGCCAAAGGACCATGCCGAGCGTGGCCATCGAGTTCTTCATCTTCTGCGACTCCAAGCCAGCTTCAGGCGAGCGGCGGAAGGGCGGCATGGCGCGCCCTCGGAGAGGTCACGACAAACTCAACGATTTCTAAAGCTTGTGAAACCCCCACTCACCGCAACTCCGTCGCGTGAACATCACGTCGAGGCCAGCTGATTGTAGTCTAAACCCCGCCGTACGAAGACGGCGCGGGCGTGGAGGACCGCCCTGGCTCTCCACGCCCGCGGATTGCCGCCGGCTCAGTGCGGGTGATGCCTCCGCCCGCCGGTCGGGGTAGTCGGAGCGGCGTCGGGCAGATGGAAAACCCACGCCAAGTTGCGCATCGCCGCCTCGGTGAAGATGAAGGGGGTAAACCCCGCGGCGTCGTCGGCGCTCTGCTCGCCGCCGCCGAATCCGGCAAGCGGCATTGGCGGCATGGCCGTCATGGCCTCCTGCTCGAGCGACTGGCCGAAGATCACCCGCGCGAGGTTGACCGGCGGGATGTGGCCGCCGAACTTGCCGTTGATCGCGGCGATGAAGGCGTTGGCGACGAAGGCGTAGCCGATCGCGGTCGGGTGGACGCCATCGTAGGAGAAGATGCCGCCGGTCAGGTAAGCGGCGGTGAAGGGGATGCCTCCGACCTCGACGCCGGTGGTCGCGACCGTGTCCTGCAGCGCGCTGGTGTCCACGTACGCGGCCCCGGCCGCGTCCGCCGCCGCCTTGATCACCGCGTTGAAGGCATCGACGCGGTCGTTGATCGTCTTGGCCTCCTCGATCGACAGCACCGCCGCGTCGGACAGGGGCACGCCGGAGCCGCCGAGGGCGAGCGGGACGCCGTTGCCCAGGGCCAGCTCGCTGCTGGCGGAGAGCAGCACGCGGTCGCCGTCGCGCAGCGGCCCGTTGGGGCCGATCAATGGCACCGGGTTGCCGCCGATCAGCACCACCTGGCCCTGGCGGTTGACGATGAAGCGCGAAACGGTGTTGGCGAACGGGATGGTGGAGACGTGCGCGATGTTGGCGATCGCCATCTTGGCCCCGGAGCTCTGGATGGCACCGACGACTGCCAGGAAGTCCTGCTGGAAGCTCGCCAGCGGGGTGATCGTCACCCCCTCGATGACGCGGCCGGAGATCACCGCGCCGAGCACGTCGTTGCTGCCGATCCACAGCGTCACGAAGGTGGGGTGCTGGGCGAGCGCCTCCTGCAGCTGGGTGAGGCCCTTCTTGCGCAGGATCAGGTCGTGCAGGCCGCCGTTGTCGGTGGTCACGGTCAGCAGGCTGTGCACGCTCTCACCCGGCACCGCCATGTTGTTGTAGAAGCGCGGCAGGGTGAGGTTGGCCGGACTCCCCAGGCCGGCCGCGGGCGTAATCACCGGCGGGTAGCTCACGATGCTCTTGAGCTGCAGGACCGAGGGTATGCCGGGCTCGGTGACCAGGGGCTGCTGGAAGTCCGTGACGCCCGCCTGCTGCGCGATCTGGGCCGGATAGCTCAGCTTCTGCGAGGTCTGGATCAGGCTGCCGCTGAAATAGCCCGCGGTCAGGCTGTCGCCGATCGAGACGTAGGTGGTGAAGTTGGCCGAGCCGGTGTCGACGGCGAGCGCCGCGCCGGCCGGCACGAGCAGGACGAGCGCCAGAAGGCTGGCCAGGATCTTGAAACGTTGCATTGCTGATTCCTCCTTCAGATGCAGATGCGCGCGGTTAGAAGCCCAGGGTCACGCCGGCCAGCCAGGCCTTGGTGTCGTAGCGCCCGAAGAAGTCGCCCGCGGTGTCGTCGGAGAACGTCTTCGCCCGGCTGCGCTTGTTGAAGGGAAGATACATCACGGCGAAATCCGTCTTCACCTTCGCCGTGTAACCGACTCCGAAAGTGAAGCCGTTGCGGTCCGCGTCGGGCAGCAGCGGGCTCATCGTCTGCTCGGGCTGCGGCGACAGGTCGTGGACGTAGCCGAAGCGCCACTGCCACACCGGGCTGGTCGTCCAGCGCAGGCCGCCGCGGAAATGGAAGACGTCCTTCCAACGCTGGACGACCGTCTGGTTGGGGAGGTCGCCCTGGGTGAATTCGACGTTGACCTGCTTGAAGTGGCTCCAGCCGGTCCAGTTGACGTCGGTTTCCAGCAGCACGTTGGGAGTCAGCGAGAAGGCGAGGCCCAGGCTTGCCTGGTCGGGAAACTTGATCGCGGTCTTGACCGGCAGCTTCTTGTTGAACGGCAGGCGGGCGGCGACCACCGTGTCGAGCTGCGCGTTGCCGGTCAGGTTCTGGGTGAGCACGTCGTTGCCCTTGTAGTTGACCGTGATCGGAGTGCGGTAGGAGAGGCCCCAGGAGAAGAAGCTGTTGAAGTGGTGGAGCACGCCGACGTTGGCGCCGTAGCCGGCCTTCCAGCTGCTGGTCAGCTTGCTGGTGGCGACGTCCACCACGGTGAAGGTGAACGGGTTGACCGCCGGCGCATCGCGGTCGAGCTCGACTTTCGAGACGCGGGCGACGGCGCCGATGCCGATGCCGAAGTTGGGAGTGACCTGCCAGGCCAGGGTCGGGTTGACGTCGAGGTCCTTGAGATCGGCCTTGGTCGAGATGAACCGGCCGGAAAAGTTGTGGGGATCCCTCCACGCGGTGGTCAGGCCGAACGGCGCCGTGAGCCCGAGGCCGAACTTCACGGTCGAGGTGATCGGCTGGATCCAGTAGGCGTGCGGCGGGAAGGCGTTGAGCTTCTTGCCGTGGCCCGTCGCACCGTCCCCCGGAAAGGGGTTGGCGCCCGTGAAGGTGGAACCGGATTCGGTGATGTAGGTGACGCCGACCGAGACGGCGGTGTGGTCGAAGAACGCGGCGCCGCCGGCGTTGAAGAACAGTGCCGAGGGGTCATCGGCCTGCGCCGTGAACGCATCGGCCATTCCCAGCGCCTTGCTGCCCGCCTCGTAGATCGCGAACCCGGCCGCGTGCAAGGGCAGGGTGGCCAGCGTGCCGAGGGCCGCAACGACCAAGGCCCTCCAGATCGAACCTCCTCGCCTGCGCATCCTTGGATCCTCCTATGCCATGAGAAAGGTTGAAGTCCGCCGCGGCCTCCCCTTTTCGCCGCCGGCGCGCGGCGGGCGCTTTCAGCATGGGGAGGAAACTGACCGAGAAGGCTAAGCTTTCTCCGAGAACCTTAGACCCAAGCGCGAGAGGTGTCAACGGTTTGCCGGCGGCGGGGGTGGGGCACGCTGCTCAAGCCGCTGGCAGCCTGCTAGAGTAAGGCGCCTGGAGGAGGGGCCATGCAGTTCGAGCATGAGATCCACGAGGAAACGTTCAACCGGGTCAAGGAGTACCTCGCCGAGCTTTTCGAGGAGCCTTACCACGACCCGGAGAACGACCATTTCTACGTCCGCTACGGCACGACCGTGCTCGAGATCTCGGTGGAGCCTTATGGCGCCGAGGAGGCGATCGTGATCATCATGTCGTACTGCGTGCAGGACGTGGAGATCGAGGAAAACCTTCTGCTCGGCCTGCTCGAGCTCAACCACGGGCTCACCTGCGGCGCCTTCTCCCTGGTCGGCAACGACATCTTCTTCGCCCACTCGCTGTTCGGCCGCAGCCTCGAGCCGCGCGACCTGCTGCGCGCGATCACCGCGGTGGCCACCGTGGCCGACGACTACGACGACAGGATCGTCGCGCGCTACGGCGGCCAGACCGCCCTCGAGCGCATCCAGGACACCGGCGGCCGGCGCCGCCGGGTGGGCGACGGACTGGGAGAGGAATAGAACGAGACCCGTCCGTGCGCGAGGGAGCGGGGGCATTCCCGGCCCCCCCGGCTACCAGCTTTTTCCCTTGACAGCTTCGGCCGCCTCGCGGTCCAGCTCCTTGCGCCTCTCGCTCTCGCGCTTGTCGTAGAGCTTCTTGCCCTGGGCGAGCGCGATCTTCACCTTGATCCAGTTGCCCTTGAGATAGACCGACAGCGGCACCACGGTGTGACCTCTGAGCAGGGCGCGGCCGAACAGGCGCTCGATCTGCCGCCGCTTGAGCAGCAAGCGGCGCGGCCGCTCGGGCGGGTGGTTCTCGCGGTTGCCGTGGCTGTAGGCGCTGATGTGGGCGCCGACCAGGTAGGCCTGGCCATCGCGGAACTCGACAAAACTGTCCTTGAGCTGCACCTTGCCGGAGCGCACCGCCTTGACCTCCGTGCCTTGCAGCTGGATGCCGGCCTCGACCGCCTCCAGGATGTGGTAGTCGTGGCGCGCGCGCCGATTGCTCGCCAGGCTGCGCGGCGCGCCCCGGTCCCGGCCGCCGCCGCCGCACGGGCGCTCCTTGGCTTTCGGGCTCGCTTTCGTGCTCGACATGCAGCCGCAGTCTACCTGGCCCGGCCTCCGGCCAGGCGCGCCCGCGGAGGGCCCTGCCATTGACCAGGAATTTGTGCTGCGCAAATGCAGCACCAGCGTGTGGCTCCAGAGCCACAGTGGCCGGACCCAGGGCAGCTAGTGGAGCTTGCGTGAATATCGTTAAGCATTGACTGGTCGTCACTTGCGGCTCGAGACGCGGCGGCTGCGGGCGGCGGGGAGGGGTGGCACCGACTCTGCACCTCAGGGGACCAAGCCATGGACCGCCTCGCGCCCAACACCCGACTCGGCCCGCATTCGCTGCTGTTCAATCAAAAGACCGTCGCCCGCCAGGTCGGCATCTCCGGGGTGGGCATCCACACCGGCAAAGTCATCCGCGTCAAGATGAGCCCGGCTCCCGCTGGAACGGGCATCGTTTTCCGCCGGCTGGACAGCGCCGGCGTCGAGATCCCGGCCCTGGCGAGCGAGGTGAGCTCGGTCGAGCTGGCCACCACCCTCGGCCGCGACGACGTGACGATCTCCACGGTCGAGCATCTGCTGGCGGCGGTGCGGGTGTGCGACATCGACAACTTGTGGATCGAGCTCGACGGCCCCGAGGTGCCCATCCTCGACGGCTCGGCTTCACCCTTCCTGCACCTGCTCGAAGCGGCGGGAGTGCTCTGGCAGCAGGAGCCGCGCCGCATCATGGCGATCACCGCTCCGCTGACCGTCGAGCTCGGCGGCAAGCTCATCCGCGCCTCTCCCTACCCGGGTCTGCGCGTCAGCTACGTCATCGACTTCGCGCACCCGGCCATCGGCCACCAGGAGATCGATCTGGTGGTAAGCCCGGAGCTGTTCGCGCGCGAGCTGGCGCCGGCCCGCACCTTCGGTCTGCTCGACGACGTCGAGCGGCTGCGCCGCCGCGGGCTGGGCCTCGGCGGCGACCACGACAACTGCGTGGTCTTCGGCCCCGAAGGCCCCGCCAACACCGGTTTGCGCTTCGCCGACGAGCCGGTGCGCCACAAAGCCCTCGACGTGGTCGGCGACCTGGCGCTGTCGGGGGCACCGCTCTGGGGATACGTCGAGGTCGTGCGCGGCGGCCATCAGCTCCATTTCTCGCTGCTCGAGGCGCTCCGCCAGCGGACCGACTGCTGGACGTGGCTCGAGGGGCAGCCCCAGCATCCTGCCCAGCGCACGCCGCACCATGCCTCGCAGCACGCGCCCCGGCCTCACCTCTCCGCCGCCCACGCCGCCCACGACGCCCACGACGCCCACGACGCCAATATCGCCGCCGAAGCGGCGCCGCGCGACGCCGCGCCCGCCGCTCACCTGCCGCGGCGCCGCCTCAGCTAGCAGCCATCTCCTGCCGCGAGAAGGTGGGGGCGTCCCCTTCCCCCGGCGCCGCCGCAGCGCAATCTCGTCCCTCAGGCCCGGTGTTACACTCGCGCCGTCGATGACGGCCCGCACCTTTCGTGGTCTAGGGGCGGCCACGCGCAGACCCTCCGCCGAGGCTCCGGCAACCGGCCGGCCCCGTCCCCCTTGCGCGGGCGCCTGCGCGCTGGCGCTCGCGCTGCTGCTGACCTCCGCCGCGGCGGCGGCGGCCGAAGCGAGGATCTCCGGTTTCCGGGTGGATCTCGACGACAACCAGATCCTGGCCTCCTTGACGCTGGTCAAGGCGTTCAACCATCGCTTCCTCGAGCGCATCGAGAGCGGCCTGCCCACCACCATCTTCTATCGCTTCGAGCTCGACCGCGACCGTAAGCACTGGTGGGATCGCCGGCTGAAAACCAACACGCTGGAGATCGTGGCCACCTACGACGCGGTCGAGAGGGCCTACACCGTTCACTTCAAGCTCGACGACAAGCTGGTCGAGAGCCGGACTCTGCACGACCGCCAGGCGCTGGAGGCGGCGATGACTCGCGTCGAGCGCCTGCCGGTGTTCAATCTGCCCGATCCGCGCGACCGCAGGCGGCTGCTGGTCAAGGTGCGCGCCGAGCTCGGCTCGCGGATGATCTTGTCTTTCATTCCCGTCACCATCACAACGGATTGGGTGGAGTCGGCGAAGTTCCGGCCGCCGAGACCCGCGCCTTGAAGCGGCCCGCGCCATGAAGCTGCGCGAGAGCCTGCGCCGCCACCGCAAGGACCAGCGGCTGATCGTCGGCGGGCTGGCCGTCCTCCTGCTGCTGCTCACCGCGCCGTTCTATCTGTTCTTGCGCGAGCGCGACCTGCCGTCCTTCCTGGTCACCAACCGCCTGCTGCTCTTCATCCTGTGGTACGTCAACGTCGTCCTCGTCCTCGCCGTCGCCTTCGTCCTGCTGCGCAACCTTTTCAAGTTGCTCATCGAGCGGCGCAACCGCATCCTCGGATCGACGTTCAAGTTCAAGCTGGTGGCGACCTACGTGGGCCTGTCGTTGATCCCGGTGCTGCTGCTGTTCGCCATTGCCACCGAGCTGCTGCAGGGCTCGATCGAGCGCTGGTTCAACACGCCGTTGCAACCGGTGCTCGAGCGCGGCAGCTCGGTGGCCCAAGCGCTCTACGACCGGATCAAGCAGCACAACGTCCGCGACGCCGCGCGCGTGCTGCGCGAGATCTCGGCGCTGGACCTGCGGCGGCCCGAGGAGCGGCCGCGGCTGCTGCGCCGCATGAGGGAGCTGCTCGCCGAGCTGCATCTCGACCTGCTGTCGATCTACGAAGGAACCGAGTTCGTGCATGGAGTGCTCAATCCGCAGTCCGGCCTCGCCAACCTGCCGGAGCCTCGGCGCTCGTTCCTCGAAGAGGCGGCGGAGGAAGGAGAGGCGAAGCTGATCGACACGCCGCCGGGTGGGCGGGGGCGGCTGATCTACGGCGCGGTGGCGGCGACGCGTGTCCCCGGCGCGGACATGCGCATTCCCGGCGCGGCCATGCGCGCGCCCGGCGCGACCATGCGCGCCGGCACCAACGCCGCCGGGCGGACGGCTGCGGCGGCGGACGGTTCTCGCAAGTCCAATAAAGGCCGGATCTCGGGCGGCGGGGCAGGCAGGGCGGCTCCCGGCAAGGTGGCGGCGAGCGCGCCTGCGCTCGCGGGCGAGCGGCCGCCGGTCGTGGTGGTGGCCGCGACACTCCTCGATCCCGCCCTGGCCGAGCGCAGCAGCCGTCTGATCGACGACTTCCAGAGCTACCGTCAGCTCCTGGTACAGAAAGACGACCTGCGCGCCAGCCACCTGCTGATCTTCCTCATGGTCACCCTCTTGATCCTTCTCGCCTCGTCCTGGGTGGGACAGTACCTGGCGCGGCGGGTGACCGTGCCCATCCAGGCGCTCGCCGAGGGGACGCGGCGGATCAGCGAGGGCGACCTGTCGCACCGCGTCGACGTCCAGGCCGACGACGAGCTGGGAGTGCTGGTCGGCTCGTTCAACCGCATGACCGGGGAGCTGGCGCGCAGCAAGGAGCTGCTCGAGCGCGGCAACATGGAGCTCACCGCCAGCAATCAGCGGCTGGCCGGCGAGCGGGCGCTGATCGGGGCGGTCTTGCAGAGCGTCGCCGCGGGGGTCGTCTCGATCGACTCGCAAGGCAGGATCTTTACCTGCAACGAGGCGGCGCTCAACATGCTGCGCCAGTCCGAGCGAGAGGTCGTCGGCCGGCTGGTCGAGGAAGCCTGGAGCGATCCCGAGCGCGGCAAGATCGCCGCCCTTCTGCACGAGGGGCGGCCGGGCGGGAGGGTGAGCAAAGAGGTGCATCTCATGCTGGGTGGCGAATGGAAGAGCTTCGAGGCCAAGGTGACCGCGATCGAAGGAGGCCCCGGCGGCGGCCCGCCGCGCGGCCGCGTGCTGGTCATCGAAGACCTCACCGAGCTGATCAAGGCGCAGCAGCTCGCGGCCTGGAACGAGGCGGCGCGGCGCATCGCGCACGAGATCAAGAACCCGCTCACCCCGATCCGGCTGGCCGCCGAGCGGATGCTCAAGAAGCACCGGCAGGGCGACGCCGGCCTGGGCAAGGCGCTCGAAGAAGGCGTCGACATCATCGTGCGCGAAGTCGGCACCCTGCAGGCCATGGTCGACGAGTTCTCGCGCTACGCCCGCATGCCCCGGCCGCGGCCCGTCCAGGTCGATCTCCCGCGGCTGCTCGGCGAGACGCTCCACCTCTATCGCAACCTCAAGCCCGGCGTCGAGGTGGAGGGGCGGCTCAACGGCGACCTGTCACGCGTCGTGCTCGACGGAGAACAGATCAAGCGCGCGCTGATCAACCTGCTCGACAACGCGGTCGAGGCGACCGACGCGCCGGGGCAAGTGACGGTCTCCGCCCACTCCGACGACGGCCGGCTTTCGATCCAGGTCGCCGACACCGGCCGCGGCATCCCGCCGGAAGCGAAAGAAAAGCTTTTCCTGCCGTATTTCTCGACCAAGGGCCGCGGCACCGGGCTGGGGCTCGCGATCGTCTATCGCATCGTCACCGATCACCACGGCTCGATCCGCGTCGAAGATAATGAGCCGCGCGGAACGGTGTTTACCCTCGAGCTGCCGACCGCCTAGTGTCCCGCTCGGTCAATTCGCATGGCAATCGCGCAGCGGATCCGCGGTCCTGGCAAGGCGTCGCCGACGAGGCGTACCGGGGAGTACGTCGAGGAGGCGCAACGAAGCCAGGGCCGCGGAGACCAAGCGAGTGGTATGCGAATTAACCGAGCGGGACACTAGAATCGTCCTGTGACCGAACGCATCCTGGTCATCGACGATGAGGAGGGGATCCGCAGCACCCTCTCCGGCATCCTGGAAGACGAGGGCTACCGGGTGGCCGCGGCGGCCACCGCGGCCGAGGCCGCCGAGCGGCTCGGCGCGGAGGCTTTCGACGCGGTGCTGCTCGACTTGTGGCTGCCGGACCGCGAAGGTCTCGAGCTGCTGGCCGAGCTGTGCGACGGCGATGCCGGGCGGCCGGTCATCGTCATCTCCGGCCACGGCAACGTCGACACCGCGGTCAAGGCCACGCGCATCGGCGCCTACGACTTCCTCGAGAAGCCGCTGTCGCTGTCGCGGGTCGTCTTGACCGTGCACAACGCTCTCGAGCGCGGCCGCCTGGCGCGCGAGCTGCAACAGCTCTCGGGCCGCCTGGACCACGGCGAGACCCTGCTCGGCACCAGCACCGCCATGCAGCGCCTCAAGGGCGAGATCAAGACCGCCGCCCCCTCCGACAGCCGCATCCTGATCCTGGGTGAAAACGGCACCGGCAAAGAGCTCGTGGCGCGGCAGATCCATCGCCAGTCGCGGCGCGCCCAGGCGCCGTTCGTCGAGGTCAACTGCGCCGCCATCCCCGAAGAGCTCATCGAGAGCGAGCTGTTCGGGCACGTGCGCGGCGCTTTCACCGGCGCCCTCGGCGACCGGCCGGGCCGCTTCGAGCAGGCCGACGGCGGCACCCTCTTCCTCGACGAGATCGCCGACATGTCCCTGAAGACCCAGGCCAAGGTGCTGCGCGTGCTGCAAGAGCAGCGTTTCGAGCGGGTGGGCGGCGCCGCGCCGATCCGCGTCGACGTGCGCGTCCTCGCCGCCACCAACAAGGACCTCGAGGGAGAGATCCGGCTCGGCCGTTTTCGCGAAGACCTCTACTTTCGCCTCGCCGTCATCCCCCTGCGCGTGCCGCCGCTGCGCGAGCACCTCGACGACGTCCCCGTCCTGGTCGCGCACTTCATCGCCCTGATCGCCCGCGAGCTGGGGCGCCGGCCGAAGTCCGTGGACCGCGAGGCCATGGCCTGCCTCAAGGACTACTCCTGGCCGGGCAACGTGCGCGAGCTGCGCAACCTGGTCGAGCGCATGATGATCATGGTCCGCGGCGACGCCATCGGCCTGCGCGACCTCCCCCCTGCCGTACGCGGCGAGGCGCCCGAGCGCTCACGCGGCCCATGGGATGCCGACTTCCCGTCGCTGCGCGAGGCGCGCGGCGCCTTCGAGAAGCATTACATCGAGCGCAAGCTTGCCGAGCTCGCCGGCAACGTCTCGCGCACCGCCCAGGCGCTGGGGCTCGAGCGCAGCAATCTCTACAGGAAGATGCGCGCCTACGGCATCGAGGTCGAGCGCGAAGGGAGCGGCGATCTATAATCCGCTCATGAGCCCGCCGCCCCAGCCGCGCATCGAAGCCGATCTGAAAGCCGCCCTCAAGGCCGGGGAGAAGGAGAAGCTGCAGACTCTGCGGCTGCTCCTGGCCGAGATCAAGAACGAGCGCATCCGGCGCGGCGGCGAGGTCGACGAGGCCGGGTTCATCGCGCTGCTGCGCCGGGCGATCAAGCAGCGCGAGGAGGCGGCGGAGCAATTCCGCAAGGGGAACCGCGAGGAGCTCGCCGCCAAGGAGGGGAGGGAGGCCTCCATCCTCGCCGCCTACCTGCCGGCGCAAGCCGGCGAGGCCGAGATCCGCGCCGCCATCGAGGGGCTGCTGGCTCAGCTGGCGGAGCGCGGGGTCTCCGGCCCTCCGGCCATCGGCCCGATCATGAAAGAGATGCTCGCCCGCTTCGGCGGGACCGCGGAACCTGCCACGATCAACCGCATCGCGCGCCAGGTGATCGCGGGTCCGCCCGCTTCCGGTTGATGCTGCGGGCCATCGTCGGCACCGCCGGCCACGTCGATCACGGCAAGACCAGCCTGGTCCTGGCCTTGACCGGCATCGATTGCGACCGCTGGGCCGAGGAGAAGGCACGCGGCATCACGATCGACCTCGGGTTTGCCCACCTGACCACGGAAGAGCTGCAGCTCGGCTTCGTCGACGTCCCCGGACACGAGCGCTTCCTGCACAACGCGCTGGCCGGGCTGGGCGGCATCCGCGTGATGCTGCTGGTGGTGGCGGCGGACGAGGGAGTCAAGCCGCAGACCCGCGAGCACCTCGCCATCTGCTCGCTGCTCGGCATCCCCGCCGCCCTGGTGGCGCTCAACAAGATCGACCTGGTCTCGCCCGACCTCCTCGAGCTGGCCCATCTCGAGATCGCGGACCTCCTCGCCGGCACCCCTTTCGCCGGCGCGTCCGTGCTGCCGGTGTCGAGCGTCACCGGCGAAGGCATCCCCGAGCTCAGGCGCGCGCTGCTCGACCTGGCCGGCCGCCACGGCCTGGGCAGCGCCGGGCCTGGCGCCGCCACACAGCCGGCCCGCCTGCCCATCGACCGCGCCTTCCACCTCAAGGGGCTCGGGGTGGTGGTCACCGGCACGCTCGCGGGCGGCTCGATCCGTCCCGGCGACAGCCTGGAGGTCGTGCCGCAGCCGCAGGGCAGTGACGGCCGGGTGCGGGTGCGCAGCGTCCAGGTGCACGGACAGGCGCGCGGTCAGGCCGCGGCCGGCGAGCGCACCTCGCTACAGCTGACCGGCGCGGCCCTCGGCGAGCTGCGCCGTGGCGTGCAGCTCGGCCAGCCCGGCGTCTTCGCCGCGACGACCAGCCTGCTTGGCCGTTTCACCCTGCTGGCCGACGCGCCGGCGCCGCTGCGCGGCTTCGTGCCGGTGCGGTTGCACCTCGGGACCGCCGAGGTCATCGGCCGGCTGCGGCCGCTGGCGCCCGGCGGTCTCGCCCCGGGCGAGACTGGCGCGGTCGAGATCCGCCTCGAAGCGCCGGTGGCGGCGGTGCGCGGCGACCGCGCCATTGTCCGCCGGCCCTCGCCCGCCACCACACTGGGCGGCGGCGAGGTGCTCGACCCGCGCTGGCGGCGCCACCGTGGTGCGATGCTGGCCCAGGCCCTCGCCGCGCTGGCGGCGGGCCTGCCCGAGGCGCTGGCCTTCTGGGCCCAGGAGGCCGGAGAGCGGGGCATCGAGGCCGAGGAGGCGGCGCGCCGGCTGGGCTGGCCTGCCGAGCGCGCCGCGGCCGAGCTCGCCGCGCTGGCCGGCCGGCAGCGCCTGATCGAGGTGGCCGCGGGGCCCGGCCACGGGCGGCGCTGGATCACCCCGGCAGCGGTGGAACGCGTCTGCCAGCGCGCCGGCCGGGTGCTCCGCGACTATTTCCAGAAGGAGCGCCTGGCCGAGGCGATGCCCAAGGCCGAGGCGGCGCGGCGCATCCTGCGCGGCCGCGCGGCGGAGCTGGCCGCGGTCTATTTCGCCTGGTTGGAGGCGCAGAAGGTGCTCGCCGTACAGGGCGACCAGGTGACCCTGCCGGGGCGCAGCGCGCAGCTCACCGGCGAGGAGTCCCGCCTGTCGGCGGCGGTGGTGGAGCGCTTCGAGAGCGCAGGCCTGGCGCCGCCGTCCCCCGCGGAGCTGCAGCAGGCCTTGGGCGCCAAGCCACAGATCCTGGAAGGGGTGGTGCGCCACCTGGTGGCGCGCGGGCGGCTGGTGCGCCTGCCGAGCGGCCTGGTGCTGGCCGCCGAGGCGCTGGCGCAGATGCGGCGCGAGCTGCTGGCGTCTTCCTGGGACCGTTTTTCCGTCTCTGATTTCAAGGACCGCTTCGGCCTCACCCGCAAGTGGGCGATCCCGCTGCTCGAGCACCTCGACTCGACGGGAGCCACGCGCCGCCTCGGCGACGACCGGATCGTGGTGAGGACCATGCCGGCAGAAGGAGCGCGATGAAGACGATTGCGGTAGTGGGGGCTTCGCGGGACAGACGAAAGTATGGCAACAAGTGTGTGCGGGCCTATGCGGCGGCAGGTTGGCGAGTGATCCCGGTGAACCCCGTGGAGAAGGAGATCGAAAGCCTGGAAGTGGCCGCGCGGCTGGGGGACGTTGGCGAAGCCCTGGACAGGATCAGCCTGTACCTGCCGCCGCCGGTGACCCTCGAGGTGCTTCCGGAGATCGCGGAGAAGGGGGCGGCAGAGGTGTGGTTCAACCCGGGATCGGCCGACCAGGCGGTGATCGCGGAGGCGCGGCGCCGTGGCCTTCCGGTGCGCAACGGATGCAGCATCGTCGATATCGGGATGAGCCCTGCGCAGTTCCCGGCGTAGTATTTCTTCTACAAGCAACAAATGATTTGGAGGGATACGGTTGAGGCGCTAGGCTAACTTGCGCCAGGCGCGGCTGGCCGATGACTTGGATGGCGACCTGGCGGCACTCGAGGAGACGACATGTTCCCGGTGCTCTTGCACCCAGACCTTTACCAGATGCTGCGGCTCAGCCGGCGCCCGGTGCGGGCGCGAGTGCGCAAGACGCTGTTGCGCCTGCGCGATGGCCACTGGGGCGGAGGAACCCGGGTAAAGCGGCTGCGCGGGGTGGGCCGCCCGCTCTACGAGGCGCGCACCGATGACGGCGACCGGCTGCTGTTTACGGTGGCGCGCTCGGCGGCTGGCGACCATCCCGACAGGCTGGTTGCGCACCTCCAGGTCTGGGACCTGGTCGAGCACGACGACGTCGTGAGGGTGGCGCGGCGCAACCGCGCGCCCGAGGCTGAGTTCCTGGAGCTGGAGACCCTCGAAGAGTTCGAGATCCACGAGCCGCCGCCGCATCCCGAGGCGGAGCTCGACGAGATGCCGGCGGAGACCGCGCCGGGCGGCGCCGGGGTCCTGCTGCACTTCCTACTGCCGCCCGAGAGCTTCAAGCCGCGTTCCACCGAGGCGATCAATGGCGGCGTCCGCTGGTACCGCCTCGATCCGGCCTGCCTGGCCGGCGAGGAGGACTTCCAGCGCCTGCTCGACGGCGGCGGCGAAGAGCTCGAGCTCAAGCTGACCCGCGAGCAGTACGAGGTGCTGCGCGCTCCAGGGCCGGTGCTCCTGGCCGGCAGCGCGGGAAGCGGCAAGACCACGATCGCCGCGCACCGGCTGCTCCAGGCGACGCGGGAGGCGGGCGGGCGGGCTCTCTTCCTGTCCTACAGCGGCGCCCTGGTCGAGCGCGCGCGCAGCCTGTACGGCGACCTGGCGGCCGCGGCGGCCTGCGCGCGCGGGCCTTCGGCCTCGATGTCTGAGGCGCTCGGCCGTTCGGCCTCAATGTCTGAGGCGCTCGGCCGTTCGGCCGAGATTAGCCCCGACTTCTTCAGCTTCGGGGACTTGTACCGGTCGATGGTGCCGCGCGAGTACCTGGAGCACCAGGCGCGCCCGATGAACGAGACGCTGTTCCGCGAGTGGTTCCGCAAGGCGGGGCGGCCACTCGATCCGGCTCTGGTGTGGGAGGAGCTGCGCAGCATCCTCAAGGGCGCCTGCCTGTCGCCGGCGCGGCCGATGCTTTCCGCCGAGGACTACTTCGAGCTGGGCAGGAAGCGCGCGCCGCTGTTCGTGGAGCTGCGGCCCGAGATCTACCGCATCGCGGAGCGCTACCAGGAGTGGCTGGCCGAGGAGGGGCGCTCGGACCGCATCGACCTGTGCCGCCGGGCGCTCGCCGAGCTGCGCCGTCGCCGCGGCCCGCGCTACGACGTGGTGGTGTGCGACGAGGTGCAGGACCTCACCGAGATCGAAGTGTCTTTCGTGCTCGGGCTCTCGGCCCGGTCCGACCTCGCCGGCCTCCTGCTCGCCGGCGACACGCAGCAGATCGTCAACCCCAGCGGCTTTCGCTGGGCCGAGGTGCGACGCCTGGCCGCCCGTCACGGGCACGCCAGAACGGCGCCTCCGCTGCTTCGCCTGCAGCGCAACCTGCGCAGCGTGCGGCCGATCGTGGAGCTGGCCAATGCCCTGCTGCTGCTGCGCCGCGAGGTCTTCGGCCGCGGCGAGGAGGATGAGATCGAGGAGGCCGCCATCCAGGGGCCGGTGCCGATCGAGATCCCGGCCGCGGAAGAGGAGGCGCTCGGCGCGATCAGCGGCTTCGGCCCGCGGTGCGTGGTGCTGACCCTCGACGACGAGGAGAGCGAGCGGCTGAGGCGGCGTCTCGACACCTCGCGCGTCTTGCACGTGCGCGAGGCCAAGGGACTGGAGTTCGAGACCGTCGTCCTGTGGAAGCTGCTCGGCCCGGACCGCGACCTGGTCGAGCGCTTCGCCCGCGGCGATGCCCGCCTCGAGCGGGAGGCGCGCTTCGCGCGCCTGCTGCGCCACCTCTACGTTGCCGCCACCCGCGCGCGGCGCCACCTCGCCATCTACGAGGGAAGCGAGGCCCACTTCTTCTGGGGCCAGGGACGCTTCCACGGCCTCGTCGAACGGCAGGGGATCGAGAGCCTCTCTCATCTGCTGCGGCCCGGCGCCACGCCCGCCGACTGGTTGCAAGAGGGCGACTACTTTGCCGAGCGGGGCCACTTCCGGCAGGCCGCCGAGTGCTTCCGCCGCGCCGGCGCAAGCGACCGCGAGAGCGAGGCGCTGGCCCACGCCGGCGAGGCCATCGGGGACTGGAGAGGCGCGCTGGACCACTGGACCCGGCTCGGGGCGGCGTCCCGGGAAGCGCCCCTGCTCGAGCGCCTGGGCCGCCTGGAGGACGCCGCCCAGCGCTACCGCGAGGCCGGTCTCGCGCGGGACGCGCGGCGCTGCGAGCTGCTCCAGCTGGAGGGCGGCAAGGCTTGGAAGGAGGCCGCCCTGGGCTGGGAGGAGCTCGCCTGCCACGCGGACGCCGCGCGCTGCTGGAGCCAGGCGGGAGACCGCCGGCGTGCAACGGCGGCGGAAGCGCGGGAAGCCGAGGCCGCCGGGGACCCGGCGGGGGCCGGGGCGCACTGGCTCGAGATCGCGGCCTGGCAGGATGCGGCGCGCTGTTTTCGCGCCGCGGGAGACCAGGGCCGGACCGCCCTGGCCCTGGCCCGTCATCACGAGGCGGCCGGCGAATGGGCGGCGGCCGCCGCGTGCTTCCGCCGCGCCGGCGAGCGGTCGACCGCGGCGCGGTGCCGTGCGCGGGCGCACGAGGCGGCCGGCCGCCTGGGCCGCGCGGCGCGGATCTGGGAGCTCCTGGGCGAAGACGAGCGCGCGACCGAGCTGCTGGCGCGGGCGGAGCAGTGGCTGGCCGTCGCGCGGCTCGAAAGAGTCGGCGGCGGCGGCCGGCTCCTGCTGTCCAGGATCGGCGAGCTGCTGGCGCGGGGCGACTGGCGCGGCGCCGCCCCCTTGATCGCTGCCCGGCTCGAAGCCTTGCGTCCACGGCTTCCCCAGGTGCCCTGGTTCGTCGCCGGTGAGCAAGAGCGCCAGGCCTGGCACGAGCGCGGCAAGCTGCTCGCCCTCGAGCATCGCTGCGCCGCCCTGCGCGCCGAGGAAGAGCAGGCCTGGAGCCGTGCCGCCCGGCGCTGGCGCCAGGCTGGCGACTCGCCGCGCGCCGCCGAGGCCCTGCGCCGGCGCATCGAAGGGTTGCGCGACCCGCGCCGGCGCGCCCGCGCCAGGGCGGCGGAAGCCGCCCAGGCGAGCGGCCCAGGGCGATCGAAAGGCGGAGCGTGACGCCTGGCGAGAGCACCGGTCCTAACAAATCCGAGCCATGCAATTAACGCAAGGCGAACACCCGCGGCGCGAGACCTTCCAGCGGCTGGTCGACGGCAAAGCCTCGGCCGTCGAGACTCGCGCCATCGTCCGCCACCTGCTCAGCGGCTGCCCGAGCTGCGCCGACCTGGCCGAGGAAGCGCGGCGGCCGGCAGTGCCGACGAGCGCGGGCTCCTACGACGCCGTCTTCGCGCGTCTGGCGAAGAAGCTCGCCACCGGCGCCGAGGGCCTGCTTGCGCAGACGGCGGCGACCCACCTTGGCGAGGAGCGAGCCAGGGCCCACGAGCTCTTCACCGAGCTCCTCGGACTCGAAGCGGTCGAAGGGCTGACGCAGGTGCAGAGCACGCGCCGCTATGCCAGCCTGGCGCTCTGCGAGCTGCTCCTCGAGAAGGGCCAGGCCCTCTTGGTGGAAGACCCCGACGGCGCCCACAAGGCTGCCCAGTTCGCCGTGGCGGTCGCCGAGCAGCTCGACCTCGACCTCTACGGCGCGCCGGTGGTCCAGGACATGCGCGCGATCGCCTGGGCTTGCTTTGCCAACGCCCGCCGCGTCAAGGCCGACCTGCGCTCGGCCGAGATCTCACTCGAGCTGGCCGAGCGCCTGCTCGAGCACGGCAGCGGCGATCCGCTCGCCCGGGCCGAACTGCTGACCCTCGAGGCTTCGCTCGCCGGCTATTGCGGCCGCTTCGACGAGGCCGTCCATACACTCAACCGCGTGGCCTCGATCTATCGCCGCGCCGGGGAAAGCCATCTGCTCGGCCGGACCCTGCTCAAGAAGGGCACGGTGCTCGGCAACGCCGGACAGACCGACAGCGCCATCCGGTTCATTCGCCAGGCCATCGACCTGATCGATCCGCCGCGCGAGCCGCGGCTCCTGGTCTGCGCCACCCACAACCTCATCTGGTTCCTCAACGAGAACGGCCACCAGGGCCAGGCCGCCGCCTGCCTCGACGGCGCGCGCCGGCTCTATGCCGCGGCCGGGGACCGGCGGCACCTCGCCCGCCTGCGCTGGCTGGAAGGCAAACTCGCCCCCACCCTCGGGCAAGCCGAGGAGCACCTCCACCAGGCCAGCGAAGAGCTGGCTCGCGAGGGCTTGAGCTACGAGGCGGCGCTGGCCGCAATGGACCTCGCCGTGCTCTATGCCGGCGAGAGACGCGGCGCCGACATGCGGCGGCAGGCCGAGCAGATGCTGCCGCTGTTCCGCTCCGGCGACATGTACCGCGAGACCGTCATCGCCCTTACTTCCTTCGAGCGCAGTGGCGCCGACGGCGACCCCGCCGGCCTGCTCCGCGAGCTGGGCTCCTACATCCGCCACTCGCGCGAGGAGAAGAACCCGCCCGCGCTGGCGCAGAACCTCGCTCGCAAGTAGGGGGGGACGGCGCCTCCCCTATAATCGGCATCTTCAGAGCGTTGCATGCGGCGAGCCGATGACCCTGACCGACCACGAGCTCCTGGCCAGGCTGGTGGCCTTCGACTCGACCAGCAGCAATAGCAACCTGCCCATTGCCGACTTCCTGAGCGACTACCTCGATCGCCCGGGGGTGCGCCTCGAGCGCAACTTCTCGCCCGGCGGCGACAAGGCCAACCTGGTCGTCCGGGTGGGACCCGGGCCGGAGGCAGGGCGGCGCGGGCTGGTGCTCTCCGGCCACATGGACGTGGTGCCCGCCGAGGAGGAAGGCTGGCGCAGCGACCCCTTTGCCCTGGCCGACGAAGGCGATTACTGGGTGGCGCGGGGCGCCTGCGACATGAAGGGGTTCCTGGCACTCGCCGCCAACTTCGCCGCGGAGGCGGCGCCCGCCAGGCTGCGCGCGCCGCTCGTCCTGGTCTTTACCTATGACGAGGAGGTGGGGACGCTCGGAGCGCGGCGCCTGGTCGAGAGCTTCGCCGAGGCCGAGGCGCTGCCGCGGAGCGCGATCATCGGCGAGCCAACCAGTCTGCGCGTGGTGCGCGCGCACAAAGGCCATCTCAAACTGCGGATCACCCTGCGCGGCCGCAGCGCCCACAGCGGCTACCCTCACCTGGGGACCAACGCCATCGAGCCCGCCGGCGAGGTCATCCGTGCCCTGGCCAGTCTGCGCCGCGAGCTGGAGAACGAAGAGGTGCCGTATCGTGAGCTCTTCCCGGAAGTGCCCTACGTGCCGCTCAACGTCGCCACCGTCCACGGCGGCTCGGCGATCAACGTCGTCCCCGACCGCTGCGCCGTCGAGATCGGCCTGCGCCCGCTGCCCGGCGGCAGCTCCCCCGAGCTGATCGAGCGGGTGAGCCGCGCGGCGCTCGCCGCCTCCACCACGGCGCCCGAGATCGAGGTCATCTCCGACAGCCCGCCGCTGCTTGCCGACGAGGCGGCGCCGGTCCATCGCCAGCTCTGCGCGCTCGCGGGCCAGGATGCCGGCGCCGCGGTCTCCTTCGCCACCGACGCCGGCTGGCTGCAACGGCTGGGCCTCGACTGCGTCATCTGCGGCCCCGGCTCGATCGAGGTGGCGCACCGGCCCAACGAGTGCCTGGCCAAGAGCGAGCTGGCCGCGGCACGGCGCCTTTTCGCGCGGGCGATCGAGCGGTTCTGCGTCGAGGCGCCCTCGATGTCCGTGCCGGCCTTCGCGGCAGATCGCTGGTGAGCTCGATGCCCACACCCGAGCCCCAGGTCTTGGAGGCTGACTGGACATGGACCGGCGATCGCTTCGCCGCGGGCATCCAGGTGCACGTTGGCGCGGACGGCCGGATCGGGCAGGTCGGCCGGCTCGGCCTGCAACCCACGACGCGCCTGCGGCGGCGGGCGCTCCTGCCCGGCATGATCAGCGCCCACTCCCATGCCTTCCAGCGCGGCCTACGCGGGCGTGGCGAGACCTTCCCGGACGGCGCCGGCAGCTTCTGGAGCTGGCGCGACGCGATGTACGAGCTTGCCGGCCGCCTGGGCACGGACGAGCTCGAGACCCTCTGCCGGCAGACTTTTGGCGAGATGCGGTCAGCCGGGATGACAGCGGTCGGCGAGTTTCACTACCTGCACCACGCCGGCCCGGACGCCGGTTACGCCCTCGACGCGGTCGTCCTGCGCGCCGCCGCGGCCGTGGGCATCCGCATCGTACTGCTCAACTCCTACTACCGCACCGGCGGAGTGGGCCGGCCGCTCGCCGCATCACAGCGGCGTTTCGGCTCGCCCTCGCCGGCCGCTTTCTGGGAGCAGATGGACCGGCTCGCCGCGCACGTCGACGCCGCCACCCAGAGCCTGGGCGCCGCGGTCCACAGCCTGCGCGCGGCGACGCCCGAGGAGCTCGCCGCGGTCTACGGCGAGGCGCGGCGGCGCGGCATGGTGGTCCACCTGCATCTGGAGGAGCAGCGCCAGGAGATCGAAGAGGTCCAAGCGCGCTACGGCCGCCGTCCCATAGAGGTGGTCCTGGCAACGCTGCCGGCGGCCGACGGCCTGACCGCGGTTCACTGCACCCACACTGCTCCGGCGGATCTGAACCGCTTCTTCGCCGCCGGCGGGATGGCATGCATCTGTCCGCTGACCGAAGCCAACCTCGGCGACGGCCTCCCCGATCTGCGCGGCGCCGAGCGTTTCCCCGGCCGCCTCTGCCTCGGCACCGACTCGAACGCCCGCATCTCGCCGCTCGAGGAGATGCGCTGGCTGGAGTACGGCCAGCGCCTGCGCGGCGAGACCCGCGGCGCCCTGCGGGACAAGGCCGGCAACGTCGCCAGGACCCTCCTCGACGCCGCCACGGCCGCCGGCGCCCGCTCCCTCGGCCTGCCCGCCGGCCGCATCGAGCCCGGTTGCTGGGCCGACCTGGCGGCGATCGACCTCGACGCCCCCACCCTCGCCGGCTGGGAGCCCGATACCCTCCTCGAATCCCTGGTCTTCGGAGCCGGCGAAGAAACCATCGCCGCCACCGCCGTCGGCGGCCGGTGGCGCGAGAGGGACGAGGCCTCCCCCTAAGAATTGGACCCTGTGGGGTCTCGCCCAAGCGCCTCATCGGTCGCCAATTCAAGCTCTGCGATCTCCGTCTCGGTAAGAACACAGATCCTTGTCAGAAGGGCGGTTTTTGGAACTGCACGAATCTGAAACGCAAGTGCCACTGAGTCCTCAGGCAGGCCTTTCGGTGACCCGGAAACCACGGCTGTTCCTGCCAAGTTGGCGCGGTCCAGATGTCAGCGTATCGCTCTGCCAAACGACCACAGGGCGACGGCCGGTCTGTTCAAGAGGCCGATAAGGTCCGAGGTCCGCCCACCAGACCTCGCCCCGCTTCAACTACGGTCCTCTGCGTCCAGAGCATCGGCCCACTCAGCGAGCCCCTGTTCGGCGAGGGTTCGCTCTTCTTCCTTTCCAGTCTTGGCAAGACGTTCGAGGTTCCACCGCTCCGGATCAGGATGACGGACCACAATAACGGCCACGCGCTCTCCCGGGCGGAGCGCCAAGGGCGTCTCTGGCTTGAGCAGGCCGTCCTCGTATCGGGCTTCAATGGCTCGCATCGCTCAATGATACTACCTGCTGAGTTCCTCTCTGATCACACGTCTCAGGGTCTCCTCCAGCAGTTCGTGCTCTTTCTTGACGTGCTCGCGAAGGACCGCGTTAATCAGACTCTGGTAGTTGCCGCCTCCCGCCGCATGCACCTCGTCCCTGAACCACCGGAGAACCTCATCGTCGAGACGGATGGTAATCCGCGTCTTTCCCGGGGGCACCGGCGCCACTGGTCCCCTTCTGGCTCGGCTGAAATCGTATCTTCTTCTCATCTGCCTCTATCGTACTGCCGGCGTTGTTCCTGGTCGTTTCCCGTGCAGAGAATGAGGCGGATCCTCTCTCGGCGCCGCCTTTCCTCATCCCGCCCTCATTCCCACTCCGGCTCCCCCGCCACGAGGGCACCTATATGCACATTCGTGCACCAGGTCAACTCCTTAGGCCAACCCTGTCCGTCCTCTGGTTGACATCCTGGTATCGTGACGCGATCTCATGAGGAGGCGGCTGGTGGCGAGGAATGAACCCTCGATCCTGACCTCCGGAGACGAGCCATGTGCGGACGTTATACGGTGAGCTCGCCGGGCGAGGTGATCGGCGAGATGTTCGACCTGGTCGAGGTGCCGCCGGTCCTGCCGCGCTACAACCTCGCGCCGACCCAGGAAGCCCCGGTGGTCCGCGTCGCGGCCCCCGGCGCCGCCCGCAGCCTCGACCTCCTGCGCTGGGGACTCGTCCCCTACTGGGCCCAGGACGCGAGCATCGGCAACCGCATGATCAACGCCCGCGCCGAAGGCGTCGCCGACAAGCCCGCCTACCGCTACAGCTTCCGCAAGAAGCGCTGCCTGATCGTCGCCGACGGCTTCTACGAGTGGAAGAAGGAGCCGGGCGGCAAGCAGCCCTACCTCATCCGCCGCGCCGACCGCCTCCCCTTCGCCTTCGCCGGCCTGTGGTCGCAATGGCGCAACCCGGAAGCCGCCACCCTGGAGACCTTCACCATCATCACGACCGACGCCAACGACCTCATCCGCCCCCTCCACAACCGCATGCCCGTCATCCTCGACCGCGACAGCTTCCCTCTCTGGCTCGACCCCGCGGTCGAAGATCCCGCCCGCCTCCAGGATCTCCTCCGCCCCGCCCCAAGCGAAGGCTGGGAAACCGTCCCCGTCAGCCGCGCCGTCAACAGCCCCGCCCACGACGCCCCCGACTGCATCGAGCCGCTGGTCGAGAGGTAGAGGGCCAGGTCGACAGCAGAGGGCAAGCGGCTCGTGCCAGTCTGCACGGCGAGCCAGATACGGTGGGTCATGAACGGTGCGGTTTTCTGGCTATCCGTAAGGCTGCCAGAGTAGCCCCCATGCCGGATGTCTGGCCTCTCGCCAAGACGGAGGCCGCTCTCGGAGATGCACCGCTGCCCCCGCTCCAAGAGGTCCACCTTTCAAGTCACAGGGCTCTGTGTAGCGGATTGGGGGCGAAGAGGTGCCTGAACTCGGGGTCGAGAAGGTAGTTGACCCTATCGACCAGAAGTGGCTCGGCGCCGCTGAGGAAGAGCAGCTCCTGGCCGGCATCGAGGCGCATGACCTCGTCGGGGGTGAGGAGAGGGCGGCCGGTCTCGCTGGCGGAGTGGGCCTGCCCGTGCTGGCGAGTGGGAAGCCACGCGCGGCCGATGCTCTCGCCGGTCGAGCGGTTCTCTCCGGCGCTGGTGACGGTGGTCTGCCCGGTCTTGCGGCTCAGGTACTCGGCGGTTTTCAGATCGTTGGTGCCGAACGCCTGAAGGACGGCGGCATTGGCGAGGATCGAGTCGGCCCTTTGCCGATAGGTGACGCGGATCTGCGCGAAGTCCTGGACGAGCAGCCAGAGCCGCACGCCATAGCCGCGCAGAAGGGTGAGAGCTTGCTCCACGGGCTGCAACCTGCCGAGCTCGGCGAACTCGTCGAGAAGGAAGAGGACGCGGTGGCGTGGCAGGCCGGGAGTGCGGATCATCGCATGAATGGTCGAGCCGGCGAGGAGGCGAAACCAGCGGCCGTGCGAGCCGAGGCGCTCGGGAGGCAGAGTGCAGAAGACCGAGAGGATCTCGGTCTTGAGCTGGGCAGGCCGGAAGCTATTGGCCGTCAAGGTGCGCAGGATGGCCGGCGAGTCGAGGAAGTGGGTGTGTCGCTGGGCGGTCGAGACGACACCGGACCGCTCGCGCTCGGCTTTTTGCGTCAGGCGGTTGGCGGCGCGCGCAATCAAGCCGTGGGCGCGCTCGCAAGCCGCCATGTCGAGCAGAACTTTGTGCCAGTCGTCGGACCCGCGGGTGAGGTAGTCGCGCACGGTGCCGAGATGGCGGTGCTCTGGGGATTGGGTCGCGGCCACGAACAGGATGAGGCCGGAGAGAAGAGCAGCAGCTTCGTCATCCCAGAAGGCGGAGTCCCCCTCGGTGCTGGGGAGCACCAGGAGGTAGGCGAGCGCCGCGGCATCGGCGTCGCACTGCTCGGACTCCGGATCGATCAGATCGAGCGGATTGAAAGCGTCCGTGGTGTCTCCGGCCAGGCGGAACGGATCGAGCGTGACGACGCGGCCGTACCGGGCTCGGCGGCCGGCGGTCACGGCATGGTCCTCTCCCTTGGGGTCCAGGACGAACACGGAACCGGGCCCCTCTGAGGGGGCGGCCCAGAGCGCTCGAGCGCATGAGATGGGAAACAGCAAACCTGTAGGTCTGAGCGCGCGCACGGATCGCCGCAAGCTCTCGCTGGGTCACGTACACGCGTAACACCGCTGTCCGGTGCTCAGTGGTCCCCGGCTCAGGGCGACGAGCTTTCTTCCGCCGCCTGGTCCGTCCCGGAGTCGCGAATTCCTCGAGAGCAGGGGGGGACGGCGCGGGGGGGTCGGGAGGAGAGGTTGGCGGCATCGATGGACCTGAATAGAAAGCGACTATACACGACTCTACAAGACATGTCAAGGAAAGGCCGCCAATGCCCCGGATCGCTCGAGGCGCCACCCCCCGGCTCTTGCCTCAGTCCCCGCAGGGAAGGGCCAGGGTGTCCTGCACCGGCAGGGCCGCGTTGAGATCCGGATTGGTGCGGGTGAACTGCCGGCCGGTCTTGGTGTCGCGGACGCGCAGGGTGAAGCCCACATTGGTGCCGGCGGAGGAAAAGACCCAGTAGTAGCCGTTGGAGGCGCAGCCGTCGAGAACCTTGACGAGCATCTCGGGATTGTCGGCGCTGAAGAACCAGAAGACGCCGCCGCGGTTGATGCCGAGGGGAGAGAGGGCGATAGCCCTGGCGTCGCCGGAGCGGCCACCGCCCTGGGTGGTCGAATACGCGACCGTGATCTCGAAGCGGCTGTCCCCGGGCTGCTGGTCGAGACAGAGCGAGGCGGGGCTCGGCTGGCAGCCCGTGGTCACCACGACGCCCTCCTCGACGTCCGCCAGCGGCAGAAGGGGGGTCCAGGCTTCGTTGCTGTCTCGGCGGGCTCCGCCGAGGACGTAGAGCCTGCCGTCGACCGCGGCCACCGCGGGGGCGAGACGCGGGACAGCGAGCGGCGCGCGGGGAAACCACCGGTTGGCCGCCGGGTCGAAGGCTTCCACCGTGCCGACCGCGCGGAAGAAGGTCCTCTCGGGCTCCCCGTGATCGATCTCCGCGCCGCCGACCGCATAGACGATGCCGCCCAGCGCCGCGAGACCGAAGGCGCGCCGGGCGGACAGGCTCGACGGCCGGATGATCCAGAGGTCGGCTGCCGGGTCATACTCGCCGAAGGAAGCGCCATTGCTGAACGGCCCTCCCCAGGGCGTCTCTCCGGTCGCCGCGACATACACTTTGCCGTTCAGTGCCGCGGCGGCGAAGCTCGTGTAGGTGAAGGGAACGGGAGAGCGGGCGGTGTCCCAGCTGTCGCTGGCCGGATCGTACGCCCACGTCGCGGAGGTCCCGAGCCGACTGAGGGTGACGTAGATCTTTCCCGCGACGGCCGCGCCGTCGAAAAAGGCGTCGCCGAGATTGAAGCCCGTAGAGGCGGACAGAGGGAAGTCCGCCCTGGCACTCCAGCTGTCGGTCGCCGGGTCATATGCCTCGTTGGCGAGCACCCAGCCACCCTGGTAGGGGCTGGTGATCTGGACCCCGCCGATCGCGTAGATTCTCCCTCCGACCACCGCGGTGATTGGGCGGGTCCTGGGAGTCGGCATCGGCTGGCGGGTCGACCAGGACCCCGCGCCGGGGTCGTAGACGTCGACCCGCGACAGATTGCTCCCCGAGTACCCGCCGATCACATAGATCCTGCCTTGGAAGGCGACCGCCGAGGCAAAGCCCCGCGGCACGGGCATGGGCGTCTTGACGCTCCACCGGATCTCCTCGCCAAAGGCGACAGAGGCCAGCGCCACGAGGATAGACAAGGACAGAACGAGGAAGCGAAAGTGAAACCGTCTTGGAGGCATCTCGTGCTCCATGGTTGCAGAAACGCCCGCGCTCTCGGGTCCCCTGGGCGAGAGCGATGACCGCTCCCGCATCGAGGATCAGGCGCCGCGGTGCGGCTGTGCTGCAGCGGGTTCTCGGTTCCCATCCCTGTCATCCTACTTCAGCTAGATTCGATGATCAGATAGCGCTACACCTGTGACGGCGATAGGCTGGCGCTCGCGCCACGGCCGCATCGTCGCTGGCCGGCGGTGACCGCGGCACCGGGTGTCGGGCTGAAAAGCCGCCGCAAGAGGAGGGAGCTCGATGCACGTCGCATTCATTGGCACTGGCCTGATGGGCCGCCCGATGGCCGAGCGGCTCCTCGCCGCCGGTCACCGGGTATCGGTCTACAACCGCACCCGCGAGAAGGCGCTGCCTCTCGCCTCCGCGGGCGCCCAGGTCACGGCCAGCGCTGCCGAGGCGGTGGCCGGCGCGCAGTGCGTGATCGTCATGGTGCGTGACGCTCCGGCGGTGCGCGCGCTGCTCTTTGCCGGAGCGGAGGCCGGCGACGCGGCTCCGGAGCTCGCGGGCCGCACCGTCATCCAGATGAGCACCATCGCCCCGGCCGAGAGCACGGCCCTCCTGGCGAAGGTGCGCCGCGCCGGAGGCGAGTACCTCGAGGCGGCGGTCCTGGGCAGCACGCCACAGGCGCGGGAAGGCAAGCTGACGGTCCTGGTGGGGAGCACGCCGGAGCAGTTCGCGCGCTGGGGTGAGCTGCTGCGCAATTTCGGCCCGGAACCACAGCGCATCGGCGAGGTCGGACAGGCGATGGCGCTCAAGCTGGCGCTCAACCAGTTGATCGCCTCTCTCACCGCGGCCTTCTCGCTCAGCCTCGGCCTGGTGCGCCGGCGGGGCATCGATCCCGAGCTGTTCATGCGCGTGCTGCGTCCCAGCGCGCTCTACGCGCCGACGTTCGACGCCCGGCTGCCGCGCATGCTGGCGCGCCACTTCGCGGACGCCCTGTTCCCGGCCGAGCTGCTGCTCAAAGACATAGACCTCATGCGCTCCGAGGCGGCGGCCCTCGGTCTCGACACCGTGGCCCTCGAGGGCGTGCGGGACGTGCTCGCGCGGGCCGTCGAGCAAGGCCTGGGGCGTCAGGACTATTCCGTGCTCTACGCGGTCGTCGACCCCGCGCCGGCCCAGCCCGGGCAAGCCGGCGGCGCCGAAAACAACTAGAACGCTTCCTGCCGCGAGAGGGAGGGGGCGTCCCCTTCCCCCCCGAAGGGGAGGGAAGGGGATCGAGGGGTTGAGGGGGGCGATCCGATAGATTGGAGGCTGCCATCGCCAGTTCGCGAGCGTTGTTTCATACCTCGGGGCCGCCCACCTGCGGCACCAAGTAAGAAGTGTTGCAGCCCCGCCTGGGCGGCACCCGAGAGCACACTGAACACGCTAGAATGCTGAGATAGCCATGAGATCATAGACTGTTATAGGATTGGTCCCAGCACAGCTCGAGATCCAGAAGAGGAGGCTCCCGTGGACCAGCCCGATGCTGTCCTGCTTCCATTGCTCGGCGCGATGGGCCGGCAGCCTGCCCTCCGCCCCCGTCCGGCTGCTCGGGCAGGCGGCCTCGTTCCGCTCATCAGGCGGCCGGTGTCGCTGCTGTCGCTGGCTGGGACGCTGGCGCTCGGCCTGGCTTCCGCCGGGCCGCTCCTGGCGCAGGCGACGAGCTTCTATACCGTCACGCCGTGCCGGGTGCTCGACTCGCGGCTTCCCATTGGGCCTCTGGGAGGGCCGTCACTCGCGGCGGGAGCGACGCGGGTGTTCGCGGTCGCGGGGCAGTGCGGGATTTCGACCAATGCGGTCGCGGTCTCGGCCAACCTGACGGTGACCAACCCGGCGAGCCTCGGGAACCTGATCTTCTCTCCCGCCGGCGCGGCGATTCCGGCAACGTCCAACATCAACTTCGGCGAGCGCCAGACTCGGGCCAACAACGCGATCCTCTTGCTGGGCGCCGCCGGCGGCGTGGCCGCCTCTGCCCGCCTGGGCTCCGGGACGACCGATTTCATCGTCGACGTCAACGGCTACTTCGCCAACCCGGCCGTCGAGGCTGCCGCGACCGCGCCGCCCGCGTTCAACCCGCCGCCGGGGAGCTACGGCGGGCGGCAGATGGTGCAGATGGTGTCCTCGACGCCGGGGGCGCAGATCTACTTCACCATCGACGGCTCGACGCCGAGCCCGTCGCACGGCACGCTCTACACCGGCCTGGTAGCGGTGGCGCAGAACATGACGCTCGCGGCCATGGCCCACACGGCCGGGCTGGCGGACAGCCCGGTCGCCTCCGGCCAGTACGTCCTGCCCAGCTCGGCGACGCTTTTCCTGGCCACCATGACGCCGCAGGGCATGTCGCTGTCGCTCGGCTCGGGTTCGGCGAGCCTGGTGCTGGCGGCCGGCGGTGCGAGCGCGGTCCTCCATTTCATCTACTCGAACCTGAGCGGCCCGATCATCGCCGAGCACATCCACGGCCCGGACGGCCAGATCCTCTTCGACATCGACACCGCGCAGCCCGACTCGACCGGCGGCCGCCTGTGGACTCTCGCGCCGGTCGGCCGCTACAGCGTGGCCGATATCCTGGCGGCGCTGTTCGCGGGCCAGTGCTACCTCAACCTGCACACCGCGCTCTACCCGGCGGGCGAGATCAAGGGCTACTTCAACGCCGCGACCGGCAGCTCGACCTTCACTCCTCCGCCGCCGCCTCCGGCTCTGCCGCCCCCGCCGCCCACCCAGAGCGACGCCGCCCGCTTCCTCCTGCAGGCGACCTACGGCCCGGTAGGGCCGGCGGAGGTGACGGCGCTGTCGACCGATCCGCGGGGTTTCGACCCCTGGCTAGCCAATCAGCAGGGCCTGCCGCTGGTCTCGCACCTCGCCTACCTCGACGCGGCGCGCGCCGCGCGAGAGGACATCTCGAGCAACCAGGTGATGGAGTCGTTCTGGAAGCAGGCGGCGGCGGGTCCCGACCAGCTGCGCCAGAGGGTGGCGCTGGCACTCTCGGAGATCGTGGTGGTCTCGGACCAGAATTCCAACGTCGTCCCCGACGGTCTGGCGAATTACCTCGACTTGCTCGAGCGCGACGCCTTCGGCAACTTCCGCCAGCTGCTCGCCGACGTCACGCTGGACCCGACGATGGGCGTCTACCTCAACATGCTGGGCAACGACAAGGAAAACTCGGCGAGCGGGCGCAACCCCAACGAGAACTACGCCCGCGAGATCATGCAGCTCTTCTCGATCGGCCTCTACAAGCTCAACCCGGACGGCACCTTGAAGCTCGACGCCAACGGCCTGCCCATCCCGACCTACAGCCAGGACGTGGTCAAGGGCCTGGCACAAGTGTTCACCGGCTGGACCTTCGCCGGCGGCGACCACAGCGACACCAACAACTTCTACTACGTGCCGGAGAACTGGCGCGCGCCGATGGAGGCCTGGCCGGACCATCACTCGCCGGGTCCCAAGCTGCTGCTCGACGGCGTCACGCTGCCCGCCGGCCAGACGCCGCGCCAGGACCTCGACGCGGCGCTCGACCTGATCTTCAACCACCCCAACGTCGGGCCCTTCATCTGCCGCGAGCTCATCCAGCGTCTGGTGACCGGCAATCCGAGCCCGGCCTACGTCTACCGCTGCGCGCAGGCCTTCGCCAACGACGGGCGCGGCGTGCGCGGCAACATGCAGACGGTCCTGCGCGCCATCCTCCTCGACTACGAGGCACGCGCCACGACCTTCTTCGCCCAGCAGGGCTACGGCCACCTGCGTGAGCCCATCGTGCGCCTGGGCGGCCTGCTGCGCGCCCTCCACGCCACCCCGCCGGCGGACGGGAAGTACCGCATATGGAACCTCGAAGACACCCAGTACGGCCTCGACCAGAACCCGCTGCGCGCTCCGACGGTGTTCAATTTCTTCGAGCCGGGCTACGTCCAGCCCGGGGCGATCGCGCAGGCGGGCCTGGTGGCGCCCGAGCTCAAGATCACCAACGAGACGACCGTCTTCGGCGCCACCAACTACCTGCGCGGCGTCATTTTCTTCGGCGCGGCCTTCGACCCCTACACCATCCAGCCCGACTACTCGGGGCTGGTCGGCCTGAGCGACGCCAGCCTGCTCGACTACCTCAACCTGGTGCTGATGGCCAACGGAATGTCGGCCGAGACGCGGGCGATCCTCCAGGATGCGCTGGCGGATCCCAATTTCTCGGACCCCAGCGATCCGTCCGTGCGCGTCAAGAACCTGGTCTGGCTGATCGTGCTGTCGCCGGAGTACGCCGTCCAGCGCTAGCGGACACTTACCCGCCTTGGGACCGGAGAGAAAGGCACCGCGATGAACGAGAACGATCTCACTGCCCCCACCCGCCGCCAGTTCATCCGGCAGTCGACCTGCGCCGCGGTCGGCATCACTTCGCTCGCCTCGACCGTGTTCGACTTGCGCCGCGTGGCCGCCGCGGCGCCGCTCGCCGGCACCGATTACAAGGCCCTGGTGTGCGTGTTTCTCTACGGCGGCAACGACAGCAACAACCTCCTGGTGCCGCTCGACACGCCGGACTACAACAGCTACGCCGCCATGCGCCTGAGTCTCGCGCTGCCGCAGGCCGCGCTGCTGCCGATCGCTCCCGCGAGCGGCGGCGATAGCCGCGCCTGGGGCCTGCATCCCAGCATGACCGGCGTCCAGAGCCTCTTTGCGCAGCAGAAGCTCGCGATCCTCGGCAATGTGGGGCCGCTGGTGGCGCCGGTCACCCGCGCCGACTACGACAACGGCACCGCCGCCCTGCCGCCGCAGCTCTTCTCGCACAGCGACCAGACCGTGCACTGGCAGACGTCGATTCCCGACCAGCCGCCGCAGACCGGCTGGGGAGGGCGGGTGGCGGACCTGTTGCGCGCGGCGAACGGCACGGCCCAGATCTCGATGTGCATGTCGCTCGCCGGCTCGAACACCTTCGAGGTCGGCAACGTCGTCACCCAGTTCCAGGTCTCGGCCAGCGGCGGCATCGGCCTCGACGGCTATGGGACCGACCCGGCGGACCCGGCGTCGAACGCGCTGCGCAGGCTGATGCGGAAGAGCTACGGCAACCTGTTCCAGACCGGCTACCGCGACATCTTCCAGCGCGCCCTCGACAACGACCAGCTCCTGCAGACCGCCCTCGCCAGCCAGCCGCCGCTGCAAACCCAGTTCCCGGCGACCGACCTCGGGGGGCAGCTCAACACCATCGCCCGCCTCATCCAGGCGCGCCAGGTGCTCGGCCAGCAGCGCCAGGTCTTCTTCTGCGCCACCGGCGGCTTCGACACGCACGGCGGTCAGCTCGTCCCGCACGCGCAGCTGCTCTCGGACCTGAGCGGCGCCCTGTCGGCCTTCTACGCGGCAACGGTCGAGTTGCAGGTGGCCAACAGCGTGACCGCCTTCACCGCCTCCGATTTCGGACGCACCTTCCTTTCCAACGGCGATGGCTCGGACCACGGGTGGGGCAGCCACCACCTGGTCGTTGGCGGTGCCGTCCAGGGCGGCAGGATCTTCGGCCGCGTGCCGACCCTGGCGATCGACGGGCCTGACGACTCCGGCGACGGCCGCTGGATCCCCACGACCTCGGTCGACGAGTACTCGGCGACGCTCGCCCGCTGGTTCGGCGTCAGCGCGAGCGACATGCCGACCGTCTTTCCCAACCTCGGCCGCTTCAGCAACCCCAACCTCGGCTTTATGGGGTGACCAGCTTGCCATAGACGCCATATTGATCGTCGCTGAGCGGCAACTGGCTGGTGAACGCCGCCGCCGTGACGCCGGGCACGCGGCGCACCGCGTCCAGAGCCCCGGCGAAGGTCGTCGTCATCTGTATCTCCCTGTGATACAATAAATAGCGCAAGCGGGAGGGAGGGAGAGTCACCGCCAGCGGTCAATCTGGTTACACGCTTGTCGAGACTTGGTGACGATTATGATTGCGATTGATGAGTCCGGTTCATTTGCTGACAAGGCATCCACCTTCAGCTTTCTTGTGAACAACGCAATGGGCCATGCAATCTCCGGTGCGTACGACGAGGAGCTTGCGCGCTTAGCTTTCGTGATTGATAAGCAGGCAACGGGCTGTTGGACTCCTGAGCGGGCTGGAGGTCGATAGCCTTCGTTGGAAACGTGCACTATCCGGCTTATCCCCTGGGGCGACCGAGGCTCCGAAAGGCATGAGGGGACGAAAACTATCGAAGGAGCGGTCCTAGCGGGCATGAGAAGCCGTGAGCGAGCGACCGGGAAACCCGCTTCCCGGCTCATCGACCAGCGGATCCGCGAGCTGGGGGGATGGCGCGGGGAGACCCTCGCCCGCATGCGGGCGCTGATCCTGGAAGCCGACCCCGAGATGACCGAGGAGTGGAAGTGGATGGGTACTCCGGTCTGGTCGCACCATGGGATTGTCTGCACCGGGGAGGGGTACACGAAGGTCGTGAAGCTCACGTTCGCCCGGGGGGCCAGGATCCCAGACCCATCGCGCCTCTTCAATTCCAGCTTGGAAGGCAACACGCGAAGGGCGATCGACATCCACGAAGGGGAGAGTGTCGACGCGGGCGCGTTCAAGGCGCTCGTGAAGGCCGCGGTGGCCCAGAATGGCCCGCCGGCGAAGAAACGGTAGTATTTTGGCGGCAACGTCGTTGAGAGACCGTTTCGTTCAGCCTTGCCATGCTCCGGAGCGGGAAATCGCTGAGGGCGCGCCTTGCCTGGAGCACGGATGACTCGCCGACCGATGGAATCGGATGGCTCGAGCTCTTCTTCCTCGTGACAACGAGATAAACCACACAAGCCAGGACTGCCAGGCCGATGACAATGTAAAACAGCGCGTACAGGATATCGGTCATGTTGCTAGTGTCCCGTCCCAGAGGTTCGCGTCATTAGTCGGCGAGTCATCCGTGCTCCTGGCAAGGCGCGCCGACGCAGGCATAGCAGGGACTATGTCGAGGAGGCGGCCGGCGCTCCCGCCATTGCCGGCACTCCCCGCAGGTCGCAACGCGCCAGGGGCGCGGAGGGCCGCCGAATAAGGATGCGAACCTCTGGGACGGGACACTAAGGACTCAGGCATGGAACAGGTAGACCGTCGCGAAGATCCCCAGCATCACGAAGATGAGGGCGAGGTGGCCGGCGGCGCCCAGAAGGAGGCCGAGCCAGGTGCCGAGGCCGGCGCGGCCCGCCTGGCGGAGGTTGCGGCGGGCGATCAGCTCGCCGGCGGCGGCGCCAAGGAAGGGACCGAGAAGGAGGCCGGGCAGGGAGAAGAAGATTCCGACGATGGTGCCGAGGACGGCGCCGACCATCGCCAGCGGGCTCGCCCCGGCGCGGCGGGCGCCGTGGCGGGTGGCCCAGATATCGACGGCGAACGAGAGCAGGGTCAGCAGGGCCAGCAGCGTGAGGGTCACCCAGCCCACTTTCTGGAAGTCGTCGGCCCAGGCGGCCAGGAGCAGCCCGAGGAAGACGAGCGGCGCGCCTGGCAGCACGGGGACGATCGTGCCGGCGATGCCGAGCACCACGCAGACCACGGCGCCGAGCCAGAGCAGCGGCGCGGCGTCCGCGAGCTCAGCCGCCGCCGGAAGAAGCAAGCGCCTCCGCTTCCCAGGCGCGCCGGCGGCGCAGCTTGCCGAAACGGCGCTTCTGCAGCGCGCCGTCGGCGACGTCGCAGTGGTTGGGCAAGATGAGTCGGGGGTCGAGCGCCTCCACCCTGTCCAGACTGGCCGGGATCAGGTGGGGCAGGCTGTTGAAGATCGGCGGCGGCAGGTGGAGGCTGAAGAAGTAGCTGGCGAAGAGGTCGCCCGAGAACAGCAGCCCGTGCCTCTCGCTGTAGAAGCCGCAGTGCCCTTCGCTGTGGCCCGGCAGGTGGAGGACCCGCAGCCCCCCCCAGAAAGGCAGCAGGTCGCCGTCCGCGAGGAGCTCGTCGATCGGCGCCGGCCGGTAGCGCAGGAGGAAGCGTCCCACCGCCTCCAGCCGGCCGCACCAGCGCGCCGTCCCCTGGTAAGGATAGGTGCCGGCCACGTGGCGGCGCTCGGCAGGGTGCCCGTAGACGCGCGCCCCGGTCCAGCGCTTGAGCGCGGCCAGGTTGCCCGCATGGTCGAGATGGCCGTGGGTGAGCAGGATGGCGCGGATCGCCCGCGGCGCAAGGCCCAGCCGTCGCAGCAGGCGCCGCACCTGCAGGGTCTCCCCGGCCAACCCGGTGTCGATCATGCAGGCCTCGTCCCCCTCCACCAGCAGGTAGCAGAGGCCCATGATCCCCCTGATGGGGTAGACGCCCGGCGGATTGGAAGAAGCCTTCACTCGCGCGGCCGCCGACTAAAACGAAACTGGGTGCGCCAGGGGAGGGGGCGTCCCCTTCCCCCCCGGCCACCGCCGGGCAGGGACCCGGCGGCTGCGGAAAACCGGGAAGGGGACCGAGAGGGGTTGCGGGGGGAGATCCAGTAGATGCTTTGAGTAGTCCACCACCGCCGCATCGTAGTTCCGTTTCACCTTCGGCGCAGCCGACGGCAGCTAGAGCGCGAACTGTCCGACGAAGGCGCTGCGCTTGCCCGGGCTGCTCCAGGTCTTCCCGAGCCCGGGGCCGCTGTAGCCGTACACCACGGTCACCGCCGGCACCGCGCCGGTGGTTGCGGTGAGAGGCGGATAGTAGAGCTCCTCGTTGCCGCAGATCTTATCGTCGTGGCTGAGGCCGCGCGTGCTCAGCTCGATCCATTCTCCCGCCCGCAGGCTGGCGACGACCGGCTGGGCCTGGGCCTGGCCGGTAGCGGCGAGGTGCGCTGCATGCTCGGCTTGCCCTGCAGGCTCGGCGTGCCCGGCATGCGCCGGCGGCTGCTTGGGGTCGCTCACCCTGAAGTCGATCGGCGCGCTCTCGACGCGCACCACCTGGGAGAGCAGGTCCCCCGCCATGGCGCGGGCGAAGCCCAGCAGGGCCTGGCGCTGAGCCGGCGTGGCCCGCTCATCCACCATCACCACGGCATGCGCCGGCAACGGGTTGGCGAACGGATCGCCGAGAGTCGCCGAGGCGCGCACCGCCGCCACCACCGCCAGGCCGTCGACCGGCACGCCCTGCCAGGAGCCCTGGCGCACCCGCCAGGCGACCACGGCCTCCTTGCCGGTGAGATTGACTTCGGAGTTGGCAAAGCAGGCGCCCGTGTAGACGTCCGCCGTGCGCGCTTCCAGGTAGTCGCCCGCGATCGACGGCGCCGGGGGCGTCAGCGCAAGGCAGGCCGGACTCGCGGCCGCGAGCGCGAAGGAGAGCACGGTCAACAAGGTCGATAATCGGATCGAGGGGATCGATGCCCTTTTCTTTTTCATCGCCAACCTTCTTCAGATGGCCTCGCGCCCCTACAGCGGCTCGAAGCACTGCCGGCCCGGGCGGCAGCTCTCGTCGTCGGCCACCAGCCCGTCGGGCCCCAGGCAGGTCAGGGTGTGGCGGCACCAGTAGAAGCCGTCGTGCGGGTTGGGGATCGACGGATCGGGTTCGACCGCGATGAACATCCCCTTGTTGCGCAGGCAGCAGCACACGCCCTCCGGGCTCCTGGAAGCCCCGGACGGACGCAAGATCCCGGCGCCGGTCTCATGCTCCATGGTCAACCCTCCCCGGTCTCGCCGCTCCGGCCGATCTATCCGCTCTGCGCCATCTGGCCGGCGGCGGCGAGCACCGCGCGTTTGACGGCCACCCGCGCGAGCTGGATCTTGTATCGGTTGCGCGACAGGGCGCGGGCGCCTTGCACGGCGGCTTCGCCGGCCCGCTCCGCCAGTGCGGCATCGATCGCATCGGCCGCCTGACCGCGCAGCAAATCCTCGGCCGCCGCGGCCGGCCAGGGCACCGGCGCCACCTGACCCAGGACAACGCGCGCCGCCAGCACTCTATTCTCCTGCAAGTCGAGCACCACCGCGGCGGTGGCCAGCGACCAGTCGAGCGCGGTGCGCTGCCGGATCTCGTAGCTCCATGCCCGCCGGCCGGCGAGCGGCGGCACCAGCAGGGCGGTCACCACCTCGCCCGGGGCGAGCGTCAGCTCGCGCTCGCCGTCGCGCCGCGGCGTGCGGTAAAGCTGCGCGAGCTCGATCTCCCGCTCGCCCCGCGGACCATGCACCGCCACTCGGGCGCCCAGGGCGATCAGCAGCGGGCTCAGCGTCGAGGGATGGACGAAGTAGGCCGGCCCCTCGTTGCCGAGGATCGCGTGGTAGCGGTTGTCGCCTTCGACGACCATCGACTTGCCGTCGCGCTGCGGCACCAGGCCGTAGCCGCTGCGGAAGTACCAGCAGCGCGGGCGCTGGCACAAATTGCCGCCGACGGTGGCGACGTTGCGGATCTGCGGTCCGGCCACGTGGCCGGCGGCCGTGGCGAGCACCGGATAGTCGCGCCGTACGCCCGGATCGGCGGCGAGCTGGTCGATGGTCACCAGGGCGCCGGCGCGCAGCCCCTCCTTGCCGCCGGAGCGCAGGCCGCGCAGGGCGGCGATCGCCTTGAGGTTGACCAGCAGGCCGGGGCGCTCGACGCCGTCTTTCATCAGGGCCAGGAGGTCGCTGCCTCCGGCCAGGACGGCGCTCTTTCCCGGCTCGGCGGCGAGCAGGCGCACCGCCTGGTCCACGGTCGCGGGGCTCGCGTACTCGAAGCTCTGCATCAGGCGGTCCTCCCTGACCCTGCCGCCGCCAGGGCATCGAGCACGCGTTCCGGGGTCAGCGGCAGCTGCGGCACGCGCACGCCGGCGGCATTGGCCACCGCGTTGGCGATCGCCGCTCCCGGCGAGATCACCGGCGGCTCGCCCAGGCCGATGACGCCGCGGTCGTCGTAGCCCGGGCCGGTCATCATGTGCACCACCAGCTCGCCCACGTCGCCGATGCCGGCGAGCTTGTAGGACTCGAAGTCGACGTTGAGCATCCGGCCGGTGACCGGATCCATGACCTTTTCTTCCGAAAGCGCGTAGGAGATGCCCATGATCAGGCCGCCGTAGACCTGGCTCTCGGCCGTCGTCAGGTCGATGATCAGCCCGCATTCCTGGACCGCCACCATCTTGACCACCCGGACGATGCCGGTCTCGACGTCCAACTCGACTTCGGCCATCTGGACGCCGGCCGAGCCGCTGTTGGTCAGATTGCCTGGCCCGGGATTGGTGCCGCGGGCGGTGACCGGGGCGACCCCCAGCGCGCGGGCCGCCTGGCGCCAGGGGAGGCGGCGTTCCGGGTGCGCCTTGACGCGCACCACGCCGTCGGCCGCCTCGAGGTCGGAGGCGGCGGCGCCGAGCTGCGGCGCGACCTTGGCGAAGAGCTGGGCGAGGGCGTCCTCGGCGGCGCGGCGGGTCGCCGAGCTGACGCCGCCGACCGTGGTGCTGCCGCCGGAAGCGCTGGAAGTGGGAAGGCGGCTGTCGCCGATTTCCACCTTGACCGCCTCGAGCGGCAGCCCGCAGGTCTCGGCGGCAACGATGGCCATCACGGTGCGCGTGCCGGTCCCGATGTCCTGGGTGGAGATGCGCGCTGACACGGTGCCGTCCGGGTAGATGGAGACGTCGCAGTTGCTGTCGTGCCCGCGGCCGCCCCAGGTGTGCAGCGACAACCCGAGACCGCGCCGCACCACGCCGGTGGCCGCGCCGCGCTGGCGCCAGCGCTGGCTCCAGTCCATCAGCCGGTCGGCGACGTCGAGCTCCTCGCCGTAGAGGCGAGCGAGCTTGCCGCTCAACGCCAGGTTCTTGCGCAGCACCGCGAGCGGATCCATCTTGAGCGCGGCGGCCAGGTCGTCGATCGCGGTCAGGGTCAGGAAGCAGGCTTGCGGGTGGTTGGGGGCGCGCCAGGCCCGCGAGCTCGCGGTATGGGTGGGCACCGACGAGTGCCGGTGCCGCCGGTTGGGCACCTGGAACACGTAGGGGATCGGCGGGCTGCCAGCGCGGCCCAGGCCGCCCGAGCCCCAGGAATCCGAGATCCAGGCGGTGATCGCGCCGTCCGCGGCGGCGCCCACCTCGATATGGGCGAACGCCGAGGGGCGATCGCCGGCCACGGTCAGCTCGGCGTCGCGCTCGAGCATCAGCTTGACCGGCGCGCCGGCCTGCTTGGCCAGCCTCGCGCACTCGAGCCCCCAGCTGTCGATGTTGAACTTGCTGCCGAAGCCGCCGCCCATGTACTGGGTCACCACCCTGACGTTGGAGGCCGGGATGGCGAGCCCCTCGGCGAACTGCGCGGCCGCGCCCGAGACCGCCTGCGACGAGCTCCAGGTGGACAGCTCCTCCTTGCCCGTCCACTCGCAGACGTGCCCGTGCGCCTCCAGGCAGTTGTGCGCTACCACCGGCAGGCCGTAGGTGCCCTTGACGCGCACCGCAGCCGCCGCCATCGCTCCCGCCGGGTCGCCCTCGGTCTGCTCGTCGCCCGGATTGACCTTGGGCGCCTGTTCGAGGCGCTCCTCGTTGACGAAGTGCGGCAGCACCTCGTACTCGACCACGATGGCGCGGATCGCGTCTTCGGCGACGTCCTCGCTGACCGCGGCGACGAAGGCCACTTCGTCGAGCGCCCACTGGATCTCGGCCCCCTCGGCGTGGACCACGCGCACCGCCTTGACCCCGGGCATGCGCTCGGCCGCCGAGACGTCGAGCTTGCGCACCCGGGCGTGCGCGTGCGGGCAGCGCAAGGCCCGGGCATGGAGCATGCCGGGGCGCTGGATGTCGTAGGTGTACTTGGCGGCGCCGCTGACCTTGGCCGGCCCGTCGAGCCGCGAGATGCGCTTGCCGATCAGCCTCCGGCTGGCGGCGTCGGGCCAGTTGTACTCAACCATGGCCGCCGTCCTCCGCGCCGGCGTCGGCGCGGGAAGTTCCGAGCACCGCCTGGCGCAGGCCGGCGTAGGTGCCGCAACGGCAGAAGTTGCCGGAGAGCGCGCGATGGACGTCGGCCAGCGCCGGGTGGGGATTGCGGTCCAGCAGCGCCTTGGCCGCCATGACGAACCCCGGCGTGCAGAAGCCGCACTGCTGGGCGTCGTTGGCGACGAACGCCGCCTGGAGGGGTTGGAGCTTGTCCGGCCCGCCCAGGCCCTCGACCGTCTCGATGGCCTTGCCCTGAGCTTCGATCGCCAGCACGCTGCAGGCATAGACCGCCTGGCCGGCGACGATCACGGTGCAGGCGCCGCAGGTTCCGCGGTCGCAGACCTTCTTGGCCGCGGTCAGGTCGAGATGATCGCGCAGGGCGTCGAGCAGGGTCACCCGCGGCTCGAGGGACGCCTGCCGCCTCTTGCCGTTGATCCGGAAGCTCATCGCCACCGCCCCCGGCCCGGCGAGCTCCACGCCGGCCAGTCTGCGCGGCGCCGCCACCGCCGCGCCGGCACCCTCGCCGCCCGCCAGCAGGGCGCCGCCGAGGGCCCCCGCCGCCGCGCTCCCGCGCAGGAAGTCGCGCCGCGAAAGGCCGCTGGCGCGCCCGCCGCTCTCCCCCGTGTTCTTGGCCTTCTTCCCCATCGGTCGCCTCCTCTTGCGGCGCCAGCTAGATTACTACCATAGTCCGGTCCGGGTATCCTGCTCGTCCGGCCGCCAGCGGTCCGCCCGGCCGCGAGCGGTACTGGAGGGAGGGAGGGCGCGCGCTACCACCCGCACTTGCGGCCGCGGTTCTGGTCGTCGAGCCAGGTCTTGAGCGGCGCGAAGTAGTCGATGATGGCGGTGGCGTCCATCTGCTTCTGGCCGGTCATCACCTCGAGCGCCTCGGGCCAGGGGCGGCTGGCGCCCATCTCCAGCATCTTCGCCAGGCGCTGGCCCGCCGCCTTGTTGCCGTAGATCGAGCAGCGGTTGAGCGGGCCGCGGATGCCGGCGGCCTGGCAGAGGCCGCGGTGGAACTGGAACTGCAGGATGTCGGCCAGGAAGTATCGCGTGTAGGGCACGCTGGCGGCGACGTGATACTTGGCCGCCGGGTCGAAGTCCGCCTCCGAGCGCTGATGCTCGCCGCCGGGCGGCATGACGCCCTGGTACTTGCGGCGCAGCTCCCACCAGGTCTTGTTGTAGTCGGCGGGCTGGATCTCGCCGGAAAAGACCTTCCAGCGCCACTGATCGATCATCAGCCCGAAGGGCAGGAATGCGACTTTCTCGAGCGCCAGCTTCATCAGGATGCCGAGGTCTTTCGAGGTGTCGGGCACCTGCTGGATCAGCCCAATCTCCTTCAGATACCCGGGCGTAATCGACAACGCGATGGTGTCGCCGACCGCTTCGTGAAAGCCGTCGTTGGCGCTGTCCTGGTAGAGGAAGGGCTGGTTCTTGTAGGCGCGCTGGTAGAAGTTGTGCCCCAGCTCGTGGTGGATGGTCTTGAAGTCCTCGCCCTGGATCTTGATGCACATCTTGATCCGCAGGTCGTCCTGGTTGTCGATGTCCCAGGCGCTCGCGTGGCAGACCACGTCGCGGTCGCGCGGCTGGGTGAACAGCGACCTCTCCCAGAAGCTCTTGGGCAGCGGCGCGAAGCCGAGCGAGACGAAGAAGCGCTCGCCATAGTGCACCATGTCCAGCGGCTGGGTCTTCTTGCCGAGCAGGGCCCGGGTCAGGTCATAGCCCGGATCGGCCTGCGGCGGAGCGACGAGGTCGAAGACGTTGTCCCAGGTCTGGGCCCACATGTTGCCCAGGACGTGCGCCGGGATGGGCTGGTCGGGAGCCACGACCTGGCTGCCGTACTTTTCGCTGAGCTTGGCCCGCACGTAGCAATGCAGGGAGTCGTAGAGCGGCTTGACCTGCCCCCATAGCCGGTCGACCTCGGCCGCGAAGGCGTCCGGAGGCATGTCGTACTTGCCCCGCCACATGGCCCCGGTGTCCTTGTAGCCCAGCTCGCGCGCCCCCTCGTTGGCCACCGCGACGAGCTGCGTGAAGTCCTGGCGCATGGGCGGCGCGACCGAGTGCCACCCCTTCCAGGCGTCGAGCAGCTCTTTGGGGTTGCGGCTCTTGTCCATGACGTCTTCGAGCTGCGGGAGGTCCTTGCACTCGCCGCTGGGCGGGCAGTACTTGCCGGAGCCGTAGGCGCTTTCCAGGCGGGCGTTGAGTTGCGAGAGCTCGGCGGTCTTGGCCGGATCGGAGGGGGCCGCGAGCGTCAGGCCGCGCTTGAGCAGGTCGAGCCGGCGGGCGACGTCGAACGGCAGGGCGAGGCCGTCGAAGCGGGCCGCCTCCTTGGCCAACCTGACGCCGAGGGCGAGCAGGCGCTCGCTGGCCTTGGCGGCGAGGATCTCGGTGTCGTAAGTGATGAAGGTGGACTGCACCCACGCCGCCCGCTGTCCCTCGGTCGACGGCTCGACGAGGCTGCGTTCGGCCTCTTCGACGAATTTCCTGGCTTCCTCCACGGTGGGCTGGTCCCCTTTCCGCGCCGCGGCGGTCTGGCCGGCGGGCGGCGCCGCCGCGGCGGTCCCGGCGCCCCCGATGCCCCCGATACCCCCGGCTCCAACCGCGAGAGCGACGGTCAACGACATTCTCCCGGTCCACGCTGCTCTCGATGCGAGCAAGCCTCGCTGCATGGTCTACCTCCGCTCATGGTGACGAGTGGGCCCAGCCGGGACGCTCAGCAGTCCGCGGCCAGGCCGGCGGCCGCGGGCTCGCGATGCGCGATGCGCGGCGGTTCGCGGCCAGGCGCGAGCGGCAGTATAACCGCGCCCGCTGGGCTGCTGCCGCTATACTCGCGGTCGTGCTCCGCTCAAGTGTGCGCTGCCACCCGCTGTGGAGGCTGGTAGAGCGTTCTGGGCCGGCTTCGCTAGGAATGGCCCTGGTCGCCGCCTGCATTGCCTGCCAGTCGACCGCGTCCGTTTCCAGGCCGGCGGCTCGGGGAGTGACCGAGGCCCGGACCGCCGCGACCCCTGCCGCGGCTCCTGCAAGAAGGGAGGCGGACGAGTACACGCGCTACGAGCTTCTCGCGCCGGAGACGGCGAGCTTCCACATCCTTTACGAGGTGACGGCCACCACGCCGGGCGCGACGGCGTTTTTCAACCCGATCCGCAAGGGGAGCGAGGCGAGCGGGGAGGCGGTGCTCGACCAGGCGACCGAGAAGAAGCTGCGCTTCACGGTGGTGAGCGGCGGCGAGGCGCGCGCCGGCGGGCTTCCCGAGGCGGATCTCGACACCAGCTACATCCGGGTGGAGCTGCCGCGACCCGTGCCCGCGCCGCCCCGGGAGGGCGGCGTGCGACTGCTCATCGAGAAAACCTACAAGGACGCCAAGAGCTACTTCCGCAAGGGCGAGGACCGCATCGTCTTCTCGCGCTCGCTGGGCATCCGGCGCAACTCTGTCGTCCTGCCGGCGGGCTACGAAGTGGTCGGCTGCAACTTCCCGGCGCAGATCTTCGCCGCGCCCGGCGGCCGCCTGGCGGCGAGCTTCCTGCACGTCGGGCCGGAGGCGGTACGCTTCGTGCTGGAGGCGCGGAGGCTTCCGCAGTGAAGTCGATGAAGAGATTGGCGGCGGCTCCGTGCTTGCTTTTCGGCGCGCTGGCTGCCGGCGTGCCGGCCGCCGGTGCGCCGGCCGCGAGCTCCCCGGCGGCCGCCGCCGAGCGCCAGGCGGAGCGGCTGGCGGAGCGGGCGCACCAGGACCGCGAGATCGTCTATTTCCTGCGCCAGCCGGAGACCCACGCCTTCGACCTCTACCACGACTACACGGAATCGAAGGCCGGAGCGGAGCGCTACCTCAATGTGGTGCGCAAGGGAAGCACGGCCTCCAACCCGGCGGCGCGCAACCTCGACACCGGCGAGCTGCTTGCGGTCGAGACCCTGAAGGGCGATGCCATCACGCGTGCCGGCCTCGGCAGCCGCGAGCTGGGCGAGCCTGTCGGTCCCGACTCGGAAGTGGTGGTAGCCCATTTCCCGCCGGTCGAGCAAGGCCACTCCATCCGCCTGCGCATCTCCGAGACCTACTCCGATGCGCGCAGCTATTGTCTGGATGGCGACGAGCTGGTCTTCGACCGCAGCTTCGGCCGGCCGCGCAACGCCGTGGTCCTGCCCGCCGGCTGGTACCTGACCGCGAGCTCGATTCCGGCGACGGTCTCCGAGACGGCCGACGGCCGCATCCGCCTCGACTTCGTCAATCCCCGTCCCGACGAGATCGCGGTCCTGATCAAGGCCCGGCGGCGGCCGGCTCCCCGGCCGTAGCTTCCCCGATCGCGGCGGCTCCCGGCCTCAGGTTTCTTTGTAGAGCCAGGCGCCCGCGATGGCGGCGATGACGCTCTCCACCAGGCCCCAGATGGTCGTGATCACCGTGGTGTTGAGCGGGAAGAGCCCTAGATTGACCATCGCCACGGCCGACAAGAAGCCGCCGAAAAACCATGCGGTCGCGCCCGCGCAGGCCGCCGCGCCGGCGCCGGCGCCGAAGCGCGGCCGGATCGCCGCGTAGAGCCAGACGAGAGCGATCCCGTACACGAAGCTGTAGATGATCCAGATCTTGAAGTCACCCATGGTGCCGCCCTTCGCCGCCATCTGGGCCGTCTCCTCCGCCACGATCACCTTCGTGTGGAGCAGGAACTCGCCGATATTGACCAGCAATCCTGCCAGTAGGCCGCCGAGGATCACCCTGCCCAAGTTGATCTTGGTCATGCGCCTCCTCCTTCCTTCGAGTTGGTGAGCGGAGCATAGCAGGAGCGGAGCCCGTGCACCGCTGGTTGCCACCGCCCGCCGGCCGGCGGGTCAGTCGGCGAGCACTTCGGCGAAGCGCTTCAGCCCTTCGGCGAGAGTGTCGCGAGAGCAGGCGAAGGAGATGCGGATGTGGTCGTCGGAGCCGAAAGCGATGCCGGGAACCACCGCCACGCGCGCCTTCTCGAGCAGGAACTCGGCGAAGGCCACCGAGCCCTGGCGGCCGGGCCGGTAGGCTCCGTCGACCCGCGGAAATGCATAGAAGGCGCCGTCGGGAGGAGTGCAGTGAAAGCCCGGCAGCTGGTTGAGGCGCGGGATCAGGAAGTCGCGCCGCGCCCGGTACTCGGCGATCATCTTCGCCACGTCCGGCTCGGCGTGGCGTAGCGCGGCGAGGGCGCCCACCATGGCGAACGAAGTGGCGTTCGAGGTGGCATGGCTCTGGATCTCCTCGACCGCCTTGACGATCTCCGGCGGCCCGAACAGATAGCCGAGGCGCCAGCCGGTCATCGCGTAAGTCTTGGAGAACGATCCCACCAGCACCACCGTCTCCGGGAACTCCGCGGCCAGGCTGGCCACGCTCGCGTGCTTGCCTTCATAGATGAAGCGCTCGTAGGTCTCGTCGCCGATGACCACCAGACCGCGCGCCGCGGCGCCCGCGACGATCTCGCGCAGATCGGCGGCGCCGACCACGCCGCCGGTCGGATTGCCGGGGGAGTTGAGCAGGATGGCGCGGGTGCGGCCGGTCACCGCGGCGAGCACGTCCGCGGCATGGATGCGGAAGCCGTCCTTGCCGCAGGTCTGCACTTCGACCGGTTGGGCGCCGGCAAAACGGATCTGCTCGACGAAGCTCACCCACGCCGGAGACGGCAGGATCACCTCCTGTCCGTCGTCGAAAAGCGCCAGCGCGAGCTCGAACAGCGCGCCCTTGCCGCCCACCGTGACCACCGACTGGGCGGCGGGCCACGGCGCCCCGAAGCGCCTGCGGCAGGACTCGGCGAGCGCCTCGCGCAGCGCTGGTATCCCGCTGCTCGGGGTATACCGAGTGAAGCCCTCCGCGAGAGCCTGGCGGGCCGCCTCGACGGCCACGGCGGGCGAGGGAAAATCGGGCTCGCCGGCGCCGAGATCGACCACCGAGACGCCGCGCGCCTTGAGCTCCGCCGCGCAGCGGGACACACGCAGTGTCGCGGACTCGCCGATCCGCGAGCTTCTGGCTGAGAGCCGCATCGGCGCGGATGGTATCACCGGCAGGCCGGACCTCCTGCCTCTTCCGCCGCTCGCCCGATCGCTCCGGGGCGGGCCGGTGTTAATCTCTTTCTGACTCGCGGCAGCCGGACCCGGAACAACCACCGGCACCGTGGTGTTTGGTTGCTGTGGAAACGAAGAGGCCGCACGAGCCATGACCCGACTTCCCCGCCGCGAGACCACCACCGCACGCTGCCTTGGCCGCCGGGCGGCCCCGCCGGCGCTCGCGACGCTCGTAATGCTCGCAACGGGGGCGCTGGCGCTCGGCGCCGGCCCGGCCCGCGGCGAGATCCGGCGGCCCGAAAAGGCCCGCTTCGTGCTCAACGCCGACCGCACGGCCTACGAGGCGGGCGCGACGGCCCAGCTCGCCGCCCTGGTGTCGATCGATTCCGGCTGGCATGTCAACAGTAACAGACCGACCTACGACTACCTGATCCCGACCGCTCTCGAGCTTGCCTTGCCGTCCGGCTGGCCGAAGGCCGCGGTCAAGTACCCGGCCGCCAAGAAGAAGTCCTTCGCCTTCGCCGACGAGCCGTTGTCGGTCTTCGACGGCGAGGTGGTGATCGCGGCGGCGGTCGCCGTTCCCGCGGATGCCGCCAAGGGCCTCTACCCCATCCAAGCGCAACTCCGCTACCAGGCCTGCAACGATTCGCAATGCCTGCCGCCGGTCACCACCCAGGCGCGCATCCAGCTCGCCGTCGGACCCGGCGGCAAGCCGGTCAAGAGCGCGGCCGGGCCCGCTGCCGGCGCCAACGGCCCGGACACCGCGCCGCGCGCGGGCGGACCGGAGCCCATGCTGCTGCGATCGGCGACGGCCAGGCCGAGCGTCGCCACCGCCGGCGCGGGCAACCGGGGAACAGGATCCCATCAGCCTGCCGCGGCCGGCGCCGACTCAAGGGCGGCGGGCAGCCTCGGCGTGATCCTGCTCCTCGCCGCCCTCGGCGGGCTCGTCCTCAACGCGATGCCCTGCGTGCTGCCGGTCCTCTCGCTGAAGGTCTTCGGCATGCTGCGCAGCGCCGGAGCGGGACGCAGCGGCGTCGTTCGCGGTGCGCTCGCCACCGCGGCGGGCATCCTGGTGTCGTTCTGGGCGCTGGCCGGAGCGGCCATCGCCGCCGCCGCGGCCGGCGCGGCGGTTGGCTGGGGCACCCAGTTCCAGCGGCCGGGATTCGTCGCCCTGCTCGCCGTCGTGATCGTCCTGTTTTCCCTCAACCTGTGGGGCCTGTTCGAGATCCGGCTGCCCATGACGCTGGCGCGGCTGGGCGGCTCTGGCCCGCGCGAGGGACTGGCCGGGCATTTCGCCTCCGGCCTCTTCGCCACCATCATGGCCACTCCTTGCTCGGCGCCTTTCCTCGGCACCGCCGTCGGCTTCGCCCTGGCGCAGCCCCCGCCGACGATCTTCGCCGTCTTCACGGCGGTTGGCCTGGGCATGTCCCTCCCCTATCTGCTCCTGGCCGCGGCGCCGGGAGTGGCGCGGCTGCTGCCCAAGCCGGGCGACTGGATGGAGACGCTGCGCGGCGCCCTCGGCTTCCTGCTCGCCGGGGCGGCGGTCTGGCTGCTCTACGTGCTCTCCGCCCAGGTCAGTCCCGCGCGGCTGGCGGCCATCGAGCTGGCGCTCGTCGGCGTGGCCTTGTTCGCCTGGGTGCGGCACCGCGCGTTTGCCGCTCCGGCGCTGCGCCGCACCGCCGGGGCCGGCCTGGTGGCCGCGGCAGCCTTCTCCCTGGGACTCGCCGCGTGGAGCGGCGCCGGTGCCTCCGGCCATGGCGACGGTCGCGCCGCCGGACGGCCGGCCGGGCTGATCGCCTGGGTGAGCTTCGACCGCGCCCGCGCCGAATCGCTGCGCTCCCAGGGCCAGCTCGTCTTCGTCGACGTGACCGCCGACTGGTGCTTCACCTGCAAGGTCAACGAGCGGCTGATCCTCGACACTCCCGAGGTCGCCCGCGCCTTCGCCGAGCACAACGTGCTGCCCATGCGCGCCGACTGGACCAACCGCAACGACGAGATCGCCCGGTTCCTCTCCGAACACGGCCGTTACGGCATCCCCTTCTACCTCCTCTACCGCCCCGGCACCGACCCCTATGTCTTCAGCGAGCTCCCCTCCATCCGCACCCTCGTCAACGCCGTGCGCGAAGCGGACGGGAAGGGCAAGGGGGTCTAGCCAGGACCTCTCATGAGACGGGCGGCGCTGAGGGCGGTCGTCCTGACGGTTGCGTTGCCGTGGCTCGGGCTCAGCCAGGCAAGGGCATGGGAGCTCGGCCCGCCGGCGGCCGCGGCAGAGACGCTGAAGCAGGCAAAGAGGCTGCTCAAGCAGGGGCGCTACGCTGAAGCGGCAGAGGCAGCGAGAGAGTACCTGCACCACCAGCCCCAGGGGGCGGCTGAAGACGACATGCGCGTCGTGCTCTGTCGGGCGAGAACCGACGGCCACCTTCCGGACCTGTCCCACAGTCCCGGCGCACTGGCCGAGGTAAAAGAAGCGGCGAAGTCAGGGACCAAGATCGTCGCGCCGCAACCGCTCGTTTCACCTCTGCCCGAGTACCCCGACACATCGAGATACGCCCTGGGCCAGGGCTCTGTCGTGATGGAGGCCTTCATCGACGAAGAGGGCTGCGTCGTGGATGCGAAAGTGCTCCGTGGCATGGCCGAAAAGTTCAACCAGAAGGCTCTCGACAGCCTCCGGCATGCGGTCTTCCGGCCGGCCACTCAGGATGGAAAGCCGGTGCACGTGTACTACTCCACCACAGTTACATTCAGCAAAGGGTACTGACGCCTACCAAGCCCCCGATCTCCAGGACCGGGCTTATGAATCTGAGGCCGTGGGCTTCCCTCCATTGCACAAGAGTATCCCTGGGTTAGCAGGTCGATTTCTACTGGTGCTGCACCTGAAACTGGAACTGGTTCGACTCCGACGCACCTGGGTTGGTCACCGAAACCGACCAGGTAGCGGTCGTATTGGTGAAATTCGCGTTCAGGCTCAACTGGCCGCTGTTGGTGAAGTTCACCGATTTCGGGAATGTCCCCCCATGGGTGAGGTCCCGCAGCGTCGCCGTCGCACCGGACACGAAATTGTTTCCGAAAACCGTCAGCGCCTGGCTGCCATCCAGACCCGGCACTGGATTGGGCGAGACACCGCTCACCGACGCTGTCACCGGTCCCGTTGCCTGCACCTGAAACTGGAACTGGTTCGACTCCGAAGTGCCAGGATTGGTCACCGAAACCGACCAGGTAGCCGTGTGATTGGTGAAGTTCGCGCTCAGGCTCAACTGGCCGCTGTTGGCGAAGTTCACCGACTTCGGGAATGTCCCCCCATTGGTGAGGTCACGCAGCGTCGCCGTCGCACCGGACACGAAGTTGTTCCCGAAAACCGTCAGCGTCTGGCTGCCATCCAGACCCGGTACCGGATTGGGTGAGACGCCGCTCACCGACGCCGTCACCGGTCCCGTCGCCTGCACCTGAAACTGGAACTGGTTCGACTCCGAGGTGCCAGGATTGGTCACCGAAACCGACCAGGTAGCGGTCGTATTGGTGAAATTCGCGTTCAGGCTCAACTGGCCGCTGTTGGTGAAGTTCACCGACTTCGGGAATGTCCCCCCATGGGTGAGGTCCCGCAGCGTCGCCGTCGCACCGGACACGAAATTGTTCCCGAAAACTGTCAGCGTCTGGCTGCCATTCAGACCCGGCACCGGATTGGGCGAGACACCGCTCACCGACGCCGTCACCGGTCCCGTCGCCTGCGCCTGAAACTGGAACTGGTTCGACTCCGAGGCGCTAGGATTGGTTACCGAAACCGACCAGGTAGCCGTGCGATTGGTGAAATTGGCGCTCAGGCTCAACTGGCCGCTGTTGGCGAAGTTCACCGACTTCGGGAACGTCCCTCCATTGGTGAGGTCGCGCAGCGTCGCCGTCGCACCGGACACGAAGTTGTTCCCGAAAACCGTCAGCGTCTGGCTGCCATCCAGACCCGGCACCGGATTGGGCGAGACACCGCTCACCGACGCCGTCGCCGTCCCCGTCGCCTGCACCTGAAACTGGAACTGGTTCGACTCCGAGGCGCCAGAATTAGTCACCGAAACCGACCAGTTAGCCGTGCGATTCGTGAAATTCGCGCTCAGGCTCAACTGGCCGCTGTTGGTGAAGTTCACCGACTTCGGGAACGTCCCTCCATTGGTGAGGTCGCGCAGCGTCGCCGTCGCACCGGACACGAAGTTGTTCCCGAAAACCGTCAGCGTCTGGCTGTCATCCAGACCCGGCACCGGATTGGGCGAGACTCCGCTCACCGACGCTGACGTCTCGCCCCCGCCGCCGCACCCGCTCCTTGGCACCACCACCGTGATCGTGTTTGAGTCGGTTGAATCTGAGGTATTACTAGCCTGGGCAAAGTAGCTGTAGGTTTGACCAGTCGAGACATTGCTCGAATCTATGAACGCATGCTGGCGACTAGGCAGGTTGCCGCTAACGACCGATCCATCCCGATAAACGACGACGGTCGTCGCGCGAGCGGAATCGCTCCAGCTCAGACTTACAGCCGAGACTGCCCCACTGCAGGTAGAGTTCCCTGAGAGCGAAAAAGGCCCAGGCTTTGTAGGCTCACCGGGTCCGCTATTTGATACGTTAATATTCACGTGGTTTGTCGTGGCGTACGGCAATGCTTGACTAATGGCGTCAACGTTCCAAACGCGCCCGTAGACCTCGTGCTCTCCTACGTCGCCAGCTGAAGGAGTCCAAAGCGCTCCACCGGACAACCCTTCTACCCTGCCTGTCGCAATGCTGGACAATCTACTACCCCCACCCAGACCACTAGCCAAGAACTCCACACTACCTCGTGATACCTCTCCACTAGGAGCAATGGAGAATTGCACGCTGTCGTGGTGACCGACATCCGGGTGCGTTGTCGGCGCCGCCGCCATAATAGCAGTTGGGGAATGCACCAATGGTAGCGGCAAATTGAAAAGTTCAACTGGTCCACCAAAACTCGTCTTGATACCTACCCTCTCTAGCAAATCGTGAAGTACTCCCTGGGCAATCTCCGCCTTGAGATCTCCCTTCAAACCGATCCCTGCTTCCCAGTCAGGTCCCTTGTACGAAGGCTTCCTGAAGTCAATCGGTAATGGTAGATTTGCAGTGAAATAGCCGTATCCTTTGAGATCAAAAAACCTCGCATTCAAAAGCCGCTTTGACCAAAAACTGGCAGGATTACCAAGAAACACACCAACTCCGAAATCGAGAGAAGCAAAGCCGTCCGCGTTTGAGCTAAAACCACCATTGGAGCCATCGAGTGAAGGTGGTTCGAGGTGCCCATCCCAAGACTTCTCCCGAATCGCCTCCCATCCAAGACCTTTGGTGTACCGCACACCTGCATTGATACGACCACCCAGAGAACCCGATGGACCCTTCAGTCGCAGACTGGGGCTGTCAAAGGTCGCAGTGCCCTCTACCCCAAGCTTAGGAGTCACATCTAGAGTTGCCGTGAACGGTCCATAGGCGAATGCTGGAAGCGATCCCGTTGTCAGTTCCAAGGAGCATTCGAGCTTGCCCTCGAGATGTGTGCCAACGGTAATCGACCCTGTGCTGATGTTCACCCTGATCTCGCCGACTGCCCCTAGAGAGAATGTCGTAATCTCACCTAGGTGGAAAAGAATGTTGTCGGGCTGTACGTTGGTGCGTAGATAGGGTTCGACCGTTACGTCGAACGAGATTTCCGCCCCTTCCAGGGTAATCGCCGGTGACCGGCTTCCGTCGACTGAACACTTCACCTCACGCAAGGAAACCAGAGGCTCCTCCTGCACTAGACCATCAACGACGAACTCAGTTGCAGCCCTATCACTGCCTCGGGGCAAATGGAAACTTCCCGTAAGGCGTGTGGACTGACCAGAGACGCCAATTGTTAGCTGGGTAAATGCTTCCACAAGACTGGCCGGCGTAACACTGAAAATGACGCTCTGATTGTCGGCACCGAGAATTGAGGCCACCCGAGCGAGTACTCCGGACCTGTCGCCGCTCGCAAAGATCTGTCCAGGTTGTACTGCCCGCGTCTGCGCGGTGGCTCGCAGTGTCAGGGTATCGGCAGTCTGGGCAATGACATCGGCACTCGAAATCAGCACCGTCGTCGGAGCAGGTGTTGCAAGCAGCACGAGGGCATCCGCTTCAACGTCGCGGTAGGTAGCTCGGATGACAACGGAAGCAGGCGGGTTGCCAGCTGCCCGAACTACGGCGCTACTTGGCCCCGAAGGTGTGACCTCAACGAGGCTTGGATCTGAGGATGTCCATGTCACCGTCGCGTCGGGGAGTAAGTGGCCGGCCGCACCGAACACGTTGACCTGCAGCGTAGCTTTATCACCAATCGCCCTGAGAGCTAGTGAGCGATCACTCGTGAACTCTATCCGGGGCGGTCCTATTGCCGCGCATCCGCCGAGCGCATCAGTGTCGGTAACGGCTGGCGCTGTCGTGCCCGACTGGTTGACGTACTCCTTGACCTCGCCGGTATAGGTGTCGGTTACCCGCAAAGTGAACTCCACGTTTGTAACCGCGGAGGAGAATACCCAGAAGCGGTTGTTCACGCCGCAACCGTTCAGGACCTTGATCAACATTTCCCAATTGTCCGGCGCGAAAAACCAGAAGAGGCCTGAGTCATCCGAACCGAGTGGTACGACTTGGCCTTGGCCGCTGGTTCCCTGGAAGTCTCGCCAGGTCACTTCGGCTTTGAATCGGCCACCGCTCAGACACATCTGAGTCGCACTTGGAACGCAGCTGCTCTGTGTAACAAACTTTGGCAGGGCACGGAGCTCGTTCGAAGCCGGAGCGGTTGCCAGGCCTCGGCGTGTGCCAAGTGGACCTTCACTAGCGCCACTCTTCACTGGTGCTGAGCACGTGGCAAAGGCGCTCGTGTCGGTATTAGCATCTGCTGAGTGTCCTAAGGGGTTCGTGTACGTTTTAACGGCTCCTGTGACGGTATCTGTGACGCGAAGGGTATACTCCACATTAGTCGTCGCTGCAGAGAACACCCAAAAACGGTCGTTCAGAGAACAACCGTCCAGGACCTTCACCAACATCTCCCAGTTAGTCGCACCGAAGAACCAGAGCAGACCGGAATCAGCTGAACCGGAAGAAACAACATGTCCGAGGCCGCTGTTCCCCTGAAAGTCGGTCCAGTTGACTTCGACACGGAATCGACCGCGGTTGAGGCAGAGGGTCGTTGGGCCTGGAATACAGTTAGTCTGTGCTTGAGGTAAGACATTATTGGGGGAAGTCGAACGGTTAGCGACATCGAGAGTCGAGGGCGTCGAAGTTGCATTCATCAGATCAGAAGTGGCTCGAGGCAAGGCGACTGCTAACAACGGCGAGCAAAGGAGTCCTGCCAAAACCAGCGTAAGAATCGAATTGGTCGAGCAAGTGGTGCGTGGCATGAAGACTTCCTTTCCGTTTTAGGCCCTATTTCGCCTGCCTTGGCAGGTAGCGCATGAAGCTTACCGACGGGGTATGCAAGAGCGGATGAACAGCTCTCGATTCGTAGAAGAACGCTTGAGAGCCATCGTCGCTCTGATGGGTCGACCAGGCGTCTAACTCTAAAACTGGCTCAGTATAGTGGACAGACCGAACACAAGCAACAGTTGCGAGCTTATAGAAATATTGCTTGTTTGCTCTTTGTCTCTGTGTCGATGCTCGCGAGAAGTCGCTGGCGCTTTGAGGCCCATTGCCCTTCGTTCCGACCGTCTGGCTTTGGACCGACTTGCCCAACCAGAGGACAACAACAGCCAAGCAGCCACAGGCGACTGCCGTCGAGCGTTTCATGTTCGACCCTCCAATCGTGAGCCGCAGGTGACGGCTTGGCGCACGGCAGTGGAGCAAGGCTGATGCCACGAGCTTTAACAGGCTCGCGAGCGGCGAAATGACGGGGGAGTGCCAAGTAACTTGCCAATTGGCGTCAATTTTCCGAGCGGACTGGCAAGTAAGTTGCCGCGTCGTCTTACGTGGCTCGATCTCTTCGTGGACTTTCTATGATCTTTGGGGCGCGGCGGCGTTTGACAGCAACTCGCAGTCCATGGCACGCTCAGATCTCAATAGCGTTTTGATGCGCGGCGGTGCAATCCGAAGGGGGTTCGGGTCCATGAAGATGTGGCGTCTCTTGCCGTTGCCTTTTGCGCTGCTCGCGCTGCTCAGCGTGACCGCGGCGCTCGGGCAGGGCACGACCGGTAGGCTGATCGGAACCATCAAGGACGCGCAGGGCGGCGTGCTGCCCGGCGTGACGGTCACGACCTCTTCGGCTTCGCTCATCGGCGGACCGCGAGTGACGCGGACCGGGCCCGACGGCGGCTTCGCCTTCGCGAGCCTCGACCCGGGCGTTTACCACGTCCGCTGCGAGCTAGAAGGGTTCAGAACCGAGGAAATCGTGGGCGTACAGGTTGCGCTCGACCGCACGGCCGAGATCTTCCCCAGGCTGGAGGTCGGCGGCTTCTCGGGATCGATCACGGTCACCGCCGATCTACCGGTGGTCGACACCGCTCGCGCGGGGATCAGCAGCGTCTACTCCACCGACTACGTGGACCGCGCTTCGATCGGGTCACAGGGACGCTCGTACCAGTACGTCATCGGCAGGACTCCGGGCGCCGACAACGGCACCGGCAATCCTCACGTGTTCGGCTCGACCGACGGCGAGAACGCTTACTACATCGACGGAGTCGACACGACCGACCCGGTGACCGCGACGTTCGGAACCAACCTCAATTTCGATGCCATCAAGGAGATCTCCTTCCAAACCGCCGGCTTTGCGGCCGAGTTCGGGCGCGCCACCGGTGGCGTCGTCAACATCGTCACCAAGTCGGGCGGCAACCGGTTTGCCGGCACGGTCGATACGCGCTATAGCGACAGCAAGTTCGCCGAGAACGGCAGGCACTTCAACCGCGACACGAACAAAACCGGATTCTTGAAGCCGGCCGCGACCCTCGGCGGGCCGATTTTCCGCGACAAGCTCTGGTTTTTTGCCTCCGCCGAGTATATCGACCGCAAGACGACTCCGACCTCGTCGGTGTTGACCCGCGACTTCAAGGGTGAGAACTATCTCGAGAAACTCACCTGGCAGATCGATCCAAGCTGGCGCGGCGTCGCGAAGTACTCCTCCCATCCGGCCACGATCAGGAACCAGAATGCCGGCCAGTTCGTCGCGCCGGCGACGGCGTCCATGCAGACACAACCGGGCCACATCTACCAGCTCGACTTCTCCGGCGTGCTGACCTCGACGCTGCTGGTCGAGGTACAGGGAGCGGTCAACCGCGCCGAGATCGACCTGTTACCGCAGAGCGGAAATCTCGACACACCGGCCATCCAGGAGCAGGTCACCAGCATCACCTCGAACAATTTCGACAACGCCCAGTTCTCCAAGCGCAACCGTGATGAGCTGCAGGCCACCGTCTCCGATTTTGTCGGCCGGCTTGCCGGGAGCCATGAGCTCAAGGCTGGGACGAGCTACAGCAACATGTCGTTCCTGGCCAAGAACAATCTCACCGGCGGAGCTCTCTATCACGACTTCAACGGCCCGATCAGCAGCGGCGCCTTTCTGGAGATCCAGCAACCGCTCGACTTCGCTCGCTTCACCGGCAAGCTCTACTCGGCCTTCCTGCAAGATGCCTGGCGGCCCTTGCCGGCGCTGACCCTGCAGCTCGGCGTCCGCTTCGACGACGTCAAGTACAGGAACAACGGCGGCGTTCAGGTCGCCGACATGCGCTATCTCCAGCCGCGCCTCGGCTTCGCCTTCGATCTCAGCGGCGACGCCCGGACGGTGTTGCGCGGAAGCTACGGCATCTTTTTCTCGCCGAATGGGTTGACCCTGCCGTCTTTCACCCGGCTCAACAGCGCGCCGACTCTCTTCTATCGTCCCTGCTCGGCCTTCTTTGCGAGCGCGGCCGCGTGCGCCGCGGGCGGCCGGTTCGGCCCCGCGGGTTATCTGCCGAGCGACCCTCTGCACCGCGATCCGCTCGGCTACTTCAAGGTCAATGAGTTTGGCTCGGCCCCGGAGGTCATCGAGCCCGGGCTCAAGGCGATGACCACCACCGAGTACACGGTCGGCGTCGAGCGCCAGCTCTTCAACCGCACGACGGTAGAGCTCTCCTTCATTCACAAGCGGGCGAGCCACATCTTCGAAGACACCTGCGCGGAGAACGTTCCCACCCCAACTCCCGATCCGAACGGGACCAACTGCCCTACGTTCGTGGTCGCCAACCTGCCGGCGGCCAAGCGCAACTACCAGGGAGCGCTGCTGACCCTGAGCAGCCGTCCCAGCGAACGGCTCCAGGTCAGGGCGTCCTACGTCTATTCGAAGTCCCGCGGCAGCGTGGAGTACGACCAGAATGCAGGGCCTGACTTCGACATCTTTCCGTCTCTGTTCGTGAACCGCTACGGCTATCTCTCCGACGACCGCCGGCACCGCGTGCGGCTGGACGGCTACCTTCGCCTGCCGCTCGACTTCAGCCTCGGCATCCAGAGCGACTACACATCGCCGTTCCCTTATAGCAAGACGACGCCGGGACCAGTCTACGACGTCCAGTACCTGGCGCCGCGCGGCAGTTTCCGCGGCAACAGCAACTACAACGTCAACCTCGAGATCCGCAAGGGCTTCCCGGCCGGCCCGGTGCGCAGCGAGCTGATCGCCAGCGTCTTCAACCTCCTGGGCACCGAGCAGGTCACCGGTGTCTGCGGCAGCGCCCTGGGGTGTGGCGGCTCCTTCCTCTTTGGCGACCCGAACGGCTACGCGCAGCCGCGCCACTACGAGGTCGGCCTGCGCCTGGTTTTTTGAAGGACCGCCAAGAACCGCCCCTCGAGCGCGACTCGGGACCGGTCGCCGGCGCGAGAACCGCAGCAGGTGCGCGCCTATTGACAGCTTCGGGCTCGACCTGCTCTAAGTAGATTTCACCTCATGCGCGATTCCGAGCCCACCGAAACGGTGGCCGCTGATGCGGCCTTTCGCCCGCTTCTCCGGCAGCTGGAGCGGGGCAGCGTGGTGGGCGGCCGGTTCGAGCTGCTGGCCATGCTGGGCAGCGGCGGCACGGCCGCGGTCTTCCGCGCCTTCGATCGGGAGCTGCGGCGCGAGGTGGCGCTCAAGCTCCTGCACCCCGAACGCCATACCCCGTCGTCCATGCTGCGCCTGCGCCGCGAGGTGGCGGTGGCCCGCGACGCCGCGAGCCCGCGGCTGGTGCGGGTCTTCGACATCGGCACGGCTCCCGAGGGGACCTATCTCACGATGGAGGTGCTGAGCGGCTCGCTCAAGGACCGCCTGCGCGAGGGTCCGCTGCCGGTCGCCGAGGCGGTACGCATCGCCGGCCAGCTTCTCGAGGGCCTTGCCGCCCTGCACGCGCTCGCCATCGTGCACCGCGACGTCAAACCCGCCAACGTCCTGACCACGGCGAGCGGCGAGATCAAGCTCGCCGATTTCGGCCTGGCGCGTCACCTCGACCGCGACGAGACCCGGCCGACGCTCGATCACGCGATGGTGGGCACGCTCGCCTATCTGTCGCCCGAGCAGGCGCTCGGCGAAGAGGCCGACCAGCGCAGCGACCTCTACTCGGCCGGGCTGGTGCTCTTCGAGATGCTCGCCGGGCAGCTCCCCTTTGCCGCCAAGTCGGACCTCGGCGCGGTCCTCGCGCACCTGCGCACCCCACCGGACCTCCGCCGCCTCCGGCCGGAGGTGCCGCGCTGGCTGGCGCGGCTGGTGCGGCGGCTGACCGCCAGGCGGCCCGAGGACCGCTACCCGTCGGCGGCGGCGGCGCTCGCCGATCTGCGCGGCGGGCGCGCCGCCCTGCGTCTGCGGCGCGGCCTCCTCCGTCCCTTGGCGGCCGGCCTCGGTGTCTGCGCGCTTGCCGGAGTGGTTGGCATCGGAGTCCGCGCCGGGTCGTCGGCGGATAGGGAGTTCTCCCATCTCGTCCCCGACGGCCAGGGCATCGCGGCGATCGGCAAGCGCGGCGAGAGGTTGTGGGCAAAGCACGATCTCAACCCCGAGATCACTAACCATAACGCGCTGGCGCGCCTCGAGCCCTCGGGGCGCAGGCTCCTTGCCGCCGTCCTCGAGAAGCCAGGCCACTTCAGGCCGGACGAGATCTCGACGCTCTCCTATGTAGACCCCGAGAGCGGCAGTGTCGTCAAGCAGGTACGACTACCGCTGGCGAGCGAAGTCTTCCCGGAAGAGCCGCAGCGCTTCACCGTCCACAACGTGGTGGCCGTCGATCTCGATCATGACGGGATCGACGAGGTCCTGGTCAGCTACGGCCACGTACCGGAGGCCCCTTCGTTCACCGTCCTTTACGCGCCGAAGCTCGACCGCAGCGCGATCGTGTTCTACGGCCGCGGGGGCCACAAGTTCGAAGGCGCCTGGGACCTCGACGGCGACGGCCGGCCGGAGCTCATCTTCTCCGGCATCAATAATGCCTACGATTGGGTCAACGTCCTCGCCGCCGTGCGCCTCGAACCCTGGATCAACGACCCTACCTGGCCCGTCAGTGACGCTGCGTCGCCTGACTCGATCACCAGCCCGGACCAGGAGCGCCAGCTCCTCTGGTATGCAACCCTGCCGCGCGGCCGGCCGGCTACGCGTGCGCTCGTCACGGTCGACGTGCCGCACCGCACCTTCGCGGTGCACTATGCCTCGGGGCGCATCTGGAAGGTCGGCTTCGATGGCTTCGCGCCCAATTCCCCCAGCCGGCTGCCTCCGGCCGAGCGCGAGCGCCAGCGGCGCGAGAGCTACCGTCAGCTCCGCGAGGCGGAGCGGCTCCGCGCCCTCGGATCCCTGCGGCTCGCATACGCCGCGGCCGAAAACGCGCAACGCGCGGCCGGCGCCGCCCAGGAAGACTGGATCGCGGAGTACGCGGGTAGGGTCCAGGCGCGAATCCTCACCGCCGAGAACCGACTCGACGAGGCCGAGCGGCGTTTCGCCGCGATCGCGGCCGGGGCCGAGGATGCGAGCGAGGTCTGCTACGAGGCGGCGGTTGCCTTTCACCTGCAAGGCGACATGCGGCGCGCCTTGGCGTGGTACCGCCGCGGGCTCGACGGCGGGGCCATCTACGACGGCGGCAAGAGCAAGCACGAATTCCTCAAAGGAGAGGTGCTCGCCCTGGTCGAGGAGCGGCAATACGCCGAGGCGCTCGCGGCAATCGATCGTTTCGTCGCGGCTTTCCCTGGTTGGGGCCTGCCCGAGACCTACCGGGAGTTCGTCACGTGGCGCAGCGGCAAGCTGCCTGGCGAACCCAAGCCGGTTGCCGTCAATGCCACGGATCTCGAACGTTACTGGGCCACGGAGTGCCGTTTTGCCAGGGGGGCCGACGCGAGGCGGCTCCTCGCCGAGGTCGAGCGCCTGCTGAGCGAGAAACCGGAGACGCGCGGCGAGCTGATGTCGCTCGAGGCCGAGCTGCTGGGGCGGCTGGGAGACAGGCAGCGGGCGGCCGAGGCCGCGCGCCGCGCCTTCGACCGGGTGCGCGCCGAGAGCGCCAACAGCATCGTCGCCCGCGGCCATCTCGACCTGGTGCGCGAGCGGCTGGCGCGCCTCGCGGGGGGAGCGGCGGGCTGACGCCCGCCGCGGCCGGCATGCTCAGGCTCGAGATGAGCTACGGCGGAAAGGTCCGCCACTTCCATCTCCGCGACGGCGAGGTGCGGCTGGGAAGCGCTCCGGATAACGACCTCGTGCTCGCCCTGCCCGGGGTCTCGCGACACCATGCGCTCCTGCGCCAGGGGAGCCGCGGGCTCGAGCTCCTCGACCTCGGCTCGAAGAACGGCCTGGTCAGCGGGGGCCGCCGGCGCAACCGGCTGCTGCTTGCGCCCGGCGGCGAGGCGGTGCAGATCGGCAAGGTTCTGCTCAGCGTCGAGGAGATCTCGACCTCCGACGCGCACCTCGGGCTGGAGCTCGGTCCCGGCTTCGCGGAGGCCGGTGCGCCCGCCGGATCGTCTCCTCCCCTGCCCAGCACGGCGGAGATCACCGCCCGGGCCTGGGCTTCCTCGCCGGAGGCGGGGCTTCGCCTGGTGCGCCGGATCGAGCGCTCGGGGACGGGCACCGCGGGGAGGCGATCCGGGCTGGTGGCGGAAGCGTGCCGGACGCTCGGGGCGAAGGCGCTGCTCGCCTTTCGCCTCGATCGCGACGGCGAGATGGTCCTCGTCGAGTCGGAGGGCGGCCCGGACGATCGGGAGCTGGAGCGGATCGCGCAAGCGGCGCGTGGCCTGTTGCCAACAGCCGAACGAACCGCCGGCGCGCCCCCCCAGGCACGCGAAAGATACCTGCTCGCCATTCGCGGACGCCGGGAGCCGTCTTTCCTGGCGGCTTGCTTCGCGACGGCGGAAGCGGCGGGACCATCCTGGCGGATGGACCTGTTCAGCTACCTTGCTGATCACTTGGTCGAGGCAGGCAAGAGCGCCGCGGCTGCCGCGCCGCCCGCCGAGGAGCCCGATCCCCTCGACTTCCCCGCCGGCATGGTGCCGGGAACCTCGCCGTCCATCCTGGCGCTCTATGATGAGATCCGCGCCGCCGCCAAGAGCCACCTCGACGTGCTGCTCCTCGGCGAGACCGGTACGGGAAAGGAGCTGTTCGCCCGCCTCATCCATGCCTCGGGGCCCACCGCCAAGGGTCCCTTCCTCCCCTTGAGCGCTCCCGCCATTCCAGCCGAGCTGCTCGAGTCCGAGCTGTTCGGCGTCGTCGGGCGGGTGGCGACCGGGGTCGATCCACGGGCTGGTCTCTTCGACCTTGCCCAGGGGGGCACCGTTCTTCTCGACGAGATCGGCGACCTCTCGCTCGCCCTCCAGACACGCCTCTTGCGCTTCCTGCAGGAGCGCGAGATCCGTCCCCTGGGCGGCCTGCCCAAGAACGTCAGCCTGCGGGTGATCTCGGCCACCAACCGCGACCTCGAGCGGATGGTCGAAAAGAACACGTTTCGCGAGGACCTCTACTTCCGCCTCCGCAGTCTCTGCTTCCGCATCCCGCCGCTGCGGGAGAGGGGCGCCGACCTCCCCGCGCTTGCCCTTGCCTTCGCCGCCGACGCGGCCGAGCGCAACGGCAAGCGTGTCGGCGGCATCAGCCGCAAGGCAGTAGCCCTCCTTCTTGCTCACCGCTGGCCGGGCAACATCCGGGAGCTGCGCTACGAGATCGAGCAGGCGGTGCTGCGCTGCCCGAACGGAGGCCATCTCGAAAGCCGCCACTTCTCTCTGCGGCCCGTTGCCGAGCTACCCGCCGCCGGGCCGATCGCGGCGCATTCAGAAGGGGAGCCGGCGGAGGGTCCTGGCGAGCTCGTCCTTCCCGCCGCGAACAACCTTCAGCACCGGATCGAAGCCCTCGAGAGCTCGGCCATCGCCGCCGCCCTCGACGCTTCCGGAGGCAACAAGACCAAGGCGGCTCAGGTTCTCGGGCTCAGCCGCTACGGCCTGAGCCTCAAGCTCAAGCGCCTCGCGTCGCGCAAGAAGGGGGGCCCTTGAGCCACGAAGACGTCCTTGACGCTGGCTCTGTCACGAGAGCCGCTCAGCAGCCCCTGCGCGGCTTGCCTGCCTGGGTACGCTTCGCCGCGCCGGTTGCGCCGGCGGCTGGCGTGCCGGGGGCCGGCTCTCCGGCGCCCGGCTCTCCGGGACTGGCGGCGCGCTTGCTCTTGACTTCTTCGCGCAGGGCGCGGAAGCGCTCGAGGCGGGACTTCAGGGCTTCTTCGAAGCCGCGGCCTTTGGGCTCGTAGAAGCGGGTGCCGGCGAGCGAGTCGGGCAGGCAGTCGAGGCCGCCGACGCCCTCCTCGGTGGCGTGGGCGTAGACGTAGCCGGCGCCGTAGCCGAGCCGCTCCATGAGGCGCGTGGGGGCGTTGCGGATCGCCAGCGGCACCGGATCGGCGGGGCGCTCCTCGACCGTCGTGCGCGCCGCGGTGTAGCCGGCGTAGACAGCGTTGCTCTTGGGGGCCAGCGCCAGGTAGAGGACGGCCTGGGCGATCGCGAGCTCGCCTTCCGGCGAGCCCAGCAGGTGGTAGGCCTCGCGCGCGGAGAGCGCCTGCACCAGGGCCTGCGGGTCGGCGAGGCCCACGTCCTCGCTGGCGAAGCGGATCATCCGCCGCGCCACGTAGAGCGGGTCCTCTCCTGCCGCCAGCATGCGCGCCAGCCAGTAGAGGGCGGCATCCGGATCGCTCTCGCGCAGCGATTTGTGCAGCGCCGAGATGAGGTTGAAGTGCTCCTCGCCGGCCTTGTCGTAAAGCAGCACCTTGCGCTGGGAGATCTGGCGCACCGATTCGGCGGTGACCCGCGGCCCCGCTGCGCGCCCGGCGGCGGCTCCGCCGGATGCGGCCGCTCCGGCGGCCGCCGTCTCGGAGCCAGCGGCCTCCAGCGCGTCGGCCACGGCCAGCTCGAGCAGGTTGAGGGCGCGTCGCGCGTCGCCCGAGGCGAGCTGCGCGAGCGAGTCCAGGGCCGCGTCCTCGATCGCCACACCTCGGTCGCCCAGGCCCCGCTCGCGATCGGTCAGGGCGCGACGCATCAGCTCCACCAGCTCGCCGGGCGCGAGGCCGCCGAGCACCACCACGCGGCAGCGCGACAGCAGGGCGGCATTGAGCTCGAACGACGGGTTCTCGGTGGTCGCACCGACGAGCACGATGTCGCCGCGTTCGACGTAGGGCAGGAAGGCGTCCTGCTGAGCGCGGTTGAAGCGGTGGATCTCGTCGACGAAGAGCAGGGTCCGCCGCCCCTGGGCGCGGCGCAGGCGGGCGGCCTCGGCCATCACGTCCTTGACTTCCTTGATGCCGGAAGTCACGGCCGAGAAGGGCACGAAGTTCGAGGAGGTGACGGTGGCGATGATGCGCGCCAGAGTGGTCTTACCCGTGCCCGGCGGCCCCCAGAAGATCAGCGAGGGCACCCGGTCGGCGGCGATGGCGCGGCGCAGGAAGGCGCCCTCCCCGACCACCTCGCGCTGGCCGATCACCTCGTCGAGCGTGCGCGGCCGCATCCGCTCGGCGAGCGGAGAGCCGCCGGCCGCCGCCGCCGTCGTTCCCCGCGGGGCCGGCGTCCGCTGCTCGTCGAACAGCCCGGGGATGGTGTCGCTCACTTAGTTTCTAGCCTCCACCGGTTGTGCTGACCCCGAGGGATGCTGCGATGTGGCGGTGCTGGACTACTCAAAGCATCTATTGGATCTCCCCCCGCAACCCCTCAATCCCCTTCCCTCCCCTCCGGGGGGGAAGGGGACGCCCCCACCCTCTCAGGGCAGGGGAGTCTCGTTCCGATCCTCACCGCCGGCGAGCCTCTCCACCTCGACGCGCGCGTCGTTGAAGCAGGCGCCGCCGCCGAGGTCGGCGAACGATGCCGGCGCCAGGGCATTGGCGGTCGAGCCCGACAGGGTGTTGTGGCTCCACAGTCCCTTGGGCAGCAGAAGTACCCCGGGGAGGAGGTCGGTGTTGTGGCGCGCCAGGGTGCGGACCTCTCCCAGCGCGTTCCACACGCGCACCGCGTCGCCGTCGGCGATGCCGCGCGGCGCCGCGTCGCGCGGATGGATCTCGAGGGCGACCGTCTTGCGGTGGAGCTGGCCGAGGGTCGAGCTGATGGTCCGCGCGGTGGCCGGCGAGATCAGGGCCAGGGGGTAGCGCCGCGTCGCCGGGTCCTCCTGGAAGGCATAGAGCCCGTGCGGCGCTTCGCGGTCGAGCGCCGCGGGCACGAGGTCGATCTTCATATCGCGGGTGCGCGGGAAGTTGTCGACGAACTGGACGGGCGCCGACCCGCCGTCGGGTGAGGCAATGCCGTCGCGCTCGAGCTCGCCGCGCACGCGCGCCGAGTGCCGCAGCAGCGCCGCCGACAGCTCCGCGGCGCCGCTCGGATCGCCCGGCCGGCCGAGCCCCAGCCGGCCGCACAGGTCGGCGAAGACCGCGAAGTTGGGGCGCGCCTCGCCCACCGGCGCGATGACCGGCTGGGAGCGCTGCAGCACCATGGCGCCGTAGCCCCGGGACATCTCGTGGTGCTCGAGGAACGTGGTGGCCGGCAGCACCACGTCGGCATAGCGCGCCGTGTCGGTGCGCACCGCATCGAAGACCACGGTGAAGAGATCCTCGCGCGCGAGGCCCCGGCGGACCCGCTCCTGGTCGGGCATGGTCGCCAGCGGGTTGCAGTTGTAGACGAACAGGACGCGCACCGGCGGGGAGGCGGCGAGCAGCGCTTCGCCCAGCACGTTCATGTTGACGGCGCGGGTGGCCGGCGCCGCCTCGGCGGGCGCGATCGCCGCGGCGGCCTCGGAGTCGAAAGACCAGGCGCCCGAGTTGCTCATCGTGTAGCCCCCGCCGCGCATGCCGAACTTGCCGGCAACCGCCGGCAGGGCAAGCACGGCGGCCACCGCGGAGCCGCCGTTGCGATTGCGCTCCAGGCCCCAGCCGGAGCGGATCACCGCCGGGGACGTATCGGCATAAAGGCGGGCGAAGCTCTCGAGCCCGGCGGCGGGCACCCCCGACACCGCCGCGGCACGGCCGAAGTCCCAGGGCTGGGCGCGCCGGCGCAGCTCCTCGTGGCCGTGCGCGTGGGCGGCCAGGAACGCCAGGTCGGCGCGCCCCTCGGCGAAAAGCCAGCGGATGACCGACAGCGCGACCGGCAGGTCGGTGCCGGGACGCGGCGCCAGGTGCAGGTCCGCCCTCTTGGCCAGAGGCGTCCGCCGCGGGTCGATCACCACCAGCCGCGCGCCGAGCCGCTGCGCCTCTTGCACCACCGGCACCAGGTGGATGCCGGAGACCGAGGGGTTCGCTCCCCAGATGACGATCAGCCGCGCGTGGCGGTAATCCTGCAGGGCGACGCCGGGCATCTTGCCGTACAGCCCGGTGGCGGCGCTGCCCGAAGGGGCGGCGCAGACCGTGCGCTCGAGGCGCGAGGCGCCCAGGCGGTGGAACAGACGGGCATCGGTTGTGCCCTGGCTGAGCAGGCCGTTCGAGCCGCCGTAATAGAAGGGCAGGATCGACTCGCCGCCGTGCAGCTCGGCCGCCTCGCGCAGCTTGGCCGCCACCAGGTCGAGGGCCTCGTCCCAGGAGACCCGCGCGAAGCCGTTCGCGCCCTTGGCGCCGCGGCGAACCGCCGGGTAGAGCAGGCGGTCTTCCCCGTAGACGAGCTCGGGCAGGCGCCGCACCTTGGCGCAGATGTAGCCGCTGGTCCAGGGATTGCGCCGGCTGCCGTCGATCTTCACCACGCGGCCATCCGCGACCTGGACCGAGAGGCTGCACGCGTCCGGACAGTCGAGCGGACACACGGTGTCGAACGTCTGGCGGGCGGCAGGGGCTGAGATCGGCTGGGTCATGGTTCGTGTCACGGGAGCTTTATTCTAGTACGCCCGGACGATCTCCAGGGTCGGCAGGCGCGCCGGCGCGGGAGGGGGCGCAAGGCCCTTGATGGTGCGCCAGAGCACCTCGTTGAGGTCGGCAGCCGATGCGGCGTCGGGCGCGCTGAAGTCGAGGCGCGAGGATTGCCGCGCGGCGGGTCCGTCCGCCGGGTTGGTCTCGTCGAGGGACTGCTCCGGGGTGAGCGCCTGATAGGGAGCCAGGTCGGGGCTGGCGGCGAAGATGCCGCGCAGCGGCCGGCCGAAAGTGTCGAACTGCGACAGCGTGCCGAGTCCCAGGATCTCTTCGATCGTCGCCACCACGTCGGTGGTGTTGGCGAAGCGGTGCACCGCGCCGCCGCGGTTGTAGGCCGAGATCACCAGCAGCGGCGCGCGGTGGGAATCGACGTGGTCCGGTCCGTTCTGCGCGTCGTCTTCGACCACGAAGACGACCGTGTCGCGCCAGAAGGGCGAATGCGTGAGGGCCTCGACGATGCGGCCCAGCGCCAGGTCGTTGTCGGCCATGTAGGCGCGCGGCGTCGGCGCTCCCGGACTGGCGCCGTGGGTGTGGTCGTTGGGCAGATGGAGGATCTCGAGCGCCGGCATCCGCCCCTGCCGGACGAATGTCTGGAGCTCCACGATCCAGGCGTCGGCCCGCCGCTGATCGCGCACCGCCAGGTCCCACGCCGGATAGGCCGGGCTGGTGAAGGGCGCGAGCGACGGCACCGTCGCGCGGTAGACGGTCGTGCCATCCGCCTGCTTGACCCCTTTGCCGTACTCCCCGTAGTTGCGCACCGAGAGCCCGCGGGCGTGCGCCAGGTCCCAGAGGAAGCCGGCCGGCAGGCTGGCGCTCTCGTCGTCCTCGCCGCCGCGGCGGTCCGAGTAGCCCGACGGGGTGGTCTTCTCGGTGTAGTCGGTCGAGTAGGCCGCCGTCGACCAGGAGTGCCCCTGGGTGCTGACTTCGCCGTTGGTCAGGAAATGGTCGAAAAGCCCGAAACGCTGCGCCAGCGCGCGGTGGTTGGGGGCCTCCCGACGGGTGAAGAATTGCAGCCGGGGATCGCCGTCGCCTCCCGGCATGTCGCCGAACACCTGGTCGTAGGTGCGGTTCTCTTTGATGATGTAGACCACGTGCCGAAAGGGCGGGTAGGCGGTCCGCGCGCCGCCCCGGCCCGGCCGGCGCGGCTGCTCCCAGTGATTGGCGGCCGCTACCCGCCGGCTCAGCGCGGCGAGCTCGACCTCGGAAGGAACGGCCGGCAGCAGAGTCAAGGTGCCGTTGGTCTGGCCCAGCGTGTAGCTGCGCCGGTCCCTGGTCGCTTTCGTGGTCGTCGGCTGCGGCCCGCCGGGATTGGGGCCGGTGCCGCGTCCTTTGCCGTTGATCACCAAGAGGGGCTTGCCCGCCGCCAGCACCGCGGTCGGGTACCAGCCCACAGGGATGCGCCCGGTCAGACGGTCGAGGCGGTCGCGGCGGTCGCGGCGGTCGCGGCGGTCGCGGCGGTCGCTGCCAGGCCGCCCGCTCGCCGCGGCCTTCCGGGCCACCGGCCGCGCGGCAACGCCGGCGGTCGCCGGCGAAAGTTCGAAGACGGCGACCGCATTGCTGTCTGACTCGGCGACCAGAAGGCGGCGGCCGCCGGCGGCCAGCGCCAGGGCGCTCGGCGTGCTGCCCTCGGCAGGCCCGCCGGGCGGCGCATCGGCCAGCTCGGTCAGGACGCGGCGCGCCCGGACGTCGACCACCGCGACCCGGTCCATGCTCGCCAGCGCGACGAACAGGCGCGAGCCGGAGGCGTTGAGCAGGAGCGCCGAGGGATGGCGGCCGACCTCGATGCGGGCGGCCTCGGCCAGCGCGGGTTGCCCGGCGGGCGAAGCGGCCGCCGCGGGGGAAGCCGGACCGGGGGTGAAGACCGAGACGACGCTGCCGCCCCAGGCCGATACGAAGACCTGGCCCTCCGGCCCCGCCGTCACGCCATAGGGATAACTGCCGGTGGGCAGGCGCTGCACCACCTTGCCGCTTGCCACCTCGACGACCGCCAAGGTGTCGGCGAGGTTTTCGGCGACATAAAGCCACCTGCCGTCGGCCGACAGGGCCAAGCCCGCCGGGAAGCGCGTGCCTTTCTTGTCTTTGCCATCCGGCAGGCCGGCGGCGAGGGAGATGCTGCCGGCGGGGCTGGCCGCGCCCTCTTGCCAGTTGAAGCGATAGACCACATCCTCGTTGCCGCCGGCCGCGTAGAGTGTGTGCCCGTCGGCCGAGAACGCCAGCCCCAGGAAGGCAGCCGGCAGCTCCAGGGTCTGCAGCACCCGGCCGCCGCCGGTCTCCACCACCTGCAGCCCCTGCTGGCGCCAGCCCGCCAGCAGCACTACCACGCGGTCCCCTTCCGGCGCCAGGCTCATGGCGATCGGCATGTTGCCGAGGTCCGAAGAGCGCCCGGCGGGATCGAGCCGCGCGCCAGTGGGCAGCCGCGCCGCGCCGTCGTCAAGCGCCGCGCCGGCAGTCCGTACCGCGCCGCCATTGCGCGCCGCGCCGGCGGGTGTGACGCGAGCTCCCGCCCCCCCGCCCAGGACCGAGCCGGCGAGCACCATCAGGACCAGGCGCCGGGCGGGGACCGTCATCGCGCCGAGCCGGCGCCGTCGGCGGCGTCGGCACGATCGGCGCCGTCGGCGGCATTGCCGGCCTCGATCGCCGCCACGATGGCGTCGGTGAGCTCGCTGGTGGTGGCTTCGCCGCCGAGGTCGCGGGTGCGGACGCGGTCGCGGACGACGACCTGGCGGAGGGCCGCCCTTACGCGCTCGGCGGCCTGGTCCTTGTTCAGGTGGTAGAGCATCAGGACGGCAGAGCGGATCAGCGCCAGCGGGTTGGCAAGGTTGCGGCCGGCGATGTCGGGAGCGCTGCCGTGCACCGCCTCGAAGACCGCGGCCTCGGCGCCCAGGTTGGCCGCGGCGACCACCCCGAGGCCGCCGACCAGCCCGGCGCACAGGTCGGAGACGATGTCGCCATAGAGGTTCTCGAGCAGCAGGATGTCCCACTCCTCCGGCCGCATGACGAGCTGCATGCAGATGTTGTCCACGATGCGGTCGTCCGCCTCGACGTCGGGAAACTCGGCGGACACGCGGCGGAAGCAGTCGAGGAAGAGACCGTCCGAAAGCTTCATGATGTTGGCCTTGTGCACCGCCGTGACTCGCTTGCGGCCGTGCCGGCGAGCGTACTCGAAGGCAAAGAGCGCGATTCTCGTCGACGCCTTCTCGGTGATGATCTTCAGGCTCTCGACCACCCCCGGAACCACGACGTGCTCGAGGCCGCTGTAGAGGTCCTCGGTGTTCTCGCGCACCACCACCAGATCGACACCTTCGAAACGGCTGGGGATGCCCGGCAGCGAGCGCGCCGGCCGCAGATTGGCATAGAGCTCGAGCTTCTGCCGCAGCTGTACGTTGACCGACTGGAAGCCGCCGCCCACCTGCGTCGTCACCGGTCCCTTCAACGCCACCCGGTTGCGCCTGATCGACTCGAGCACCTCTTCGGGCAGCGGCTCCCGTCCCAGCTTCACCGCCTCCAGGCCCACGATGTGTCTCTCCCACTCCAGCTCCGCTCCTGCCGCCTCGAGCACGCGCACCGCGGACTCCGCCACCTCCACCCCGATCCCGTCCCCCGGGATCAACGTCACGACTCTCTTGCTCATGTCTGGCGGCTCCGGCCGGGACTTCTTCGTAGAAGGTTCTTCAGGCTATCATGGAGCGAATCCGGCCATGCACGAGCACCATGCGCGCCCCCACCTCTCCGGCCGGGCCATCGGTCCCGCGCCTCTCACCGGCAAGGAGAGCGTTGCCGAGCTGATCGCCAATGCCTTCACCGCCTACAACGCCGGCCGCCTGCGCGAAGGCTGCGAGCTCCTGGTGCGCAAGATCCTGCAACCCGACGTCACCGTCGGCGTCAGTCTCTCGGGCGCCCTCACCCCGCCCGGCTACGGCAAGTCCTGCCTGGTGCCGCTGATCGAAGCCGGCTTCATCGACTGGATGGTCTCCACCGGGGCCAACCTCTACCACGATACCCACCACGCCATCGGCTTGAAGCTCCACGCCGGCAGCCCTTTCTGGGACGACGTCGAGCTGCGCCGAGAGGGCGTCGTCCGCATCTACGACATCGTCTTCGACTATACGGTCCTGCTCGAGACCGATCTTTTCTATCGCCGGCTGCTGCGGTTGCCCGAGTTCCAGCGCGCCATGTCGACACCCGAGCTCCACTACCGCGTGGGCCGCTACCTGGCCGGCATCGAAGAGCGGCTCCACCTCGAAGGCGCCTCGCTGCTCGCCGCGGCCTGGCGTCACGGCGTCCCCATCTTCACGTCGTCTCCCGGCGACAGCTCGATCGGTATGAACGTGGCCGAGCTCGCTCTCGAAGGCAGCCAGCTCGCCTTCGACGTCAGCCTCGACGTCAACCTCTCCGCGGCGATCGTCTGGCAGGCCAAGGAGCGCGGGGGCAAGAGCGCCTGCTGGATCCTCGGCGGCGGCAGCCCCAAGAACTTCATGTTGCAGACCGAGCCACAGATCCAGGAAGTGCTCGGCCTCTCCGAGGCCGGACACGATTATTTCCTGCAAGTCACCGACGCGCGCCCGGACGTGGGCGGCCTGTCGGGCGCCACGCCGGGCGAGGCGGTGTCGTGGGGAAAGGTCGACCCCGAGAGACTGCCGGATGCGGTGGTGGTCTACTGCGATTCGACGATTGCCTTGCCGCTGCTCACCCACTATGCCCTGGAGCGCGGAGAGCGGCGCCAACCGAGACGCCTTTACGACCGCCTGCAAGGGCTGCTCGAGCTGCTGGTCAAAGGCTTCGCCGCGAAGCGCGACGAACGGATCGGCGAAGGCGCCTTCAGTGAGGACGGCCCAGACGGCCCAGCTCTTCGATCCTAGCGACCACGTCGCGATAGTTGGTGTTGATGCCGTAGGCCTCGACGAAGGTTTTGTAAGCGGTCGCGTGGTCGCCGCTCGTCAGGTAGGCGCATCCGAGGTCGTAGAGCAGGCCCAAGGTATCGTCCTCACCGACGTTCGGCGCCTCCAGGCCGCGGCGATACCACTTGATCGCCAGCTCGGGCAGCCCCTTGTCGAGGAAGCACAGGCCGAGCATCGAGCAGCATGAGACCAGGTAGTGGGCATCCTTGGCGGCCAGCTGGAACTCGCCGATTGCCTCGTCGAGCAGGCCCATCTCGCGGTAGGCGATCCCCAGGTTGAAGTGAGTGTCGTAGTCGGTCGGCGAGAGCTGCTCGGCCACTCCTTTCTTGAATCCTTCGACGATCTCTTCGAGCGACTGCTCGCCCTGCTGCACCAGCGGCTCCTCGCCCTGGAACGCGGCCTCGCGCGAAAGCTCCTGCTCGAGCTCGCCCGCGAGGTCGAAGAAATCGTCTTCCTCGTCGAACAGGCTGGACGACTCCGCCCCCTTCCCCCCTTCGCCCCCTTCGCCCCCTTTGCGATACCGGCCGGACTCGACCTGATCAAGCCAGCTCATGCCGCTGTCGTCGAGGCTCTGCCGCGCCGCCCAGGCAGAGGGGGCCTGGCCGCCGGAGGAAGGCATCCGGCGGGCCGGCGAAGGAAGGCGTTCGGCGGGCCGGGCGGCGGACAAGTCGGCCGCGCCACCGGGCTGGGCACCTGGCCAGAGGGGCGCGGAACCGGGAGCGGCGCCGGGAGCCGCGGCGGCGAGCGGTACGGGTCCGCCGCTCGGGGCAGGGGGCGCCACGGGCGCGCCCGCGACGCCCGGGCGCCGCATCCACTCGCTCTCCCAGTCGAGCTCTTCGCTCTCGACCATGGCGCCGATCTCGAGCGGGTTGAAGACCTCGCGCGGCGGGGCCTCGGCCGGACCCGGCGGAACCCAAGGCTCCTCGGCGGCCGCGGCGCCCGCGGCTGCTGCATCGGCAGACGGCGGGGCCGGTGGTTCGAGCTGGCGGATGAGCTCCGGCACCAGCGGAACGGCCTCGGGAGACGGGACCGGAGCGGATTCCGCCGCGTCGGACGGCGCGAAGGGTCCCGAGGGCGCGGCGGCGACCTCGGCAGGCGCGGCGGAAAGAGCCGCGGGCCCGGTTGCCATGGAGTCGACCTCGGCAGGCGCGGCCGCGGCGGTGGGCGCCGCGGGCCCGGCTGCCGCGGTACCGATCTCGGCGGCCGGTGCCGCCGGCGGAGCGGCCACGGGCCCGGCTTCCGGCGGACCGACCCGGGGGACCGGAGCCGCTGGCGGGGTAGCGGCAGGGCCGCCGCCTACCGGGGGAGCGACCTCGGCGGGCGAGGCCGCCGGAGAGGCCTCCGGCGAGGCTGCAACGGGGCCGGCTGCTGGGTGAGCAGCGGGGAGGGTCGTGGGGGGGGCGGTGGAGGGGGCCGTGGCAGGGCCTGCCGGCGGCGCCTGCGCCTTCAGCGGCCGTTTCGGCGCCGCGACCTCGAGCAACCCTTTGAGGAGCTGATCGATTCCACGCTCGCCGGCAGGCTGGCGGGGGCGCGTGGCTCGAGGAGCGGCGGATGGCGCGCCGGTCGCGGGCGCCGGGGCGGCGGCACCCGGCGCGGACACGCTTCCCGCGGTCCCAGGCGGGGCGGCAGCCGCCGCGGCGTCAAGGGAAGTTGCGGCACCGCCGGGCGGCATGCCCGGAGTCACAACGACCGCCTCCGGCACGGCGCCGGCCGGCGGCGCCTCGCCGGCCTGAGCGGCGCCTGCAACCGTTGGCGCGGCCGCGGCCGGCAGCGGCGGCGGGCCAGCTTCCCGCTGGCGTCGAGGCGGCTTCGCCAAGCCCTCGGGAAGAGGGATCTCCGGTCCGCTCTCGTCTTCTCGGACGGGAAGCGGCGCGGCAACCACCCGGTCGCCGTCCACACGGAAGCCGGCAGCAAGCAACCGCTTGCGGACTCTCAGCCATGGCTCGCGATCGCCTGCCGCGGCGGCGAGCCGGGACACCTGGTTGGCCAGCTTGATCACCTGCCCATGCCGGCCCCGCTCGATCTGCAGCTGGATCAGCAGCGAGTAAGCGCCCTGGTTCTGGGGCTTGAGCCGCACCGCTTCGCGCAGCCGCTCGATCGCTTTCTCCTCCAGGCCGTACTTGGCCAGCACCTCGGCTTCCGAGACCAGGTCCTCGTACCGTTCGCTCTCGGGCGGCTGGACTTCGTCGGCGGCGCGCTCGACAAGCGCCGAATCGATCTTCGCCGGCCTGCCGGCCGCCGCCTCACCCGGCGGCTCGATCGACGCCGCTGCTTCCGCCGGGCGCTCGAGGGGCGCCGGCGATCGGAGGCTCGGCGGCTGCGCGGCCGATGGCTCCGGCGGCGGAGGACCGGGAAGGAGCGTGGCAAAAGGGTTGACCAGCTCGAGCTCCGCGAGATCCGCCAGCGGATCGATCAGCTCGGAGTGAGCCGGCGCCGCCAGGTCCGCGGTCGGGAGGCTGGCCGATGGCGGCGCTGGCGGCGATGACGGCGGGGCGGCGGGCGCCGCCACCTGGCTTTCCCGCGGCGGCGCCGCGGGGGACTGCGCCCAGGCGGGGCGGCGCGGCGCGGCAAGCATGTCCGGCGGCGGCTTGACCAGGCTCGGGGGCTCGGCGTCGTCCTCGATGTCGAGGACGAATGCCTCTTCGACGCCCACGTCGCTCGCCTTGAGCTCCTGGGTCTCCGCCCCTCCCCCGGCGGCAGCGGCAGAAACCGCCGGGCCAGCGGATGGCGGTTGTGCCGACTCCTCGTCTACCAGGGTGAACGGCTCCGGCTCGCCGCCGCCGGGAGCATCGTTGTCCAACCAGGCGATCGCGGGCGGCCCGAGCCCCTCATCGAGATCGAGAGCGTCCAGATCGAGATCGAGCTCGAGCTCGATCTCCTCTTCGAAGCCCTCGCCGGCGCCGCCGGTGAACCTTTCCGCCGGAGCGGTGCCTGCCGGGCGGCCGGCGACCGGGGGCGCCGGCCGGACGGGCTCTGGCGTGGCGGCCGCGGCTGGCGCGCCGGCCCCGGCCGCGCCCGTGACCGGTGGCGCACCGGCCGGAGCAGAGGGTGGAGCGGGCACCTGCCCCGTAATTGGCGCCAGCGGCGCCGCCGGCGCTGCGGCGTCGCGCCGGAGAGCCGGGCGGCCCGGGGGCGCGGCCGGAGGCGCCGGCGCTTCCGCGCCACCGGCCCTGCCCTGCTCCTCGGCCAGGCCGACCAGGCGCACCACCCGCTCCGCTTGCGGATTGCGCTCCACCGCCGCCACCAGGAAACGGCTGGCCAGCGATACGCCGCCGGCCGTCTTGAGCTTCAGGGCGGCGTCGGTAATGAAGCCGAGGTTCTCGCAGTCGACCGAGAGGGCCCGCTCGTAGACCTGGGCGGCTTCTTGCGGATGGCCGTGCTCTATCATCAGCTCGGCGATGACGCGGTACTCGCCCATCGCCTTCTCGATGAGCTGCTGCTGCTGGTAGAGTTCGGCGAGCTTGACGTGATAGGTGGGGTTGGCGGGCTCGACGAGCGCCATCTTCTGATAGATGGCGATCGTCGATGTGGCGTTGTCGTGCTTCTGGTAGTAGTCGGCAAGCACCTGGTACTGGGTGCGCGCCTCGGTGGTCAACCCCTGGCGGTGGTAGAGCTCGGCCAGATTCTCGTAGACGTCGAGCCGCGTCGGATCGAGCTTGATGATCTTCTTGTAGATGGCGATCGCTTTGACGAAGAAGCCTTCGGACGCATATTGCTCGGCGATCTGGTTGAAGAAGTCGACCGCCTCGTCGATGCGCTGGATCCGCGCATAGAGGTCGCCGATGCGGTTGAGGGTATTGATGTCGTTGGGATTTTCCTCGAGCAGCTTGCGGTATTCGCGGATCGCCGGTTCGATCTTGCCGCGCGAGACGTACTTCTCGGCGGTCTGCACGACCTGCTCGCGCTTGATCGCCATCAGCAGCTCTGCTCGTCGCGGCGCGGCAGGACCGGCCGGTAGGTCAGGCGATGGATGGGGCAGGGACCGTAGGTTTCGAGCGCCTGGAGGTGCTCGGGCACCGAGTACCCCTTGTGGCCGGCGAAACCGTACTGCGGATAGCGGCTGCCGAGCTCGACCATCAGGCGATCGCGCTCCACCTTGGCGAGGATCGAGGCGCAGGCCACCGCATAGCTGATGACGTCGCCACGCACCACCGGCAGGCAAGGAAAGAGAAAACCTTTCACCGCGACGGCGTCGATCACCGCGCAGTCGGGCGCCGGGCGCAGGCCGGCGAGCGCCTGCGCCATGGCGCGGCGGCTGGCCTCCAGTATGTTGATGCGATCGATGACGTCGGGGGCGACCTGAGCCACCGCGTACCCCGGCGAGCTGGCGCGGATCGCCTCCGCCAGCCGCTCGCGCTCGGCCGCGGTCAGGCATTTGCTGTCGTCGACCCCGGGAACCAGGCAATGGCTGTCGACGATGACGGCTGCCGCCACCACCGGGCCGGCGAGTGAGCCGCGCCCGGCCTCGTCGACGCCGGCGATGCGCATGAAGCCGGAGCGCGCCAGCAGCCCTTCCAGGCCGCGCAGCAGGTGCAGACGGTATGCCTCGGCGAACAGGTCCAACAGCCCGGGCGCCGCGCGCGCGGGCGCGGCCGCAGTGGTCACCGGGGTTTGCGCAGCCGCTACCCTGCTCACCGCGACTCCTTCTGCCGGGCCTTCGGGCCCTGGCCCCAGCTACCAGCCTACAGCGGCTGTGCCGACCCCTCCCCTCGCACCCACTGGTCTCGTTCTAGCCGCGCGGCTGTTCGTCCCGGCGCTCCTCGATGCGCGCGGCTTTGCCGCGCAGCTCGCGGAGATAGTACAGCTTGGCACGCCGCACCTTGCCGTGACGGATCACCTCGATGCGGTCGATCGAAGGCGAATGCAGCGGGAAGATGCGCTCGACACCGATGCCGCCCGAGATCTTGCGCACCGTGAAAGTCTCACGGGTGCCGCCGCCGCGGCGGCCGATCACCACCCCTTGGAAGATCTGGATGCGCTCCTTGTCTCCTTCGACGACGCGAACGTGGACGCGCACGGTATCGCCGGCCCGGAACTCCGGCTGTTGCTTGTGAATGTAAAGGCTCTCGACCTGATGTAGCTGGTCCATGGCATCACCTCATCATCGGAATCCTGCGCCGGGCAACAACCCGGCGCATCCAAGCAGGCTCGCCGCCACCCTCTGGGACAAAGACGGTGCCGGCCATTATTGCCAACTCTCAATCGCGGCGCAAGAACGCGGCCCGGAAGGGGACGCCCCCACCCTCTCGCGCACCAACGATTTTCCGAGCCTCCACGGTCTCGTTCAAGTGTCGTCCTGGCCCTTCGCCAGAAGGTCGGGACGCTTGGCGCGCGTGGCCTCGAGCGCCTTCTCGTGCCGCCAGCGGGCGATCGCGGCGTGGTCCCCGGAGAGCAGGATCTCCGGCACGGCCAACCCTTCGACCACCGGCGGGCGGGTGTAGTGCGGGTGGTCGAGCAGGCCGTGACGGAAGCTCTCACGCTCGACCGAGTCCGCCTGTCCCACGACGCCGGGAATCTGCCGCGAGACGGCCTCGATCAGCACCATGGCCGGCAGCTCGCCGCCGGAGAGCACGTAGTCGCCGATCGAGACCTCCTCGTCCACCACCGCCAGCCTCACCCGCTCGTCGATCCCCTCGTAGCGGCCGCACAGCAGCAACAGCTCCCGGCGTCCGGCCAGCTCGCGCACCTTGGCGTCGTCGAGCGGCGCCCCTTGCGGCGAGAGCAACACTCTCCACGGCCGCGTCTCCGGCTCGGCCGCGGCCGACATGGCCCGCACGGCGCGGATCCAGGGCGGCGCGGTCATCACCATCCCGCCGCCGCCGCCGTAGGGCTCGTCGTCGACGCTGCGGTGGCGGTCCTCGGTGAAATCCCGCAGGTCGTGCACCTCGACGGCCAGCAAGCCCCTGTCGACCGCCCTGCCCACCAGGCTGGTGGCGAGGAACGGGCCGAAGAGCTCCGGGAAGATGGTCAGGACCCCGACGCGCATGTCTCGACCAGGCCCGGCGGCAGCTCCAGGTCGATCGTGCCTTGCGCCACGTCGACGCCGCGCAAGAAGCGCCCCACGAACGGCACCGGCAGCTCACGGCGGCCGTCGGAGACGATCAGCAGCAGGCCGCCGCCATCTTCCACCAGGTCCACCACGACGCCCAGCTCGTCTCCGCCGCTGCGGCAGCGGCAGCCCAGCAGCTGGTAATGGTAGTAGCTTCCCGGAGCCGGCGGGGGAACGCGCGAACGTTCGACCTCGAGCCAGGCACCGCGCAGCCCTTCGGCCTGCACGCGGTCCTCGACCCCCTCCAGGCGGACCAGCGCGCCGGACTTGTGCGGGCGGCGGGCCGCCACCCGTACCGGCTCCGCCGGCCGTCCTTCACGCACCATCAGCAACGAGCTTCCCGGCGCCAGGCGCTCGGGGACGTCGCTCAAGACCTCTACGACCAGCTCTCCGCGGATGCCGTGGGGCCGCAGCACGCGGCCGACGATGACCGTCTCCGGCAGGTCCTCGCGCTGCTCTGTGGTCTGCTCAGTCTTCGAGGATGTCGAGCTCATAACGCTCGCCCCGCCGGTCGCCGCGGGTCTCGAGCAGGGTGCGCAGCGCCCGCGCGGTCCGGCCCTGGCGTCCGATAACCTTGCCCAGGTCCTCCGCCGCCACCCGCAGCTCGAGCACGGTATCGCGCCGCCCCGGGACCTCGGTCACGCGCACCTCTTCGGGCCGGTCGACCAGCAGCCGGACCAGCTCCTCGAGCGCGGCCGCGAGGTCAGGCACTCTTCAGCGCCCGGTCCAGCAGCTTCTTGACCGTGGGCGACATCTGGGCGCCGCGGGCCAGCCAGTGCTGGACGCGCTCGGTGTCGAGCTTGACCTGCGGCGGGTTGGCCGTCGGGTTGTAGTGGCCGACCTCCTCCAGCGCCGAAGCCGTGGGCACGTTGCGGGAGTCCGAGACCACTACGCGGTAGAAAGGACTGTGGCGGGCGCCCATGCGGCGCAGCCGAATCTTCAGCATCTGCTCCTCCGAAATTCCTTGGGATGCGCGGCCCTTCGAGCAGCCCCGCGCGGCAAAGTGGGCGATTTTACCACGGCCCGGCCCGAGGCCCCTTTTTTTGCTGCCACCGGCCTGTGCCGGGCCAGGGGTTGAAGCGGCGCTGCCCTACATCCCCATGGCGCGGCGCAGCCACTTGCCTTGGACGCCCTTGAACATCTTCTGCATGCCGCGGTACTGCTTGACCAGGCGGTTGATCTCCTGCACCGAGGTCCCGGAGCCCCTGGCGATGCGCCGCTTGCGGCTGCCGTTCAAGACGTCGGGGCGGCGGCGCTCGTGCGGCGTCATCGAGTTGATGATCGCCTCGATGCGCTGGAGGCTCCCCTCGTCGACCTGGGCGCCCTCGAGGCCCTTGAGCGGCCCGACCTTGGGGAGCATCTCGAGCACCTGGGCGAGGGGGCCGAGCCGGCGGATCTGGCGCAGCTGATCGCGCAGGTCCTCGAGCGTGAACTGCTGGTGCGCGATGCGCTGGGCCAGCCGCTCGGCCTCTTCGCGGTCGACCCCGCGCTCGGCTTTCTCGATCAGCGACAAGACGTCGCCCATGCCGATCATCCGCGAGGCCATGCGCTCGGCGTGGAACGGCTCGAGGTCGTCGGCCTTCTCGCCGACGCCGACAAAGCGGATCGGCACCCGGGCGACGGTACGGATCGACAGCGCCGCGCCGCCCCGCGAGTCGCCGTCGAGCTTGGTGAGAATGACTCCGGTGAGCGGCAGGGCCTGGGCGAACTGCTCGGCGCTCTTGACCGCGTCCTGGCCGGTCATGGCGTCGGCGACGAACAGCGTCTCGTCCGGCGCCAGCCGCTCGGCGAGGGCGCGGACCTCCTCCATCATGGCGGCGTCGACGTGCAGCCGGCCGGCGGTGTCGACGAGCACCACGTCGTGGCCGCGCTGGCGGGCGGTGGCGAGCGCCCGCGCCGCGAGATCCAGCACGCTCTCGCCGGGCTCGGGTCCGACCACCGGGACCTCGACCCCCTTGCCCACCTGCTGCAGCTGCTCGACCGCCGCGGCGCGCCGCAGGTCGCCCGCCACCAGGAGCGGATGCTTGCCGCGCGCCTTCAGCCGGAGGGCGAGCTTGCCGGCGGTGGTGGTCTTGCCGGATCCCTGGAGGCCGCAGAGCAGCACCACGGCCGGATGTCCATCCAGGCGCAGCTCGCCGCCCGCCGCGCTTGGATGCGCCGGCTCGCCGCCCGGCCCGCCGAGCAGCGCGGCCAGCTCGTCGCGGACGATCTTGATCACCTGCTGCGCCGGCGACAGGCTGGCGAGCACCTCCTGGCCCAGCGCGCGCTCGCGCACCCGCTCGACGAAGGGCTTGACCACCCGGATCTGTACGTCCGCCTCGAGCAGCGCCAGGCGGATCTGGCGCAGCGCCGCTTGCAGCGCCTCGGGCGTGACCCGACCCTCTCCCTTGAGCTGGTGGAAGACGTCCTGGAGCTTGCTTTGCAATCCGTCGAACATGGCGCGACCTCGGCACGAAGATCGTACCATCGCCCCGCCCCCACCCCCTCTCGTAGCAAGAGTTTCGTCGTAGCACTCCGACCCCTGTGGCTATACTTCCGGCCGGGTGATTCCTCTCCGCGACCGCAACCCCCGCCGCCGCATCTCGGTCCCGGCGGTCACCCTCCTGCTCATCGCCGCCAACGTCGCGCTCTTTGCCTACGAGCTGTCGCTGGGCCCGCGGCTCGAGACACGGCTGCTGGCCGCGGCGTTCGTGCCGGCGCGCCTGCACGTGGGAGGTGGCCTCCTCCCGGCCCTCGCCGCCGTCCGGCAGGGGCTCGTCAGCGCGCTCGTCTCGATGTTCCTGCACGGCGGCATACTGCACCTGGCCGGCAACATGCTCTTCCTCTGGATCTTCGGCGACAACGTGGAGGACCGGCTCGGCCACCTGCGCTTCCTGGTCTTCTACCTGGTCGCGGGCCTGGCGGCGACAGGCGCGCATGCCTGGGCCAACCCGCACTCCCAGGTGCCGGCGATCGGCGCCTCGGGAGCGATCTCCGGAGTGCTGGGAGCCTACCTGGTGCTCTATCCGCGGGCGCGGATCGTGACCATGATCTTCCTTGGCTTCTTCATCCGCCTGGTGGAGCTCCCGGCAGTGGTCTTCCTGCCCATCTGGTTCCTGATGCAGTTCATGTCGGGCGTGGCGTCGCTGCACGGCGCGCCGGGCGGCCCCGGCACGGCGGACGGAGGGGTGGCCTGGTTTGCCCACATCGGCGGCTTCCTCGCCGGGCCGCTGCTGCTGTTCTTGCTGGATCGGCGGCCGCGGATGGCCTAGTGTCCCGCTCGGGCCACTAGCAGCAGGCTGCTAGAGTTAAGCCGAACCATGCGCAGACGACGCTTCGCCGGCGGGCTCCTCGCCGCCCTTGCACTGGTCCTGCTGGCCGACTCGCTGTGGCTCGAAACCAGGGTGCTGCTCTTCCGCGACGCGGTCCGCATCCCCCTGCTCGCCGCGCCGCTGCGGCTCGTGCACCTGTCCGATCTCCACATTACGGCCGACACGCCGCTGTTGCGCAAGCTGCTCGGCCAAGTGGCCGCCGCCGCGCCCGGCGCCATCGTGGTGAGCGGTGACCTGATCAAGGACGTGCAGGAGCCGCGCCCGCTGGCGCGCCGGACTGCCGCGGCGGCGGCCTTCATCTCGCAGCTCCGGCGGCTGGCTCCAGTCCTGGCGGTGCAGGGGCATAGCGAGTACCAGGGCGAGGTGGTCGTGGCGCTCGGGCGCGCCGGGCTCACCTGGCTCTCCAACGAGGGGCGGCGCATCGGCCCGCGGGGCGAGCTGCTGCTCCTCGGGGTCAATCAGCAGGTGGGAAACGACCGGCTCGCCCGCTCCTGGCCCTCGCCTTTCCGGCCCGTGCGCCTGGGCGGCCAGTGGCTGCACGGCGCCCGGGGAGGGCGTTATTGGAACTACTACAGCCACTACGATCCGGCGCCGCAGAGCCTGGTCGACGCCGGCGGGCCGCTCGCCTGGAGCGGCTACGACGCGGTGTGCGACGTGCGCATCGACGAGGAGCGCGTCGGCGCCGGCATGGAAGTCCACAGCCGCTACGTGCTCGGCGAGGACCGGATGATCCGCCTGCGACGCATGAGCCGCGAGGACGACGGTTCGGGCACCTTCTGGCTGATCGCCCACGGCACCGCATTCACCGGCGGCGGGCGCGACCGGCTGGACACCGGGGTCGCACCGCTGCCCGGGCGCTGGTACCGCATGCGCCTGCGTACCGCGGTCGGGCCGGGCGCGGTGCGAGTGGCGGCTCGCGTCTGGCCAACCGGCGGCCCGGAGCCGGCGGGCTGGCAGGCTTGGGGCGAGGACAGCTCGCCCGAACGCATCGAGTCGGGGACGGTCGGGCTGTGGGCCTGGGGCGGCGGAACGGTCCTCTACCGCAACCTGGTGGTCGTCAACGGGGCCGGCGCCGTCCTGCTCGACGACCCGCTGACCGGCCCGGGGCGGCCAGCCGGCTGGCGCGAGGGAGCGCGCGGCACGCGCCTGGCCCTGGCCTTGGCGCGGAGTCCCGCCGTGCCGCCTGGCACCCCGCGCCTCCTGCTCTCGCACACCCCCGACATCGTGCTGGAAGCCTCTCAGCGCGGCATCGAGGCGGTCCTCGCGGGCCACACCCACGGTGGCCAGGTCCGCCTTCCCTTCGTCGGCGCCTTCACCACCCGCACTTCCCTGGGCCCCTATTACGACCGCGGCCGCTTCGACTTCGCCGCCCCCAACCGCCGCGGCTTCACCACCCTCTACATCAACCCCGGCGTCGGCACCTCCATCCTCCCCCTCCGCTTCCTCTGCCCCCCGCACTTCGCCGTGGTGGACCTGGGCAGGGGGGCGGGACGGTAAGCGACCATGGACGAGCGCTGCCTTGAGTAGCGGTATGCTCTTCGATGGTGGAGTTTGCGCCGCGATCTGAACTATTGGGCCGGCGGCGGAAGGGGAAGTGCTTCGCTATGCATGGCCAAGACGAGGACGACTTTCATGAGAGAGAACCTGCACAGGCTGATCGATGAACTGCCCGAAGCGGACCTTGCCACCGCAGTACGCGTCCTGGAGGCGCTGCGCGCTACTGCGGACCCCGTACGTCAAGCCCTGGATCGCGCCCCGCTGGATGACGAACCCGAGACGGCCGAGGAGGCCAGTGCCGTTGCTGCAGCCTGGGAAGAGCACCGCAGAGGCGAACACCTGACCACCGACGAAATGCGCCGCAAGCTCGGGTTGTCTTGAGCTTCGAGGTTCTCTGGCAGCCGTCGGCCCTTCGTGACCTCGCACGGCTGGACCGACCGATTCAGCAGCGCATCCTCGACGCCGTAAAGCGCCTCGCTCAAACTGGCCAAGGCGACGTCAAACTCCTTCACGGCAAGAACCCGCGAGAGTACCGCCTCCGCGTCGGGGGCTGGCGCGTGCGCTTCGCGCGCCAGGAGGCGGACGGCCAAATGATCATTCTGCACGTTTTCCGGCGCGGACAAGGCTACTAATAGCTGACGGTGGCGCGAGCGCGCCCCTTGACCGCGCGCTCCCGCATCACCCAGGAGCTGATGAGGACCCCGACGGAGAATCCGCCGGCCCTGAGTGTTGGCTCCGATCAGTAAAGCGCCTTGACCAGCGCCGCCAGGGCGACGAGCAAGAGGAAGCCTGCCGCCAGCCTGCGAAACCAGGGCTCGACCGCGCCGGCGAGATTCCTCGAGAGCGGGAAGAGGACCGTGATGACGACTCCGCCAAGCAGAGCGGGCAGCCACGCCGCGAAGCGTCCGTATTCTCCGGAAAACGCCAGGCCAGCGGCGGTGAAAAGGTAGAGGAGCAAGAAATAGCCGGTCAGAAGACCCTTGATGGCGCTCGCAGAAGCCTCGGTAGCCAGGTAATAGAGCACCACCGGTGGACCACTGAAGCTCGCCCAGACGTTCATTGCGCCGCTCATCAGGCCGGCCGCGGCCAGCTTCGCGCGGCTCGGTCTGGTTTTCAGGTTGGGGCGGACGCAAAGCAGCAAGGCGACGGCGAGAAGGGGGATGAGGCTGAGCCTGAAGAGAGTGGCGGGCGAGAATATGCGCAGGGCTCCGAGACCGCCGACGATGCCGAGCAACGAAGCCAGCTGGAGCTGAACCGACTCGCGCAGCCTCAGGTGCCTCCTGAGCTCCACCGCGAGAAGCAGGCCGATGACGATCTCCAGGAGGATGGCGGTGAGAACCGCCTCGCGGGTCGTCAGGAAGAAGCTCGCAAGCGGTACGAAGGTGAGGGAGAACCCGAACCCCAGCACGTGCCTCACGGCCAGCGACACCGCCACGGTGACCGCGGTCAGCAAGAGCGTGACAGCCATCTCAGGCGCCTGCCAATGGCCTCACCACCGCGTCACGCTCGTCCGGCAGAATCGGATCACACCGTGGCAGCTTTTCGCTCGGATGGCTCGGACGGTTCGGCCGCCTCGCGCCGCCTATCCTCCCGCCAGGCCAGGTAGGCCGGCAGCAGGGTGATGGCGACCAGCGAGGTGAAGAGGGCGCCGAGGACCGCGACCTTGCCGGTCGATTGCAGGCCGGGGTAGTGGGAAAAGACGATCGAGCCGAAACCGACGACGGTCGAGAGAGCCGCGGCCGCGACTGCCTTGCCGGTCTCGCCGAGTCCGCGCTCGAAAGCTTCGCGGGGCAGGCCGCGGACTTCGTAGTAACGGTGCAGGACATAGATGCCGTAGTCGGTGCCGATCCCGATGATCATGGTGGTGACGAAAATGTTGATGAAATTCATCTGGATGCCGAGCACCGCCATGCCGCCGACCATCAGCGTGATTCCCACCCCGAGCGGCATGAGTGCGAGGGCGACGGCGCGCAGGCTGCGAAAGTCGATCCACAGGATCGCGGCCACCAGGACGAGGCCGAGGATTCCCGCGATCCAGGCGTCGCGCACCACGATCGTGCGCACCCGCTGATTGATCACGTTGACTCCCGAAAGGCCCGCCCGCGGCCCGAGCTGGGAGGCGAGCCGCACGGCCGCGGGAGGCGGCTGGCGCCGCCAGCGGTTGTCCGGCGGATAGAGATAGACCGCCGCCTTCCAGGCGCGTCCCTCGATCCTTTTGAGATAACGGTCGAGCAGCAGCCTGGTCTGCGGCGCCCGGGCGAAATCGGCCACGCCGATGGGCTGCCGGAGCTCGACCGCGGCCGCCAGCAGCTCGAGCCCCGGCGTGAAGGCCGTGGCGCGCAGTCCTTCCTCGCGCAGGGCCTGCGCGAAGGTGGCGCGGATGCGCGCCAGCGCCAGCCCGCCGCCGCGCTCGCGTTCGAGCCAGGCGAGCGCCTGGCGCTGCTGCGGCAGAGGCGGGATCAGGGAGGACGCCGCGCTGAAGCCCTGCAGAGCCCCCTGGTCGACCAGCCGCTGGGCACCCGCGGCGGCCCGGTCCGAGAGTCCCAGCACGTCTTCGAGCGAATCCCCGGCAAGGGTGAGGACCATCGAATCGAAGCCCGAGCCGAAGCGGTCCGACACCTCCTTGCTCATGCGGGCGCCCGGGTTGCCCGTCGGCCGCATGGTCCTCATGCTCTCGTCGAAAGTGAGGTGGAAGGAAGCCGCCAGGGCGGCCAGAGCGAGCGCCGCGCCGCAGGTCAGGGCGGCAACCGGATGGCGCATGCACAGTGCGGTCAGGCGCGTGGTGCCGAAGCTGTGCAAGAACAGCCTGGGCACGCTTGCCCGGCTCGTGCCGCGGTCGTGGCTCCAGGCCAGCATCGCGGGCATGAGCAGCAGGACCGAGGCCATGCAGAAGAGGATGCCCGTACCGGTCAGCAGCCCCATCTGGCGCAATCCGGTGAAATCGGTGAAGGTGAAGGCATAGAACGTCGCCGAGGTGGTCACGGCCCCGGCCACGACAGCGGGGCCGCACGCGCCGCTCATCGCCGCCAGGGCGTCTTCGAGGTCCACGCCCCGCCGGCGCTCCTCGACGAAGCGGCCGTAGGAGACGATGACGAAGTCGATCCCCAGCCCGATCAACAGGGCGGCGCAGACGCTGGTCGCCGAGGAGAGCACGCCGAAGGCGGCGGCGGCAAAGCCGAAGGCCATCGCCAGGCCGCTCGCCAGCGGCACGAAGGCGTAGAGCAGCGCTCCCACCCGGCGGAAGACGAAGAGGAAGAAGACGAAGACGCCGAGCGCCGAGGTGGCGATGTTGACGAACATGTCGTGCTTGATCAGGGAGGCGTCGCCAAGCGCGGTCAAGTAGGGGCCGGCGGTCATCACCTCGGGCTGCGGCGGCCCATCGGGGCCGGCGATGCGGCTCCAGCTCCCCAGCTCCGCGGCGATGGCGCGGTCGACAGAGGCGATCAGCCGCTCGTCGAACCGGATGTCCTGCGGCGGGCGCACGGGCTCGGCCAGGACGAGGAGCAGGCGGTGGTCGCGCGACAGGTAATAGCCGCTCGACCAGTCGACGCGAAGGGCGCCATGGGAGCGGTCGATGTGCCCGAGGAAGATGGCGGCCAGGCCGAATGGATCGAGCCTGTCGAGCTCCTTGACCGCCAGCCCCTGAGGCGTGGCGAGCTGGCGCCGCAACTCGCCCACCCGCCGCCGGATGCCCTGGTCGCTGAGTTTCTCGACCAGCTCCTGCCTGGCCGCCGCGTCGAGGAACAGGAACGACTTGGGAAAGAAGGCCTGCAACAGCTCCTCCGGATTGCCCGTCCGGTGCTGTACGCCCCTGAGCTCGGGCAGCTTGGCGAGGCCGGCCGCAAGCTCGTCGGCGAAGGTCTCGTAGGGTTCGACCACCGCCTTGTCGGGCAGCCGGATGGCGACCACCAGATAGGGATTGCCGCCGAAATCCCGCAGCATCTCGATATAGGCGCGCACCGTCGGATCCTGCCGCGGCAGCAGGTTGAGCACGTCGGTGTCGAAGGACAAGCGGGTGCACAGCGCGAGCGACGCGGCCACCAGCAGGGCGAAGGCGGCGAAGACGATACGGTAGCGCCGGCGCGCGAAGCGCGCCACGGCCTCGAGCAGCCAGGTCACCGCGAGCCGCCCCGCAGCGTCCGCGGCGCGGCGGCCGGCTCTTCGCCGCGCAGGATCAGGCGGCCGAAGCGCGCGAAGTACTCGATTCCAGAATAGATCGAGATCAGGAGGGCGGCCCACAGGGAGAACTTCGACAGGCGCCGGAACTCACCCGGCAGCTGGTTGTGGATGATCAGGGTGGCGACCGCGACGATCTGAACGATGGTCTTGATCTTGCCCGAGAGGCCGGCGGGAATCACCAGGCTCTCGGCGGCCGCGAAGCCGCGCAGGGCGGTGACCGCGAACTCGCGTGCGATGATCACCACCACCATCCAGGCCGGCGCCAGTCCCATCTCGACCAGCGAGATGAAGGCGGCGGACATCAGGATCTTGTCCGCCGCGGGGTCGAGCAGGGTGCCCAGCCGCGTCACCTGCTTGCGCCGGCGGGCGAGGAAGCCGTCGAGGAAGTCCATGAGAGCGGCAAGGAGGAAGAGGCCGAGCCCCCACCACTCCTTGTCGTCGAACCGGGTAAGCAACACCACCACCAGGGGCGGAACCAGCAGGATCCGGCACAGTGAGAGCAGGTTCGGCAGATTGAGCATTCGTCAGAGGGGTGCAGAGGGCCCGTCTCGCGGCATTCTATGCCACCCGGCCCGGACGGGCCGGCAGTCCTTGCAGGGTGGGGCGTAGGGCGACGGGCTGGTGACTAGCGGAGGGCGGTGGCGAGCAGGATGCGGCCGTTGGCGGCGCGGGAGACGTAGGGCCGGGGGCGGTAGCCGGGCAGGGAGGAGACGGCGACTTCGGCACCGCGGTAGAGGCCGAGGACCCGGCGCACGTAGTCGAGCGTGTCGGGGTAGGGCGGGACGCCGCGGTGCCGCCCGACCGCCGCCGGGCCGGCGTTGTAGGCCGCCACGGCCAGCTCCAGGTTGCCGGTGAACAGATCGATCATCTGCCGCAGATAGGCGGTCCCGCCGCGCAGGTTCTGGTCGGCGTCGTAAGGGTCGCTGACCGCCAGCTCGCTGGCCGTGGCCGGCATGAGCTGCATCAAGCCCATCGCGCCCTTGTTGGAGCGGGCGCGCCGGTTGTATCCCGACTCGACCTGGATGACCGCCTTGACCAGCCGCGGATCGAGCCTGCGCGCGTCGCTGTGGCGCAGGATCAGCGGCTCGAGCGCCGCATCGGGGACCGCCACCAGCCGCCCCGCGAACCGCCGCGCGCGCTGCTCCGCGTTCTCGTTGAAGATGACCTTGCGCCCCTGCGCCCCGACCCCCAGCCGCACCTCCGCCTCCCCCCGTCCCGTCGCCAGGACAAGGCAGACGCAAGCGCACAGCGCTGTAGTGGCGGCCTTCACTTTGTCTGCTCAGAGCTGTAAGGGGCTGGGATCTTACCGCGAGCCCGCTGGAAAAGCAAGAATCAGGCGGGGTTTCGGGAGGAGGGGGAGGGGAGCTTCCAGAGGACTTCGGGGTGGCCTTTCCGGAGGTTCTCGTAGCGGGCCATGACGAAGAGGGCGTCGGAGAGGCGGTTGAGGTATCGGAGAGTGTGGGGGCCGACCGGCTCGAGGCGCGAGAGGGTGACCAGCAGACGCTCGGCCCGCCGGCAGACGGTGCGGGCCACGTGCAGGTGGGCGGCGCCGGGCGCGCCGCCGGGAAGGATGAAATTGGCCAGCGGGCCGAGCTCGTCGTTGAGCTCGTCCATCAGCGCCTCGAGGGCGTCGACCTGGCGCTGCTCGACCGCCGGGACATTCCGGCGCGCCTTATCCTCCTCGACGACGCAGAGGTCCGCGCCGAGGTCGAAGAGCTCGTTCTGGATACGCTGCAAGGTGGCGGCGAGCTTGCCGTCGAGACCTGCCGCCAGGGCAACTCCTATCGTCGAGCTCAGCTCGTCGACCGTGCCGTAGGCGGCGATGCGGGGCGAGTCCTTGGGCACCCGCTGGCCGCCTCCCAGCCCGGTCGTCCCGTCGTCCCCCGTGCGCGTGTAGACCCTCGTGATGCGCGGCATGCGGTCCTTCCCGGCCTGTCGCTGCTACAGCGCGGCGGCGGCCGGCGCCCGCAGGGCTGCCGCGGACTCGCGCAGCAACCCCCACAGGTCGTCGAGGTGCCGCCGCGTGGTGCGCAGGTTGCCAATTGCCACGCGCAGTGTGTAGCGGCCGCGCAGCACGGTGTGCGACAGGAAAAACGGCCCGGCGGCGTTGACCGCCGCGAGCAGACGCTCGTTGAGACCGTCCTGCGCCGCCGCCTCGCGCTGGCCGCCATCCGCGGGGAGGGCGCGAAAGCAGACGGTGCTGAAAGGCACCGGCGCCGCCAGCTCGAAGCCCGGGTCGGCGGCGATGCGCGAGGCGAGCTCGCGCGCCATCGCGCAATGGTCGCGGATGCGCTCGCGCAGGCCCTCGACGCCGAAAGCCCGGATCACAATCCAGAGCTTGAGAGCGCGGAACCGGCGGCCGAGCTGAAAACCAAGATCCATCAGGTTGGTGACGTCCGCCTCGTCGGTGCGCAGGTACTCCGGCACCAGAGAGAAGGCGGCCCGCAGGTTGGCCGGATCGCGCACCAGCAGCAGCGAGCAGTCGACCGGCGTGAACAGCCACTTGTGGGGGTTGACCACGATCGAGTCGGCGCACTCGATCCCGGCCATCAGCGCCCGGAGCTCGGGGCAGATGGCGGCCGATCCGGCGTAGGCCGCATCGACGTGCAGCCAGATCCCCTGCGCGGCGCAGAGGCCGGCGAGCTCGGCGATCGGGTCGACGCTCGTCGTCGAGGTCGAGCCGGCGGTCGCCACCACGGCCATGGGCAGGCGTCCGGCCTGGCGGTCGCTCGCGATGGCCGCGGCCAGGGCCGGAACGGACATGCGAAAGTCGGCGTCGGTCTCGATCCGGCGCACCGCGTCCTGTCCCAGCCCGAGGACGATGGCCGCCTTGTCGATCGACGAATGGGCCTGGTCGCTCACGTACAGGGTGAGCGCCGGCATCTCCGGACGGCCGGCCAGTCCGCGGGTGCGGATCGCGAGGCCGGGAAGGCGGTGGCGCGCGGCCGCCAGGGCCACCAGGCTGCTGGTCGAGGCGGTGTCATTGATATGGCCGCGGAAGGCCGCCGGCAGGTCCAGCATCTGGCGCAGCCAGTCGCAGACGCGCTCTTCGAGCTCGGTCGCGGCTGGCGAGGAGCGCCAGAGCATCGCGTTGACGTTCAGTCCGGCGGCCAGCGTCTCTCCCAGGATGCCGGGACCGGATCCGGTGATCGCGAAATAGGCCAGGAAGCCAGGGTGGTTCCAGTGCGTGACGTTCGGCTCGATCAGCCGCTCGTAGTCGTCGAGCACGGCCGCCAGCGGTTCCGGAGAAGAGGGCGCCGAGGCGGGAAGCCGCGCGGCGACCTCGCCGGGCGCCACTCCCGGCAGCACGGGAAGGCTGCCGACCTTCTCCAGGTAGTCAGCCACCAGGTCGGCGACGCGGTGCATCGCCGACCTGAGCTCCCGCGCTGGAATGTCGCCGGGCATCGCCAATCATCGCCGGTCATCGCCGGGCATGACCCGGGGCGTTGTTAACTGGCCCCTTTGCGCTTCAGCTCCTCGTCGATGACCTTCGCGATCTCGCTCATTGGCTGGGCGCCGGAGAGGAAGCGTCCGTTGATGAACATCGCCGGCGTGCCGGTGACGCCGGCCGTCTGGCCCGCTTTCATGTCGGCAGAGATGGTGTCCTTCTGCTTGCCGGAGTCGAGGCAGGTGTTGAAGCTCTGGGCGTTGAGCCCGAGACCGGCGGCCTTGGTCTTCAGCGCATCGACGGCGAGACCTTGCTGGTCCTTGAACATCGCGTCGTGCATCTCCCAGAACTTGCCCTGCTCGTTGGCGCACAGCGCCGCCTCGGCCGCCTTCTGGGCATTGGGGTGCATGGGCAGCGGGAACTGGCGGAAGACCAGCCGCACCTTGTTGGCGTACTTCGACATCACCTCTTCGAGGGTGGGCGTGAGGCGCGAGCAGTAGGGACACTGGAAGTCGGAGAACTCGACGATCACGACCGGCGCCGTCGCCGGACCCTTGGCCGGCCCCGCGGCGGCCACTTCGACGCGGATGGGCTCGAGCAGATACTCGACGCTGTACTTGGCCTCGAGCGTCTTGTAGAACTTCTCCTGGGCCTCGGCCTTGCCGGTCTGCTGCAGGTACATCTTGATCTGCGGCGCGATCTCGGCTTTGGGGCGCGGGATGCGCGCCTTGTTCTCTTCGTAGAAGGCGTCGACCTGGGCGTCGGTCACCTCGAGGGGCTTGATCTCGGCCAGGAGCTGATCCTTGCTGACCTTGCGGGATGCGGCCTCGGCGTCGACCAGCCGGTCGCGGACCAGCTGCTTGAGCTGGGCTTCGATCACTTCGTGCTTCTTCTGCTGGTATTCACGGTCGAGAGCTTGGAAGGAATCGGCAGCCTTCTCCCTGAGGTCGCCCTCGGTGATGGGTTTGCCGTTGACCTTGGCGAGGACCTGGTTGGAATCGCCGGACTTGGCGGCGGCAGGCTTGTCCTTGGCGGCTTGCGCCGAGCAGGCCGGCAGCCACGAGCCGAGTGCCAGCAGGAGGGCCGGCACGCCCGGTATGATGAGCCGGAGTCCGGCCCGCTTGCGCTGCAATGAATCCATGTCGCTGACTCCTTTTGTGCGTAAGATCAATTATGACAATGGTTTGCCCAAGGCAATGAAGAGAACGGCCCGCAATTTTAGCACAGGCGGGCGCTGGCGAGGTGACGAGCGACGAGACCTTCGAGGATGCGCTCGGGCGCGATGCCGCGGAGGCGCATGGAGGGACCGGTGAGAAGCGCCTCCGCGAGGGCCAGGCAGGGGCGGCGCGAGGCGGACGGCGCGGGCGGCCCGGGCGGCCCGGGCGGATCAGCGCGCTCGACGGCTTGCAGGACAGCGGCGCTGGCGAGCTCCCAGGGGCGGCAGGAGCGGGGGTCTTCCCAGCCGCCGGCGCCGGCGAGGGCCTCGGCGGCGGCCAGCAGATAGACGCAGGCGCCGCTGGAGACGTAGGCGGCCAGGGCGGCGGCGAAAGCCCCGGCCACGGTGCCCACCGCGGCGGTGTCCAGGGCCGCGGCGGGACCGAGGAAGATGGCGAGCGATCGGCTGCGCAGGGTGGGCAGCAGGTCGAGGCGGGAGGGGGCGAGAAGCAGGAAGTTGCGCGGCGCCGTGGTGTACGGCTCTTCGAGGTTCTTGAGCAGCGCGTTGGCCGCTTCGCCGCCCAGGCTCTCGGCGCTGGCGACGACGAAGACCTGTCCGCGCGCTTCGAAAGGGGAGACCTGCGCGGTCTTCAGCATCTCGCGCGTGGCCTCGACCGAGGTGGCCGTCTTGAGATCGCGCTGCAGCACCAGGAAATCCGGATGGAACGGCGCCCCCGCGGCCGCCTGGCCAGGCTCGGCGGCGGGCCAGCCGATCCGCTTGCAGTGGCGGCAGGCGCCGCAGGGACGCTCCCGTTCAGCGGCTTCGCACAGCAAGATGCGGCCGAGATCGAGCGCCGCGGCCCGCCGAGCGGGAAGGTCGCCGCCGTGCAGGATGACCGCCGGATAGAGCCGTCCCTGGCGCGCCGCTGCCTGCGCCGCTTCGAGCGTCACCGCCCCGCCCCCGCCGGCAAGGCAACCAGCAGCTCGCCCAGAACCGCGCGCACCTGGTCTTCGGTGCGCTCCGGCGCGCCGGAGGAATCGATGACCCGGAAGCGCTCCGGCTCGCCGGCCGCCAGCTCCAGGTACCCGTCGCGCACCCGCTGGTAAAAGGCCAGGTCTTCGACGTCGAGACGGTTGGCGGGCGCGCGGCCGCCGCCGCGGCGGGCGCCGGCATGGCGGCGGGCGCGCGCCTGCGCCGCCGGCAGGTCGAACAGCAGAGTGCGGTCGGGCATCCGGCCGCCGGTGGCCAGGCGGTCGATCTCGGCGATGAGCGCGAGCGAGACGCCGCGCCCGTGGCCCTGGTAGGCGCGCGTCGAATCGGTGAAGCGGTCGCAGAGCACGTGCCGGCCGGCGGCAAGCGCCGGCTCGACGACCTCGAGCAGGTGCTGGCGCCGGCTGGCGAAGACGATGAGCAGCTCGACCGCGCCGTCGAGCACTCCCCAGCGCGGGTCGAGGAAGACGTCGCGCAACGCGTCGCCGAGCGCCGTGCCGCCCGGCTCGTGGGTGACCTGGTGAGCCACGCCGCGCTCTGTCAGCCAGGCGGCGCCGCGTCTGAGGTGGGTCGTCTTGCCGCTGCCGTCGAGGCCCTCGAAGGTGACGAACAGCGGCGCCATGGGGGCAGACCTTACCATGCGGCAGTGTATCGACCGGCCGCGATCGGTTACAGTGTAGGGGAGGCCATTGCCGGCGGCCGGAGAATTGCATAAGGTCGGGGACGCGAAACGGCCCCGAACAGCCAGTCGAACTCATTTCATTTTCAAGAGCGGAGGAGCACTATGGCAGCGAAGAGCGCAAAGCAGAGTGGCGACAGCCGATCGAAGGCCGGCAAGGGAGGGGGCGCCAACAGCGCCTTCATGAAGCCCATGCAGCCCGATCAGGCACTTGCCGAAGTGATCGGAAGCCAACCTGTGCCGCGCACCGAGGTGACCAAGAAGATCTGGGAGTATGTGCGCAAGCACAACCTGCAGGACCCCAAGGACAAGCGCACGATCCGCGCTGACGACAAGCTCAAGCCGGTCTTCGGCGGCCGGTCGTCGGTCTCCATGTTCGAGATGACCAAGCTGGTCAACTCGCACCTGAAAGAAGCCAAGTAGAGGGACTGGCCGCCGGTCCCGAGGCGGCCCCAAGCGCGGGCGGCTGGCCCTTGCGAAGTCCCGGGCAAGCCAGCGCCCCTGGCCCGCATTTCTCATGCGCCTCCTGCTGCGGGGCCGGAAACGAGCCTGTCTGCTGCGTTGCGCTCGGTTGGACTTCCTCAACGTACTTCGAGTACGCCTCGGGCGTCCAACCTTCGCGCGCCTTGCATCCAGGCCCGTTTGCGACCTGCGGGGAGTGCCGCCAATGGCGGGAGCGGCGGCCGGCCCCTCGCGACGGACGCGCATGAGAAATGCGGGCTAGGTGCGCGCGATCGGGGCCGGCTGGCCAGCGCCGATGCCGGCGGAAACGATCGGCACTGCGCTGCAATGGGGGGGGCTCCTCGCTCTCATCCTGGGGCTGCTCGCCGTCGACCTCGGTCTGTTGCAGCGCCGCGAGCGCCGCGGCCGCGGGGCGGGCGCCGGCGCGGCGCTGGCGTGGAGCGGGGCATGGACGGCCGTCGCCCTGCTCTTCAACCTGTGGGTCTGTCTCCGCTTCGGCCGGCGGGCCGGCCTCGAGTTCCTGGCCGCCTATCTCGTCGAGCGCGCGCTCTCCTTCGACAACCTCTTTGTTTTTCTCCTGATCTTCAGCTATTTCTCCGTGCCCCGCCCGGAGCAGAGCCGGGTACTCCACTGGGGAATCCTCGGGACGGTCGCCCTGCGCGGCATCTTCATCGCTCTCGGGGCGGTGCTGCTGGCCCGTTTCGAGATGCTCTTCTTCGTGCTCGGGGCCTTCCTCGTCTATTCCGGGATCAAGCTGATGCGGCGCGGAGAGATGCGGGCCGCGCCGGAGGGGAATCCCGTCGGGGCGCTCTTCCGCCGGCTCGTGCCTCTCACCGCCGGCTTCCGGGGAAAGAGCTTCCTGGTGCGCGAGGGCGGGCGGATCCTGGCCACGCCGCTGCTGCTGGTGCTGGTCATGATCGAGGCAACCGACCTGGCTTTCGCGGTCGACTCGATTCCTGCGGTCTTCGGCGTCACCAGGCACCCATACATCATCTTCTCCTCGAACATCTTCGCCATACTCGGGTTGCGCTCCCTTTACGGCCTGCTCGCCGCTCTCGCCCACCGTTTCGGCTATCTCGTCCACGGCATCGGCCTGGTGCTCGTCTTCATCGGTGCCAAGATGCTCGCCGCGCGCTGGATCGACATTCCCATCGAGCTATCTCTCGCCATCGTGGCCGCAGTCCTGGTTCTGGCGATCGTCGCCTCCTGGCTCTACCCGCGCAACCCGCGCAACGATGACGTTGCGCGGCGGTGAGCTCAGCGCATAGGATTCGCTGCAGCACAAGCACTGGGTAGGGACCCAGTGCGGGACTCAGCACACACGCGCCAGATTGAAGTTTCCCGATGGCCGAAGACGACCTCAAGGTCCCGTCCTTGCAACGGGAGCGCGCCCAGGGGTTGCTCGACGAGGGCGACGATACCGGCGCCCTCGTTGCGCGCCTGGTGCAAGCGCAAACGGCGCTCGAGCGAGAGCGCGCCAGCGCCCCGGGTCTGCTGGCCGAGCTGATGGCCACATCGCGGGCGGCGCAGCTCGAGCGCGTCGCGGTCGAGCGGCGTTTTCAAAGCTGGGGAATGTGCGAGATCCTCCTCGACCAGAGCCAGCAGGCCGAGGAGGGCGACCCGCAGGAAGCCGCCCGCCTCGCCAGCCTTGCGCTGGCCGCCGCGGACCGCCTCGACCTCGGGCTGCACATGCCGGCCGTGGTCCAGGACCTCAAGGCCCGGCTGTGGGCGGCGGCCGGCGAGGCGCGCCGGCGGGCGGGCGAGCTGTCCCAGGCCGAAGAGGCGCTGCGCAAAGCTGCCTCCTGCCTGGCCCAGGGCACCGGCGACCTCCTGGTCGAGGCGCGGCTCCTCGAATTCGAGGCTGCCGTGCGGCAGGCGCAAGGACGAGGGGGCGAGGCTGCCGGGCTCCTCAAGCAGGCGTCGTCGCGCTATCTCGAGGTGCACGAGTTCCATCTCCTCGCCCGCACCCTGGCACGGCGCGAGCAGCTCCTGCGCGATGCGCCGCAGCCGCAGGTGGCGCACAGCGTCGCCTGGAAGTCCTGAGGGCGGACGGCGCCGCGGATGCCCCGTGCCCGCGATCGTGCCGCGACAGGCTCCGCCCGCACCGCCCTCATTGCCCTCGTCGCCCTGATCATGGCCGCCGCGTTGATCTCGCCATCCGGCTTCTGCACGGCACCCGCCGCCGCTCCCGCGGTGGCCGGCGGCGGCGCCGTGGTCTCGGGACACCGGCTCGCCAGCGCGGCCGGCATCGAAGCGCTTCACGACGGCGGCAACGCGGTCGACGCGGCGGTGGTGACCGCGCTCGCGCTCGCCGTGGTCTATCCCGAGGCGGGCAACCTGGCGGGCGGCGGCTTCGCGGTGGTGCGCCACGGCGGCGAGGTGCAGACCCTGGACTTCCGCGAGACCGCTCCGGCCGCGGCGCGCGCCAACATGTACCTCGACGAGCGGGGGCAACCCAGTCCGGACGCTTCCCTGGTAGGCCCGCTCGCCGCCGGAGTGCCCGGCTCGCCTGCCGGCCTCTACGAGCTGCATCATCGCTTCGGCAAGCTTCCCTGGGCGCGGGTGGTGGCGCCGGCGGTGCGCCTCGCATCCGCGGGCTTCGCGGTCGACCAGCACCTGCGCGAGGTTGTGGGCAAGGCGGACAACCGCAAGCTGCTGGGCCGCTTCCCGGAGTCGGCGCGGATCTGGCTGCCAGGAGGAGAGCCGCCGGCTCTCGGCAGCCTTTTCCGCCAGCCCGAGCTCGCCGCGACGCTGTCGCTCTATGCCGAGCGCGGCCCCACGGCCATCGTGGGCGGCACCGTGGCCGCCGCGGTCGAGGCGGCCGCCCGCCGCCACGGCGGCATTCTCACCGCCGCCGACCTCGCGTCCTATCGCGCCGTCTGGCGGCGGGCGCTGACCTTCGAGGCTTACGGCTGGAAGCTCGCCGCGATGGATCTCCCGTCATCAGGAGGCATCATCCTCGCCCAGACGCTGGGCATGCTGGAGCGGGTCGGCTGGGAGAGGCTGCCGCGCTTCGGGGCCGACCGCGACCACCTCCTCGCCGAGACCTTCCGCCGCGCCTTCGCCGACCGTTTCCTGCTCGGCGACCCGGCCTCGACCCGCGCCACCGCGGCGCAGCTGCTCGATCCCAGGTGGATCGCGGCGCGGGCCGCCGGCATCGACCGGCGCCAAGCCACGCCGTCTTCCCAGATCCGCCACTGGACGGAAGCGGCGGCGGCGGCCACGCCGGCGGAGAGCAGCGAGACCGCTCACCTCTCGGCAGTCGACGGCGACGGCAACCTGGTGGCGCTGACCACCACGCTCAACGGGCTGTTCGGCTGCGGGCTGTATGTCCCCGAGATCGGGTTCCTCAACAACGAGATGGACGACTTCGCCACCGCGCCGGGCCGCCCGAACGTCTACGGACTGGTGCAGGGCGAAGCCAACGCCGTGGGCGCGGGCAAGCGGATGCTGTCGGCAATGACGCCGGTCGTCGCCTGGCGAGGCGGCGAGTCCTTCTCTCTCGGCGGCCGCGGCGGCTCGCGCATCCCGTCGCACACCGCCCAGGTGCTGATCAACCTGCTGATCGATCTCGATCCCCTGCAGCTTGCCGTGGATCGTCCCCGGCTCCATCATCAGTGGCTCCCTGATCGGCTGGAGGCCGAGACCGGCGCGCTTTCCGCCGCGACCCGCGCCGAGCTCGAGCGCCGCGGCCACGCGATCTTTCCCGGCGACGCCACTGCCGCCCGGGTGCATGCCGTCCATCGCCTGTCCGGCGGCGGCGTCGAAGCCGCCGTCGATCCGCGCGGCGCGGCCGCCGTCGGAGGCGCCGCGGTGCTCGAGCCCGGCAAGTAGACGGGACCTAGGCGCGGCAACTCGGGATGATCGTTACGCTGAAGAAGCAGACGCATCCGTGCCCATGAGGTCAACTCGCAGTCTTGCCGGCCGCCTCGTAGCGTGTTACCGTTTTCTCATGCCGCCGATCAAGAGACACCGAGCGAGCCCCGCCACGGCGCGAGAGATCAGCAAGTCGGTTCGTCCTACCTCCGATGACTCTGCTTCGGTCAAGAAGGTATTCCGCTCCCTCGGATACGAAGTTAGCGAGTCGAAAGGCGGACAGGTAGTCATCCGCGAAGCAGCGGCCGTGAAGCCCGACGCGGCGCTCGCCGGGGTCGTTGGCCCACACCCCTTGCCGCGCGTCGAAGTCACCAAGAAAATCTGGGAGTATGTGCGCAAGCACAAGCTGCAAGACCCGAAGGACAAGCGGACGATCCGCGCTGACGAGAAGCTGAGGCTGGTCTTCGGCGGCAGGTCGTCGGTCTCCATGTTCGAGATGACCAAGCTGGTCAACTCCCACCTGAAAGAGGCCAAGTAGGCCGAGACGCCTTGACCTCAGATGTCCGGCCGGTCTCAAGGCCTGTCGAGAACCCTTTCGCGGCCTGATCTCCGCAGCGTCTTCCTCAACGTCCCCTTCGATCAGCAGTACGGCGAGCTCTTCGTCGCCCTCATTGCCGGGCTCGTGTGCCTCGGGCGCAAGCCCCGTTGCGTATTGGAGATCGAGAGCTCGGGCCGCAGTCGTCTCGAGCGGATCTTCGGACTTCTCGCGGGTTGCGGGGCCTCTATTCACGAGATGAGCCGCGTGCAGCTCTCCGGACCCCTAAACGTCCCTCGGTTCAATATGCCTTTCGAGCTTGGTCTTGCCTATGCCTTGAGCCGCCGCCGGCAACACGCTTTCTATCTCTTTGAGGAGGTGGCTCACCGCATCGAGCACAGCCTCAACGATCTCAACGGCCATGATCCTCAGGTCCACGACGGATCTCCAGCCGGTGTTCTCGGCTGTGTCCTGGACTGCTTTGAAACGCCGCGCAAATCTCCAGGCCTGAAAGATCTCTTATCCGTCTATGACGAGCTGGCAGAGGTGGTGTACGGTCTCCAGCAGGATCGAAAGCAGCCGGATCCTTTTCGCCGGCAGGTTTTTCGCAGCACGGTGGAGGCCGCCGCGGTGCTCGCCAAGGCCCACGGCCATATCCGGTAGTTGCGCTCCGCGCCGCCCGCACGTCCTCTCTTCTCAAAGGCAGTCGCCGGCCTGCTCTCCAGTAGCTCCTGCCGTGCGCATGTCGCGCTGCGCTCGCCGTGAGATCATGAGGCAATGGAGCTGGCCGACGGTTTCGCGCGGCGTGGCCTCCGAGCGGGCGCGGCTGCCCGCCGGCGCCGCCGTCTCCTCGCCGCGGCCGGCCTGGCGGTATTGGCGGCATTGGCGGCAGCCGTCTACGCGGCGGGCGGCGCCCCCTCTCCACAGACGTTCGCCGAAAAGGTCCTGGTCAGCGAGGTCGAGGTCGTGGTCGAGCTGCCCGAGTTGCTGTCGAGCGCCCGGCGCCGGGCCCTTCGCCCGGGAGACTTCGTGGTGCAGGAAGAAGGGGTGCTGCGGCCCGTCGCCAAGGCCGAGCCGATAGTCCCGGCGGCCGGCTCGCTCCGGGCGGCAGGATCGTCGCGGGGCGCCGGGCCGGCAAGCGCCGGCAGGGAGGCCGCCGAGCCGGGACCGTGGGACCTGCTCGTCTATGTCGACCGGGTGCTCGCGGATCCCGACATGACGTTCCTCGGCACGGTCGTGCTCGCCGAGCACGCCGCGGCTCTCACTCGGCTGGGCAGAGTCGAGATCGTGATCGCCGATCCGCGGCCGCGGCAGGCCCTGCCGGCGACCGGGGAGGCCAGGTGGCTCGAGCAGACCCTGGCCGGCATGGCCGACGAGGCGCGGCGCCAGCGCGACCGGCAGGCGCGGGAGCGGCGCACGCCGCCGGAAGGGGGCGTCGGCACGCCGCCCGATGAACAGGCGGTGCGCCGTCAGCAGGATCGGCTGCTCGACTTCATCGCGGCGCGGCGCCCGTCCGGTCCGCACGCGCTGCTGCTGGTCGCCGGCGGCTTCGAGCCGCGCTCCGGGCCCGCCGCCCCTCCGCCCGCAGGCGCGGAGGAAACCGCGCTGACCCTGGCGGCCTACGGCTGGGTGACGATCGCGCTGCCCATGCAAAGGGTCGGCCTCGGACCCGCGCGCAGCGGCGAAAGCGACGCCGAGCGGCTGCGCGAGCTCACCGGCGGCGGCTCCGCGCCACCCAACATCCTGCCTTCACACCCCCGCGAGACGCAGCTCGCGCACGAAGGCGTGATCAATCTCTTCGTCGAGCCGGGCGCGGGTTCGCTGCGCGCTCTGGCGAGCCTCACCGCCGGCACGATCGTCGGCTACGACACCCAGCTCGTGCCGGCGCTCGACAGCCTCGAGCACCGCTGGCACCTCTTCTACCAGGCGCCGGACGAGCCCGACGGCAAGCTGCACCAGCGCGAGGTCCGGCTGACGCCCGAGGGGACCGTGTTGCGGGCGCCCGCGTGGCGGCGATCCTCGACCCCGGAGACCGTGGCGGCGGCCCGCTTGCGCCTGCTGCTCGCCGGCGACGCCGCCCAGCCCGGCACCCGGCGGCTTGCCGTTTCCGCCGTGCTGCGTCCGGCGGCCGGGCGGACCGCGGCGGGACGGACGGCGGACAGCGAGCTGCATCTCGCCATGGCGGCCTTCAAAGTGCCGGACGGGACACCGCCCGGCCCCTTCCGCGTCTCCGTCGCCTTCGCCGGCGACCCCGCGCCGGGCTCGGCGCTTCCGATCAAATCGGGCAGGGACCCGGCGCCTCCGATCGAATCGGACAGGGACCCGGCGGCGGCCGTGATCAGATCGCTTCCGATCGAACCGCCGCGGCACCAGGTCCTCGACCGCGCCCCTCCGGGCGGCCGCGGATGGAGCCAGGACTTGCCCGTCGCCGTGCCGTCCGGCGCCCGGCGCCTCGCCGTCTGCGTGGAAGACCTCGCCCACCAGCTCTGGGGAGGGACCACCGTCGACCTGGCCGCCCGATGACGGCGGAACCGGAACGGTCGGAGGCCGCGGCGGCCCTGGCGGCGAGCTCGGCGAGCGGCCGCGGCTGGTGGCTGCCCTTGCTGCTCGCCGTGTCGCTGGCCGGCGCCTCTTTCCTCGCGCAGGGGCGCATCGGCTTCAACATCGCCGACGAGGGATTCCTCTGGTACGGCGCCGTCGCCACCGCCCACGGCGACGTGCCGCTGCGCGACTTCTACTCCTACGATCCAGGGCGCTACTACTGGGCGGCGGCATGGGCCCGGCTCCTCGGCGACGGCATCCTGGCCCTGCGGCTCTCGACGGCGATTTTCGCCGCGATCGGGCTCTGGCTCGGCCTCCTCGCGGCGCGGCGGGTGGTTACCGGTCCGTGGGCGCTCGCGCTGGCAGGCGCCATGCTCCTGGCCTGGATGTCGCCGCGCCACAAGCTGTTCGAGCCGAGCGTCGCGATGGCGGCGGTGTGGGCGGGAGCGCGGCTGGCCGAACGGCCATCACGCGGCCGTCACTTCGCGGCGGGCGTGCTGGTAGGGCTCGCCGGCTTCCTGGGCAAGAACCTGGGACTATACTGCGGCGCGGCGCTACTCGCCCTGATCCTGGTCCGACACTTCTGGCCGGCGGACGGTCCTGCCGGTTCTAGTCCCCACCAGCTGTCCCGACCCCGAGGGATGAAACGGCGCTCGCTAACTGGCGATGGCGGACTCAGATCTATCGGATCTCCCCCCACAACCCCTCGCGAATCCCCTTCCCGGTTTTCCGAAGCCGCCGGGTCCCTGCCCGGCGGCGCCGGGGGGGAAGGGGACGCCCCCGCCCTCTCACGACGGGAGTTTCGTCTTAGCGGTCTGGGCAGCAAGCTGCGCGCCTTCGCCGGCGGCGCTCTGGCCGGTTTCGCGCCCATGCTCGCGCTGCTTCTGGTCCCCGGTTTCTCGCGGGCCTATCTCGACTCCTTCCTGATGTTCGTGCGGCTCGGCCAGACCAATGCGCCCGTCCCTTTCCCGTGGCCCTGGTTGGCGCTGGAGCCCGGCGCCGACTGGCTGGATCGCATGGAGAGCATTGCCACCGGCGCCTCGTTCCTGCTCCTACCCATCGGCACCATTGCGCTCCTGGCGCTCGCCTTGGCGCGGCGGCGGCGCGGCGGCACGGCGCCCGCGCTCCTCCTCGCCGGCGGTCTGGTCGGCGCCTGCTTCCTCCATCATGCGCTGTCCCGCAGCGACACCTTCCATCTCACCCAGAGCATCCATCCGCTCCTGCTCGGATTGCTCGCCGTGCCCCCCGCGCTCGCGGCCGGCAACCCGCGCGCCGGACGCTGGGCGCGGGCGGTCCTGGTTCCCCTGCTGCTCGTCCTGACCTTCTGCGCCGCCGTTCCGCAGGCGCCTCTCTACGAGAAGCTCACCCCCAACCGGCCGCTCGACAGCTTCGTGCCCCACGACGTGGCGGGCGACGAGCTCTACTTGCGCCTGCGCGACGCCCGCATGCTCGACGCCGTGCGCCGCGACTATGACCGGCTCGTGCCACACGGCGCGCCCATGCTCCTGGTTCCCCATTTCCCGGGCCTCTATCCCATCCTCGGCCTGCGCTCCCCGGTGTGGGAGATCTACCCCGTCTGGCCCGGCGAAGAGCGCGACGAGCGGATGGTGCGCGAGCTCCAGCGCAAGGACGTCCGCTGGGCGCTGGTCGGCCTCGACCCCGAAGACAACGGCAACCCCGCCCTCGCCGAAACCCACCCCAAGACCTGGCGCTACCTCACCGAGACCTTCGAGCGCCTGCGCACCCCCGGCCTGCCCCGCCGGCTCCTGCTGCTGCATCGGCCCTGAGCGCACAATCGGAAAGTAGTTACTCTGTACAACCACCTTGCCCGCGCGGGTTGGTAGCTTCATCCGCTGGCGTGCAGCCTGTCGTTTGGGCCTACGGGCATAAGGGCTTCCCGTGGACTGACTGGTCATGTAGACTAGGCCGATGAGACATCTCTCTGCCACGGAGTTCAAGGCGAAGTGCCTGGCGATCCTCGATGAGGTCGCACGGACAGGCGAGTCGGTCGTCATCCGCAAGCGTGGCCGGCCGGTGGCTCAGCTCGTGCCCGCCACGGGCGACGAGGCGGGCTTTCCGCAGCAGCACCTGCTCGGCACGGTCCGAATCGCCGGCGACCTTCTGGCGCCGCCGCTGCCGAGCGACATCTGGGAGGCCGAGAAAGGCTAGTTGTCGTCGTGCGGGCACTGCTCGACACCCACGTGCTCGTCGAGTGGTTCGCGACCGGGACACGTCTGTCGGCCGCGCACCAGCGGGTCATCCGGAAAGCGTCACCGGAGTCGCCGCTGTGGGTGTCCGACATCAGCCTGTGGGAGATCGCCACCCTCGCGTCCTTGGGGCGCATTGATCTGTCGCTGCCGCTTCGCACCTGGCTCGAGCGCGTGACGGCACCACCTCTGGTGCAGCGGATCGGTATCTCGCCAGCGGTGGCGGCTGAGGTAGCGGCCCTTCCGCCCACCTTCCATCGTGATCCGGCCGACCGCATCCTCGTGGCCTCGGCGCGCGTCCTCGGCGCCACCCTGCTGACGCGTGACCAGCGCATTTGCGACGCCCGCATCGTGCCCACACTCTCCTGAGTCATCTGGGCCAGCTGAGTCCCAGTGCGCTGTCGCCGTCCGGTGCTGAGCGCAGTTTCTCCTACCGCCCGGTCAGGCGCAGGCGGAAGACAGAGGCGAGATAGGTCCAGAAGTAGGCGAGGAAACGGGTCTTCGACTCGCCGCCCATGCGGAAGCGATAGACGGTGGGAATCTCCAGGACGCTGCCGCCGCCGCGCACGACGTGCCAGAGCATGCGGATGGCGTAGTCGCCGTAGCCGTAGAAGACGGCCCGCGCGTCGAGGCGCTCGAGCACGCCGCGGCGGAAGGCGAGATAGCCGGAGAGGTGGTCGTGGATGCGTAGGGCGAGCACGGCGCGGATGAGCAGGTTGAAGGCGAACGAGGCCCAGTAGCGGAATTTCGAGGTCAGCATTCCGCCGCCCAGCACGTAGCGCGAGCCCACGACCACGTCGAAGTCTTCGGCGCAGCGCGCCATCAGCGGCACCAGCGCCGGGTCGTGGTTGCCGTCCGAATCCATCACCACCAGCGTGTCTCCGCGCGCCTCCACGAGTCCGCGGTGGATGGCGCTTGCCAGGCCGCGCTCGCCCCGGCGCACGAACACCCGCACCGCGGCGTCGCCGCGGAAGGTCTCCTCGAGGTGGTGCGCCGTGCCGTCCGGCGAATCGTCGTCGACGACCAGCACCTCCGCGTCGAGCCGCGCCCGGCGCACCACCGCCAGGAGCTCGCCGACCAGCTCGGCTACGCCGTCGCGCTCGTTGTAGGTGGGAAGGATGACCGAGATCACGTGGCGGGCTTGGCCAGCTCGCGCAGCGCACGGCAGACGGCGGCGATCTCTTCCGGCGTCAGGCCGGTGCCCGAGGGCAGGTTGATCCCCTGGCGCGACAGCATGGTGGCCACGGGAAATGGACCGGCCGCCCGCAGCGGCGGCAGCTCGTGGAGCGGCACGAAGAAGGGCCGCGAGTCGATGCCGCGGGCGTGCAGCCCGGCACAGACCTCGTCGCGGTCGCGTCCGAAGGCGGGCTCGACGAGCACCGAGTACATCCAGCAGACGCTCTCGGCCCCCGGCGCCGGCGCCGGCCAGGCGAGCCCGGGGATGCCGGCAAGACCGGCGTCGTACGCCCGCGCGATGGCCTCCCGGCGGCGCAGGATCTCCGTGGCGTGCTCGAGCTGCGAGCAGCCCAGGGCGGCCTGGATGTTGGTCATGCGGTAGTTGAAGCCGATCTCGGGGTGATAGTAGCGGCGCTCCGGGTCCATGGCATGGTCGCGCAGAAAGGCCGCGCGGCGCGCCAGCTCCGGGTCGCCGGTGACCACCGCGCCGCCTTCGCCGGTGGTGAAGATCTTGTTGCCGTAAAACGAGAAGGCGCCGATCCGGCCAAGAGATCCCACGCGGCGGCCTCGGTAACGGGCGCCGTGGGCCTCGGCGGCGTCCTCGATCAGGTCGAGCCCGTGCTCGCCGGCGAGGTCGAGCAGCGGGCCGAGATCGACCGGCTGGCCATACAGGTGGACGGCGATGATCGCCCGCGTGCGCGGCGTGAGCTTGCGGCGCGCCTCTTCGGCGCCGATACCCCAGGTGCCGCGATCCACGTCGACCAGGACGGGGGTCGCGCCGGTGTAGCGCACGGCGCTGGCGGTGGCGACGAAGGTGAGGTCCGGCACCAGCACCTCGTCCCCCGGTCCGATGCCGAGGACCGCGAGCGCGAGGTGCAGGGCGGCCGTTCCATTCGCGGTGGCGACCGCGTGGCGCGCTTCGCAGAAGCGGGCGAGCTCCTCTTCGAACCGCGGCACGTAGCGGCCCAGCGAGGAGACCCATCCCGACTCCACGCAGTCGAGGACGTAGCGCTTGGCGCTGTCGGGAAGCCAGGGAGCGAAAACGGGAATCATGGTCATGGCTGGCGGCGGCGCGCTGATCTCCATGGGCGACGGGCTCGCCCGCTCGATCGGCCCACGGTTTTCGGGTGCGGCTATACTAACAGCACGATCCTGCCCGCGTGAGGAGTGCCCAGACCGGCCCGCCCGCCCCCTCCCGGCTCGTCCTCGTTTCCATGCACTCCGCCGCCGCCGCACTCGCCGTCTTTCTCGCCGGCTGCGCGCTGCTGGTTGGGGCGCTCCGCTGGTGGCGCCCCGGCTTCCCGATGCGGGCGGCGCTCGCCTACGTGGCGCTGACCGCGGCCTTCTTCGCGCGGCCGCTGTTCACCGGCGCGCTGCAGGTGCCGACCGACCTCGCCTATGCTTGGCTGCCTTTCAAGGAAGTCGCCCCTGGGGTCGAGCCGCACAACTTCTTCCGCGCCGACACGCTGCTCGAGCAGCTTCCCTTCCACACCCTGGTGCGCCAGCGGCTGCTGGCCGGCGAGGCGCCGCTGTGGGCGCATGAGCTGGGCACCGGCCAGCCGCTGCTCGGCAACGGGCAGTCGGCGCCGTTTGCGCCCCTGCACGTCCTCGCCCTGCCCCTGGCGCCCCTACGCGCCCTGACCATCGCCGGCGCCTGGCAGATCCTTCTCGGCCTGCTGACCGCGCACGCCCTGCTCCTGCGCCTGGGCGCCGGGCGGTGGGGCGCGGCGTTGGGCGCGATGGGCGCGGGGCTCTCCACCTATGCGGTGGTGTGGATCTACGACACGCCGGGCATGGCCGCGGCGTGGGTGCCGGGGCTGCTGCTGGGTATCGTGCTGGTGCGCGACGGAGCGCGGCGCGGCTGGGTGGGACTGGCCGCCTGCGCGGCGGGGCTGGCGCTGTCCGGGCATCCGGAGACGATGGCCCACGCCGGGCTCGCCGCCGCGGCGATGGCGGCGGCGCAGCTGACGCGGCCGCGGCCGGAGCGATGGCAGTTCCTGGCCCGGCTGCTGGCCGCCGCCGCGCTCAGCGCGGCGCTCGCCGCACCGGCGCTGCTGCCCCTGCTGCAAACCATCCCCGAGAGCGTGCGCGGCAAGGCGCTGGAGCGCGATCCGGAGAACTTTCAACCGCCGCCCTTCGAGGCGCGCTTCCTGCTTCCGGTCGTCGCGCCCCTCGCCATGGGCAGCCCTCCCGATGGGAATTACAGCTTGAAGTGGAGCTTCAACGAGATCTGCAGCGAGTATGCCGGCCTGCTGGTCGTGGCGCTGGCGCTCGCCGGCGCCGTGGCCTTGCGCGGGCGCGTGCTCCTGCTCGTGCTCGCCGGGCTGGCCGCGCTGCTCGTGGCGCTGCGCGTGTCGCCGCTGTTCGACCTCATGCTGCGCCTGCCGGTCGTCGGCCCCGGAGCGCACGGGCGGATGCGCGAGTTCTGGGTGCTGGCGGTGGCGCTCGCCGCCGGACTGGCGCTCGACCGGGTGGCGGCCGACAGGTCGCTGCGCGCCGCGGCCGCGGCGCTCATCGCGCTTGCCGCGGCCGGACTGGCGCTCGCGCCTCCCCCCGGCGGGGCGCCATGGCCGCGCCTCTGGTGGATCGCGACGCTCCTCGGCGCCGCCGCGGCGCTGGCCGCGCTCCTCGTCCCCAGGCTGCGGCCATCCTTCGCGCCGCTCGCGGTCGCGGCGGTGACCCTCGATCTGTTCTCCCTCGGCGTGCGCTACCACCCGGCCGTCCCGGCGCGGCTGGACCTCGCGCCGCCTCCGCCCGTCGCCTACCTGATGGAGCGCGCCCGGGCCGCGGCGGCCCCCTGGCGCGTGTCCTTCGAAAACTACGACCTGCCGCCCAATCTCAACGCGCTCTACGGCCTGTGGGATCCGCGCGGATACGATCCGATGCGCCCCCACGACGCGGCGCGATTGGTCGGCTGGTGGCTCGGCCGGCGCTACCGCTTCTACCAGAACATCCCTGACGCGCTCGGCCATATCCGTCAACCCGGCCACGACTTCCTGGCGATCCGCTTCCTGGCCACCTCGCACGAGCGCGAGCTGCCAGCCCCGTGGCGTCGGGTCTTCGAGGGGACGGGCGGCCGGGTCTGGGAGAACCCGGGCGCGCTGCCGCTCTTCTTCATGCCGCGCGCCGTCGCGGCGATCGAGGAGCCTCGCCGGGCGCTGCGGCTGGCCATGAAGGCAGGCGAGGAGGGCGACTTCGCCGAGGTCGGCCTGACCGAGCGGGGGCCGGACGTTCCCGCCCAGGACGGCCGGGTCGGCGCCATCAGGCCGCGCAGCAACGGTTTCGACCTCGACGTCGAGACGGCGAGCGGCGGCCTGGTCGTCTCCAGCGTCAGCTATGCGTCAGGCTGGGTGATCGAGACCGGGGGCCGCGAGCTCCCCGCGCTCGAAGTCAACTCCGGCTTCCTCGGCTTCCGCGTGCCGCCGGGTTCTCGCCCCGTCCGCCTGCGCTACCGGCCGCGGGGCTGGACGCTAGGCCTCGCCCTCTTCGCCGCCGGAGCCGCGCTCGCCCCCCTCGCCGCCTGGGGCCGCCGGCGCGGCCTGCGTGCCCTCGCCTGGCTCTAGTGCATCTGAGAGACGACACTCGGTGGTGCGAGAGAGGGAGGGGGCGTCCCCTTCCCCCCCGGCGCCGCCGGGCAGGGACCCGGCGGCTTCCGAAAGCCGGGAAGGGGATCCTAAGGGGTTGCGGGGGGAGATCCGATCGATGCTTTAGGCAGTCCGCTACCGCCTCATCGCAGCACTGTTTCTTCCATAGGCAGGGTTTCTGCATGATTGACAGTCGGACTTGGGGTGGGTACAGTCTGCTCGGGGGGTTAGGGGACCAGAGGATGGCCGGCATTCGCACTCATCGAAGGGCCGTAGCGCTTGCTTTCGTCCTGCTGGGCGGAGCTTTCGCCGGCATTGCGGCTGCGCAGGTGCAGGCCCGCCCGAGCGGAGTGGCGGGCCGAGTGGTCAGCCAGACCTCGGTCCTTGCTTCCGTCCAGGTTTACGCTTACGAGCTTGCCGACCTCTCCCTCCACAAGGCCTTGACGGACCCGCAGGGCAACTTCCTGTTCCAGGACCTGCCCGCCGGCCTTTACAAGATCATCGCGCACAAGCCCGGCTTCGTGCCGGCGGTGCTCATGCTCACCCGGGCCACCGCCCAGGCCTACCAGTTCCTCGAGCTGCAGCTGGCGCAGCCCGAGGTCCGCGCACGCCAGAATGGGACCGCGGCGACGGATGACTTCTGGGCCTTGCGCGCAAGCATCCCGGCGGACGTGCTGCGCGATATCGAGCTCGGCGAGGCGCCGGCGGAGCTCGCTTCTCATCCCGGCTCCGGCGGCTCCTCCACTCGCTACGGGCCGCTGCAAGGCGTGACCGTGGCGACCAAGTCGGCGGCGCTGCTGCGCGACTTCCATACCGAGATGCAGGCCATGACAGGCGTCGGCCAGGTCGCCGATCTCGGCGGCGGTCAGGTGTCGGGTGGCAAGGTCGGCATCGAGGGCAGGCTCGGCGAAGTGTCGGTCGGGCTGCGCGGCCGCTTCTGGCAGATCGGTGGAGACTCGTTCGCGGCGCGGCGCGCCGGCGGCACCGGCCGGGCCGGCGATGGACAGACCCGCGCCGTCTCCCTCGACCTTCAGACCAGCCCGACCAGCAACATCAGCCTCACCTCCCTGAACAACCACCTGGTGTCGCGCAACCTCGACGGCCAGCCGCAGGTCGGCCTGGAGCACTACCAGGTGAGCTGGAGCCAGGCGCTGGGCGAGAACAGCCGTTCGGATTTCGCCGCGCAATACACCAGCGAGAACAACTACTACCGCTACGGCACGGTCGATCCGGCAGAGATTCCGGGCGCGTCGCGCACCTGGAAAGTGGAAGGGGCCTACACCACCTCGCTCGGCGACAGGAGCACGTTGCAGACCGGCGTCCGCTACCGTGAGTACCAGTTCGGGCTCGCGTCGGGCGCGGGCGCGAACCTCCCCGGCACGCCGCCGGGTCTCGGGCGGAGCAGCCTCGATTTCTTCGGCCGGGGCGGCCTTCGCATCGAGCCGCCGCTGCTCGTCGAGTACGGGCTCTACAGCACGCTGCGCGACGGCAGCATCGCGCTCACTCCCCAGGGCGGGATGGTTCTGCAGCTCGGCTCGGGCTGGCAGGTCAGGGGCTCGACCAGCCGCCGCGTCTACCAGCAGACGCCGGCGGTGAGCTCGGAGTTCCTGCCCGCCCTGTTCAAGGAGTCGGACCTCTGCGAAGAGGGCGGCAAGGCCTGCTACGAGATCAACCTCTCGCATCGCGCAAGCGACGAGAACGTCGTCTCGCTCAGCGCCGTCGAGCGCACTCTGGGCCGGACCCTCCGCCTCTACTTCAGCGACGAGCTGTTCGACCGCCTCGAGACCCTGTACCTGGTGCCTGGCGACCGCCTGCCGGAGCTGCGCTTCATGCTCACCCGGCGTCTTTCGCCGCGGGTGGTGACGAAGCTCGAGTCCACCGTCGCGGCGGGCGGCGGCGGCACTTTCGTCGCCGCCGACGGACAGCCCTACAGGAACAGGGTGCGCTACATGGTGACGTCGCTCGACACCCGTTTCAAGAGCACCGCGACAGGTGTCTTCGTCGCCGTCCACCACATCTCGCAGGACCTCTCCCGGCTGGGTCCCGGGAGCGGAGCGCCGGCGGGAATCCTGGCCTCCGCCAGCCTGCCGGGGGCGGGAGCAGGAGTCACGGCCGGCACGCCTGGCGGCTCGACCGGAGCGAGCTTCGATCGCTTGCAGCTGACCTTGACCCAGGACCTCAATATCCTGATGAACCTCGCCGCCGAATGGGCGGTGCAGCTCAACATGGAATTGAGCCGCGGCCTCGTTCCCTACCTCCCCACCCAGGACCCCCAGCTCCATCGCCGATTCCTGGGCGGGCTCGCCGTCCGGTTCTAGCACGAAACCCGTCGTTCGGTGCGCCAAAGGAGGGGTCTGCGACCCTCCGCCTTCCAAGCATTGAATCCACAGAATTGGATTTTATTCGGCTCTATGGATGCAGGAGCTGGAAATCGCCTGATTCCAAGGCTTTGGATGGCATCCAAAATTACGTTACGCTGGCATGGAAAGTGCTCTACGACCCCTTGATCAAGGCTCCCCGGCGATGACGCGAGCGCACACCTCCAAGCTCTTCTTCTGCCTGCTGATCACCCTGTTCGCGGCGGCGCTGGGAGGACTGAGCGTCTATCGCAAGATCGCTTCCTTTCAACCCGTTGGATTCGAGCTCCGGCGCGCCGGCGGGCTGATCGAGGTCACCCGCGTCGACGACCCGCGGACCGGTCTGCGGAGCGGCGACAGCATCCTCCTGGCCAATGGCGCCGAGCTCGGCGGCGAGAGCGAGCTGGCTTCCCAGCTCAAGGAACGGCCAGAGAGCGAGCTGGCCGTCCTGCGCGGCGACCAGGTGGTGCGCGTGCGTTTTCATCGCCCCCCGCTCGCTCCGGACCTCCCCTACCTGATTCTGGCCCTGATCGGCGTCGGCTACCTGCTGATCGGTCTCTATACCCTGGTTCGCCAGAACACCGCGCACGGCTTCCTGTTCTGGCTCTGGTGCCTGGCTTCGGCGGTGCTCTACCTGCTGACGCCGGTGCCGCCGGTGGATGCCGAATACCGGCTGGTCTATCTCGGCGACCAGCTGGCGCACACCTTCCTGCCGCCGCTCACGCTTCACCTCTTCCTGGTCTTTCCAGCCGCCCTGCCGGCGGTCGCGGCCGGCAGGAGGCGCCTCCTCGCATTCGTCTACCTGCCCGCCGCGGTGCTCCTGGCGCTGCAACTCGACCTCATCCTGTGGAACGGCCGCTGGATCTTCGGCCATCCCACCGCCGGCGCGATCGGGGCGCTCGACCGCATCGATCTGCTGCACCTCGCGGGCTTCGGGCTGGCGGCCGCGGCGGTCCTGGTCTACCGCCTGCTGCGCGATCGCGGCTGGGAGCAGCGGCGCCAGCTCCAATGGATGGCCTTCGGCCTCGCCGGCGGCTACCTGCCGTTCGTGCTCTTCTATGTCGTGCCCTTCGTGCTCGGCCTGCGCTGGCCGCAACCCGTCACCGCCATCGCCGTGCTGCCGCTGGCCCTGGTGCCGATTACCTTCGCCTACGCCATCCTGCGCTACAAGCTGTGGGACATCGAGGTGATCGCGCGCGACATCATCACGCTGACCCTCACCCTGCTGCTCGGCGCCATCGGCTTCTCGCTGGTCCACCTGGCCATCATCCGCGGCGTGTCGCAAGAGCTGACCCTGGCGCGCAACCTCCTCTCCTTCGCGGCCGGCCTGGGGATCGCCGGGCTGCTGGTGCCGGCGCGGCACTCGCTCTCCTCGGCCCTGGAGAAGCTGCAATACCGGGGCACCTTCGGCAAGCGCCGCGCCCTCCTGGGCCTGGGGCGCGACCTGCTGCACGAGCGCGATCTCGCGCGGCTGTGCGGCTCGCTGCTCGAGCGGCTCGAGAGCGGCATGGATCTGGCGCGGGCCAACCTCTACCTGGCCCAGGGGCAGAACCTGGTCGCGGTGCACCCGGAGGCCGCGGCCCCGGAATTCTTCGCCGGCCATGATCTCGGCATCCCCGAGCTGTGGCGCGAGAACGTCGTGCCGCTCTCATCGGTCCAGCTGGCCGGCGAGCCCGCCGCGCCGCTGCGCCGCATCTTCGACGCGGGATACCGCTATGCCTTTCCCCTGGCGGTGCGGGGGCGGGGAGTCGGTCTCCTGCTGGCCAGCTTCAAGCGCGACCTGGCGCCGCTCAACAGCGAAGACGTGGAGCTCATCCGCCACCTGCTCAACCAGGCGGCGCTGGCGATCGAGAACGCCCAGCTGCTCAGCCAGCTGCAAACGCAGCTCGAGGAGGTGCGGCGCCTGCAAAGCTACAGCGCCGGGATCTTCGAGTCCTCGCCCGCCGGCATCGCGGTGCTCGACGCCGGCCAGCGGCTGGTCTCGGCCAACCTGTCCTTCGCCAGCTTGACCGAGACCGGCCGCGAAGAGCTGATCGGCCGCGAGATCGGCCAGGTGCTGCCGGTCTCGCCGCTGCCCTCGCCGGGCGAAGGGCCGATCGAGGCGAGCTTCTGCGACGCCTCCGGCCGCGAGCGTCACTTGCAGCTCTCGGTCGCTCATTTCGCCGGGGGACGCGAGGATCGCGAGGGACCGCTGCGCATCCTCATGGTGCACGACGTCAGCGAGCGCGTCGCCATGGAAAACGCCCTCAAGGAAAAGGACCGGCTGGCGGCGCTGGGCATGCTCGCGGCCGGAGTGGCGCACGAGGTCAACACGCCGATCACCGGGATCTCGAGCTACGCGCAGATCCTGCTCTCCGACACCGCCGAGAGCGACCCGCACTACCAGATCCTCAAGAAGGTCGAGCGCCAGACCTTCCGCGCCGCGCGCATCGTCAACAACCTGCTCGAGTTCGCCCGCGACCGCCAGCAGGAGCGGCGGCCGGTGGCCGTGGCCCCGCTGGTGCGCGAATGCGTGGACTTGCTCTGCGACAGGCCGGAGCGGCGGCGGATCCAGGTCGCCTGGGACGTCTCTCCCGGCGCGGCGCGCGACGATGCGCTGGTGGTCCTGGGCAGCGAAGGCGAGCTGCAACAGGTGTTCACCAACCTCCTGGTCAACGCGCTGGACGCCATGGCCGGGCTCGAGGCCGGGCAGCTCGCCATCGCGCTCGCGGCCGGCGAGCAGACCGTCGTGGTGCGCATCGCCGACAGCGGGCCCGGCATCCCGCCCGAAAAGCTCGAAACCATCTTCCAGCCCTTCTTCTCGACCAAGCTGCACCGCGGCGGAACCGGCCTGGGACTCTCGATCAGCTACGAGATCGTCAGGCGGCATGGCGGAGACCTGCGCGTGGTGAGAACGCCGGGCAAGGGAGCCTGTTTCGAGGTCGAGCTGCCGAAATACGCCGCCCTATGAATATCCTGATCGTCGACGACGAAGAGGTCCTGCAAGACGTCCTGACCGTGCTGATCCGCCGGGAGGGGCACACCACCCTTGCGGCGCCGACCGGCGAGGCGGCGCTCGAGATCCTCGACCGCGAAGAGGTGGACCTCGTTCTGCTCGATCTGATGCTGCCTGGCATGCCCGGGTTGCAGGTTCTGCGCGAGATTCGCGGCCGCGACCCCTTGCAGGTAGTCGTGGTCATCACCGCCTACTCTTCGATCGAGACGGCGATCGAGGCGATGCGCGAAGGGGCGTTCCACTACATCCCCAAGCCGTTCAAGAACGACGAGGTGCTGCTGACCATCCGCAAGGGGCTCGAGCAGCGCCGCCTGTCGGAGGAGAACCGCTCGCTCAAGGAGCAGCTCCGGCAGCGCTTCGGGTTCGACAATATCCTGGGCAAGAGCAAGCCCATGCAGCAGGTCTTCGAGCTGATCCAGCTCTCGGCGCCGGCCAAGAGCAACATCTTGATCCGCGGCGAGAGCGGCACCGGCAAGGAGCTGGTGGCCAAGGCGATCCATCACCACTCGCGGCGCGCCGACGGTCCTTTCATCACCGTCAACTCGGGATCGATGCCGGCGGACCTTCTGGAGAGCAACCTTTTCGGCCACGTCCGCGGCGCCTTCACCGGCGCGATCGCCAGCAAGAAAGGACTCTTCGAGCTGGCCAGCGGCGGTTCCATCTTCTTCGACGAGATCGGCAACATCCCGATCGATACCCAGTCCAAGCTGCTGCGCGTCATCCAGGAAAAGGAGTTCATGCGGCTCGGCGGCATCGAGACGCAGAAAGCGGACGTGCGCATCATCGCCGCCACCAACGCCGAGCTCGAGGAGGCCGTCCAAGCGGGGCACTTCCGCGAGGACCTGTTCTATCGCCTGAACGTCATCACCGTGCACCTGCCGCCGCTGCGCAAGCGCAACGAGGACATCCCGCTGCTCGCCCAGCACTTCCTCGCCCACTACGCGCGCGAGAACGAGAAGCCGATCCGCGAGATCTCGTCCCGCGCCATGGAGCTGCTGCTCGACTACCATTGGCCCGGCAACGTGCGCGAGCTGGAGAACGTCGTCGAGCGCGCGGTGGTGCTGTCGACCGGCGAGGTGCTGGGCATCGATCTCCTGCCGGCGTCGGTGCGGCAGCCCGAAACCGTGGGATTTCCGCCCCCCAGCCTGCCGTCCAACGGCATCGCCTTCAAGGAGGCGGTCTCGGATTACGAGCGCCAGCTCATCGTCAAGGCGCTGCAGACTTGCGGCGGCGTCCAGAAACGGGCGGCCGAGATGCTGCGCGTCAAACCCACGACTCTCCACGAGATGATGAAGCGGCTCAACATCTCGTCTGAAGGGATTGGCCTGCCGTAACGGCGGCGGCCTCGTTGCTTCGTCGATCGATTCGATGATTGATCCAAGGTAGGAGAGGGTTCCCATGTGCGGCAAGAAGGCGGTCCTTTTCGGGGCGGCGCTCGCCCTGCTCATCTCCCTAGCTTCCTCGGCGCATGCGGACCGAACCCCGGGCGGCGGCGTGCTGGCTCCCCTTTCCGGCGGCGAGACGATCGAGCTGCCGCCCGTTGACGAGCGGATGCCTCGGCCGGATGCCTACTTGGGCTACCAGCTGGGCGGCCGCTTCACCCACTGGGAAAGGATCGAAGCGTACCTCGGAGCCCTGGCCGCCGCCTCGCCGCGCGTCAAGGTTTGGGAGTACGGGCGCACCTACGAGGGGCGTGCGCTCGAGCTGGTGGCGATCAGCAGCCCCGAAAACCTCGCTCGTCTCGAAGAGATCCGGCTCGAGCGGCTGCGCCTCGCCGACCCGGCGAGCCTTGCGGCGGGCGAGCGCGAGGCTCTCGAGAAGCGCCTGCCCGTGGTCGTCTGGCTGGCCTACGGAGTCCACGGCAACGAAGCCTCCTCGTCCGAGGCGGCCATGGTGGTGGCCTACACGCTGGCGGCGGGGCTGGACGAGACCGCCGATCTGCTGCGCAAGACCATCGTCCTGATCGACCCGCTCTCCAACCCGGACGGGCACGAGCGCTATGTCCATGGCTTCGAGCAGCGGCAGGGCGGCGCGCCGAACAGCCATCGCGCCGCGGCCGAGCATTGGGAGCCCTGGCCGGGGGGACGGCAGAACCACTACCTGATCGACCTCAACCGCGACTGGGCGTGGGCTACGCAGCAGGAGAGCCGCGGCCGCGTCGCCGCCTACCGCGCTTGGGAGCCGCAGGTCTACGTCGACTTCCACGAGATGGGAGCCGACTCCAGCTACTTCTTCCCGCCGGCCGCCGAGCCCGTTCACCCCAAGATCGACCGCCGCGTCGTCGGCTGGCTCGACACCTTCGGACGCGCCAACGCCGAGGCCTTCGACCACCATGGCTGGGTGTATTACAAGAGCGAGAACTACGACCTTTTCTATCCTGGCTATGGCGACTCCTACCCCAGCCTGCACGGCGCGATCGGCATGACCTACGAGATGGCGGGAGGCGGGCGGGGCGGACTCGCCATCGCCCATCTCGACGGCACCGTGCTGACCCTCGCGGACCGCATCGCCCGGCACGTCACCACCTCGCTGGCCACCTTCCGCACGGCGGCACGCAATGCGCACGCGCTGCTGCGCGACTACGTGGCCGGGAGGGCCAAGGCGGGCGGCGACCCGGTGCGCAGCTACCTCTGGCCGGCCGACCAGCGCGAGGCCCGCAGCCTGGCCGACCTGTTGAGCCTGCACGGCATCCGGGTGCAGCAGCTGGCGAGCGCCGCCGAGCTGCCGGCGCAGCCGACTTACGGTCCGCGCGAGGAGAAGCCGCGCCGCTTCGCCGCCGGCACCTTCGTGGCCTCGACCGCGCAACCCCTGGGCAACCTGGTGCAGGCGCTGATGGATCGCGAGGCCCCGATGGCCCAGGGCTTCCTCGCGCGCCAGCGCCGGCGCTTCGAGGAGAACCGCGAGGCCGAGTTCTACGACATCACCGCCTGGTCGCTGCCGCTCGCCTTCAACCTGCGCGTCTGGGTGGCCTCCGGCGAGCCCGCCGGGACTCGTCCGCTCGGCGCGGCGGCGGGAGGCATCCAGGGCAGCGGCGAGCTGGGTTACCTGGTGGCGCCGCAGGGCATCGCCTCCTACCGCCTGGAGGCCGAGCTGCGCCGGCACGGAATCCGCCACCGCATCGCCATGGCCGCCTTCTCGCAAGGGGGCGTCGACTACCCGGCGGGCACCCTGTTCGTCCCGCGCCACGGCAATCCGGACGGCCTGCCGCAGCTCCTCGCCGGCCTGCTGCGCGACGGCGGCTTGAGCGCCCGCGCCCTGGCCTCCTCGTACGACCTCGAAGGGCTGTCGCTGGGCTCGAACGAGATGCGGGCGGTGCGACCGGTGCGCCTCGGCCTGCTCTCCGGGCAGGGCGTCGATCCCACCTCGTTCGGCTTCCTGTGGTTCCTCCTCGACCGCCAGGTCGGAGTGGCGCACGACCGGCTCGACGTCGCGCACCTGCGCCCGGCGGACCTCGCCGAGCTCGACGTCCTGGTCCTGCCCAACGGCGACTACGACGAGTCGATCGGCGACAAGGCGAGAGCCGCGCTCGACGCCTGGATCAGGGCGGGCGGCATCCTGGTCGCGGTCGGTGGCGACACGGTCAAGTGGCTGCAGAGCCACGAGCTGACGGCGATCAAGCCATGGAAGGCGCCGGAGCAGGACGAGGAGAGCGAGGGCAGCAGCGAGAAGGCCCTGGCGGAGCGCGCCATCGCCACCCCGGGGGCGGTGCTGGCCACCCGCATGCAGGCCCATCACCCCCTCACCCTCGGCCTCCCGGCGGCACCTCCGGTGCTGGTCGAAGGATCGGCGCTGATGCTGCCGACCGGCGATCCGCGCCAGGACGTGCTGGTCGTGGCGCCGGAGAACCCTGTCATCGCCGGCTTCGCCTGGCCCGAGGCCAAGCAGCGCCTGGCCGGCTCGCTTCTGGTCAGCGCCGAGCCGCGCGGCAACGGCAGCGTGGTCCTCTTCCTCCACGACCCCGCCTTCCGCCTCTTCTGGCGCGCCACCACGCCCCTTCTCCTCAACGCCGTCATGTACGGCACCAGCACCGGGCTGGGGGGTCGGGGCTAGGCCCGCCGCGTGCGCAGGATGCCGGAGAGCAGGGCGCTGGGGGCGAAGCCGCGGGCGCGGATGGCGGTGGCGGGGTGGGATTCGCCGAGCAGGACCTCGCGGGCGCGCAGCCGGCCGAGATCGACCAGCTGGCGCAGGCGGGACCAGCGGGCCTCGGTAAAGGAGATGGGGATGCGGTGGCGGGGCCGGATGACCAAGGTCCGGCGGGCGAAGGGGGCGGGGATGACGTGCTCCGAGTCGCGCGGACCGCGGTAGAGGGCTCCCTCGCTCTCCCCCTTCATAGTCATCAGGACGACCGCGTCGCAGCCGGCGTCGAATGCCGCCTCGTACGGCAGGTTGTTGGCGAGCCCGCCGTCGCCGTAACGCTCGCCCGCGAGCCGCGGAGCGTGGGTGTAGAACGGCGGCAGGTAGTTGGTGGCGAGCAGCAGCCGCAGCGGGTCCTCGGCCCGGCGTGCGTCGAAGAGGATGAAGCGGCGGTCGCGCAGGCGGGTGGCGCCGATGAGCAGGGGCAGCGCGCCGGGCCTGCGCAGGGCTTGCCTGCCCACGTAGCGCGTGAAGGTGCGGCGGTGGACCTCGCTGAAAATGTAGGGCGAGTGTTCGCGCAGCAGGTTGCGCAGGTCGAGGTGGGGCATGCGCACGAAAGCTCGCCAGTAGTAGCGCAGCCGGTGGCCGTTGCCCGCCGCTACCGCCGCGGCGTTCCAGGCCCCGGCCGAGACCGCCACGCAGACCGCCGGCGCGATTTCCAGCTCGCGCAAGGTCTCGAGCACGCCGACCTGAAACGCGCAACGCGCCGCGCCGCCGGAGAAAACGAACCCGACGCGGCGGGCGGCGCGCAGCCGCTCGAGAGTCTCCAGTCCATCCACCCGCTCCATCGTAGCCCAGGCTAGAACGAAACTCCCGGTCGCGAGAGGGAGGGGGCGTCCCCTTCCCCCCCGGAGGGGAGGGAAGGGGATCGAGGGGTTGCGGGGGGAGATCCGATAGATTGGAGTCCGCCGTCGCCAGATAGCGAGCGCTGTTTCATACTTCGGGGCCGCCCACCGGCGGCGCCAACTAGACTAGAAAGAAATTCGTTCGTTAGTGCGCGAGAGGGAGAGGGGGCGTCCCCCTCGGCAGCGCCAACAGGCTTGCAGCGGATCGGGCCTCAGGACGAGAATGACTATGGTATTATGACCATAGTCGTTATGCCCGCTGGTTGGGCAGGAGAATCGTCATGGTGGACAACAGGATCTCGAAGTCGCGCTTCAAGGCGCGGGCACTCGATTACTTCCGGCAGGTGGAGCGCACCGGCAGGGAGATCGTCATCACCGACCGCGGAAAGCCGGTCTTGAAGATCGCGCGCTACGCCCCGGACGCGCGCGAGGCTCTCAAAGCGCTGCGCGGCTCGGTCGTGCGCTACGACGATCCCACGGCACCCGTGGGCCTGGAGGATTGGGAGTCGCTCGGTTGATCGTGCTCGACACCCTCGCCTGGGTCTGGTGGGCCGCGAGCCCCGAGCGACTCTCGAAGCCAGCCCGGGCGAGGATCGACCGCGAGATCGAAGAAGGCGCCGTCCACGTCTCGGCGATCAGTTGCTGGGAAGTGTCCTTGCTGGTGCGCAGGGGGCGGCTGGCATTGAGTCTCGACGTCGCGGACTGGATCGCCACGATGGAGACCCTGCCTTTCCTGCGCTTCGTTCCCATCGACAACCGGATCGCGCTGCGCAGCAACTCACTGGCCGGCGACCTCCACGAGGACCCTGCCGACCGGCTCATCGTCGCCACGGCGCAGACCCTGGGCGCGGCGCTGATCACCAAGGACGCTCGTCTCCAGTCCTATCCGCACGTCGAGACGGTCTGGTAGCGGCCCACTCATGGCGCGCGCGCTCCGCGTCCTAGCATCCGCCCCCTCCCCCTCGTGCACCAACGACTCTCTTCTCAGTGCGCATAAGACTCGGCGCTGCCGAGGACACGGAGGAAGTTCTCGCCCAGGATGAGGCGGACGCCGCCGCGGTCGACGCCGCGGTCGAGGAGGGCGGCGGTGAGGTCGGGGAACCTCGCGACGTCCTCGAAGCCGACGAGGGTCTCCGAGATGCCGTCGAAGTCGGTGCCGATGCCGGCGTGCTCCTCGCCGGCCTGCTCGATCAGATGGATGACGTGATCGACGAAGACAGAGAACGGCACCGGCGGCAGGGGGTGACGGGCAAGCAGCTCCTGGCGCTCCCGCAACCGCGCCGGGTCGCGCGGGTACTCCGCCTCGCTGGCCTCCAGCAACGTCCCGATCTCGCGCATGCGCCGCTGGTCGGCGCGGCCGGCCGCCGGGTCGACGAAGGCAGGGTAGCTGTTGGCCATGACCACTCCCCCGCCGCGGGCGATCTCGCGGATCAGCTCGTCCGGCAGGTTGCGCGGATGGTCGCAGAGCGCGCGCGCCGAGCTGTGGCTGGCCACGACCGGCAGGGGCGAGACCTCCAGCACGTGGCGCACCGCGTCGTCGGAGACATGCGAGACATCGGGAACGATGCCGCGGCGGCACATCTCCAGCACCACGCCCACCCCCTTGCCGGACAGGCCCCCGTGCAGCGGCGCATCGGTCGAGGCATCGCACCACTCGTGACTGCGGAAATGCGTCAAAGTCACGTAGCGCGCCCCCAGCGCCGCGAGCCGCGCCAGCGCCCCCGGAACCAGCAGCGGCCGCCCGTTCTCCAGCCCGAACAACACCGCCACCTTGCCGCGCCCCACCGCCCGGCGCACCTCCGCAACCGCCGACACCGCCTCGATCCCCTCCGGCAGACCCTCGATCGAGACCCGATGAAGCTCGAGCGCATGCGCCCATCCCGCCTCGGCGTCGAGAGAGGGCGGAACGTACAGCGCAAACACCAGCGCATCGACGCCTCCCCGCCGCAACCGGGGCAGGTCCACATGCCGGTCCGCCAGCTCCCGCCCCAGGTCCGCCGGCTCCTCCCACAATCGCGTCGGCACATCCGTGTGCCCGTCGATCACCAGGCAATCCTCGTGGAACCCCATGGCGCTCGAGTCTAGCCCGAACCGCCCAATCCTTCGTGGCCAACGGAATTTTTCAGGGGTTCTTCTGTTTCTCTTGTTGGCGGTGCGCAAGGCCGAGCGGCACCTCTGGAAGCTTGCATTAGCGTGCATGCTTAGACTTGTCAGCCAGGCGGTTCATCGGCTAGGCTATGGCGATTTCGACGCCGGAGCGCCGGAGCCCCGGAGGTCACCGCGCGCGCCCGAGCGTCGGGGGCCACCGCCTCAACTCACTGCCTTACAGACCAGAAGTCGAGTTCCGCCGCGCGCGAGACAAGGACAGGAACGTGAAGAAAGACATCCATCCTCAGCTTCATCTGGTGACCGCGGTCTGTGCCTGCGGCAACACCTTCCAGACCCAATCGACCAAGGACGAGCTGCGCCTTGAGATCTGCAGCGCTTGCCACCCGTTCTTTACCGGCAAGCAGAAGCTGATCGACACGGCCGGCCGCGTCGAGCGCTTCAAGCGCCGTTACGGCAAGACGGCCTGAGTCCCCACGAGGTGGACGGCCATCCGCCCGGCCACCGCCCAGGCGTCCGCACCGCGTAGAAGCACCATGACAACTTCGCCCACTTCACCGCCGGCCATGCCGCTCCCATCCGCTGCGCCGGCCGTACCGGACGCGCCAGCCCGGGACGGCGAGCTGCTGGTCGGCGGGCAGGCCCTGATCCAGGGCGTGATGATGCGCTCTCCGGGCGCCTTCGGCGTTGCCGTGCGCCGGCCGGACGGCTCGATTGCCTTGCAGCGCGGCAAGGTGGCCCGGTTGTCGCTGCGCTACCCGGCGCTCAAGGCGCCGCTGCTGCGCGGCGTCGCCACGCTTTTCCAATCCCTCGCCATCGGCATCCGCGCCCTCAACTTCTCGGCCGAGCAGGCGGTCGCGGCGGCGCTCGGCGAGAAGAAGAGGGGTGAGAAGGACGGCGAGCAGGGCGGCGGCGATCGGATCGATCAGGGTGGTCAGAGCCAGCAGAGCCATCAGAGCGATAAGAACGATCAGAACGATCAGAACGATCAGAGCGATAAGAACGATCAGAGCGATCGGAGCGATCAGAGCCAGGGCGCGGGCGCGGGATGGGCCATCGCCGGCTCGATGGCGATCGGCCTGGGGCTCGGGGTGGTGGTCTTCCTGCTGCTGCCGCTGTGGCTTACCCAGCTCGGCGAGCGGTTCATCTTCGGCCCGCTCTCCGGCCTCGCCTTCAACCTCGTCGACGGAGGCCTGCGCGCGCTCTTCTTCCTGGCCTATATCTTCGCGATCTCGCGCTTCAAGGACATCCATCGCGTCTTCATGTACCACGGTGCCGAGCACAAGGTCGTCTTCGCCTACGAGAAACGGCTGCCGCTCACCGTCGCCAATGCACGCGCCCAGAGCCGGCTGCATCCGCGTTGCGGCACGAGCTTCCTGCTCTTCGTGCTGCTGGTGTCGATCGTCGTCTTCGCCCTGATCCCCAAGAGCGCTCCTTTCCTGGTCAAGTTCGGCGGCCGCCTGCTCCTCGTGCCGCTGGTCGCCGGGCTGTCTTACGAGGTGCTGCGCGCGACCGCCAGGCGCCGCGCCGCGCCGTTCTTCGCCGCCATGGTCTTCCCCGGCCTCGCGCTGCAGAAGATCACCACGCAGGAGCCAACCGACGACATGCTCGAGGTGGCGATCGTGGCGCTCGAGGAAGCGCTGCGCGAAGACGGCCTGCTCGCGCCGGTGGCTGAGGAGAAGGAGGAGGAGGCACCCGCCGCCGTCCAGGTCTCCGCACTCGACCTGCCGGGCCGCGCCGCGGCGGCGGTGCGCGTCCGCGCCTGAGGCGGAGGTCGACGCCCGTGCTCGAGAAACTCTCCCAGCTCGAAAAGACCCACCAGGAGCTCACCGAGAAGCTCGCCGATCCGGCCGTCCTGACCAACCGTAAGGTGTACGCCGAGACCAACAAGGCGCTGGCGGAGATCCGCCACGTGGTCGACCTGTACCGCGAGTACACTGCGGTGCAGCGTCACCTCGCCGACACCCAGGAGCTGCTCGCCGGCCTGGCCCGGGACGACGAGCTGCATGCCCTGGCGCAGGAGGAGCGCGAAGAGCTGCTCGCCAAGGCCCAGAGGCTCGAAGGCGAGCTGCATCGCGAGCTGACTCCCAAGGACCCCAACGACGCGCGCAACGTGGTGCTGGAGATCCGCGCCGGCACCGGCGGCGACGAGGCGAGCCTGTTCGCCGGCGAGCTGTTCCGCATGTACAGCCGCTACGCCGAGAGGCAGGGCTGGCGGGTCGAGATCATCGACCTCTCTGAGTCGGGGGTGCGTGGCGTCAAGGAGGTGTCGGCCATCGTCGAGGGACGCGGCGCCTACAGCCGGCTCAAGTACGAGGGCGGCGTGCACCGCGTGCAGCGCGTTCCCGAGACCGAGGCTTCGGGGCGCATCCACACCTCGGCGGTGACCGTCGCCGTGCTGCCCGAGGCCGAGGACGTGGAGGTCTCCGTCGACGAGAAAGACCTGCGCATCGACCGTTTCTGCTCCTCGGGACCGGGCGGCCAGGGTGTCAACACTACCTATTCGGCGGTGCGCATCACGCATCTGCCGACCGGCATCGTGGTGAGTTGCCAGGACGAGCGCAGCCAGATCAAGAACCGGGCCAAGGCGCTGCGCGTGCTCAAGGCCCGCCTGCTCGAGATCGAGCGCGAGAAGGCCGAGTCGGCCGTCGCCGAGGAGCGCCGCAAGATGGTGGGAAGCGGCGACCGTTCGGAAAAGATCCGCACCTACAACTTCCCGCAGAACCGGGTGACCGACCATCGCATCGGCCTGACCGTCCACCAGCTCCCCGCCGTCCTCGACGGCGATCTCGACCCTCTGATCGAGCCGCTGGTCGCGCACTTCCAGGCGCAGAGGATGGAGGAGCGCGCCCGGGTGGCTCACTAAAACCCGCCACGGCCGCGGCCGCGGCAACGCTCGATGAGAATTGGGGAGCTGCTCGAGGAGGCCCGCCGCGGCCTTGGGGCGACGCCGTTCGGAGCTTCGCGGCGCGAGGCGGCGCTGCTGCTCGGCAGGGTGCTGGGCGCTTCCGAGGCGCAGGTGCTGGCCGGCGACGACCGGGAGGTGCCGGTTGCCGCGGCGGAGAGATTCCGCGGGCTGCTGGCCCGCCGCCTGGCCGGCGAGCCGGTCGCCTACCTGTTCGGAGAGAAAGAATTCTTCGGCCGTGTCTTCGCGGTGGATGCGCGCGTGCTCATCCCGCGCCCGGAGACTGAGCACGTGGTCGAGGCGGTGCTGGCTTTGGAGCTGCCGGCCGAGCCCTGGATCCTCGACGTAGGCACCGGCTCCGGCTGCCTGGCGGTGACGCTGGCCCTGGAGCTCCCGGGCGCGCGGGTGGTGGCCGGGGATCTGTCCGCGGCGGCGCTCGCGGTGGCGCGGCGGAACGCCGGCCGGCACGGCGTCGCCGGGCGGGTGGCCCCCCTCGCCTGCGACCTGACCGCGGCCCTCGATCTCGCGCGTTTCGACTTGGTGGTCAGCAATCCGCCATACGTCGAACCGGATCTCGCCGCCGCGCTGTCGCCCGAAGTTTGCAATTTCGAGCCCCACCTGGCACTGTTCCCGCCCGGAAGCGGCGATGCGACCGTGGCCCGCCTCATGTCGCAAGCGCGCGGGCTGCGCCCCGGAGCTCCCCTGATCGTCGAGATCGGCCAAGGCCAGCTCGACGCCGCCCGGCGCCACGCCGAGGCATCGGGCTTGCAGGTCGCCGAAGTCTGCCACGACTACTCCGGCACCCCACGGGTGCTGGTGCTGCGGCGCACCCCAGAGCCTTGAACCATGGACAAGTTCCGCATCACCGGGCCGACGCCGCTGGTCGGCAACGTGCAGGCGAGCGGCGCGAAGAACGCGGCCCTGCCGGCCCTTGCGGCCAGCCTGCTCACCGACGAGCCGCTGACCCTGCGACGCGCACCCCGCGTGCGCGACCTGCGGACCATGCGGCGCCTGCTCGATCACCTCGGCGTCGCAAGCGCCGAGGCGGAGGAGGGCGCGGCCCTGGTGTTACAGAGGGTGCGTCCCGACGCCCCCCCCTCGGACGCTCCCTACGAGCTGGTCAAGACCATGCGCGCGAGCGTTCTCGTCCTCGGTCCGCTCCTCGCCCGTCACGGGCGGGCCCGGGTCTCGCTTCCGGGCGGCTGTGCCATCGGCGTCCGGCCGATCGATCAACATCTGAAAGGCCTCGTCGCGTTGGGCGCCGAGGTCCGCCTCGCGGGCGGCTACGTGGACGCCATCTGCCCGCGGCTCACGGGCGCCCGCTTCCGCTTCGACGTGACCACGGTGACCGGCACGGAGAACCTGATGCTCGCCGCCTGCCTGGCGCGCGGCACGACGGTGCTCGACAACTGCGCGCGCGAGCCGGAGGTGGTGGACCTCGCCCATCTGCTCAACGCCATGGGCGCGCGCATCGGCGGGGCCGGGCAGAAGTCGATCACCATCGAAGGTGTGGCCGAGCTGCACGGCGCCGAACACCTCGTCATTCCGGACCGCATCGAGGGGGGTACCTACCTGATCGGGGCCGCCCTCACCGGCGGCGACGTGCTGCTCGAGCAGGCTTGCGCGCCCCACCTGTCGCCGCTGCTCGATGCCCTCGTCTCGGTCGGCGTCGAGGTGACGGTGAGCGAAGCCGGAATCCGCGCCCGCGCCAACGGCGTCTTGCGCGCGCGCGACATCGAGACCGCGCCTTACCCGGGCTTTGCCACCGACCTGCAGGCCCAGTACATGGCGCTGATGACCCATGCCGAAGGGATTGCGGCGATCCGCGAGACCGTTTTCGAGAACCGCTTCCAGCATGCGCCGGAGCTGGCGCGCATGGGGGCTGACGTGCGCGTCGAGGGGAATACGGCGCGCATCCACGGTCCCACGCCGCTGGCCGGAGCCCACGTCATGGCGACCGACCTGCGGGCCTCGGCCTGCCTGGTGCTTGCTGGCGTCGCCGCCGAGGGAGAGACGGTCGTCGATCGCATCTATCATCTCGATCGTGGCTATGAGCGTATGGAATTGAAATTGCAGCAGTTGGGCGCCCAGGTGGCGCGTATCACGGACTCTCCCGGTATTTAGTCGACCCGTACCCCCGCGGCCAGGAGGGTCCCGTGGCCGCGGCGGCAGCCCTGGCACTGCCGGGGCCAGTCATTCTGGCCGCCAGGGCCATCCTGGCTCAGGCCATTCTGGCCCCGCTCATCCTTTCCAACCTGGGCCAGGGCGGCGCCGGCGCCGCTGGCCCGACGCGAGAGCCAGCCACCTGCCAACACGGCCGCCCAGGAATGTCCGCCCTCGCTACCTTTCCCCTTCTGGTCACCCTGCTGACCGCCGATCCGCGCCCATCGCTCGTCGCGCTCGAGCTTGCCAACCGCAACCGAGAAGCCCTCGCCCGCGCGCAACAGGAGGCGGCGGACCGGCCGGCGGCCGCGCGGCAGATCGGGCTCGATTACCTGCGCGGGCACCTGCTCGATCTGCTCGGCCGCCCCGGCGATGCCGGAGAGGCGTTCGCCGCCGCCATCAGCGCGACCCCCAGGCTGGCTTTCTACAGCCGTTACCGCCTGGCCGTCGACCAGGAGCAGCTCGGCCATCCCGAGGTCGCCGCCGGGCTGATCGCCACCGCGGCGAGCGCCGAGCCGGCCTCGCCGCTGCTCCCCGAAGCGATCCGGCTGCTCTCGCGCACTCTGGGCAGAGGCGGGGACTGCCGGCTCCTGCGCGCCCTGCGCCCCCGGCAGCTTCCAGCTCCCGAGAGGCGCCAGGTGCTTCTCGATCAGGCGGACTGCGATCTGAAAGGAACGCCGTCCCTGGCGGTGCCGGGAGCGCCTGCCAGGGAGCTGGCGCATCCGGTCAGGCCTCCGTCCGGCTTGCCCGGAACGCGGGAAGAGCCGGCTGCTCCCGGCGGGGAAGCGGCGCATTCGATCAGGCCGCTCGCCGGCTCGCCGGGCCGGGAGCCGGCGGATCCTCTCCGGCCGCCCGCCGAACCGCACCACCGCGAGGCGGCGCGCACCCTGCTCACCGCCCTGCTGGAAGAGAACCACTCCGACGACGTGGCCCGCGCCGCCGCCGAACGCCTGGCCTCCCTGGTCCCGGACGGCGAGCATGGACACGTGCCCTTGCTGCTCGGCCGCGCCTTTTTCGCGCACCGCGAGCTCGAGCGCGCCGCGCGGCTGCTCGCCCAGGTACCCGGCCCGCCGGGAAAACCGCGGCCCGCCTCTGCGCGTGAGGTTGCCGATGCCAGCTACCTGCTCGGCCGCGTGCGCTTCGCGCAGGGGCTTTACGAGCCGGCAGCGGCCGACTTTGCCGCCCTGGCGGAGAGCGCGGCCGGCTCCGCGGAGCGGGCGCGGGCGCGCCTGCAGCAGGGCAGATGCTACGAGATGCTCGGCCAGTGGCAGAGGGCGACCGCGGCTTTCCGCCTGGCTTTCCTCGCCGAGCCGGAAGGCGAGACGGCGCCCGCGGCCTTATTCTCCACCCTGCGGCTCGAGTGGCGCAGCGGCAACGAAGAGACGGCGAGCTCGCTCTTCGCCATGCTGGGCGGGAGATCGGCCTGGCGCGAGGCCTTCCGCCGCGCGGCGCTGTTCCTGGCCGCCTCCGACCTGGTGCGCGGCCGGGGCGACCGCGCGGGATTCTGGCTCGACCGCGCGGCCGGCGGCAGCCGCGAGGGAGAGCGGACCGAGGTCGCCTACTGGCGCGGCAGGCTTGCCGAGCTCGGCCATGACGGCGCGGCGGCCGTGGCCGCCTACCTGCCCTTGCTGCGCGAGGATCCTTACCATCCTCTCGCCCAGTCGGCCCGGGCGCGCCTGGGCGCCGAGCCGCTGGCCGCCGCCGCGCAAGCGGTAGGGCGCAAGCTCGCCGCCTCGCGCCGGCCGGCGGACCTGGCTGGTGCCTGGCTCCTGCTGGGAGCGGCCGACCCCGCCGGCAGGGTCGCCGAGCGCAAGCTCCGCCAGCTCCTGCTCGCCAACCGTGGTACCGCGCCCTTCCTGAGCCTCGAGGAGGCAGCGGTCGAGGCCTGGCCGCTGTGGAGCGAGCCTCTGCGGCGCCCGGAGGAGATGCTGCTGGCCCTGGGGGCATGGCATGAGGGGGCGCCTGCCGTCCGCGACCACTTCCCGCCGGGAAGCCCGTCGCTCGCCCTCACCGGCTGCCGGCTGCTGGCGCGCACCGGCGAGACCTCCCGCGCCATCCAGCTCGCCGAAGCGCTGCGCGAGCGCGTGCCCGAGGGGCTGCCGCTCGCGCTGCTGCCTCCTGCCTTTCACCAGTGCCTCTATCCACTTGCCTATCGCGAGCCGCTGCTCGCCGAAGGGCGGCTGCGCGGCGTCGATCCTCTTCTGCTTGCCGCCCTGATCCGGGTCGAGAGCCGCTTCGATCACCTGGCCATCTCGCCGTCGGCCGCGCGCGGACTCACCCAGTTCGCCTTTCCCGCGGCGCGACAGGTCGCCAGCCGGATCGGCATGGAGCGGCTCGATCCCGACGACCTGTTCAAGCCCGAGGTGGCGATAGACCTCGGAGGCGCCTACCTGGCCGAGCTGCTGCGCGCCTTCCACGGCGCGCGCCATGCGGCCCTCGCCGCCTACGACGCCGGCGAGGCGCAAGCGGCGCAGTGGCGCAGCTGGTGCTTCAGCCAGGAGCCGGAGGAATACTTCACCAAGGTGAGCTCGAAGGAGACCCGCGGCTTCCTCGAGAAAGTCCTCGCCGGCTGGGCGCACTACCGGCGCCTTTATTCATGAGCCGGCCCGCCCGGCCCCAAGGGATGAAACGGCGCTCGCTAACTGGCGATGGCGGCCTCAGATCTATCGGATCGCCCCCCGCAACCCCTCACGGATCCCCTTCCCGGTTCTTTCGGCGCCGCCGGGTCCCTGCCCGGCGGTAGCCGGGGGGGAAGGGGACGCCCCCTCCCCTGGCGTACTCATTCTCGTCCTAGCCTGGAGGTTTTGACCTGGCCGTGCCGCTTGCGGGTTTCTTGGCGGCGGCCTTGTCGATGCGCTGGACGACGGGGGGAAGGGGGCCTGCCGGCTGGTCGAGATAGACGGTGACGTTGGACTTGCGGCGCAGCTCCTCGGTCCAGCGGTCGATCTCTTGCACCAGCCGCTGCTGCTTGAGAACGGCGCGGATCTGCTCGCGCACCTCCTCGACCGGCGGCACGGGCTGGTGCTGGCGCTGCATCTCCGGAGTCAGCACGTTGCGGTAATAGGCCGTGATGTCGTCCAGACCGACGAACACTTGCGGTCCGAGGCGCTCGTCCACGTAGGCGAGGACCTCGAGCTGGCGGGCGACGAGCTGGCGGAGGGCGGTCATGTCGAGCCCGAGCTCGGCGAGCTTCTGGCGGAAGGCCGCCTCGTCCTTGAAACGGGAGCGGATCTCCGCCACATTCTTTTCGATCTGGTCGACCGGCACCTGCTCGAAGCCGAAGCGGTCGATCTCGTGGAAGCGAAGCCGCTCGGCGATGAGCTGGTCGAGGACGCGGCGGCGGAACTGGGCTTCGCTTTCGCCGGGATTGGGCTTCACCTGCCCGAGGACGATGGTGCGTTCGAAATCCGACAACAGGATCGAGTCGTCGTCGACCACCGCCAGCACGCGGTCCCGGAGGACGTTCGGGCTCGAGGAGGGAGCGGCCGCCGCCGGTGCGGTCGCGGCAGCGGCGGGCCTGGCCGGGGCGCGTCTGGCCGGGGCCGCCGCGAGGGGCGCGCCGGCGAACAGCGCGCAACAGGCGGCCAGGGCAGCCGCCGGCGCGAGCCCAGAGCCCGCCACAGGCCGCAGTCGCGGGATGGCCATGACGGCGGCATGCTAGCATCGGTTTCTGCGATGGCAGAAACGACCTCGCGCCTCAGGGTAGGTCTCGCCCAGATCGATTGCCGCCTCGGCGACGTCGAGGCCAACCTCGAGCGCCATCTTGCCTGGATCGGCCGGGCGCGGGAAAGCGCGGTCGATCTCCTCGTCTTTCCCGAGCTGTCGCTCACCGGCTATCGCCTCCTCCACTTGACCCCCCGCGTGGCGCTGCGTCTGGACGCGCCGGAGCTGGCGTGCCTGGCGGCGGCGGCCGGCCCGATGCACGTCGTGCTCGGGTTCGTCGAGGAAGACGAGCGCGGCTCGCTGCACAACAGCGCCGCCCTGCTGATCGGCGGCCGGGCGGCCTACGTGCACCGCAAGATCTACCTGCCCACCTATGGCATTTTCCAGGACGCGCGCTTCTTCGGCGCCGGCCGCCGGCTCGAGCTCGCGCCCGTCCCCTGGGGCAAGGCCGGCGTGCTGATCTGCGAGGACTTGTGGCATTCCGAGCTGGCGCGGCGGCTGGCCCTCGGCGGGGCCAAGCTGCTCGTCGTCCCTTCCGCCGGGCCCGGCCGGATCGGCGCCGGCGTCGAGCCGGAGAGCCAGGAGAGCTGGGAGCTGGTCACGCGCTCGACAGCCCTGATCAACACCTGCTGGGTGGTCTACTGCAACCGCGTCGGCTGGGAGGAGGGGTCTTTCTACACCGGCGGCAGCCACGTCGTACGCCCGGGGGGAGAGCTCGTCGCGCGCGCCCCGATCCTCGCCGAGCACCTGCTGGTCGAGGAGATCGACTTGCGCGACGCCGACCGCATCCGCTGGAGGCTGCCGCTGCTTGCCGAGGAGCGCACCGACGTCATGGGTCCCGAGGAGGCGCGGTGAGCCGGTCTGCCGCAGATGCCGGCCGGCCTGATGGAGGCAGCGCCCGCGCCGTGAGCGCCGCCGATCTGCCCGGAGACCCAGCCCGTGCCGGGGACTCCGGCAACCCTGGCCAGGGCAGCGTCATGCCGCGGCAGACCCGGTGGCGCGAGCAGGTCGCCCGGCGGCTGGCGCTCAATGCCCCCCTGGCCGTGGCCGCCCTGACCGACTTCATCCGTGATGCCGTCGAGATCTCGAGCGCCAGCGGCGTCGTGGTCGGGCTCTCCGGGGGTATCGACTCCGCGCTCGCCGCGGCGCTCGCCGCCCAGGCGCTGGGGCGCGAGCGGGTGCACGCGCTGCTCCTCCCCTACCGGACGTCCAGCCCCGAATCGCTCGCGGATGCCCGCCTGGTGGCCGAGGCGCTCGCCATCTCCTGCCAGGAGATCGACATCTCGCCGATGGTCGATGCCTACTTCGCCGCCGAGCCGGACGCGGACGCCGTGCGCCGCGGCAACAAGATGGCGCGGGAACGCATGACGATCCTCTTCGACCAGTCGAAGAAGCGCGGCGGCCTGGTGCTCGGCACTTCCAACAAGGCGGAGATCCTGCTCGGCTACACCACCGTCTTCGGGGACAACGCCAGCTCGCTCAACCCGCTGGGAGACCTCTACAAGCGGCAGGTCCGGCAGCTGTCTTCCTACCTCGAGCTGCCGCGGCGCGTGGTGGACAAGACGCCGTCGGCGGACCTCCGCCCGGGCCAGACCGACGAGGCGGACCTCGGCTTCAGCTATGAGCTCGCGGACGAGGTGCTACACCTGCTGTTCGACATGGGTTTTCGTCCGGACGAGGTCGTCGAGCAGGGATACGAGGCAGCGGTGGTGCAGCGCATCGTGCAGCTCGAGCAGGCCAACCGCTTCAAGCGACGCCTGATGCTCATCGCCAGGCTCTCCGGCAGCGCCATCAACCTCGACCAGGAGATCCCGCGCGACTAGCCCCGGCAAGCTCCTGGTCGTCGCCACACCGATCGGCAACCTCGGCGATCTGGCGCCGCGCGCGCGGGACGCGTTCGCCGCGGCCGATCTCGTCGCCTGCGAGGACACGCGCCACACCGGCCGCCTGCTGGCCCATCTGGGAATCAAGAAACCGCTCGTCTCGCTGCACGAGCACAACGAGCGGCAGCGCGTGCCGCGCCTGCTCGCCGAGCTCGCGGCCGGCAGGACGGTCGCTCTGGCGAGCGACGCCGGCACCCCGCTCCTGTCCGATCCTGGCTACCTCCTGGTCCGCGAGGCCGCCGCCCTCGGCATCACGATCGAACCCCTGCCCGGTCCTTCCGCGCTGCTCGCCGCGCTCGTCGCCTCGGCCCTCCCCCCGTATCCGTTCACCTTCGCCGGCTTCCCACCCGCCCGCCAAGGCAAGCGGCGCACCTTCTATCGCGCCTGGGCAGGGCTTGGGCACACCCTCGTGCTCTTCGAGTCGCCGCACCGCGTGCTGGCCAGCCTGGCCGACGCCCTCGACGCGCTGGGCGACCGTCCCGCCGCCATCGCCCGCGAGCTGACCAAGCTCCACGAAGAGATCCTGCGCGGCCCCCTCTCCGTCCTTCGCGACGAGCTCGCCAAACGGTCCTCTCTCAAAGGCGAGCTCGTCGTCGTGATCGGCGCGGCGTCCAGAGGCTGAGGAGCGCAAGCGCGGCTCTTCCGAGGCTAGCCCGCTCGGGAACCTTTCGGGCGGGCGGGCGTTATGGTGTGGGTGGAGACCGGCATGACGGAGCCGATGGCGAAGGACATGGCGGAGGAGCGGAGCGACGCGGAGGTCATGGCGCGGGCGCGGCGGGGCGACAGGGAGGCCTTCGCAGAGCTCGTGGACCGCCACAAGGACGCGGTGGTGAGCTATCTCACCAGGCTGTGCGGCGATCGCGACCGCGCCGAGGACCTGGGGCAGGAGACGTTCCTGCGCCTGTTTCGGGCTACGGCCTACGCCGAGCAGGGCTATCTGCGCGCCTACCTGTTTCGCATCGCCACCAACCTGGTGCGCTCGGAGGAGCGGCGGGACCGGCGGTTGCGCCTCTTGCTGCCGTTTCTCGGCCGCGCCGCCGACCGCATCGATCCCGCGGCGCACCAGGGCTTGCTGCGCGCCGAGCTCCATGGGGCAGTGGCGGCGGCGCTCGCCGAGCTGCCGCTGCGCTTCCGGGTGCCGCTGGTGCTGCACGAGATCGAGGGCTGGCCGTACGCGGCCATCGCGGAGGAGCTGCAGTGCCGCGAGGGCACCGTCAAGTCGCGGGTCCATCGCGGCCGCCTGCACCTGAAGCGCAAGCTGGAGCCCTACTGGCATGGAGGCACGTCATGGAAGACCACGAGCCCGGACGCGAGCGAAGGCTAGCCCGGCTCTTGCGCGAGCTGCCGCGGGAAGGGGCGTCACCGGGCTTCACGCCGCGGGTGCTCGAGCGCCTCGAGGCGGAAGGATGGCAAGCGCCGCGGGCCGGCCGGGGCCGCCCCGCGCGCCTTGCGCTGGCCGCGGCGGCGCTGGCGGCGGCGAGCCTGGGCATGGCCATCGGGCTACTGCGGCCGCCTGGGCCGCCGGCGGCGGGGAGGGAGGAATCGGTTGCCCTGCCGGCGGTTGCGGGAGCGGCGAAGGGCGCCGCGTCGACGCCGCGGCCCGACGCCGGAAGGCTCGCGCATTCCGAAGCGGCTGCCTCCGGGCCAGCGGGACGAGGAGGCCTGGAAGGGTCGACGCCCCCCCAGGGTCGCGCAGGCGCCGAATCCTCGGACGCCGCCCTGGCGCACCAACTCCTGCGCGAGCTTCGCGACGAAAGCGGCCGGCTGGAGCGGGAGTTGAGGGATCTGCGGCGGCCGCAGCGCGAGATCCTCTACCTGGGCGGCGACGACGAGCTGGACCTCGTCGTCGACCTGAGCCGGGTTCGCGAAGGGCGGCGGGTCCTGCCTGCCGCACATCACCACGGCACACTTTGACAGGAGGTGCGATATGGGCACGTCATCCAGGGCAATTTTCGCCGCCACGGCCGCGGCATCCGGGCTCCTTCTCTTGCTCGCCGCGGCCGGCGGCGTCCAGGCGGATCCCGCCGCGGGCACGGGCAAGGACCGGCAACAGGTCGTAAAGCGCACGGTGGTGCTGGTCGACGACGACGGCAAGGAACAGGTCTTCGAGGACTCGGGCGGCCCGGCCTTGAAGCGCGGCTACCTGGGGGCGCAGCTGACCGAGCTCACACCCGAGCTGCGCGACCACTTCGGCGCGCCGAAGAACGCCGGGGTCATGGTGGCGCGGGTCGAGGCCGGAAGCCCGGCTGAAAAGGCCGGTCTCCAGGTGGGCGACATCGTGACCTCGCTCGACGGCAAGGCCGTCGAGTCGAGCTGGGATTTGCGCGCCCGCGTGCGCAAGCTCGCCGATGGAGCCGTGGTGCCGATCGAGGTGCGGCGGGGCGGCGGAGCGCAGACGCTCAGCGCCAGGATCGAGCAGCGCGAAAGGCCGGAGATCGACATCGCGCCGCTATTCATCAAGAGGGAAGGCGACGGCCCTCTTCTCCACCTGGGCCACGGTCCGCTGGTGATCCAGCAAGAGGAAACGGCGCCGGGCCGGCGCGTCCAGGTCCGCGGCCTTACCTCGGCGCGCGAAGAGCAGCTCGAGAAGAAGCTGAAGGCCCTGGAGAAGCGCTTGAGCGAGCTGGAGAGCCGCTTGCCGAAGAACTGAGGTCCTGGATTAGTTGGCGCCGCCGGTGGGCGGCCCCGAGGGATAAGAAGGCGCTCGCTGACTGGCGCTGGCGGCCTCCCATCTATCGGGTCGCCCCCCGCAACCCCTCGATCCCCTTCCCTCCCCTCCGGGGGGGAAGGGGACGCCCCCACCCCTGCCGCACTCAGTTTCGTCTAGCCCTACCGTTCCTTTCCCGTCCCCGCCGCGTACGCGCCACGGTGTCATGATCCCGCGGCGCGGCCGCGGCGTCTTTTTTCCTGGCGTCCGGCCCGCAGCACCACCCGCCTCCGTCGCGAGGGGCCCGGCCGCCCGGGCTCGCCGCGCTATCCTTTGCCCACCAGCTGCACGGCGTCGATCTCGTCCCAGCCGGGGATGACGTTGGTCGCCAGCGTGATCTTCACCCGGTTGGTCTTGTAGCTGGTGGGAGGGAACTTGATGATCAGGTAGTTGAGCTCGGTGGTCGGATCGTTACCCTGCCAGATCAGGTGGGAGGTGCCCAGATCGTCGACGAGCTCGACCTTGATCACCGCTCCCGAGCCGCAGGACTCGCGGATGCGGACCTCGCTGGCATGCACCGGCTTGGCGTAGGTCAGATCGAGCCACTCGATGCCGCCGTCCGGGGTCTTGGGCGCCCAGGCGTGCCCGTCGTCGCCGTAGTGGTCGACGTTCGGGGCGCCGGTGGCCTGCATGGCCGACCAGGAGGCGTCCCCCTGGGCGTCGTTGTAAGACGACGATGCGGTGGCTCCGGTGGCCCACTGGCCATCCGCGTCGTTCTTGATCTCGTCCTGGCGCAGCGCCCACTGCGCGGCCGCCATCTTCGCCGTCGTCTCCGCGGAGGCCTGGCCGGCGTCCGCCGTCGCGGCCGGCGGGGCGGCCGCAGGCGCCGCGGGTGGGGCAGCCGCCGGAGCGGGGGCCGGCGTGGCCGCGGGGGCCGGCGCGCCGGAGGTGGAAGACGCGCCGGCGGCCTCGGGGGTCTTTTTCTGCGAGCAACCCGCAGCCCACAGCGTCAAGAGCAACAGAGCCGAGAAGCTGGCCATGAAATACCGTCTCATCGTTCCTCTCCTCCTCGTATAGTTGACGGCATCATATCCCTCGTAACCCCGCCCCCTCCCTGGCGCACTTACGAGTGTCTCCTCAGACTAAAACGCCAGGAGCTCGCGCGCGGCGCGCAGGACCTTGTCGCGGTTGGGAAGGAGCTCGTTCTCGAGGACGCGGGCGTAGGGCACCGGGCGGTCGGGATAGGTGATACGCCGGACGGGTGCGTCGAGCCAGGGAAAAGCGGCGTCGGCGAGGCGCGCGGCGACCTCGGCGCCGAAACCCAGGGTGAGCGGCGCCTCGTGGACGACGAGGGCGCGCCCGGTCTGGCGCACCGATGCCAGGACCGTCTCTTCGTCGTAGGGGACCAGCGTGCGCAGGTCGATCACCTCCGCCTCGACGCCCTCGCCGGCGAGCGCGCCGGCAGCCTCCAGGCAGAGCCAGGTGGACCAGCCATACCCGACCAGCGTCAGGTCGCGGCCTCGACGCATCACCCGGGCCTTCCCGATCCGCGCCACGCCGGCGTCCGCCGGGTCCGCCGGGTCCGCCGGCAGCGCTTCCTTGATGCGCCGGTAGAGATACTTGTGCTCGAACACCAGTACCGGGTTGGGATCGCGGATGGCCGCCTTGAGCAGCCCGCGGGCGTCGGCGGCGGTGGCCGGGCAGACGACCTTGAGTCCGGCCGTGTGCGCGAACCACCCTTCGTTGTTTTGCGAGTGAAAGGGCCCTGCGCCGACCCCGCCGCCTGAAGGCAGGCGCACCACGATAGGGCAAGGCACCTGCCAGCGGTAGTAGAGCTTCGCCGCGATGTTGACCAGCTGGTTGAAGCCGCAAGAGATGAAGTCGGCGAACTGCATCTCTACCACCGGGCGGTAACCGAGCAACGCGGCGCCGATGGCAATGCCGATCGTGCCGCTCTCGGCAATCGGCGTATCGAGCACCCGGTGCGGCCAGCGAGCATGCAGACCCCTGGTGGTGCGGAAGGCGCCCTCGAAGGCGCCGATGTCCTGACCCATGAGGATCACCGACTCGTCACGCTCCATCTCCTCGCGCAGCGCCTGGTTGACCGCGTCGACGTAAGTGGTCTCGCGGCCGGAGGCCGCGGCGGCACCGCGGGAGGGGGGCGCGGGAGAGTCGCCCACCCTGGCCGCGAGGCCCGGCCGGCGTTCCGCCGTGGCGGCAGGAGAGGAGGCGTCGGGGGCGAACACCGGGCGGAGGGCCGTCGCGGGATCGGGCGGCGCCGCCTCGATGGCGTGCGCGATCGCCCTCTCGACGAGCTCGCCGATGCGGCGCTCCAGGCGCTCGCGCGCCGCGCCGTCGAGCACTCCCTCGCGCTCGAGGCGCGCGGCATAGGCGGGAACGGGATCGGCCGCGAGGTAGCCGGTGAGCTCCTCGGCGGGCACCACCTTGAGCGAGTCGTCTCCCTCGCTGTGGCCGCGCATCCTGCCGAGCATCGCCTCGAGCAGGGTCGGGCCGCCGCCCGCGCGGGCACGGGCCACGGCGCGCGCCACCGCGGCGGCCATCGCGTCGGGATCGTTGCCGTCCACGGTCTCGGCGGCGATGCCGTAGCCGGCGCCACGGTCGCTCAAACGCTCGGCGGCGTACTGCTGCGCGGCCGGCGTCGAGAAGGCATAGCGGTTGTTCTCCACGATCAGGACCAGCGGCAGCTTCCACACCGCCGCCATGTTGAGGCCCTCGTGGAAATCGCCGGTCGAGGTGCCGCCTTCGCCGATGAAGTTGAGGGCCACGCGGTCGCTCCCGTCCTGGCGAAAGGCGAAGGCGCAGCCGGCCGCCACCGGGATCATCGACCCCAGATGGCTGATCATGCCGACGTGCAGGATGCCGTGCTCCGGCGCCAGGTAGCCGTAGTGGAAGGAGCGCTCCACGCCCTGGGAGAAACCTGCGCCCTTGCCCAGGAGCTGGCAGGCGAGCCTGAGCAGCAGCTCTTCCGGGTCGGGGCGCGGGTCGGGCCGCCTGCCGTCCGGCTCTCCGAAGCCAAGGCCGGGAAAGGTGCGCGCCGGGTCGAGATAGACCGCGAGGATCGCGCCCAGGTCGCGATGCAAGGTGCACAGCGCGTCGCCGGGTCCGAGCGCCAGCGCGGCCGGAATGGTCGTGGCCTCGTTGCCCACCTCGCTGTACCACTTGCTCACCCTGCCGGTGAGCAGCAGCGCCTCGAACCGGGCGTCGAAATCCCGGGTGAGCTTCATGAACGCGTAGCGCAGCAGGCGCTCGCGCGACGTGGCCGCGGTCATAGGCGTGGCAGTCTATGCCAGGTCGTCGCCCGCCAGAGCCAGCCAGCTGCCGCTGGGCGCAGACCATCAGCCTGCAGATGCGTGCTAGCGTGCATATGATGACCGGAGGTCCCTGATGAAAATCGGAGTGATCGGCGCCGGCGCCGTCGGTTCTGCCTGCCTGCTATCGAGCATCCTGCGCGGCATCGCGCGCGAGATTGTCGTGGTGAACCGAGACCGTAAGCGGGCAAAGGCCGTGGTGGCTGATCTGCAGTACGGCGCGGCGCTCTCGTCGGCCGTCCAGATCCGCGACGGAGAATACTCGGACCTCGCCGACGCGGCACTCGTCATGATCACCGCCGGCATGAATGAAAAGGCCGGCGGGGCGACAAATCGCAGCGATCCGGCAGGCCGGCTCAAGCTGCTCGAGTCGAACGTGGGTATCTACAGGCAGATCCTTCCCGAGATCTTCAGGACGGCACCGGAAGCCGTCATCCTGGTCGTGACCGATCCTCCGGACCCACTGGCCGACTTCGTGCACACCTTCGGGTTCACGCGGGTCTTGAGCACGGGGACGTTTCTCGACAGCCTGCGCTTCCGGTTCCACGTGGCTCGGCACCTGCACGTCGATCCCGCATCTGTGGAAGCCCTCGTCCTGGGTGAGCATGGGACGTCGGAAGTGTTCATGTGGTCTTCGGCGCAGGTCGCAGGCGTTCGGGTTCTAGAGGCTCTGCATCAGACCGATCGCGGCCGCGAGGAGCTCCGTCGCAGCATCGAGGAGGAAGTCCGCTACGCCAACATCACCATCATCGAAGGCAATCAGGCGAGTCAGTTTGGAATCGGCATGGTGTCGGCTCGCATTGCGGAGATCGTGTTGCGCGACGAGCGCGGAGTGATTCCGATTGGATCCCACAACCCCAAGTATGGCGTAACGCTCTCCATGCCGAGCGTGCTGGGGCAGACGGGTGTGGCGCAAATCTTGGAACCTGCAATGTCCGATGAAGAACGGCAAGCCCTGCAGCGGAGCGCCGAAAAGCTGAAGGCGGCGGTGGCACGGATCCAAGACGGAGGCATACGCGCGTGACTGGCGACGCCGAAGCCCGGCGAAGGGGCTTGGCCCGTTATCTGAGAGTTTCGATTCGCGTGACGGGATGAAGCTCGTTCCAGCCATTGTCGCGGTCGGTGACGTAGGCTCCGGTGACGCGGACGCGATCGCCGACCTTGGGAATGGTGACCTGCGAAGTCAATGCCGCGCAGGCAGTTGCGGCATCGCTTTCGGTCGGGGCGTGCTCGCAGATTACCTCAGCCACAAGGTCGCCATGAGCGTGAGTCGCGTTGACGAGATTCAAGACTGCTTTATGTTCGGGATCGAGCGCAATATGGAGATCGCCATCCGAGCCGCGGTGCACCGAGACGACGCGGCCATCGACAGCCGTGCACCTTGCAATGACTCGCAGCCTTTCCGGATGATAGACATGTCTCCATAGATCGGCATTACAATTTCCAGCCGGCAATTCCACCGTTATCGTCCCAGAGTAGCGCAGCCTGGCCATCAAGAACAAAGCGAGGAGCGCTACCAGCACAGCGATCACTGACATTCGCCTCAAGGCGGGCTCCCTCTGAACGTCAGACAGGCAAGGCAGCGGTGCCCGCCCACGGCCGCGGGAACACCTTGAGCTGCACGCGTCGAGTGTTTTCGACCCCCCTCAGAGCCAGCGTCGGGAAACTCCAGAGCCAGCCGCGTAGCCTGCTCGAGAGCCTTAACGAAACGGCCTGAAACTTCAGGGCCAGCTTCACGCCGGTAATATCGCGTCTCAGCCTCCACCTCAGCGTCAGCCTGAGGAAGGAAGCGAACTGGCTTCAATCGGCCAGCTTTCTTGCTCGCGCGAAGACTTCCTCTGCAGGAATGAGCTCTACCTCGCCACGCTCAAAGGCCGCGACCCGCGCACGGATCTCGGCGTCCCAGGCCGCTTCGACGCTGGGTGAGCTAACTTCGACAAGGGACTCAAGCAGAAGCTCTGCAAGTCGCGCCCGATCCTCGGGCGGCAGCTGGCGAACCTGCGCTTCCACTTCCGCGAAACTCGACATAGCGACTCCTTGCCCTTCCGACCTAACGGATGCCCGAGCTGTACGTCCCACCTGCCTTCGCCGGTGAGGCGTCTTGCTGCCCCCAGTCTCGCCCCCGCGAGGGGGCACTGAACCGCATCCTGGAAGCGCTCGACCTCCCGCTCGAAGCCATCGACCGCGCGCAGGAGTTCGCCCGGCACCCGGTCAGTGACGGCACCCTGCCGCCCGACGATCGCGCCGAGCAACGGAAAGCCGCTCTCCGGCTCGCGCACGAGTGCGGCCGGGCCGTGGCGCACTGCTGCCTCGCGTTCATAGAGCTGCAAGCCGGCGGGTGGGAGGAGTAGGACCCGCGCTCGCCAACGTAAACCAACGCCCCGCCGGCCTTCAGTCTCCTTCCTGCGATGTCGCAAAAAGACCGGCTTGAAAGCCGGAATCTCCTCCCAATGCTCCCGTAGGAATCGCGCAGGCCCGACTCACGCACGGCCGCCGGAGCGGCGGAGGCCTTTGATCTGGCGCTCGAGGCGCCGGCGGTGGCGGTTGTCGGGGTCCATCTGGAGGAGGATGCGCAGGGCGAGCTCGGCCTTGTCGGAGTCGCCTCCCGCGATGAAGGCGTCCACCTGCTGTACGCCTTGCTCCACTGCCTGCTGGCGCTGGTGGATGGATTCGAGGCGCTCCACTTCGGCAAACATCGCCGCCGACCGCGGACTGGCGGGGGCCTTCCCGGCCAGCTCCTGCGCCGCTTCGCGCGCCGCGAACCAGTCGCGGGCGTGCAGGCTGTCGCGGTAGCGCTTCTCGAGCGGCGCCGTCAGGCCCTGCTGCTCGGCCGCGGCACGCGCCTCTTGCAGCCGCTCGCGATACGAGTCTAGGGTGACCCTGGCAATGCCCAGCGCGGCGAGCTGTTCGAGCTCGCGCTCGGCCTCCGCCACGCGGCGCCCGGCGAGGAGCTCTTCCAGCCGGCGCTTGCGCTTCTCGAACTCGGCGCCCTGGCGGAGGCCGCGTTCGGCCTCCTCCAGCTCGCGGCGCAGCTCCGCCCCGCGCTCGCCCGCCAGGTCGTGGCGGGAGAGCATGTCGAGCTCGCGGCGGGCCCACTTGAAATCGCGCTGCGCAATCGCCGCGCGCCCGGCGTCGAGCGCCACCTTGACGCGCTTTTCTTGCTCGACCTCGGTGGCCAGAAGCTCCACCCAGCTCTCGTAGTCGGCGCGGTTGGGATGGCGCGGCGACAGCTCGAGCAGAGTCTCCAGGGCCAGCCGCGCCAGGGCGAGCTGCTTGCGCTTGAGGTAGCGGTCGAGCACCTGTTCGGCCTCGGCGACCCGGTGGAGCCGATCCGCCGCGGTGACATCGGGCTCGGCAACCCGCTCCTCCGTCCGCTCGAGGGCCGCCTCCTGCGGGTGCGTGGCCTCGCTCTTCGCCACCAGCTCCCGCGCCTCCGCGAGGCGCCCCGCCGCCGGCGCGCTCTCCACCGGCGCCACCTCGCCGGCGGGGGCCTGGCCGAGCTGGGAGCCGCGGCGCCGCTGCTCGTCCAGGGCTTCTGCCAGGCGCTCCCTGGCACGTGGCAGACCGGGCGCCCGCGGGCTGGACGTCTCGATCTGGGCCACCAGCTTCTTCGCCTCGTCGAGGCGCCCAGCGGCGATGGCGCCATCGACGCGAGCGAGCTCCATCGAGCTCTCGGTGACGCGCTTCGCTGCCCGCTCGATCTGCGCCAGCAGATCGAGCCTCTCCTCCTTGGACAGCTCGCTCGAGCTGCGCTGGCGCGGGACCGATTGCTGGGACCGCGCGGGATCCCGGCCCGGCGATCGATCTAGAGCCGACGGGTCCCTGCCCGTCGGTCTGTTGGAAGCCGACGTGTCCCTACCCATCGCCAGGTCCGGCAGCTCGACTTCGCGAGTCACGACTTTGCTGAGACCCTTCTCCACGCCCTCCAGGGCCTGGATGAAGCTGATCGCGTCGGGGAGGCGCTTGTCGCGGTCGCGCTCGAGCGCGCGCCGCACCACGCGGTCGAGCTCGGCCGGCACCTCGACTTTCGGGTTGCGTCCGAGCATCGGCAGGGGATCCTCGGAGAGGCGCTTGAAGATGAAGCCGTGCGGACTCTCCGATACGAAGGGAAGCATGCCGGTGACCATCTCGTAGAAGACCAGCGCGAAGGAGTAAAGGTCGCTGCGCCGATCGAGAGACTCGCCGCTCGCCGTGCTCGCCTGCTCGGGCGAGCAATACTGCAGCTTGCCCATGAACATGCCGACCTTGGTGATCTCTAATGAATCCGTCGTCCGGCCCGCGTCGGCCCCCAGGTTTTTCGCCAGCCCGAGGTCGATGATCTTCAGCCACGCTTGCTTGCGGCTGCTTTCCATGATCATGAGATTGTCCGGAGCGATGTCGCGATGGATGATGCCGGCGCTGTGGATGGCCTCCAGCCCGCGCAGCGCCTGGATGGCCAGCCGGATCGCCGCGCTGACCGGGAAAGGTCCCTGGCGGCGGATCGCGTCGCCCACGTCCTGACCCTGGATGTGCTCCCAGACCATGTAGAAGCTGCCGTCCGGCAAGCGCGAGAAATCGTAGAGGATGGCGACGTTGGGGTGCTTGATCTGGGTGGCCAGCCGCGCCTCGCGCACGAAGCGCTTCTGGGCCACCGGGTCGGCGGCGAGGTCCTGGCGCAGGATCTTGACCACCCGCAGCTCCTGCAGGTGGAGGTGGCGCACCAGGTAAACCTCGCCCATGCCTCCGCTGGTCAGACGCTGGACGATCTCGTACTTGCCGTCGAGGACGGTTCCCTGCTCGCGGGAGGTCAAGCCGCACCCTCCGTGGCTGTCTTGCAACCTATTTTAACCTCGCCTGGATGGATGTACGCTGCCGCGATCTCGCCCGGACTTCTCACCAGCAGTCCACGCCGAAGCCGCGACGCCAAATAGATGCTTTGAGTGGTCCACCACCGCCGCATCGCAGTGCCGTTTCATCCCTCGGGGTCGGCACAGCCGGTGGAGGCTAGGTCCTGGTACCGCAGTTGGAGCAGAACTTGGCGCCGGCGTGGAGCTTCTGGCCGCAGTTGAAGCAGAAGGCCGGCGTGGCGCCGGCGGCGCCCGCCGCGCCGCCCTCGGGAGAGGCGCCGGACGCAGGGGCGGGCGCCCCCGATTGGGCAGGCGCCGGCTGGGGAGGGGCGCTGCCCTGAAGGGGGGCGCCGGGCGCGGGATTGCCGCTCTGCATGGCGTCGCGCATCATGCCGGGGAGCATGGCGCCGACGCCGGCGCCCATGCCGAGTCCGAGGCCGGCGCCGACGACCCCGCCTGCTCCGCCGCCGGGCTGCTGGGCGGCATCGCCGATGGCCCTCGCCGTCTTGAACTTGAGATAGGTGTTCATGTCGCCGAGCGCTCCCATGCCGCTGCGCTCGTCGATCAGCTTCTGCACCTCTTCGGGCGGGCTGATCGCGCCCAGGAAGAGGTCCACCAGCTCGATGCCGTACTTGCGGAAGTCGTCGGCGACCCGCGACTTCAAACCCATGGACAGCTCGTCATAGACCTTGGGCAGATCGAAGATCGAAGTCAGGTTCTCGCCCAGGAGGTCGTTGAGCCGGGCCACGATCGCATCGCGAAAATAGCTTTCGACGCCGTCGGTCGAGTAGGCGCCGCGCGTGCCGACCACGCTGTTGACGAAGAGCTGGGCATCGACGATCCGCACCGCGAACTTGCCGAAGGCGCGCAGGCGCACCATGGCGAGCTCCTTGTCGCGGAAGATCACCGGCTCCTTGGTGCCCCACTTGAGGTCCAGGAAGGTCTTGGTGGAGACGAACACCACGGCCGCCTGGAAAGGCGACCTGCCGCCAAACGGGATGCCGAAGAGGCTCGCCAGCAGCGGGACGTTCTGGGTGGCCAGGGTATGGCGCCCTGGCCCGAAGGTGTCGAGCGCCTTGCCATCGCGGAAGAAGACCGCTTGCTGGCTCTCCTCGACGATGAGCTGGCTGCCGAGGCGGATGTCCGCGGTGCCGTCTCCGGGGACTCGCGCCACCATCGTCTGGCCCTGCGGGTCGTGGTACTGGATGACATCCATGATCGGTCTCCTGTAGCGGCCGCGCTCGCGCCGCCGTCCTAGCCTCCGGCGCCCTGGCCGCTGCTGCCGGTGCCGCTCCGCAGGGCCTGGCCGATCACCTGGGTGCGCTGTCGCCACTTGTCGTCGAGGGCGCGGACCAGGTCGCGCACCCGGTCCAGCGCGGCACCCGCACTGTCCGCCGCGCCGGTCCTGTCCGCCGTGGGAGCGGGAACGGCGGCGGCGGCCTGATCGATCGCCGCAAGGTCGTCGAGCACTGACAGGTCGAACTGGTAGAGGCGCTCGAGCGCCGGCTCGCCGATCTTGACCGGATCGAACAGTCCCGAGGCGCCATAGTCGCTGAAGCGGATCGTCTGCGAGAGGCCGTCGAGCTGCCGGTCGAGCCGGCCGAACGCGTTGAGCATCCCGATCTGTCCGGCGTCGGTGTAGTCACGCGCCTTGCTCTGCAACACTGTCTTGAGCCGGCTCACCTCGATAGACAGGTGCTCGCGCTGGAGCCTGTCGACGTCTCTCCGCAGCTCGCGGTCCTGGAAGCCGCGATAGCCCGGGATCCTGGCGCCCAGCCGCTCGAGAAAATTGCGCTGTCCCTTGGCCTCTTCGTAGCCATTGGTCATGGAATGCCTCCTGCCGCCGATCGCTGCCGCGCTGCCGGTAACGCGTCCCAATGGTAGCAGAGCGGCGACTCCGCTCGCGACGGCGGGCGGCGGGGATTGCGGGGGCCGCGGCGGGTGCCGGGACGCTTCCCGCGGGGGGCCGAATTCGCTATTCTCCCGGGCTGAGGCCACCTCGCGAGTGCTCGAGATGATGCTGGATGCGCCCATGGGCAGGCGGCGGGCCCGGTCGGCCTTGCAGGTCATGCTGGCCGCCGCCCTGTCCTTGTGCGCCGCCGGCTGCTCCGTCCGGCCGGCGGACCCGGCGGACCCGGCGGACAACGCGGGGGAACAGGGCAAGCCGGCGAACCTCAACGTGCTCTTGGTGACCCTGGACACGGTGCGCGCCGATCACCTGGGTTGCTACGGCGATGCCGCGGCGGAGACCCCGGCGCTCGACCGTCTCGCCGCCCAGGGAGTACGCTTTGCCCGCGCCTCGACGCCGGTGCCGCTGACCCTGCCGGCGCATGCCAGCCTGCTGTCCGGCCTGCTCCCACCGCACCACGGCGTGCGCAACAACGGAGCGGCCGCCCTTCCCGCCGGCACCGCCACCCTGGCCACGCGCTTCGCCGGCTCCGGCTATCGCACCGCCGCTTTCGTCAGCGCCTTCGTCCTCGACCACCGCTTCGGGCTGCAGCCCGGGTTCGAAGTCTACGACGACGAAGTGGCCCGCGATCCCCGCGCCGGGTGGGTGCTGGAGGCGACGCGCCCGGCCGACCAGGTGGTGGACCGCGCCCTGGCATGGCTGGCGCGCGCCGACGCGCGGCCCTTCTTCCTGTGGGTCCATCTCTATGATGCCCACGCGCCTTACAGCTCGCCCGCTGAGCTGCGCCGGCGCCACGCCGGCCGCCCCTATGACGCCGCAATCGCCTTCGACGACCAGCAGGCAGGCCGGCTGCTGGCCGAGATCGACCGCCGCGGCTGGGGCGGGCAGACCGTGGTGGCGGTGGCGGCCGATCACGGAGAGTCGCTGGGCGAGCACGGCGAGGCAACCCACGGCCTGCTGCTCTACGAGCCGGCGCTAGCGGTGCCGCTGCTGCTGCGCGCGCCCGGACTGCCGATCCGGGTGGTCGCGACTCCGATAAGCCTGGTCGACCTCGCCCCGACCCTCGCCGGGCTCGCCGGACATCCGCTGGCAGCGATGGGCGCGCCGGACACGCGCGCCCTTGACGGCAGGGACCTGGCCGGCATGCTGCGCGCCGGCCAGGAGCCGCCGCGCTCCGATCTCTATGCCGAGACCAGGTATCCCGAAGTCTTCGGCTGGAGCCCCCTGGCCGCCTTGCGGCGGCGCGACCTCAAGTACATCTCCGCGCCCCGGCCGGAGCTCTACGACCTGGCGAGCGACCCGCATGAGCACGCCAATCTGGCGGCGCCAGCGGCGGTTCGACAAGAGCGGATGGCGAACGCCGCCGCGGCCCGTCCTTCTCAAGCCGGGGCCGCCACGGACGCGGCCGGCACGACGCGAGGCTTCGCCAGGGCGATCGCCGAGATCGAGGCCGGCGCGGTGGCGGCGCGCCCGGCCGCCATCGCCGACGCCGAGACACGCTCGCGGCTGGCCAGCTTGGGATACGTTGCGGCACCGCCGGCGGCCCCCCCGCGCCTGCCTGGAGCCGCCGCCGGAACGCCGCTCGCTGCCGCCGGACGTTCCGATGCCCCCGATCCCAAGGACACCGTCGGGCTCTTCCAGCGCTTCGAGCGCGCGCATGCGCAGGAGGCCGCCGGTCACGCGAACGCGGCCGCCGCCGAGCTCGCCGCGCTGGTCGCCGCTGACCCGCACAACCCGATCTTCCGCGGGACGCTCGCCCAGAACCTGCGCCGGCGCGGGCGGCTCGGCGAGGCCATCCGGTTGTACGAGCAGGCTGCCGCCGCGGCTCCCGCCGATCCGGACGCCTGGTACAACCTGGCCGCGACTCTGCAGGAGGCGGGCCGCCTGCCGCGGGCGCGCGCGGCGGTGGAAAGAGCCCTGCGCCTCGACCCGGAGCGGCCCGAGGCGCACAACACCCTGGGAATCGTCTATCTCGCCGAGAAACGGCCTGAGCTGGCGCGCCAGGAGTTCGCGCGCGCCGTCGCCGCCGACCCGCGCAACGCGCACGCCTGGAACAATCTGGGCAACGTCCTGCGCGGCCTCGGGCGGCCTGCCGAGGCCGAGCAGGCCTACCGGCGGGCGCTCGCCGCCGCGCCGCGCTATGCCGAGCCGCTCAACGGGCTCGGCACTCTCGAAGTCGAGCGCGACAAGCCCGCCGCCGCGCTGTCATACTTCGACCGTGCCTTGGCCCTGGCGCCCGATTACCAGGAGGTTCACCTGAACCGCGGGATCGCTCTCGAGCTCGCCGGCGACGCGACCGCGGCGAGCGCGGCCTACCGGGAGTTCCTCGCCGCCACCGACCGGGAACCTCGGTTTGCCGAGCAGCGCCGTGCCGCGCGGCAGCTCCTCGCCCACCTGGGTACGCGGGCGCCGGCGGAGGCTCCGCCGGCAAAGCGTCCGGAAGGGGGGAGGTGAACGCACCCTCTTTACAGCCGATCAGCGAGCCGGCCCGGCTTCTCACCGGGTCTCCACGGCGGAGCCGAAGAGGAGCGCGGGCCGGAGGGAGTTGGAGCAGTCAAGGTGGTTTCTTGTGTGGTCCCATGTTTCCAAAGGAGATTGAGCCATGAACCGCAACGAGCTTCCGCTGTACCGCCGCCTCGCCCCGCGGGCCGGCGCCCTTCTGCTCGCCCTGGCGTGCGCCTTCGCCTGGACGCCGGGCGCCTCCGCCCAGACGACGGGCGGCACCCTGAACGGGCGGGTCCAGGACAAGAACGGCGGCAACCTGCCCGGCGTCACCATCACCGCCACCGAGAAGGCCACCGGCTACGAGCGCAGCACGGTCTCCGGCCCCGACGGCGGATTCGGCCTGCCGGCCCTGCCGGTCGGCACCTACAAGGTCAAGGCCGAGCTCTCCGGCTTCGGCACCGTCACCGTCGAGGACGTCAAGATCGACGTGGCGAGCACGCGCACCCTGGAGATCAGCATGAGCCAGGCCGCGATGCAGGAATCGATCACCGTCGTCGACGAGGCGCCACTCATCCCCAACACTCCCAGCGTCGGCGCCGTGATCAGCCAGCAGGAGCTGCAGAACCTGCCGCTCAACGGCCGCCAGTTCGCCAACCTGGGCGTGCTGGCTCCCGGCACCCAGCTCGGCTACAACAGCGACCCGACCAAGCCCGGGCAGCTCGTCATCGTGCTCAACGGCGGCAGCGGGCGCAACGTCAACTACACGATCGACGGCGGCGACAACACCGACGACACGATCGGCGGCGCGCTGCAGAACTTCAGCGTCGAAGGCGTGCAGGAATTCAAGATCCAGACCATGGAGTACAAGGCTGAATACGGGCGATCGACGGGCGGCGTCCTGTCGGTGGTCACCAAATCGGGAACCAATCGCTTTGCCGGCAGCGTCTATGACTTCTTCCGCAACCAGAACCTGGCGGAAAAATCGGAGACCGAGAAAGTGACCGGCGCCAACAAGCAGAAGCTCGACCGCAAGCAGTACGGCGCGTCGCTGGGCGGCCCGATCGTGCGCGACCGGGTGCACTTCTTCGCCACCTACGAGAAGACCGACCGCAAGACCCTCTATACCGTGAACACCAAGCCCTCCGCGGCCGCCCCACCCATCTTCCCCGACCTCCAGGGCCAGTCGTTCCCCACTCCCTTCAAAGACGAACTGGCCACAGGCAAGCTCAGCTTCGACGTCAACCCCAAGAACTACCTCCAGGTGCGCTACGGCTACCAGAAGAACTCCGACAAGTACGGCGCCGCCTCCACGGCCACTCCGAACTCGCTGGGCACCGTCACCAACAACTACAAGTCGCTGCTCGGCGGCTACACGTCCCAGATCGGCGCCGACATGCTCAACGAACTGATCTTTCAGTACAGCAAGTTCGATAATAAAATCTCGGCCGACTCGAACCTGCCCACGATCTATTTCCCGTCGGGCGTCACCTCCGGCCAGAACGCCCAGACGCCACAGGCGACCCGCCAGACCAAGTACCAGTACAAGGACGACTTCAGCTTCACCAGCACGCTGGGCGGCCGGCGGCACGACTTCAAGACCGGCCTCGCCTACATCAACGAGCCGGTGCTTTCCGGCGACTTCAGCGTCGGCACCACCGGCCAGTTCTCGCACCTCCTCGACAACGTGAACTCGCCGTTCTCCGACATCACCGTCTTCGGCGGCTTCAACGGCCAGAAGACCCCGATCAAGGAGTACAGCGCCTACTTCCAGGACGACTGGAACGTCGCCAGCCGCCTGACGCTCAACCTGGGCCTGCGTTATGACCTGTGGACCGGCTTCGACCTCAACCAGACCAGCAACCCCATCTGGCAGGTGCTTTCCACCCAGACTCGCTACCATGAGGGATACCTGCAGGACTTCCAGGGTGGAGGAGGGGGCAAGCTCAAGAACGACCGCAACGACTGGGCGCCGCGCCTCGGCTTCACCTGGGACGTCAAGGGCGACGGCAAGAAACTGCTGCGCGGCGGCTGGGGGATCTACTACGACTTCCCCTACACCAACGCCACCATCCTGTTTCCCGCCGGCGCGGTGCAGTCCACCTATGGCGTGATCTACAACCTTCACTCCAACACCGGGATCACCAACCCGAACGGCACGTTCTGGAAGCCGGGCGACCCGCTGCCGCCCGGCGGGACGTCCGCGGCGAGCGTGCCCAACGAGGTGGCCTCACCCACCTTGAAGACCCCCTACTCGCGCCAGGCCTCGCTCGGCTACTCCTGGCAGGTCAACAACTGGCTGGGCCTCAACTTCGAAGGGCTCACGATCGACTACCAGCACATCCCGTTCCGCTTCCGCGCCAATCCCCTGGACCCCGCGACCGCGACCGCCGATCATCCCAATGGCGTCCGGCGCTTCCCGGACTTCGGCAACTTCCGGTTGTGGTATGGCAAAGGCAGCGCGCTCTACAGCGGCTTCAACTTCGGCTGGCATATCCGGATCCCCGGCAACCGACTCTCGCTGCAGGGCTTCTACACCTACTCCGAGGCGCGCGGCAACGTGCTGGCCGGCGCCGACGAGTTCCGCTTGACCTACGTGCAGTACCAGCGCGACCTGGGCAACATGCGCGACGTCTCGGTCAACCCGCTCAACCCGACCTGCGCTTTCTGCACCGGCCCGCTGGTCTCCGACGCCCGCCATCGCGTGACCTTCGGCGCGGTCTACCAGGGGCCGTGGGGCATCAACCTGGCCTCCATGTTCCGCTACCACTCGGCGACGCCCTATCTCATCCGCGACTCCACCCCGAACGTCTTCGGCTTCCGGTACACCCCAGTCCCGGGCGTCGGTGTCAACTCCGGACGCGGCGGCTCGTTCGAGCAGTTCGACCTGCGCATCTCCAAGGACTTCACCGTCGCCCACAACGCAGGCATCGAGATCCTCGCCGAGGTGTTCAACGTGTTCAACGCCAAGAACCCCGCCAACTTCGACGGGGTGGTGGGCACGACGACCGTCGACCCCAATACCGGGAAGCCGGTGTTCACCCCCAACGCGCATTTCGGCCAGCCCTTCTCGTTCGCCGGCGACCCGCTCCAGGGCGAGCAGCGGCTCATCCAGGTGGGCGCGCGCATCCACTTCTGATCTGATCTCGACTCGCCCCGGGACGCCGCCGCGCGCCCCGGGGCGGCCCGTCATTACCGCCGCGCTCCCCTGGCGCTCCGCTAGCGGGCATCGGCCTCGCCCACCGCGATGGGGCGGCCGGCGACTGAGCCGCTGGTGCCCGGCAGAAAGGTAAGAAGGGTGCCGCCGCTGGTGGTGAAGCGCAGCTCCCCACCGGCCAGGTCGAGGCGCGCCGCGGACGCCCGGAGCCGCCAGCTCGCGAAATCGCCGTGCTCGGCGCGGCGCCCGAGTTGCATGGCGACGTCGGCCGGCTGGCGGCGGGGCACGGCCACCCACGAGCGCGCGAACTCGGCACCGTAGTAGGCGGGGAAGCGCTCCGGCGCGGGGGCAACCTCCCAGCCGCCCCCGGAGACCAGCGCCACGTAAGTGTCGCCGCAGCGCGCGATGATCAGGTCGCCCAGGTCGCCGCGCGTCTCCTTCGCGCCATCCCCTCGGCTCACGACTTCGGGCCTTGACCACGGCGCCGCAAAGTAGGCATGGCCGGTCGATCCGCCGCGCGCCCCGAGCCGGGCCAGGACCACGTTGCCCGAGCCCATCGCAAGGTCATCCTCCGCCCAGCTCTTCCAGCGGTCCGAGGTCGGGTTGCGGGTACGGCTCCAGAGGTAGAGCGGCGCGAACTCCGGCGCCGCGGCGTAGACCGTGGCGACGATCTCCTGGCCGCCCGATACGCCCAGGCGCAAGCCGGCGACCGCCTGGGCCACGCCCACGATGTAGTCCGGGGTTGCATAGCTGTACAGCGCGGTGTCGAGCGCTCGCCGGCGGAGAAGGGCGATGCTGCGCCGCGCCTTGATCTCGTACGGCGGCAGGCAACGGCGGCCGGCGAGCAGCCGCGCGACCGCCGGCGGCGGCGCGTAGCCGGTGACGGCGAGCTCGGGCCAGTCCATGAAGACGATGCGGCCGCCATCTCCGACCCCGCCCAGCAGCCAGGCCCAGGCCAGCCAAGGAGTGGTTCCGGCGCCGAGCGCCCACTGCACGTAGGTGCGGCTCCGCGGTCCGGCCGGGTAGCCTTCCACCTGTTCTCGCGCCCACCCGGCAAACAGCAGGTCGAGCTGGCGCGCGGCCAGCGCGCGCACCCGCGGCCGCGGCGCATGGTCGGCCAGGTGCAGCAGCGCGTTGATCGAGATCGCCATGTAGCCGGGGCTCTCGGCTTCGTACCAGCCGTCGCGCTCGTGGGCTACGAGGAACGCCTCCGTATAGGCGGCCCACTCCTGTTCCCCGCCCGCCGTGCCGGCGGCAATACCCCCGGCCGCCGTGCCGGCGGCAATTCCGGCACCGACGAGGCTGCGGGCGGCGAGGACGATCCGCTGGTTTTCGGTCTCGGCGAACTGCCAGGGATGGGAGACAGCCTCCGGCGGTGGAGCGGGTCCCCCGTCCCCCGCCGCGGCGCGCAGCCGGGCGGCCAGCTCGGCCGGCAGCACCGCCGGATATTGCAGGAACAGCCGCTGCGCCGCGAGCTCCGCCCGGTCGCAGTTACCGGCCTGCCAGCGGCCCGCGCAGGCGTCGAGGAGGGCCGCGGTCCAGCGCGCCGCCTCACCCGCGCCCGGCCGGCCCGCGGCCGCCAGGGCCGCCGCAGCCAGCGCCCCGGCGCCGAGACGCTGGGGATCGAGGCCGCCGCCCGCCTGCTCCTCGAGCCGGCGCATCTGGTCCAAGGCGGCTTCGAGATAGCGCAGCTTGCGTCCCGGCATCTCGTCCGCCGCCGGCGGGGCCGGCGCCTCCGGAGGAAGCGCGGGAAGCTCCACCCGCGGCGCGCTCCGCGCTCGAAGTGTTGGCGGCGGCAGCGCCGGCGGCCCGCGCAACGCGCAAGCCGCCGCCACCACTCCGAGCGCGAGCCCCGCCCCCCGGAACGGCCCGCGATAAAGTTGACGCAGCCCCGGTCCCATTCGATGCCTCGGCGACCGGGGAGTGCCAAAGCGGCACCCGCTCCCGGCTCGAGCTTCCCAGAGTTCCCGTGCCGATACAGCCATCTCCAGACCCGCTGTGCGGATACTGCAGGATCGAGGCCGCTCGAGTCGAAGGCGTGGGCAAACTGGCTCGGGGCCGATCATGGTTCTTGCAGGGAAGGGAATTGGCGGCGAGGAGGGCCAAGATGGACTTGCGCACATTTCTCGAAATCCTTGCGGCCGTCGTCATCCTGGCGCTGGCGGCGGCGGTGACACTTCTCGCCTATGCCTATCGCCGGCTGCGCCGCATCCGCCTGGCCGCCGACGCCGATTTCTTTACCACCATGCGCGCCGTGCCGCTCTCCCTGGTCGTCGGACTCGACCTTCTCGACCTCGGGCTCGACGTCTTCTCGACCCCCATCACCTGGGTGCTGCTCGACCGCCTCGGCCTCAAGTCGCTGCGCAACGTCGCCTCGCTCAAGGCCATGATCCCCATCGCCGACATGATCCCCGCCCTCACCATCGCCTGGCTCGCCGCGCGCTTCCTCCACCTCGGCAAGCCCAACGACCCCCGCCTCATCGAGACCGAGCGCGTCGGCCCCGGCAGCTACGCCCCCCGCCCCCATCAAGACTGAGCCGCGGAGACGCCCCCGCCTGGCGCGCAGACCTTCCAGACCTGCGGGGGCGGACCTAACTTGAGTACACACACTTCTAAATATGTTAATATCAGCAGCCATGCCTGGGGCCGAAACCAGGATCTTGATCATCGAGGACTACCCGCCGAACTCGCTGCTGCTGCGCGACCTGCTCGAGGTCAACGGCTTTGCGGTATCGGAGGCGAGCACCGCCGAGGCCGGAGTGGCGGCGGCGCGCGCCGAGCGTCCCGACCTGATCCTGATGGACCTTGCCCTGCCGGGCATGGACGGACTGGAGGCGACGCGCCGGCTCAAACAGTCGGCCGAGACCCGGGATATCTGCATCGTGGCCCTCACCGCTCATGCCATGAAAGACGACGCCGACAAGGCGCTGCGGAGCGGCTGCGACGCCTACCTGACCAAGCCCATCGAGACGAGGTCCTTCGTCGCGGATGTCCGCCGCCTGCTGGCGCGCCATGCCCGCGTGGACTGCGGCGGCGCGGGAGGCCGGCCGTGATCCGGGTCCTCCTCGCCGACGACCATCCCTTGTTCCGCGAGGGCCTCAAGGGAATCCTGCTCGAGCGCGGCGACTTCAGCGTCGTCGCCGAGACGGGCGACGGAGAGGAGGCGTTGCGGCAGGCGACCCAGACCCGGCCCGACGTCGTGGTGCTGGACCTCGCCATGCCCGGGCGAGGAGGCCTCGAGACGACCCGGGAGATCAAGCGGCGGAGCGCCGGGACGCGCGTGCTCATCCTCACCGCCCATCGGGAGGACCATCTCGCGGTCCGCTGCCTGAAGGCCGGGGCCGACGGCTACATGACCAAACAAGCCGGCGCGGACATGGTGGTTGCCATCCTGCGCAAGATCCACGACGGCGGCAAGTTCATGAGCCCGGAGCTCGCCGAGAGAGTCGTCCGGGCGCTCGTCTCGCCCGAGGACGAGCCCCTGGCGCGCCTCTCCGACCGGGAGTACCAGGTCCTGCGCCTGCTGGCTTCCGGGCAGACGATCGGCGCGATCGCCGCCGAGCTCAACCTGAGCACGCAGACGATCGGCACTTACCGGGCGCGGCTCCTGCGCAAGCTCGAGCTCAAAAGCACCATGGAGCTCATCCGCTTTGCCCTGGAAGCCGGGCTGACCGGCGCCGGCACGCCGCTGCCGGCAGAGCATCCGCGGTGATCCGGCCCAAGGCAGGGCCGGGACGCTTGCCGCATGGCGAGCGTGGCGAAGACCTGGCCGGAATCGCCGCCGGCATCGGCCACGAGCTCACCAACCTCTTCGCTTCGGCTGCCATGGCGGTGGAGCTGCTCACTCCCGCCTGCACCGGCAAGCGGGAGCGCAGGCTCCTGGCGGCGCTGGCCGAAGTCACCCGGGACGGCCTTGCGCTGGCGGAACGGGTCGAAGGCCTGGCGCGCGCCCTGAAAGCCCCTCCCCCCCGGCGGGGGTGAAGGCTAAGAACTCCCAGCCGCGCCGTTTCATGTTCCGGGGCGATCGCCCTGAGACTCCGCCACCGGCAACGAGAAGCTGAACGTACTCCCATGGCCTTCGCCGGCGCTATCCACGTCGATCGAGCCGCCGTGGAGCTCGACGAGGCGGCGGGAGAGGGCCAGCCCGAGGCCGGTGCCCTGCTGCCTGCGTCCATAGCTCGTGTCCACCTGTTCGAAGGGCTGGAACAGCCGCGGCTGATCGGCGGGCGCGATGCCGATGCCGCTGTCTTTGACCGCCACCCGGATGGCGCCCGTGCGGCTACCAGGCTGCTGGGAGGCCGACAGCTCGATGGACCCGCCGGCGGGCGTGAACTTGAGGGCATTCGACAGGAGGTTGAGAACGACCTGGTTGATGCGGCGGGCGTCCACCCGGACCGGAGGCAGCCCTGAAGCGATACGCATGGCGAAGCTGAGCCCCGATTGCGCCGCCATGCTCGCTACCGGGACGGCCAGCTCGCGCAGCAGCGGCTCGAGCGCGATCTCGCTCCTGTGGAGCTCCAGCCGGTCGGCGTCGATCTTGGCGAGGTCCAGGACTTCGCTGATCTGGTCGAGCAACAGCCGTCCGCTCGCCAGGATGTTGTGAATGTAGAGGGCCTGCTTGGGATTGAGCTCGCCGAAGGTGCGGTCGGAGAGAAGCTCGGCAAACCCGATGATCGAGTTGAGCGGCGTCCTGAGCTCATGGCTCATGTTGGCGAGAAAGGCGCTCTTGGCACGGTTAGCCCGCTCGGCGGCCTCCTTGGTCGCGGAAAGCGCGATCTGCTCTTGCTTGCGCGCCGTGATGTCCTCGGTGATGCCGTTGAGGCGATAGTCGCCGCGCGGCCCGCGCACCAGGAAGGCCCTGTCGCGCAACCACAGGGTGGTGCCATCTGGCCGCGGGACCCGGTACTCGACGTCGTAGACCCCTTCGCGGTAGCGGGCCAGCATGGCCCGCACGACGCGCGAGCGGTCTTCCGGATGCACGGCTTCGATCCAATCGTCCTGGCCGGCCACGCGAGCGGCTGGCGCACCAGCGGGGCCGGCCTGCAGTTCGGCCGGCGAGGCCGGCGAGGCCGACGAGGGCGCCGCCGCGGCAGACTCTGCGACGGCGGCGGGACGACGCGGCAGCCTGCGGCTCCAGAAGACCTCGCGCAGGCCGGCGGCGATCTGGCGGCCCTTCTCGAGGCTCTCGTCGAGAGCCTCTTCGCCGCCGGCGGCGCCACCTGTCTCGATGCCGGCAAGCTCGGGAACGCGCAACTCGGCCTCGACGAGCAGGGCCAGGTCTTCGAGCCGCCGCAGCTCCTCTCGGGTGAAGACCCGCGGCCGGCGGTCGAGGATGCAGAGGGTGCCGACGCGGCAGCCGTCCGCGCCGGCCAGAGGGCGGCCGGCATAGAACCGAAAGCGATGAGGATGGACCACCAGCGGATGGCCGCGAAAGCGGGAATCGACCAGGGCGTCGCGGACCACCAGGGTCTCGCCGCCCTGGATGGCGTGGGCGCAAAAGGAGTGCTCGCGCGGTAGCTGCTGGACCGCGAGGCCATGCCGCGACTTGAACCACTGGCGGTGCGCGGCGACGAAGGAGATCAGCGCCACCGGCGCCCGGAAGAGATTGGCAGCCAGGCGCGTGACGCGGTCGAAGCGCTCCTCCGGCGAGGTGTCCAGGATCCCGAGCGCAAAGAGGGCCTTCAGGCGCCGCGCCTCGAGATCAGCAGCTTCTTGCCTCTGCATCATTAACTTGAAGTATATACGCAATGGTGACCGCAGGCCCCGCATTCCGAGCCATCCCGGAGCGGCCTCTTGACAGGGGCATGAATATTTATGCATGATTATGTGCATTCTGGGCCGCGCACGACCATGCCATCCGACCAAGAGCTACGCGACACCCGGCAGCGGGAGATCCTGGCGGTCTTGCACCGGTCGCCGGTGGCCAGCCAGCGGGACCTGGTAGAGCTGCTGCGGCGGCAGGGAATTGCCGCCACGCAGTCGAGCGTCAGCCGCGATCTCCGCGACCTCGGGGTGGCCCGAGTCGGAGGCCGCTACGTGGCACCGGCGGAGCACGAGCAAGGGGAGTCCGGGCTCGGCAGCCTCGCGGCCTTTCTGCGCGCGGTCAAGCCCGCCGGGGCTCACCTGACCGTCGTGCTCACCACGGTCGGCGCGGCGCCGAGCATCGGGCTGGCGATCGACCGCGCCGCCTGGCCCGAGGTGGTGGGGACGATCTCCGGCGATGACACGGTGTTCGTGGCCACCGCCGGCGCCGAAGATCAGGCACAGCTGCTCCACCGTCTCGGCCGCTTCGTCGAGGGGCGGCGTCCGCGCGTGGAGGGCAACCATGGCTGAGATGGCTGAGATGGGTGAGATGGCTGAGCGGCGGGCCGCCGAGCCGATCGTCCTGGCCTTCTCGGGCGGCCTCGACACCTCCTACTGCGTCCCCTGGCTGGCAGAGACCTATGGCCGGCCGGTGGTGACGGTGACAGTCGACACCGGCGGCCTCGATGGCGCCGCCACCGCCGCGCTTGCCGAGCGCGCCCGCGCGCTGGGAGCCGCCGAGCACTTCCTGGAGGATGGCCGCGAGGCCTTCTTCGCGAGGGTGCTGCGCTTCCTGATCATGGGCAACGTCCGCCGCGGCCAGATCTATCCGCTGTGCGTCGGCGCCGAGAGGGTCATCCAGGCGCGGATGGTGGCAGGCGCGGCGGCGCGGCTCGGCACCCGCGCGGTGGCGCATGGCTGCACGGCCGCGGGCAACGACCAGGTGCGCTTCGAGGTCGCCTTGCGCACGCTGGACCCCGGCCTGGAAATCATCGCCCCGGTGCGCGACCAGCCGCGACCGCGCGCCGAGCAGGCGGCCTACCTGGCCGCGCGCGGCCTGCCGGTGCCGCCGGCGGGCGCCGCCTATTCGATCAACCGTGGGCTGTGGGGCGTGACGATCGGCGGCCGCGAAACTCTCGACAGCGTCGCCCCGATCCCGGAGACGGCCTGGGTGTTGACCCGCGGCGCGTTCGCGGACCCGCCGCCGCCCGCCCGCCATACTCTCGCCTTCGCCGCGGGAATCCCTGCGGCGCTGGATGGCGAGCCCCTGGCGCCGGTCGCCCTGATCGAGCGTCTCGAAGAGGCGGCGAGCCGCCACGGGATCGGCCGCGGCATCCACCTGGGCGAGACCATCCTCGGCATCAAGGGGCGCGTCGCCTTCGAGGCGCCGGCCGCCGAGGTGCTGATCACCGCCCACCGCGAGCTCGAGAAGCTCACCCTGACCGGCCGCCAGCTTCGGGTCAAGGACTCGGTCGCCGCGGTGTATGGAGACCTGGTGCACGAGGGCCAGCACCTCGATCCGGTCTGCCGCGACATCGAGGCGCTGCTCCTGCGCTCCCAGGAGAGAGTCAGCGGCGAGGTCCATCTCCTCTTCCGCCTGGGGCAGGTTTTCGTCGAGGGGGTCTCCTCACCCTTCTCGCTGCTCGCCGCGACACGCGGCGTCTACGGCGAGGCGGCCGGCGAATGGAGCGCCGAGGACGCGCGCGGCTTCTCGCGCATCGCCGCCCTCCCCGGCATGCTGCACGCCCGCGCCGCCAGGGAGTGAAGACGAAAATGCGTGCGCCAGGGGCGGGGGCGTCCCCTTCCCCCCCGGAGGGGAGGGAAGGGGATCGAGGGGTTGCGGGGGGCGATCCGATAGACGCAGTAAGGAGTCCTCGATCGCCAGCTACTTGGATCGCCAGAAGTGAGAACTTAACGGAAACTCCGTAATGAAGACCGTTTCGCTCGACAAGATCGCCTCGGTCACCCGCGGCTGCGAGCTCAAGCGCGAAGTCCGCGTTGGCGGCGAGATCCCGTGCGAAGAAGGGGTCGTGATCGCGGTGCGGGTGCGCAACGATAAGAGCGACTACAACCAGATCGAGCTGCCGAGCGGGCGGATGGCGCAAGTCAAGCGCGGCGACATCATCGCCGGCGCGCTCGGCCACCGCCATGCTCTCTTCGGCTACTCCGGCACGCTGCCCGAGCGCCTGGCGCCCGGGGACACCGTGCACCTGCTCAACCTGGGAGGCGTGCTGGGAATCTGCGACTCGGTGAATCCCGACCTGGGTCCGCCATTCGAGTGCGAGGTGCTGGGCGCGGTGCTGCATTTCCCCTACCTGGGCGAGCGCATCGGAGTGGCGGCGCGCATCGGCGGCGCGCCGCTCGATCCCGCCGCCCCGCTGTTCGGCGGCGGCCCGCCGGTGCCGGTGGCGGCCATCGTCGGCTCGTGCATGAACTGCGGCAAGACGGCTGCCGCCTGTGCGCTGGTGCGCTACTTCAGCCACCGCGGCCTGACTGTCGACGGCTTCAAGGCCACCGGCGTCGCGCTGCGCCGCGACGTCCTGGCCATGGAGGACGCCGGCGCGCGCTCGACCGCGCTGTTCACCGACTTCGGGGTGGTGGCGACCTCGGCCGCCAACGCGCCGGCGATCACCCGCGCCCTGCTCTCGCGGCAGGCCGCGAGCCGCCCGGACGTGATCGTGGCCGAGCTCGGCGATGGGCTGCTCGGAGCCTATGGCGTGGCGGCGATCCTCGCCGACCCCGAGCTGCGATCCGCCTTCACGGCGGTGGTGCTCTCGGCCAACGATCCAGTCGCAGCGTGGGGAGGGGTGAGGATGCTGCGCGAGCAGTTCTCCATCGAGCCGGTGGCGGTCACCGGTCCCGCCACCGACAACCTGGCGGGGACCCGCATCATCGAAGACTGCCTGCACCTGCCCGCCCTCAACGCCCGCACCGCCGCCGAGCGGCTCGGCGATCTCTTGCTGGCGCGGTTCGGGCTCGGGCCAGCGATACTGGGTGCGCCAGGGGTGGGGGCGTCCCCTTCCCCCTCGGAGGGGAGGGAAGGGGATCGAGGGGTTGCGGGGGGCGATCCGATCGATGCTTCGAGTAGGACTGAATCGTCCCGGTTTCATGCCCAGGGGCCATCCACCGGTGACGCCGACTAGTATGGAATCCGGAGTCCAAAGGTGAGCGAGGCGGTGCCTGCGTTCGTGCTCGGCGGCACGGGGTACGTGGCGGGAGAGCTGCTGCGCCTTCTGTTCGGCCATCCCGGTTTGCGCCTGGCCGCCGTGCTCTCGGAGAGCCAGCCCGGGCAGCCGGTCGCCGAGGCCTTCCCGCACCTGGCCGGGGCCTTCCCGGGCGTGGCCATGAGCGGGCTTGACGAACTGCCCCGGCTGCTCGAGCTCAACGCCGCGAGCCCGGCGGCGGCAGCGTTCTGCGCCGCGCCGCACGGCGCCGCGGCACCGCTGGTCGACGCGCTGCTCGCCGCCGCCGAGCGCTGCGGCTTGCGGGTGCGCGTGGTGGACCTCTCGGCTGACTTCCGCTTCCCGACCGCGGAGGCGTACGCCGCCGTCTATGGACACCCGCACGGCGCGCCGCACCGGCTGGAGCAGTTCCGCTGCGCCCTGCCCGAGCACACCCTCTCCGAGGGACCGCCGGAACATCACATTGGACACCCGGGCTGCTTTCCCACGGCCGTGCTGCTCGCCGCCGTGCCGCTGTTGCGGCTCGGGCTGATCGAGCCGTGCCTGCACGTGGTGGCCGTCACCGGCAGCACCGGCGCCGGACGGACTCCCTCCGCCACCACCCATCATCCGGCGCGGCGCAGCAACCTGTTCGCCTACAATCCGCTGCGCCATCGCCACGAGCCGGAGATGCGGCGGCTGGCGGAGGCCGCGGCCGGCTGCCCGGTCGAAGTCCACTTCGTGCCCCAGGCGGGTCCCTTCGCGCGCGGCATCTACGCCACCGTGCAAGCCCGGCTGGCGCGGTCCCTCGCGGCCGAAGAGGTCAGCGCCGCCCTGGCCGACTCCTATGCCGGCGCGCCCTTTATCGAGGTGGGCGGGGAGCCGCCCCGCCTGCAAGACGTGGTGGGAACCAACCGCTGCCGGATCGGCGTCGCCGCCAGAGGCCGTGAGCTGGTGGTTTTCTCGGCCATCGACAACCTGGTCAAGGGCGCCGCCGGCGGCGCCGTCCAATGGATGAACCGGCTGCTCGGCCTGGAAGAGACCGCCGGCCTCGTCCAGCCCGGGCTGGGGTGGCTATGAAGGAAGACGGTCTCACTGGCGCCGACGAGCGCGACTATCTGCTGGCGGTCTATGCGCAGACGCCGATCGAGCCGGTGCGCGGCGAGGGCGTGATGCTGCACACCCGCGACGGGCGGGTGTTGCTCGACCTCTACGCCGGCCACGCCGTCGCCCTCCTCGGCTATGGCCATCCGCGGCTGCTCGCCGCCCTGCGCGAGCAGGCCGAGTCGCTGTTCTTCCAGAGCAACGTCGTGCCGCTCGGCGTGCGCGCCCGCGCCGGCCGCCGGCTGGTGCGCTTCGCGCCTGCCGGCCTCGATCGCGCTTTCCTGGTCAACAGCGGCGCCGAAGCCAACGAGAACGCCTTGCGCCTGGCCCTGCGGCATACCGGACGCCGCCAGGTGGTAGCGGTGGAGGGCGCCTTCCACGGGCGCACCGCGGCGGCGGCCGCCGTCAGCGACAAGTCGGCGGCATGGTACAGCTTTCCCCAGGCGCCCTTTGACGTGCGTTTCGTACCGCGGGCGGACCTCGACGCTCTTGCCGCGGCGCTCGACTCCGCGCCCACCGCCGCGTTGATCCTCGAACCGGTCCAGGGGATGGCCGGGGCGGTGGCGCTCGGGCGCGACTACCTGGAAGGGGCGCGCGCGCTGACCCGGACGCGCGGCGCGCTGCTCATCTTCGACGAGGTGCAGTGCGGGATGGGGCGCACCGGCTATCCGTTCGCCGCCCAGGCCTACGGCGTCACTCCCGACATCATGACCACTGCCAAGGGCCTGGCCGGGGGCTTCCCGGCCGGGGCGGTGCTGGTCGGCGAAGCGATCGCCGCGCGACTGCGGCCGGGCGACCTGGGCTCGACGTTCGGCGGCGGCCCGCTCGCCTGCGCGCTGATCGAAGCGGTGATCACGGCAATCGAAGAGCAGGACCTGCTGCCGCGCGTGCGCGCGCTGTCGCGGCGGATCCGCGAGACCTGCCAGGTTGGACCCGTGGCAGCCATCCAGGGAGAGGGCCTGCTGCTCGGCCTGCGCACCACGCGGCCGGCGCAGGAGGTCCAGGCCGAGCTGCTGGCGCGCGGCATCGTCGTCGGCACCAGCGCCGATCCGCGCATCGTGCGCCTGCTGCCGCCGCTGGTGATCGAGGAGACGCACGTCGAGTCCCTGGCCGGGGCGCTGCGGGAGATCCGGGCATGAAGCGCTTCGTCGACCTGGCCGAGCTGGGTAGCGAGGGGGCGGCCGATCTGCTGGCGCTCGCCTCCCGGCTGCAGCGGACGCCTCATCCCGAGGCGCTCAAGGGCAAGGTCCTGGCTCTGCTCTTCTTCAATCCCTCGCTGCGTACCCTGGCCTCCTTCCAGGCCGGGATGGCCCGGCTCGGCGGCAGCTCCTTCGTCATCTCGCCGGGCAAGGGCAGCTGGGAGCTCGAGACGCGCGACGGCGTGGTGATGGACGGCGCCGCGGCCGAGCACGTGCGCGAGGCGATCCCGGTCCTCGCCGGCTATGCCGACGCCATCGGTATCCGCTCGTTTGCCGCCGGGCAGGACCTGGCGGTGGACCTGGCGGATGTGACGTTCGCAGCCATGGCCAGGGTCTGTCCGGCGCCGCTGATCAACCTCGAGTCGGCGGCCAATCACCCCTGCCAGGCCCTGGCCGACTGGAAGACCCTCGACGATCTCGGAGTGCCGGCGGAGGCGGGTCGCTTCGTCCTCTCCTGGGCCTGGCATCCCAAGCCGCTGCCCCTGGCGGTGCCGGCGGCGGTGGCGCACATGGCCGCGCTGCGCGGCATGGAGGTGACCGTGCTACGGCCCGACGGTTACGCCTTGCCGCAGCCGATCCTGCAGAAGGTCCGCCAGGCCGCGGAGGCCTCCGGCGGCTCGCTGCGCGAGACCCACGACCGCGACGAAGCCATGGCCGGCGCCCACGTGCTCTACGCCAAGTCGTGGACCTCGCCGCTGCACTATGGCGACCGCGCGGCCGAGACCGCTCTGCGCGCCGGCCTGCGCGGCTGGTGCGTCGATGAGAGCTGGTTTGCCGCCGCCTCTCCCGGCTGCCGCTTCATGCACTGCCTGCCGGTGCGCCGCGGGGTCGTGGTGCGCGACGAGGTGCTCGACGGGCCGCGCAGCGCCGTGCTGCACCAGGCCCGCAATCGCATGTGGACGCAGATGGCCGTGCTGCACCGCCTGCTCTGCGCCAAGGAGCGTACGGCATGAAAGACGTCGGCCAGCGGACCGCCGAGGTGGCGGCGCTCAAGCTCAGCGTTCCCTACATCCGGCTGTTCAAGGGGAAAACCTTCGTCATCAAGGTTGGAGGCGAGGCGCTCGGCGAAGAGGCCGCGGTGCGGGCCGTCGTGGAACAGGTCGACGTGCTCCACCAGGTCGGGATCCGGGTGGTCCTGGTGCACGGCGGCGGGCCACAATCGACCGACCTTGCCCGCGCCCTGGGGACCGAACCGCGCTTCGTCGCCGGGCGGCGGGTGACCGATGAAAAGGCGCTCGAGGTGGCTATCCTCGCGCTCAACGGCGCGGTCAACACGCGGCTCCTCGCCGCCTGCCGCGCGGTGGGCCTGCCGGCGGTGGGATTGAGCGGTGTCGACGCCGGCCTCATCCAGGCGCGTAAGCGGCCGCCGGTGACACTAGAGGAAATGGGCGAAGAGGTGGACTTCGGGCTGGTAGGCGACGTGGTCGCCGTGGACGCGCAGGTGCTCGAAACCCTCCTGGGCAGCGGAATGGTGCCCGTGGTGAGCCCGCTTTCGGCCGATGGCGGAGGCGCCTTGCTCAACATCAACGCCGACACGGTGGCGGCGGCCCTGGCGATCGAGCTCGCGGCCGCGAAACTGATTTTCATGACCGGCGCGGCGGGTCTCCTGGAGCGTCCGGCGGATCCCGGCTCCCTGGTGTCCTACACCGACTTGACCGGATTGCGCCGCCTGCGCCAGGAGGGGAGCATCGGGAGCGGCATGCTGCCCAAGGCGAGCAGCATCGAGGCGGCCATCCGGGGCGGGGTGCGCCGCGTGCACATCATCTCGTATCGATTGCCCGACAGCTTGCTCGCCGAGGTCTTCACCAACGAAGGCGTGGGCACCCTGGTGGTCGACGACCTGCACGGCCTCTCGCCGGACGAGCAGGCGGCGGGCGAGCCGGCCGTCGCGGCGCGGGGCGAGGGCGGCAGATGATGCTGCCGGCCCGCGAGGTGCTCGCCTTGCACCGGGCGATCACCTCCATCCGCTCGGAGTCGGGGCAAGAGCAGGCCCTCGCCGATTTCCTGGAGAATCGGCTGCGCCGTCACGGCGCCGCTCCGCAGCGGCTCGGCAACAGCCTGCTCGCCATGGCCGGCGCCGGTCCTCTGTTGCTCTTCGACACCCATCTCGACACCGTGCCGCCGGCCTCCGGCTGGACGCGCGACCCGTGGGCCGTCGAAGTGATCGACGGACGCGTGTTCGGCCTCGGCGCCAACGACGCCAAGGCCTCCGCCGCGGGGATGATTGCGGCCTTTCTTGCCTTCGCCGAGGCGGAGCTCCCGTTCACCCTGGCGCTCGCCCTGGTGGAAGCCGAAGAGACGCGCGGGACGGGGACCGAGGCGGTACTTGCCGAGCTCGCCCGCCTGGGGCGGAGCCCGGTTGCAGCCGTCGTCGGTGAACCGACCGGGCTCGATCTCGCGGTAGCGCAAAAAGGGCTGCTGGTGCTCGAGCTGGCGGCCCGCGGAGATGCCTGCCACGCGGCGCACGCCGCCGACCTTGGGGCGCGCAATGCCGCGCGTCTGCTCGCCCGCGATCTCGTCGCCCTCGAGAGCGTCGATTTCGGGACGCCGCATGCGCTCCTGGGTCCGATCACCCTCGAGCCGACGCAGCTGGCGGCCGGCACGGCGCGCAACGTGGTGCCCGGCGAGGCAACCGCCGTGCTCGACGTGCGCACCACCCCGGCGCTGCCGCCGCCGCAGGTGATCGAGCGGATCGAGCGCCTGGTCGCGAGCGAGGTGCGGGTGCTGAGCAACCGCCTGCTGCCGAGCGAGACGGCGAGCGACTCTCCACTGGTAGAAGCGGCGCGGCGGGCGCGTCCCGAGATCCGGCTTTACGGCTCGTCAACGCTCTCGGACCTGGTCTTCATGCGAGGCATTCCCGCCGTCAAGTGCGGGCCCGGGCGCAGCCAGCGCTCGCATACCCCGGACGAGTTCGTGCTCGAGAGCGAGGTCCTCGCGGGGGCGCGCTTCTATACCCGGCTGGTCGGCGCCTGGGCGGAGATCCAGGCCACGATGCCGGGGGACCGCGCTCCCCGCGCTCCCAACATCGCGAAGGTCGCGGGCCGCCCGCCTGCCGCGCGGACCTCGGCGGACGCCAAGACCGCGGAGTTGCCGCGGGCGCCGGAGGCCCCGGAGATTCCGGAGATCCCGGGGATCATGGCGCGGTGACCCGCCTGTGGCATCGTCGCGGCGCCGTGCCGCTCGACCCGCGGGTCCTCCGCTACACCGCAGGCGAAGACCACCGGCTCGACGGCCGCCTCGTCGCCTACGACGTCCGCGCCTCCATCGCCCACGCCGAGATGCTGCACGAGCAGGGGCTGCTGTCCGGGCCCGACCTCGAGGCCATCCGCGGCGGGCTCATCGCCCTCGCCGAGGAGCATGCGGCCGGGGCCTGGCAGATAAAGCTCGAAGAGGAGGACGTCCACACCGCCCTGGAAGGCCGGCTCACGGCGCGCATCGGCCCGGCCGGGGCGCGCCTGCATCTCGGCCGTTCGCGCAACGACCAGGTGCTGGCCGCTCTGCGCCTGTACCTGCGCGACGAGGTGGAGGCGCTCTCCGCGGGGGCGCTGGCCGTGGCCGCGGCGCTCGACGAGCTGGCGAGTCGTGAAGTGGCGACGCCGCTCCCCGGCTATACCCACCTGCAGCAGGCGATGCCGAGCTCCGTGCCGCTGTGGGCCGGCGGCTTCGCCGCCGAGTTGCGCGACGACGCCCGCGGCCTGGCCGCCTGCTCGCCCCGCATCGAGCAGAACCCGCTCGGCTCGGCGGCCGGCTACGGCGCCGCGCCGCTGCCCATCGACCGGGAAGGGACGCGGCGGCGCCTGGGATTTGCCGCCACGCAAGAACCGGTCACCGCGGTCCAGCTCTCGCGCGGCAAGGCCGAGGCCCAGATCCTCTTCGAGATCACCCTGGCGATGCAGGACCTCGGCCGGCTTGCCGCCGACCTGGTGCTGTACAACAGCCGGGAGTTCGGTTTCGTATCCCTGCCCGCGGAGATGACCACCGGCTCCTCCATCATGCCTCAGAAGCGCAACCCGGACGTCTTCGAGCTGGTGCGCGGCCGCGGCGCCACCTGCCAGGCCTGCCTGCTCGAGGTCCTCGCCATTCCCGCCAAGCTCCCCTCCGGCTACCACCGTGACCTCCAGCTCATCAAGGCGCCCCTCTTCCGCGCCATCGACCTCGCCCGCGACACCTTCGCCATCATGGCCGCCGCCCTCCCCGCCGTCCGCTTCCATCCCGACCGCATCCACCTCGACCCCGCCCTCCGCGCCGCCGAAGACGCCTACCGTCTAGTGCTGACCGAAGGCATCCCCTTCCGCGACGCCTACCGGAGGGTGGCGGAGCGGTTCGAAGAGTAGCCCGCATTTTTCACACGCCTCCTGCTGCGGGGCCGAAGCCCTCGATTGTTGCTTTGACTCTGCGACGCCAATCTGGAGGCAATCCGAATTCATTTTACGAGGCGATAAGCTGCGGAATACCGCGTCGTACCCGGCACCAGTTCAATTAGCGTTTTTTTCACTAATCTCTGGAGGATCCCTTTCATTTTGTTCTCGGACCCGATGAAGGAGATCTCGCGTGCGATACGGTTTGTAATCTGTTCGTTCTTATGCAGATATTCCAAGATGAGTTCTTCTGGAGTCGCGAGAGGCTCGTGTCTGAGCACGACTTTGACGTTACCGCCATCGGTCGAAATGATAGGTGGCTTCAGTTTCATTTCGCGCATCGCAGAGAAGGCTGTGTTCAAACCCTCTCCGACATCTTTGTTCGGCGGATCTGGAAATTTGTTTATCAGACGAATAATACTTGGATTTCGCGCGAACCGCTCGTCCAGGATGTTTTCCGGAGTTATGTGGGCTGGCAGCGTTCCTGGACTTACTACTTCGACTCTGTTGTCAAAAATCCGGATGTGAATATCGTCTGCGATGCTGTAGTCGCGATGGAGTACAGCATTGGTAATAATTTCGTGCAAAGCAGTTATTGGGTATTTGACAGCTTCCAGGCCATCTGGAGTATTCACGCGAACGGATTCTATGATAGCTGCCGTCTCGTGAACAGCATTACGAATCTGTTGGTATGCATCTCGCTCTACCGAGACTGGATCTCCGGCAAGAGTGTCGCGCGTTCCTTCCGCTGCTGACGTCTTGTATCGATAGATTTTGATGCCGGAACGTTTTGGTAGCAGGGCTTGTGGCTCTTCTGCAAAGAGAACTACTCCGGCGACCGTTGGCTTACCTCCCTGAATCAGCTGCTGCTTGCTTAGCCAAGCTTCTGGCTCTGCTGCGGGAACGATCTCCAGCATGAACTCAATTATCACAGTAGAATTAGTTATCACGCTTTGATCTGCATTTACAGTTTCTGTTTCAAAGGAGGTCAAACCTTTATTGCGATGAAGCCGTGCAAGAGCTTCCTCCGAATCGACAGTAAGATTCTGAGCACCGCGCCGCAGGTAGGCTTTTCCATCCAGAGCTCTTTTAACATCGCGGCTCTTTCCGACATCAACCTTTAGCACATATCCTTGCTCAGACTCGGATCTTAAGAAGGTGTAACTGTATCCCTCACCCAAGGGAAAGAGCGACTCGAAGACCTGGAGGTGCGCATTCGCGTCTTCCGGAACATTGAAGCCTCTCCAATGAATTGTGCGAAGGCCCTTATCTTCCGAAATCCCGATGTACACTTCACCGCCTTCGGCATTTGAGAATGCCGATAAGGTGCGGGTAAGCTTTGCTGGCTTGACCTCAATCGCCTTATAATCAAGGAAATGGCCCTCAACATGACCGAGAACTCTCTCTCGTTCGGATTGACCGATATCAGCGATAGGAATTGGCATATGTTATTAGTCAATTTCTAGTGCGAGCCCGCTGGGACTCGGCGTGGATGCGAAGCTTCTCTCCGCGATCGCACTCGGCAACGACAGTCTCGACGACCAGGTCAGGCACGCCCTCGATCCAGCGCCTCGCGATTCGCAGCGCTCGGCGGAGAGGTAGGTGACCTCGGGCTCGACGGTAGAGTGGTGGATCACGGCAAGCCCACCAGCCGCAAGGGCGGTTGCATTCAGGTGCTGATAGAGGACTCCGGCGGCAAGCTCGTGAATCTGCGCTGGCGGAGGCAGAAGGTAGAACCTGCCGTAGATGAGTTCGCAGCGCGGCTCATCCAGAGGCTCCAGGTAGTCGGCGTGCCGGTAAGGCCCGATCGTAGACATCGGGATGAGGGGGCTCTCGGTGAGAAGTCCGATGGCCATGCGCAAAGTATATTGACCTCCGACACGAAGATGAAGACGGCAATTCCGCCGGGGAGGCTTGCAAGGCCGGGGTGGAGGTGGCGGCGCCGGCCGACCGCGTCAGACGAGCGGCGTCCGGCACTCGACCTCGCGCCAGAAATCGGCGAGGTCGAGGACGATCTCGGGGAGAACTTGAGAGCGGTAGACGTCGCCGTCGGGTAAGGCGACTTCGAGGCGACCGGCGGTCCCCAGCGAGGCAACCAGGAACTCGATCTGGCGCACTTCCGGATCGACGATCCAGTACTCGCGGACGCCGGACTCGGCGTAGAGACGGAGCTTCTCACGGCGGTCGCGGCGAGCTGTACCAGGGGACAAGACCTCGACGATCAGATCAGGCACACCCTCAATCCAGCGCTTGGCGATTCCCAGACGCTCGGCAGAGACGTACGTGACATCGGGCTCGACAGTCGAGTGATCGGCGAGCAGCACGGCCATCGGCGCGATTACGGCAAGCCCGCCGGCGACAACGGCAATCGCATCTAAGCGTAGCCAGAGCTGAGATGCGATGATCTGGTGGATCAGTGCCGGAGAGTGCATCAGGTAGAACCTGCCGTAGATGAGCTCGCAGCGCGGCTCGTCGGGCAGCTCCAGATAGTCCGCGTGCCTGTAGGGTCCGAGGGTGGACGAGGGAACGACAGGAGTCTCGGTGAGGATTTCGACCGCCATGCGCAAAGTATACGTGACACCCGGCGCGCCGGACTTGGCCGGTCAGCCTTGTGGCGTCCGGCTCTCCACCTCGCGCCAGAAGTCGGCGAGGTCGAGGACGATCTCGGAGAGGATTTGCGAGCGGTAGACGTGGCCGTCGGGCAGGGCGACTTCGAAGCGACCGGCGGTTCCGCCCGAGGCAACCAGGAACTCGATCTGGCGCGCTTCCGGATCGACGATCCAGTACTCGCGGACGCCGGACTCGGCGTAGAGGCGGAGCTTCTCGCCGCGGTCGCGCCTGGCAGTGCTCGGCGACAACACCTCGACGAGCAGATCGGGCACGCCCTCGATCCAGCGCTTGGCGATTCCCAGACGCTCGGCAGAGACGTACGTGATATCGGGCTCGACAGTGGAGTGGTCGGCGAGTAGCACGGCCATCGGTGCGATCACGGCGAGCCCCCCGGCCGCCCGTGCCATCTCATTCAGCCGCAGAGCCAGGAACAGCACGATCATCTGGTGGAGCAAGACCGGCGGCGGCATCAGGTAGAACCTGCCGTACAGGAGCTCGCACCGCGGGTCGTCCGGTAGCTCCAGATAGTCGGTGTGCCGGTAGGGGCCAATCGTGGACGATGGAAGAAGAGGAGTCTCGGTAAGGATCTCGACCGCCATGCGCAAAGTATATGCACCTCCCACACAGAGATGAAGACGGAATGTGCGTTGCGGACCACTGCAAGGCTGGCCAGGCGCTAAGGTGCTCAGAACCTGTTAGGCACCTCTGGAAGCTCACACGGGGCCCTGTGCTCAGCACTCGGCTTACACTTGACGTAGTTACGCGGAGTAACTACACTTTCCTGGTGCGGGCGGAGTGGGATGAGGCCCAACGGGCGGAGAATGAGAAAGGCGACGCGGCGTGAGGAACAAAGCTACTTCTCGGCGATCTCGGAGTGACTGCGAGCGGGTCGATCGGATTAAGGGCGAGCAGATCGACCTGTCCGACCAGCCCGAGATTCCGCCTGAGGCGTTCGCCAGAGCTCTCGTCCGCAGGGGCTTGCAACCCGTCCTGCGCAAGGCTCAGATCACGCTGCGGATCGATGCCGATGTCCTCGAATGGTTCCGCGAGAGGGGCGCGGGCTATCAGAGTCGGATGAACGCGGTACTGCGAGCCTACAAACAGGCACACGAGAGATAGTCAAGGAGAGCAGCGAGTCACGTTTGGGATCAGCTAGCAGCCCGTGGTAGAAGCCGTCGTTTCAAGCAAACCGAGGCTCTTGCGACGGCATAGAGAGGAGTGAGTTGTCGACGCTGCTTCTGAGAAAGTTTCGGATCCCGGACCACCAGATCGGCAGCAAGGCCGAAATCGAG
>DASZZM010000104.1:0-86305 GCA_035544895.1 Thermoanaerobaculia bacterium
GAGATGGTGATGCCGGGCGACAACATCAACCTCGAGGTGGAGCTGATCTCGCCGATCGCGATGGAGAAGGGGGTGCGCTTCGCCATCCGCGAGGGCGGCCGCACGGTCGGCGCCGGCACGGTCACGGACATCGTCAAGTAGCGCGCAAGGGGGCATCGGCAAGGGAAACGAAAGGCATGGTTACAGGCCAGTAGCTCGAACTGGTAGAGCATCGGTCTCCAAAACCGAGGGTTGGGGGTTCGAATCCCTCCTGGCCTGCCAACTCTTTTGAGATAGATCGGATCGGACGCCGGCATGATGAATTGGTGGAAAAGGATCAGGGAGTTTCTCTCCGAGACCCGCTCGGAGATGCGGAAGGTCTCCTTCCCGTCGCGCGACGAGGTGGTCGGCACCACGGTCGTGGTGGTGGTGACCAGCTTCGTCTTCGCGGTCTTCCTCTACATTGCGGACGTCATCATCCAGAAGGGCTACGTCGCGATCGTTCAGGTGTTCAGCCGATGACCGACAGCACGGGTGGAGAGCAGGCGCGCGAGCGCAAGTGGTACATCGTCCATACCTACTCCGGCTTCGAGGAGCGGGTCAAGGAGACGCTGCGCCAGCGGGCCGAGGCGCTCGACATGGCGGATGCGTTCGGCGAGATTCGCATCCCGACGGAGACGGTGGTGGAGTACAAGGGCGGGAAGAAGCGCGAGACCCAGCGCAAGTTCTTCCCGGGCTACATCCTGGTCGAGATGGAGATGTCCGACGCCGCCTGGCACGTGGTCAAGAACACGCCCAAGGTGACGGGCTTCGTGGGCACGGGCAAGAAGCCGACTCCGCTCTCCCAGGAGGAGGTCGACCAGATCCTCGAGCAGGTCGTGACCGCCAAGGAGAAGCCCAAGCCGAAGTACGTGTTCGAGAAGTCTGAGCCGGTGCGCATCACCGACGGCCCCTTCAATAACTTCACGGGTGTGGTGGACGAGGTCAATCTCGACCGCAACACCCTGAAAGTCATGGTAACCATCTTCGGCCGCCAAACCCCCGTCGAGCTCGACTTCTCCCAGGTCCAGAAGGTCTAGCCGCGCTGCGAGGCGGCGGGAGTACCAAGACTTATGGCAAAGAAAATAATCGGCCAGATCAAGCTCCAGATCCCGGCGGCCCAGGCGACGCCGGCACCGCCGGTGGGTCCGGCGCTGGGCCAGGCCGGCGTCAACATCATGGATTTCTGCAAGAACTTCAACGCCCGCACCCAGGGCCAGCCCGGCATGATCATCCCGGTGGTCATCACGGTCTACGCCGACCGCAGCTACACCTTCATCACCAAGACGCCGCCGGCCGCGGTGCTGCTGCGCAAGGCGGCAGGGGTGGAGAAGGGCTCGGGCGAACCCAACAAGAAGAAGGTGGGCAAGGTCAGCAAGGCCCAGGTCGAGGAGATCGCCAAGACCAAGCTGCCCGATCTCAACGCGGCGAGCCTGGAGGCGGCGGTGCGCATCATCGAGGGGACGGCCCGCTCGATGGGGCTCGAGATCCAAGGTTAGGGTGGGGGCGTCCCCTTCCCCCCCGAAGGGGTGGGAAGGGGATTGAGGGGTTGCGGGGGGAGATCCGATGGACGCTTTGAGAAGTCCACGATCGTCAGGCCGTAGAGCTGTTACGTCCCTGGGGGTGGATGCAGACGGTGAGGACTAGGGAGAAGGAGAGAACCGACGTGGCGAAGCATGGAAAGAAGTACCGCGAGGCGGTGGCCAAGGTCGAGCACCGGCCCTACCCGCTGGGCGACGCGATCGATCTGGTGAAGAACGCCTCCTACGTCAAGTTCGACGAGACGCTCGAGATCGTCATGCGCCTGGGCGTCGACCCGAAGCACGCGGACCAGATGGTGCGCGGCACGGTGGTGCTGCCCAACGGCCTGGGCAAGAAGGTGCGCATCCTGGTCTTCGCCTCGGGCGAGAAGATCCGCGAAGCCGAGGAAGCCGGCGCCGACTACGTGGGCGGCGAGGAGCTGGCCAAGAAGATCGAGACCGGGTGGATGGACTTCGAGGCGGTGGTCGCCACTCCGGACATGATGCGGGTGGTGGGGCGCCTGGGCAAGGTGCTCGGCCCGCGCGGCTTGATGCCCAACCCGAAGGCGGGCACCGTGGCCATGGACGTGTCCCGCGCAGTGCAGGAGATCAAGGCAGGCAAAGTCGAGTTCCGCGTCGACAAGACCGGCATCCTGCACGCGCCGGTCGGCAAGCTCAGCTTCGGCGCCGAGCAGCTCAAGGAGAACGCCGACGCCCTGATCGGCGCGGTGCTCAAGGCCAGGCCGAGCGCGGCCAAGGGAAAGTTCGTGAAGTCGGTCTCCATCTCCTCGACCATGGGGCCGGGGATCAAGGTGGACGAGAGCGCGCTGGTCGCCAGCGAGGGGAGTTGACGAATGCCACTGACACGCAGCGCCAAAGAGCAGCTCGTCGCCGAGTACCAGCAGGGGCTGGCGGCGGCGCCGCATGCCTTCATCCTGGGTTTCAAGGGAATCAGCGTGCCGCAGGTCACCGAGCTGCGCAATCGCGTGCGCGCGACCGGCGGCGAGTACTTGGTGGTCAAGAACAACCTGGCCCTGCGCGCCATCGACAGCGGCGCGCTGGCCGCTCTCAAGGAGCACTTCGTCGGCCCGACCGCGGTGGTGTACAGCGAGCGCGATCCGGTGGCCCTGGCCAAGGCGCTGACCGATTTCGCCAAGGAGGCGCCGGTCATCGAGTTCAAGGCCGGCCTGGTCGAGCGGCGGGCGGTGGAGGCCGGGCAGATCAAGGAGATCGCCCAGCTCCCCGGCCGCCAGGAGCTGATCGCCAAGCTCCTCTACCTGTTGCAGTCGCCCATCACCCGTCTGGCCCGCGTGCTCGCCGCCGTGCCGCAAAGCCTGGTCGTTGTGCTCGACCAGATCGGCAAGCAGAAGGAGAGCCAGGGCGCCGCAGCAGGTGAGGGGGGCCAGGCGGCAGCGGATGAGACCGGCCAGGCAACAGCGGGTGAGGCAGGCCAGGCGGCAGCGGCTGAAGCAGGCCAGGCAGAAGCCGGTGAAGCAGGCCAGGCGGCAGCGGGTGAGGAAGGCCCGGCGACAGCCGGTGAAGCAAGCCAGGCGGCAGCGGGTGAAGCAGGCCAGGCAGAAGCCGGTGAAGCAGGCCAGGCGGCAGCGGGTGAGGAAGGCCAGGCGGCAGCCGGTGAAGCAAGCCAGGCCGAGAACCCGGCCTGATCTGAGGAAGTCAGTGGAACGAAACTTCGTGCGCCAGGGGTGGGGGCGTCCCCTTCCCCCCCGGCACCGCCGGGCAGGGACCCGGCGGCTTCGGAAAACCGGGAAGGGGATCAGCGAGGGGTTGCGGGGGGAGATCCAATAGATGCTTTGAGTAGACCACTACCGCCGCATCGCAGTCGTCACTGCCGGTGGAGGCTAAGGAAAAGAGAAAACGATACGTATAGGCATTTCGCAACAGCCTCGGGTAGATTTGGGTCCGAGCGCAAGGAGAGACAATGGCCATCGCGACGCAAGATTTCATCCAGCAGATCGACCAGATGACGGTGCTCGAGCTCAACGGCCTGGTCAAGGCGCTCGAAGAGCACTACGGAGTCTCGGCCGCTGCCGCCGCCGCGCCTGCGGCCGCCGCGGGCGCCGGCGCCGCCGCCGCCGCGGTCGAGGAGAAGACCGAGTTCGACGTCGTCCTCAAGGCGGTGGGCGAGAAGAAGATCAACGTCATCAAGGCGGTGCGCGAGGTCACCAGCCTCGGCCTCAAGGAGGCCAAGGACCTCGTCGAGTCCGCCCCGGCGACCGTCAAGGAAGGCGTTTCCAAGGACGAGGCGGAAGCGGTCCGCAAGAAGTTCGAGGAGGCCGGGGCAACCGTCGAGATCAAGTAGCGGAGGGGGGGCGCGAAACGTTCGACTTTGACAGGGCCAGGTGTCCGTGCGGCGGGCATGGCAAGGCCAGTCCGGGAATAAACCCCGGCGGCGCAGCTGTTGATGGGGTCGTGCACCATGCTTGGTGACCCGCTTCCAATGGAGAAGAGCGGGACCGGGCGTGGTGTCTCCCGCTTGAAGAATTACGGCCCCGACCTGTCTGGCTTCCGCGCTGGCCGCCCGCCTCGAAGAGGTGGGCACGGCCGCCCTGGCTCTGAGCGCTCAGAACGTTCAGAGCGCTCAGCCCGAACCCGCGGCGCCTGTCCCGCCGCGGCAGGCAATGGGCCGCGGCGGCCCCGGAGGCCCCGGCGGACATCAGAGGCATCACCGCAGGCGTCGTAGACGAGCTCACGTCCAGGCACCCAGGAGACACAAGGAAACCATATGGTTCAAACCCCGCAAAATCAAGCGCGCAATGGTGATCGCCAGGACTTCTCCCGGATCCAGACGTCGCTGCCGATCCCCAACCTGATCGACGTCCAGCGGCGGTCCTACGAGCGTTTCCTGCAGATGAACCTGCTGCCCGAGGAACGGGCCAGCCACGGACTGCAGTCGGTGTTCACCAGCATCTTCCCGTTCTCGGACTTCCGCGAGACCTGCTCGCTCGACTTCGTCAAGTACTCGATCGGCGACTGGCAGTGCAAGTGCGGCGAGCTCAAGGGCCTTGAGTACCTGCGCATGACCTGCACGAACTGCGGCGCCAAGATCATGACCGATCACCCGCACGAGGAGACCGTCACCTGCACCGAGTGCGGCTTCGTCAACAAGAACCGGGTGACCAAGTGCGACATCTGCGGCAACCCGGTCGACTTGCAGCTCAAGTACTCGATCTCCGACTGCCAGGAGCGCGGCATGACTTTCGCCGTGCCGCTCAAGGTCACCTTCCGGCTGTTCGTCTACGACCGCGATCCCGACACCGGCGCGCGCATGATGCGCGACGCCAAGGAGGAAGAGGTCTACTTCGGCGACATCCCGCTGATGAGCGACAACGGCACGTTCATCATCAACGGCACCGAGCGGGTCATCGTCAGCCAGCTGCACCGCAGCCCGGGGGTTTTCTTCACCCGCGAAGGGCCGCGTGCGTTCCTGGCCAAGATCATTCCCTACCGCGGCTCGTGGGTGGAGTTCGAATACGACCAGAAGGACGTGCTGTCGGTGCGCATCGACCGCAAGCGCAAGTTCCATGGCACGGTCTTCCTGCGCGCCCTGGGGCTGGAGTCCGACGAATCGATCCTGCGCCAGTTCTATACCGCGATCGAGCTCACCTCGCAAGGCGCCGGCAAGTTCACCTTGCACGTGCCGCCCAAGGTGCTCGAGCCCGAGCGCTTGAAGGACCGGCAGAGCCGCGGCCGCCGCGAGTCGTACCAGATCTTCGCCGGCATCACCCTGACCAAGGAGCACATCGGCAAGCTCGACACCGGCCAGACCCTGGGTTTCGCGGTCTCGGCCGAAGACCTCGAGCGGGCCTTTTTCATCCGCGACACCGTCGATCTCGACACCGGCGAGGTGATCTTCGAGGCCAACGAGCTGGTGCCCGAAGACATCGCCGACCGGCTCGACGGCCGCAACGCCACTCCGGTCGAGGTCTTCTTCCCCGACTGGGAGCTGACCGGCTCGACGCTGTCGAACACGCTTGCCAAGGACACCACGACCAACTCCAAGGAGGCGTTGATCGAGATCTACCGCCGCATGCGTCCGGGCGATCCGCCGACGCTGGAGAGCGCGCGGTCGCTGTTCTACGGCATGTTCTTCGACGCCAAGCGCTACGACTTCTCGCGGGTCGGCCGCTTCAAGTTCAACATCAAGCTCGACACCGAGGTGCCGGTCGAGCAGAAGACGCTGTCGGCCGACGACTTCTTCCGCGTCATCGAGTACCTGCTGCGGCTGCAGAAAGACGTCGGCCGCGTCGACGATATCGACAACCTGGGCAACCGGCGCGTGCGCGCGGTGGGCGAGCTGCTGGAGAACCAGTTCCGCATCGGCCTGGTGCGCATGGAGCGGGCGATCAAGGAAAAGATGTCGGTGCACCAGGACATCGACTCGGCGATGCCTCACGACCTGATCAATTCCAAGCCGGTCATCGCGGCGATCAAAGAGTTCTTCGGCTCCTCGCAGCTGTCGCAGTTCATGGACCAGACCAACCCGCTGTCGGAGGTCACCCACAAGCGGCGGCTGTCGGCCCTGGGGCCGGGCGGCCTGTCGCGCGAGCGCGCCGGGTTCGAAGTGCGCGACGTGCACTCCACCCACTACGGACGGATCTGCCCGATCGAGACGCCGGAAGGGCCCAACATCGGGCTCATCTCCTCGCTCGCCACCTACGCCCGCATCAACGACTACGGCTTCATCGAGAGCCCGTACAAGAAGGTGGAGAACGGCCGGGTGCTCGACCACTTCCGGGTGATGAAGGTCGGCGACGGCCCCTTCCGGCTCGGCCAGATCATCACCGGCGACGAGCTGCACAAGGAAAATGCCAAGCTCAAGCGCGCCGGCAAGCGCCAGGTCGAGGCCGAGCCGCAGGCCTTCTACCTGTCGGCCTGGGAAGAGGAGAAGTACATCGTCGCCCAGGCCAACTCGCGGGTCGACGACAAGGGCAACCTGGTCAACGAGCGGGTGTCGGCGCGCGCCGGCGGCGACTTCGTCACCGTCGAGCGCGACCGCATCGACTTCATGGACATCAGCCCCAAGCAGCTGGTGTCGGTCGCCGCGGCGCTCATCCCGTTCCTGGAGAACGACGACGCCAACCGCGCGCTGATGGGCTCGAACATGCAGCGCCAGGCCGTGCCCCTGCTGCGCAGCGAGGCGCCGATCGTGGGCACCGGGCTGGAAGCGATCGTGGCCCAGGACTCGGGGGCGGTGGTCTTGTGCAAGCGCGGCGGCATCGTCGACTCGGTCGACGCCGAGCGCATCATCGTGCGCGTGGAGGGCGAGGACCTGGAGACCGGCGAGACCAAGGATTTCGGCGCCGACATCTACCAGCTGATCAAGTTCCGCCGCTCCAACCAGAACACCTGCATCACCCAGAAGCCGGTGGTCGCCGAGGGGCAGCGGGTCAAGAAGGGCCACGTGCTGGCCGACGGGCCGTGCACCGAGGAGGGCGAGCTGGCGCTGGGCCGCAACGTCCTGGTCGCCTTCATGCCCTGGCGCGGCTACAACTTCGAGGACGCGATCCTCATCTCGCAGAAGCTCGTGCGCGAGGACTACTACACCTCGATCCACATCGAGGAGTTCGAGATCGAGGCGCGCGACACCAAGCTCGGCCCCGAAGAGATCACGCGCGACATCCCCAACGTCTCGGAGACGGCGCTCAAGGACCTCGACGAGAGCGGCATCGTGCGCATCGGCGCCACGGTCAAGTCCGGCGACATCCTGGTCGGCAAGGTCACGCCCAAGGGCGAGACCCAGCTCACCCCCGAGGAAAAGCTCCTGCGCGCCATCTTCGGCGAGAAGGCCGGCGACGTGCGCGATGCGAGCCTCAAGGTGCCGCCCGGCATCGAGGGCACGATCGTCGACGTCAAGATCTTCTCGCGCAAGGGGGTGGAGAAGGACCAGCGGGCCAAGGACATCGAGCAGGATGAGATCGCCCGCCTGGAGAAAAACATCAAGGACGAGGTGCGCATCCTGACCGAAGAGCGCAACAAGAAGGTCTCGGACCTCCTGGTGGGCAAGAAGGTGACGGCGGTGGTGCGGGCGCGCAACGGCCAGGAGCTGCTCAAGTCCGGCGGCCACATCAAGTGGGAGCACCTCGAGCGGCTGACCCGGCAGGAGATCCTGCGCCTGCCGGTCGACGACAAGCGGCTGCTCGACGCGGTCGAGATCGTCTACAGGAAGACCGACTCGCACATCGAGGTGCTGCACCGCGTCAACGAGGAGCGCATCGGCTTGCTGCAGAAGGGCGACGAGCTGCCGCCCGGCGTCATCAAGCTGGTCAAGGTCTACGTGGCCATGAAGCGCAAGCTCCAGGTCGGCGACAAGATGGCGGGCCGGCACGGCAACAAGGGAGTCATCTCGCGCATCCTGCCCGAGGAGGACATGCCCTACCTGCCCGACGGCACGCCGGTCGAGATCGTGCTCAACCCGCTCGGGGTGCCGAGCCGGATGAACGTCGGCCAGATCCTGGAGACGCACCTCGGCTGGGCCGGCAAGGTGCTCGGCCTGACCTTTTCGACGCCGGTCTTCGACGGCGCGCGCGAGAAGGAGATCAAGGACCTGCTCGAGAAGGCCAAGCTGCCGTCTTCGGGCAAGACGGCGCTCTACGACGGCATGACCGGCGAGGCTTTCGAACAGAAGGTCACGGTGGGCTACATCTACATGCTCAAGCTGTCGCACCTGGTCGACGACAAGATCCACGCCCGCTCGATCGGCCCGTACTCGCTGATCACCCAGCAGCCGCTGGGCGGCAAGGCGCAGTTCGGGGGCCAGCGCTTCGGCGAGATGGAGGTCTGGGCGCTCGAAGCCTACGGCGCCGCCTACACGCTGCAAGAGCTGCTCACCGTCAAGAGCGACGACGTGGAAGGAAGGAGCAAGGTCTACGAAGCGATCGTCAAGGGGGACGTGCCGGAGGCGCCGGGCCTGCCCGAATCCTTCAACGTCCTGGTCCGTGAGCTCCAGAGCCTCTGTCTCGACGTCGAACTCCTCAAGGTCTAATGGGAGGACTACAGTTGCAACCATTCAGCAGCTTTGAAAAGCCAAGGTCGCTCAAGGATTTCAACGCGATCAAGATCTCGATCGCGTCGCCGGAGAAGATCCGCTCCTGGAGCTATGGTGAGGTCACCAAGCCGGAGACGATCAACTACCGGACGTTCAAGCCGGAGCGTGACGGGCTGTTCTGCGCCAAGATCTTCGGCCCCATTACCGACTGGGAGTGCCTGTGCGGCAAGTACAAGCGGATGAAGCACCGCGGCGTCATCTGCGACAAGTGCGGCGTCGAGGTCACCCGCTCGCGGGTGCGCCGCGAGCGCATGGGCCACATCGAGCTCGCCTGCCCGGTGTCGCACGTGTGGTTTTTCAAGGGCCTGCCGTCGCGCATCGGTCACCTGCTCGACATCAGCCTGCGCGACCTCGAGCGGATCCTCTATTTCGAGAGCTACGTGGTGATCGATCCCGGCGAGACCGAGCTCAAGGAGCAGGAGCTGGTCTCCGAGGAGCGCTACCGCGAGCTGCGCGATCAGCACGGCGAGGACGCCTTCGCCGCCAAGATGGGCGCCGAGGCGATCAAGGAGCTGCTGTCGCGCATCGACGTCGAGGAGATGTCCGAGGAGCTGCGCATCATCATGCGCACCGAGACCAGCCAGATCCGGCGTCTCAAGGCGGCCAAGCGGCTGAAGGTCGTGGATGCTTTCCGCAGGTCGGGCCACCGCCCGGAGTGGATGATCCTCGACGTCATTCCGGTCATCCCGCCGGAGCTGCGGCCGCTGGTGCCTCTGGACGGCGGGCGTTTCGCCACCAGCGACCTCAATGACCTCTACCGCCGGGTGATCAACCGCAATAACCGGTTGAAGAAGCTCCTCGAGCTCCGCGCCCCCGACGTCATCGTGCGCAACGAGAAGCGCATGCTGCAAGAGGCGGTCGACGCCCTGTTCGACAACGGCCGCCGCGGCCGCGTCCTCAAGGGCTCGAACAACCGGCCGCTCAAGTCGCTGTCCGATACCCTGAAGGGCAAGCAGGGGCGCTTCCGGCAGAACCTCCTGGGCAAGCGCGTCGACTACTCGGGCCGCTCGGTCATCGTGGTCGGACCCGAGCTCAAGCTCCACCAGTGCGGCCTGCCCAAGAAGATGGCGCTCGAGCTGTTCAAGCCGTTCATCTACAACCGGCTGGAGGAAAAGCAGCTGGTCGGCACCATCAAGGCGGCCAAGGAAATGGTCGAGGCCGAGGTGGACGAGGTGTGGGACGCTCTCGAGGAGGTCATCCAGGACCACCCGGTGCTGCTCAACCGCGCGCCGACCCTGCACAGGCTGGGCATCCAGGCGTTCCAGCCGACGCTGATCGAGGGCAAGGCGATCAAGATCCACCCGCTGGTGTGCGCGGCCTTCAACGCCGACTTCGACGGCGACCAGATGGCGGTGCACGTGCCGCTGTCGCCGAAGGCGCAGATCGAGAGCCAGGTGCTGATGCTGGCGAGCAACAACGTGCTGTCGCCGGCGCACGGGCGGCCGCTCGCCGTGCCGTCGCAGGACCTGGTCCTGGGCGGCTACTACCTGACGCTCGCCAAGCAGGGCGCCAAGGGCGAGGGGCTGATCTTCCCCGACACCGACTCGGTGCTGATGGCGCTCGACGCCGGCGAGGTCGAGACGCAGACCCCGATCAAGGTGCGCTACAGCGGTCCGTACATCAATCTCGACACCCAGTTCGACACCCAGGACGTCGTCCACTCCGACCTCGAAGAGCTCGACAACCAGATCATCGAGACCACCGTCGGGAGGGTGATCTTCAACATGCACCTGCCGCCGGACATCCCGTTCGTCAACGGGCTGCTCAAGAAGCGCGGCCTCCAGGACCTGGTCGGCTACTGCTTCATCAAGCTGGGCAACGAGGCCACGGTGCGGATGCTCGACGAGGTCAAGGAAGTGACGTTTGCCTACGCCACCCGCGCCGGGATCTCCTTCGGGGTCGACGACATGGTCGTCCCCAGCCGCAAGCCCGAGATCTTGAACCAGGCGCGCCAGGAAGTCGTCGAGATCGAGAAGCAGCGCTCGGCCGGGGTCATCACCGCCGGCGAGCGGCACAACAAGATCATCGACATCTGGCACCGGGTGACCGAGCGCATCTCCGAGGAGATGTTCCGCGAGATGCGCGAGGTCGAGCGCGACACCGGCGTGTTCAACCCGATCAACCTGATGGCCGACTCGGGCGCCCGCGGCTCGCGCGAGCAGGTGCGCCAGCTCGCCGGCATGCGCGGCCTGATGTCCAAGCCTTCGGGCGAGGTCATCGAGACGCCGATCACCGCCAACTTCCGCGAGGGGCTGCCGGTGCTGCAGTACTTCATCTCGACGCACGGCGCGCGCAAGGGCCTGGCCGACACGGCCCTGAAGACCGCCGACTCGGGGTACTTGACCCGCAGGCTGGTCGACGTGGCGCAGGACGTGATCATCAATGAGGTCGATTGCGGGACGATCGACGGCATCTACGTGTCGGCGATCATGGAGGGCGGCGAGATCCTCGAGCCGCTGCGCGACCGCATCGTCGGCCGTGTCAGCCAGGAGGACATCTACGACCCGATGACCGGCGAGGTGGTGATCGGCGTTGGCCAGGAGATCACCGAGACGCTGGGCAACTCCGTGCAGGCGGCCGGCATCGAGCGGGTGAAGATCCGCTCGGTGCTGACCTGCGAGGCGCGGCGCGGCGTCTGCGCCATGTGCTATGGCCGCAACCTGGCGAGCGGCCAGATGGTGGAGATCGGCGAGGCGGTGGGCGTCATCGCCGCGCAGTCGATCGGCGAGCCCGGCACGCAGCTCACCATGCGCACCTTCCACTACGGCGGCACGGCCTCGCGCGTCTCCGAGCAGTCCAAGCACATCGCCAAGAACGCGGGCAAGGTCAAGTTCTTGAACGTCTCGACGGTCGAGAGCAAGAAGGGCGCCCTGGTGGTGATCAACCGCAGCGGCAAGCTGGTTATTACCGGCGAGAAGGGCCGCGAGCGGGAGCGCTACGCGCTGACCTACGGCTCGCACCTGCTGGTGCACGAGGGCGACGACGTCGAGCCGGGCACCGAGCTGGTGACCTGGGACCCGTTCACCTACGCGATCCTTTCCGAGATCGGCGGCAAGGCGCAGTTCCAGGACATCGTCGAAGGCGAGAACGTCCGCGAGGAGACCGACAAGGTCACCGGGTTGTCGCAGAAGATCATCGTCGAGGCGTCGGCCAACGAGAAGCGCGTGCCGGCGATCCTGATCAAGAGCAAGGGCAAGGAGAAGCGTTACCTCCTGCCCTCGGGCTCCCACCTGGTCGTCGCCGAGGGCCAGGACATCCATCCCGGCGACACGCTGGTCAAGATCCCGCGCGAGACCACCAAGACCAAGGACATCACCGGCGGCCTGCCGCGCGTGGTCGAGCTGTTCGAGGCGCGCAGCCCGAAGGAGCCGGCGATCATCACCGAGATCGACGGCGTGGTTCACCTGGGCGAGGTGCACAAGGGAATGCGCAAGGTGCAGGTCGAGAGCGATCTCGGCGACTCGCGCGAGTACCTGGTGCCGCGCTCGATCCATATCAACGTGCAAGAGGGCGAGCGGGTGCGCGCCGGCGAGCCGTTGATCGACGGCGCGATCAATCCGCACGACATCCTGCAGGTGCTCGGCGAAAAGGAGCTGCAGCGCTACATGACCGACAAGATCCAGGAGGTCTACCGCTCGCAGAGCGTGGCGATCAACGACAAGCACATCGAGGTGATCGTTCGCCAGATGATGCGGTCGGTCAAGATCGAAGAGGTAGGCGACACCGAGTTCCTGATCGACGAGCAGGTGGACCGCTGGAAGTTCCAAGAGGAGAACGAGCGGGTGATCGCCGCCGGCGGCACGCCGGCGATCGGCAGGCCGCTGCTGCTGGGCATCACCAAGGCGAGCCTGTCGACCGACAGCTTCATCTCGGCGGCGAGCTTCCAAGAGACGACCAGGGTGTTGACCGAGGCCGCGATCAGCGGCAAGGTGGACACCCTGCGGGGACTCAAGGAGAACGTCATCGTCGGCCGGGTGATCCCCGCCGGCACCGGCATGGACCACTACCACAACTTCCACATCGCCGAAGACTTCGTCGAGCCCGAGCCGGAAGCCGAAGAAGAGCTCTTCTTCGAGTTCGGAGAAGAGGAGATCCGCAGCCTGCCGCAGGAGGTGCTGGAGGGGGAGTAAGGGGCCGGCGGAGCGGGCTCGCCACGTTGGCGTAGAGCCCGAGAATCGGAAACTGAAAGGGCGGCCGCGCGGCCGCCCTTTTTCTATAGGTGCTGGCTACTTGTAGGGGAAGGCTTCGAGAGAGAGAGCAGCTGTCCAGGGCAGGCCTCGACCGGGGGCAAGTGGCCACCAGTGGTGGTAAGATAGGGCTACCTGGAGGTAGGGCGGCAATGACCGAAGTCGGTGTCAAGGTTCTGAAGGATCGTTTGAGTCAGTATTTGCGGCGGGCCCGAGAGGGCGAGCGCATCGTGGTGACGGAGCGGGGCAAGCCGATCGCGCTGCTTTCCCCGATCGTGGAAGGCCCGGACACCCGGCTGGCCTGGAAGCTGGTGCGAAAGGGAGTTGCGAGCTGGGCAGGCGGCAAGCCCAAAGGATCGGAGAAGCCGCCGCGGGTTAGAGGGAAGAGTGCCGCGGAGATGATCGTGGAAGATCGGCGGTGATCGTCTACCTCGACACCAGCAGCCTGATCAAGCTTTACGTGAGCGAGGAGGGCACGCCGGAGATCCAGGCGCTCGTCGCGGCGGCGGAGCTGGTGGCCACCTCGGTCATCGCCTACCCAGAAGCCCGGAGCGCCTTGGCGCGGCTGCGGCGCGAAGGCGGCCTGACCGCAACCGAATATCAGGCGACCCGCTCCGCGCTCGAGCGGGACTGGCAGCTCTTCCTCGCGCTGGAAGTGACCGAAGTGGTGTGGCGCGGCGCCGGCGAGCTCGCGGAACGGCGAGCCATACGCGGCTTCGACAGCTTGCATCTCGCCTCTTACCTGACTCTCGCAGAGCTGAGCCCTGCCGAGGTGCGGTTTTCCTCCTTCGACGAGAAGCTGAACGGCGCGGCGCGAGCGGAGGCAGAGCACCGTTAGGTTGCGCGCCTCCTGCAGGATCTCAGGCGGCGTCGGGGCTGCCTCGATCGAATGCAGGTGGCCACCACCGCTGGTAGGATAGGACTCACGATCCATGTGTAGGATCGGCTCCGAGAGTCGGGGGGTGCGGAGTGCGCTACCTTCGCCTTACGTCAGGCCGCCGCGGCTGCGACGTGACGATGAGCGAGTCTTGGCGGGCGGCGGGCCTTCTCGGGCTCCGTGCCGGTTTCTTCGGCGCGGCCGGCTTGCTGCTGGCGGCCGCCGGGCCGCTGGCGGCGGCGCCGCGCTGGGAGCAGGTCGCCGGGCCGTCCGGCGGCTTGGTGACGGCGCTGGCCCAGGCGCGTTCTTCCCCCGAGGTCCTGTGGGCGGGCACCTATGCAGCCGGAGTCTTTCGCAGCACGGACGGCGGCGCGGGCTGGACGGCGGCGACCGGTCACGGCTTCCCGGCCGCTTCGGTCGCCGAGCTTGCCATCGACCCGCGCGACGCGCGGACCGTCTTTGCGGCCACCGCCCTGGACGGGCAATACTCGCCGGAGAGCCTGATGCGCAGCAGCGACGGTGGCGCGACCTGGAGCGCCGTCGCCCCTCCCTGGGGCCTGGTCTCCGCGCTGGCCTTCGACCCGCGGCGCAGGGGGGTGCTGTACGCGGCGACCTCCTACGCCGAGACCTCCGGTCTGTACCGCACCGCCGACGCGGCCGGCAGCTGGGAGCTGGTGGGATTCTCCGGTCATACCGTGACCTCCGTCGCGATCGATCACCGCAGCTCGGCCGTCGTGTACGTCACGGCGTCCTCGGATGCAGGCTTTGGCGCCGCTGCCGACAGCGTCTGGAAGAGCACCGATCGGGGGCAGACCTGGAGCCGGCACACGTTCCCGTCCAGCGATCTGTATGGTTTGACCTTCGACGTGGCGCGCCCAGGCACTCTCTACTGCATCGCCTCGGGTCCCAGAGTCTCCAGGGTCTTGCGCTCGCGCGATGGGGGCTCCTCCTGGGAGGACCTGCCCCTGAACGAGGAGGTCAAGGACTATTACCTGGCGAGCCTCGAATCTTCCCCGAGCGGGGTGCTCTTCGCGGCGACCCCGCAAGGCCTCATTCGCAGCAGCGACGGCGGCGCGACGTTTGAAGCGATGAGCTGCGGGCTGGCGCGCGCCGGCGCGGTGTCGGCCCTGCTGATCGATCCCGAAGATCCGGCAAGACTCTACGCGGCGGGGGCGGGCGTCTGGCGCTGGGACGCGGCGGCGCGGTGCTGGCAGAGGATCGTCGAGGGGCTGCCCGTAAGCTTGTTTTCGGGCAGTATCGCCTTGGACGCGCGGCGCCCCGCGGTCCTCTATGCCGGCACGGAAGGCCGCGGTATCTACCGGCTGCAACTCGACGCGGAATAGCTCCGGGCGGTGCGGATCCGCGACTATCTGCCGAGTGATTTCGAGCGGCTCTACGAGATCGATCATGCGGCGTTCTCGGCGGAGCTGGCATACTCGCGCGAGGAGCTGGCCCACTACGTGGCGGCGCGCGGCGGGCGCACGGTGGTGGCAGAGGAGGGCGGGGGGATCGTGGGCTTCGCGGTCGGCGGCGGGCGGCGGGGGTTGGGGCATATCGTGACCCTCGACGTGGCGCCGCAGTGGCAGCGCCAGGGGATCGGCAGCCGGCTGCTCGCCGAGCTGGAGGCGTCGCTCGCGCGGCAGGGGGCGAGGGCGATCGCGCTCGAGACGGCGGTTGGCGAAGAGGGAGCGCGGCACTTCTACGAGAAGCACGGTTATGTGGTCGTCGAGCGCATCCGCGGGTACTATGACGGCGGTCTCGACGCCTTCTTGATGATCAAGCGGCTTTCCCGCGCCGTGCGCGCTCCCTAATCGTGCTATATTTCAATTCGGAGGGTGTTCTGGGCCGCGCGCCCGTGGAGGTCGAACGATGCGACCTGTGCATCTGTCTGTTTCTCGGCCCGCCCTTCCTCACGTCGTCCTTCTCGCCGTCGCCTGCTTCACCATCGGCGCCAGCTTGACGTCGGCTGCACCGGCTGCCGCGAGCTCGGGAGCGCCAGCCAGTCCGGTTTCGGCGGGCCAGGCCCCCGCGGCGAACCATGACCCGGCGGCCGGCCGCGCGGTCCCCGCGAGCCAGCCGGTCCTTGCCCCGCGGTCGTCTTCCGCCGCTCAGCCGGATCCCGCGGCTCAGCCAGCTCCCGCCTGCCAGTCGGTCCCCGCGGTGCAGCCGGCGCACGTGGTCCGTCCTGCCATGTCGAGCCAGCCGGCGCCGCCAAGCCGTCCGCAGCGCGCCCCCTTCGCGGCGCCGCCAAGTCCGCCCTTTGCGACCCCGGTGGCCGGCGAGATCGGCGGCAAGAAGACCCCGCTCGGCCCGGCCAGCCCGGCCGCCGGAATGATCACCACGCCGTTCGTCTTCGCCTCGTGCGTGCAGCAGTGTTACAACGGCTGGAACGCATGTCTGAGGACCTACACCTACGAGTACTGCGCCGCCACCTTCTATTGCGACTGTTTCTGCGGCGACCTGTGTAATCCTTAGTAGCGCGACGCCTGCGGTTGGGATCGAGTTTCATTCGCCGCGCAGTCAGCGGATTCGCGCGAAGCTCACCTCGAAATGGATGTCGCTCTTGAGGCCCTCCCAGCCGTCAGGATATGCCAAGGCCAGCTTGATTTTCGCTCGTTGGCCGTTGGGGGAGACGCCGCTCCACGGATCACCGACGACCTTGAACGAGAGATCGCCTGGCTCGAGATGCCTGGCGAAGCAAGGGATCGTGATCGGCACGTCGACGCGAAGATCGGGCGCGTTGGGGCGGAACGTGCGCAGGAATTCCGCCGGCAACCCTATCTCGTCGATGTTGATCGAAGCGCGGAGATTGTAGGTCGAAACCTGCACCGTGATCTCAACGCTCTCGGGAGAGACGTTGACGCCATCGACCAATTCGAGGGGAGCAATGATCACGGCCTTGTCTCCTGCGAGTTTTCCCTGTATGTGCGCGAATTCGGCTCCCCGGACCTGCACGGTGCTCACCTCGGCCACCTTCTCTCTCATTCCGCTGATGTTCGCCAGCGTCGGCGCGTACTGGAGTCTGTCGAACGCACAGTTGGCACCGGAGCGGAGGGTGAAAGGCTTGAGGTCGATGGGCACCGAAAGGTTCTGCACGTAGTCCAGCAGCAGCCTGTGCGTGCGTTGGATGAAAGGATCGGCCAAGATCTCGCCTTGAAATCGGGATTGAAGAGCATTGAAGTAACTTTCAGCCTTGGCGTAATCGGGCCTGCTCTTCCTGAGCGAGCTCTCGATGAGGGCGGTGTGTAGAAGGATTCGATGGTAGGCGAGCATCCCCTCTTCGCGTTCGTAGGCTCTCTCGAGATACGGCAGGGCCTTGTCGGCGGGATTGAGCCGGTCTGGAGGCGGCGCTCCTATGCGTCTCAGATAGGTCAAACCGATGGCCTCATTGGCATAGGGGGCGAGGTCGCCGCCGTGCTCCGCGACTTTCTTCAGCTGTTCCAGCGCGTGAGAGAGCGTCCGGGCGCCGCCCACCGCGATGTAACGGCACACCTCCTCAGAGGCCATGAGGACTTCATCGCCGCGCTGCGCGGGATCGTCGGTTAGCTCGAAGATGAAAGGTTTCGACTCCACGACCTGACCTGTCAGGTCTCCGCGCAGACCGCGATAGACGCCGATGATGGAATAGGGCTCCGGCCGGGCCTGGAGAAACGAATAGCCGTCGACCGCGCAGAAGACCGGGACGTAAGCTTTGATCGGCGCGTCCTTGCGGAGCGACCGCTGCTCCCCCGAGGCCTCATAGCTGAAATAGGGAACATATGTTTTGGCGCCGGCTACAGGATCGCCGATGATATAGGAGACGAAACCGTGGGCTGGATCGAGAAGCGGTATCGCATCGACGGGAGAGTCGCCGGTGTTGCGGAGAGTCGCCTTGAGCATCAGCGGCGTGCCGCGACGGATCTTTCTGGGGCCGCTGAGCTCGAATTCGACCTGTGTCGGGCGGTCTGGCGCGGCCGATGCCGCGGTCGTGGACGGGAGTGCCGGTCCGCCGCCTTCGACGACAAAGTTTCCCGAACGGCCGCTTCCATGCTTGTCGAAGCAGCAAGCATCCTGCTTGTTGGGATCGAAGGTCTGGAGCGTGGACATCGGCTGCTGCCTCGACAGTGCCGCACGGGTCAGCGCGGTCAGCCCGCTGTCTGAAAAACTGAAGTCCCAGAAAGTGGCTAGGCACCCGCTCTGGTTCATCAGTGTGGTGCCGGCAGTGTCGCCTTGGCAGTGGGCAAGCCCGAGAGCATGACCGAGCTCGTGCATCGAAGTCCGTAGGAGCTTGTCGGGATCCGGCAATAGCGCGGCGAAGACGGCAATCCCGTGAGATAAAGGCTGGTTGACCCGCACCCCGTAGAGGTCTTTTAAAGCCGTGCCCTCTTTTATCATGCCGGTCAGCACGAGGCCGCGCACGTACCAGTCGCCGTTCGCTACGGGCTGCTTCGGGTCGTCCTGGAAGAGGTCATACAGTGTCCCTTCGAGGATCCCCGGTTCGCGCCCGTCCCAGTCTACTTCGGGCCCTGGGAGCTTGACGGGTGGCCCGGAAACGATGTCGAGGGCCAAGCCGCTGGGGCTGAAGGCCCGGCGCCAGGTGGCGAAGTCCCCTTCATGGCAGACGAGACCCGGAGGTTGGTGCGTGTCGTGCCAAGTGCCATGGAAGAGACCATGAAGGGTGTCGAGCCTCACGGTGAGGGCCTGGACAGGCACCTTGAAAGATATTTGCGAGCTCTCGACAACCTTCCCGCCATCTCCTTTGTTGACCACGATGACGTGGTGGTCGCTCGGAGTGGCGCGCAGCTGCGAGAGTGGCACGAGGCCCACCAGGGCGCGCTCATAACAGTTCAGCAATGGCTTTGAGGCGGCCACTTGCCGCTGGCAAAACCGATCGCCGCAGTAGGCCTCCAGCTCCTCGAGAATGCGGTCGTTGTCGTTTTTCATGCTGAAGCCGGCCGCGAACGTCTCGATCTCCCGGCCGTCGACCCGGATCGTGCTCTCGGTGTCGAAACCCGTGCCGTAGACCACGAGCTCGAGCATGCCGCGGTCGACGACTTGGCCGGTCTGGTAGAAACCGACTTCCGCCACCGGCTCGAGCTCCGGCTTGGGACGGCTGCCACGGGAGGTGACCAGGAAGGCCCCGCGCATAGGGGTGCCGCCGCCCTCAAACTCGACGGTCACGGGGTACGGGGACGGACAGACCTCCAGGTCATAGGGCACGGTTACGAGGTAGGGCGCCGAGAATCCCCGCACGGCGGCCGGCGAGTCTCCGAACCACACTCTCTTGATCCGCTTCCCTTCGTTCGTCTCCAGCCTGACGAGGGTACCAGATGGCCCGGTGTCGGGGGGTTCGCCGTGCAAAGCGATGCCGGACTTAAGCTTCACGCTTCCGGTGGGGAAGAACAGGGGCGGGCAGGCCAACAGGACGCCGAGGAATCGGCGGGAAAGGCGCCGGCAACAGCCCGCGGCGACGCGTTCGGCAGCTCGTATGACACCCCGCCGACAACGCTGCAGCCCGCTCCCGCTTCGCTTCCTGGCGCTCATGGTGCGGTGAACAGTGCCTGAGGGCAGATCGGCCGGTCGTGGGCATCCGCGGCAGGCGGCGGGACATTCCCTGGCACGGGCCGATTTACGGAAAGGGGACGGCTTTGAGAAAGCTCGTAGTAGCGCTCGAAGTGATGAGCTCCTTCATGGGTCCTGTTCTCGAGGCAGACCCTGGGATCGACAGTCTCGTCCGTCCACCGGTCGCACACGGCGAGGTTGAGCACCCATATCCTGACCGGTGCCGCGCCGACCGGCTGGAGCTGCAATGGAGGAGGAGTCTTGATCTTGGGCCGGAAAGGCGTCAGCGTGATCGTCGAGCCGGTAACGACTTGCAGGGAAACCGTGGTCTCTTCGGCAAGCTTCTGGTGGTGGCCTCCTGGTTTCACGACGGTGTTGAGCGGAGCGAAGGGGACATCGACTTCGACTCCCGATCGCTTGATCCTCTCGGTTACCAATGCCTGGATGCCCGCAAACGACGCGCGGGCGGCCGCGGCATCGGTGTAGGGAGGGACGAACTGGGTCCTGAGCTTGAGGAAGTTGTCGTCGATCTTGGCGGTCTCGGCTGACACGCATTTTGACAGCTGGGCTACCTCGTCGAGCTTGATGTCATCCGGCACCGCCTGCTGGCCGGTGACCGCGATGTCCATTCCAGTGAGCTCGCGGGCGCCATAGAGGTTCGGGTCGAATTTCATGTCCCAGGTCTGGTAGAGCGCGCTCATGGCGCTCAAGCTCTTGTCCGCCACGGAGTCACAGCCGCCGACGACGTTGGCGCACAGGAACACCAGAAGAGCTCTGTGCGGCGGAACGACGTTACCATCGCTGGCGAAGTAGCGCTGGGTTGCATCCGGCACGACGACGGTTAGCCCCTTGTTCCCCGGTCCCGGCAGCACGAAAGCGGCCAGGCCCATGAAAACCATCTGCAGGACGAAATTCATCGCAGTTCTCCTTTCGGTTCAATGTTCACCAACGTTGTCAGATTGCTCCCCCCAGAACCTCGAAGGCAGCCCATACGGCAGGGGGCTCGCCGCGTCTCCACAGGGTGAGCTCGGCGCCGCGCAATGCCTGGAGGACTCCCTCTCCGGCGCGCAGCCGGCGGTGGAAGAGCACGGCGAGCCGGGAAGCGCCCTCGTCGTCGATGTCCCACAGTGTCGCCACCACCGCCGGGATCCCGGCGCCCAGGACCACCCGCGCCGGGCTCAAGGCCCCTTCGCTCGGCGACAGGAATCCGCGGGCGGTCCTGCAGGCGGACAGGAAGATCAAGCGGGCGTGGCGCGGATCGAGATCCTCGACGCGCAGCGGAGGCTGAGACACCTGTTCGCCCGCGAAGACAATCCCGTAGGATTCACGGACCTCGTCCGAGACCAGGGCGTGGGCCGCCACGTGAATGACGTCGGCATCGGCCGCCGCGGCGAGAAAGGCGGTCCGGTTCGCCGAGGACCCGAGCAGGAGACGGGCGCCGGGATAGAGGGAGGCGACCGTGATCGCTTCGTCCTGCGCCGCCCTGGTATCGCCGAGACCGGGTTGGCCGGGTGAAGCCAGCGTGGGATTGCCGAGAACGGCGGCCAGGCGAAGAGGAGTGGAAGACAGCGCGGCGAAGCGCTCCCTCAGCATCAGGTACATCGTGGCGCTCGGCGCGACTCCGAGAGCGGCGCGGCCAACCAGCGGCTCGCCTGTCGAGCGGTCCACGAGGGCGGCGAAGGGGACCCGGTAGAGCGTCTTGTCGGGGACCACGATCAGCGCTGCCCTGCCGGCAAGGTCGGAGAGGAAGGGTCTTATCAGCAGGTCGAAGGCGCGGCGGGCAGCGGCTGGGAAGGCGCCGGAAGACCCGGAAGACGGTGTAGCGCCTTCGGCCGGCTCGCTTTCGGCCGCCGCGACGAGATGTTGCACCAGAGCCGTGAGCTCGGTCTCCGCCAGCTGGACCGTCACGAACCGGACGCCGCGGTCCGAGATCGACCAGGCCAGCAGCCGGCTCGGCAGGACAGCGTACTCGACGAGAAGGACGTCCGGCGGCAGGCGAGCCGCGATCTGGGCAGCAGTCATCGCGCCGATCGTCCGCCCCTGAGCAAGAGCTGACCGCTCACCGGGAGGGCGCCCATCGCGACAGGCCAGGGCGAGCAGGAGCTGGGCTCGGGCCCGCTCGGCGACGTCGAAGGCCGCGGCCGCCCGGCCCTGGCCGGCGTAGAAGCTCACCGCTTCGTCGAACAGCCGCCGTCCCTGGTCGAGGAAAAGCGAGCGCAGCGCCGAGGTCCCCATCTCCCGGCTCTGCCGTTCCAGTGAGGATACTGCCGCCCCGAGGTCGGCCTCGGCTTCCGCGCGCCGGCCAAGGGCGCCAAGCGCACGCGATCTCTCGAGGTAGAGCTTCGAAAGATCGAGATAGTAATGGGTTTCCGTATAGATCGAGAGAGCGGCGGTAAGGGAACCGACCGCGGCCGCGGGCTGGCTGGCGAGCTCCATCTCGCCTTGCACGGTCAGGATCTCGCCCTGGACGTCACGCCGGACCTCGGGATCTGCGGCCAACCGCAGCTGATCTCGCGCCTCCTCGAGATCCTTCCTGGCCAGGTCGAGCCGCTGCAATGACGCGAGCATTGCCGCGCGGCGTCGCAGTGCCAGCGCCAGGACGTCGGGCCGCCGCAGGCTTCGCGCCATGGCGATCACCTCATCCTGGAATGCCAGTCCGGTGGCGGGCGCACCGGCCTCGGCCACCGCCTCGGCAAAGTCTTTCAGGATGTTGTAGCGACGCCGCGAGTCGGCAAACGCATCGACTTTGGCGAGGGCCGCGAGGCGAAAGCGCCAAGCGCTTCTCTCGTCTCCGAGAGCGCTGTAGTTCTGCGCCAGCAGATCGAAGACCGCGGCAAGGTTCTCTTGCTCCCCGGTCGCAAGGAATCGAGAGGCAGCAGCGTCGTAAGACGACAATGACTCGGTCAGCCTTCCTTGCACGACGGCGATGAGCCCATCCATCCAGTGCACTCTGCCCAGCAGGTTGAGGTAGCGCACGGCGTCCGGAAGGCCGCGCAGGCGCGCCAGGCGCTGCTTGGCCGACGTGTAATCGGCGCGTTGATAATCGCAAACCGCAAGATAGAAAGCGGCCCATCTCGAAAAGGGGCTGTGGGCGCGCTGGAGCAGCGGCTCGGCGGTGGCGAGGAGATGTCGTGCCGCCGTGAAGCGGCGATCCTGATACGAGCTCAGCCCTCTGCCGAATTGCCGGTGGCCGCGCACGAGATCATCACACCGATCGAGGGATGACGGACCGGTTAGGGAAGCTCGCGCTGTACGGGGTGGCGAACGGGTGCCCGTCGAGCACTCGTCGATCGCCGCCACCGCGTCTCTGAGCATCAGGTCGCCGGTGATGGCGGCGAGCGCTGCTCCGATGCTGCGCGCCTTCGCCAGCGCCGGCGCGGCGACAGAGGACCGCTGCGCTCCCGCGCCGTCCGCCCACTGGGTCAAGAGCTCCTCTTCCGCGTATTGGCGCGCCCGCTGCCGGAGGTCGCGGCACAGCCGGGAAGCCGTGCCCACATCTCCCGCCGCGGCCGCTGCCTCGAGCACCGGGCGGTTCTGGTCCCAGAGAACCGTGGGCATGGCGCGGTGGAGCGCCGCTGCTCGGCGCCTCGCCTCCGAGGCCCAGGGAGAGTCCTGGTCGCGAGCGAGATAACTTGCCCAGGCTGCCGATGCCACGGAGGCGGGGGCCAGCTTCTCGAGCGCCAGGGCTCGGTTGAAGACAGCCTCGAGCGGCGGACTGGCTGCGGTTGAGGCGCGATCTGCCAGAGCCAGCGCCTTCAACAGGAGGTACGGGTCACGCTCGAGGCGGGCGAGCTCCAGATAAACAGCGCTGAGGTCTGTGGCCAACGAGCTGCTTGCCGGATGACTCTGTAAGGCATCCTCGAGCAGCCTGGCCGCGGCGCGGGGGCGGTGGGCGATGAGCCTGAGCGCCGCCAGATCGGCGGCAGCCTGGGCGGAAGGCTGACGGCGAGCGGTGAGCTCGATTGAGCGCGCGGCTTCCAACAGCCTCCTCCTGTCGGGGGGCCTGGAGGCGGAATGGCCGCGGGACAGGGCAGACGCGAAGCCTCCGGTCAGCCGTCCTTCGCAAAGCCTCTCCGCTCCGATAGCCGCGATCAACCTTGCCCGGTTGCCGGAGGCGATGCCAGGGACGGAAGGAGCCCGAGGAGTGGTGCCTGCGAGAATCACCGCCATCACGGCGATGGCCAGCCAACGCGGCCAATGAAGCCACTGGCGGGGAGTAGCTGGAGCCGATCGTCGGAGCATGACGTTTCTATGCCGAGGCGCCCAACCCGGCAGTTCGGAACGATCAGAAGAGCGACTTCTCATTATAAGACGAACACCCGCTTGAAATTCGAGCGATGCGCCTGGGGCGCTCGCCGGAAACTCCGCCGCGAGGCTGGCCTGTGTCGCAAGAAGGCGTCGCCGGGAATTCTCATCTCCGGTCCGTCACCAAGGAAAAGCGCCACCGTTCAATGATGACCAAAGGAGAAAGCGATGAGATCTTTCGACGTCTACCATCATCCCGAGCAAGGTTTCCAAGCTGTCAAAGTAGGCTTCTCGTGGCCGGGCTTGTTTTTCGGCGGGCTCTGGCTGCTCGCCAAGAGGCTCTTCAAGGTCTGGTTCTTGCTGGTCCTGGTGGGTTCAGCGGCCAGCGCGGTCGGGGCGGCGATGGATAATGACGCCATCCAGTCCGTGGCCGTGTTGATCCTCCTCGTCGTGGTGGGATTCCAGGGCAATTCCTGGAGGCGCGAGAACCTGGAGAAGCGTGGCTATTCCCCCCTCGGTACCGTCCAGGCAAGCGGCCCGGCGGCCGCAGTCGGGCAGGCGGCCCAGGCGTCGGGCCTGCTCAAGGCGGCTTGAGGCGACCAGGGGCGAAGGCCGTCTCCTCGCTCGCCGGCTGCGCCCGCGGGCCGTCCGCGGGGCGCCGGCGTGCGAGGCGCAACCACTGTCTTGCGGCGGGCTACTCGGGCAGCGTGGCCAGGGCGTCGATGAGCTCCTGGGCGGACTGGTAGCGCTCGGCGGGCTTCTTGGCGAGGAGCTTTTCGACCAGCTCGGGCCAGCCGGCGGGGAGGTCGGGGCGGAGCTGGCGCAGGTCGGGGGGGCGCTGCTGCAAGTGCTGGATGGCGATCGCCGCGGCGGTCGGGCCGTCGAAGGGCTCGCGGCCGGCGAGCAGGGTGAAGGCCAGGACGCCGAGCGAGTAGAGGTCCGACCTGCCGTCGAGCGCGTCGCCCTGGAGCTGCTCGGGCGACATGTAGAAGGGCGAGCCGACCGCGAAGCCGGTCTGGGTGAGGCGCCGGTCGAACCCGGCCATCGAGGCGATGCCGAAGTCGAGGATCTTGAGGCGCGCCGGAGTGAGCATGATGTTGCCCGGCTTGAGGTCGCGGTGGATGACGCCCAGGGAGTGGGCCTCCTTCAAGCCGGCCGCAATCTCGCCGAGGATCGAGCGGAGGCGCGCCGCCGAGAGCGGCTGGCCGGGATCGATCAGGGTGTCGAGGCGCTGCCCTTCGAGCAGCTCCATGGTGATGAAAATGCCGCCGGCGAACCGTCCGAGGTCGAAGACTCGCACGACGTTGGGATGGGTGATGCGGCGGCAGATCTGGACCTCGCGCAGCAGCCGCTCGCCTTCGAGCTCGGCGGCGGAGAGCGACCCGGCGTCACCCGCAGGACCGCCCGCGGGCCCGCCGAGCAGGGTCTTGATCGCCACCAGCTCGCCCAGCTCGCGGTCGTGCGCCTTGTAGACGCGGCCCATGCCGCCGCGGCCGAGCTCGGAGAGGATGTCGTAGCGGCCGGCGAAGAGCTGGCCGACCGCGGCATCCCCGCCGAAGGCCGCGGCCCAGCCCGAGCGCGGTCCGGCGAGCAAGGTTTCCGACAGGACCTGCTCGCCGCGCCGCTCACCCGTGGCGGCGGCGCGGGCCGCGTCGGCCGCCGCGGCCGCACCGGCGGCTCCGAGCGGACCCACTCTGCCGGTGACCGCGGCCGCCGCGACCGCCGCCGCCGCGGCGGCGACGGCGGCGACCGACCCGCGCTCGCGCGTCTCCTGCAGGTCGGCGAGCCGCGCCGCCGCATCGCGATGGCCGCCCTTGGCCGCCACGAGCCGCTGGTAGCACGCCTCGGCTTCGCGCCGCTTGCCGAGGCCCTCGAGCGCGCGCCCTTCCCAGTAGAGCCGCTCCGAGGTCTGCGCCGACGCCGCGCCGGCGGCCGTGTCGTCCAGGGCATGCCGCGGCACCAGGCGCAGGCGGCGCAGCGCCTCGTCGAGCAAACCCTCCTCGACCAGCAGCGGCGCCAGCAGCAGAGTGCCGTCCGCGAAGTCCGGGCGGCCCGGCTCGATCTCCATCAGAGCCTTGGCCGCTTCGGGACGCTTGCCCACCGCCAGCAGCTCGCCGGCGGCGTCGATCGGCTGGCCGGCCTTCAGGTAGCAGTCCGCGGCCGCGGCGTGGTCTCCTGCCTTGGCGAAGGCGGCGGCGGCTAGCTGCGGCTTGCCGGCTGCCGCGAAGCTGCGGGCCGCGTCGCGCGGACGGCCGGCGCGCAGGTAGGCGACGGCGGCCCGCTCGGGGTCGGCGGCGGCTTCCCAGCGCGAGCCGGCCTTGGCCCAGTCCTTCCCCGCCTCATAGGCTTCGGCCGCTTCCCGCGGCAGGCCCAGGGCGGCCAGGACATGCCCCGCCTCGACCGCCTGCCCGCTGCGCAGGTAGACCTCGGCGGCGAGCCGGCGGTCCAGATCCGGCGCCTTGCGCAGGATGGCGGCCGCCTTGTCGATTTCGCCGAGCTGCAGGTAGGTCTCGACCGCCTCGCGGTACTTACCCGCCTCGTCGAGCAGGCGCGCGGTCTGCGGCGTCGGCGCGGTCTGGCGCAGCAGCGCCGTGCCTTCGGCCCCCTTGCCCAGCTTGGCCAGGATATCCACCCGCTCGAGGTCGACCTCGCGCAGGCGCATCTCGGCCGTCTGGTCGCCGCGCGTGCGCGGCTCCTGGCGCAGGCGCTTGGCCTCGAGCTCGAGGACACGCGCCGCGTCCTCGAGCATACCGGCGCGGCGGTAGTAGAGCGCCGCCTCCGCCCACGCCTTGCCGCGCTCGTAGAAGCGCGCCGCGCGGGCGGGCTGGTGCACCTTGAGCGCCGCCTCCGCTGCCTGGCGGAAGGCCTTGGCCAGCTCGAACAGGAAGATCGCTTCCTTGTGTTGCCCCTTGACCGCGAGGAGCTCGCCCGCCTGGCGAGCGTCGACCTCGGCATAGCCCTCCGGGATTTCGCCCAGGGCGCCCCGCAGGCTGTACTCTACGGCCCGCGGCTCGTCCCCCAGTTCGGCGGCGAGGCGCGCCGCCGCCGGGAAATCGCCGCCCCGGGCGTAGGCCTCGGCGGCCTTGTCTTTCTTGCCCTCGCGGAGGTAGCGCTCGGCGAGCTGGAGGTGGTCGCGGGTGAGCAGCGAGATGAGCTTCGACTTGGACGCCATCGCGGGCGCGAGCCTCCATACCGCCAGGAGTGGCCGGCGCTGTCGGTAGGCCGATCATATCAAGGGGGGGTAACACTGGTGTTGTACTGTCGGGAAAAAGGGAGGGTCGACCATGCACGTGGAGACACGGATCCGCGCAGTTTCGATCAGTGAACGTAGCGCCGCAGCCGCCGGCGTCCGTCGCCGCTGGTGGTGCCTGTGGCTTGGACTTGGTTTGGGAGCAGGGCTGTGGCCTTCAGCCGCGGGCGCGCAGGCCGGCCCCAAGCCATCGCCGGAGCCTGCCCAGGCGGAAACCGCGAGCGCCGAATCGCCCTCGTCCCTGCCCGAGTGGGTGCCGCGCCTGCTCGGCGCGCAGTTTACGTTCATCGGCCAGGACCTGCGCCGGTTCCATGCCGCCTACTCGGGGCGCAACAGCTTGCGCAACGACGGCGACGCGGAGGAGACCGATACCTACGGGATGTATTTCGGCTCCCAGCTGACGGTTCGCTGGCAGTTCTATTTCGACGTCGAGATGGCGCGGGGCGCCGCGGTGGGACATGCCACCGGCCTCGCCGGCATCACCAACGGCGACGTCATCCGGCAAGGGTCGATCGAACTGGGACAGGCCCCGTACGTGGCGCGCACCTACCTGCGCTACGTGCGGCCGCTGGCGCGGGGCGGCGGGACCGCGGCGGCCGACCGCGATGACCGAGTCGAGCGCGTCGAGCGCGTCGAGCGCGTCGAGCGGAGCATGGACCACGTGCCCGGGCGCGAGCCGGCGGACCGGCTGGAGGTCAAGCTGGGAAAGTTCGCGCTCACCGACGACTTCGATCAGAACCGCTACGCCAACTCGACGCGCAACCAGTTCATGAATTGGAGCCTGTTCAACAACACGGCATGGGACTACGCCGCCGACACGCGCGGCTACACCAACGGCATCATGGCCGCCTGGGTGCATCCGCGCTGGGCGCTGCGCGCCGCCGTCATGCAGATGCCGAGCTTTGCCAACGGCAACGTCTTCGACTCGCAGTTCCCGCGCGCGCGCGGCGACAACCTCGAGCTCACCCTCGGGCCCGCCGGCGCCGCGGGCACGATCGTCCGCCTGCTGGCCTACGACAACCACGGCCGCATGGGACGCTATGCCGCCGCGGTGGCGCGGGCGCGCGCAACCGGCACCGTGCCGGCCGTCGTCGCCGACGACAAGCAGGGCCGCGGCAAGGTCGGCTTCGGGCTCAACCTCGAGCAGCCGCTGGCCGACGGCGGCGAGACGGGGGTGTTCCTGCGCGCCGGCTGGAACGACGGCCGCAACGAGGATTTCGTCTTCACCGAGGTGGACCGCCACCTGAGCTTCGGCGCGCAGGTGAGCGGGAGCCGCTGGCGGCGGCAAGACGACCGCCTGGGGGTCGCCGCGGTGTTCGACGGCATCTCGCGCGACCACCGCGACTACCTGGCCGCGGGCGGCCTCGGCTTCCTGCTCGGCGACGGCCGGCTGCGCTACGGCTACGAGGAGGTCGCAGAGCTGTACTACCGGGCGCAGCTCGGCAAGTGGATCCAGGCCGGCCCGGACGTCCAGCACATCCGCAACCCCGGCTACAACCGCGACCGCGGCCCGGTCACGGTGTTCGGGCTGCGCGTCAACCTGCGGTACTGACCGCTACTTCACCAGGAGCCGACGAGCCGGAGGGTCGGGCCGAAGGCCACGGTTCCAAGCGTCGGGTCGCACATCGGCAGGTACGTGCACGGGTCGTGGTGGTTGATGGCGGCGAAGTACCAGAAGGCGAGATCGGCGCCGTTCTGGAGGCCCGCGCAGGCCGGCTGCCGGACGCGGTCGGGCACGTGGTCGTTGCAGCCGTCGGTGACGAAGGTCTCGTCCGGCTCCAGCGCGGTGAGGGCGCAGAACTCGCGGGCGTTGCGGCAGCCGCCCGTGCCGCAGTCGGTCGTGTCTTCACAGAAGTCCGAGGGGTGTCCGTCCGTGCTCCCGCTGTGCACGATAACCACGCGGCCCGGCACCCCCCGGTCGGAGACCCGCCACGAGGTCGCGGGCCCCGGCCGGTTGCCGCACTGGCAGGAGAGGTTGGAGGACCACCCCTGGGACCCCAGGTCCGGGCAGTCTCCGTCGTTGCACTGCTGCACAACCTCCGCCGGAGTGCCCGCCTCGGTCAGCTCGAAGTGGAACCGCCAGTAGATCTGATGGTTGTGCCACTGGCAGTCATTGATGCCGCCGGCGCGCAGCGAGGGGCGGAGGGTGCCGTTGTCCTGGAAACGCCAGCGCTGCACGAACTGGTAGCCGCCGAGCTGGAAGGCGGCCTGGAGCACGACGTCGGCGGTCGGAGAGTTGCTCGCCACTTCCCCCTTGCCGGTCTCGAGCGGCGCTACGGTGTCGATCTGGGTGCCGACGCAGGCGCCGGTGCAGTTGACCGCCCCGGTCTGGCAGCGGCCGAGGGTCCCCTTGGTCGGAACGCAGGCCTGCTTCCGGTCAGGGAGGTTGCAGATGCTGACCGGGACCTCGCTGCAACAGAAGTTGGTCAGGTCTCCGTTGGTGAGGGTGTCCGCGAAGCCGTGGGTGAAACCCGTGCAGTTCGGGGCGGTCATGGGGTAGTGGACCGGCAGGAACGGCAGGCTGGCGCGGAGCAGCACGAGCTTCCTGGGCTTCGTCAGGTCGGCCGTGAAGCGGACGTTGGAGACCTCCACCCCTTCCACGTCGACCTTCCAGTCGAACTCCCACTTCTGGGTGCCGGCGAGCGAGATGTCCGTGGGATCGGGCCAGTGGCCGGAAGGAGGAGGCGAGCCCGGGGTGCACTCGCGGAAGGCAAAGGCAGGCGCCCCACCGGCGCCGAGCACGAAGGCGAAGGCGAGGATCCAGGCCGGCGAGCGCGAGACAGACATCAGAACACCTCCGTGGAGACCAGGGTGCCGCTGGTCAGATCGACGACGACGCGGGCGAGGCGCTGGATGCCCCGCCAGGTCACTCGCTCGCCCGGAGGCTCGGCGACCGCGACGGTGCCGGCATCAGGGCCAACCTGGAAGTAGTTGAGCTCGAGGCAGCGGTGCCGGGAGCATCCCTTGAGGTCAGTGCGCACCAGGGCGTTGACCTCCATCCCCTGGAGCTGCAGGATCTGCCCCAGGCGGTTCCTGGCGGCCGCTTGCGGCGCGTTCGCCGGCGCCTTCCCCGCGCCCGCCTCGCCGATCCGCCGCGCCTCGACGACCTCGGATTGTCCGGCCGCCGGCCGGACGTCCTGGAGCCGGCGCGAAGCGATCGCCGCGCCGGAGCCCAGATCGATCGTCGCCTGAAGATCCAGGCTCTTCGCATAGTCGAACAGCTCGACCTGGCAGGTGCGGGGGAGCGCGCCGCCGGACCGGCGATGGACCGGCACGACTCTGATGAGCGCGAACCGGTCCTGGCCGAGGACCTCCTGGAATGCCCGCCGCGCCGCGTCGACGCAACGCGGCCGCTCCGCTTCGCTGAGCGGGGCGAGCGGGTTCGGCGGGCTTGCGGCGGCAAGAAATGCGGCCGCGGCCGCCAGGCCCAGCAAACGGATCTTTCTCGGGGTCGGTTTCACAGTGCGGACGGCTTGGCGCATGACACCTCCTGCAACTCTCCTGAGAACCTGGGAGGGTCTCACTTGCCCACTCAATAAAATCAGTGTCGCCTGCGGCCGGAATGAGCCCTGGGCGGGCGGAAGTTGTAGAATGCAGGCAGTGGCTCCGCCCGCGCGCGGACGAAAGGAACCATCGATGCGGATCCGAGCGTCGTCTGTCTCCGCCCTCGCACCCTTCGCTTTCGGGCTGCTCGGCCTCGCCTGGCCCGCGGCGCCCGCGCGGGCCGACGACGTCTACCTGCGCAACGGCCGGACTTTCGAGGGGGTGATCGCGGAGGTGGGCGAGACGCGGGTGAGGGTGCAGATCCCCGGCGGCGTGCTCAGCCTGCCGCGCAGCGCCGTGCTGCGGGTGGAGAAGTCCGCCACGGCTTTCGCGGAGTACCTGCGCCGTAAGGAAGCGCTCGAGCGCGCGGCTCCTCACGGCGGCAGCCCGGCGAGCTCGGCGAGTTGGGCCGGCGAGTGGCTGGGACTGGCGCGCTGGGCTGGCGATGTCGGATTCGAGCAAGGGGCGCGCGAGGCCGCGTTGCGGGCGGCCGAGATCGATCCGCGCCTGCCCGGGCTGGCGCCCGCCATGCGGCGGCTCGGCTACGAATACGATCAGGACCTCGACCGCTGGATCGCCTATGCGGACTCCATGCGCCGGCGCGGCTTCGTGCTCGACGGCGGGCAGTGGATCACGCGCGAGGAGGCGGCGGAGCGAGTGCGCGCCCGTGACGACGAGCGGCTGCGGCGGCAGATGGCGATGGCGGCGGCGCGGGACGCCGCGCGGGCGGCGAACGAGGCCCGCGATGCCGCGCTGCTGCACGCCGAGCTCGAGCTCTACCGGCAGCAGCAAGCCGCCGGCGCGGGGCCCTATCCATACGGCTCCGGATATCCCTGGGGCTACGGCTTCGGCTCGACGCTCCTGATCGCTCCTGGTTTCGGCCCGCACTTCTTCAGCCACGATCGCCACCCCTTCGGAGACCGCCGCTTCAGCACCGTCTCCCCGCAGGCCCGGGAGCTCGCGGGACTCCTGGCGCGGCCGCCCGGGAGCCTGCTGCCGCCGAGCGCGTACCTGGCGCCGTCGCCTGCGGACTTCATGACCCACCGCTGACGCGCGCGTGAACGCGATAGAGGTCGCCGAGCTGCGCAAGACCTACCCGCGCGGCGTCGAGGCGCTGCGCGGCGTCTCGTTCACCGTGCGGGAGGGAGAGGTATTTGGCTTGCTGGGGCCGAACGGGGCCGGCAAGTCGACCACCGTGCGCATCCTGGCCACGCTCTCCGCGCCGACCGCCGGCACGGCCCGGGTGGCGGGCCTCGACGTCGTCGAGCAGCCGCGCGAGGTGCGCCGCCGCATCGGCTATGTCGCGCAGGCTTCCGGCGTCGACCTGACCGCCACCGGCCGCGAGAACCTGACCCTGCAGGGCCACCTGCACCGGCTAGCGGCCGCACGGCTGCGCCCCCGCGTGGCGGAGCTGCTCGAGATGTTCGGCCTGGCCGCGGCGGCCGATCGCACGGCGCAGACCTACTCGGGGGGCATGCGCCGGCGGCTCGACGTGGCCATGGGCCTCGTCCACCGACCAGAAGTGCTGTTCCTCGACGAGCCGACCACCGGGCTCGATCCGGAGAGCCGGGCTGTGATGTGGGACGAGGTGCGGCGGCTGGCGCGGCAGGGTTTGACCCTGCTGCTCACCACCCACTATCTGGAGGAGGCCGACCAGCTCGCCCAGCGCCTGATCATCGTCGACGGTGGGCGGGTGGTCGCGGCGGGCACTCCGGACGAGCTCAAGGCGGCCTTGCGCGGCGACCGCGTCTCGGTCGATCTGGCCGAACGCAGCCGGCTGGCGGAAGGCGAGGAAGCGCTGCGTCGCGTCGACGGAGTCCTCGAAGTGCTGGTCGACGGCGCCACCCTCTTTGCCAAGGTCGAGCACGGCGCCAGCGCCCTCCCCGCCGTGCTCGCCGCCCTGGAGAAGGCCGGCCTGCCGGTCGCCCAGGTGGCCCTCAGCCGTCCCTCGCTCGACGATGTCTACCTGGCCGCCACCGGCCACGTCTTCCGCGCGGCTGGGCAGGAACCGGGCTCGCCGGATCATCGCGCCGGGCAGGGACCCGGCGCGTCCGATTAAACTGCAGAGCGGGAACCCGGCGGGTGAAATAGATCAGGACCGCTGCCCCAAGGAGCGCGACGCCCATGGAGTTCCTGTCCGACACCTGGTACCTCTTCGGACGCCTGGTCCGCGCCTCGCTGCGCATGCCGGTGTTCCTGATCATCTCCATCGTCCAGCCGGTGCTATGGGTGCTGCTGTTCGGCCAGCTCTTCCGTGCCGTGACCTCGATCCCCGGTTTTGGGGCGGGGTCGTACGTGCAATTCCTGGCTCCCGGGATCGCGATCATGACCGCGCTGTTCGGCGGCGCCTACTCGGGCATGGGGCTGCTGGGTGACATCGACCGCGGCGTGCTCGACCGGCTGCTCGCCACGCCGGTGGCGCGCGGCGCGCTGATGGCCAGCCGGTTGCTCTACTCGGCCACGCAGGTGACCGCCCAGTCGGCCGTCATCCTGATCGTCGCCGCCGCTCTCGGCGCCCGCCCGCACGGCGGCGCGGCTGGAGTCGTGCTGGTCCTGGTCTCGGCAGCGCTCCTGGGCGCGGCCTTCGCCGCGTTCTCCAATGCCCTCGCCCTGCTGACGCGGCGCTGGGAGCTGGTCATCGCCGTGATGAACTTCACCGTCCTGCCCACTACCTTCCTGTCGAGCATGATCATGTCGCGGAACCTGATGCCCGGCTGGATCCGCTCGGTGGCGCGCTTCAACCCGGTCAACTGGGCGGTCAGCGCGGCGCGCGACGCCTTCGAAGGGCGCTGGAGCCAGCTCGGCGCGAGCTTCGCGCTGCTCGCCGTCTTCGCCCTCGTATGCTCCGTCCTCGCCACGCGGGCCTTCGAGCGCTACCGCCAGGCAATGTAAGACGAGTTAGACTCCTCCCATCTTGGACCAAGATGCCGAGTGGCTCGAGGCCGACGGCTTGGGCGGGTTCGCCTCTGGCACGGTCGGCGGCGTCCGCACGCGGCGCTATCACGCCCTGCTGCTGGTCGCGGCCGAGCCGCCGGCCGGCCGGGTGGTGCTGGTCAACGGCTGTGACGCCTGGGTGAGTGCCGGCGGCCGCACGTTTGCCCTGAGCTCCCAGCTCTACATGCCGGGCGTGGTCGAGCCGGACGGCCGCGAGCACCTCGAAGACTTCGCGGCAGAACCCTGGCCGCGCTGGACCTGGAACCTCGCGGGCATGCGCGTGGTGCAGGAGGTCTTCGTGCCACGCGGCCTGCCGCTCGTGGCGCTTTCCTGGCGCATGCTCGAGGGCCCCAAGGAGGCCAAGCTCGTCGTGCGGCCCTTCCTCTCCGGCCGCGACTGCCACGGGCTGCATCACGAGAACACCGCTTTCCGCTTCGTGCCGGAGCGGCAGGGAGCGCGGCGCATCTGGCGTCCCTATCCCGGGCTGCCCGGCATCGCCATGGTGGCCAACGGCGCCTATGAGCACGATCCCCTGTGGTACCGCGGCTTCCTCTACGAGCAGGAGCGCGCACGCGGTCTCGACGCCGTAGAGGACCTGGCCTCGCCCGGCACGTTGCGCTGGGACCTGGCGCGCGGCGAGGCGATCTGGATCGTGGCGGCCGAGGGCACGGAGCTGCCCGGCAGCTCGCCGGCGGCCTGCATGGGAATCTGCCGCGGCGACGAGGAGCGGCGGCGCCGGCGTTTCGCCTCGCCTCTGCGCCGCGCCGCCGACGCCTACCTGGCGCGGCGCGGGCCGGGACTGACGGTCGTGGCCGGCTACCCCTGGTTCGCCGACCGGGGGCGAGACACGTTCGTGGCACTGCGCGGCCTCGCCCTGGCGACCGGCAGGCGCGCCGAGGCCCTCGCGGTGCTGCTCACCTGGGCGGCGGCGGTCTCCGAGGGGTTGGTGCCCAGCCACTTCGCGGACCGCGACGCGGTGCCCGAGCGCGATTCGGTGGACGGCTCGCTGTGGTACGCCGCCGCGGCGGGGGAGCTGCTTGCCGGGGCGGGGGCGGAGGTCGCCGCGGGGGAGCGGCGGCGGCTGGCGCAGGCGGTCGAGGCCGTCCTCGACGCCTACGCGCGGGGCACGCGCCACGGCATCCACGCCGACTCCGACGGTCTGCTGGCGGCCGGGGAGGCCGGTTCGCGGCTCACCTGGATGGACGCCGCGGTGGATGGCCGGGCGGTGACGCCGCGGGTCGGCAAGCCCGTCGAGGTGCAGGCGTTGTGGATCAACGGCCTGGCGGTCGGCGCCGCCCTCGCCGGCGAGCCGGGACGCTGGCGTACCCTCCTCGAGCAGGCGAGCGCGAGCTTCGCCGCCCGCTTCTGGAACGAAGCCGCGGGGTGCCTGTACGATGTCGTGGACGTCGATCATCACAGCGGCGCCGTCGACCCCACGCTGCGCGCCAACCAGATCTTCGCGGTTGGCGGGCTGCCGCGGATGCTGCTGCCGGCCGAGCGGGCGCGCCGGGTGGTCGACACGGTCGAGGCCAGGCTGTGGACTCCCCTCGGCCTGCGCTCACTGGCGCCGGGAGAGCCGGGCTACCACCCGCGCTGCGCGGGCGATCCGCGCGCGCGCGCCGGCGCGTATCACCAGGGCACGGTCTGGCCCTGGCTGGCCGGGCCTTTCGTCGAGGCCTGGGTGCGCGTGCGCGGCGGCACGCGAGAGGCGAGGAGGGAAGCGCGTGAGCGCTTCCTGGCGCCGTTGCTCGACCGTCTCGACGGCTACGGCCTGGGGCACCTGCCCGAGATCGCGGACGGCGATCTGCCGCATACGCCGCGCGGCTGCCCGTTCCAGGCCTGGTCGATGGGCGAGCTCCTGCGCCTCGATCTCGAAGTGCTGGCCGAAGAGCGATGAAGATGCCGCCCTCCTGCTCGACGACCTGGCCTGCGTGGAGCCGTGGAGCGCTGCCTGTCCTCCCTGAATGCGACAGGATGGCGGCTACCCTTCGTCTTTTTTCATGGCTATCTCCAGGCCTTCGATCGAGTTGCCATCGACTACGACCTTCCGGGCCGGATCTGTTTGACGATAGCCCTCGCGCAAGACGTCAAGCTGATACATTCCCGGAGCCACAGCGCGTAACAGGAAGCCGCCGCCCGAGTCGGTCCAGGCGACGCGAGCAGGGCCTGGCACTCCTCCAACCCAACGCAGCACCACCATGGCTCCCTCGACGGCCATGCCCGCGGGTGTCACGACCCGGCCTGAGACGGCCTTTCTCGACCTGACGACGAAATCCACTATGACCTCTTCGGCATCGGCGATATCGACTTCGCGGGTTACATCGCTGTTGCCGTCGTTGGCACTGGCGAGGTAGTGGCCCGGAACGATGTCTTCGAGCCTGTAAGACCCGTCGTCGGCTGTCTCGGCGGACCGGTCCCCGATCGAGACACGCACGCCGGGCGCCGCCGCACCGTCGTCGGCGGTCACCGATCCGGCGAGGCTCCCTCCCCCCCGTAGACGGATCACCAGGTTGTCACGAACGTCTCCGGCCTCGAGCTCGAGAGGGCCCATGTTGCTCTTCAGGAATCCGGGTGCCGTGGCCCGGAGATGCACCCGCCCGGCGGGCACTCCATCGACTCTGAAGGCGCCACTTCGCTCGCTGCGCGTCTCGACGACATCCTCCAGATCACGCATCGACGAAGGCGCTCTGGCGCGCTCAGGCAGGGCCGCGACAGCCGCCCCATCGATGCCACGCCCCGTTGCATCGCGCACGAAACCGGAAAGTGTGGCCGCGCCCGCGAGCCTGATGCGCAGCGGGTCGCGTGCGGTGACGGCGACTCCTCTGAGGGCCGCGCTCAGGTATCCAGTCTTGCTTACGAAGATGTCGGCGCGGTCTTCCGCCGCGAAGCCTCCGACGCTGAAGCGCCCGTCGGCGTCCGTGCGGATATCCTCGGAGTCCGCGCGCGCCAACGTGTGGCTCGTCTTCCCGGAGCGGAAGGAAGATCGTGCGCGGACCAGCGCGCCTGCCATCGGATGTTCGTCTGAATCCACGACGATTCCTCTCAACGACATTGCTTCCTGCAGCGTCACGTCCCCCAGGTTCGTTTCCGCACCGTCGTCGATCCCCACGTCCGAGGTAACCTGCGTCACGAAACCCTGCGCCCGGAAGGCGACGCCGACCTGTCCTGGTGTCGGGCCTGACAACCGGAATTCCCCAGCCGCATTGCTGGAACCAGCGGCCACGAGATCTCGAGCTTCCTGACCTCGGGCTACGAGCTCCAGCAGCACGGACTGATCCGGGGCTCGTATCACCTCGACGAGGACGTCTTTGAGCGGCACGCCGGAGGCGGAGATCACACGCCCGACCAGCGTCCGAGGCCGCCGTAAAACGATCTCCAGCAGCTCGTCGCGCTCGCCGCGCAACGCGGTCCTGCGGCTCACGGTCGCAGCCGGCCAGCCGAGAGCCGTCGCGGTGATCTTGTAGGGCCGCCCCTGGGCCAGGTTGGCGAGGACGAAGCTTCCCCTGCCATCGACGTAACCGAATTGGACACGTGCGGATGGGTCGGAAACCCCTACAAAGGAGCTGGCCCGGGCTTCGAGCCGCGCTCCAATCAGCGGCGCGGAGCCCTCGCCGCGAACGAGGCCCTCGATGCTGCCCGCCTGCACCAGGCGAAGCTCGACGAGGCTGCCTCGAGACGTCGAGAACTTCGTCGCCTCGGCCGGCAGGTAGTCTGGCGCAACTACCTCAATACTCCCGCCCGCTCGCGGCAGCGCGAGCTCGAAGAGCCCCCTCTGCGTCAGCCTTGCCCACGAGCCGGGGCTTCCCTTCGTCCACGCGATACCCGCGAAGACCGGAAATTTCGTGTCCGCGTCGACGGCACTGCTGGCAACTCGAACCGGCGGACTGAGCATGACGGGTATCCCTTGCTGATTCGCCGCCACGCCGAGAGGGCCCAGGTCAACTGATGCACTCTGCCACCGTTGATCCAATAGGGCGACCGTGCCCGAGGAGCGGCACAGCCGAATCTGCCCTTTGTCGCCACTGAGTCCCAGTGCCAGGTGATAGGTTTCGTCAAAAGCAACGACTCCGCCCGCCGCTGCGCCATGAGAGTCCACGATCGCCACTGTCAGCTCGTCGGCGCAGCCCTTGCCGGAGGCGATTCTCGTGGAGCGTTCCAGCGGCAGCCGGCGGACCTCTCCACCTGAGACGTCAAACGCGAGCGCTTCGATCTTTGCGCCTTGGCGGACAGGTACTTCGATCGTCCCCGTGCCGACCAGGATGCGGTGGAGCCCGTAGTCATCCCATGGCGAGCCGGAAGGACCCCGCCGATCAGGAATCGCAATCCTCGTCTCGTCCGCCGGGGTTCGCGTCGTCACGGCGATCCGGGCAACGATTGCAGGGTCCATCGGCAGGGGCGGAAGAGACACTGTTTGCACCACGGGGAGAGGCCCGAGGACTCGAGGAACGAAGCCTTGGGCGCGCACGACGACTTGCCAGAGGCCCGGTTCGGGCACCACCAGCGAGAACGTACCATCTGCGCGAGAGACCCCCTGGCCAGCTTCTTCTTCGGGGGAGGATCCTGCAAGCTCCCGCCTTGCCGCTTCATAGGGTGTCAAGACCCGCACGAGGTGCACGGAGGCTCCGGGCAGCGCATTCCCACTGCCTGCGACCAGTACCTGCCCTTGCACCAGGAGCTCGCTGCCTTGCGCAATGGTTGAGAAACTCAGACCTCCCAGGCAAGCGGCGAGCGATGACAAGGTCAACAACGATCGGCGTTTCATCTTGAGATCCTCGCCAGGCCGCCTACCATGTGAACTCGGCGGCCCGCGAAGCGCCGGACTCCACCTCGAGACGCGCCACCTCGCGGCGGTCGTTGGAGTCGTCCTTGGGAAACCACAGCGAGAAGCGCATGGAACGCGCATCGAGACCGAGCGGCAGCGCCGGAGGTCCGGGGCGACAGCCCTGCCGACGGGCCCGGCCAGCACGGCCAAGGCAAAGCTCCAGGAGATTCCTCTCAGGGCTCGGAACACCCCGCTGCGTCCATTTCCGAGCCGCCCGCCCAAGCCGGAAGACTCTTACCGGGGCCGTCGGCGTAGTGCCGGTCTGTCAAGAAAAGAGTATACGGCCCCGTACCCCACGCCGCCCTGGCCCCGGGGCAGCTATCCCACGGCTCAGGGTCCGGCGGGGCCGGCGGCGACCTTGGGTCCGGTGTAGTCGCCGTACTCGTAGCCGCGCCGGGTCTTGACCTTGAAGTCGGGGTTGGTGGTCTTGACCTCGACTCTCTGGAAGCCGCTCTTGCCGGCCGGGTGTTCGCTGCGATAGCTCAGCAGGTAGTAGCCGTTGTTTTCCCTGGCGACCTGGGTCAGCGCCGTCGTGTAGTTGACGACGTCGAAGAAGTAGCGGCCGCCGGTGTCGAAAGCGAGCTGGCTCATCGCATCGGCCAGCGGATGGCGCACGCCGACGGGAAACAGGTCGATCGGGTAGACGGCGACGTTGGCGGTATTGAGCGCTTCCATCATCGGCCTGTAGTACTGCGGGTCGGGAGTGTACTGGCCGAAGGAGTTGATTCGCCCGAAGCCATGGGTGAACAGCAGCAGGTTCTTGCGCCCGGTGATCCTGCCCGCCGCCTCGGCGAGGCGTTCGACGCCGTCGAAGATGATGGCGGTCGTGTCGCGCAATCCTTCGCCGCGCGGCAGGCCGGCGAGCAGCGACGGGCCGGCCGGCTCCTGTGCCTTGGCGCGCGACGGCCAGGTGTTGTCCGTGTCCTTGCCCTTGATCGCGTCGTCGATGGCGCTTTCGATCCGCCGCCGGTCGTGGGTGAAGTCCTGCTGCACTTTGAGCTTGTAGTCATAGCTGACCACCGCCACCCAGTCGTTGGGCAGCAGCTCGCGCGCCGCCCATTCCCTGGCGCGCCTGCCGGCCTGCAGCTGCTGGGAAAGCAACACGGGCGCGTCGGCGGCGGCTGACTTCTGATCGTCGAAGAAGAGAATGAAGTAGCGGTCCTCGGGAACCTGGTCGACGCGCAGCCCCTTCTTCGCCACCGCCTCGGAAGTCTCGACGATACGGCGGTTACTGTAGAAGGTCACGCCGCTCAACTGCACGGGCTTGCCGCCTTCCCGCACGACGAAATCATTCTTGTCCAGTCCTACGATGACGTTGCCCCTGGCATCGGTGACCAGGGCGTCGATCAGGACCTCGCGCACCTCGATCCTCTCGCCGAACTGCCCCTGGGCGGGCTTGTCCTGGGCGGCGGCGCGGTTCGAGAGGGGGAAAACGAGGGCGGACAGCAAGGCCAGTAGGCAAACCGCCACCAGCACCGGCGCCGCCGGACGAGCTCTACGTTGCATGATCGTCTCTCCTATGGTCAAGGCAAACTGCCTCCCTCTCCTGAAGTGGAGCAAGGACCAGGCCATCGCTTCCGGCAGGCCGCCGCCGCCGGTGTATGTGCCATCAGCTCAAGAGCTTAGGCCCTCAGAGCCGCGGCAGTCACGGCGGCACCGTCCGCACCCCGTCCCGGTGCGGAGTCCCCGCGCGAGGACGCTCATGTCTCGTGGAAAGATCCTGAGCGAAAGAGGCCCGCCCGGCGCCAGGAACCGCGGTAACGTGACCGCTACCCGATCCTCAGGTTGCGGCTGCGGGACACGGCGACGACCTCGGGGTCGTCTTCGAGCTTTTCCAGCGCCGCCGGACTCACCGAGGCGGTGATGATCTCGGGGCTGATCTGGGTGCGCAGCTTCACGCAATTCGGCACGTAGCCGGCGTGCCGCACCTTGATGATGGCCAGGAAAGGCGCATCGGAGCCTGGAGAGCGAGCGGAATGCTTGAGATCGAGCTCGACTTTCGAGCGGGAGCGAAAAGTGTGCAGGCCGGCCTTGGCCTCAGAGCGACTCACGACGACCTCCTTCCAACGGTGTGCTCGAGATGCTTCCGACGGGGACGCCGCGGCCCGGCGACAGAGCCGCTCGTGGTTACCTTCCATACGAACACCGGGGCCGGAGGTTTCAAGGTCGGGTACCTCGATCATTGTAGCCCACCTGCACCACTTTGTCATCTCCGGCAACGCCTGGCGCGCGCATTCTCCCCCAATCCAGAACGTAGTCCCCGCAAGGCCTATTTCGGCTTCGACCCCTGGTTCTCTTTCCTTTTCGGCGTCTTGAGCTTCGCGACCGCCCGAAGGGCAGCCTCGGCGTCGATGGCGCCCCAACCGAGACGGCGGTCCCATTTGCCGGAGCGGGACTCCCAATGGGAAGCCTGTTGCAAGATCTGACGAAGCTGCGAGCTCGATAGGGAAACGCCGCGGCGGTAGGCTTCGCTCAGCATCAGCGCAATTACGCCCGTGACGGCTGCCGCCGCCATGCTGGTGCCGGACTGTCGCCGGAAGCCATCCAAAGTTCCTGCACAGGCAGCCTCCACGTTGCTTCCGGGCGCACAGGCTTCCGGCTTGTTCCTGCCGTCACGGGTCGGGCCCGAGCTCGAGAAGTGGGTGCAGCCGCGCTTCTTCTTGTCGGGATTGTAAGCCCCGACGACGATGCTCTCCCGGCCGCAGGAGATTGACCCCAAGGTGTGGGTGTTGTCGAGCGGCGGCTGGAAGCGGCAGGAGTGGCTGTCATCTCTTTCGATCCATGCATGAAACGAACCATCCTTGACGACCCGGCCGTGAAGGCGAAGGGTCCAGGTCCCAGGAGCCGCTCCCACCTCCAGGAAAGCGACGATGGTGTTGTCCTGGTTGAGCGCTTTGGAGGCATTCGCCGACACGTTGACGAGCAGGACCGCGGTCGTGCCGTCTTCGGGCCGAAGCTGCCGCATCGGCTGGCCGCCGAAGGATACCGTCCCCAGGGACTTGCCGGACGGGTCGATGAGCTCGGCCGCGAGCTCGTCGCCCTGGTGATACCAGACCTCGAGCTCGGCGTGGCTCGTCGCGAGAGGAGGGATCTCGAAGGCCAGGTCCACGTACTCGGACTGCGCCACTTTCCCCATGGCGTGGATACGATCGTCGAAGGAGTTGCCGGCGGCGATGACCACCGCCCGGTTGGCGCGCTCCTGCACCAGAGAATCCAGCGACTCCTCGACCAGTGTGCTGCCGTCGTGCGGGCCGCCATTGGTGCCGAGGCTCAAGTTGAGCACGCAAGGCCTCTCGCCGGCCTGGCTGAAGACGAACCGCGCGGCCTCGACGAGGTGCACCGAATCGCCCAGCGACACTTCGGCCACCTTCTCGCCCTGCCAGGGCAGGTCGGAGCTCGAGAGCTCCACGAAGAGCAGGTCGGCAGCCGGAGCGACACCGGCCCTCCCCGTGCCGCGTCCTCCTCCAGCGGCGATGTCCATCACGTGAGTGCCGTGCCAGTCGTGCTGATAGTCGAGAATATGCTTGAGGGCGCCGTGGGGATCTTCGGTCGCGAGAGCGGCGTCGATCGCGGCCGCCCTGTGCAGCGCGCCGATGTTCTGGGGGGCGGTGTCGTTGGGGGTGCCTCGCTGGTCCCAGAGCGCGAGCAGGCGGGTCGTACCGTCCTCGCGGCGGAAGTTGCGGTGCACGAAGTCGCAACCCTGGTCGACGACCCCGATGAGCACGTCCTTGCCGCCGCTCTCCCCGAGAGGGGGAGGAGGGTGTTTGCGGAAAAGCTCGCTCACGATCGTCCGCAGGGCCGGCCGCAGGCGTTGGGCGGGACTGAGGCTCTGCACGAAGGGCAGCCTGCAGACGACTTCGACGCGATCGAGCGGCACTCTGCCGGTGACGATCCACTCTCGGCCGGAAGGCAGCGGGATCGTGACGCCTTCCCGGATCTCGTCACGGGCCTCCCAACGCTCGAGGTCGTTGACCTTGGCGAGCACGGCAACCTCGTCGTCGGCAATGGAAGCGCTTGCCCGTGGCCGGTAACCCCTTTGCTGTCTCTCGAGCAACCGTTGCAGGCGAGGGTCGAGATCGGCGGGCACTGACACGGGCTCGAGAGCGCCTCGCTCGCCAACCGCGCCCCTGGCGGCCTCGCCCGGCCGGCGGCGGAGCCTGGCGATCAATCTCTCCATCACCGGCCCGTCGGCCAGGTCCATCTTGCGGAAGATGTCTTCGGACTCGACGAGATGGCGCCGCTGGAGCTCGAAGACGTCCGCATCTCTCCAGTAGTTGGTCAGCACGACGACCGGCACTTCGGGACGTTCGCTGCGGATGCGCTGGATGAGCCCGAACGCGGTGGCGTCGTACGTCTTGAAGATTCCGGTCAGGTCCACGCTTTCGTGGGGGAGCCTCAGGTCGATGATGAAGCCCGCGACGTCCTCGTCGTAGATATGGCCGACCGCCTCGCTGAGCAGGCTCACCCGATAATGGCGCAGAGCCCGCGCCCGCAAGCGAATCGCCAGCAGGAGATCGTGGGCGCTCTCGTCCTCGACGTGGAGGACCATTGCCGGTGCGACCAACTGAGTCTCCATCAGCGTCATCTCCTGGCCTCCTTGGGGAGCCTCACGGTGAAGGTCGTGCCCCGCTCACTGGTTTCGTGCCAGACCTGGCCGTTCAGCCAGAGCGCATAGCGGTGCACCATGAACAGACCGAGCCCGAGCCCGGCGGTTGTGCTGTCGGCGCCGGCTTCTCCGCGCACTCCCTCGGCGTAGAGCGAGTCGACGATGTCGCGTGGAAGACCCGGGCCTTCGTCGCTCACCACGATGAAGACCTCCCGCCTGGCGCTGGTGACTTTGAGGCGGACCTCGGACCGGGCGGGCGAGTATTTGCAGGCGTTGTCCAGCAAGTTCTGGATGATGTCGCCGACCATCACGCGATCGAGGCGGACTTCCAGCGGTGCGGCCGGCGGTCTCCAGGGCAGAGCCTGGCGTTTGCCGTGATACTTGTGGAGGATGACGCGCCGGCGCAAGCCGGCTTCGACGGCGAGATCGAACGTCTCCGGCACGAGCGGCGGCGCGATGCCGCGAAGGATGCGGGCGTAGTTTTCATGATTGTCGATCATCAGCTTGGCGTCTTCGACGATGCCGGAGAAGAACCTCAGGTAGTCCTCGCGTTCATCGGGTCCCAGGCGCCCCTCGAGCATGGGCACCAGCATGTTGCGCATCGAGGCGATCGGCGAGCTGATGTGGTGGAAGATCAGCGACAGCAGCTTCTGGGTCTGCCCGGAGCGCAGGAACTCGCTGGCCAGGAGCTGCGGCACCATGCGCGACAGGGCGCGCTTCGACGGATCCGGGGCTGAAGCCGTGTCGTAAACGAAGAAGAAGAGTCCGTACCGCTGGTCGTCCCGGGAGATCGGGATCAGCTCGCCCGAGTAGCTGTCGTCCAGGCCCAGGAGGTCGCGGCGGGCGGTATCGTCCGTCACCGGCGCGGCGTTGAGCAGGCGTGCCGCCTCGCGCTGGAGGCGGCCGATCTTCGCCTCCCAGGGTCGCAGCACGATGTCCAAGTAGCGCTCGAGCTTGACCGGCTTGGTGAAACCCTGAATCTCCGCCGGCTGGCCCAGCAGAGTACAGATCACTCCCTTGCCCGAGGTGTCGCGGCGCAAGAACAGGCTATGGCGCGAGCTGGAAAGCTCGGCGTGAAACGCCGCGTAGTCGAGGAGCTCCCGGGCGTGGGAGGCCTCGTCGGCAGCCGGCTGCTCCGCCAGCCTGCGCTCGCGGAGGAACCGCATGGGGGCCACGAAATCGAGCTCGATCTCGGCCTGGCGCAGCCAGGCCTCGCGCGCCGCCCGGAAAAGGATCCCCAAGAGGTCGTCGTCGCCGCTCCCGCTGACCGGCCCGCGGGCGAGCAGCGCATGGCGCAGCTCCTCGAGCTGGCGATAAATGGGGCGTAGCGAGTCGGCGCCTGGCTCGGCAGTGGTGACCAGGAGAAGCAAGCGAGCCGCGGCAAGGAGGTGCGCGATCTCGGCGCCACTGGCCGCCGGGGTCCTGAGCGCGCCGTAGTCGAGGGGCAGCGCGATGACCTGCTGGGCTTGGGTGCGCGGCTCGTCGCCGGCTCCCGGATCGAAGGCGATCGACACCGCAATCAGGGCGCGGATGCACAGCGGCACGTCGACCGGGGCCTCTTCGCGCTGAGCCAGCGAGTCGATGCCGGCGAGCTGCTCGAGGAGACCTCGTCGGGCATCATGGGCATGCGGATCGCTGGCCGAGATGCCGACCACGCGGCTGAGCGCCTCGACCGTTCGGCGGCAGAGCTCGTCGTCGAGAGGCAGGATGCGCTGCCGTTCCGCCAGGAACTCGATATGGCCGCGCGGGCAGCCCGTGGCGAGGAGCTGGGCTACGAAAGCCCAGCCGCATCGGTAAGCCACCTGCAGGGCGCGCAGGCAGAGATAGAGCTCTCCGGCGACCCAATCGTGATAAGGGGTGATCTGACAGCGGCGGAAGCGGGCGACGAGGGGAGGCACCAGGTAGCGCCCGACGGGAGTAGCCATCCGGCCGTCCAGGTCGTGCTCGACCAGCCTGCGGATGTGCTGCAACACGCGAAAGGTGACGGCCAGCCGCGGATCGGCCAGCAGGCGGTTGGCGACGAAATCCGCCATCGAGCGGCCGGAGATCTCCGCCAGCTCGGCGCTCAGCGTCTCGCTGAGGAAGCACTCGAGGGTCTCCGGCGTGGCGAAACGAAACAGCATGTGGGAGATCGTCAGCTTGCAGCGCAAGTTCTCGTCCGAGGACTCGGAACCCCAGTTCTGGCACAGGTCGTGGCAGACGTGGACCAGGCGAGCGAGCTGCTGGCGCTGCTCCGGGAGCAGCTCCTCGGCGGCGACCAGTTTGGCGTTCTTGAAGGCAAAGCGGAGGCAGTAGTGGAGCTGCAACATGGGCCTGCCGCCCGCCTGGGTGAGCACTCTGCCGGCGGCGAGGTCGAAGAGATGGTCGATGAGCCGAGGCCAGGTCTCCGGGTCGTCGAAGCGCAGCCGCAGTGCCAGCATGCCGGGGGCTTCCGACTGTACATTGGCGCTCGCCAGCTTCCAGGCGACTTCGGCGAGCGCTTCCTTGACGTCGCCGTCGGTCAACGGCCAGTTCGCGCGCCGCGCCGCGGTCACCTTGGCGAGCACGACAGGCAAGGGCGAGTCGCGGTCCATCTCGCCGCGCAACGCATCCTCGGTCGCCCTCACCGCCCGTGGCGGGAAGCGGCTGCGGCTGCTGGCGAGCGCCGCGGCCGCGGCGAGCGCCAGATCGTTGTTGAGATCGCGGACGCTCTCTCTCCGATGCACCAGCCGCAGAGTGCGAACCACTTGGTCGACAGAGGCGATCGCCACCTGCGGCTGACCCCAGCTCTTCATATCTGGCGGCAGGCGCGGTGCCGCAACCAACTGCTCGATGGGCCAGGGCGTGTCGATCGCAAATCGATGCTGAGTGATGTGGCGAGGAGCGCCGCGCGGTCCGTCGAATTCGAGGATATGAAGAACCCCCTTGGCGTCTGAGGCGACCACCACGTCGCGGAGCTCCAAGTCGGGGCCGGCGGTGGGAAGACGGAGGGTGAGCGGTAGGGCTCCGGTGACCGCGCCGTTCAAACGCCCGGCCCAGGTCGGCGCGAAGGTGCTCGCCCTCGCACCTGTCCCGCCGGTCGAGGACCGTGGGGTCCCGGACAGTCTCTGGAGCAGCACGAGAGAGCTGTTGGCGTCCCCGATCAGGAGGCTGTCCGGATCGAGCCACAGCAGGACGCGGATCGCCGCCGGCCCTTGCCAGACCGCGGCCGCGGGACCGAGCTCGGCTCCACGCAACTCGAAACGATAGCAACTGCCGTTCTCGCTGCCGGCGAAGACCTCGCCCGCGTGCGCGCTGGTGGGGTGATAGGCGAAAGCACGGATAGGAGAGTACTGCGAGGAGAGCTGGTCCCCTGGCCGCCGCGGCGGCCCGCAGGCGAGCTCGATGGAAGAGTGTCCCGCGGCGCTCGAGATGCGCAGCAGCCTCACGTCGGCCGAACGCCCGCCCACCGCGAGCTGGCCGGAGGGCAGCTGTTGAAAGCTGTAGATATAGAAAGGCTCGCCGTCACAGCCCGCGACGAGATTGGGCATGGGGAGGCCGACGGGGGCCGCCTTCCGGCCGTCGCCGGCCCACCCCACGATTTCCTGGAGACGGGGGTCGGCGAGCGAGATGGAGGTCCAGCCCCGGTTACGATAGAAGACGATCAGGTGCCGGGCGCCGGAAGCGGCATCCTGCCAGGGGACGACCTGCTGCAGCCAGCCGAGACGAGAGCCCTCCTCGGGCACCTCCAGGACGAAAGCTCGCATCGACTCGTCGCAATGCATCAGCCAGGCGAGGCCCTGCTGGTAAGAGGTGGCAAGAAGATGCTCACGGTTCGGTCCGGAAAGCAGTTGCAGAGTCGTGACCGGTTCGCCCAGGTCGATGGCGTGCTGCTGCGTGAAACGGCGGTCTGCCAGCAGGGAACGGTAGAGGGCCGCGTCGATCAGGTACTCGCCGCCGTTGTCTTCATTGAACCGGGCGAGCCGATCTAGATGCTGGTGCTTGTCCGAGAAGGAGCGGCCGTCGAGGCAGTACTTGGAGATATGCCGCACCAGGTCTGCGGCGATGCGGGCAAAGCTCTGGTGGCGCTGGGCGATGCGGATGAGCCCCGACTGGATCTCGCGGCAGAGCCGCAGGCTGCTTCCGGCCAGCAGACGGTAGAGGATTTCGCTGAGCTGCCGGCGCTCCTCGGCGCTCCAAGTGCGCCCTCTGCAGTACTCGTCCAGCCAATCGGTGCGGAAGAGAAGCGCGATCGTATCGTGCCGTAAAACGCGGTCGTCCGGCTGGTCGCGTAACCTGCGCAGCAGAGCGGGGACGTCCGAGGAGTCCTTGAATACCGAGCGAACCCGCTCGACGAAGATAGGCAGCCGTAAGATCTGCAAGGCCTGGAGGCGGTGGTTACCGAGAGCGGCGAAGATCCACGGATCGGCTTCGGACGACTTTCCGGGCGAGCACTTGGACGACATCGCCGCCACGGCGAGGACGCGCTCGGACATCGGGATCGAGCACTGCAGGCAGCCGAACTGATTGAGCAGCGTCCAGGCGTCGACTGGATTGACAGGCCGGTCTCCTGCCTCCTTCCTGAACACGCAGAGCAAGTGGAGATGCGAGTCGTTGGCGCCCACCGCCAGCCATACCGATTCGCCGAAGTCGAGGCAGCCCAGGCACATGACGCGGTCGGCGAAGGCATGTTCGAGAGCCGCGAAGTCTCCGGCCTCGCCTGCCGCAAGCGCGGGTTCGCGGACCATGTAGCGCACTTTTCCGGCGTGCGCCACGACGAGCACCTCGCAGGGCGATGCATAGGCGGCGAGGGCGGAAGAGAGCGAATAGAGGGCGCGGACGGGACCGATCGGTTTGGGCGTAGCGATGGGCGTGATCGGCAGCGAGAGCTTCTCGGGGTCGATGCGGTACAGAGTGCCGATCATCGTGCCGGCGCAGATCCAGCCTGCGCACGATCGGTGGCCGGCGCCGCCCTCGGCAAAAGGCATGAAGGCGAGTGCCGAGACGGCCGCCTCCAGAGGAATTGTCGCCACCGTGCGCGCGCTGGCGCCTGTTGCTTGGAACTGGAACTGCAGGCACATGAGCTGCCCGGAGGCCAGGCCGACCCAAAGCTCGCCCGTCGCTTCGACATAAAGCAGGGAAAGGACGCAGGAGTCCAGCTGCAGGGCCTCGACCGGCCGGCCTTCATAGATGATGCTGATGGGATTTCCGGTCAGGTAGTCCAGGAACTGGAGCTCGCCGCAGCCGGTCCCAGCCGCGACCAGGAGCTGCCAAGTGGTATTCAGAAGGACATCGCCGGCCTGCGGGGGGTGGACGAAGGCCAGGGCATAAACCGGTCCCGCCGGTCCCGGGCGCCCTACCTGCGTTTCCAGGCGGCGGCGCAAGGGCTTACGGTCGCCGAAGGCGAGGTGATCCAGGAAGGCGACCTGGCCGTTCTTTTCGCCCCAGACGATCCGATGCTGACGACTGTCGCGCAGGCGGTTGAAGACTTTGAGGACGCGGATCTCGTAATCGGAGGGCTGCCACCACTTCAGCTGATGGCGGTGAGCGACCCTGCGCCCTGGGATGATGGTATTGAGTAGGACTCGATCGTCCACAAGGTCCCTCTCTGCCAGGCGTCGCTCCTAGCCGAGGCCGGCAGCGCGATCCAGAACATACGCCGCCTCGGTGCCGCCACCGGCTGGAAGCCGCGACACAAACATCTGCCAATGACAGGATCCAGAGCGAAGATATCACACCCGTGCAATTGATTAATCACACGCCGGCCGACGGTAGTGGGGTATTAGTGTGTTGCCGGCCCTAGCAGCCCCGCCCTGGCCCCTCGCCGGCCCCCCTCTTGGCCCCGGCAGGCAAGCAAACCCCCACGCGCTAGAATTGCCCCTGGCGCGGCGAGGCTCGGCCAGCCGCATCCGGGCACCCGCCCCCGGTCGCCGCGCCGCCAGCCGGCGGGAGCACCTGTGGGGGGTGTCATGTCAGAGATCTTGGGCCGGTTCTGGCGCGTGGTGGGCAGGCTTCTGCGGCCCCTGTCCTTCCTCAAGCAAACGTGGGAGAGGATCTTGTACGTACTCGCCTTGCTCGGCCTAGGCGGCCTTGCGGCTGCCCACAGCGCCGAGCTGGTCGCCTGGCTTCATCGCGGGCGATCGCATTGGGCGCTTCTGGTGTTCGGGCTGCTCTCTGTGGCGGCGGTTCTTGCGCTCTATGCAGCGCAGAAGGAGATCGACGACAAGACCGTAGTTAGGCTTCTCTCGCCTAGATTCTCTGCTGATTTTCGACCAATCCTTAATTATGGACCCGCTACCACCCCTCCGGCCCATGATGTTCTGTGCATTCAGTTTCAAGGCAAGCTACGAAACGAGACCCTTGACCGAACAGAGGCGCTTTTCCCTCGCATCGAGCTTTTTGAGAGAAGTAAATTTCGCCGCTGGGGGGTCGTTGCTGTCATGCTTTCGCATAAGAGGTGGCGATGTGGAGGGGTGTTGGGATTTTCACCGAAGTCAGCCGAAATACCGGCGCGCAAGGAGATCGATTTGGTTATTTCGACGCATGCCACTTCGCCGGTTGGCGCTGCCGCCTTCCTTGGCAAGGATTTTAAACTAAGAATTACTATCGACGTGCTTGGGCAGCCGCCGATTATTAGCGAGGGGCGTCTGGCGCTAAAGGTCTACACACTCACTGGCCCACCGGCCGACGCTACTGCGCCGCCGCCAGCAGGTCCGCCATCGACCACGGGCGCCGCGTGATGCCGGCTTTCATCGCGGGCGTCATGCGGATCGCCCGGTGGAACTTGCAGAAGTTGTAATACGCGAAGAACAGGGCCAGCGCGGCGCGCAGGTTCGCCCGCTTCCGGCTGAAGCCGTTGCTCAGCCGGGTCATGCGGCGCAGGTGGCCGCGGAGCGTCCAGTTGTGCCTCTCGACATGCGAGGTGCAGATCCGGTCCTCGTCGGGCTCGCCCGAGACGCTGATCTTCTCCGCGCCTATAAGCCGGGGCGGAGCATACCGGCGCTGCTCCTCACCGCCCTCCTGCCCAAACTCCTTGACGAGCTGCGCATAGTCAACGCGCGCACCGAAGTTGTACTCGACCGCATCCGGGTAGGCATTGAAACCGTCCGTGGTCAGTTGGAAGCGGTCGGCCGCCGTCGCGGCGGCAAGCTTCTCCATGAAGAAGTCCGCATCCCGGCTGGTGCGCCGGCCGAGCTGCCACGCGAGCACGAGCTTGCTGTGCCGCTCCAGGCCGATGAAGCAGTAGGCATCCCCGGCTTCCGGGTCCGTGATCCCCTTGCGTTCCTTCGTTCCCTGCTTGCACCGGACGTAGCCCCATACTTCATCCGCCTGCACGTCCTGGACGGCCACTCCCTTGACCGTCTCGGCCAGCAGCCGCTCGCAGCCGGCGCCGACCTGGACGAGCAGCCGGAGGATGGTCTTCTTCTCCGTCCCGGTGATCCTCTCGACCGTCCGCACAGAGGCGCCTTCGGTCAGCATGTGGAGGACGAGCACCGCGCGATCCACCGGCAGGCGCATCGCGCCCAGGGGGCGCGCCCGGCGCTCGGAGAACGTCCCGCAGGCGCGGCAGCTATAGCGCTGATTTCCGCGGCGGTCGCGTCCGTTCTTCTTCGCGGGGGCTTGGCAGCTCTGGCATTGCATGGTCGGACTCCTTGTCGGATGCCCGGCCGGAAGCCATAATGGGCTTGCGGTTCCGTTCGGCTTCGGTCGGGCGGGTCCAGGCCCCGGCGGTCGTTGACGCGACTTCCGGGGCCGTTTTGGTTTCGAGAATTATCGTCTCGCCTCTCACTGTGAAGAGTGTATCCGACGGATACACATATGTCAAGTGGTTTGGGCGAGAATCTTTCCTTGACTTGTGGCCCCTTTGGGTATACTATGGCGACATGACAGAGAAACCGAAACGCCGCCACTCTTCTGCCCTTCACCTACGGCTGATGCCCGAGCACGAGGGCCTGATCCGCCGCGCCGCCGAGCTTGCCGGGGTCAGCCTCTCCGACTGGATACGGGAGAGGCTGATCCGGGCCGCCAGGAAGGAACTCAGCCAGGCGGTATGAGACTGCGGGGCCGGCAGGCCCACAGCAGCCCGAGCTGCCATCGGAAGAGCGGGTGGGGGGTGGGGTGCCGCATCGAACCTCCTCAGAGGGGGGTTGAACGCGGACCGCCTGACGGGTACACTTCCACTGCACGAGGTGCCAGACGGTCCGCGTCTGTCCCTCAGAATCGCCAGCGTCCAACCGCTGGCGATTCGAGTTTGAAGGGGCCTAAGAGCGCCTACAACTGCGCGGCTGGGCGTGCAGCGCTTACTGCACGGTGATGCGTGCAGTGACCACTGCACGGTCGAGCGTGCAGTGCTGGCTCGGCTTACTCCGGCGGCAGGTCCCTCGCGTACTCGGGCCGGTAGCTGGCAAGGACTTCAAGGGCCGATGCAGGAAGCGGCGGGACTTCTATCTTGGCCGGCGGCAGATCGAGGTTATCCGGCACACGCCAAGTCTCGCGACCGTCGAGAATCCGGTGTCGCTCGCCCAGCTGCCGCAACCCCTCCGAAGTCGCCAGGAAGACTGGCAAGTCCTCAATCAGTAGACGGGTAATCATCTCCATGAGATCGGGGGTCATCTCCTGTTGATCCTGGAGAGCAATTTGCCGAACAGCCACTAGATGCGCAGCACTCTTGAAGCGGCTCCAGGCTTTCCAGAGGGTCCTTGCTTTTACTGCCGCAGCCTCGCCTCCGAACGTGCGGCCCCTGTGTGTACGGGACATCGTATAAACGGCCTGGGTCGGGCCAGATTCATGCTGAGGGTGATGCAAGGCGGCGCTGAGCATGAAGAGCAACATCTCGCCGGCAACCCAGGAACTCCCCGCATATTTGATGGTGCGTCTCAAAAAGGTCAGCTGATCGGGTAACCGAAAGAGAGTAGAGACCAATAGCTCGGCCGACGCCTGTAGGACTTTGGTTCTCTTCTCCTCATCCTCCATGTTGAGGATGTTGTGCGCAAGCCCCCAAACTCGAAAGTCATCTCGTCTTGGCTCGTCGTTCGGGTGGAGCATGACCGCCAGCACCTCGGTAGGCGCAAACAGGTGCAGCTCTCCGTTCTCGTCGGTGATCGGCAGGACCGGCATGCACCCCCCACCAGGCGCCCACAGGAGGAAAAGACAGGCGCGGCGGGCCGGTGTGGGGACCGGCTTTCGGCGGCCAACCTAGCCGCGCCTGTGCGGGATTCTACTGCGCCGGTCGGGGCGCGAGTGGTACGCTTCTGTCTTTAAGGAGGGAGTAAGCCAATGGCGGACGAAAAGTTGTACTCGGAGTGCATTCGCGGGAGTGGCGAGATCATCCTCTCGTTGCGCCAACTCAACCAGGACACGTTCTGCCTTGAAGTTGGCCGACTGGATAAATCGCTCTCATTTCAGCACGCACAGATCGTCGTTGAACAGACCAATCTCTTCCTGCTCGGTGGACTCATCCACCGCTACGGACTCAGCACCATTCCTCCCGAGAAACGGTTAGCGAAAGACGAGAGTGACACCGACATGCCCCGCGATAGCGCGGAGTAGGTCGGCAATCACATCCAGCTTCTCGTTCATCGCCTTGAGTTCAACCACAAGCATCTCCATGGGTAGAACGGTAACACAGGTGTAGGTCGGTAGCAACTGTTACTGATGGTAACAAACGCGCGCTCGCGCAGTGGAGCGCTGGGCTCGACCGCTGGATCGGCGCGTCGGACGCCGGGGCTGCCTCGGCGCGCTACTCGCGCTCTGGCGGGATCAACTCTTCGACCCGCCGCGCTTGCTCCTCCCCGATCTCTTCCAGCCACGCGGCCACCGACCGACAACCAAGGTAGCGCGCCACCCGCGCCCACCGCCGGGCATCCTCGCGGGATGCCCGGACGGTAAAGCAGATCTCTTTGAGGCGGGACGGTGAAGGGGGCTTGGTCAAGCCGCGTGGGGTTCCGGGGGAGCGTCGAGGCATCCCCACGGGCCGCCGAGGTGCTTGCCGAAGTCCTCAGCCGTGCAGCCGAGGGCCTGGAGCATCGCGACCAGGTTGGGGAGCATCGGGCACTGGTGGCCGCACTCGTACATCGACAGGGTGGGCAGGGTGATGCCGGCTCGCCTGGCGAGCGCCTTCATGGGCATGCCGCGCTCGACGCGGACGCGCCGGAGAGCTTTCCCGACCTGGCGGGCTACTCGCTCGTCGGATCTCATCGCGGGTTCTCCTTCGCGATGGCCTGGCCGAACTGCTGCCAGGAGACCTCCAGGGCGGCCAGGAGCTTGACCAGGCAGAAGAGGCTCGGGCACAGCCGCCCGGCCTCGTAGGAGCGGAGCTGGCCCCTGGTCATGTGGGTCATGTCGGCGAGCATCGTCTGCGAGAGGTCGCGCTGCCGGCGGAAGCGCGCGACGGCGGCGCCGGTCTGTCGGGTGAGGAAGGCGCGGGAGGTCATGACAGCCGCCCCTCGATCGCCTCGACCAGCACGGTGACCTTGCCGGCCAGCTTGCCGGCGAAGCGGGCCAGGGCCTCATCCGGCGAGTCGAGGGCGGACTCGTCGGCCGTGCGGCGGACCATGCCGAGGAAGCCGGCGGCGAAGCGGAGGTCCGCCGCGACGGCGCGCAGCTCGGCGCGGGTGATCGAGGGGCCGCGCCCGACCTGGCCGGTCTCGATGGCGAGGTCGTAGAGCAGCCGGCCGACGCGGCGGAGAGCGTTGCGGTCCCTGCGGTGGCGGAAGAGGTGGACGGTCGTTTCGCGGATCGAGTCGGACTCGTTCCAGGGCGGCGAGTTAGACTGCGGGGAGCCGGGCATGGTGGTTAGCCTCCTTGCCTGGTCAGGCTCCGGTGCCAGGTTGCGCCCTGCGCCGGGGCCGCTTCGTGTGGATTGGGGAGGAGCGGTCCTCCCCTCTAAGGGAGGACCGTACAGCAGGTTACGGCCGGCCGAGCCGGCAACACACTAATACCCCACTACCCGGCCGACCGCCCGCCGATCGGTTATGCCTTGTTGTCGAACCTCGCGTAGAACCCCCCGGCCTGCGCCGTCGCCCGCAGGGCGCTGGAGGGCTCGAACCGTCCGCCGCCGACGCTCTCCAGGCGCTCGAGGGTGGCGACGATCCGCGGCAGGCCCTGCTGGTCCGCCCACCGGCACAGGCCGCCGCGGAAGGGGGGGAAGCCGGTGCCGAAGATGAGGGCGAGGTCGAGGTCGGCGGCGCTGCGCACCACGCGCTCCTCCAGGCAGAGGGCGGCCTCGTTGACCATGGGCAGGACCATGCGCTCGGCGAGGGCCCCGAGGTCGGGGTGGCTGATGCGCGGCACGAGGCCGAGGATGCGGTAGACCTCGGGATCGGGGTTCTTGCGTTCGCGCCCTTCATAGCGGTAGATGCCGCGGCCGTTTTTGACCCCCAGGCGCCCGTGCTCGGGCAGGCGGTCCAGCCAGCCGGGCGTCTGCGTCCGGTGCGCGAAGGCGTCGCCCAGGATGTGCGCCACCTTGGCGGCGACGTCGATCCCGACCTCGTCGGTCAGCGCCAGCGGGCCGATCGGCATGCCCCATTCGGTCATCGCCCGATCGAGGTCCTCGATGCGGTGGCCCTCGTCGAGCAGCCAGAAGGCCTCGATGGTGTAGAACATGAGCAGCCGGTTGACCAGGAAGCCGGGAGCGTCGGCGACCAGGACGGGCGTCTTGCCGAGCTGGCGGGTGAACGCAAAGACAGTGTTGACCGCCGACGGGTCGGCGCCTTCGGGCGCGATCACCTCGACCAGCGGCATGCGGTGGACCGGATTGAAGAAGTGCATCCCGACGACGCGCTCGGGCTGCGGCGTTCGCTCGCGGATGCGGCCGATCGACAGCGACGAGGTATTGGAGGCGAGCACCGCGCCCGCCGGAACGTGGCCAGCCAGCTCGGCAAAGACCGCCTGCTTGACCTCGAGCTTCTCGACGATGGCCTCGATCACCAGGTCCACGCGCCCGAAGCCCGAGTAGTCGAGGGTCGGGTGGAGCAGCGCCATCTTGCGCCGCACCTCGACCGGTTTGATGCGCCGCCGCTTGACCAGCCGCCGATACAGCGCGGCGGCGTGCTCGAGTCCCTGGGCCAGCGCCTGGAAGTTGACGTCCTTGAGGCGCACCGGCAGGTCCGCCTCTTGGGCGATCAGCTGGGCGATGCCGCCCCCCATGGTGCCGGCGCCGAGCACCGCCACCTCGCGCACCGGCCGGGGGGCGCCGCCGGGAGCGCCGGTCTCTTTCTTGGCGTCCTCGGTGAGCCGGAAGACGTGGACCAGGTTCTTGGCGATCGGCGAGATGGCGAGGTCAGCCACGGCGCGGGCCTCGGCCTCGAAGCCGGCGCGCGGGCCGCCCTCGACAGCGGTCCGCACCACCTCGATGGCGCGCAGCGGCGCGGGGTACTGGCCGCGCGTCTGCTCCAGGGTCGTCTTGCGCGCCTGGTCGAAGACGATGCGGCGCCCCAGCGGGTTGCGCTCGAGCAGCGCTCCCTTGAGCCCGCCGGGGGCGCGCCCGCCCTGGCGCGACGAGTCGACCCGCTCGAGGGCAAAGTCGCGCACCAGGTCGAGGAAGCGGGGGTCGGGAAGCAACGCGTCGACCAGGCCGAGCTTCGCGGCCTGGCGGCCGGAGACGGTCTTGCCGGTCAAGATGAGGTCGAGCGCGGCGGCGATGCCGATCAGGCGCGGCAGCCGGGTCGAGCCGCCCCAGCCCGGGAGGATGCCCAGGCGCACCTCGGGCAGCCCGACCCGGGTGCCGGGCGAGTCGCTCGCGGCCCGCCAGGTCGAGGCCAGCGCCAGCTCGGTGCCGCCGCCCAGGCAGACCCCGCGGATGGCCGCGACGGTGGGGAAGGGAAGCGCCTCCCAGGCCGCGAACAGGCGCTGGCCAGTGCGCGAGCCCGCCTCGGCCTCGGTGGGATCGGTGACGCGCTCGATCTCGTCAAGGTCGGCGCCGGCGATGAAGCCGCTCGGCTTGCCGGACAGCAGGATCAGGCAGCCGATCTCCTGCCGCCGCGCCGCGGCCGCGTCGATGACCTCCTCGAGCTCGGTCAGGGCGGCGCGGTTGAAGACGTTGAGCTTCTTGCCGGGCAGGTCGAAAGTCAGCGTCGCCAGGCGGTCGCCGCCGACCTCGAGCTTGAAGATGGAGCTCATGTTCCCCTGCCTTCCCGGAAAATTCGTGGCGGGCCGGTCGCGCCGCTAGCCCTGGTGGTGCGCGTCGGCCTCGGCGTAGAGACGGTCGATGATCGGCCCGTACTTCTGATTGATCACCCGGCGCTTGACTTTCTGGGTCGGGGTCAGCTCGCCGGACTCCAGGGTGAACTCGTCGGGGAGGAGCTCCCAGGCCACGATCTTCTCGAAGCTGGGCAGCGCAGCGTTGACGCCCTCGACCTCATGGCCGAAAAGCTCGCGCACCCGCGGCTCCCTGAGCAGCGCGGCGGTGTCCGCGGCGCCGATCCCCTGCTTGTCGGCCCAGGCCTTGAGATGGTCGAACTCGGGCACCAGGAGGGCGGAGAGGAACTTGCGGCGGTCGCCGATGACCACCGCCTGGCCGATGAAGGGGCTGCTCTTGAGCGAGTTCTCGATCGGCGCCGGCGCCACGTTCTTGCCGTAGGCGTTGACGATCAGCTCCTTCTTGCGGTCGGTGATGCGCAGGAAGCCGTCCTCGTCGAGCTCGCCGATGTCGCCGGTATGGAACCAGCCGTCGCCGTCGAGCGCCTCGGCCGTCGCCTGCGGCAGGTTCCAGTAGCCCTTCATGATGTTGGGACCCCGCGCCAGGATCTCGCCGTCGGCGGCAATCTTGACTTCCACCCCGGGCACCGGACGGCCGACGGTGCCCATCTTGACCGCCCCGGGACCGTTGACGGAAATGACCGGCGAGGTCTCGGACAGGCCATATCCCTCGAAGATCGGGATGCCCGCCGCCCAGAAGAACTCGGCGACGTCGCGGCCGAGCGGAGCTCCGCCTGAGAGGGCGAAGCGGAAGCGGCCGCCCAGGCGCTCGCGGATCTTGGAGAAGACCAGCTTGTCGGCGAGCGTGAGCTTCCAGCCGAGGAGGCCGGGCGGGTGCTTCAGCGCGAGCCGGTAGGGGAGCGCCTCGCGCCCGACGGCGACCGCCCAAGCGAAGATCCGCTGCTTGATCGGCGAGCCGGCGGCAACGCCTTCCTGCACCTTGGCCAGGATCTTCTCGTAGACCCGCGGCACGGAGACGAAGATGTGCGGTTTGATCTCCTGCAGGTTCTTGGCCACGGCCTGCACCGACTCGGCGTAGGCAATGGTGACCCCCCTGAAGAAGTAGCAGTAGTCGACCGTGCGCTCGAAGGAGTGGGAGAGCGGCAGGAAGGAGAGCGCCGTGTACTGGCCCTCCATCGGCAGGACGGCGAGCCCTGCCTCGACGTTGGAGGCGAGGTTGCCGTGGGTGAGCATCACTCCCTTGGGCTGGCCCGTGGTGCCGCTGGTGTAAATGAAGGTGGCGAGGTCCTCCGGGCGGCAGGCGCGGGCGGTGGCTTCGAACCGCTCGACGGCCACCTCTTTGACGCCCACGAGGAGCGCGTCGAGGGTGGTGACCCGCGGGTCGGCGCTCTCGCCGCGGATGAGGACGTACTGCGAGACGTTGGGCAGCTCGGCGGCGTGGTCGAGCAGCCCCTGGAGCTGCGCCGCGGTCTCGGCGAAGACGACCTTGGCGCCGCAATCGTGCGCGATGTAGGCGGCCTGGTCGGGCAGCAAGGTCGGGTAGATGGGCACGAGCACCGCCCCGGAAGCGAGGGCCGCGAAGTCGACCAGGGGCCAGTGCGGGCCGTTGTCCGCCATCAGGGCGACCCGGGCGCCGCGGCTGACGCCGAGGTCCCCGAGCGCCCAGGCGAGCCGCCGCACCCGGTCGACCAGCTCGGCCGTCGAGATCGGCTGGTAGGTTCCGCCCACCTTGTGGAGCAGGCAGTCCGGTTTGCCGTAGCCGGCAGCCTTGAAGAACAGCTCGGTGAGAGTCGTCAGCGGCATGGAACCCTCCTGGAGGCCAGTGGGGGATGAGGCCAGGGATTGTATCCCAAGCTCGAGATACCGCCCGGGAGCGATGAATTCAAGATTACCTTGACAGGAATGGGCCAGATGACGAACTGCCCCGCTTTTTCCTTCTGAGGCAACTTCTCCTTTAGGGACGGGCTGCGTGGCGATGGACGCGGCGCGAGACCCTTCCCGAGGAGCAGGAAGATGTCAACTCAGAGAAGGAATGCGTTTCCGATTGTCGTTCTCGCGGCGGTGCTTGCGCTGCTGCCGGTGCTGGCCCAGGCCGAGCAGACGCGCCAGGGCGGCCCGGCCTTGCTGGCGTCAGGAGCTCAGCCATGGGTTGGGCTCGCCGGCGATCGAGACGGGGAGCGGGTGGGGTTCCTGTCCGCGCTGTGGCGGCTGCTGGTTGGTGTATGGGCCAAGAACGGGATGACGATCGATCCCAACGGCGGCACCCACGCCATCCAGCCGCCCCGAGGCGCGGGGGTGGCCGATGGCGGTACGGCCGCTTTCTCGGCGAAGGAGGGCATGTCCATCGACCCGAACGGCAGCCATGCCGCCCCGCCGTCTCGAGGCAGGGGGTTGTTCGGCGGCGGTGCGGCGCCCCGCTGGAACTGACCCCGATGGGAAGGGTGGGATTGCAGGCAGGGTCACGAGAAGCCCAAGGACGAGCACCCGCCCGGAGGTTCGGCTTCACTGGGTTCCGCCAGCCCTCGCCGTGAGTCTTTTCCGCTGGCGGAGCCTCGAGGAGCCGGTCGTAGCGGAGCCGGCTCCTTTTTTTTCCCAGATGTCACAGAAATACCCTTTCAGGCAACTATGTTGTTGAGAGCGAAAACTCCAACGCTTTGTACGTAGTCTGAAGAGATCAAAAGGAGGGGAGCGTGGAAAAGGAGGGGAGCGTGGAGGAGTCTCATCTTTCGGTCGAGGTCCTCGCCAGGTGGCTGTCGGGACGGCTGGAGCACGAGGAGCTGCTGCACCAGGTGGTGCCACACTTCCTCGCGCGCTGCCCCGCCTGCCGGGAGCGCTACGAGGAGCTGCGGCGGCTGCAAGAGGAAGTGGGCCACTGGGACGAAGCGGTGGCCGCCTTCGAATGGAGGGAAGCGCCGCAGCTCCTGGCTCTTCTCCGGGACCGGCCCTACGAGGAGCAGCTTCGCCTGGCCGACGAGTACGAGGATCTGCACGAATGGGGGCTGGTCCAGCTGCTCCTCCAGAAGAGCCGGGAGGCGGTCTTCGACGACCCCGCGGAAGCGGTCAATCTGGCCCAGCTCGCCATCCTCATCTCGGCGCATCTCGGCGAAGCGTATGACCCCCATTGGGTGCTGGACCTCCGGGCCCGCGCCTTTGCCTATCTCGGCAACGCACTGCGCGTGCTGGGCGAGCTGCGCAGTGCCGAGGACGCCTTTCTCGAGGCGGAGAGGCTCTTAACCAAGAGCATGACCGGCAATACCCGCGTCGAGGCCGAGGTCTGGGACCTCAAGAGTTCTCTCCGAGGGAATCAGCGCCGGCTTCCCGAAGCCATCGAGCTGGCTGACCGGGCCCTGGCGTTGTACAAGGAGAACAAAGACCAGCATGGCGTCGCGAGATCCCTCCTCGCCATGGCAAAGGCCCTGCAGGAATCCGGTGAGCTGAAACGGGCGATCGACCTGCTGCTCCATCTACCCGAGGAGATCGACCCCGCCCGTGAGCTGGATTTTTTCCGTTATGCCCGCTACAACCTCCTGGGCTGCTTGAGCCTCGCCGGCCGGCACGCCGAGGCCGAGCAGCTCCTCCCCGAGGTCCGCCGCCTGTTCCGGGACTCGGCGCAGCCGCTCGACCTCGTGCGCCTGCGCTGGACCGAGGGCAGCATCGACCTTGGCCTGGGCAGGACCGCGCGGGCGGAGGCGGCGTTCCGCGAGGTGCAGAAGGAGTTCCTGGACCGCATGATGGGGTACGACGCGGCGCTGGCGGCGCTCGATCTCGCGGCCCTCTATGCCCAAGAGGGGCGGACCGAGGACCTGCGGCGCCTCGCCGGAGAGATCATGCCGGTCTTCGCCTCGCGCGAGGTCCACCGCGAGGCGATGGTCGCCCTCATTCTCTTCCAGCAGGCCTGCGCCGAGGAGCGCCTCACCGTCAAGCTCGCCCGCCACCTCGCCGACTTCCTGCGCCGCGAGCGCCGGCCCCGGGGATGAGAGGGAGGGGGCGTCCCCTTCCCCCCCGGAGGGGAGGGAAGGGGATCGAGGGGTTGCGGGGGGCGATCCAATAGACGCTTTGAGTAGTCCTCCACTACCACATCGCAGCGCCGCTTCATACCTCGGGGTCGGCAAAACCGGTGGGGCTGTGCGGCTAAGAAAGGTAAGCTCGCTCTCGAGACGGCGACCCCACTGCCCATGCCGGCGGTTCCGGACGTCGTCGGTTCGAGAGGAGAGGCGGGCCTTGGCGAGGGCGATCGAGCTGCCGGTGCCGGAGCACTATGAGCCGCGGCGGGCGGAGGAGTGGGAGTACCGGCCGGACGAGCAGAGGGTGCTGGAAGCGGCGGAGGAGTGGCGGAGGCGGCAGGGGATCGAAGCCGCGGCGTCCGACCGCCAACGGGTGCTGCTGCTCCTGGTCGACGTGCAGCGGGACTTCTGCCTGCCGCAGGGAACTCTCTTCGTGGGTGGGCGCGGCGGCCGCGGCGCGGTCGAGGACAGCGACCGCATCGCGCGCTTCATCTACCGCAACCTGGGCCGCATCTCCGAGGTCACCTGCACGCTCGACACCCACTACCCGTTCCAGATCTTCTTCCCCTCCTTCTGGGTCGACGCGGACGGGCGCACGCCGGCCGCCCATCGCGAGGTGACCGCCGAGGACGTGCGCAGCGGCCGGCTGGCGCCCAACCCCGCGCTCGCCGCCTGGGCGGCCGGCGGCGACTATGACTGGCTGCTGCGCCAGGTCGAGTTCTATTGCCGCGAGCTGGAGAGAGCCGGCAAATACAAGCTCTACCTCTGGCCGCCGCACTGCCTGCTGGGCGGCGAGGGCCACGACCTGGTGGGGGTGGTGCAGGAGGCCCGCCTGTTCCATGGCTTCGCGCGCGGGGCGCCGGCGAGGATCGAGATCAAGGGAGACAACCCGCTGACCGAGAACTACTCGGTCCTCGCGCCGGAGGTGCTGATGCGCCACGACGGCCGGCCGCTCGCGCAGCGCAACGAGCGGTTCCTCGAGACCCTGCTCGCCGCCGACGCAGTCCTCATCGCCGGCCAGGCCGCCAGCCACTGCGTCAAGAGCTCTCTCGAAGACCTGCTCGCCCAGATCCAGGCGCGCGATCCCAGCCTCGCCCGCAAGGTCTACATCCTCGAAGACTGCATGTCCTCTGTTGCCGTCCCCGATCCCTCGCGCCCCGGCTCCTTCCTCTTCGACTTCACCCCGCAGTCCGCGGCCGCCCTGCGCCACTTCGCCGCCGCCGGCATGCACGTCGTCCGCTCCGCCGAGCCGATGGCGAGCTGGCCGGGGATGGACGGTTGAGGCAACGGGGGGTCAACGCCCCGAAGGGGACGCCGGCGATGCAGCTTGGTCTTGCGTCGCCGCAAGCTGCTCTTCGAGCTGCCGCAGGAACTCCTGATGCGCCGCCAGAAAACTCCCTTGACCGCTGCCCCGGCGGGCGATATCCTCGCTCTTCCGTCCGCCGTGCGGCCTTGCCAGGGGACCGCGGTGCGGGTGCTGTCCGTAGTTACCGGGGCGTAGCTCAGCTTGGTAGAGCGCACGGTTCGGGACCGTGAGGCCGGAGGTTCAAATCCTCTCGCCCCGACCAATCCATTCGCGCAGACACTGCATCTCGTCCAGCGCCCGCAAACCGGAGGCTTCTGCTCTTCGGCTTTGCCGACGGCGGCTCAGGGCCGCGTCCGCGGAGGGCAGCCGCCGAGCTGCCCGAACAGATCGTGGACCGGCCACGTCTTGACGCGCTGGACAGCCCGCCACATGGCGTCGTCCAGCTCCCTGCCCAACCGATCCGAGTTCTTCGGCCGGAAGTTGAGGAGCGCCACCCAGGTCACACCGTTATAGGCCCTCACCATGAGGCTCGTCGTACCGTCCAGCGACCCGGCATGCCACCAGTTGGCATCGCCGTCCGCGGGCCGGATCTGCCATCCCATTCCATACCAGTTGTCGCTCCCTACCCAGAGCGGCGGCGCGGGGCGGGCGATCATCTGCTGGATCGATTGCGCTCGGAGGATCTGCCGGTGATGATTCCGGCCATCCACCGCGCCGATGAAACGGGCCATCTCGGCCGCCGAGGCGATCCACCCGCCATGGGAATCCATCGCCTCGATGCACCAACCGCCATAGGGCCAGGGCACCCGGGCCGGGCCGCTCGGGAAGACGGACTCCGCGAGGCCGATCCCCGGCCGTCCCGGTCAATGGAATCGCCGCTTGCCGGCCGCCCGGAGGGAACGAGCCGCCCGGGGCGCTGCCTGCCGCGAGCGCGGCCAGCGCGGTCACCGCAGCCACCGCAGCCATCGTCGCGGCCCGGAAAAGGCTTCGCCCAGATCTGTGTCGAGTCATTGGGTTTGCCTTCCTGGGCTATCGCTCCCCTGCCACCCGTACAAGATTCCCCGCCGAATAGGCCGTGAACTCGGGTGCGTACATGGACTGAACTGTCGCGGGACCGACGCGGAAGGTGCCGCCGAGCGCGGCGCGCACGCGGTACTTGAGCGTGTATTGGCCGGCCGGGAGCCACTCGATGAAGAAATTGGTCCCGCTGTCGCGCACCTCTTCATAGCGTGCGAGCCCCAGGTCCCACTTCCAGCCGGACACCACGACGCCGGGTTCGAAACCCGCCGCGCGCGGATCACGCAGGTGCACGTACTCGGCGGCGGCCTTGCTGCGGAGAGAGAGCTGCACCTCGATCTCGTCGCCCGGCGCGAGCGCAGCGCCTTCCTCGAGCGGCTGGAGCACCATCTCCTTGCCCGAGCGCACGCGCCGGAAGTAGCGGCGCTCGACCGCGAAAAGGCCGCCGCGCGCCTCCTGCGGCAGCGCCTCGGTCGAGAAGTGCCAGGTCGCCGAAGCGAACAGCAGTCCCGGCGTTTCTTTCGAGACGGCGACCGTCGCGTCCCGCGGCCCGAGCTTGGCGCCCGGGACGACGATCTGCACCTTCTTGCCGGTGTAGCGGTCGGGCTCGAAGACGAAGTCGCTCTGCTGGCCAGCGACCTCGACTCGCGCCGCCTCGCGGACCGCCAGCTCGTGCTGGCTCGCCAGGTACTTGGCGAGCGAGTAGACGACCTCCGCGGTCGCGCGCGTGGACTTCCAGTGGTTGAGCTTCTTGTTGAGGAAGAGCCACTGCACGAGGCCGTCGAGGTGCGCGTCCTTGGGCCGCAGCTCCAGGAGGGCGCGAAGGGCGAAGGCGTGCGTCTCGATCGTGTCGTTGTACCACAGCCAGGAGCGGTCCTCGGGCTGCCAGAACGTGCCCTCGTCAGGGGTCGTTTTCGCCGAGTCCATGACCGAGTCGAAGACGAGCCGCGCGTCTTGCGGCCGGCCCATGCGCTTCAGGGTGAGGGAGAGCAGACCCTTCAAGTAGGGTGAGTGCTCCTTCCAGTGCCGGAAGGAAGCGTCGAGGATGCGCTTGCGCTCGGCGGCCGGCAGAGCGTCGCCGATCCACGACGGGTCGGGGTAAGCCGAAGCCGTGTAGTTCAAGAAGGTCAAGAACTCCCAGGCGCAGTCGCAGTCGGGCTTGTCGATCTTGTCCCGGATCTCGCGCCGATACTTCTCGCCGAGGTATCGCCAGCCGTTGGTCACGACGCCGCGCGGCACCGCGACGCCGAATTCCCCCGCCTTGGCGAGGCCGTAGAGGAGGTAGAGCGTCATGAAGTCCGACGGCGGCCCCCCCGACCACCAGGGAAAGGCGCCGCTCGGCAGCTGCTCGCGGACGAGCTTGGCCAGCGCCGACTCCCGCTGCGCCTCGGCGATGCGCGGATCGAGCACCTTGATCAGCGGGCGATCCGCGGCGGCGCTCTGCTTGCCTTGCGACTCGAGGAGCCACGGGGTCTCTTCGAGCGCCATCTGGCGGTTGGGATCGGTGCCGCCGAAGGCCTCGACCTCCGTCTCGCGCTGCGCGAGCTCCCGCGCCATACGGCCGACCGCCGGGTAGCGATCGAAGAGAGAGGTCAAGATCGCGGTCGAGAGAAAGCGGTTGAGGGTCTGCTCGGTGCACTCGTAAGGATAGTCGACGAGGTAGGGTACGGCCGCCAGCACGGAATAGAAGAGCTGCGCGTCGAGCGTCACGACCAGCTGCTCGTTGAGGCGCGTCGGATCGTCGGTGCGCTCGAGGTCGTCGAAGGTCATGGTCCGCTTCTCGCGGTCGTGGAGCGCGACGAACCGCGACTGCGCGAGATGAACGCGCGACGGCAGAAGCGGCAGCGGGCGCAGCTCGCCGTCGCTCGTGTCGCCGGCCGTCGCCACGACCTTGAACGCCACCTGCCCGACGCGCTTGGGCGCGGCGAGCGAGAACGTAACGGTGGCGCTCTTGCCCGGCGCGAGGTGGAAGCGCTGGCGAGCCGCCGCCTCGGCGAGCCCGAACTCGCTGCGCACCGAGGCGTCGCTGTCCGGGTCGAGGATGTCGAGCGTGACGTCGCCGTCGAGCGGACGTTCGGCGGCGTCGTCGAGGACGACGCGGAGCTCGGCGTGGTCGCCTTCGCGCAGAAAACGCGGCAGGTAGGGGCGGACCATCAAGTCCTTGACCGACCTCGCCTCGCGATGATCGAACCCCGAGCGGAAGTCCTTGGTGAGCGCGTGCGTCCAGACGCTCCAGGAGGTGACCGAGTCCGGCACCGTGAACTCGATCGCCGCGGTGCCGTCCGCGGCGGTGAGCAGGTGCGGCTGCCAGAACGCCGTCTCCGAGAAGTTGCTGCGCAGGGCCGGCGGCGGCGCTGGTTTGAGCTCCGCGCTCAGATTGCCGCCCACCGAGTTTCGTTTCGCCAAGAGCGGCGCCTCGGCCGTGACCATGATCGCCTCCGCCATGGGCGCACCGCCCGCAACTCCGCCTTCGACCGGTTTCGGCGCAGGCGGCGGCGCCGGCATCTGCAGTCGCGCGCGCCATCCTGGCCCGCCAATGCCGTACAGATCGATCTGGCGCAGCAGGTCGCCGTGCAGGGCGGCGCCCTCCGGCAGCTCCGCGAAGCGGTTGCCCATGAACCAGTAGGCGGGGCGCCCACCCAGGCTCGCGGCCGTGGCGACAGCCGCAACACCCTGCGGAAAGAGGTCGAGGGGGCGCGGAGGACGGTGTGGAGCGTAAGCGTCCAGACTCCGGTCGTACATATAGGCGAGCAGCTCGGCGGCCGCCGGCTCCGGTCCACGCGCGCCGGTCTCCGTCACCTTGACCCGCCACGTCTCCTTGGCTCCGGGCCGCAGCAGATCGCGAAAGGTCTGGTAGTCGACCTTGACCTCGCGGTTGTCCCAAGGTACCGCGACGATCGCCTCCTGGCGCAGCAACTGATGATCGCGCACCGCGACCACGCTGAAGGCGAGCCCGCCGCGATCGTTCTCGCCGACCGGGATCACGACGCGCTGCGGCGCCGCCCGGGCGACGATGTTGCGCCGCTCGATGCTCGGGCCACGCTGGATCTGGAGCTCGAGCGCCTGGCCGGAGAAGCCCGAATGGATGAGGACGGAGATGGTCTCTCCGACGCGCGCGCTCGTCTGCTGGGCGAGGAGCAGGACCGCGACCGCAAGCGGCGCTTCCCCCGCCACCACGAGCTCGCGCTGCGCGGCGGCGAGGCCGCCGAATTCGTCTCGCGTCTCGTAGCGCAAGCGATACGAACCTGGCTGGAGCGGCGGAAGCGTCAGCGCGGCGCGGCCCTGGTCGTCGTGGGTGAGGTCCCCGCCGGCCACCTCGGCGCCGTCGGCGAATTGCCGCAGGGCCGCGGCAGGCGGCACTGCGCCCTGCCAGCGCGGGGCGAGATCGTCGCCCGGCGTGCGCAAGGCCGCGCTCTGGCCGGCGCGAGGAGGTGTCGCGATGGGCTCCTCCGACGGCAGGCGTGGTTTCTCCGGCTCGCGCAGCTCGAGCAGACGCCAGGTACCGGCGCCCGGCCGCGGCGCGCCGTCGAGGTCGCGCCGCAGGACCGTCATCTCCGCCGCGGCCTGCGGATCGAGAAACTGCCTGTCGCTCTCGATCGCTGCCTCGATCGCGGCGAAACCGAGCCGGAACGAGCGATCCGCGGTGCGCGTCTCGCCGCCCTCGTCGGTGACCTCGACGCTCAAGCGGTACGAATACGTGACCTCCTTGTCCAGACGCTCGTCGGCCGCGGGCGCGAAGCGGGCCTCGAAGGCACCATCCTCGCCGAGCGCCCCGGTCCCCGAGGCGACGACCTGTGAGCCACCCTGCCCCGTGCTCGCCAGGTTCGCGCTCCCTTCCCACCACCACCACCATGGAGGATAGACCGGCTCGCGCCGCACTTCCCAGCGCATGCGGCCGCTAGTGACCGGCAAGCCGAAGTAATAGCGCGCCTCGCCACGAAAGGCGGCGGCGCGATTGAGCCGCAGCGCCTCGGCCGGCGCTTTCAGCGTCACCTCGAAGGTCGGCCGCTTGTACTCCTCGACCTGGATCGAGGCTTGTCCCGGCAGGCTGCCGGTCAGCGACCAGGCGCCGAGCGGCCTGCCGGCTGGCACCACGAACTCCCCGGCCGCGGTGCCGAAGTCGTTGGTTGCGACCGTCGCGGTCGCGACCTCTTGCCCGTTGGGATCGACGAGTTTCACGGTCATGGCGCGGTGAGGCTCGAGAGCCAGGCGGCCCGCCCTGCGGTCTCCGCCGTAGGCGAGGGCTTTCCAGCGCACGATCTGGCCCGGGCGATAGATGCTGCGGTCGGTGAAGAAGAGCGCCGCCGGTCCGCTCTCTTGCGGCTGGGGCCCGGGGCCGATCTCGAGGACGGCGAGGTCGCTGCCGCGGCGAGCGAGCGCGAGGTAGCTTCGCCACGGTTCGGGGCCGCCGCCGGGCGGCACGAATGGCGCGGCGCCCGAGGCATCCGTCGTGAGCGTCGCGACCTCGTACCCGCGCTGCCAACTGCGCCAGAACACGCGGATCTCGACACCGGGAAGGGCAGCGCCCGACGACGCGGAAAGGACGCGCAGGCGGGTTGCCTCGCCGCCCGCGTCCGGACTGGCGAGGAGCACCAGATCACCGAGCACCAGCGGCGTCTCGAGGATGTGGTTGCGCGCCTCGCTGAAGGAGTCGTTCGCAGAGATGGCCACCAGGTAGGCGCCTGCCTCAGCGATTTGGGGCACGACGTAGGAGCGGTGCTGGCGGAAATCGGGAGTCGCGGGCAGGTCGGCGACCCAGCTGGCGGCGGGCGGCCCGGGGCGCAAGATCTCGCGCGTTCTCCAGCTTTCCGGAAAGGGCTCGCTGGTGCCGCTCGCGAGCCGCCCCAGGACATCGACGCGGTAGGCGCGAAAGAAGAGCCGTGGCAGGTTCTTGTAGTCGACGGCGATCGATCGCCGCCCGAGGCCGTCGCTCGTCATCGCCTGGGCCGAGAATTCCGGGGCCTCGATCTCCGCCACCACGCGCCGGCAGTCCTGAGCGCCGGGGCTCCGCGGATAGGCCCGCGCGCCGGCGAGCGCCGCTCGATGGGCCGCGATCAGGGCTTGCGGATCGTCGTCTTCCCTGAGCAGGCCGGCGAGCACCGCCTGGCCTTCCGCCCACCACGCGAGATCGCGGTCCTGCGCGAGCCGCGTCTCCAGCTCTTCGCGAATGCGCCGCCGGTCCGCCTGCTGCGCGAACGCCTGGTGCAAGCGGCGCGCGCGCTCGAGGTTCGCCTCGAGCGCCGCTTCCCGCCGCCCCTCCATCGTGTGCCAGGCCTCGAGGTCGGCGAGCGCCGCGGCCAGCTTTTCGACCGGATGGGTCCCCGCGTCGTCCAGCCGGACAGCGGCCGCGGCGCCGCCGCCCATCTCGAGCAGGCGAGAGAGGTCGAGGCGATAGAGGTCGTTGGTCTGCTCGGGCGACCACAGCGAGGCGTCGGCGAGAAGGTCTGCGAACAGATAGGCGACCGCGTCGCGCAGGGTACCGCGCACCTCGCGCGGATAGTTGTTGGATACGACCACCTCCGCCAGCCGGCCGACCGGCTCGCGGCCAAGCGCAGCGCGATTCTTCCAGGCGTCGAGGAACGCCTCGGTAGCCGCCGCGACGATCTGCTCGCGCGTCCACAGCTTGAGATCGAGCTTGCCTTGGGTGTCGACGCGCTCCCGGCGGTTGATCTCCCAGGAGTAGGAAGCGGCGTAGCTCGTCAGCGCGTGCCCGAAGTAGAGGTCGAGCCCGGTGCGCGCGAGCAGTTGGGACGGCCAGGGTGACTCGCGCAACTCCCGCACCGCTGTCTCGAAGCCGCCCAGGGCGATGCGGACCTCGGTCCGCCTGATGAGCGCGCGCGCCCATGCCGCCGAGTCGCCGCTCTGTTGGGCCTTGGCGAGCAGGGCCTCGAGCCGGTTCGACGCCTGCTCGAGCTTCTGCTCCTCGATCAGCCTCTCGACCTCCGCCCAGGCGTCCTTCGCCGCCGGCTTCTCCTTTCCCGGCGCCTTTGCCGGCCCGGCTGGACGGGAGGGGGTCGGCGCGGCGAGGGCACCGATCAAGGCAAAGAGGAGGAATCCGAGGACTGCGAAGAATCCGGTTCGCGGGGTGCGCATGGCGACATCTTAGACTCGGCTACCCCGGCGCCGGTTCCGGGGAGTCCGGCGCGGGTTGACGCCTGAGGCCATGCCAAGGCTCGGCGGAGGCGGCAAGGTGGAGCGGGTTGCCCTTCCTCAAGACGGTTCGGCGGCGAGCAAGGTGTGGCTCGCCGCTCGCCGCCGGGCCGCGGCGCGAACTCAGGGGGCGTCGGGGGCGGCGGCGAGGTCGCCGTAGACGATGGCGCGCTGGCTGATTGCCGCGAAGCTCTCCGCGCTCGCGGCGACCTCGAACATGAGGTAGCGGCCCAGGCAGGTCTCCAGGATCCTCTCTCCCGGCCGGTCGGCGACGTAGACGACCGCCGCGGTGTCCTTGACTCCGACGGCCGGCGGCCCCAGCACCAGCGGGCGGCCCTTCCAGTAGAAGAGATGTCCGGTCCCGAAGCCTACCTGCCACCGCTCGGCAGCGGTGCCCACGCCGGTCCCCTTGACGGTGTGCGGGGGAGTGATGGCCGGGAGCTGACCCACCCAGGTCAGATCCCGCCGCTCCGCCCAGCCGCCCTGGCCGTCGGCTTCGAGCGCCCGGCCGGAGCAACGGTCGAGCGCCAGGATCTTGCCGGACGGATCCTTCTCCAGCGAGAGGCAGCGCCCCCGGTGTTGCTGGGTGTCGACCGGCTCGTCAGCGGTGGGCGGCGGCGCCGGCGATGAGAAGAAGGTGCCGAGCACCTTGCCCGAGCGTTCGACGCGCCAGACCCGCCGCTCGGCGGCGGTCGGCTCGACATAGAGGGCGTCCTCGCCGGCCAGGATGCGGTGGAAGCCCCCGGGTCCCTCCACCCTGGCCAGCTTGACGGTCGTCGCAGCGAGGTCCCACAGGGCTGAATCGAATCAGGGCAAGGCTGCGCTCGGAGGCCACCCAGACGGCGCCGTCTCGCGGATCGATGTCGAGGCTCGTCCAGGCGTCCGCGCCTCCGCCGACTGCCATCTGGACCGTTGGTCCTCCGGCTGCCCGCCGCAGCCGCAACAGCCGCGCCGGCTCGAAGAGGACCCAGATATCGCGGCCGGCGACCGCCACGGCCACCGCCCGCTCGTCAGCCGGGACGCCCAGGTCGGCGAAGCTGGCGAGCTTCGCGGCGTCGTTGCACAGCAGCTTGCGCGGAGGCGGGCCTCCCGGCGTCGCACAGGCGGTCAGCGCCAGTACCCAGGTCAAAGGCAGCCCTACCGCTCCTCGTGGCGACATAGCCTTCCTTGGAATCCTTGGAATTCGATTCTAGCTCACGGCGCAGCCGAAGAAGCTCACGCCGGAATTCAGGGTCCGTGTCGGGACGAGCCGCTGCTCGACCAGCCGTGGAGGGAGGTTCCGTCCTACAATACGATCTCGAGGAGGACCGGAGATGAGGACGACCAGCGCAAGAGAGCGGATGCTGCGGATCATCGAGGAGCAGCCGGAGGATAGCTCCTACGAGGAGCTCCTCCGCGAACTGGCCTTCGCGCGCATGATTGACCGCGGCCTGGCCGACTCGGACAGCGGCCGGACCGTGAGCCAAGAGGAGCTCGAGCAGCGCATCGCCTCATGGCAAAAGTAAGGTGGACCGCGGAGGCCGAGCGCTGGCTGCACGAGATCCACGACTACATCGCCCAAGACAATCCTGCGGCGGCCCAACGGACGGTGCGCGGCATCGTGGACAAGGCCAAGGTGCTCGCGAGGTTCCCGGAGGTCGGCCATCTGTACCAGGGCCGGCCGGACCGCCCCATCCGCATCCTCCTTTACGGGCATTACCGCATCGCGTACCTCATCCTTCACGACGGCTCCGTCGACATCCTCGGCGTGTTTCACGGTGCGCTTGAGATCGAGCGCTTTCTTCCATAGCCGGTGACTCGTTTCGGAGGATTCCTTCCGCTCTAGCGGCGGCCCTCGGGCGGCTCCCGGGAGCCGCCCGAGGCCTTGGCGCCTTCGACTCGGGTTACTGCCCTCCCCTCACTGCCGGAAGGAGAAGGCGGCGAGCACCGAGCTGAGCGACTGCTCGTCGGTGACCGAGGCCCCCGGGATTGGTCCTCCCGGGCCGAAGAGGGGGCCGGTGATGTGGCTTCGCAGGGCCCTGTAGTAGGCCAGGTTCAGCTCGAAGGCCGGCGAGATGCGCAGGCCGAGGCCGCCGGTGACGTGGTCCTTGAAGACGGCGGGAGATTCCACGTTGAAGAAGGCCACACCGGCGGGGATGGCGTTCTGGGTGCGGTTGTAGCCCAGGCGCAGGGCCAGGCGCTGGGTGGCCAGGAATTGCGCCCCGACGTCGAAGACCCCGATGCTCTTCCAGCCCAGGCCCTGGCCGGTGAACGGGTCGTCTCCGAAGCCGGTGGTATGGGAGTAGTTGATCCATTTGCCGTCGAGCGCGACCTTCAGGCGCGGGCCGGGCGTCAAGGCGATCCCGGCCACCACGGTCTCCGGGGCGTTGAGCTTGAAGCGGATGCGCCGCGCCGTGCCGAAGGTCGCGAGGTTGGGATTGGCGACCGCCGCGTTCCATTCGAAGCTCTGGAAACGCTGCTCGGTGGAATAGGAGAGGCCCAAGGCGAGCAGCGGGTTGACGCGGTAGTGCACGCCGACCTGGGCGCCGTAGCCCCAGGCGCTGGAGCTGTTGACGTGCGGGATGAAGCAGGCGGCCGAGGGCGGCCCCGAGCAATCGGGCGCGGCGAAGCCGGCCGGGTCGGCGGTGAGCGTGGCGCGCGCGGCGATCAGCGCGACGCCGAGCGAAAGCGCCGGGTTGACGCGGTAGGCCAGGGTGGTGGGGACCTTCATGAACTGGTAGTTGGCGTAGGCGCGGCCGAAGCCGTGCGGCTGCGGCGCCAGGATCGGGTTGTTCGGGTCTTGCGCGTAATCGACGCCGAAGCCGGCGAGGCCCAGGAAGCCGACCCCGTAGGCGAGGTTGCTGCCTTGCCTGTGCTGGGTCCAGCCGAAGGCCGGGATGAGTGGCGTGGAACCGGACTCGCGGGTGAGCCCCGAGAAGGGGCCGACCTGGCTGCTCACCGCGTTGTCGGCCTTGTTGTACTCGGCGCTGAACTCGTAACCGTTGCCGTCGAGCTCGGTGAGCAGAGCCGGGTTGAGGTTGAGCGCACCAAGGGTGTCGTTGGGCAAGGCCACACCGGCGCCGCCCATGGCGCTGTTGACCGCGCCGACGCCGTGAAGAAAGTGTCCGTTGCCGGCGCTGGCCGGGATGGCCGCGAGGGCGGCGGCGGTGAGCAGCAGAGCGTAGGTTTTGGCTTTCATCGGATACCTCCCTGTACCAAGGTCAAAGGGCAGCCGCACCGCCCGCTGCGGGCGGGCGCGGAACGAAACACCTTTGGAGCAAGAAAAGCGGGTGAACTATAGCTGAACTTGCGTATGCATCTATATATAGTGAGTGAGCAAGCCCACACCGGGACGGCGCAGGTTGCGGCTGGAAGGGGAATTTCCTATTCTACCGAGGAGTCTAAAGCACGCCAGCGGCGAGAAAAACTGGGTTCGTGCGTCAGGGGAGGGGGCGTCCCTTTCCCCCGGAACCGGGAGAGACGCAGCAGATGGACGCGACGGACGTTGAGACCATGGTGCGTGACGGAGGTCCGGACGGGCCGCGGCGGGCGCCGGCGGTGAACGCCGCGGCGACGGCGGGCGCCGGGCCTGTCCCCGCGCCGCGGCGCTCGAGCAGCGCCCTGGCCGGCTGGTTGCTGCTCGCCGGGCTGGTGGTGGCCGGCACCCTCCTGCTCGCCTGGGCGGCGTCGCGCGGCGCGCCGCGCTGGCCGGTTTCTCTCTTCGTCGCCTGCGGGCTCGCCGCGCTGATCGCGCATGCCGCCTGGGTCTATGGCTTCTTCCGCCGCCTGGAGCGGCGCCTGCCGCGCGGCGAGCAGGGCTGGCAGCGCCTGGAAGCCAGCCTGGGCGCGGCTTTCGAGCAGCTCGGGGCCGGGGACCTGGTGCGTTCGGTCGGTTGCGCGCGCGAGCTCCCGGGGCGGCTGGCCGAGGTGTTTCACGCCGCCGCCGAGGCGATTTCGCTGCTGGCGCGGCAGATCCAGGACAGCTCGGTCGACGTCGCCGCGGCGGCCGACTCGGTCAACCAGATCGCCGCGGAGCTGGCCGCCGGATCTTCGCAGCAGGCGGCTTCGGTGGTCGAGATCACGGCGGCGATGGAAGAGCTGGCGCGCACCGCGGCGCAGATTGCCGATAACGCCTCGCGCCAGGCTGGTATGGCGACCCGCGCCGAGGTCAGCGGCGACGCCGGCGCCGCCGCGGTCGAGGAGGCGGTGTCAGGTGTCGAGGAGGTACAAAAGAGGATCAACGCCATCTCCAGCCGCGCCGACGCCCTCGGCACGCGCTCGAAAGAGATCTACCGGGTGCTCGACCTCATCACCGAGATCTCTCAGGAGACCCACATCCTGTCGCTCAACGCCGCGATCGAGGCGGTGGCGGCGGGGGCCGACGGCCGGCGCTTCGCGGTCGTGGCGGAGGAGGTTCGCCGCCTGGCGCAGCGCTCGCGGGAGTCGGTCGAATCGGTGCGCAACCTGCTCGACGAGTTTGCCGGCTCGATCCGCGCCACCATCGTGGCCACCGAGCAGGGCGGCAAGGAGGCGATCCGCGTGCTCGAGCGCTCGCGCGCCGCGGCGGCGGCGATCGGCGAAGTGCGCCGGGCTTCCGCCGACACGTCTCGCGTGGCGCGCGAGATCTCGCTCGCCACGCAGCAGCAGAACGCGGCCTCCGACGAAGTGGTGATGACGCTGCGTGAAGTCAGCCTGGTGGTTCAGCGGATGACCGCGGGCTTGAAGGAGCTCTCGGCCACCGCCGACCGGCTGAACTCGCTCGGCTTGACCATCCAGCTCCTGGCGCAGTCCTTCAACCTGGAGTCGCCGCGCTCGCTCAAGCACACGGTGGAGCAGTGGGCCGCCAAGCTCGCGGCCGCCGGCAACGGCGGCTCCCAGCAGGCGCTCGACGAGCTGATGCGCCAGGCCCAGTTCGTCGAGCTCGCCTACGCGGTCGACGCGCGCGGCGCCCTCACGGCGCTGGCGTTCGGGCCGGCGACGAGCCGCGCGGGCAGGGCCTTCGAGGTCTCGGCGATCGCGGAGAACGACTTGACCCGGCGTCCCTGGTTCCGCGCCGTGGCGCGGCGGCGGCGCACGGCGCTCGTCCCGCCTTACGAATCGCTGGTCGGCGGCGAGCGCTGTTTTACCGTGAGCACGGCGCTGTTCGGCCCGGACGAGGCGTTCGCCGGCGTGCTCGCGGTCGACGTCAACGTGGCGAGCTGGACGAGGATCTGATGCGGCGGCGGTGGCGCTTCCGCCAGTGCCGGCACGGTGCTTCCCGGGCGCGCTCCCGGAGGGAGCGCCGGCTTGATTGAACCAGACGAGCGCTCCTCCGGCGCCAGCCACCTGCTGGTGCGCGTGGGGGGCTACGTGTGCGCGCTCCCCCTCGCCGCGGTGCGGCGGGTGGTGCGCGCCTTGACGCTGCATCCGTTGCCAGGTTCGGCGGCGGAGCTCAAGGGCCTGGCGGAGTACGGCGGCGAGCCCCTGCCGGTGCTCGATCTCGCGCGGCTGGTGCGCGCACCGCAGGGCGCCAATCCGGCCTACCCGGTGACCGTGGTGGTGTGGGCAGGGCCGCCGGAGGCGCGGGAGCTGGTGGGGCTCGCGGCGGACGCGGCGCTGGAGCTGGCGCGGCTGCCCGCGTCCGCGCAGTGGCAGCAATGGCAGCAGGCGGACACCCGGCCGCGGGGCGGCGGAACCGCACTGTTGCCTGAGAGCGGCTCCCCGCTGGCCGGTTTCGTGGCGGGCGAGGCGGTGGTCGGGGGGGAGGTCGTGCGGGTGGTCAACCTCGAGGCGCTGGGCGGGTTGGGGTGAGAGGAGAACGCGGGATGGCAGGGGCGGCGGCGGATGGAGAGAGCTACCTGCTGCTGCGGCGCGGCGGCGGCCTCTGGGGGGTCGCGCATGCGGCGGTGCGCGGGCTGTCGCGGCAGGGGAGCGGCTACCGGGTGGAGGTCGGGCAGAGGCCGCTGCTGGCGGACGAGGTGGTGGGTGTGGTCACGGGCTTGCGCGTTCGTCCGGCGATGGCGGCGCTGCGCCGTTTCTGGCCCGAAGCCGCGTGCGGGCTCGCGGTGCACGAGACCGGGCCGCTGGTCATCGTCGATCCCGCGTCGCCGCCGCGCGCCCTGACCGCCGAGCTCGAGCCAAGCGCTGACGAGGGAGATGGACATGGCTGAGAGTGCCGCGGATGCGGGCGTAGGCGGGAGAGAAAAGGACGTGCCGGAGACGATCGCGGGGGCGGCCGCGGGTGGCGGAGCGGAGCAGCCGGCCAGGCGGGCCGCGGCCGGTCTCTCCTTGCTCGTCGCGGTGGCGGTCCTGGGGAGCGTGCTGTTGAGCGTGGATGCGGCGGCCGGCGACGGCGCGCAGTGGCCGGCGCAGGTCTTCTTGCTGCTCGCGGCGGTGGCGGCGGGGACGTACGCGGCGGTGGTCTACAAGCCGCAGCGCGGGCTGTGGGAGCAGGTCAGGGAGCGCGAGCGCGGCAACGCCGCGGCCGAGGTGGCGCTGGCCGAGGCGCTCGAGCTGCTGCGCGCCGGCGACCTGGTCAACAGCGGTGAGCGGGCGCGGTCGCTGCCCGGCGGGGTGGCGGCGGCCTTCCATGACGCCGCGGGCGCGCTGGAGCTGCTGGCGCAGCAGATCCAGGACAGCTCGATCGAGGTGGCCGCGGCCGCCAACTCGGTCAACCAGATCGCTTCCGAGCTGGCCTCCGGCTCGTCGCAGCAGGCGGCCTCGGTGGTCGAGATCACGGCGGCGATGGAGGAGCTGGCGCGCACCGCCTCGCAGATCGCCGACAACGCCGCCAGGCAGGTCGAGCTGGCCCAGAAGGCCGAGCAGGACGGCGACAGCGGCGCGGCCGCGGTGGGCGAGGCGGTCGTCGGCATCGAGGAGGTCAAGAAGCGGATCAGCGGCATCGCCAGCCGGGCCGACACCCTGGGCGCGCGCTCCAAGGAGATCTACCGCGTGCTCGACCTGATCACCGGGATCGCGCAGGAGACCCACATCCTGTCGCTCAACGCCGCCATCGAGGCCGCTGCCGCCGGCGATCACCACCGGCGCTTCTCGGTCGTGTCCGAGGAGGTGCGGCGCCTGGCCCAGCGGTCGCAGGAATCGGTCGAATCCGTGCGCAATCTGCTCGACGAGTTCGCCGGCTCCATTCACGCCACCGTGGTGGCCACCGAGGAGGGCAACTCCGCGGCCGCGGGCGTGCTCGACCGTGCCCGGGCGGCGGCCTCGGCGCTCGCCGAGCTGCGCGGCGCCTCGGGCGACACGGCGCGGGTGGCGCGCGAGATCTCGCTCGCCACCCAGCAGCAGAACGCCGCCTCGGACCAGGTCGTCCTGACCCTCAAGGAGGTGGGCCAGGTGGTGCAGCGCATGGCCGACGGCCTCAAGCAGTTCTCGGCCACGGCCGACCGCTTGAACCAGCTCGGGCTGGCCATCCAGATGCTGGCCCAGTCCTTCCATCTGAAGTCGCCGCATTCGCTCAAGCACCTGGCGGAGAGCTGCGCGGCCCAGGTGCGCCGCCGGCTGGGCAACTGGGAGGCCATCGAGCGCCTGCTCGGCGAGCTGATCGGCCGGCAGCCTTTCGTGGAGTGCCTCTATTTCTACGACGGCAAGGACGGCCAGGTGGCGCTGGTCGCCAACCGGGCGCTGCTCGGCGACCAACCGATCCCCGCCGCGGTCAAGGCGGGCGAGGGCTTTGCCGAGCGGCCGTGGTACAGGGCGGCCACCGGCGAGGGGCGCACCGTGCTGACGCCGGTGTTCAGCTCGCTGCTCTCGGGCCAGACCATCTTCACCGCGGCCTCGCCCATCTACGCCGGCGGCGAGCTGGCCGGTGTCCTGGGGCTCGACGTCAACATCGACAGCTGGACCAAGATCTAGGATGAAACTGATGCTAAGACGAAGGTCCTGCATCGAGAGGGAGGGGGCGTCCCCTTCCCCCCCGGCGCCGCCGGGCAGGGACCCGGCGGCTTCCGGAAAACCGGGAAGGGGAGCCGGAGGGGTTGCGGGGGGAGATCCAATAGACGCTTTGAGTAGTCCACTACCGCCAGATCGCAGCGCCGTTTCATGTCCCAGGGCCGCCCAGGGTCAGTAGCTCATGGACCCGGAGTTCAGCGATCTCGTGCCTCTGTTCGTGGCGGAGTCGCGCGACCGCATCGAGCGCTTTGCCGGGTGTGTGCCGCGGCTGGCGCAGGATGCGCAAGCGGCGGTCGAGGCGCGGCGCGAGCTGCACACCTTGAAAGGCGCCGGCCGGATGATGCGGCTCGGTAGCTTTGCCGAGCTCTGCCATGCCGCCGAGGAGGTGCTGCAAGGAGTGCGGCCGGGGAAGCCCGCGGGTTCCGGCATGGTGCCGCTGCTCACTCGGGTCGCCGACCGGTTGAGCGCCATGGTGGAGAGGATCGACGAAGGCAGCGGCGAGGAGCCTCCCGCGGCGGGCGCCGGGACCGCGGACCTGCTTGCCCTCCTCGCCGCCGCCGCCCCCGGGCCGCACGGAGCAGCCCCGGTGGGCCGCACCGGGCGGGATGCGGAGCGGGCCGCCGAGGCGGGGCCGGCCGCGGCCTTGGCCGGCGGCGCGGTGGCGGGACAGGCCGGAAAGATGGAGGCCGCGGGGCGCGAGATCCGGGTCGAAGCGCAGGTGCTCGACGCCGTCGCCGAGCGGTCGACCGAGGTGCGGATCATGGCGCTCGCCGCGCGGCAAGTGGTCGAGCGCATCCAGGAGCTGGCGCTGCTGGCCGAGAAAGGGGCGCGCGAGCCGCGGCCGGCGCAGGTCCTGGCGGTGCTCTCGACCATGATGCGCCGGGTCGCGGCGGATCTCGAAGGCGGGCAGCTCCGGCTGGTCCGCGCCGCCGAAGCGCAGCTCGAAGAGATGCTCGCCTTGCAGCTCCAGCCTCTGCGCGGGTCGTTGCGCGCACTCGCCCGCTATGCCCGCGAGCTCGGCCGCTCGCTCGAGCGCGAAGTCGAGGTGGAGCTGGCCGGCGAAGAGACCCGGCTCGACCGCCGTATCGCCCGCGAGCTCGAGGAGGCGCTGCTGCACCTGGTGCGCAACGCGGTCGATCACGGCATCGAGGCGCCGCGCCTGCGCGAAGCGCGCGGCAAGGCGCGCGCCGGCCGTCTCCAGCTGCTTGCCTTCGCCGAGGGTTCGCGCGTGCGTCTGGTGATCGCCGACGACGGCGACGGCATCGACCCCGAGAGCGTGCTGCGGCAGGCCATCCAGTCCGGTGTCGTGGACGCGGCGGGCGCCGCGGGCTTGGGCAAAGACGAGATCTTGCGTCTGGTCCTCGCCCCGGGATTCTCGACCCGCCAGAATGTCTCGGAGGTCTCCGGCCGCGGCATGGGGCTCGACGTCGTGGCGGCCGCGGTCGGCCGCGTCGGCGGCGAAGTGTTCCTCGCCTCCGAGCCAGGCCGCGGCACGACGGTGACACTCGAGGTGCCGCTGGCGCGCCGTGGCGAGCACGTCCTGCTGCTGCGGGTGGGCCAGCTGCGGCTGGCGCTGCCCTCGGCCGTGGTGCGCCGCGCCACGCGCCTCGACCAGGCGGCGGTGGTCGAGCGCGACGGCCGCACGCTGGCGCTTCTCGGCGACCGTCTGGTCTCTTTCGTTCCGCTGGCGCGCCTGTACGGCCAGCCCGCGGCGCCCGGCCAGCTGCTGCTCGAAGGGGTGGCTTCGGGGCAGCCGCTGGCCCTCGCCGTGGACGAGGTCGAGGGCGAGCAGGAGATCCTGGTGCGGCCGCTGACCCACGCGGCCGCGACCGATCGGCTGCTCGAAGGGGTCTCGCTCCTGGCCTCGGGCGAGCCGGTCGGCGTGCTCTCGCCGGCCATGCTGGCCCGGCGCGAGTACTTGCGAACCCCGCCGCCGGCGGCGAGCGACCGGTTGCCGGCGCGGCGGAGCCGGGTGCTGCTGGTCGACGACTCGCTGGTGACGCGCGAGATGGAGCGCCGGCTGCTCGAGGACGCCGGCTTCGAGGTGGCGGCGGCGGCCGATGCCTCCGAGGCGCTGTCGCGTCTCGGCGAAGAAGCGTTCGACTGTCTGGTGACCGATATCGAAATGGAGGGAATGGACGGCCTCGAGCTGACCTCCCAGCTGCGCTCGATGGAGCACTTCCTCCATCTGCCGATCGTAGTGGTGTCGACGCGCGAAGGTCCCGAGGACCGGCTGCGCGGGCTCAAGGCGGGAGCCGATGCCTATCTCACCAAGCAGAGCCTCGACGCCGGGGAGCTGATCGACGTGGTGCGCCGCTTGAGCGGACGGCAATAGAGGCGATCGGAGGTGATCGATGTCCTCTTGGTCGACGACTCCGCCGCGGTGCGGGCGGTGCTGCGGCGCTTCTTCTCCCGCACCACGGACGTCAGGGTGACAGGCGAGGCCGGCGACGGAGCGGAGGCGGTGCGGGTGGTGCTGGAGCAAGAGCCGCAGGTGGTGGTCATGGATCTGCAGATGCCGGGCATGGACGGCTACGCCGCGATCGAGCGCATCATGGAGGTGCGGCCGACCCCGATCATCGTGTTGAGCTCGCGCGCCACCCGCAACCGGATGCGCACCGCCTTCGAGGCGATCAAGCGCGGCGCGCTCGAGGTGCTCCCCAAGCCCGAGGACACCGCGAGCTGGGAGCTGCTGGCCGCCACGCTGCCCGAGATGGTGCGTGCGGTCGCCCAGGCGCGCGCCGCTCCGGCGCCGCGGACGAATCGGCGGCGCGAGAGCGGCCTCGAGGCCCTGTCCGGCAATGCCGCCGGAACCGCCGGGAAGGGGTCCGGCGCGGCCAACGAGGCCGCGGAGCTGCGCTGGGTGGCCATCGGGGCTTCCACCGGCGGCCCGGCGGCGATCCGCCAGTTCCTGGCGGAGGTTCCGGCGGATCCTCCGGTGACCTTCCTCGTCGTCCAGCACATCGCCGCCGGTTTCGAAGTGGGTTTTGCCGACTGGCTCAACAAGGAGTTCTCATTCGACGTGCGCCTGGCGCGCGACCAGGAGGCCCCCGGCCGCGGCGCGGTGCGGTTAGCCCCCGGCGGCGCGCACCTGCGCCTGCAGCCCGGCGGGGTGCTGCGGCTCGACCGGGAGACGCCGGCGCGGCGCGGCCACCGCCCGTCGGCCGACGAATTGTTCGCCAGCTGCGCGGAGTGCTGCCCGCGCGAGGCGGCGGGCGTGTTGCTGACCGGGATGGGCTCCGACGGGGTCGAGGGCCTTGCGGCGCTGCGCCGGGCGGGTGGGCTCACCCTGGTCCAGGACGAGGCGAGCTCGGCAGTGTTCGGCATGCCGCGCGTCGCCCTGGAGCGCGGGGCGGCGGAGGTGGCGCTGGCGCCGCGCGAGCTGGCTCGCACCCTGGTTCGCCGGTGGCAGAAGGAGCAGGCCGAGTGAGGCGGAAGCGATGAGCGCGCGGCGCGTCCTGGTCGTCGACGACAGCGAGGTGACCCGCGCCATCCTGGTGCGCACGCTGCGCGGCGCCGGATTCGAGGTGCTGGAAGCGCGCGACGGAGTCGAGGGCGCCCTGGTCGCGCTCGCGGAGCGGCCGGCGGTGGTGGTGACCGACCTCGAGATGCCGACGCTCGACGGCTTTCCGCTGCTGCGCCTGCTCAAGGCCGATCCGGCGAGCGCGCACATCCCGGTGCTGATCCTGAGCAGCCACGGCGAGGCGGCCTCCCGTTTCTGGAGCCTGCGCACCGGCGCCGACGCCTATCTGACCAAGGACTATCGGCCGCAGCAGCTCGTGGCGACGGTATCGCGTCTGGCCGACCGGGCCGGCATCGGCGAGGCCGGCCCGGGCGCTGTTGGCGGCCAGGCCGCGGTTCGCCAGGCCGGCACCGCCACCCTGGCCGGCAGCGCCGCGTGGACCGCAAGCGCCGGCGGGGGAACCGGCGGGGGAGGAGCCGGGGAGGGCGCAGCCAGGGAGGGAGCCGGCGCGCCGGCGGCCGCCGGTGTGCCGCCAGGCGGCCCGCAGCCCGGCCGGGAGGCAGCCGTCGTGGAAGGCGCCGCGCCGCCGTGTGGCACCGAGCTGCCTGCGGGTGATCCGGCCCAGACTGCCGGTCCCGGCAGTCCATCGGAGGGGGGCGAGGAGGGCGAGGGCGGCGCCGAGGGCGAGTCTGCTTCCGCCGTCGCCGGGGAAGGGGAGGCCAGGGGCGAGACGCCCGCCGCCGGCGTCACGTCCGGCGGGCCCGCGGGTGCCCTGGGCGTCCTGGCGCGAGTGGCGCGCCATCTCGATGCCGCCCTGCTGCAGGCGACGGTCATCAACACCTTGCTCGAGCGCGGCATGGCGGCGGGGGACCTGGACGAGGCCTGCCGCGCCGCGTTGCAGACGGTCGGCGAGGTGATCGACGCGCGCTTCCTCGCGGTCGGAATGGCGGAGCCGGACTCGGCTACCGTGCAGATCATCCTGGAAGAGCCGCTCAGCGAGGCGGCGGTCGTGGCGATCCGCGATCGCCTGATCGGGGCGCTGGAGATGCCGCCGGGCACTCCGGTCGAGATGAAGGTGAGCGGGGTGCGCGGCGACGTCGAGATCGATCTCCGCTTTGCCGCCTGGGTGCGCCTGTCCGTGCGCGGGGCGCGCGGGGTGCTGGCGCTGGCGCCGCGCGACCCGTGGCAGTTCGCCGAGGTCACCGGCACGCTGCTCGACGGGCTGGTCGGCCACCTGTCGCTGGTGCTCGACAACGCGCGGCTCTCCCAGCGCCTGCACGAGCTGTCCACGCTCGACGGCCTCACCCGCCTGCTCAACCGCCGGGTCATCTTCGACCGTTTGCGCGAGGAGCTCGAGCGGGCGCGCCGCTATCGCCTGCCGCTCAGCGTGGTGCTGTGCGACCTGGATCAGTTCAAGCGGGTCAACGACACGCACGGCCACCTGGCGGGCGACGCGGTGCTGCGCGAGGGCGCGGCCCTGCTGCGGCGCTGCCTGCGCACCACCGATCTGCTGGGGCGCTACGGCGGCGAAGAGTTCCTCGCGGTGCTGCCGCAGGTGGATCTCGACGCCGCCCTTCAGGCCGCGGAGCGCCTGCGCGGCGAGATCGAGATCTATCCGGTGACTCTCCCTTCCGGCGTGGAGGTGCGGGTCACCGCCTCGTTCGGCGTTGCCTCGCTGGCGGAGCTGGCGGGCAAGGTCAGCGGCGATGCCCTGATCACGCTGGCCGACCGCCGGCTCTATGCGGCCAAAGAGGGAGGCCGCAACCGGGTCTGCCCATGAGACCAATGAACGAGGGCGAGAGTCGGCCTTGGCAACGACGCTCTCCCCGCCGGCCGGGGCGATGAAGGGGACCGCGCGGCCCGCCGCGGAGGAGCTCGCCGCGCTCATCCACGCCGAGACCGGTAACGTCGTCGCGCCGGCGCGCTTCGACTTCCTTGGCGAGGTGGCGCAGCGGCGGGCCCACGCCACGGGCTTCGATGCCGTTTCGGACTACCTGCGCGCCCTGGCCGCGGGGGGCCTGGCGCAGGAATGGCGGCAGCTGGTGCCCCTGGTCACCATCAAGGAGTCCTACTTCTTTCGCGCCCCGCAACAGTTCGAGGCCCTCGCCCGGCAGGTGCTGCCGCGCCTGCTGCGTGCCTGCGCCGCCTCGCGCCGCCTGCGCATCTGGTCGGCCGCCTGCGCGCGCGGCGAGGAGCCCGCGACCCTGGCCATGCTGTTGGCGGACCGCGCCGAGCTGGCCGGCTGGGAGTGGACGATCCTCGCCACCGACGTCGACGAGGACGCGCTCGCCGGGGCGCGGCGCGGCCTCTACGGCGAGCGCTCGGTGGCGCAGGTTCCGCCGCCGCTGCTGGCGCGCTGGTTCGCGCGGTGCGGCAAGCTCTACGAGCTGGCCCCCGAGCTGCGCTCCCGCATCGACTACCAGCCGCTCAACCTCGCGCATCCGCCGTTTGCGCTGCCCGAGCGCGACTACGACCTGATCCTGCTGCGCAACCTGCTCATCTACTTCGGACGGCCGCTGCAAAGGCGCGTTGCCGCCCACGTCGCGCGGCTGCTGGCACGCAACGGTCATCTCTTCCTGGGCGCCTCGGAAACGCTCTGGCAGATCCAGGACGAGCTCGAGGCGGTCGACCTGGGAAGCTGCTTCTGCTACCGGCACCGGAGCGGCGCGGGGCCGCCCTCCGCGGCAGACGCGCCGGTACGGCCGCCGGCGGATGTAGGCGCCAGGCTTCCCGCGGACTCCGGGCGCTTGCGGGATCGGGCGAAGTCTGCCGGTGCTCCGGTGTCCCCGGCCGTGGCGGATACCGTGCGAGAGGCGCGGCCGGCGCGACCGGCGCGGCCGGAGTCACCGGCGGCGGCCCCCGCGGGGCCGGCCGCGCGGGGCCGGCAGCGAAGCCAGGAGGAGAGCGCCGGACCCCAAGCGCCTGCCGCCCAGGCCAGGAGCGCCCACGAGTGCCTGCTGGCGGCGGCGCGCGACCTGGCCGCCGATGAGGTGGCCGCGGCGGGCCGTGCGGTCGAGGAGGCGCTGGCGGCCGATCCTTCGGAGCCCGCCGCCCACGCGCTCGACGGCTTCTTGCACGACCTGGCGGGCCGCAAGCAGGAAGCGGTCGCCGCCTACCGCGCCGCCCTCTATCTCGATCCCGCCCTCTTCCAGCCGCGCCTGCTGCTCGCCGACTGCCTCCTGCGCCTGGACCAACGCGGGGGCGCCGAGCACCAGTACCGCGAGGTGCTGGCCTGCCTGGAAGGAGCCCGCGAACGCTCGCTGCTGATCCTCGACGACCTCCCCTTGCCCGACCGGGAGCGCGCGCTCCGCCGCTGCCGGCAGGCGCTCGCCGCGGGGTGAGGCAGGCCGGCCCCCGGAATCCGAATGAGCCCGAACGAGCCCGCAACGGCGCCCCCGGGCTATGATCCTGCTCGATGGCCCTTACCGTTGCCACCTGGAACGTCAACGGCATCCGGGCGCGCGAGGCGCAGTTCCGCGGCTGGATCGAGCGGGACCGGCCCGATGTGATCTGCCTGCAAGAGATCAAGGCCGCGCCGGAGCAGGTCCCGGAAGCCCTGTGCAACCTGCCCGGGTACCGCTGTTACTGGCACGGCGCAGGCGGCTACTCGGGCGTCAGCATGACCGTCCGCGGGGAGGTCTTCCCGGAGCCGCGCTTCAGCCATCCTGGCTTCGACCGCGAGACGCGGATCGTCGCGGCCGAGCTCGGCGACTTGGTGGTGGCCTCGGTCTACGTGCCCAACGGCGGCAAAGACTACCCCGGGAAGCTCGAGTTCTTGCGCGAGATGCGGCGCTACGCCGGCGAGCTGCGCGCCGCCGGCCGGCGGCTCGTGCTGTGCGGCGACCTCAACGTCACGCGCACCGACCGCGACGTCCATCCCAAGGAGCGCAAGGCCAACGCCATCGGGCAGCGCCCGGAGGAGCGCGAGCTGATCGCGGGACTGCTCGCCGAGGACCTGGTCGACGTCGGCCGCGCCCTCGATCCCGACAACGACAACCTCTTTACCTGGTGGGCGCCGTGGCGCAACCTGCGGCAGCGCAACATCGGCTGGCGCATCGACTACATCCTGGCCAGCGGCCCGGTCGCCGCCGCCGCCACCTCCTGCCGCGTCCTCGCCGACGTCGGGACGAGCGACCACGCGCCCGTGGTGGCGAGCTTCGAGTTGCCGGGCGCCGGCGGTTCCCGGGAGGCGGCCGGGGGCGCGGCCGAGGAGGTCGCGGGTCCTGCTCAGAGGGCTCTTTTCGAGGGCCAGTAGCGACTTTCCTTGCCAGATGAGTTCGGGTAGCCTTGCCGGCAGGGTCGCTGGAGGGCCTGTTCCGTCATGCGCTCGACCGCCCGCGTTCGCCCCCCCGCCGTTGCCGGCTTGTTCTACCCGAGCTCGCCCGCTGAGCTCGCCTCCGCCGTCGAGGAACTTCTCGCCGCCGCCGCGCCGAGAGGCTCCTCGGCGGCCGCCGCGGCCCCGCAAGCATCCACCGTGGCCCGCCCGCCGCGGACGCCCAAAGCCATCATCGCTCCCCACGCCGGCTACGTCTACTCCGGCCCGATCGCGGCCAGCGCGTTCAGCATGCTCGGCCCGCTGGCGCGAGAGATCCTCCGGGTGGTGTTGATCGGCCCCGCCCATCGCCTGCCTTTCCGCGGCCTGGCGCTGCCCGGGGTCGAGGCGTATGCGACGCCGCTCGGCGAGGTGCCGGTCGATCTCGAGGCCGCGGCAGCGGTCCGCCGGCTGTCGCAAGTGGTGGAGCTGCCGGCGGCGCACGAGGGCGAGCACTCCCTCGAGGTCGAGCTGCCCTTCCTGCAGATGATGCTCGGCGCCTTCCGGGTGCTGCCGCTGGTCGTCGGCGAGGCGCTGCCCGAGGAGGTGGCGGAAGTCCTCGAGCTGGCCTGGGGCGGTCCGGAGAGCGTCCTGGTCATCAGCTCCGACCTGTCGCACTACCTGCCGGCCGCGATGGCGGAGCGGGCCGACCGCGCCACGGCGGACGAGATCCTCCGGCTCGGCGGGCCGCTCGAACCGCGCCAGGCGTGCGGCGCGATGCCGATCAACGGGCTGCTGGCCGCGGCACGGCGCCGCGGCCTGGCGCCGGAGCTGATCGACCTGCGCCACTCCGGAGACACCGCCGGGGACCGCGGCAGTGTGGTCGGTTACGGCGCCTTCGCCTTCCATGAGCAGGTCTGAGGGGCAGGCAGACCGCGGCGGGCCGGGCGCGGGCCCGCGGGAGCGCGGGCGCACGCTGCTGCGTCTGGCGCGGCGGATCATCGCCGAGGAAGTCGGCGGAACCGGGCTCACGACGCAGGAGATGCAGGGCGAAACCAGCCGCGAACCAGGGGGCGGCGCCGCGGGGGGCGCCGAGCGGAGCGGTAATCGCAGCGAGGGCGGCGAGCGCGCCGCGGCGGTCGAGCCCTGGCTGAGCGCGGACGGGGCCTGCTTCGTCACCCTCACGCGCCAGGGAATCCTGCGCGGCTGCATCGGCTCGGTGCGCGCCCGCCGCCCGCTGCTCGAGGATCTGCGCTCCAACGCCCGGGCCGCCGCTCTGCACGACCCGCGCTTCCCGCCAGTGGGCCGCGAGGAGCTGCCCGAGCTCCACATCGAGGTCTCCCTCCTCTCGGAGCCGGAGCCGCTCGAGGCGGCAAGCGAAGAGGAGGTCCGCGCCGTCCTGCGTCCCGGAGTCGACGGCGTCATCCTGGAGTATGGCGAAGCCCATCACAGCACGTTTCTGCCGCAAGTGTGGGAGCAGCTGCGCGACCCCCGCGACTTCCTTGCCCACCTCAAGCACAAGGCCGGACTCTCTCCCGAATTCTGGTCGCCCGCCCTTCGCCTCTGGCGCTACGAGGTGGAGACGTTTGAAGAAGACGGCCCTGGCGAAGACCGGTTCTAGCTTTCTTTCTAGTTGGCACCGCCGGTGGGCGGCCCCGAAGTATGAAACAGCGCTCGCTAACTGGCGATGGCGGCCTCCAATCTATCGGATCGCCCCCCGCAACCCCCGCGGATCCCCTTCCCGATTCTCCTGAACCGCCGGGTCCCTGCCCGGCGGGTGCCGGGGGGGAAGGGGACGCCCCCTCCCTCTCGTTGCACGGGAGTTTCGTCTTAGGTATCAAAAAACATCGCCCCGCCCGAAACTGGTCCGGGCGGGGCGGCTGAATGAGCGGAAAGTGGGAGAGGGGGTGGCCGCTACACGCGTACGACGTTGCGGGCCTGCTTGCCCTTGGGTCCGTCGACGACCTCGAACGAGACCTGATCGCCTTCGTGCAGGCTGCGGAAACCATCGGCGACGATGGCGGACTGGTGGACGAAAACGTCGCTACCGCCCTCCCGCGAAATGAAGCCGAAGCCCTTGGCGTCGTTGAACCACTTGACTGTACCCTTCTCTGACATGAACTAACTCCTTGCTACTGCCTGTTGATGGCCACCCTCCAGGGGAGTGCGGCTGGTGCCGCGGCCGTGGACGCCAAAGCGCCGGCTGGCCGCAAGCGGTTGAATGAGAGCTCAGACCCTCCTCGGGTGGCCCGATCTTGCTTTGGTAAGAAGAAAGAAGGAGTGCCTTGCCTGGTAGGTGTCTTAAGCGCTGCCTCCGGCCGAATCGCCCGAGGTGCGGTCATCCTTTCACAGTTGCGGCGCCAACGCAAGTGCCAGGCGGCCCCCGGGTGCACGACAAATTTGTGAGGTCGGCCGGCTGAGGCCGGTCGGGCTAGGCGGCCCGGGGCAGCCAGAACTCTTCGAGGCGGTTGCTGAGCTTGGCGCAGCGCAGAGCGAGGATGGCATTGGCGCCACGAAGGGTCCAG